>NZ_JAADJI010000003.1:0-516550 GCF_036283065.1 Pseudomonas moraviensis subsp. stanleyae
TTTTCAGGTGTTTACCCTGCAAGGCCGGGAAGCCATCAGCCAGCCTTTTGTCTTTGAGGTGGAACTGGTCAGTGAGCAGCCGTCGCTGGACCTCGAAACCCTGCTGCACAAACCGGCCTTTTTGCAGCTGTCGCCTGACGGCAGCGGCATTCATGGCCAGATCTACCGCGCCGCGCAAGGCGATTCCGGCAAGCGCCTGACCCGTTATTCGGTGACCCTGCGCCCGCAACTGTCCTACTTGGCGCACCGCATCAACCAGCGCATTTTCCAGAACCTCAGCGTGCCGAAAATCATCGGCATGGTCCTCGAAGAGCACGGCATCCAAAGCAACGCCTACGAATTCAAGACCGGTTCGATTTATCCCGAGCGCATCTACTGCGTGCAATACGACGAGTCGGATCTGCATTTCATCCAGCGCCTGTGCGAAGAGGAAGGCATTCACTTCCACTTCCAGCACACCACAACAGGCCACAAACTGCTGTTCGGCGATGACCAAACGGTGTTCCCGAAGCTTGCGCCTGTGCCCTATCAGCAAGACTCCGGCATGGTCGCCAGCAACCCGGTGATCAAGCGCTTCGACCTGCGCCTGGAAACCCGCACCAGCCGCACTACCCGCCGCGACTACGACTTCGAAAAACCGCGCCTGACCCTCGAAAGCGAAAACCGTGGCGACGCCCTGCCCGACCTCGAAGACTACGATTACCCGGGCCGCTTCATCGACCGCGAGCGCGGCAAGCATTTGGCCAAACGCGCCCTCGAACGCCACCGCAGCGACTTCCAGCTCGCCGAAGGCAAGAGCGATCAGCCACTGCTGGTCAGCGGCTATTTCCTCGCCCTGACCGAACACCCGAAAGCCAAATGGAACGACCTCTGGCTGCTAACCGAAGTCCTGCACGAAGGCAAGCAGCCGCAGGTGCTCGAAGAGTCGGTGACCAGCGACACCACGGCGCTGAAAGACGATTTCCATCAGGGCTATCGCAACCGCTTTCAGGCCACGCCGTGGGACGTGCCCAACCGCCCGCCGCTGCGCCACCCGAAACCGCGCATCCTCGGCAGCCAAAGCGCGGTGGTCACCGGCCCCAAAGGCGAAGAAATCCACTGCGACGAATACGGCCGGGTCAAAGTCCAGTTCCATTGGGACCGCGAAGGTCAGGCCGACGACAAGACCAGCTGCTGGCTGCGCGTCTCCAGCGCCTGGGCCGGCGCCCAGTACGGCGGCATCGCCATCCCGCGCATCGGCATGGAAGTGCTGGTCACCTTCCTTGAGGGCGACCCCGACCAACCGCTGATCAGCGGCTGCCTGTACCACAAGGAAAACACCGTTCCCTATCCACTGCCGGCGAACAAGACCCGCAGCACCTTCAAGACCCTGAGCTCCATGGGTGGCGGCGGTTACAACGAACTGCGCATCGAAGACAAAAAAGGCCAGGAACAGATCTACCTGCACGCCCAGCGCGACTGGGACGAAAACATCGAACACGACCAGAAAATCCGCGTCGGCAACGAACGCCACGACACCGTCGAAAAGAACAGCTACAGCGAATTCAAGGCCGAAGAACACCACACCGTCTACGCCGACCGCAAAGTCGAGACCCGCGCCAACGACCACCTCACCGTCGGCGTCAACCAGCACATCAAGATCGGCACCGGCCAGTTCATCGACGCCGGCCAGGAAATCCACCTGAGCAGCGGCATGAAAGTGGTGATGGAAGCTGGTGCGGAACTGACGCTGGTGGGTGGCGGCAGTTTTATCAAGATCGACGCCGGCGGCGTGACCCTGAGCGGGCCGGTGATCAACATGAACTCCGGCGGCAGCCCGGGCAGCGGCACCGGCGCCGCCCCGCTGATGCCCGGTGTGTTGAAACAGGCGGATGCTGACAAGGCCGGCCAGGTCCTGACCCCAGCGCAGATCAACACCCTGAAACGTAACGCGCCGTTCTGTGAAGAATGCGAAAAATGCAAGGCAGGTGCCTGTGCCATCTGAACGAATTTCCCCCAAGGACTGGCTGGCGCAACAGCCACTGCAAAGCGGCGAGCGCCTGTACCTGATCATCAGCGCCGCCAGCGACGCCGACGCCCTGAAAACCCTGTACCTCACCGAACCCAGCGCCCAGCTCATCCCGATCTGGGGCGGCACGCCCTACTCCACCTGGCAACCCGTGATGCCCTACCTCACCGAGATCAAGCCGAATTCGGCCTTCCTGCCCTGGATCGCCGAAACCGATGCGCTGGACTGGGGCTGGCTGGCGACATCGCGTTCAGCGCCGAACGAAGTGTTCGAACATCTGCGCAGCCTGACGCAGGTGAAGATGCCGGATGGCACCGAGGTGTTTTTCCGATTTTGGGATGGGCGGCATATTTATCCGATCCTGCGGGGGCTTGGGGAGAAGGCCGGAGAGGTGCTGCCGGTGTTTGAGCGGTATCTGATTAATGGACAAGCGCTGGAAGTGGGCACACGGGTGGTGCCGAAGGTCAGGGACTGGCCGTGGTGGGAGGTGCCGAAGGGGTTGCTGAATGGGTTGATGGCAGAAAATCCATCCACCGTTATCGGCAACATGATGCAGTGGTTGCAGGAGGAACACGCCGATCTGTATTTCTCCTTTCCCGAATCAAACCTGAAACAAAAAGTGGCGCGCTTTGTTAAACGCACGCCACTCACGGAAGAAAACTTTACCGGGCTGTTGAAGGCCTATCTGGAAAAAGAGGTGGTGGTATGAGCGTTTTAATGGGCGGGATCGTTGGTGGTCTCACAGCAAAACAACCCGATGCTCAGGCCATCATCAACGACTTCAAGAAGTGCCTGAAGGATTATCGCGAGCATGCCGAAGCCTGGTACGGCGGCATTCTGGATGCGGAGCAGCAATTCAAAGTCGGTGACGAAGTTGGCACGGCTGACAAGGACAGCAAGAAGGAAAATACCCTTTATGCCAACTGTCCTGCGAACGGCAAGCTGGTGCTGATCCATAGTTTCGAGTCCGCGCGCTTTGTGCCGATCGGCAATACGCCAGTTCAACTGACACCGGTCGTCAATGGTCGCTTCATCGGCAAAAACGAAGTTGGACCGACCATCAATAAAACCATTGATGCATCAGGGATTCTTGAAGTCTCAGGCCTTACTCCCAATCAGCAGTACAAAATCACCTTCTTCCCGAATCCTACGCGTGCCCAGATCGACAGTTTGTTCAATTCCTACCAAGGCGTGATCGGCGAGTTGGGCGGCTGGCTACAAACCGAATGGAGCACCAGCTTCCTCCCGCTATGGCAGGCGCACACCGAAGCCTCCCTTGGAGGTCGCGCCTTGCAGGAGCTGGAAGCGGCCTGGGAAGGTTTCATGAAAGCGATCATGGGCTTATGGGGCGATATCAAAAGTCTCTACGACCTCATTGCCCATCCTCGCGAAAACTACGAGAAGCTGAAAAACTTTTTCACTGAAGAACAGATCAAGAAGATCTACGACGCCTCTGCCGACGCTATTCACACTGCTTTATTGATCGCGAGCGATGAGCCGTTGATGTGGATATACGTCGCGGCCATCGTGGCCTGGGTGAAGATGCTGCCGCCGCAGACTTGTACCGAAGTGCTGGCGCAAATGTCGACAGAGTTCCTGCTCAACATTTTGATCGGCGTTGTTTTGACTGGTGGTCTTGGCTTGGCCGTACGCGTGGGCACAAAAGCCGTCAAAGGGGTACAAAGCAGCGGCAAAGTCATAAAGCTGATTGAAGACTTCACCGGCATGTTGATGAAAGTCAGCAAGTCCAAAGCGACGCCGCATACCGAAGCATCGAAGCCGTTGCTACTCAATGGTGATTCGAAATTCAATCCGGCACGCAAAGCGGATGTTCAGATCGCGCCCCCCAAACCCGCCGAAACGGCCACAGCGCCTAAAAGCAGGCCACCGATCACTGGCGGAAGTGATTCGAATTTCAATCCGACACCCAAAGCGGATGTTCAGATTGCCGCTCCCAAGCCTGCCGAAACCGCGACAGCTCCGAAGAGCAAGCTACCGGTCACCGGCGGAAAACTGGAATCCGATGCGCAGATTCAAACCCGTAAAAAAGATGAGCCAGCCTCACGGATCGAGCAAGTAGAGACCGTCGACAACGCCCCCGAACAGCCGAAGAACCCAGCAAAAAAACCTGCACAATGCGTCGACGACACATGCTCAGACGGCGAACCAGTATCGATGGTGACCGGTGAAGAGTTACTGACGCTCACCGATGGGGAACTGGGTGGCCTGCTGCCTTTTGAGTGGACACGCCTATACCGAAGCAGTGCAGTCGAAATTGATAGCCGCCTCGGCTATGGCTGGAGTCATTCACTGTCTCATCGCTTGCAGATCGACGATGAGGGTGTGCTGTGGACGGACAACGAGAACCGGCAAACCCGTTTCCCGATGCCCACGGAACAGCGGCCGGCCATCACTAACAGCCTGGCTCAGGCAGCGATTTATCTAGGTAATGAACCCGGCGAACTCATTTTGACCCAAGCCGGGGCAAAAACACGCTTTTACCATTTCCGTGCCGGTCGACTGACCGCGATCAGCGATGCGTACGAAAATCGTCTGCACATCAGTTATGACTTCGTTGATCGTATCCAGCGCATAGATAACGGCGCAGGGCGCGCCCTTTTGCTGCGCTACGAAGACAGACAGATCGTTGCTGTCGACCAACAGCAACAACGCCACGAATACAATGAACGCGGCGAACGCCAAGACCCATGGCTGACGATTCATACCCTCGTCACCTACCGATACAACGCACTCAATCAACTGGTTTCTTCCACCAATGCGATGGGCGAAACCGAGCATTACCGCTACAACGATCAGCACGTCATCCTTGAGCGACAAATGGCCGGAGGGGCTAGCTTCTTCTGGGAGTGGGAGCGTGAAGGCAAGCTGTCCCGATGCGTACGTCATTGGGCCAATTACGCGCAGATGGAAGCACGTTACGAGTGGGATGATAACGGCTCGGTCATTGTTCATAACGCTGACGGCAGTGAGCTGGTCTATGTGCATGACGAAAATGCACGTCTGGTCAGTGAGACCGCACCCGACGGTGGTGAGACGCAGAACGCTTATGACGATAACGGCCGATTGATCGCCGTTAAAGACCCGATGGGAGCGATCACCGAGTATCAGTACAGCGATGCCGGACGCTTGATTGCGGTGATCCCCCCGGAAGGTGTTCCGACGCGTTACAACTACTTCAACGGTCAACTTATTGATGTCCAGCGCGGCAAGGCCCGCTGGAAATACGAACGCAACCGCCAGGGCGATATTACCCAACAAACCGATCCTGACGGCAACGAGACCTTCTACAGCTATGACCGTCAGGGACGCTTGCTTGAGATCCGCCACCCCGACGGCAGTCGTCATCAACTGGGCTGGAACAACCTCGGCCAATTGCTGGAAGAACGCCTGCCGGATGGAGGTCAACGCAAGTATCGCTACGATGCGCTCGGCCGGCAAATCACTCGCCAGGATGAATTCGGAGCGATCACCCAATACCAATGGGATGCCGTCGACCGCCTCACTCAGGTCACCCTGCCCGGCGGCGCCACACGTGCGTTTATCTACAACCCGTATGGCCGCGTCACCGCCGAACGCGACGAGCTCGGGCGGATCACCCGCTACGAATACGCCGACAACCTGCACCTCGTCAGCCGCCGGATTAATCCCGACGGCAGCCAACTGCGCTATCGCTACGACAACTCGCACCTCAACCTCACCGAGATCGAAAACGAGCGCGGCGAACGCTATCAACTCGATTATTACCCGAACGGCCTGATTCAGCAGGAAACCGGCTTCGACGGCCGCCGCACTGCGTACGAGTACGACCTCAACGGCCAACTGCTGAAGAAAACCGAGTTCGGCGACGACGGTAGCGAACTGGTTACCGAATACCAGCGCGATGCCACCGGCCGTTTGCTGGTCAAGACGCTGCCCGATGGCGAAGAGATTCACTACAGCTACGACGCACTGGGTCGCTTGGTCAACGTCGACGACGGCCATTGGCCGCTCGCTTATGAATACGACGTGCAAGATCGCTTGATCACCGAGCATCAAGGTTGGGGCACCACGCGTTACGCATACGACAACGTCGGCCAACTCAGCCACTGCCGTCTGCCGGACGGCTGCACGCTCGATTACCGTCATTTGTCCGGTGGACGCCTGAGCAGCATCGACCTCAACGGCTCCCGCCTGACCAGCCACCAGTTCAATGCCGGTCGCGAGCAGCAGCGTCAGCAAGGTTTGTTACTCAGCCAATACCAATACGATGAACAGGGCCGACTGCAAGCGCACAGCGTCAGCCAGCGGGAAAAACACCTGTTCCAGCGTCGTTATAACTACGATGCCAACGGGAATCTCGCCGGCATTAACGACAGCCGCAAAGGCAACCGCAGCTATCACTACGATCCACTGGATCGCCTGATCAGCGTACGCGGCGCCATGCCAGAGAGCTTCGCTCACGACCCGGCAGGCAACCTCCTCGGACAAAATGACCTGCCCGCGGCCAACCTCGCCAACGTCAAAGGCAATCGCCTGCTGATGCAAGGCGACCGCCACTACGACTACGACGCGTACGGAAATTTGATCCGCGAGCGTCGCGGCACCGGCCAAAAGCTCGTCACCGAATACCGCTACGACTGCCAGCATCGCCTGATCGGCGTCAGCCTGCCGGGAGGCACCATCGCATCCTACAAATACGACGCCTTCGGCCGTCGCATCGAAAAAACCGTCGACGGCCACACCACTGAATTTCTCTGGCAAGGCGAGCGATTGATCGCCGAAAGCGCAGAAAATCGCTATCGCAGCTACATCTACGAGCCGGGCAGCTTCCGCCCGTTGGCGATGCTCGACGGCGAAGGCCCACTAAAGGCTGCCCCGTTCTACTATCAACTCGACCACCTTGGCACTCCGCAAGAGCTCACCGACTACAGTGGCGAAATCATGTGGTCGGCGAAGTACCGCGCCTACGGCAACCTCGCAGCGCTGGATGTCAGCGAAATCGATAACCCGTTGCGCTTCCAGGGCCAGTATTTCGACGCCGAGACAGCCTTACATTACAACCGCCACCGCTACTACAATCCGGGGACCGGACGGTTCTTGACGCCAGATCCGATCAAGCTTGCGGGTGGGTTGAATAGCTATCAGTACGTGCCTAACCCTACGGGGTGGGTGGATCCTTTGGGGTTGAGCAACAATTGCCCTGGCAAAGCGAAAAAAGGCTTTCAAAGAAAGGTGGATGATACTAGTAACAATAAGGTTGAAAATGGCGAACCAGAGCTACCTAAAGGCCATGACAGCACAATTACTAGGAAAGCCGCATTCAGACAAGCGAAACGCGTTGGAGGTGTGCCCCTATCACAGCAGCCATCCAGATCCTATAAAGAGGTACTTACCGATCAGCCTGGTCGCGTGATGAGTAGGGTTTATGAGTTCAATTTGAAAGACGGCAGGATTGTGACTATTAGAGAGCATTCATTGGGACATGTAAAAGGTAATGAAGGGCCACACTTTAATACTGAAGTTACGGGAACGACAGGTACGAAAGCAGCCTTAAAAGAAGGTGACAACTCACACACTTACTTCAAAAAAGACTAATCATGAGCATATACTACACATGCGAACCGGGTATAAAGTTCCATGAAACGCCCGAGCATTTTTCCGACCCTGACTTCATGAGCATCGCATTAGTAGCGGGCACTCTTCAAGACTTATGGTCCACGTGGAAAGCTGTCAGTAATTTTCTCGCACCTGAATGGCCGGTAACCATAAAGTGGCGGACCATTGGATACTCTCTGGAACAACAGAAAATCCAAGAGCTACGCCTGCAAAAAGAGATACTCACAAGCCTAAGCCCGAATGGACTTTTGAAAAAAAACGAAAAGACTAAAATATACTCTTATGTAGACTTCACCAACACGAACGACATCATATTCACCCCTAACGAACTAACACAATACCGAAACACTATTCTCATTCTAAAAAAGGAAGAGGAAGACGCATATAAAATCTGGAGCCACCTAAGTGAAAACGACAAATTGAACGTAGCAGCTATAGCAAAGTTCTTGAAGAGCAATCGAGATACACTCATTGCTCGCTTTCTAGAAAGTGACACCCACTCAACCACTCATATTATAACCCCAGAAAAATACTCAGAGAGAATAAAATCAATACTATCCAAGCTGAATATTGAAGAGATAAAATCGACTAAGCTTTATGAAATCATTAATAAATTTTGAATCTAATTTAAACCGCTGCTATTGCGGTGTCGGACAGAATTCTTTACGGAATACTGCTACGAAGGCCAACACCACTTGGTAGCCCGTGACGAGCGATACCGCCATCTACAATCTAGGATCTAAAAATACTACGCCTTCGGCCGCCGCATCGAGAAAAGCGTCGACGGCCATACCAATGAATTCCTCTGGCAAGGCGAACGATTGATCGCCGAAAGCGCACAAAATCGTTATCGCAGCTGCATCTACGAACCGGGCACCTTCCGCCCGTTGGCAATGTTCGACGGCGAAGGCCCGCTAAACGCGGCCCCGTTCTATTACCAACTCGACCACCTCGGCACGCCGCAGGAACTGACCGACTACAGTTGTGAAATCATGTGGTCAGCGAAGTACCGCGCGTACGGCAATCTTTCTGCACTGGACGTCAGCGAGATCGATAACCCGTTGCGCGTCTAGGGTCAGTATTTCGACGCCGAGAAAGGCTTACATTACAACCGCCACCGTTACTAGAATCCGGGGATTGGACGGCTCTTTACCCCGGATCCGATCAAGCTTGCGGGTGGGTTGAATAGCTACGAGTATGTGCCTAACCCTACGGGGTGAGTGGATCCGTTGGGCCTGAGCAGCAATAACTGCCCTCCCGAGCGCGTTGATACTAGCGATTACCAGACGCGGAAAGAGTTAAGATCCGACGTCTATAACGCGCAGAGGCCAGGAGGTTTCCATAAAACGAAACATCTGAATGCGAAATCTGCCGACCAAGCCAGAGAATTGAGTTTGGGTAATGGATCACGTGGTGGTCAACCTGAAGCTTCTTATCTGCCCGACATCGCAAACAATGTTAAAGGATTCGAAAAACAAGCTGCATATGGGGCGATAAAAGATGGAAACGTATTCGACCACGGTGGCACTCGATTCATGTTTTACAGATCCGAACACCCTGTGGACTACAACGAGGGACAACTTACAAACTGGATAAGAATTGAACTAACTGATGGAGGAAATAAGCCTGTGATCCACAGCTTTCCGGCATCACCACAGCAAGTGAAAAAATACATGGGTAAAGCAAAATGAAAAAACTAGAGTTCGAACTACAGCCACTCCGAGTGCCTAGCGACTGGACAATAACCATAAATAATTTGTACGAGATAGAACTAACACCGGAAACGGCGCACTGGTTTAGCAGTTCTGTTTTATTAGGTGGCGCAAGACAAAGCACAGGCTATTGCTTCGATTCTAGAGTAGAACCTGAGGGAGACCCAAAGGGCGAGTTCGTGGTAGAGTTTCTTACAATTAAATACGATCGAAAAGGCGAACCAATAGGCGACTCTGCCAAAACCTTGGAAATATTCCGAACAACATGCAAAAAAAATATATTGAGAAAATAGAGCAATACATGCGCGAAAATTGAAAACAACGAGCCAATCATTAATAAACTACGCATGCTATTTTTCATCAAAAACAAAACCAACCTCAACACTGTTACCTACAGAAGCTTTGGCTTCGGAGAGGCTTCAACCCCTACGAATTTAGGGATACAAACTAAATCATTCACGCAGATCAAATGAAAACTGTATAACCGCCAGCTGGCGGTCACCTGACTAGCATCGGTCTCAAGGTTCACGCCTCACGTCTCACCAATTCAACGCCGGTCGCGAGCATGAGCGGCAGCAAGGCTTGCTGCTCAGCCAGTACCAATAACGATGAACAGGGCCGACTGCAAGCGCACAGCGTTAGCCAACGGGACAAACACCTGTTCCAGCGTCGCTACAACTACGATGCCAACGGCAACCTCGCCGGTATTAACGACAGCCGCAAAGGCAACCGCAGCTATCACTACGATCCACTGGATCGCCTGATCAGCGTACGCGGCGCCATGCCAGAGAGCTTCGCTCACGACCCGGCAGGCAACCTCCTCGGACAAAATGACCTGCCCGCGGCCAACCTCGCCAACGTCAAAGGCAATCGCCTGCTGATGCAAGGCGACCGCCACTACGACTACGACGCGTACGGCAACCTGATCCGCGAACGCCGTGGCACCGGCCAGAAGCTCGTCACCGAGTACCGCTACGACTGCCAGCATCGCCTGATCGGCGCCAGCCTGCCGGGTGGCAGCACCGCATCCTACAAATACGACGCCTTCGGCCGCCGCATCGAGAAAACCGTCGACGGCCATACCACTGAATTTCTATGGCAAGGCGAGCGATTGATCGCCGAAAGCGCAGAAAATCGCTATCGCAGCTACATCTACGAGCCGGGCAGCTTCCGCCCGTTGGCAATGCTCGACGGCGAAGGCCCACTAAAGGCTGCCCCGTTCTACTATCAACTCGACCACCTCGGCACTCCGCAAGAGCTCACCGACTACAGTGGGGAAATCATGTGGTCCGCGAAGTACCGCGCCTATGGCAACCTCGCGGCGCTGGACGTCAGCGAAATCGATAATCCGCTGCGTTTTCAAGGGCAGTATTTCGACGCCGAGACAGGGTTACATTACAACCGCCACCGCTACTACAATCCGGGGACTGGACGGTTCTTGACCCCGGATCCGATCAAGCTTGCGGGTGGGTTGAATAGCTACCAGTACGTGCCTAACCCTACGGGGTGGGTGGATCCTTTGGGATTGAGCGGATGCCCCGGAGGCAAAGATGGCTCCTCCGGCTCAAGCACCGAAAACCCTGCAAGTAAAGCAGTTGTAAAGGAAGGATCGCCCCCACCTCCTGAACCACCAAAACATGACAAATGGAGTCGTGAACCTAAAAGCATTCAGGATCAGATGACATTGCAGGCGGCGAAAGAAGGACACGGGGTCAGGATCATTGAGGGCTTAAATGATCCAAACTTCAAAGGAATGGACAAATGGGAGCTTAAAGTAAAATCCAAAAACGGTAACGACTCGGTGGTGCACTATGTTCGTGATCCGGAGACTGGCAAATTAATGGACTTTAAATTCAAAAAGCATAGCACCGACGATATAAAACCGTGGGGAAACGACCCATCCGTACCACCCGGGGATTCTGAAAAAAAATGAAAGTTAAATGTAAAACAAACAAAATAGACCAAAGCTTCACGCAGGATACTTCAATAAGGCTTAAGCGCTATATCTCGATCGGCGACAGTGAGCTAGACATCGAAGTCGGAAAAGAATATACCGTATACGGCGTTGAATTTTGGGACAACTGCCCATGGGTTTATATATGCCCAGAGCCTTATGACGAATACCCTAAACCATTCGCATTGGACTTTTTTGAAGTCACCGAAAAAAAAATGTCGTCTCACTGGGTTCTTAACTCACAGTGCACGCACAACAAAAAAGTCAAGACCCAGCTCGTATTTTGCGAGTGGGCTGACGATGAGAGCTTCTATGAAAGGTTGATTAACGAAGACGAAGAATGCGTTAATACATTCGACAGCTATAGGAAAATGATGAACGCCGAATAGAAAACAACCAAGGACCAAAATCGCTACTGTTATTTTCAACGTACAAAACCACCATCCTTGATGGTTAGTATAAATGCAAATGGGGACAGATTTACTTCCTACTGAAATAAATCTGTCCCCATTTGTCCCTAGTGATAAAAACATTGCGACACGTAGAGCTGCGTTTAGAGAGGCTAAGCGCGACGCCAAATTCCCTAACACAGCTGTTCTAATTAGGGTGAAACGTGTTCCGCTTACGAAAGAAGCTGAAAATGGTAGGGGTACGGAGTTTGTTCGAGACGCGGAAGGTAATACGGTGATGATTAAAGAGTATCGCTACAAAAATATTGATAAAGAACGTGTTGTCATTCAGGAACATTCGTACGGACATTAGGACTATCCAGCCTCCCATGCTTCTCATAAATACACACCTTAATGTTAGAGAATACGACTCTGTATCAGGCAATGCTCATCGAAACAGAACACTCCACTTATGAAGTGTGGCATGCCATTACGTATTTGAGCAATAAAGAAAATGCTGACAAATTCAACTTCAAAAAAAAGAATGAACATCGATCATTGGAGAGTTTTATTCCCCAGAGCATTCGTTCACTAGCTACGCACTATTAGACGAAAACTCGTCACAATTAAAACTACATAGTAGGGTAAAAGAAAAAACAGCACCTGCGAAATGGTTGAAAAATACTACAACGAATATGAATTTGATCTTTACATAGAATTTATCGAATCACTCAAAATAGAAAACTTCAACTTCGCCAGACCTACAATTCTATCGATCATGAATGAGAACCAGATGCTTGCCGTAAAAATTGAAATCAATAAGTCATGCATTGTCACATGTAGCGCAAGAAACATTACTACTTCCAACTTAAAAGCTTATTACAACGACGGATCCGTTTGAGCATATCCGAGACTTTAAAACAGAAGAGTCGAAAATCTACTATTGATCTAGTACATTCATATGGATCTGCTCTCTTCACCACGACCTGACTTGGCCGGTTCTTAGCCAGAGTCGGGCCCGGTTTCCCTGGAACGATCGCAAGCACATCATCGCCGTCGACTATCAACAGTTCCTGCCAGCGGACAATCTTGAGGCCGCATGGAACACAGTGCAGACGCTGGTCACTTACAGCTACGACACGCAGCATCGCCTGATCGAGGCGAAGAATGCCGCAGACGAAGCCGAACGCTATCGCTACAACGACCAGCACGTCGTTCTCGAGCGGCAATTGGCAGGCGGCGCGGCGTTCTATTGGGAGTGGGAAAACGAAGGCAAACTGTCTCGCTGCACTCGTCACTGGGCCAACTTTTCGCAGATGAAAGCGCAGTACGTCTGGGACGACAAAGGCAGCGTCACCGTAACCAACGCCGATGGCAGCGAAGAACGAATACGACAGCGTCGGCCAGCTCAAGCACTGCCGCTTGCCCGATGGCAGCAAACTCGATTATCGTCACCAGCCTGGCGGGCAACTCAGCAGCATCGACCTCAACGGCTCACGCCTGACCAGCCATCAGTTCAACGCCGGTCGCGAACAACAGCGCCAATAAGGCTTGCTGCTCAGCCAGTACCAATACGACGAACAGGGCCGACTGCAAGCGCACAGCGTCAGCCAGCGGGACGAACACCTGTTCCAGCGTCGCTACAACTACGATGCCAACGGCAACCTCACCGGCATTAACGACAGCCGCAAAGGCAACCGCAGCTTTCACTACGATCCACTGGATCGCCTGATCAGCGTACGCGGCGCTATGCCAGAGAGCTTCGCCCATGACCCGGCAGGCAACCTCCTCGGCCAGAATGACCTGCCCGTTGCGAACCTCGCCAACGTCAAAGGCAATCGCCTGCTGATGCAAGGCGACCGCCACTACGATTACGATGCCTACGGCAACCTCATCCGCGAAAGTCGCGGCACCGGCAAAAAGCTTGTCGCCGAATACCGCTACGACTGCCAACACCGCCTGATCGGCGTCAGCCTGCCGGGAGGCAGCACCGCATCCTACAAATACGACGCTTTCGGCCGCCGCATCGAGAAAACCGTCGACCGCCACACCACTGAATTTCTATGGCAAGGCGAACGCCTGATCGCAGAAAGCGCAGAGAACAGCTATCGCAGCTACATCTACGAACCGGACAGCTTCCGCCCGTTGGCAATGCTCGACGGCGAAGGCCCGCTAAAAGCGGCCCCCTTCTACTACCAACTTGACCATCTCGGCACGCCACAGGAACTGACCGACTACAGCGGCGAGATCATGTGGTCAGCGAAGTACCGCGCCTACGGCAATCTCGCTGCACTGGACGTCAGCGAAATCGACAACCCGCTGCGTTTTCAAGGGCAATATTTCGACGCCGAGACAGGGTTACATTACAACCGCCACCGCTACTACAATCCGGGGACTGGACGGTTCTTGACACCGGATCCGATCAAGCTTGCGGGTGGGTTGAATAGCTACCAGTACGTGCCTAACCCTACGGGGTGGGTGGATCCTTTAGGGTTGAATACTTGTCCTGGAGGCGAAAACTGTACGCCTAGCATCGGCGCTGATGATTCCGCTATAAAACCAAAAGTAGATGAAGGCGAGCAAAAAGCGCCCGAAACAGGGGGAGCTGCCCGCGCGGCTCTATATTCCGCGAATTGGCCAAAAGCAAACTTAAACAGTGCCGTTGAAAAATTCGCTGGAAGCAATCCAATCGTCAGCACTACGGACAAGGGCAAAAGAATATATAAAAATCCTCAAAACGGGATAGAAGTGGTTGAAGACATGAACGGAAATTATTTCAGAATTTATGATCCTTCCTTGCCTGGAAAGCGTAAGTATTTAAACCTTGAAGGAATTATTCCGAGCAACAAAACGCTTCCAAACGGAAAGCAATCCGGAAGAACACAAAGCGAATATAACGAAGTCACGCACTTCAACAAGGAACCATAAAAAATGAAAACAATTTCAGTACCCTTATCTAGAGATGCAATGCATCGCTTGGACTTGGATGAATGTATACCCGGCGACTTAGAAGAGCTATCAGTCTCAGAAGAAGATTTTCTAGCCCTTTCAAAAACGGGGGTGCTTGAGGAAATAAACTCGACGCTGAGCAAACTCATCGATGAATATGAGGACGAAAGCATACAAGGACAAACCGAATTAGAATCAGCTCTCAAGATATTTCAAAAATTATTCGCCACTACAAATTCCGACACACTAAGGAAGATCATACATCTCAACGAAATGGCGATGAAATACGATACAGGTATGTTTTTTTATTTCTAATCCTCATACTCGACGGCGAAAGCCAATTAAAGCTACGCCGTTCTGCAACAAGCTTGGCCACCTTGGCATGACGGAGGAACTACCCGATTGCAGCGGCGAAATGTGGTCAGCGAAATACCGCGCCTACGGCAACCTCGCAGCGCTGGATGTCAGTGATGTCGATAACCGGCTGCGCTTCTTGGGTCAGCATTTCGACGCCAAGACCGGGTTAAGTTACAACCACCACCGCTACTACAATCCGGGGACTGGGCGGTTATTGACCCCGGACCCGATGAAATTTGCGGGTGGGTTGAATAACTATCAGTACGTGCCCAACCCTACGGGGTGGGTGGATCCTTTAGGGTTGAATACTTGTCCAAGCGGAGATAAATACGTTCCGGGACAAAGCGGTGAAATATCTGAAGAAAAAGCTAAGGTGAATGAAGGGGATGCGCATACCAACTGCTGCATCCGTCAGCTGGAAAGGATTCTCATCCGGGAGTTGCAACCCCATTAGCAGAAACATGTCGTCGACCAAAAAGAACTCGGCAATATAACTCAGACAGAATACCTAAAACAGGCTAAAGAGTTCTCAAAAGAATCGGGAAATTTCAACGAAACAAATGTTGGAAATTTCATAATAAAACACGACCCAGCAACAGGACGAATATTTGTAGGGCATTTGAAATCAAGAGAAATACGAACGTTCTATAGAGATGATGGAAGGAGCGCTGACGCTTTTCAGTCAGCTATTAATTTGGCGAAGGGACTGTAATATGACTAAGATTGATCGAAACGCCGCTATAACAAAAATCTCGACTGAGATTTTGTTTTCCCTTAATCATGAACAGCGGGAGTCACATCTTGTTGACTGGTGGGGTATAGATGAAAGCAATCCGGAATTCTTCAACCTTTCAGAACAATTACGGCAATCAATAGCTGCAGAACACGATTTACCCAGCGACATTGACAATGAAAAATATGATGAGCTAATTCAGCTTGCAATCAAATCAAATTACAAAGGCGTAAGAAACTCATTTTTATCAAAAATAATGAAAAAACTCGACATTGGAGAGTACGAAGTACATGGAGAAGTTGAGAACCTGGAGATTTGCCCGTGCTGCAACTATCACACACTCGCCGCGCTAGGAAATTATGAAATTTGCGACCTATGCGGCTGGGAAGATATCGGTATTAGCGATCTAGATACCTACAGCGGACCCAACCACATGACGCTTCGAGAAGCCAAGGAAATATTTTCAAAGAAATCTGGAGCACTTCCGCTGGACAAATGGGTAGAAAACTAAACTACCGGCTACCGAAGTGATTACTGAATAACAGCGCGATAAGGCAGGCCGGTAGCTTGTAACAACGCTGCCCGATGGCGAAGAGATTCGCTACAGTACGACGCGCTCGGTCATCTCGTTAACGTCGACGACGGCCACTGGCCGCTCGCCTATAAATACGATCTGCAAGACCGACTCATCGAAGAACACCAAGGCTGGGGCACTCTGCGCTACGAATACGACAGCGTTGGCCAGCTCAAGCACTGCCGTTTGCCCGATGGCAGCAAACTCGATTACCGCCACCAACCTGGCGGGCAACTCAGCAGCATTGACCTCAACGGCTCGCGGCTGACCAGCCACCAATTCAGCGCTGGTCGCGAACAACAGCGCCAACAAGGCTTGCTGCTCAGCCAGTATCAATACGATGAACAGGGCCGCCTGCAAGCGCACAGCGTCAGCCAACGGGACAAACACCTGTTCCAGCGTCGCTACAACTACGATGCCAGCGGCAATCTCGCCGGCATCGACGACAGCCGCAAAGGCAACCGCAGCTTTCACTACGATCCACTGGATCGCCTGATCAGCGTACGCGGCGCAATGCCAGAGAGCTTCGCCCATGACCCGGCGGGTAACCTGCTCGGACAAAATGACCTGCCCGCAGCCAACCTTGCCAACGTCAAAGGCAATCGCCTGCTGATGCAAGGCGACCGCCACTACGATTACGATGCCTACGGCAACCTCATCCGCGAAAGTCGCGGCACCGGCAAGAAACTCGTCACCGAGTACCGCTACGATTGCCAGCACCGCCTGATCGGGGTCAGCCTGCCGGGTGGCAGCACCGCATCCTACAAATACGATGCCTTCGGCCGCCGCATCGAGAAAACCGTCGACGGCCAGACCACTGAATTCCTCTGGCAAGGCGAGCGCCTCATCGCTGAAAGCGCAGAGAACCGCTATCGCAGCTACATCTACGAACCGGGCAGCTTCCGCCCGTTGGCAATGCTCGACGGCGAAGGCCCGCTAAAAGCGGCCCCGTTCTACTACCAACTCGACCATCTCGGCACGCCACAGGAACTGACCGACTACAGCGGCGAGATCATGTGGTCAGCGAAGTACCGCGCCTACGGCAACCTAGCGGCGCTGGACGTCAGCGAAATCGATAACCCGCTGCGTTTTCAAGGACAATATTTCGACGCCGAGACAGGGTTACATTACAACCGCCACCGCTACTACAATCCGGGGACTGGACGGTTCTTGACGCCGGATCCGATCAAGCTTGCGGGTGGGTTGAACAGCTACCAGTACGTGCCTAACCCTACGGGGTGGGTGGATCCGTTGGGGCTTGCCAGTAAGGACTGTGACGAACCTGAACCCTATGATAATGCCGCCCATAACGCCGCCAAATACGAGGCCATGAAACGGGACCTGAGGACGACTGAGGCCGCTAATCCCTTGGTAGAAAGCTTGCGATCTAATGGACAGCTTCCGCCTAATTACGTCACGAAGGCTCAGGCTGCTCAGAGCGGGTGGAAGCCGGGTAAAGCAGTTAACAACAGCGTTCCCGGTGGACAAATAGGTGGAGATATTTTCTACATGATACAAATGTTCTCCCATCCGCCTCTGGCCGTACTTGGTATGAAGCCGACGTTGGACTGAGCAATACTATGTCGCGGAGCAACCAACCTGGAACTAGGCTACTCTATTCAAATGATGGCCTTTTATATATCACCAGTGACCATTATGAAACTGTCAGCCCAATCGGAAAGTGGAAATAATCTTAATGTTAATTGAACTTGACGGCCTATCTATCTCCTCCGAGCAAGATTTCCATAAACGTATAGCTTCTGCATTTTCCGTGGCTCAATACTACGGGAACAACCTAAATGCTCTGTGGGATTTGCTCAGCACGGATGTAGAGCGTCCTATTGAAATAGTATGGAAAAATTCGAAAGAATCTGAACAAAGCATGGGCGAAACTTTTAAAAAAATAATCTCTATATTCGAGCGAACGAAAAATCAGGACATATCTCTGGGGTTAGATGAAAAATTCGAATACAAATTAAAGTGAAATAACCTGATACTTGCGAGCGCTTTTGTTCAGCGCTGCAGTGAGCACGACTCTCATCAGGATGATCAGAACAAAGTATTCACGAATGCAAAGATTTGAAGAGAGCTAATGAGATCAAAACTCGAATACAAACTCCAACCTATCCGAATACCAAGCGGATGGACAATAACAATCAACAACCTGTTTGAGGTGGAGCTGACAGCTGAAACTTGCGACTGGTTCTCTAGTTCGGTACTGATTGGAGGAGCCCGTCAGAGTACCGGGCATTGCTTTGACACGAGAGTCGAGCCCGAAGGGGATCCCGACGGAGAATTTGTGATTGATATGCTAACAATCGAATATGATAAAAGAGGTGAGCCAATCAAAAACTCCGAAAAGTTTCTAGGTGAGTTCAGAACCAAAAGCAAAATCGAATTCATTGAAAGAATTGAAGAGTTTATGATTGAGGCTTGACTTACTCACAAATCAAAATAATTAAACTCAGACTTCCAAGCTCAATCTTTATTAAAGCCGGAACCGGCGACGCAGGACAAATGGGAACAATACTTTGGTACGACTCACACCAAGTACTAAATAAATGAATATCACAATAACCAAGATCATCCAATACAGCTCTAACGAAACACAAACAGGGCATTCAACCGTCTACGGCACCGGAATTTCGACCTTTATAGGTCCGCAACCAAACAAAGATTAAGTTTATGATGTCGAGCTCGATAGCAACGATAATCTTTAATGGAGAGACAACTTAGTAACATCCAAAAAAAGAGCACCCCCCTTTTATCACGAAAACGCTAAAACACTTATCACGGCGGAGTTAGAGGCCATCGAAGATGACGGCTGCGGCGTCTTGAAAATTGGCGATTCTGTATTACTAGTATCTATTGAGATACAACACCAGACCCTCCCCCTATTTGTAGACATAATTTCGGAGGACATTTTGGTTTATCCAATCGATCTATGATCCAGAATCAAATCTGAGCTATCGGATTTATTATATCTAGGCTAGTTACCTTAAGTGATCGCCACTTTCTAAACGCCTAAACGTTCTCTGACCGAAAATACAACGTCGCCTAGTCGGCGTTAGCCTGCCGGAAGGCAGGATCCGCGAGCGACGCGACACCGGCCAGAAGCTCATCACCGAGTATCGCTACGACTGCCAACACCGCCTGATCGGCGTCAGTCTGCCAGGCGGCAGCACTGCAACCTACAAATACGACGCCTTCGGTCGCCGCATCGAGAAAACCGTCGACGGCCACACCACTGAATTCCTCTGGCAAGGCGAACGCCTCATCGCCGAAAGCGCCGAAAATCGCTATCGCAGCTACATCTATGAACCGGGCAGCTTCCGCCCGTTGGCAATGCTCGACGGCGAAGGCCCACTTAGAGCGGCACCCTTCTACTACCAACTCGACCACCTCGGCACTCCGCAAGAGCTCACCGACTACAGCGGCGAAATCATGTGGTCCGCGAGGTACCGAGCGTACGGCAACCTCGCGGCGCTGGATGTCAGCGAAATCGATAATCCGCTGCGCTTCCAAGGTCAGTATTTCGACGCCGAGACGGGGTTACACTACAACCGCCACCGCTACTACAATCCTGGGACTGGACGGTTTTTGACACCGGATCCGATCAGGCTTGCGGGTGGGTTGAATAACTACCAGTACGTGCCCAACCCTACAGGGTGGGTGGATCCGCTGGGGTTAAGTTGCGTTCCCAGTGATTGCCCCGATACCAGGCGCGCAGAGCTAAATGAAAAATACGGTCGCACTGGAGATATTAACAAAGATATAAATATACGTTCTAGAAAAGAAACTGCGACAGCCTTTTATCGAAGCCAAGGCTTCGAGGAAACGAGCATTCCCGGACATTTGAATGGCATAGACTTTAATCAGCCAGTGAATGTTGAAGCTGTAAACCGACGGAAAACCGTGTATCAGTATCAGTCGCCGGGCGCACCTCAAGGTAATTATTATTCTTTGAACCCAGCTACCACACCATCGGAGCTAGGTATTGGTCCGCTGGGCGATAACCGCGCAGCGGGCACTGTGGAGTTGAAGCTCCAAGGTGTTTATCGAACCACCGAGAAGCAAAAAGTTTTGAAATCCAAAGCCAAGTCCATAGACGACACGTGGTCAGTGCGCGGTATGACTCAACCTTCATCCGGTGGAGGCACGCAAATTTTCAGTGCATCCAAAGGTAGTCTTGAAAAACAATAACACTTTCATAGGCAAAAAAATGAATCAAGCTCTGCTCTACGAAATTGCTAAACGCACCGGATTTATTGTCACATTATTCTCCGATCATCCGGATTTTTTTTCATCTTGGTCGCTACGGATAAAAAAGCACGATGCGTCATATATGATCGAACAAGACGGACGAGATGGATGGATGATTTTCTACAAGGAAATTGCGCCAAACAAATATCAAGAACTAGACAAAAAGATATCCCATTCGATGAATGATGATGAGAAGGCAAATACCTGTGAAGCCTGGCTTAAAACAATTTGAAGCAATCATTTGAAGGTGAACGAAAATAGCTCATCGGAGTGCTGCGCGGAGTCAAGCAGTGCCGAGCGCTGACAGCGTCCGTAACTAGCGACACTACTGCGTTGCAAGACAGCTCCATCTGTTTCGCCTGTAATACGCTAACAACGTCATCACCAAAAAAAGCGTATGAACTTTCTTCACTAGATCCGCAGGAGCTATATCTAGCACAGGACCTTATAAAATCTTTAGCGAGTAATGAACCAACAACAAAAAATGACACCACTTCAAAGCCTTGGGTATACCTGTTACTTTCACATCTTTATGAAAACAAGGATTCTTTTCTGGATCCTCTCGAAAAAGTTGAAGAGCTATATGCTGATCTCGATTATCCAGAAGAGGTCTCATCGATTGTCAGATATATGCCTTTACCCGAAGGCGAGGCAGGATCAGAAGAAAGACTTTACGCGAATTGGAAAAGCGTTATTTCTGCATACGAAAAATTATTCTCCTTCGGAAGGAACCCTGACAAAAACAGCTGAACTCTACATCTACGAACCGGGCAGCGCCCCTTGGCATTGTTCGACGGCGACGTCTCGTCTACTACCCACTCAAGCACCTCGGTTTCCCTCAAGGACTCATCTGCTACACCGGCAAGATCAAGTGGTCGGCAAAGTACCCTGTCTACGGTAATCTCGCAGCGCTGCACTTCAGCGAAACTCACTAACTCGGTCGCATCGCCAGCAGAAAATTAAACCAGGGAATTTGAGACTGAAGACCAAATGAATACCCGTCAGATAACGCTTGCCAATCGATGGACCGCAACCTTTCAAAACATCGGTGAGTTTCGCATGGGCGTCGAGGGCTGGAGCTTGCTTCTACAGGGTCCGGATAACCAGACGATCAAATACTTCGCAGACCAGATTGTTCTAGCGAACGACGAGGACGGCCACCAAGCCAACACCTGCATCCTGCTCTCGGTCGATGGTGTTTACGGCTATTTGCGTACGGCCGTAGACGGCGACTGGGTGATCGATTTTGCGCGAGGGATGATTGCCCCTCACCGAGTAACAATTCGCCACCATCACGACGCTTACGACGAAACCCTTGCGCTGTACGAGCAGCCCGCCTTCAAACGCGTGCGCCAGTACATCAGTGTTGCCGGCAAACACATCTATCTAACCTTTCCGCTAACCAGAGATGAGGATTTTCCCAATTTGTGGGAGGAATACCTGGCGATCCGCAAGCGCCAATTGGATGAAATTTACTTCGCAACCTGATGAACGCATGGAGACCTCCGGTACGCATTCCAACCGTTTTACGTCCTTACACTTCTCCAGGCCCTACCCTGCCAAATTAAGCTTCACCTAAGCTTCCCCCGCTAGCATCCCGGCCCATGAACCCCGTCGTTTAAGCCGTGGATGAGTCCCTCCGACATGAAAGCCTTTGATCTACCCGCCCAGCCGCAATCCAACTTCAGCCTCGTTCTGGTCAATTACAAAACCCCGGACATCACCCGCATGTGTCTGGAGCTGTTGCGTGAGCATGTTCAGGCGCAGGGCATTCCGGTGTGGGTGGTGGACAACGATTCGGCGGATGCCAGCCTGGATTACTTGCGCTCGCTGGACTGGATCAATTTGATCGAGCGGCCGTCGCCGGGCAAGGAGATGGGGCACATCGCCCATGGCAAAGCGCTTGATCTGGCCTTGGCGAAAGTTGAGACCGATTACTTGTTTCTGCTGCACACCGACACGTTTGTCTACGACATGGAAGTCTTCGCGATGATGATGCGCGAATGCACGGAAAGTTCGGACATGGCGGCGGTGGGTTGTGTTGAGCAACTTGATCGTGGGTTGCTGAGAGATACCTGGCGGTTAACTTCGCGCTTCTGCAAACACCATGTTCGCCGTCTCAAAGTTCATTTCGGCCTGCGTTCGAAACCGCCACGTCCGTATAAAGAAACGCATCTGAAAAGTTTCTGCACACTGTGGAATGCGCGTTTGATCAAGTCGCAAGGTTTGCACTTCTGCATGGACGAGGAGGTGCCGGGTTACACGTTGCAGGATCGAATGGTCGAACTAGGCTACGGCGTCAGATTTCTCTCACCGCGGACGATTTTCCGCTATCTGGATCACATTCAGGCCGGCACCGTTGCGGCGGCAGGCACGTATGGCAAGGGTCACCGCCGTACGAGGATGTATCAGCAGACTCTCAAGCGCTTGCAGGGGCAGCGCGGCAAAGCCGGGATGCCAGCTTCGACATGATCGAAAACAATAAAAAAGGGCGACTTCAAAGTCGCCCTTTTTTGTATTTTGATTTTGTATACATCTGTCGCGGTGGTGGAGTTCGCCCAGTGTTATGGCCTGGCAATCCATGCACCGGTAAAGAGCCCTGACACTGGGCGAACGCCGAGGATTTTAATTCAATCCCATGAATAAGTCGTCATGCGCAAACATGAAATTTTTGTACTGAAAAGTTAAAAGCCGTCATTTCCGATATTTCCCCAGAATTGTCCGACAGAAACTTTTACATGATTGCTCTCATACATAAAGTTGTACAAGAGCAATAAAGTTGTAGAGCTAATACTCAACTATCGTGCTGACTGGTCACTTTCAGGATATCGGTGTAAGTGACAATAACGCTTTGCCCTACTTTCAGATCTTTCAACTTGGCTTGAATCTCCGGCCTCTTCACATCGAGCGTCTTCGATTGTCCGGACGGGTTTTCGAGAGTGACCTGGTTGGTCTTCAAGTCAATTTCGGTGATTTTCAGCTGCACCTGAACCTGACGATAGGCCTCACCGCCCGGGTTGTCGCTGCCCGGCGCCTTGCGCAGTTCGCCGGTGCGCTCGGCGGTGCCTGGCAGACCTTTATCCACATTGGTGTCGAGATAAGCGGCGACAGAGCGCTGCACCTCGATCGTCACCAGGTCGCCCACCTTGAGATTGGCCAGGTTTTTCGCTTTGTCGCTGAGCTGGACATGGACCTGACGCCCCTCGGGGCCTTCCAGCACCACTTGGTGATTGGCCGGGTCGACGGCGAGCACTTTGGTGGTTACGGAATCGGCCTCAACGGTGGCGGACAATGGGATATCGGCAGCCAAAGCGCCGAAACTGGTGACAGAAAGCAGCGTTGCGAGGGTGATGGCCTTGGCCAGTGCGTCGAGCTTCATATGCATTACTTTCCCTGTGATGAAATGGCGACGCCCGCCGCCGAAGCAACTTCAGCGGCGGGCGTACCAGTGAGCATAGACGCTGTTCAGGGCTTGACTTGGGTTTGTGGTCCGCGGGTATGTGGCTTGGCGGTCTCCTGGGCGGTGGATTCGCCGCTTGCGGTGCCTTTGCCACTGTTCTCTCGCTGCTTGGGATCGGTTGGGCGCAGGGCATCGTTGTCGCGCTCGGTTTCGCCGGCCGGGCGCGGTTCGTCGGGGTTGTCGTTCTGATTGACGGTTGTATTCACGGCGGTAGTCCTCAGGCTTCGGGATCGTCAAGTTCGCGGGCGACGTTGACTTCAGGCGTTTGCCTGTGCAAATCGTCGGCCTTTGCGCGTAGCAACTGCCACTGCTCAAGATCGATCGCCCCTTGGCCGAGCAGGTCGTCGGCGATGCGCTGCAAATCGAAATAGTGAGCGTCGGGCGATTGCTGCCAAAGGGTCTGATCGTCGAACAGGCGCTGCCAGGTGTTGAGGTCCGGGAGTTGCACGTCGTCGCTCATGGGTAAGTCCGAAAATGGCGGGTTTCTGGGTAGAGCGGTGGGCGCCGGTGAGAGTTCCAGTCAGTTCGCTCAGCGGTGAAGGCACGGACGCCATCGCTGGCAAGCCAGCTCCCACAGGGATGAGGTAAAGCCGGAGAATTGGTCATTTGGAGAACCGCTTTCGCGAGCAGGCTCGCTCCCACAGAAAAGCAAAGCAGCGCAGCTGCCCGCGGCGAAGCCGCCCCACTCAACAATGAGCGTTAGCTCGAGTGCTTTTGATCTTGATCCACGGGCGACGTCGGAAGGCTGAGTGGAGGGATTGATCCGGGCGTGGGAGCGCAGCAACCGTTTGGCGAAGCCAAACACAGCGAGAGGAGGTGCAGCGAAGCAAACCGGAGGCGCTGCGCCCGGATCAATCCCGCAGCGAAGGAACCCCGAGCTTGCGAGGGGCCGAACGCAGGAGCAAGCCTTTTGGGTTACCTTTTTGGCGTTTGAAAAAGGTGACCCGCCGTAAGGGCGGAACCCTAAGCAGCCGTTACCGCAGCAACGGATATGTACTCGGTTAACCAGAACAAATCATCGCTCGACAAAAAGCCTTCGCGAGCAGGCTCGCTCCCACAGGGAAGAAAGCGGTGCCGCCGTTAATACCCGGTCATTTCCAGATAGCCCTGGCCAGGATGGCTGCCATTGATCTTCACCGGACCTTCCCAATAGGGAATACGCAAATCCATCCAGGCGTTGCGGTTGATCGCGTCGACGCTGATGTCGAGCTTCTTGTCGGGAATACGGATCGACCATTTAACCGGCATCGGCCGATCGGCGACCTTGGCCGTGTCCTGCGGAACAAGGCTGATCTGCTCGCTGCGCAACGTCTGAATCTGCCCGTCGGCAGCGATCCAAGTGCCGGTCAGATAAGGCGCGCCGTCCTTCTGCCGCATGCGATAAAGCATCACGTGTTCGCCGCTGTCCAGGTGCAGGGAGAACCAGTCCCAGCCAGTCTGGTTGGCAGTCAGCGGTTGACTGCTCCACTCGCGATCAAGCCATGCCGGGCCACTGACGGTGTAAGTCTGGCCGTCGATCTGCAGCGTGCCGCTGGCCTGAAAAAACGGCTGGCTGTAGTAATACGAGGCCTGGCCTTCTTCGGATTTCTGGCTGAAGCCGTTGTCGCCCTGCAACACCAGCGGGCGGCTGGAGGTGAGGCGCAGTTGATACGCGAAATTTTTATCGCGGGCGCTGAGCTGCATATCGCTCAGCGGATCCTGCGCCTGGCTGGCAAACATCCAGTCATCGATCCACGCCTCGAACGGCGCCAGGCGCACGCCCGCCTGGCCTACTCCGCCCCGGGCGTAGCGCTCGGCGGCGTGATGCACCGTGCGCGAAGTGACCGCTGCATGGCCAAGCCAGATCGTCTGATTGCCCCACCCGGCCTGCTCGGCGCGCGGTTTCAGGGCGCTGCGAAACAGCGTCCATTGCACACCAAAATCGTTGCCCTGCTGGTCCTTGAGATTGGCGGTGACGTACCACCACTCGATGCGAAAACCATCATGCGCGCCGTGATCGGCAGGGAAACTGAACACTCGACCGGGCTCAACCGGGGTGAAGGATTGCGCCTGATCGCCCATGCCGGCAAAACCCTTCTCTTCGGGTGCGGGCTGGTCGCAGCCACCAAGCAGCAGGACCAGCATCAGCACGACGCCGTTAATCCTCATGGGCAAACGTCCTCAGCAAATCCGCCGGTTGCGTGCGGTACAGCGAATAAAGCGGCCATGCCGAGGCCAATAAAGTCGCGAGCAAAGCCAGGCCCATCAGCTGCAATAACTGCAACGGGAACACCCGCAATGGCAGTCGCCAGCCGAACGCCTGCACGTTGATCACCGCATCCAGGCACCACGCCAGCGCGATGCCCAGCGGCAGTGCCAACAGCAACGTCAGTACGGCGAGCAGCCAGGTCTGGCCGAGATTGAGCAGCATCAATTGTCTGCGCGTCACGCCCAGCGCCCACAGCGGTGCGAGTTGGCTGAGCCGACTCTGGCTCTGGGTCAGCAGGCTGATGAACAGCGCCACGCCAGCCACGGCCAGGGTCAGGCTGTTCAATGCCGCCGTCGCGGCAAAGGTGCGTTCAAAGACTTGCACCGACCAGCCCTTGAGCCGCGCCTGATCGACGATGCGGCTATCGTCCAGTTCAAAGTGCGCCTGCAAGGCGTTGAGCAGCGCCGGAATCTGCGCTGGATCGATGCGCAGATTGAAGCGGTTCGGCGTCAGTTGTGGCCAGCCGCGTAACAGGTGATCACTGCTGATCAGCACGTGCCCTTTCGGATTGCCATAGTCAGCATAGATGCCGACGATACGCGGCGACCACGTGCCGTTCGGCGTCGGGATGCGCAAATGCTCGCCTGCTTTCAGTTTCAGCCGTCGCGCCAGTTGTTCGCTGAGCATCACCGCATCATCCGTGGCCAGCTTGCTCCACGGATCGCTGCCGCTGCTGTCGAGCAACGGCCAGTGCTGGCGATAGTGCGGGTGATCGATGATGCCGTAGACATCGGCCGGCCAGCCTTGCAGCGTCACCGAGACTTGCCAGTTGGGCAGCACTGCGCGGACGTTGGGCTGCTGCTTGAGCCAACTGTGCATCTCGCGGGCCTGCGCCGGGTTGGCCGGGTTGATGTACAACTCGGCGCTCAGGCGTTGTTCGAGCCAGTCGTTGAAGGTCTGGCGAAAACCGGCGGTCATGCTGCCGGCACCGATGTTGGCCGCGAGCGCCAGCAGCAGCGCCATCAGCGCCAGACTCAAGGCTGGCAGTTGCTGGCGGCAGTCGGCGAGAAACCATTGGCCGAGCACCGAACGGCTACGCCCGAGCAACGGGTTCAGCAAAGCGCTGAGCAACACCGGCAAGGCCAGCGCGGCACCCAGCAGCAGCCCGGCCATGAGCACGAAGCCGCTGCTCAGGCTGTCGCCCCAGATCAGCGCCCCCAGCGCAATCGTCAGCAGCGCCGCCGCCAGCCAACCCTGCCGACGCAACCAGCGCGAATATTGCTGATGCCAGGCCTGCGGATCAGCCACCGCCAGCAACGGCAGACGCGCCGCCCGCAGCAGGCTGTTGGCCCCGGCCAGCAAGGCGCCGAGCAGGCTCAGACCGATGCCGCTGAACCACCACCAGGGACTCAGGCGCAACTGCCCCGCCACTTCCGCGCCATACAACCCGCGCAGGCTGGCGGCGACGTCCGGCAGCAGCACGCTGGCCAGCCAATAGCCGCTGATCACCCCGAACAATCCGCCGATCAGCGCCAGCACACCCAGTTCCACCACCAGACACGCGATCAGCATTCGCGCGCTGACGCCACAGGCGCGCAATGTGCGCAGCAAGCCTCGGCGCTGTTCCAGAGCAAGGCCGATCGCGGCGTGGACGATGAACAAACCGACCAGAAACGATAGAAATCCAAGGGCATCGAGATTGAGATGAAAGCTCTCGGTCAGCCGCGCCAGATTGTTTTCTTCACCGCTGCTGTTGAGCTGCAAACGATCGTTGAAACTGGCCGGTAAATCCTGATGAAAGTCCTTGGGCAGCAACAACCGCGACAGTTGCTCGGGTTGTTCGAGCAGGCTTTGCGCTACGCCGATGTCGACCAGCAACAACCCCGGCGCCATGTCTTTCTGCGCGAGCAGCGGCGGCAGGGTCTGGCCTGCAACGGTTTGCGGTGTGTCACATTCGTGCAAGCCGAGCATTTGCAGGGTGTCCGGCGAAATCCAGGTGCTGCCCGGCGGGCTGAAAAATTCGACGATCCGCTCGATCGGCATCGCCTGCCCGGCCACTGCGGAATCCCCCGGCAACGACACCGGTTCGATGCCCATCACTTGAATGCGTTGATCTTCGTGGCCCTTGAGCGTCAGCCGGCCTTGCAACACTGGCGACACCGGCCAGCCCTGACGGCGCAATTCGATAAACCAGCGCTGGGGAAACAATGCACCGTTCGGCGTCCTCAGGCTGGCTTGCGGTTCGCCGCCGATCATCTGGCTGGCCCGCGCATAGCTGTCGCGTGCCTGACTGTTCAGCGCCTCGACGCCGGTGAGCAGACTGGTCGCCAGCCACAGCCCGGTCAGCACACTGAAAAACTGCACGGGATGGCGCCGCCAGTGGCTGAGCAGCGCGCGCAGGGTCTGCCGCCAGATCATCAGGCGACCCGCCCGTTGGACAACACCACGCGCTGGGCCAATCGCGCCGCAACGCGCTGGCTGTGGGTGACCATCAACAGGGTCGTCGGTGTGTCATCGAGCAATTCGAGCAACAGTCGCAGGACTTCATCACTGGTCGCTTCATCAAGGCTGCCGGTGGGTTCATCGGCCAAGAGCAATTTCGGCTGCGAAGCCAATGCTCGGCCGAGCGCTACCCGTTGCTGCTGGCCGCCGGAAAGTTGCTCGGGATACCGCGAAAGCAAATCGCCCAGACCCAGACGCTGCACCAGATGCGCCTGCCAGCGCGGCTCATGGCGCCCGGCGAGGCGCGCCTGAAAGGCCAGGTTGTCTTCCACGCGCAGACTGCCGATCAGGTTGAACTGCTGAAACACCAGACCGATTTCTGTGCGTCGCCAGTTGGCCAATTGCGCTTCGCTCATGGCTTCCAGACGATGTTCGCCGCTGCGAATACTGCCGCTGTCGACCTTGTCCAGCCCCGCCACCAGATGCAGCAGGGTGCTTTTGCCACTGCCCGATTCGCCCATCAGCGCCAGGCTGCCACCGGCCTCAAGCGTCAGGTCGACGCCTTGCAGCACCGGCAACAATCCCTGTGGCGTGGCATAGCTTTTGAAAACGTCGCGAACCTCAAGCATGGGCAAACCCGATCAGTGAACCTGGGCCTAGGATAGCGGCCCTGAATGGTTTTTGTCCGCTGATGATCATCGCCAACCCAGTGCTGCGCCCTACGCTGCTGGCTGTTCGGCCCATAACGATAAAAACCGGAGACACCCATGCCTCGTTTCATCCTGAGCCCGCGCGGGCTGCTGACCTGCCTGATCACCGCTTGCCTGAGTCAGTCGCTGCTCGCTGCCGATGGCCCGATTGCGCCCAGCGCGCAAACCGCCGCGAGCAACGCTGCTGTCCTGAACACCCTGCCTTTCAGCGACCGCACCGATTTCGAATCTGTCAGCAAAGGCTTGATCGCACCGTTCAAGGGCCAGATCAAGGATGCCGCCGGCAAAGTCATCTGGAACGTCAACGCCTATGACTTCCTCGCCAAAGACAAGTCGCCGGAATCGGTCAATCCGAGCCTGTGGCGGCTGGCCCAGCTCAATGCCCACGCCGGTCTGTTCGAGGTCAGCCCCAAGCTGTATCAGGTGCGCGGCCTCGATCTGGCCAACATGACCATCATCGAAGGTGACGACGGGCTGATCATCATCGATCCGCTGACCATGGCCGAAACCGCCAAGGCTGCGCTGGATCTGTACTACGCCAATCGCCCGCGCAAACCGGTAGTCGCGGTGATCTACAGCCACACCCATGTCGATCATTTCGGCGGCGTGCGCGGGGTGATCGACGAGGCTGACGTCAAGGCTGGCAAGGTCAAGGTCTACGCACCCGTCGGCTTCATGGAACATGTGATGAGCGAAAACGTCGTGGCCGGCAACGCCATGAGCCGCCGCGCGCAGTACCAGTTCGGTAGCCTGTTGCCGCGCAGTGAAAAAGGCCAGGTCGATGCCGGCCTCGGCAAGAGCGCGCCCAGCGGCGGCACAGTCACGCTGATCGCGCCCACCGATCTGATCGCCGAACCGCTGGAAACCCGCACCATCGCTGGCCTGCAAGTGGAATTCCAGCTGACCCCGGGCACCGAAGCGCCGGCGGAAATGAACCTCTATCTGCCCCAGTTGAAAGCCTTGTGCATGGCCGAAAACGCCACGCAGATGATGCACAACATCCTCACCCCGCGCGGTGCGCAGGTGCGCGATGCCAAGGCCTGGTCGCAATACCTCGACGACAGTCTGGCGCGCTACGGCGACAAGGCCGACGTGCTGTTCGCTCAGCACAACTGGCCGACCTGGGGCGGTGAGCGCATTCGTACTCTGCTTGCCGATCAGCGTGACATGTACGCCTTCATCAACGACCGCACCCTGCATTTGCTCAACCAGGGCCTGACACCATTGGAAATCGCTGATGCGATCAAGAAGCTGCCCGGCTCGCTCGATCAGAAGTGGTACACCCGCGGCTATTACGGTTCGCTGAGTTTCAACACCCGCGCGGTGTATCAGCGCTACATGGGTTTTTACGACGGCAACCCGGCCAACCTCAATCCATTGCCACCGGTGGAGGCAGCCAAACGCTCGGTCGAGGCCATGGGCGGTGCCGCGTCGGTGCTGGAGAAAATGCGCAGCGCGATGGCCAGCGCGGATTACCGCTGGGCCGCGCAGTTGGGCAACCAGTTGCTGTTCGCCGATCCGGACAACGCCGACGCGCGCAAGGCTCAGGCCGAGACGCTGGAGCAGTTGGGTTATCAAAGCGAGAACGCCACCTGGCGCAACATGTACCTGACCGCAGCGATGGAACTGCGCAACGGCGTGCCGCCGCAATCAGCCAACTCTGTGTCGGTGGACATGGTCCGGGCGATGAGTCCGGAAATGTTCTTCGACTACCTCGCGGTACGCCTGGACAGCGACAAAGCCGTCGCCCATGACCTGACGCTGAACTGGACGTTCGACGATGTACAAAGGGATTTCACGCTGACCTTGCGCAATGGCGTACTGACTCACCGCGCCGGGCTGAATCCGGCGGCGGATGCCAGTGTCAGCCTCAGCCGCGATACGCTGGAAAAGATCAGCCTCAAGCAACTGGACTTCCCGACGGCGATGCAGAAGGGATTGGTGAAATTGCAGGGCAATGGTCAGAAATTCGGACTGCTGATGGGCAGCCTGGATACGTTCGGACCGCAGTTCAACATCGTCACGCCGTAAGTCAAAAGCCCCTCACCCTAGCCCTCTCCCGGAGGGAGAGGGAACCGACCGTGTTGGATGTGCAAAATATGCCGACTTGGAATACCGAGTGGAATGCAATTTTGAATAACACGCAGATCGGCTCCCATGAGTCATAAGCCCCCTTCCCGGAGGTAGAGGGGACTGACCGAGTTGCATGTACGAGCTACGCCGACGTGGGATAACGAGTGGAATGCAATTTTGAATAACACGCAAATCGGCTCCCTTTCCCCCTCGCCCCCTTGGGGGAGAGGGCTGGGGTGAGGGGGTAAATCTTGCTGACACCCTTGATGACGATCAATCACCTCGATCCTGCTTTCAACAAACCTGCCCCGGATTCAACCGGAACTGCTTCGGCGTAATCCCGAACTGTTTGCGAAACGCGCGGATAAAGTTACTCGGCTGGCGATAACCCAGCCGTTCGGCGATCCGCTCGATCGGTTGATCGCCCGCCGTCAGCCAGTGCCGCGCCATCGTCAGATTATCCTGACGCGCTGGTACGCAGGTTTGAGCGTGCCAGTGGCGCAGCATGCTCTGGTGCAAAAACAAGTTGGTGCCCAGCAAGGCCTGATCGAGGATTGAGCGCGGCAGGGTCAGGCACAAATGCTCGCCCTGCTCCACCGCGATGCCTGCTTCACGCAGCCAGCCACCGGCCATTTGCGCCGGGCGCAGGCTGACATTCACAAATACATCTCCAGGCGCCGCGCCCATTCGACGGGCAATATTGCGCACCAGGGTTATCGCCGCCGCATCCAGAGCGAAATGATGCAGCTGTCCCTGCAGCGAACGCAGGCGCAAATGTGCGAAATCGCCCGCCTCGACCAACTCCACCGCGACGTAGTTGATCACCCGAGGCAAGCAGTCGATGAAGCACTTCAGGCTGGCGCGCAAGGTCGCCGCCGAGTCGAGCAGAATATTCAGCCCTTGCAGGCAATCGGTCGCCATCCCGTCGGCCAGTTCACAGCCAAACGTCGGCGCCATCCCTGCCCACTCACACTCACGCCACAACCGTTCAACCGCTTGTGCGGCGATCAATTGATGTTGCCCGGCGAGCACTGACGCGCAGATTCCGACCCGCGCCATCAAGCGTTGCGGGCACACGCCAGACTGTCGGGCATGCGCGAGAATCGTGCGGGTAAACGCGCTGGAGGCGAACAGAGGCTGAGACATGAAAGCGTGCCATCGAAGAACAGGCGTGTACTTATGCCAGCGGACGTGCTATCGATCCAATGCATTAAAAGTATCCGCAAAATGCAGGAGACGCATGATGGACCTTCGCCAGCTTCGCCACCTGGTCGCCCTCGCCGACTATCGCAATTTCGGCCGCGCCGCCGAGGCGATCAATTTGAGCCAACCGGCGTTCAGCCGCAGCATCCAGACTTTGGAACGTGATCTCGACTGCGAACTGGTCGAGCGCAGCAGTCGTGAGTTTCGCCTGACCGGGCAAGGCGAACTGGTGCTGCAACATGCACGGCGCCTGCTGGCCGGCAGTCAGGCCCTGCACAACGAATTGACGCAGTACAACGGCCTCACCGGCGGCGAACTGCAATTCGGTTGCGGGCCGTATCCGGCGCAAGTGCTGGTGCCCGAAGCGCTGGCCGATTTCATTCAGGCGCACCCGGCAATTCGCACGCGCTTTCATCAGGGCGACTGGCAGCAATTGTCGCTGTGGTTGCGCGAGCAGCAGATCGAGTTTTTCGTCGCCGATGCGCGGCACTTCGTCAGCGATCCGCAGTATCAGGTGCACCTGTTGCGCAAGCGGCCGGGACGGTTTTTCTGTCGCGCCGGCCATCCGCTGGTCGCCCAAGCAGAGCTGCGCTTGCGCGCCCTGCTCGACTATCCGATCGTCGGCACACGCATTCCTCCGATGATTCGCAAAGTGCTCGCCGATATCCTCGGTAAGTCCGACTTCACGCCGAGCGTCGAGTGCGCGCAGTTCGACGCCATCCAGCGCGTGGTCCTGCGCTCCGATGCCGTGGGGCTGGCGACGCTGGAGGCCTTGCGTGAACAGCTCGACGCCGGCCTGATCGAGTTGCTCGATTTTGTCGATGTGCCGCACGACGAAGCAGCGCTGCAATTGGGTTACGGCATTGTCAGCCGCGCCGGTTATACCCTGACGCCGGCAGCGCGGGCGATGATCGAGGCGATCCTTGGCGTCGATCAGCGTTTGCTGGCGGCTAACGGCGCAACGGGAGCAACGGGAGCAACGGGAGAAGCGCGCGCAACATGAGCACAATCCATCAGCAACCTGCCAACGCCTTTTACGCGCCGACTCTGCTGCCGGCCATTGAGGAATTGCTCGCGCGCGGCATTACCCAAGGCGCCATCGAAGCACAACTGCGCCGCAGCCTGTCTGATCTGCGCACGCCCTTCATGCGCATGCCGCTGCTGATGTCGCGGCGCTTCTGGGGGTTTGCGGTGGAGCAGAGCGCAGATCCATCGATCGGGCTGGCGGCGGGTAGACGCTTCGTCTCGACGGCTACCAACGGCCTCACCTATCTGTTCGACGTCGCCGTGTCGCTGCAACGTGCCTGTGAGTTTTTCGCCGAGTACTTTGCGTTTTTCAACGGGCATTTCCGTGTGCAGATCCTGCGTGAAAATCGCGGCGTAACCCTGCGTCTGCTCGAGTCCGGCAGTCTTGGCGCTCCGGCGGCGCTGACTGATTACATCCTCGTCAGTCTGTGCAGCCTGGTGCGGCGCAAATTGCTGGCCAGCGGCGTGACCGGTGATCCGGTGCTGGGTGTGGCGCTGGCGTCGGCCAGCCGCGAGGAACATCAATCGGCGTTCCGCGCCCCGGTGAGCGCAGGGCAGCCATGGGCGGCGATTCATCTCGATCCTCAGCTGTTCGCAATGCCGTTGACACCGGGTAATCCGGCGCTGGAAACAACCTTGATCGATGTGCTGGAACAGACCCGCCGTCACAGCGAGTCGACCCTGCTGGAACAGCTCAGCGACTACCTGATCGAGGATCTGGCGACGGCGGACTGGCCGCAATTCTGCGCCGCGCAGCATGTGCTCGAGCGCACGGCGGCACGACGGCTGAAGGCGTTGGGCTGGACCTTCAGCGAACTGCTTGATGAGTACCGCCGTTATCGGGCCGAGGACCTGTTGCAGTCCGGCGCGTTGGAACTGGTCGAGGTGGCGGATCGGTTGGGGTACAGCGATGTGCAGGGTTTCAATCGGGCTTTCGCGCGCTGGCTGGGGTGCGCGCCTGGGGAGTATCGGGCGCGGTTCAACAAGGGTTGAGACTGTCGCAGCCTGTCCCGTCATCGTTCGCGAGCAGGCTCGCTCCCACCCTGGAATACGATCCCCTGTGGGAGCGAGCCTGCTCGCGAAGAGGCCCGCCCGAGCAACCCGAAACTCATTGCCCCGCAGCCACACTCGCCGGCGCCCGCTCAGGCGTAACGATGCTGCCCAGATCGATATGCTTCCACTCAGGCTTGGCCCCCAACCGCGCATTGAAGCGGTAGTTGAAAGTGAACTCATCCGCCGTCGGAACGCTCAGCGGTTTGCCATATAGCGCTTCAATCCCCGCCAGGTCGTAACCCATCACCTGCAGCAGCGTCGGGAAAATGTTGTAGTGGCTGGAGCGGTCCTTGTTGGCCGGCAGACTCGCTGCCCAGTCCGGCGTCTGCAAGCCACGGCCCTGAATCACCACCAACGGCACCAGCCCCTCCTCCTCCACCGGGTCGCCACCGCAATGGGTATTCAAACCCGGGTTGCCGCGCTCATGCAGATCCTGGCCATGGTCGGAGGTGTAGATCAGCAGCGCATTGCTCAGATTGGCCTGGGCAAAGACCCGGGCGAAGAACTCGCCGACATTCCACAACAGCGTGTTCTTGTAGGCGTTTCGATACAGCAGCCAGTCATCCGGCTGGCCATTGAAACCGGCGCGTTCACCAGTGTCGGCGACTTCGGTGAACTGGCCGCGGGGCAAGGTCGGACGGTAGGCCATGAACGCGTCCGGGTATTTGTCATGCACCGGAAAATGCGCGCCGACCTTGTTGATCACGATCAGCTCGGCGCGATTGTCGTTGAGCAGCTCAATCAGCTTCGCCGCCGCCGCCATATCGCGGTCGCGCACGCTGGTCTGGTCGAATTGCACGAAACTGTCGATGTCGTTTTTCTCGGCGGCGGTCATCAGGTTCTGCAGGTTGCCGGCGGTGCGCTGGGCGTCGATGTACACCGTGCCGAGCCCGGCCTGTTTGGCGTACTGCCAGATCGACGGCTGCGTGCTGTTGATGCGCCGGTAATCGGCGCGGGTGCCGCCGTAGCGCAAGGTAACGTTGGTGTCCGCACTGCAATTGGCAATGGACGCGGCATAGCCAAAGTTGAAGACATCGACCCCGGCTGGCGCCTGTTTGAGGTTGCTGTGCACGCCGAACGGCGCATTGATGTCGAGGTAATTGCCGGAAATGCTTTCGTCGATGATCAGCACGATGTCGTGGCCGACGGCAGGCGCGGCGCGCGCGAGGGTAACCGCTTCACGCGGGCCGACAGTGTCGTGCAGCGCTTCATAGGCAAACAGATTCAAATAGGCCAAAGGCGTGTACATGATCGGCAGGCCCCGGGCGCCCTCTCCCGCACGTAAAAACAACAGAGCGCTGAGCATCAACACACCGACGATGGGTGCCGCGATCCGCAACGTGTTCGGTACGACCAGGGCATGACGCGGCTTGAGCCCGATGCCGAACAACAGCAGCAAGCCGCTGAGCACCGCGCGCAGAATTGCGTCGCGGTACTGATACGCCGCTTCCTGGATGAAGCCGCCGGAATACACCAGCGAGACAAAATCGCTGTACCTCAGGTAATCCGCAGTGACCCGGGTATAGACATCGAAAAAAACCGCCGCCGCAAACAGCGTTAATGCGAATGCATGTCGAACGAGAGCCTGCCTTATATAGGCAGTCAGATATAACGCGAAAGTTAGCGCCAAAAACATCGCGCCAAAAACAAGTGCATTAAAACTCCACCCGATAGTATTTAACCGCTCCAGGTAATAGTCGGAATACAACAGAAAAAAGACAACTAAAAGCAGTTCTTTGGCATATCGGAACATGGCGATACCGGGCGTGCGAAAGGGCGGGATGTCAAAGCTTTGTCGGTCAGAAGCTGACACTAGCACTCGGCCTCAAAAGCGCAAGAATTGACTGATAGCCGGATCAGGCGTCAAAAAAACGGTGCCTCAAATCTGACGCGCAAAACTCCGAAAACCCTTTAAAACCAATACTTTCGACCGCTTGTCGGTTACTTTAAATCTGAACAAATCTGCAAAAAAACAACAAATTCAATCGCAGCAATGACTTGATGGCCAATCGCCAAAAAGCCCTCAAGTGTTATACCCGTGCAACATGTCATTTTGCTGACACGCTTTTCAAACCCTGCGCTATACCCCTTTAACAATCTCATTCCGTAGTTAACTTTTCTGGTTTTATTGAGGTGCGCAGATGGACGTGAGCGTATTTGGCACTGGCTATGTCGGACTTATACAAGCCGCTGCACTTGCCGATGTCGGCCATCGGGTTTTATGCATTGACATTGATCCGAACAAGATCAAACAACTGCAACAAGCGGTACCGCCCATCAGTGAGCCAGGCCTGTCCGCAACACTTGAAGAAAACATCAAGGCCGGGCGCTTGTTGTTCAGCACCCAGGCCAGTGATGCGGTGACCCACGCCGAGCTGATCTTCATCGCCGTCGGCACCCCGGCGGACGAGGATGGCTCCGCCGACCTCAGCCATGTGCTCAACGTCGCCCGGCAGATTGCCGGCCTGATGGAGGCCGACCGTACGCTGATCATCAAGTCTACCGTGCCGGTCGGGACTGCCGATCAGGTTCTGGCCACGGCCACCAGCGAATTGCTGCAACGCGGCAAAACCGAGCTGCAGGTGCGTGTGGTGTCGAACCCGGAATTTCTCAAGGAAGGCAGCGCCCTCGCCGACTGCATGCGCCCGGACCGGATCATCATCGGCACCCGCGACGACGCTGCCCGCGAGCAGATGAGCGAGCTGTACGCGCCGTTCTGCCGCAACCACGAAAAACTCATGTTCATGGACAACCGCAGCGCCGAGCTGACCAAGTACGCGGCCAACGCAATGCTCGCCACTCGCATCAGTTTCATGAACGAATTGGCCAACCTCACCGAACTGCTCGGCGCCGACATCGAAGCGGTGCGCAAAGGCATCGGCTCCGATCCGCGCATCGGCTACCACTTCATTTATCCGGGCTGCGGCTTCGGTGGCTCGTGTTTTCCCAAGGACCTGCGGGCCCTGCTGCACACCGCCGAACACAACGGCATGCCGTTGAAACTGCTGCGCAGCGTCACCGACGTCAACGACAGCCAGCGGCACATCCTCTTCAGCAAATTGCGCGCGCAGTTTCCGCAGGGCCTGGCCGGCAAATCCATTGCGGTCTGGGGCCTGGCGTTCAAACCGAACACCGACGACATGCGTGAAGCCCCCAGCCGTTATCTGATGGACGCGTTGTGGGCCGAAGGCGCCAGCGTGCAGGCCTACGACCCGGAAGCCATGTCCGAATGCCGGCGCATTTACGGCTATCGCAACGACCTGCATCTGTGCGCGACCCGCGACGACACCCTCGAAGACGCCGACGCACTGGTGATCTGCACCGAGTGGAAAAACTTCCGCGTGGTCGATTTCGAGCTGCTTGCCGAGAAGCTGCGTTCGAAGGTAATCATCGACGGCCGCAACCTCTACAACCCGGAACAGGTTGCTGCCGCCGGCCTGCATTACAGCGGTATCGGTCTGCGCCACATCGCCCCTGAAGGGCAACGGCCATGAAGATTCTGGTCACCGGAGCCGCCGGTTTCATTGGTGCCCATTGCGTCCTGCGCCTGCTGCGCGACGGGCATGCAGTGGTTGGCCTGGACAATTTCAACCACTACTACGACCCGCAGCTCAAGCACGACCGCGTGCGGTGGGTACGCGAGCAGGTTGGCGATTTTCCGCTGGCCACGGTGGATCTGGCCCACGCTTCGGCCATCGACGCATTGTTTGCCCGCGAGCAGCCGCAAGTGGTGATTCATCTCGCCGCGCAGGCCGGGGTGCGTTATTCCCTGGACAATCCACGGGCGTATCTGGACAGCAACCTCAACGGTTTCCTGAACATTCTCGAGAGCTGCCGGCATCACCCGGTCGAGCACTTGATCTACGCCTCGTCGAGCTCGGTATACGGCGCCAACCAGCACACGCCTTACTCGGTCAAGGATGGCGTCAACCATCCGCTGTCGCTGTACGCCGCAACCAAGAAAGCCAACGAGTTGATGGCGCACAGCTACAGCCATCTGTTCGGCATTCCCTGCACCGGCCTGCGCTTTTTCACCGTGTACGGGCCTTGGGGCCGGCCGGACATGTCGCCGATCCAGTTCGCCCGGGCGATCAGCGAAGGCGAGCCGCTGAAGCTGTTCAATTACGGCGAACATCAGCGCGATTTCACCTACATCGACGACATCATCGAAAGCATCGCCCGCCTTATCGATCAGCCGCCACAAGGCAATTCGCAGTGGGATCGCGAGCAGCCCGACCCGGCCAGCAGCATGGCGCCGTGGCGCCTGTTCAACATCGGTGGGCAGCAACCGGTCGCGCTGAAAACCTACCTCGCGCTGATGGAAAAACACCTCGATCGCAAAGCCATCGTCGAGCTGCTGCCGCTGCAACCGGGCGACGTGCTCAACACCTGCGCCGAGGCCAGTGATCTGGCCGAGGCCACCGGATTCCAGCCCCGGATAGAACTGGATGAAGGACTGGGCCGCTTCATTGCCTGGTTCCGCGACTACTACCCCACTGCCCGTGCGCCGCTTGCGGCTGAATGAATGCGGAGGACGCCATGACTGGACATGAAAAAAGTGTGTCGATTGCACAGATGCGGCCTGACAAACGCGTCGACCCGGAACATCGCATGCGCCTTGATGCGGCGATCCACCGTCAGGGTCGCGGCTGGCTCAGCGGCCGCGATGGCGGCCGCCCATGGCAGCTGTCGCGGACCAACCGGGTGGTCGCCTGCCTCGGTGCGCTGACTATCCTGCTGCTGCTCTCGCCCGTGCTGTTGGCTCTGGCGCTGACGATCAAATTCACCAGCCCGGGGCCGGTGCTGTTCGTGCAGAAACGCACCGGCTACCGCGGCCGCAAGTTCGGCATGTTCAAGTTTCGCACCATGGTCAGCAACGCCGAAGAACTCAAAGAGTCGCTGCGCCACCTGAACAAACACGGGGCCGACGCCATTGATTTCAAGATCGACCAGGACCCGCGCGTCACCGGCATCGGCGGTTTTCTGCGGCGCACCAGCCTCGACGAGCTGCCCAACCTGATCAACGTAGTGACCGGCGACATGCGCCTGGTCGGCCCTCGCCCGACCTCGTTCAACGCCTACCGCTACAAGGACAATCACCTCGCGCGTCTGGCGATCTACCCCGGCATGACCGGTCTGTGGCAGATCTCCGGACGCAGCAACATCGACTTCGACCAGCGCGTTGAGTTGGACCTCAGCTACATCGCCGAGCAGAGCCTTCTGCTTGATCTGAAGATTCTGTTGAAAACCCCCTTCAAAGTATTCAGCGGCCACGGAGCAAGCTAATGGACGGTTCAACCAATAAAAGCCTGAGCATCGCCAGCCCCAGCGAATCGAATCTGACTTCGACCGTGCTGGACCTCGATCTGCGGATCCTGTTTCTGACCGCCGCCAATCCCGGCGCAGGCACCACCACCAGCGCGCTGGCACTGGCCAGTCAACTGGCGCAGATGAGCAGCGGCCAGGTGCTGCTGGTCGACGCCAGCCAGTCGGCGAACAACCTCACCCAGCAGATGAACCTCGGCAAGGAGCGCGGCCTGCGCGACCTGCTGTTCAACCCGGACAACCCGCCGTTGCTGCAGGACTGCGTGGTGCAGGTGTCGAGCCTGCCCTTCCACGTGCTGCCCAACGGCCGGCCGATCCGCACGCTGGAACACCTGACCGCCGAACGCCTGAGCCCGTTGCTCGACCAGTTGGGCAGCCAGTACCGCTTCGTGGTGATCGATGGCGACGCGGTGTATTCGGCCGCCGACACGCTGGTCATCAGCACTCAGGTCGACGGCGTGGTGTTTGTCGTCCGCGCCGAAGACACCCGCTGGGAAGTCGCCCAGGCCGCTGTGCAACGCCTGACTCAGGCCGGAGCGAACGTGGTCGGCAGCGTGTTCAACCGGCGCAAGTACTACATGCCCAAATGGCTTTACAAAAACCTGTAAGCGAACACAAAGGATGACGCCATGAACGCCAGAATGCTTGTCCTGCTGTTGCTGCCGCTTGCAGGCTGCTCCAGCAATTCCGACACCCGCAACATGCCGGTGAATATTCTCACCGCGACACCGGCCAACGCCCAGGCCACCGACATGCCGCGGGTCGAACAGACCCTGCGCCCGAAAGACGTGCTGGATGTGATCTTCCACATCAGCACCAGCGGTTCGGACGCTTACCGCGTGCAATCAGGTGATCAGATCGGCCTGAATTTCACCGCCGCCAGCCAGCTCAACGGCACGCAACTGGTGTTGCCCGACGGCACCATCGAACTGCCGGGCGCCAACACCTCGGTGAAAATCGCCGGACTGACCAGCGAACAAGCGCGCCAGGAAATTCAGCGTGCGTATGAGCGCAAGCAACTGTTCCAGCCCAACCGCAATCAGCTCTCGGTACAGATTCTCAGCCCGCTGAGCAACGAGCAGAACCTCAAAAGTGCGCTTAACCACCCGGCCACCGGCATGAGCCGCGAGATCACCGTCGGCACCGACGGCCACGCAAGCTTTCCGGAAATCGGCGCCGTGCCGCTGCAAGGCATGACGGTCAATCAGCTGGAGACTTTCCTCAACCAGAAGTACGCACAACTGCCGGGACGGATGACCGTGGACGTGCTGCTCAAGTCCACCGCCGGCAACGAAATCTACGTGCTCGGCGAAGTCGCGCAACCGGGGTCGTACCCGATCCGCCGGCCAGTGTCGGTGCTTGAGGCGCTGACCCTGGCGCGGGGCACCAACGTCAAGGCGCGGCTGGATTCGGTGGTGATCATGCGGCGCAACGGCAATCAGGTGCAGGCGATGAACTACGACGTCGAAAAGGCCTTGTCTGGTGACGCGCCACAAATCGCGTATTTGCAGCCGGACGACATGCTCTACGTACCAAAAACCAAACTGGCCAGCGCCGGCGAACTCGCCCGCCAACTGGCCGATGTGGTGCTGTTCCAGGGCGTCGGTTTCAGCTTCGGCTACCGCGTCGACAACAAAGGCAGTGACAACTGACTCTCAGGTGACCGACATGAACCCAAAAGAAAATTACCTGCACGAGTTCTTCAGGATTTTCTTCGCCAACAAGCAAACGGTGAAGCGCATCTTCCTGACCTTTGCAGTGATCGCCCTGCTCCTGCCGTTGCTGCTCAAACAGAGCTTCGATATCACCGCGCAGGTCATCGTGCAGTCGAAAAAACTGTCTCAGGGCGACGCGACCACCTCGCTGACCCAGGACAACGCCACCTTCATTCCGCCATCGCTGGCGGACATGGAAACCGAAAGCAACATCCTCCGTTCGCCGGCGCTGATCCGTCAGACCATCAGCGAACTGCGCGACAACGGTCAGTACAACCCGCCGCCGGGGATGCTCAGCAAGCTGGCCGGCGAGCCGTTGAAGCGTTACGTCAGCACGCCACTGCGCGAATACGTGATCAATCCGCTACGTGACGCGCTGGGCATGCAAACCGATCCGGTGCGCGACACGGTACTGGACGGCTTGACCCAGGACGCAATCGACAATCTGAAGATCGAAACCCTGCCGGGTTCCAACGTGATCTCGATCGTCTACAGCTTCCCCGATCCGGCCCAGGGCACAACATTCGTTGCCGCGTTGCTGCAGAACTATCTGGTCGATCGTCAGGCGTTGCAATCGATCGAGCTGCCGCACTCGTTCTACGAGACCAAGAAGCATCAGTATCAGGTGCGGCTCGATGGTCTTGAAGGCGCGCGGTTGAGCCTGCTGGAAAGCGTCGGTTCTTCCGACCCGAAAGAGGAAATCACCTTTCGCCTCAACGCGATCAACACCGAAGAGCAGGCACTCAACCTGTATCGCGATCGCTTGCTGCAAAGCCAGCGCTGGCTCGACTACCTGAAAACCAGCCTGGCGGCAGCCAACTCCAACAAACTCAACGACTACACCTTCCCGTTCACCTTCACCACGACGGTGGACAACATTGCGTTCGAGGACCGCGAGATCAGGCAGATGGGCGAGGCGCTGACCACTCAGGTCAGCCGCTATATGAATGACCTGGCGGTATTCCAGCCCGGCAGCGAGCCGATGTTGCTGGCCCGCGAGCAAATTGCCCGCACCCGCCAGCAGTTCCTCAAAGTGGTCAACAACCGCATCCAGGAACGCACGACCGACCTGTCGGTGGTGAGCCAGGTCATCGAACAGAAAACCGCGCGCATTGCCGAGTTCAAGAATCGCATCCATCAATTGCAGCAGACGCAAAGCAAGCTGCGCCAGATGGACACCGAGATCGGCGCGTTGCACGCAGCGTTTTCCACCTATGCGCAACGCTTTGCCGAAAGCAGCACGACCCGCGCGCTGGATAACGACCTGTCCAACGCCCGGGTATTGAGCCCACCGTTTGAACCGACCGAGGCGGCTTTTCCCAAGCCGATGCTGATCATTCCGTTCGGGCTGTTCACCGGGCTGCTGCTGGCAATCGCGTTCGTCTATGTGCGTGAATTCTTCGACCATCGCTTCAAGCATCCGGCGCAAATCAGCCATGAGCTGGGCCTGCCCGTGTTGTTGGTGCTCAACGAAGAGACAGCCCAGGCGGGTAATCCGCACAAGAACTGGACCATGCCGAGCCTGGTTCACTGGGTGCGCAATTGAACGCGGTGTCCACCCCAATCGTCGCCCTGCCGATCATTCACTTGCTCAGCAGCGGCGGCTTCTACGGGGCCGAGCGGATGTTGCTGGATCATTGCCTGGCAACGCCGGGGCAGCACCAGGTGCTGTTTCTCGACGCGCCGCCAGAATTGATCGCGCGCTTTCGTGAGGCCGGGGTGGACGCCCGCGCTTGTGCCGGGCTCGGCGAATTGCTGCGGCACTTGCGTCAGCGCCGCGGCGACAAGCCGTTGCTCAACACCCACAACTTCAAAGGGCTGTTGTTCGGCTGGGTTGGCGCCACGCTGTTGCGCCTGCCGCTGGTGATCACTCAGCACGGCTTCACCCCTCGCAGTCGCAAGCAGAAGTTCTACACCTGGCTGAGCCTGCAACTGTGCCGCACGGCGTCGGTGAAACGGGTGGTCTGCGTGGCGCAAAGCATCGCCACGCTGCACCTTGAGGCCAGCGTGCGCGCGGAGAAGTTGCAGGTGATTCCCAACGGTTTGCCAGCGGCGCCGGCGATGCAACCGGTGGCCGACCGGCAACGCTGGCTGGTCGGGTACGTCGGTCGGTTGAGCAGTGAAAAAGGCCCGGACCTGTTTCTCGATGCGCTGATCGGCCTGTGTCACCAGCACCCCCAACTGGATGCGGTGATGCTCGGTGACGGCCCGGAACGCGAGGCCTTGCTGGCGCGCATCGATGCTGCCGGCTTGCAGCAGCGGATTCGCCTGCCGGGCTACCAGACGGCGATGCAAGGCTGGTGGCAGCAACTCGATGCGCTGGTGATCAGCTCGCGCACCGAGGGCACGCCGATGATTCTGCTCGAAGCGATGCAGGCCGGGGTGCCGGTGGTGGCGTTCGCGGTCGGCGGCATTCCCGATGTCCTGCAGGACCGTCACAACGGCCTGCTCGCGGCGCCGACGGATACCGCTGCCCTCGCCCGTCAGCTCGACACATTGCTGGCCGAACCGAAGCTGGCCGCGCAGCTGCGCGACAACGCCAGACGCACACAACAGGAACACTACGACCTCAAGGCTTTGGCCGAACGCTGGTCGCAGTTGTACATCCACACGGCACGGGAGGCACGCACATGATTTTCCCGCTCTCGATCGTCAGTCTGTTCGCTTTGGTGAGCCTGGGTCTGCTGGCCAGTCCCTGGCCGTATCTGGCGCCGGGGGCGGTGATTGGCCTGGTCGGTTTCACCGTCCTTTACCGCAAGCCGACCTGGGGCCTGCTCGGCATTGCCGCGCTGGTGCCGTTCGAAGGTTTCTTCAAGGACAGTTCAGTGTCGGGGAGCAAGTTGCTCGGCGCCTCGCTGGCGGTGATCGTGATGCTGCAACTGGCATTGCATCAGATTCCATCGCAGCGCCTGCGCAGCAACCTGTGGCGCTACCTGATCGGTTTCATGGCGCTGTACCTGCTGAGCCTGTTCGCCAGCGACAATCTGGGCATGTCGCAAACTCATCTGCGTGAACTGAGCGTGGGCCTGGTGCTGTTCGTGATCACCCTGTTGATCGGCCGTGAGTTGAATCTGGATCTGTTCGCCCGACTGGTCACGCTCAGCGTCAGTGCGACCTGCGCCATGGCGATGTTTTCCAGCAGATTCCAGGACAAGGGCCGCGCCGCCGGCCTGCTCGAAGACCCCAACGCCTTTGCCCTGCTGATCGCCTTCGCCGTGCCGCTGGGCCTGCTGCTGGTGATTCGCAGCCCGAACCTGCTGCACCGTTTGTTCTGGGCTGGCTGCTGCCTGTTGCTGCTCGGCGGCATGACCAAAACCGAGTCGCGCTCGGGGCTGGTGGTGCTGGCCTTGAGTCTGGCAATCGGGATCTGGCACTACCGCCAGCAGCTGACGCGCATTCGTCCACGGCATTTCGGCTTCGCCATGCTCGGCGCTGCGATCATCCTGCCCTTGGCGATCTATGCGATGCCGGCCGGTTATCTGGCACGCATCCAGTCGCTGAGCATCCTCAGCGCCGGGGCCAAGGCCCAGGACGAATCCCTCGGCCGTCGCGCCTCGTACATTGTCGTCGGCAGCCAGATCATCCGCGAGCATCCGCTGCTCGGCTCCGGCCCCGGCACTTTCCCGCTGCATTACGCGACCACCGGTTACGCCAAGGCGTTCTCGGCCAACCGCAAGATCGGCGACCTCTATCGCCGGGCGCATAACACTTATCTGGAGATCTTCAGCGAACTGGGGATTCCCGCCGGCCTGCTGTTTGTCGGCATGCTGCTGCAGGGTTTCTACAACCTGATCCGCGCACGACGCACGTGGCTGCAACGGCGCGAGTGGCAGCACGCAGGCATGGTTACCCATCTGGGCATGAGCTTTCTGTCATTGACGTTGTTCCTGATGTTCCTCAGCGCGCCGAACCTGAAATACCTGTGGATCATGCTGGCGCTGACCTGGGTGCTGCGTCTGAAAGCCGAGCAGGCAGCGCTGACGGAGGCCAAGGCATGAGCCGGATCAGCATCGTCATTCCGATGTACAACGAAGCGCGGCACATCGCCCGCACCCTGCTGGCGGCGAGCAAAGCCGCGCACGCTGCGGACATCGACTGTGAACTGATTGTGGTCGACAACGGCTCCACCGACGAAGGGCCACAGATTGCCCGCGCATTCGGCGCGCAAGTTCTGCTGGCGCCCGGGCTGCTGATCGGCGCCTTGCGCAATCGTGGCGCAACGGCTGCCCGCGGTGAGTGGCTGGCGTTCATCGATGCCGATATCGAGATGCCGGAAGACTGGCTGAAGCAGATGTTTGCTCTGGCTGCGTGCGACCAGGGCGACGTCTTCGGCCTCGACCTGCACACCCCTGCCGCCGCGCCCTGGTTCGCCGCCGCCTGGCAGCGCCGGTCTTTGCGCCCCTCGAGCCGCGCCACGCGCACCGTGCAATGGCTGCCCAGTGCCAACCTGCTGATGCGCAAACAGTGGTTCGACAAGGTCGGCGGTTTCAACGAAACCCTGCGCACCGGCGAGGACAAGGAATACACCCTGCGTCTGCACAGACACGGTGCTCGCTTGCTGTCGGTCAATACCAGCGTCGCCCTGCACTGGGGCTACGAAATGAGCTGGCGCGAATGGATCGGCAAGGAACTGTGGCGTCAGGGCAGTCATCTGCAATTGCTCCGCGCCCATGGCATGAGCCTGCGTCTGCTGCGGTTTCCGCTGCTGTCATTGCTGGTGTGGTTGCTCGATGTTCTGGCGATCGTCGCATTGCTGGGCGGCCACGCGCAGCAGGCGTTGCTGCTGCTGGTGGCGGGCCTGCTGCCCGGTCTGCTGCTCAGCCTGCGGCAAAGCATTCGCCAGCATGACCTCAGCCTGACCTTGCAACTCTGGGGCCTGCACTGGGTGCGTCTGCACCTGGCGAGCGCGGCATTGATTCTCGGTGTGTGTCATTGGAATGCAAGGAGGCCTGCCCGTGGCTGAACTCATTTTTTGCCTGTGCCTGCTGCTGCCGGCGTACGCCTACGTCGGCTATCCGCTGCTGCTGACTTTGCTCGCGCCGCTGTTTCCGGCCTGGCGACATACCCCGGCGCCGCCGCTGAATGTCAGCATCGTGATTGCCGCACACAACGAGGCGCGGCACATCGAGCACAAGTTGCGCACCCTGCTGGCCCAGGATTATCAGCCGGCCGCGCTGCAGATCATTCTCGCCAGCGACGGTTCGACCGATGACACCGTGGCCTGCGCGCACAAAGTGCTTGATCCGCGCATTACCGTGCTCGACCTGCCGCGTCAGGGCAAAGCCGCCACGCTGAACGCCGGCGCCGCCCTGAGTACCGGCGACATTCTGGTGTTCACCGACGCCGACAACCAATGGTCGCGCGACACCCTCGGCCACTTGCTCGCGCCGCTGAGCGATCCGCAGGTCGGCGCTTGCGCCGGGCACATGGTGATCCCGGTTACCGGTGGTGGCCTGAGCATCGGCGACAGCCTGTATCGGCATTACGAAGGCTGGTTGCGCCGGGTCGAGAATCGCACCGGCTGCATGGTCTCCGCCGACGGCGCCCTGCTCGCCTTGCGCCGCGAACTGTTCCAGAACGTGCCGGCCGAGGTCAACGACGATTTCTTCATCAGTACCTGCGCACCGGTGGCGCACAAACGCATCGTCTACGTGCCCGAGGCTCAGGTGATCGACCAGGGTGTCGACGAAGCGGACAAGCAATGGCGCCGCCGCCAGCGGGTCACCGTCGGGGGCCTGCAGAGCCTGGCGCAACGCCGTGAACTGCTCAATCCGTTCAAGCACGGCCTGTATTCGATCGCGTTGATCAGCCACAAACTGATCCGTCGACTGGCGCCGGTGCTGTTGCTGCCGCTGCTGCTGAGCAATTTCTGGTTGTGGAACGAGCACGGTTTCTACCGCCTGAGCCTGGTCGCGCAATTGCTCGGTTACGCGATTGCCATCGCCGGCCTGCTGGATTCGCAGCACCGTTTACCGAAACCGTTCCGTCTCGCGGCATTCCTGCTGGTGACCCTGGCAGGCATGAGCGCTGGCCTGTGGCAGTTCCTGCGCGGGCAACGTTACGCACAGTGGAATCCTGATCAGAATCGTTGAGAGGACGCATGCCATGGCGATCAAACAGTTGATAAAACGCACCAGCGGCTGGCTCTATCTCAACTCGTCCGTGGGGCGCAACCAGTTGCACGGAGCCGGGGTCATCCTGATGCTCCACCGGGTGTTGGCCAACGACCGTGCCGCCAACCTGCCGCACCGCAATGAACTGTGCGTCGGCCCGCAGGCGTTCGAACGCTTGCTGATGTGGCTGCGCAAGCATTTCGATTGCGTGCCGCTGATGGAGTTGTTGCAGCCCAACGCCCTGCGCACCGAGCGCCCGCGCGTGGCGCTGACCTTCGATGACGGCTGGCGTGACAACGCGGTCAATGCTTATCCGCTGCTGCAGAAATATCAGGTGCCGGCGAGCATTTTTCTTTCCACCGATTTCATTGGCAGCCGGCAACGCTTCTGGTGGGAAAGCGTCGGTGAAACGCTGTGGGGCAGCCATGGCGAAAAGGCGCGCATGCACCTGATCGAGCACCTGCGCATCACCGGTCATCCGCTGCCGGTGTTGCTCGACGATATCGATGTCGACCGGCGCAGCCTGGCGCTGCTGCATTACCTGCAAGGGCTGAAGAGCCTCGATCCGCAGGAACTCGAACGTCTGACCAATGAGTGTCCACCGGATTCTCTGCCGCAAGCGCTGGACTGGCATCAGGTGCGCGCCATGGAAGCGTCCGGTCTGGTGCGCTTCGGCCCCCACGGCGCCAGTCATGCGATCCTCACCGGCCTGGACGATGTACGCCTGCACGAAGAAATCAGCCGCAGCCGCGACGCCCTGCACAACGGCTGCAATCGGCCACTGCCGGTGTATTGCTACCCCAACGGTGACAACGATGAGCGCGTGCGTGAGCAGGTCGCCAATCACGATTATCCGTTTGCGCTGGGCACGGCCACCGGACTCTATCGCGGCGCCGGCGACCCGCTGAACCTGCCGCGCTTCGGCGTCAGCCAACGCACCGCACGCAATCCGGAGCTGCTGTCGTTACGCATCTTTCGCGGGGCACGGCCATGAGTCGCGGCAGCTACATCCGGCATCTGGCCCTGAGCATGGGCACCAAACTGGCGATGATCGCCCTGCGCCTGCTGCGCAATGTGTTGCTGGCGCGGATTCTCGGGCCGAGCGAACGCGGCCTGTTCGCCCTGCTCAGCACCCTGCCGGATCTGATCAGCGCGGCCACCAGCGGCGGCTTGAATTCAGCGGTCGGTTATCAGGCGGCCAACCAGCGCCCGATGGGGGTGTTGCTCGCCCAGGTGCTGGTGTTCGGCTGTCTGCTGGCCGGGCTGCTGACCTTGCTGGTGGTGGCGCTGGCGCGAGAATTCGGCAGCGAACTCGATGTCACGATGCAGCTCGGTCTGCTGGCCTGGCTGTTGCTGCTGGCGGTACCGCTGACGGTGCTCAAAAGCGGCCTGCTGACCTTGCACAACGCGTCGGGCGGCGTGGTCGCCTTCAATGTCTTGCGTCTGGTCGAATCGCTGGCGCCACTGCTGCTGTTTGTTGCGCTGTTCTGGATGTGGAAAGAGGCGGCACTCGAAGCGGCACTGATCAGTTGGCTGGCCGGTATCAGCCTGGTGGTGCTGGTGGGCTGGATGTGGCTCAAACGCGCGCAGCCGCTGCACCTGCAATGGGATCGTGCGAGCCAGAACGAGCTGCTGAAATTCAGTGCGCGCAGCCATCCGGACCTGCTGTTCCAACAGGTCATTCTGCGCTCCGATTATTTGTTCATCGGCGCCCTGCTCGGCAGCAGCGCGCTCGGCCATTACGCGATGGCCAGCGCCGCCGCCGAACTGTTGCTGATCGTGCCGGAAGCGGTCACCACACCGCTGATGAAACGTCTGCTGCAACAGGACAAGGGCATGGACAAGGTCACGCCGCTGGCGCTGCGCCTGACCGCCACGGTGATGCTCGGCGCCTGCGTCAGCATGGCGCTGATCGGCGAATGGCTGATCGTCACCCTGTTCGGCGTCGCCTACCAACCGGCCTACCCGGCGCTGCTGGCTTTGCTGCCGGGGCTGTTGGGCCTGTGCTACGCAAGCATTCTGCGCCTGGACCTGATCGGCAAGAATCGCCCCGCCACAGTCTCGCTGATGATGGGAGTGGGGGCGTTGCTCAATCTGGGCCTGAACCTGCTGCTGATCCCGAGCTACGGCATCGTCGGCGCAGCAGCGGCGTCCTCGATTGCCTATCTGGCAGTGACCCTGGCGATGCTGGTGCTGTATTGCAGACTGAGCGGCGTACCGTTCTGGCACACGCTGTTCATTCTGCCGGGTGATATCAGCCCGATGTGGCTGATGCTGCACCGCAGGAAAGCCGCATGAAGCGCCTGGCCCTGCTGTGCGGACTCGGCATGGCGCTGAATGCCTTCGCTGCGCCCATGCAGTGGGGCGACATTCGCGACGGCAGCCTGTATCTGCAAGCCGATCGCCCGGATACCGTCACCGTGCGCTGGGTGCCGGCGTGGCAGGCCGAGGCCAATGAAGAGCATATCTATCTGCTCGACGGCCATGGCCGCTTGCAAGGTGACCGGTTCATCAAGGCCAGTGAAGTCCGCGGTTCGCAAAGCTGGCCGCTGGTGCCGGGAACTGCCGGTTATCGCCTGGAAATTCCCGGCTACAGCTTCCGCAGTTACCGCGTCCAGCATGACGCCAGGACCGTGGCGCTGTTCAGTCCGGCCAAGGTGCATTTCAGCGTCGAAACCCGCAATGGTACTGAGCTGTTTTTCCAAGTCGCACCGGGAGAGCATGCGGTGCTGAACGGCAAATACCATGGCGGCGTCAACGCGCTGCAAGCACAGCGTGTGGACGATGGACAACAGCTGTCGCTGGCCCTCAAGCCCTACCGCGCTTATTGGCAATTCGATCAAGTGGCCTTGCCGGTCAGTGACCGGGCCCGGATCTGGCGCTTGCGCCTGCAGGGCAGCGGCAAAGCGGCGTTCTGGCTCGACGGCACGGCCAACCTGTTTGCGCAAAATCCGCAGCAGCTGCAGCCAGTGCGTGAAGAGTCGGGTGAGGTACGCCTGGCCCTGCACGACAAGGTGCTCGGGCGCAGTCCGGATCTGGGCATTGCGCTGCCCAATCTGATGCCGCCCGCGAGCAGTCATGCCGCACTGGATGCGTTGAAACCGGGTGCGGCGAGTTATTACAGCTACGTTGACGTCAGCTCGAAAAATGCCCGCTTCGAAGACCCGGTTCGTCAGCTCTATCAGACGCGCTTCGGCATCCGCCAGGACATCACCCTGCTCGCCGGCACCGGGCGTCAGGCCAATCTGCGCGCCGACGCGCAAAGCAGCAACGGCCTCGATGCCTGGCTCGCCAGCACTCGCGCGCTGGGTGGGCAAGGCACGCACTACATCGGCTTCGCCGACGAGCCGAACCTCAACTATTCGAGCTACGACGATTTTCGGGCAATTTTTGTCAGCATGGCCCGCCAGGTGCGCAGCGATCCGGCCAATGCCAAAGCCGGCGTGCGCATCGCCATGCCCGCCACTTCGCGCCTGGTCAACGGCCCGTTCGCCAATAACGCCGCAGACAAACGCGGGATCGATTGGGCCCGGCGTCTGCTCAGTGAAGCGCCCGATCAGATCGATGCGTTGGCCTGGCACGAATGGATGATCCGCGACCTGCTCGCCACCCGCGTCTACCGCGACAGCGTGCGCCGCGCGGCGGAACTGGTCGGCCTCGACGCCGAGGGTCAGCCGCGCAAGGCCTTGCTACTCGATCAGACCAACCTGTCCAGCGGCTCGAGCCTGAGCCCGTACGACCAGGAAACCCACTACGCCGCGCTGTGGTGGGCCTCGGTGATCATCAATGCTTCTCAGGACGGCTTGCTGAGCATGCTCAATTGGTTTCAGGCAGCCGACGAGCCGCCCTACGCCAAGGGCATGGTGCGCGTGCTGGGCGGCGATCGCTTCGAGCTGAAACCGGTGGGCCTGGCCCAGCAATTCATCGCCCGGCATTGGCTGCCGCACGTGCTGCAACTGGATAACGACGCTTTCGAAGTGGATGTGCTGGCGATGGCCGGTGACGAGCAGCGCACTGTGCTCGGGGTGAACAAAGGCACACGCCTGCAACGCGTTGATCTGAGCGGCGCCAAGTGCCCGCTCGGCCACGGCGCCCTGCATTTCTTCGGCGCTGACAATCGCGCCCGCGACGCACCGTTCGCCTGCGAAAACGGGCGCGTGCGTTTCGAATTACCCGGGCAAACCCTGTTTGCCCTGAACTGGAACGCTTCATGAACCGCCCTTCTGCCCTGCGAGCGTGATGCTGCGCGCGGCACCTTCATCAGGAGAAGAGACCATGGATATCTTGAAAAAACTCAGCGGACATATCCGCCGCAAAGGCCTGCGAGCGACCTTGGCGAAGATCCGCAGAATGTACATTTTTTCCCATCGGCAACTGCTGTGGATGGAACGGGATCTGGTCAGCCCCGTGCCGCCGCACAACCTCAAACCGTACCCGCCACTGCGCCTGATGAAGATCACCGCAGACAATGCCAGCGCCTTTACCCGTTACTTTGGCGACCGTGTCGGCGTCATGGCCGAGCTGGCCGATGAAGGTCACACCGGGCATATGCATGTCGACGAGCACGGCGATGCCGTGGCGTTTATCTGGGGCACGCCGCGCGATTATTTCGATCGGCATTACTACGGTTGCCGGTTCCCGGTGAAACCCGGCGAGTTCTTCGAATTCGGTGGCGAATTGGCCCGCGCCTACTGGGGCACCGAATTGTCAGTCGATGTGCAAGTGCGCCTGTGGAAAGCCATGGCCGTGAAAGGCTGCAGGAGAGTGGTCGATGTCTGTGAGTCGACAAATATCCCGGCGCTCAAGCTGCACCTGCGCATGGGCTATGCCGAACAACAGCGGATCACGAATATCTACACGCTGTTTGGCCGCTGGCGCTTTTACCGCGAAACGCGCTACAGCGGTTCGCGCCTGAAGGCGCTGCGCAAGACTTCCCGTCCACCTGTCAACGCAACGGCGGCCTGAACCCATGGCGATGCGATTCGAATGGCGCACATCCCTGTGCGCGGCCGACTTCCCGGCAACGGCCTATGAGGCCTTGCGCCTGCGCGTGGCCGACCACACGCCGTTCAACAACCTTGGCTGGTTGTGCGCGGCGGAACAGGCGCTGGGCGAGAATCAGCGTCTGCACATTCTGCTTGGCTGGGAAGCAGAATCGCTGCGCCTGTGTCTGCCCCTCGTCGCCAGCCGCGAACGCTTCGCCGGCCTGCCGTTTCGGGTTTTGCATCACTTGGGTTATCCGCTGGCCGATCGGCTGGCCCTGCTGTCATCGCTCGGCAGTGAAGACATGCACAAAGCGCTGCAGCTGATCCGTCAGCGCCTGCCCCATGCGCTGCTGCAACTCAATGAACTGTCGGAACCTGCCGGCGAAGAAAGCGCGCTCACCGAATGGATGGCGCGCAGCTCCACGGCTGAACGACGCCTGAGTTGCCGGGTACCGGTGCATCTGATCAGCGACGCCGACCATCAGGAAGTTTCCGGCGACCCGCGCTACAAACTGCGTCGGGCGCGCAAACGGATTGCCGCGTGCGGTGCCCAGGTTCGGCGTATCACCCCCGATGCGCTGTCGATGCCCACGGTTTTACAGGCGCTGCAAGAAGTCGAGTCGGTCAGTTGGAAAGGTGACGAGGGCGTCGGGATTTTCGCCACCGATCGCAGTCGTCAGTGGATACAAAGCGCGTTCACCGCCCTCGCCGCTCAAGGGCTGGTGCGAGTGGTGACGCTGGAGCTGGACGGCCGCTGCATCAGTTATCGGCTGGGCCTGCTCGAGCAGGGCCGACTCTACGACTACAACCTGGCGTTCCTGCCGCAGCATGCCGATCTGGGCAGCGGCCGAGTGCTGCTGGAGGAATGGATTCGCTGGGGCCTGGACGAGCAATGGCACTGGATCGATGCCTCGCGGGTCAGCCTGGAAAACTCCAGCCATCAACTGCATGAGCGCATGACCGGGCAACTGGAACACTGGCGCTGGAGCTTCTACTCATGGCGCCCCAGTGGCTTGCTGCTGGGCCTGGGGCTACGTCTTTGGTACTGCGTCAAACCGGCCCTGCAAAAATGGCGCGCACAGCGTGCCGGCAGGCCGCCAGCGGCAAATACTTCCGCAACTCAACCGGCAACATCATCCACCACACCTGGGCTAGCGCCTCGGAGAGCATCATGAACGTCATCGACAAACTGCTTCTGCGCATCAAACAAAAAGGCCTGCGTCGCACCCTTGGCGCTTTCGGCAAACGTTATGTCTTCGCTCACCGTGAACTGCTGTGGATGGAGCGCGATCTGGTCACACCGATCGCGCCGAACAAACTGCGTCCCTGTGAAGGTTTACACAGAGTCGACATCACCGAGGACAACGCCAAGGCTTTCGGCAAGTATTTTGGTGACCGTGTGCAGACCATGGCCGAATTGGCCGCTGAAGGGCACACCGGGCACATGTACCTGGACCAGGACGGCCACACCGTCGGGTTCGTCTGGGCCAGCACTGGCGACTATTACGATCGCCACTTCTACCGCTACACGTTCACGATCCAGCCCGGTGAGTACTTCCAGTTCGGTGCCGAAATTGCCCGGCCCTATTTCGGCAGCACTTTGACCGTCGACGCACAGACCGCACTTTGGCAAGTCATGGACGCCCGGGGGTACAAAAAAGTGGTGGATATCTGCGACAACGCCAATATCCCTGCCCTGAAGATGCATGTGCGCCTGGGCTACAAGGAACAAGGGCGGATCACCCATGTTTACGACCTGTTCGGCCACTGGCGCTTCTTCCGCGAAACGCGCTACAGCGAGTCAAGGCTGGAGGCGCTGCGCAAGCCGGAAAGACCAGTGGTCAGTGCGCCGGCACAGGCTTGATCCGCTCTGGATATTTGCGGCGTTTTTGATGCCGCCTTCGCGAGCAGACTCGCTCCCACACTGGAATGCGTTTCCCTGTGGGAGCGAGCCTGCTCGCGAAGAGGCCAGGTGCACACGCAGCTCTCACAATCGATTGACTGGTTGCCTACGACATGGTCGCGCTGCTCGACAGTGACGAAGCCATCAGTGAATACCTGTCGCAGGTGCTTGCAGACGGAGACAGCGAAGAATTCCTTCGTGCAATCGGTTACGTGCTCAGATCAGAAAGTCCTTCCCGCCCACTTTACCTCCATCCCAGCGTTCCAGACGTTCGGCTATCCGATGGACCTTTTCGGTCAGTTGCACCGGTACATGAGCGGTCACGGATCGGGGGTTCGTTGTCGTGGCCATGTCAGTTGGCTCCTCGATATTGCGGGCAGCGGGTGATCGAGCAGCGTGAGTCTAGAACAGACGCGGGGTGGCGGTGGTTGCAATGTAGAATCCACAACCTCACTCTCCGTTCATCCCCCATCTCTACCGTAAAGGTCGATCTCCCGGCACCCGGGAAATCGTTGTACATCCTAATTACGTAGTGATTTATGAGGTGACGGATCGAATCGAGATTCTTAGTGTGTTGCATACCCGACAGGAATATCCATAAAGGCATCGCAGGAAAAAAAGGTGTGACATTCGCCTGATCGATAACACGCCGTTTGCCTGGGAGACCCCACTATCAAAGATTCACATGACTCTGATTAAGCTTCTCACGCAAAAACTCCACCAGCGCCTGCACCGGCCGCGATGCCTGGCGATGCTGCGGATATACCGCCGACAAGGTCAGTGGCTCCGGGCGCAGATCATCCAGCACCGGCACCAGCCGCCCGTCCTTCAGCGCCGCGCCGACGATGAAGGTCGGCAGATAGGTGATCCCCATCCCCTGCACCGCCGCGTCCCGCAGCAGTTCGCCGTTGTTCACGCGCATGCGCCCGGTGACGTTGATCAGTAGCGGTTTGCCTGGGGCTTCGTTGAAGCGCCATTGCACCGAGCGTCCGTGGCCGTAAGGCAGGCAATCGTGGCTGTGCAGGTCTTCGGGATTGAGTGGTGTGCCGCGTTCGGCAAGGTAGCCAGGGCTGGCGCAGTAGACCCGTTCGATGCTGGCGATACGCCGGGCGATCAGTGTCGAGTCTTCCAGCACGCCGATGCGCAGGGCGAGATCGTATCCCTCGCCTAGCAGGTCGACCGGGCGATCGCTCAGATCCACCTCGACGGTGACTTCGCGATAACGCTGCAGGAACAGCGGTAGCAGGCAACCCAGATGCGCTACGGCAAACGACAGCGGCGCGCTGAGGCGAATCGTGCCGCGCGGTTCGGCGGTTTCACCGGCGATGCCCTGCTCGACCTGCTCCACCTCGCCGAGCAAACGTAGCGCCGACTCGTAGTAGCTCTGCCCGAGCGGGGTGACGTCGAGCCGGCGGGTCGAGCGATTCAACAAGCGCACACCGAGGCGCTCTTCCAGTTGCATCAAGCGCCGGCTGACGAACTGCTTGGACAAGCCCAACTGATCGGCCGCGGCGGTGAAGCTGCCGGAGTCCATGACCTGGCAAAAAATACGCATGTCTTCGAACGGGTTCATTGTCACTCTCTGGTGGACAGTTAAACGCTTTATAGCCGCTTTTTCGCTTTTCAGCAGCCCATTAATCTGTGCTCACGGTTTGAAAACAACCCTGAACACAAAGAGCTGCCGAAGGCAGCCATCTGATCGTTGGGACGCGGAGCGTCCCCGGCTGCATTCCCACGCAGAGCGTGGGAACGATCAGATCGCAGCCTTCGGCAGCTCCTACACGAACGTATAAATACTCAAAAATGGAATTGAACATGAGCATCAAGAAAACCCTCGCCGCCTCCCTCCTCGCCCTGTCGGTCAGCAGCGCCTTTGCCGCTGGCAACACTGGGGTCGAACACAACACTCAAGCGTTCCTCGACGCCCTCGCCGCTGGCGGTGGTCGCCCGCTGGAGCAACTGAGCCCGAAGGACGCCCGTGCGGTGCTGATCGGTGCCCAGGCTTCGGTGAAGGTTGACTTGTCCGGTGTGGAAGTCAGCGACAAGGCGATCAAGGTCGACGGCCAGATCATCAACCTGAAAGTGGTGCGCCCGGCCAAGGTCAAGGGCGAGTTGCCGGTGTTCATGTTCTTCCACGGTGGCGGCTGGGTGCTGGGTGACTTCCCGACGCATCAGCGCCTGATCCGTGATCTGGTGGTCGGCTCCGGCGCTGTTGCGGTGTATGTCGATTACACGCCGTCGCCGGAAGCGCAGTACCCGACCGCGATCAACCAGGCTTACGCCGCGACCAAATGGGTGGCCGAGCACGGCAAGGACATCGGTGTCGATGGCAAGCGTCTGGCGGTGGCCGGCAACAGCGTCGGCGGCAACATGGCGGCGGTCGTGGCGTTGATGGCCAAGGAACAGAAAGCTCCGGCGCTGCGTTTCCAGCTGCTGATGTGGCCGGTGACCAACGCGCAATTCGACGACGGCTCGTACCAGCAATTTGCCGAGGGTCACTTCCTCACCAAGGGCATGATGCAGTGGTTCTGGGACAACTACACCACCAACCCGGCCGAGCGTGCGCAGATCCATGCCTCGCCGCTCAATGCCAGCGCCGAACAGCTCAAGGGCCTGCCCGCTGCGCTGGTGCAGACCGCCGAGTTCGACGTGCTGCGTGACGAAGGCGAAGGCTATGCGCGGCATCTGGATGCGGCCGGCGTGCCGGTGACCTCGGTGCGCTACAACGGGATGATTCATGACTTTGGTCTGCTCAATCCGCTGAGCCAGATTCCGGAGGTGAAGGCTGCGGTGCGTCAAGCGGCGGCCGAGCTGAAGACTCATCTGAACTGAGGCGACACCTTGTGGCGAGGGAGCTTGCTCCCGCTTGAGGGCGCAGCACTCACAAAGTCTCCGGCACATGGACGATTTTGGGGCTGCTGCGCAACCCAGCGGGAGCAAGCTCCCTCGCCACAAATGCCCCTCACCGATGCCTATGCAACGCCGGAGATTGTCATGTCCTTCTTCCTCACTCACCTGCTGTCCTGGAGCGCCGTCCTGTTGCTGCTCGACGCGGCACTCTGGCATTTCTCGCCCTTCACCCATCGCGCGCCGCGAGTCGGCGTGCGTCTGGTGCTGTTTCTGGCGTTCAGTGCGCTGGTGATCAACGCCGGTGTCAGCCCGTTGCAGGCCCCGCTGTTCGCCGATGATCGCGTGGCGCAACTGGGTGCGACGGCGCTGGGGATTCTCTGGTGGTTGTACGCGGCAAGAGTGCTGACCGAAGTGATCGGCCTGGCCCTGATGCGCCGCATCGGTCACAGCGGTCGCTTGCTGCAGGACGTCATCGGTGCGCTGGTGTTTCTGGTCGCGATTGTCGCGGCCGCCGGCTACGTGCTGGAGCTGCCGGTCAAAGGTTTGCTGGCCACCTCCGGGGTGGTCGCCATCGTTGTCGGTCTGGCGCTGCAAAGCACCCTCGCCGATGTGTTTTCCGGCATCGTCCTCAATACCACCAAGCCGTACCAGGTGGACGATCTGGTGATGATCGACGGCGTCGAAGGCAAGGTCTTCGATATCGACTGGCGCGCCACGCACCTGCTGACCAGCGCCGGCACCATGGCCGTAGTGCCGAACTCGGTGGCGGCCAAGGCGAAGATCGTCAACCTCAGCCGGCCGAGCAATATGCACGGCGTGTCGATCAGCATTCAGGTGCCGAATCACATTCGCCCGCGGCGGGTGCTCGATGCTCTTGATCGCACCTTGCAGGGCAGCAGTTCGCTGTTGCTCAGCCCGGCGCCAAAAGCCGTGCTCAAAGAGGCCGGCGAAACCATGTCCGAGTACGTCGCCAGCGGTTTTATCGCCGAGTTGGGCAAGAAGAGCGAAGTGCGCAATCAGCTGTTCGACCTCGCCCACCGCCATCTCGAAGCGGCGGGCATTTCCCGGCACCCCGACGGCGTGATCGAACCGTCGAGCCGTGCTCGCGCATTGCTGGACGAGGTGAAGATTTTCCGTTCGCTGAGCAGTGACGAACGCGATCGCCTCGCTGAGTCGATGGTCGCGCAACAGTACACGGCAGGTCAGGTAGTGCTGGATCTGGACGAAGTGCCGGACAGTCTGTTCGTGATCGCCACGGGCGTGGTCAGCGCGACAGTGCCGGACGGCAATGGTCAGACCGAGGCCGGGCGCATGGGGCCGAGCGAAGTCATGGGTGAGCAGAGCATTCTTGCCGATACGCCGTCGCAGGCGACGTTCACGGCGCTGACGTCGAGCATCATCTATCGCCTCGACAAGCAGTTGACCCGTGAGTGCATGGACAAGCGCAGCGAAGTCGGCCGGGCCTTGAACAAGTTGCAGGCGGTGCGTCAACAGAACAGTCGCCTCGCGTTGATGGCCAAACCGGTGGCGGTGAAAAAAGGCGGGTTCTTGGGTTGGTTGCAGAAGCGCTGAAGCGCCAAGATCAAGATCAAAAGCCTCCCCCTCACCCCAACCCTCTCCCCCAAGGGGGCGAGGGGGAAAGGGAGCCGATCTCCGGGCGTTTCAAGAGCGGAGCTCGGCTCGGTATTGCAGGTCGATGCAACTCTAGCAAACAACGCGGTCAGTCCCCTCTCCCTCCGGGAGAGGGCTAGGGTGAGGGGCTTTTGACGTTCGACCAAATTACTTGGCGGTGAACTTGGTATAGCTGTTGATCAGGTTGCGATAGTTCGGCAGGCGCTCGGACAGCAGATGCGCCAGACCTTCCATGTCGTTGCGCCAGTCGCCTTGCAGCTCGCAGGCCACAGCGAACCAGTTCATCAGGTGGGCACCGGCGGCCGACATGCGCGCCCACGCCGCTTGTTGCACAGTGGTGTTGAAAGTGCCCGACGAGTCAGTGACGACGAACACTTCGAAGCCTTCAGCGATCGCCGACAGGGTCGGGAAAGCTACGCAAACGTCGGTCACTACACCGGCGATGATCAGTTGCTTGCGGCCGGTGGCCTTGATCGCTTTGACGAAGTCTTCGTTGTCCCAGGCGTTGATCTGGCCTGGACGCTGGATGAACGGCGCGTCGGGGAATTGCTCGAGCAGCTCGGGCACGATCGGGCCGTTCGGACCTGCGTCGAAGCTGGTGGTCAGAATGGTCGGCAGCTTGAAGAACCTGGCGATGTCGCCCAGTGCCAGCACGTTGTTCTTGAACTCGTTCGGCGAGAAATCCTGCACCAGCGAGATCAGACCGGTCTGGTGATCGACCAGCAGGACGACGGCATCATCTTTGTTCAGACGCTTGTAAGGAACGCTCATGGCAAAACTCCTGGAGGGATGGTTGTTGCGTGAAGCGCCGGCCCTGACGACCGGCGCTTTTTTCGAACTCAGAACGCGAAGCAGGAACAGCCGAACGCGCCCCAGAAACCGGCGAAGTCGCTGACTGGCGCATTGGACATCCGCGCTTTTTCATGGCTGTGGGTGTGCACGGCGCACGGCCCGCTGCACTGGTGAACCTGCGCTTGCAACGGCGAGTTCGGGCGCCAGTGGCCCGGGACTTTGACTACCGGCGACCAGTCCGGCAGCACCGGAATCGAACGCGGGCCGAGGTCTTCGAAGTCGCCGGCGGCGAAGACGATCTTGCCGCCGACCACGGTCATCACCGACTCGATCCACTTTATCGCTTCTTCTTCAACGCTGAAGAAGTCCGCGCTCAGTGCCGCCAGGTCTGCCAGTTGGCCGACGCGGATCTGGCCCTTCTTGCCCTGCTCCGAGGAGAACCAGGCGCTGCCGTGGGTGAACAGTTCCAGCGCGGTGCTGCGTGGCAGACCTTCTTCGTACAGCGCCAGACCGCCAACGGTGCGGCCGCTGACCATCCAGTACAGCGAGGTCCACGGGTTGTAGCTGGACACGCGAGTGGCGTCGGTACCCGCGCCGACCGGCACGCCTTCAGCGAGCATGCGTTTGATCGGTGGCGTGGCTTCGGCAGCTTGTTTGCCGTAGCGGTCGACGAAGTATTCGCCCTGGAACGCCATGCGGTCCTGAATCGCGATGCCGCCGCCCAGCGCTTTCACGCGCTCGATGTTTTGCGGGGTGATGGTTTCGGCGTGGTCGAAGAACCACGGCAGACCATTGAACGGAATGTCGCGGTTAACCTTCTCGAACACGTCGAGCATGCGACTGATCGATTCGTTGTACGTGGCGTGCAGACGGAACGGCCAGCGCTGCTCGACCAGGTGGCGCACCACCGGCTCCAGCTCTTGCTCCATGGTCTGCGGCAGGTCCGGACGCGGTTCGAGGAAGTCTTCGAAGTCGGCGGCGGAGAACACCAGCATCTCGCCAGCGCCGTTGTGGCGCAGGTAGTCGTCGCCCTGATGCAACTTGACGCTGCCGGTCCAGTTCTGGAAATCGGTCAGCTCTTCTTTCGGCTTCTGGGTGAACAGGTTGTAGGCGATGCGCACGGTCAACTGGTCGTCTTTGGCCAGTTGCTCGATCACCTGGTAATCGTCCGGATAGTTCTGGAAACCACCGCCGGCGTCGATCGCACTGGTCAGGCCGAGGCGATTGAGTTCGCGCATGAACTGGCGGGTCGAGTTGACCTGATATTCCAGCGGCAGCTTCGGCCCCTTGGCCAATGTCGAGTAGAGAATCATCGCGTTCGGCCGCGCGACCAGCATGCCGGTCGGGTTACCGTTGCTGTCACGGACGATCTCGCCACCGGGCGGGTTCGGCGTGTCGCGGGTGTAACCGGCGACGCGCAGGGCGGCGCGGTTGAGCAGCGCACGGTCGTAAAGGTGCAGGATGAATACCGGGGTGTCCGGCGCTGCCTGGTTGATTTCTTCCAGGGTCGGCATGCGTTTTTCGGCGAACTGGAATTCGTTCCAGCCACCGACCACGCGCACCCACTGCGGGGTCGGTGTGCGATCGGCCTGATCCTTGAGCATGCGCAGCGCGTCGGCCAGCGACGGCACGCCTTCCCAGCGCAGTTCGAGGTTGTAGTTCAAACCGCCGCGAATCAGGTGCAAGTGCGAGTCGTTGAGGCCAGGGATGACGCAGCGGCCCTTCATGTCGACCACTTGTGTGGCGCTGCCTTTGAGGGCCATGGCCTCGGCATCGTTACCGACGGCGACGAAACGGCCATCCTTGATCGCCACTGCACTGGCCAGTGGTTTTTCCCGGTCTACGGTATGAAATTGGCCATTGAATAAAATCAGATCGGCGCTCATCGCAGTTCCTCAAGCAAAAGTGAAAAGAAGCAAACCCCGCGCTCAGCGCGGCGAGGTTTCTTGGGAATCGAGGTGTTCATGGGCCTGGCTGGCTTCCAGCCACGGGGTGAACAAACGGGTGACCGGCGGCATCACCACGTAGACCACCGAGAGGACGATGGTCAGGGTGATCAGGAACGTGGCGACCACGTAGTTGGACAGGATTGGATGCAGCGCCAGCAACGGCCCCCAGATCAGCGGCACCAGCAAGGTGTGCGGCAGAATCACCAGCAGCGAGACCACGGCCTGCTTCCAGCGCGGCGGCGGCGAAGCGGCATCGGCAAGGGGCGAGAACCAGAATTCATTGACCGGAGCGACTTCGGTCTGATCGCCGTCGGCCAGCATCGGTGCGGCTTCGGCGACCAGCGCTTGACGCTCGGAGGATTCCAGCCAGCCTTGCATGGCCTCGGTGGAGCTGAAGCGCAGCACGCAGGTGTAAAAATCCAGACGCCCGCGTTTGCCGCGCACCACGTCCACACCCAGATGCCCCTCGCGCTGCCCGGCAACGCGCACGATGTTGCGCAGCCATGCTTCATACGCCGACTCGAAACCGGCCTTGACCGAGTGCTTGATGATCAACGTGACGGTCTCATCGGCCCCCGGTGCTTGTGAATTGAGGACTTCAGGCATAACGCAGCACTCCGGGCAAACGAACAGGAATCGCCAGCCGTCCGGGCCCGGCAATCAAGACAGTGGTGAAAAGAATCAACAGCAACCAGCCAAACTGCCCTTCGGCCACACTCCATTGCGGGTGCACGACCAGCAACGCCACCAGCAGCACAAAGAGAATAGGCAGGCAGGCCAATCGCGCCAGCACACCGGCGACGATCAGCAATGGGCAGAGGACTTCGGCGAAAATTGCCAGGATCAGCGTCAGGTGCGCGCCGAGATGGAACGGGTCTTCGATCAGTTGCAGCTGCGCGGTGAAGTCCAGCAACTTGGGCAAGCCGTGCACCCACAACAGAAACAACCCGCCGCTGACCCGCAGGAACAGCAACCCGATATCGCGCGCCTGTTCATCCCTCGTAGCAATCATGACCCGACCCTTTGAATGTCATTGACGGGAATCATGCCAAGGCCGGGGCGGGAGAAATTGGATGGGTGTGCTCAGTTGCTTTTCAGACCCCCGAGGGTCTGCAGACCGCCACAAAAACAATGTGGGAGCGAGCCTGCTCGCGAAGGCGTCAGGTCAGTCACATCCACACTAACTGACACACCGCTTTCGCGAGCAGGCTCGCTCCCACAGGGATTGGCGGCGTGCATCTAATTTGCAGACTGCACAAAACATTGTGGGAGTGAGCCTGCTCGCGAAGGCGTCAGGTCAGTCACATCCACACTGACTGACACACCGCTTTCGCGAGCAGGCTCGCTCCCACAGGGATTGGCGGCGTGCATCTAATTTGCAGACCGCCACAAAAACAATGTGGGAGTGAGCCTGCTCGCGAAGGCGTCGGGTCAGTCACATCCACACTGACTGACACACCGCTTTCGCGAGCAAGCTCGCTCCCACGGGGATTGGCGGCCGCACTCAATTCGCGACCGCAACAAAAACATTGTGGGAGCGAGCCTGCTCGCGAAGGCGTCAGGTCAGTCACATCCACACTGACTGACACACCGCTTTCGCGAGCAGGCTCGCTCCCACGGGGATTGGCGGCGTCCATCTAATTTGCAGACTGCACAAAACAATGTGGGAGCGAGCCTGCTCGCGAAGGCGTCGGGTCAGTCACATCCACACTGACTGACACACCGCTTTCGCGAGCAGGCTCGCTCCCACGGGGATTGGCGGCGTGCATCTAATTTGCAGACTGCACAAAAACAATGTGGGAGCGAGCCTGCTCGCGAAGGCGTCAGGTCAGTCACATCCACACTAACTGACACACCGCTTTCGCGAGCAAGCTCGCTCCCACGGGGATTGGCGGCGTGCATCTAATTTGCAGACTGCACAAAACATTGTGGGAGCGAGCCTGCTCGCGAAGGCGTCAGGTCAGTCACATCCACACTAACTGACACACCGCTTTCGCGAGCAAGCTCGCTCCCACAGGAGAACTGCTTGCGTAATCGAGGGCGGTTAAAGCGCTGGAATATCCAGTGGCGCCGCCATGAACTGGCTGATCCGCGAGCGCAGCCACTTCTCCGCCGGGTCGTTGTCGTGCACCCCGCTCCACGCCATCGACAATTGCGCGGCATCGATCGGGAACGGCGGATCTTCGGCGCGCAGCGCACAGCCTTCGACCAAGGCACAGGCAGCGTAATCCGGCACGGTGGCGATCATCTCGGTACCGGCGAGCAAGGCGCGCAAGCCGCTGAACTGCGGCACACCGAGGACCACCCGGCGGCAGCGGCCGATCTTGGCCAGATCCAGATCGATATTCCCGCTCAGGTCACCGGAGAACGACACCATCGCATGCGGACGCGCGCAATATTCGTCCAGCGTCAGCGGCCCGGGACGGTCGTCGCCGCGCAGGACTTTGCAGGGAATGTCGCGCAGCTTCTTGCGCTTGGCATTGGCCGGCAGATCGGTGGTGTAGCTGACTCCAACGGAGATTTCCCCCGAGGCCAACAACGCAGGCATCAACAAGTAATTGGCCCGGCGCACCACCACGACGATCCCCGGCGCCTCCTGCTGAAGCTGACGCAACAGCGGCGGAAAAAGACCGAACTCGGCGTCGTCCGACAGACCGATACGGAACACATCGCAACTGCTCGCCGGCTCGAACTCCTTGGCCCGGCTGACCGCGCCGGAAATCACGTCCATCGCCGGTTGCAGCTCCTTGAGGATCGCCAGCGCCCGCGCCGTCGGCTCCATGCCGCGACCGTTGCGCAGCAGCAACGGATCGTCGAACAGATCACGCAAGCGCCCCAGCGCCGCACTGACCGCCGGTTGGCCCATGAACAGTTTTTCGGCGACGCGGGTCAGGTTCTTTTCGAACATCAGCGCTTCGAAAATCACCAGCAGGTTCATGTCGACGCGGCGCAGATCGTTACGGTTCATGGGCGTGGTTTCCTTATCGGTGTCAGACGCTTTTTGCCACAGGCGCTGCGCACTTTACTCGATCAACGGCACTTTCGCCGCGCGTTTGTACGGGCCGTACTCCACCGGTACCCACTGGAAATGTTTGCCCTCGGCGGTGATGTGGCCGATGCCCGGGAACGGCAGATGTGCTGCGGTCACCCAGGTCTTGCTTGCTGCCGCAGCACTGAACACGGCCTGACGACTGCTGATCGCTTGCTGACTGTTGACGTCGAAAGCGATCGACACTTCCGGGTGCAGAAACTGCACCGCGAGGTTGTGCACCAGATCACCCATGAACACGATGCTCTGCTGCTGCGAGGTGAAGCGGTACGTAGTGCTGCCCGGCGTGTGCCCGGCTTCCAGGGCTGCTTCGACCAGTCCCGGCAGTGGCGACTGCCCGGCGGCAAAAGTCTTGAAGCGACCGGCGGCAACGTAGGGCGCCGTCGAGTCCTGGGCAATTTTGAAAAACTCTTTGGCGCCGGCCGGAGCCTTGGCCAGCGCTGCCGGATCGAGCCAGTAGTCGGCCTCGGCCTTGGCTGCAAACACGGTGGCGTTGGCGAACAGCGGTTTCTTTTCGGCGTCGACCAGACCGCAGACATGATCAAGGTGCAGGTGCGTCAGCAGAATCGTGTCGACCTGCTCAGGCTTGTAACCAGCGGCCTGCATGTTGGCCGAAAGCTGCCCGGCGGTGGCGCCGATGCACTGCCCGGCGCCGGTGTCGACCAGAATCAGCTGCTTGCCGGTGTTGACCAGAAAGGCATTGAACGCAGTCTGCACGCCGGGGGTTTCAATCGAACGGCGGGCAAGCAGCGCGCGAATCTGGCTCTGGCTCATGCCCTGCAACAACTTCGGCGACAGATCGTTGTAACCGTCGAACAACGCCGTGACTTCGTAATCACCCACGGCCAGCCGGAAGTACCCCGGCGCCTGAGTGCCCACCTGCGGCGCCTGCGCCATCGCGCCCGACATCGCCAGCATGACCGCCACGGTCGTCGCTGCTTTAACCAAGACTTTCATTGCATTTCCCCTTGAACCTGGCCGACGGCGGCCGCGCTTTATCGACATCGTCGCGCAAAGCGCCGGGCGCTGACTTGCAAGGATGTGCTGAGTTCCAGCCTTAGCGAGGAAATTAACAACGATTAACTCGTCAGCTTCACGCCCTCCCCCAACAATGAGGCCCTCTGCGCAGCGTTGCTTTTTTGACCTGAGGGAATGCGCCGACCGTGCCTTCCCCACCGACACGGACCTTGGCCATGGCTTATCTACAGCAAACCGTCGCCCTCGCCCCTGCCTGCGAACCACGGAAAAACGCGACTGGCGGACTCAGTCCTCAGCGCGAGCGCCAGATCAAACAGTTGATCCTCGAGCGCCTTGGCGAAAGCCTCGAAGTGGCTGAACTGGCCCGCGCCTGTTCACTGTCACGCAGTCATTTCTCCCGCGCGTTCAAGTGCAGCACCGGCCTGTCGCCACAGGACTGGATTCGCGCCCAGCGCCTGGCCCGGGCCAAGTTGCTGATCCAGCACACCGATCTGAGCCTGACGCAGATCAGTCTGGAATGCGGCTTCTGCGATCAGGCGCACTTCTGCCACATGTTCACCCGCAGCGAGGGCATCAATCCCTTCGCCTGGCGCTGTCGAGTCATGGGCAAGCTGAACAACAGCGCCGCGCCACCTGCGGTGTTTTGACTGCTGCCGTTACGCCACCCGTTGCACTGATGCCAAAACCTGAGGATTATGCCCGGACACCCCGGATCAGAAGGCCTGCGCATGCGCCAGGGACTGATTCGCCCTGTCCGCCGCATTACCGCAGGAGCGCGCTGTTGAGCTTTTCCCCGAATCAGGCCATTGCGTTTGGCCCCTATCGGATTCATCCCGGGCAACGACTGCTGATTGAAGGCCAACAGCCTTTGCGCCTGGGACGGCGGGCGATGGACATCCTCCTGATTTTGCTGGCCCACGCAGGCGAAGTGGTGAGCAAACAGCAACTGATGACTGGCGTCTGGCCAGACAGTGTCGTTGAAGACATCAACCTGCGCGTGCACATGGCGGCGCTGCGCAAGGCGCTGGGCGACGGGCAGAACGGGCAGCGCTATATCGTCACCGTGGCGCAGCGCGGCTACAGTTTTGTCGCACCGATTGTGCTCGACAGCATCGAACAGAAACCTGCGGTCGCTGTGGCCAGACACAACCTGCCGCTGCGCCGTACGCGAATGATCGGTCGCCAGCCGGTGGTCGATCACCTGATCGCGCAACTGCCGCGCCGACGCTGCATCACCCTGATCGGCCCCGGCGGCATCGGCAAGACCACGGTCGCCCTGCGAGTTGCCGAGCAATTGATCGGCAAGTATCGCGACGGCATCCGCCTGGTGGATCTGGCGCCGATCGCCGATCCTGCGCTGATCGGCTCGCACATGGCCACACTGCTCGATCTGTCCGCGCCGGCAGGTGATGCGCAAGCGTGTCTGGTCGACGGCCTGCGTGATCGGCAAATGCTGCTGGTAATCGACAACTGCGAGCACCTGATCGATGCGGTCGCGGCGCTCAGCGAGCAGATTCTGCGCGGCGCGCCCAAGGTGCATATCCTCGCGACCAGCCGCGAGAGCCTGCGCGCTGAGGGCGAATTCGTGCAGCGTCTGCAATCCCTCGAATGCCCGTCCATGTCGACCCCGATGGAGCCGAACGAGGCGCTGGGCTTTGCTGCGATGCAATTGTTTGTCGAACGCGCCACGGCGGCGCGGGAAAGCTTTCAACTGAGCCACGCCGAGCTGCCGCAAGCGATCGAAATCTGCCAGCGCCTGGACGGCATTCCGCTGGCACTGGAACTTGCCGCCGCGCAGGTCAGCGAATTGGGCATGGACGGATTGCTCAAGCAGTTGCGCGACGGTTTGCCGCCGCTGTCAGCCCGACAACACAGCAGTGCCGAGCGCCACCTGACCCTGCGCGCGACGATGGACTGGAGTTTCAACCTGCTCAACGTCTGCGAGCAAACCTGTCTGCGCCGTCTGGGGATTTTCCGCGGCAGTTTCACCCTCGCCTCTGCAGCGGCAGTGGTCATTGGTCAACAGATCGACCCCGGAGCGGTGTTCAACGCAGTCACGCAACTGGTGGCCAAATCCCTGCTGAGCGTCGAAGTAGGTGATGAAGATGTTTTCTACCGCTTGCTCGACACTACGCGCCACTACGCACTGGAAAAACTCGAACAGGCCGACGAGCTCAGCGCAACCCGCCTACGCCACGCCGAGCGCTGCCTGACATTGATGCAACAGGCGCAAGCGGATTGGGACAACACCCCGACCGTGCTGTGGATGGAACGCTATGCCCGGGGCCTGGAGGATTTGCGCGCGGCGCTGGATTGGAGTCTCAACGGGCCGGGACCGGATGAGCTGGGCGTGCAACTGGCAGCCGCTTCGGCACCGTTGTGGCAGGAGCTGTCGCTGCTGCGCGATTACAGCCGCTACGTGCGCCGCGCACTGATGCTGCTCAAGGAAACATCTGTGCCCTGCCCTCGCCTGCAAATCGCCCTGAAACTGGCGCTCGGCAGCGCCAGCTATCACACCTGGGGCGGCACGCCACAAACCATCCAGGCTTTCGTCGACGCCTGCCGATTGGCCGAGAAACACGGCGATCTCGCCGGACAACTGCGTGCGGTGTCCGGGCACATGGCGGTCAATCTGAGTTGCGGGCATTACCGCATGGCTTTGGCCCAAAGTGAGCAGTTCGACCGCATCGGCCTGCACGGCGAGCCGCTGCTGTCACTGAGCACACATCGCTTGCGGGTGTTGGCCCTGCATTACGCAGGCGACCAACCGCAGGCACGCGTGCATGCCGAGCAGGTGCTGCAACGCATGGCCCACAGCGGTCATCTCAATCGCTTCACCCATGGTTTCGGCGTGCAATACGACCAGAGTGTTGCCTCGTTGACCGTGCTCGCCCGAGTGCTGTGGCTGCAGGGTCTGCCAGAGCAGGCCTGGCGCGCCGCGCGACAGGCGCTGGACATCGCCGTGCAGATCAACCATGGCACATCGATCTGCTACACCCTGGCGCTGGCCAGTTGTCTGATCGCCCATTACAACGGCGACCGCGAAAACTCCCGCGCCCTGCTGCAGTTGCTGCTGGAGCAATCGCAGAAGCATTCGGTGCTGCTGTTCAATAATTGGGGTCGGCACTACGCGCAGGTGATCGATCCGGATAATGCCGCGCCTGTGTCAGCGCAGAGCAGCGGTCTGATCCGCGAAGTCATGGTTACGCTGAATGAGCGCTTTGTCGATGAGGCACTGGTGGAGCGGGCATATAGCGGCGATGCGGGATGGAGTGCGGCGGAGATATTGCGCGCGCGGGCGGCGGCATTGTTGAAGGGTTCAGAGAGGCCCCTTCGCGAGCAGGCTCGCTCCCACAAGGGGTCGGTGTCGGGGGTAGATTCTCAGTTGGGTGCGGATTGCTGTGGGAGCGAGCCTGCTCGCGAATCGGCCCTCTCCGACACCGCTGCAACCCGGGAAGCCGAACGAACGCTGCAACAAGCGCTGACCATCGCCAGAAGCCAAGGCGCGCTTGCCTGGGAACTGCGCAGCGCCACGGATCTTGCTGAACTGTGGCAACGCCAGTTCCGCCATCGCGAAGCGCTCCAATTACTAAACCCGATCTACCAGCGCTTCACCGAAGGCTTCACCACGCCGGACTTGCGCAAGGTGCGTCTGCTACTCGACAGCCTGCGCGAGCAATGTCCGGCCTGATGCAGTGCGCGTGCGGTTGAGATAGCGCGCATGGCGCTGTTGCAGTTCAGACTTGTCGTCGCTGCGCTCGAACCGGTCACGAGCATAGCGGCGCACGGTGTTGAGCATCCAATAGCGGACCGTCGCGTGGATGGGTTGCTGGATCAACAACGATTTGCGTGCCAACCCTTCGATTATCGCGCTTAGCCTGGAACCGGCCAGATCCACGCTGCTGATCACACTCAGTGCGGCTTCCAGGGTAAAGCCCGTGCTGAACACCGACAGCCGCAGCAGCACTCGCTGTTCCATTTCCGTCAGGCACTGAAAGCTCCAATCGATCGCGGCGGCCATCGACTGATGGCGCGGTTCCGCGGTGCGCCGGCCTTGGCCAAGCAACTGCAAACCGTTTTCAACCTGTGCCTGTAAGCCGACCAAACCCAGTGCGTCGATGTGCGCAGCGGCGAGTTCGATCGCCAGCGGCAGACCGTCCAGTTGACGACAGATTTCGCGCACGCCCGGTAAATCCTGTTGACGCAAACTGAAGCCATGCTGCCGCGCCCGCGCGCGATTGACCAACAACTGCACCGCCGGATAGCTCATGGCTTCTTCGACGCTGTTCAATGTCGAGCGCTTGGGAATCGCCAGCAGCGGGACGTAATGAACGGCCTCCTGCGCAACGTGCAAGGCTTCGCGGCCAGTGACCAGAATCGACAGACGAGGCGCAGCGTGCAACAGGGTTTCGACCAGCGCCGGGCAGCTGTCGCGCTGGTGATCGCAGTTATCCAGCACCAACAACGCGTGGCGGCCGGTCAGCGTGAAAAAGTCTGTCTTCAGGGTGTGTAACAAGTGTTCGAGCAGCGGCTTGTCGTCTTCGAGGCCAGCAAGGTCGATCCACCAGGCGCCATCGCGAAAGTACTGCAGCAGCAATTCCGCCACGCGCAGTGCGACAGTAGTTTTGCCAACACCCGGCGCACCGGTAATTGTCATCAAGCGGCACACCGGCATTTGTCGAACCAGACTACCGACCAGGGCATCGCGCCCACTGACTGGCGTCAGTCGTGCGGGAAGATTGTGCAGCGGCGTGAGTGCGGCGGCGGGCATGGGCAGCGCGTCATTTATGCCCTGCTCTACCGGGGCGACAAAACTGTAGCCGCAGTGCGCCACGTGAATGATGTAACGCTGCCCGTTGCTGCCATCGCCCAGTGCGCGCCGCAGTGCCGCGATGTGCACCCGCAGGTTGATCTCTTCGACGATCGACGTCGGCCACACTTGAGCAATCAATTGCTCTTTGCTGACCACCTCGCCCGCGTTATCGAGCAGCACCTGCAGAATGTCCATGGCGCGCCCGCCCATGCGCAGCGCCTGCTCTCCTTCAAGGACCAGACGCTGGCGCACATGAAAGGCGTAGGGGCCAAAATGCAGCACCGAACCCTGGTTTGTGTCTTTGTGATTATTCATGCCAGACATCTTGGCACCCTTGCGTGACGATACAACCGCCACAGCCGACACAGTACGGACATCCGGCTGCGCCAGACGGACAGAACCGCTCTAGCTGAACTGTTCCCGGTATTGTAACGGTGTAAGACCGAGCTTTTCGGCGAACAGCGAGCGCATGTGCCGGACACTGCCGAAGCCACTCTTATAGGCGATGGTTTTGAGGGGCAGATCGCTGGTCTCCAACAGGTTTCGCGCGCAGTCAATACGTGCGTTCTGCAGGAACTCCATCGGCGTCATGTTGACGTCACGAGTAAACAGACGAGCGAAGTGGCGTGCGCTCATGTTCGCCAAACCGGCCATGCGCTCGACGGTGAAAGCTTCTTCCAGGTGTTCAAGCACGTAATTCTGCGCGCGGGTGATGGGCGTCTCTTGCGGAGAGACTGCCGCCATCAAAGGGCTGAACTGCGCTTGTCCGCCCTGGCGCTTCATGACCACCAACAAGACCTTGGCCACGTCCTGGGCGATTTTCTTGCCGTGATCCCGGGCCACCACCGCCAGCGCCAGATCGATGCCGGCGGTCACGCCACCGGAAGTGATGAGATTGCGATCCTCGACATAGATCTGATCGGTGGTCACCGTGGTGTTCGGAAAGGCCTTGATCAGGCGCTCGGTGTAATTCCAGTGCGTGGTGACGCGATACCCGTCAAGCAGACAGGCATGACCGAGGATGAATGCGCCAGTGCAAATCGAACCGTAGCGTTCGGCGCGCGGTACGGCGTTTTTCAACCAGGCGAACAGCTCGGGAAACCTCTGGTTGTAGGCGCCGGGTCCACCGGGCACCAATAACAGGTCATAGCGCTCCGCCGCTTCGTCGATGTGCAGATCAGCCTGGACCTGTACACCATTGGAAGCCCTCAGCAAGCCGCGCTGCGTGCCTAGAGTCGTCAGTTGATAGTGCAAATCAGGTTTCAGATAACGGTTGGCGACTGAAAACACTTCCAGCGGCCCGGCCATGTCGAGCATCAGAAAGTCAGGGAACAGCACCATTGCCACGGTCTTCATGGGAGGCATCACACATATTCAAGGGTCAATACGCACGCTACAGCCGGGGCATTATGGCCAACTGAGTCGTGATGAGCGTAACCGAGTGCGTGAACCTTAACGCAAAACTGTCAACCTGAGCCGGACAGTCTTTCAATTTCCATCTACTTATTGCCTCGCCGGGTAACCAGTAACCTTCTCCTCACTCGGACGAATTCACGTCCCGCCAGGAGATTTCATCATGCTGACTCTTCGCAAAGCCTCCGATCGCGGCCTCGCCAATCACGGCTGGTTGAAGTCGTTTCACACCTTCTCTTTCGCCAGCTACCGCAACCCGCGTGAACAGGGTTTCTCCGATCTGCTGGTGATCAACGATGACCGGGTCGCCGCCGGCAAAGGTTTTGGCCAGCACCCGCACCGCGACATGGAAATCTTTTCCTATGTGCTCGAAGGCGCGCTGGAGCACAAGGACACCCTCGGTACTGGCTCGGTGATCCGCCCCGGCGATGTGCAGTTGATGAGCGCCGGCAGCGGAGTGGCGCACAGCGAGTTCAACCACTCGGCCACCAAGCCCGTGCACTTTCTGCAAATCTGGATCGTGCCGGATGTCAGCGGCGCCAAGCCGCGCTATCAACAGGAACACTTCAGCGCGCAGAAAAAACGTGGTCGCCTGCAACTGATCATCTCGCCGGATGGCAGCAACGGCTCCCTGAAAGTCCGTCAGGATGCGCGGGTCTACGCCGGGTTATTTGACGGCGAGGAAAGCGCCACGCTGCAATTGCCGGCCAATCGTTACGCTTACGTGCACGTTGCGCGTGGCAGCGTCGAACTCAACGGCCAGACCTTGCAGGAAGGCGACGGCGTGCGGGTTCGTGAAGAACAGCTGCTTACGTTGAGCAACGGTGTCGATGCCGAAGTGCTGGTATTCGACCTGCGCCCACAGGAGTTGCCGGAAATGCCATGATTTGGCGCGCTGCAGAACGGCCTTCCAATGAAGGCCGTTTTTCATGGCGGCGGCACCGTTGTGGGTCGTGCGACTGGGTGGGGGACGGACACCTCTTTGCCGATCTGAATCGCCGCCAGCGTGGTTTGTATTGTGGTCAACACCGCCGCCTGATTGGCGAAATGCGCGCCTACCAGCAAGGAAGCCACGCCGAGGAAATGCACGGTGGTGGCAGCCCAATAGTTGGCCTTTACCGTTGATGCCTGCCTGATCGCTTCCCGCGATTCGTCGGCAATTTTCTGCACGCCCATCCACATCAGGTCATAACGCTTGTCCCGTTCCTGTAGGGCCCTGTCCCGTTCAAGATAGACCTTGTTCTGCTCTGCCTGAGCAGCGAGGAATCCGCGAATGTCGGCGCGCATTTCTGCTACGCGGCCGTCCATTCTCGTCTCGATGGTTTCTATCCTGGCATCGAATTCTTCACGGCTTAAGGTGCTCATGATTTGCCTGTCCCGACCTGCGTCTGATCTGTCCGTGACTGCATATTGACTCACTTCCCTGAATTTCAATTCAACACCTTTCCATGGCTACCGAGGCCTTCCCTGGCGCTTCGTTTCGATGCGGGCCTGGGGTCTGCATCGAGCTGCGGTCACAATAGAATTCATCAGTGTCGACGGCAAGCCGGCCCATTCTGCCTCGGACGTAGGCTGTTTCGTCAGACGTTGTAGCCTTGGCAAAACCCTGCATCCATTATTGGTTTTCCAGCGCAAACGCCTCAACGATCTGTTCGATAACGGCCCGCACCCGCGCGGTGTGACGCAGGTCGGCGTGGGTGACCAGCCACACTTCATACGGCAACGGCCGGGTCCGCTCCGGCCAGAGTCTGACCAGGCCGTCGCGCTCGCCCATGTACACCGGAATTTCCCCTACCCCCAGGCCGGCGGCAAGTGAGCGACGCACCAACAGGCTGGAACTGAGCGTCGCGACCATGCGCCCTTTGTTCAACGGTTCGGAGACCAGCGTCAAATCTTTTTTGCTCTGCAGATAGGGCTGATACACCACCAGATCATGCCCCTCGAAAGCACTGCCGGGCTGCGGTTCGCCACGGCGGTCGACATAGGCCTGCGCTGCGAAGAGTCCTACAGGCCAGCGGGCGATTCGCCGGGCGATTAGATCCGGGTTATCCGGACGGGTATTGCGCACGGCGATATCTGCCTCGCGCTTGGCCAGACTGAGAATCTGCGTCGACGCATCCAGCTGAATCTGCACATCCGGATGCTGATCATGCAGGCGCGCCATCGCCGGGATGATGAAGTCGATGGCCAGCGAGTCGGTGGTGCTGACCCGAACATTACCGGTCAGACGATCATCCAGCCCATGGATGTGCCGCTCCAGTTCCAGCGCCGAATGCTCCATTTTTTCGACACTCCTGAGCGCCGCTTCACCTACGGCCGTCAACGCATAGCCGTCAGACGTGCGCAGGAACAGCGTTGCGCTCAAAGACTTTTCCAGCGCGGTGATGCGCCGTCCTACAGTGGCCTGGTCCACGCCCAGAACACGCGCCGCACCGCGCAAAGTCGACTCCCTGCAAACCGTTAGAAATACTCGCGCATCATCCCAATTCATGCCGGCTCTCCCAGAAGCATTTTTGCATCACTCTGACGCTTAATCGCTGCGCATGCGCAGCAACGATAGCCGATAAGCTGAGCGCCATACACCTCTGATGAGATCGCTATCATGCGTACTGCAAACTCTTCCGGCATCTGGCTGCCGATCTTCGCCGGACTTTGCGCCAGCCTGGTCAGCATCGGCCTGGCGCGCTTCGCTTACACGCCTTTGATCCCTTCGCTGATTCAGGCGCAGTGGTTTTCGGCCAATGATGTCGTCTATCTCGGGGCGGCCAATCTCGTCGGCTATTTGATCGGTGCCCTGCTCGGTCGTCCCATGGCTCATCGGCTTGGCAACCGCAATGCTTTGCGCCTGATGATGCTGGCGGTCACGGCAGCATTTTTTGCCTGTGCTTACCCGTTGTCGGTGAGCTGGTTCTTCGGCTGGCGCTTGCTGTCCGGCATTGCCGGAGGCGCGATCATGGTGCTGGTGGCGGCAACCGTGCTGCCTCACGTTCCAGCTGCTCGCAGAGGCTTGGCCAGTGGCGCAATCTTCCTTGGCATCGGCCTGGGGATTGCCGGCTCCGGCACTATCGTGCCGCCACTGCTGACTCTTGGCTTGCAGGCAACCTGGCTGGGACTGGGCACGCTGGCGCTATTGCTGACCGCGTTGAGCTGGTACGGCTGGCCTGCGGATACCACGCATGCCGTGGCTGCGCACGCAACGTCGACTGATGAGCCGACACCGCCGGGCGTTTACCTGTTGTTCGCTCAATACGCATTCATGGCGGCCGGGCTGGTGCCTGCCATGGTGTTTCTGGTGGATTACGTGGCTCGCGGCTTGGGCGCCGGGGCGCATATCGGCGCAATGGTCTGGGTCATGTATGGCCTGGGGGCGATTGTCGGGCCGGTGACTTACGGCTTCCTGGCCGACCAGCTTGGCGCCCGCACTGGTATTCGACTGGTGTTGGTAGTGCAAGCCATCGCCCTCGGTTTGCTGGCCGTCTCCCATTCATTTCTGACGCTGGCCTTACTGGCGGTGATTCTCGGCTCGTTCCCGCCGGGCATCGTTCCCCTGGCCTTGGCCCGCGTGCATGAACTGGTGCCGTCGCATCACCGCCAACAGATCGCCTGGAGCCGCGCCACCGTGTCGTTCGCCACTTTTCAGGCACTGGCGGGGTTTGCCTATTCGGCACTGTTCAACGCTTCGGGCGGCCGGCACACGCTGCTGTTTGTGATCGCCGCCGGCGCGATCGTGGTTGCCCTGCTGCTGGAGCAAGCCATGCGCTGGCTGCCCTCGGCGCCTGAAACCCGTTGCGCGGCGAACTGAAGGGAATCATTGCGCGTTGCCAGCGCTCCCATCTACACGACCTTTTTCACAGGAATCGACAATGTCACTGCCCAATGAAATGACCCGTATCGAAATTACCGAACCCGGCGGCCCTGAAGTGTTGCAAGCCAAGCGCGTGCCTCTGCCAAGTGTTGCCGAAGGCCAAGTGCTGATCCGCGTTCACGCTGCCGGCATCAACCGTCCGGATGCCCTCCAGCGCGCCGGCAAATATCCGATGAAACCCGGCATGGACCCGATCCCCGGCCTGGAAGTGGCTGGCGAAGTGGTTGCACTGGGTGCCGGAGTAACGCGGTTCGCGGTCGGCGATCGTGTGTGCGCACTGACCAATGGCGGCGGCTACGCCGAATATTGCGCGGTTCCAGCCGGGCAGACATTGCCTGTGCCGGATGGTATCGACTGGGTTCAGGCCGCCGCGATTCCGGAAACGTTTTTCACTGTATGGGCCAACCTGTTCGGCCTCGGCGGCGCCCAGTCGGGCCAGCGGGTGCTGATTCACGGCGGCACCAGCGGCATCGGTACCACGGCGCTGATGCTCTGTCGTGAATTCGGCATCGAGGCGTTCGCTACCGCTGGCAGCGCTGCAAAATGCGCAGCGATCAGCCGATTGGGCGGGCAGCCGATCAACTACCGGGAGGAGGATTTCGCCAAGGTCATTGCCGAGAAGACGGCAGATCAGGGCGTGAATGTGATCCTCGACATCATGGGTGGCTCGTATCTGAACGGCAACATCAGCGCACTGGCGATGGATGGAAGACTGGTGATGCTTGGCTTCCTCGGCGGCGCCCGCGCCAACGATGTTGATTTGCTGGCGATCCTTGGCAAACGCGCGGTGGTCACCGGTTCGCTGCTGCGCGCGCGCACCGCTGCGGAGAAAGCCGCCATCGCCGATCAACTGCAGGAACATGTGTGGCCAGCCCTCGCCGCCGGGCGCTGCCTGCCGATCATCGACAAGGTTTACCCGCTGGCTGACGCGGCGCAGGCTCATGCCCGCATGGAGGGCGGCGATCATATCGGCAAGATTGTGCTGCAGGTGGCGTGAGCGATTGCAGCATCTTGTAATCGTTGCCCATGCACGGTGGTCGAAAAACAGTCACGCGCAGACCGAGGCATCTGGTAAAAAGCGTTCTTTGTCTGCGCCGTGGTGAAACGATTAATGTTCCTTTCCTTCCTGACTCGTCTGCGACGCCGCCGCCTGGCGTTTGCCATGATGGCGGCGCTGATCATTGGCGTGCCGACGAGTTGTGCGGTGCTGGAACACACCGAGCGCAAACTGCTGTTTCGTATCGAACCGGGCACCGCCGGCTGGTATCGCGGCCTGCCCGGCAGCGTTCAGGAACTCGATCTGCAACCGAAAAGCTTCAAGGCCGGGCAGAACATCCATGCCTGGTGGTGGCCGGCGGAACGTGCCAATGCGCCGGCAATCCTTTATTTGCATGGCGTGCGCTGGAACCTCACCGGGCAGTTGTTCCGCATCGAGCAACTGCGCGCGGCGGGCTATTCGGTGCTGGCTATCGACTATCGTGGGTTCGGCCAGAGCAAGGGCGACTTACCATCCGAAAGCAGTGTTTATGAAGATGCCCGCGTAGCTTGGGAGCGCTTCCAGCTGCTGCAACCGGACCCGAACAAGCGCCTGATCTACGGACATTCTCTCGGCGGCGCTGTGGCGATCGATCTGGCGGCTGAGCTTGGGAAGAATGCCGCGCGCAACCACACGCCTCTGCCGGTGCGCGGGCTGGTCATTGAATCGACCTTCACCTCGCTGGCCGATGTGGCCGCCGCCGTGGCGAAGACCTCGCTACCGGTGCGCTGGCTGCTGTCGCAGAAATTCGATTCCATCGACAAGATAGCCGACATTCATATGCCGCTGCTGGTGGTGCATGGCATGGCTGATGCCTTCGTACCGCCGCGCTTCAGCGAACAATTGTTCAATGCCGCTGAGCAGCCCAAACGCCTGTTGCTGGTGCCTGGAGCAACTCATAACAACAGCATGGCACTGGGCGGCCAAGGGTATCGCAAGGCTCTGGATGCGTTGATGCAGACCAAACCGTTGCCGCGTATTGCCGGGCCGGCACCGGTCAAGCGCTCCCGCGACTCTTGAGCTTTCCGGTCAGGCTTGGTAATCCAGCATCAACGCCGGGCTAGTTCGTGGCGTACGCATTGTTCGTAATAGGTCTGCTTGACCGCTGCCGGTTTGAGCTTCGAACTGCTGTTGTAGGTCTGCTCGGTAATCCCCATTGCGGTCATGCGCATCCATGGCTGCTGGAACCGCCGAACCTGCAATTGCTTGCGCGCGCCATACAGCGAAACGCCGGACAGCTTGGATTGCTGCGCACCGGCAGCAATGTCCGAGCCCCAAGTGCAGGCAAAGCGATGGCCCTTGCTTAACTCTTTTGCCTGCGCTCCCGAGGCGATCAAAGCCAGGGAAAGCATCGCAACGGTGATGACAATCGTCCGCATATAGCCAACCTAACCTTTTGAAAAAAGGCGATTTTGCCGGGGTGCATTGGGCCTGGGGGCCAGCAATTTGCCTGCTATCGGGATATTTTTCATCAGGCGAAATTCGCCACTCGTCCAATACCGCGCACCTTTGCCAGGCAGACTTATCAAACGCAGTACATCCCACCGCGCAGAAGGCCCAAGTGATGAACAAGAAAATATTCGCCCTGTCGTTTTTCAGCCTGTGCCTGATCAGCCCGCTCCACGCCTGGGCAGCGGAAACGACAGCGGGTGCCGCCACCCCTGCGACCGCCCTGCCTGGGGTCAATCACGCAGAAAGCTCTCGCGATCATGATGAGAAGGCGAACAAGAAAGGCGAAGAGTCATCAGGCGCCAACGCGGGCTCAGAGCCGCATGAGACGGAAAAGGATGCCGCGACGTCGAGCGACTCCGAAGATCTGCAGAAAAAACCTGCTCAGTAGGGGCTCCGGTAAATAAAAAGGCCAATGTCATCGACATTGGCCTTTTTTTAGCGTCGCAGAGACTGATTCCTCATTGCTTGGTGCACTGAGCGCCCAGTCCCATGCCCATCGAACCCAGCGCAACCATTGGGCCGCTCGGCAGTTCGCACGTATATTCACCGCTTTCGGTCTGAGCGGTATAGAAGGTTGTATTGAAGTCGCTGCGGATGTTTGAAACCTTGATCACGGGTTTGCCGATGGTGGTCTGTGCGCGATTCTTGAGATCACTCTCTCCCGGTTTGACGGTCTGGCATCCCGTAACCGCGAGCGCCAATGTTGCGAATAAAGCGAGAACCGGAATAGTCCTTGTTGAGTTCATGCAGATCGACCTTTTTGATTTTCATACCGGAGAAGTTCTGGCAATAAGCTGCCAAGCGAAAGGACTTTAAAGTCGAGCCGGTACAGGGGCAATTAGGTCGGATGTGCTAATGGCTCAAGGCTAGCGGCGCTCTCAGTGAGGTTTTGCAACTGCTTCAGGGGTTGCGAGCGACTGGTGATCGGTTTGAAAAATTTCTATCCGCAGGCGATCGCCGCCCTCCTCCCGGCAATCGATACGAACTGGCAAGAACATCTGAATGACCTCGATGTTGCTGCGCAGATGATCGGTCATGCGCGGCGTGGTAAACGATCCGCCACCGGCCAGCGCCATTGGCAACAGCAACTGATCGGCCAGGTGTTCAGCGACCGCAGCATTACTGCGCAACCAGTCGACAGCCTGATTGATCGCGGCATCGGCGACCTTCTCGGCGCGCAACGACACTTGGCCAAATGCGCTGAACACCTCAGTGACATCCTCGAAAACGTATTCCAGCAATAACACATTGCCCGGACCGCGTGCCGGATCAAGCGTCACCGGTTGCAGCGCCTCCGCAGGCCAGTTCAACCGCTTGGCCACTTGGCTCAGTTCTCGCTGGGCAACGCTAGGCGCAAGTCCGGCGGTCAGCGCCAGAGCCTGTTGTGAAATCGCCTCGCCGCGCTCACACAGATCCAGTCGCGTCAGGCGCGACGGCTGCACCCTGACCTCTATTTCGCCACCGCCGGCCGGCACAAATCCATGACGCAGCAAGTCCAGCTCGACATCGCCGCCCATGCGCCGCAGCAGCGGTAGCCAACTGCGCGAAAGAAAATCAGTCGGGGGCGCCAGCGGATTGTGCGTGCCACCAGAGATCGTCACTCGACTGGCCTTCGGCGCCCGCAACAAGGCCGGCAACAGCGTCTGTAGCACCAGCGTGCAACTGCCCGCCGTGCCCATGGCGAACTCGAAGTTGCCGGCGCGGATTGCGCCAGGTTCGAAGCTCAAGGCCTGCGAACCCAGATGCGCATCGCAGATCTGTGCATCACAAACCTCGGCCGCTGCCAACACGGCCGTCAGATGCTGACGCAGCAATCCCGGACGGCTGCGTCTGGCGCGGATCTGTTTAATGCGAAACGCCCGGCCTGTCACCATCGACAGGCTCAGCGCACTGCGCAACACCTGACCGCCACCAATGGCGCCGTCCAGTTCAATTATTTCTTTCATTGCCAATCCTTATGCGTACAGCCCGACGATATTCCTGTGGTGTCGATACTGCCGTTACGAATCTTGCCGAGTTCCAAGTAATATCGGGACTTCGAGGTCAAGCTCAGCCGCGATGAACCGGTGCAGCGGAAAACGGGGGCTACAAGCGCTCTCGCCAGCCGGCAGTTGCTTATCCTTTGACGCACACCACTTGCCGCAGGGTATGCAGCACTTCCACCAGCTCGCGCTGGGCGTGCATGACTTTGTCGATGTCCTTGTAGGCCATCGGAATCTCGTCGATCACCGCTTCGTCCTTGCGGCACTCCACGTGGGCGGTGGCGCGAATCTGATCGGCAATGGTGAAGGTATTTTTTGCCTTGGTACGGCTCATGGTCCGCCCGGCGCCATGACTGCAGGAACTGAACGACTCCTCGTTGCCCAAGCCGCGAACGATGAAGCTTTTAGCACCCATCGAGCCCGGAATTATCCCCAGTTCGCCCTTCTTCGCTGACACCGCACCTTTGCGGGTAATCAGCACGTCTTCACCAAAATGCCGCTCTTTCTGCACGTAGTTGTGATGGCAGTTGACCGCCTCCAGCGCGACCTCGAAAGGCTTGCGAATGATCTGCCGCGTCGCCTGAATCACCGCGCGCATCATCAGTTCGCGGTTCTGTCTGGCGAAATCCTGCGCCCAGCCCACCGCCTCCACATAATCATCAAAATGTCGGCTGCCTTCTTCGAAATAGGCCAGGTCACGGTCCGGCAGGTTGGCGATGTGCTGACGCATATCGGCTTGGGCCATCTGGATGAACAGGTTGCCGATGGCGTTGCCGACGCCACGCGAGCCACTGTGCAACATGAACCAGACCCGGTTGGCTTCATCCAGGCACACTTCGATGAAGTGGTTGCCGCTGCCAAGTGTCCCCAAGTGCCCACGGTTGTTGGTGTTGGCCAGTTTCGGATACTTGTCGGTGATCAATTTGAAGCGTGGCTGCAAACCCGCCCAGGCCTGATCGGCTTGCTGGGGAATCTCATCCCACGCGCCTTTGTCTCGCCGTGAACGATTCGAACTGCGGCCATGGGGCACCGCTTGCTCAATGGCGCTGCGCAGGCCGTGCAGGTTGTCGGGCAAATCAGCGGCGGTCAGCGACGTACGCGCAGCGATCATGCCGCAGCCGATGTCGACGCCCACCGCCGCCGGAATGATCGCGCCAACTGTTGGAATCACGCTGCCGATAGTCGACCCCTTGCCCAGATGCACGTCAGGCATCACTGCCAGATGCTTGAAGATGAAAGGCATTTTCGCCGTGTTCATCAACTGTGCGCGGGCTTCGTTTTCTACCGGAACGCCTTCGGTCCAGAGTTTGATTGGCTTGCCGTTGGCGACTTCGAGAAGTTGGTAGCTTTGATCTGTCATGTCTTGTTGTCCTGTTCGTTTTCATCAGCATTGCAGCCGCTGTGCCAGCTTCAGATGACGGGGTAACTTTTTCGCTATCCACCTGATTTAAAAAGACTTTTAACTCAGTAGACTTACAGCAAAAAATCCACCCAAGACAAACTCGGCGCGCAAAACTATCATTGCATATCGTCATTTATCTTATGAGATAAGCATGTCTGGAAAACGTACGGTCGCGATTGGATTTATCGGCGCTACCCTCGATCGCGTCGGCAAGGGCGCAAACCGATGGAGCCAATGGCGACCAACCATAGGCCTGTGCCAGCAAACAGATCTGCCGATCCACCGGCTTGAACTGATTCACGGCCTCGATGCTCGCGACGTCAGCCTTGCCGAGCGCGTCCAAGCCGACATCCAGCAGATTTCCCCAGCGACCGAAGTGCGCCTGCATCCAATGCCGCTGCGCAACCCTTGGGACTTCGAAGAGGTCTACGGCGCCCTGCACGATTTCACCACTGCATACAACTTCGACACTGAGACCGAGGATTACCTCGTCCACATCACCACCGGCACCCACGTCGCGCAGATCTGCTGGTTCCTGCTCACCGAGGCGCGCTACCTGCCGGCCCGATTGATCCAGACCTCCCCCGCCAAACGCAAGAGCGACAACGAGCCCGCCTGCGGCACCCATGCGCTGATCGATCTCGACCTGTCGCGCTATGATCGCATTGCCTCACGCTTCGCCAGCAAGCGCCTCGAAGGCCTGGAATTTCTCAAATCCGGCATCGCCACACGCAACGCCGCATTCAACCGCTCCATCGAGCAAATCGAGCGCGTTGCCCTGCGCTCCAAAGCCCCCATGCTACTGGTCGGCCCGACCGGCGCCGGCAAATCCTTCCTCGCGCGACGCATCTACGAGCTCAAACGCAGTCGCCATCAGATGCAGGGTCGCTTCGTCGAAGTCAACTGCGCCACCCTGCGTGGCGACGGCGCGATGTCAGCCTTGTTCGGCCACGTCAAAGGCGCCTTCACCGGCGCGCAAAATCCTCGCGATGGCCTATTGCGCGCCGCAGACGCTGGCATGCTGTTTCTTGACGAGATTGGCGAACTCGGTGCGGACGAACAAGCGATGCTGCTAAAGGCAATTGAAGAGAAACGCTTCTTCCCGCTGGGCTCGGACAAGGAAGTGGAGAGCGATTTCCTGATCATCGCCGGCACCCACCGCGACCTGCGCAGCCGGGTCGCCGACGGCCTGTTTCGCGAAGATCTGTATGCGCGCATCAACTTGTGGACATTCGATCTGCCGGGCCTCGCCGGCCGCCGCGAGGATATCGAGCCAAATATTGATTTCGAGCTGGAACGCCATGCTCGTGAACAGGGTGAGCGGGTGCGCTTCAATCTCGAAGCTCGCCGACGCTACCTGGCTTTTGCCAGCTCACGCGCAGCAGCCTGGCTGGGCAACTTCCGCGAACTGTCCGCATCGATCACACGGATGGCGACATTGGCCGACAGCGGGCGCATCGATGAAGCGCAGGTAGACGAGGAGATTGATCGATTGCGGTATGCGTGGGGCTTGGCGCAACCCGCTGCAGTTGATTTACCGGGAGATGGCGAGACCATGGACTTGTTCGACCGCTTGCAGTTGCAGGCTGTCATTGAGGTGTGCCGACGCGCGGACAGTCTGTCGGATGCCGGTCGACAGCTGTTCGGTATTTCCCGGCAGGCCAAGGCTCAGCCCAATGATGCCGATCGCTTGAGGAAGTACTTGGCACGGTTCGGACTTGAATGGGTCGAGGTAGCGGGCACGAAGTAAAGCGGTATTCATGCTCACGCCGCCAATGACCGCCGTAGAAAAAATGAATTAGCCGCCTGATCCCTCGGTCAAGAATTATGAACGCAGTAAATCTGACGAGGTGACAGCAATGACTATCCAGGCAGAGACACTCGTAGAATTGACCGAAGCGCTTCAAGAGCGCGGCATGAAGATGGTCTCAGACGTGCACTTCACCCGCGCGCCATACCGATACAACCACCGTTGGATCTGCATAGTAGAGTGAACATGCTTGTTGCCGGCGCCTGGATCGAAGCATCCAGTCGCCGGCGCCGTTTGGCTTCGCCCCTCAAACCCATGACCGTCTCCGTGTACATCCCGGCTACATTGCTAGCGGGTTAGGTGGATCGATAAAAAACCCGGCGCGATGGCCGGGTCTCGTACACGATATGAATTCAAAGGGTCTATTTCGCGCCGCCGTTGTCGCGACCCGTCTGGGCATCTTGATCAGAGCCAGGGTTCCCGGGTGGCGGATTCCAGTCTTCTGGTCGTTCGTCGGCACCTTGCTTTGGCTCAGAGTCAGCTTGCTCCAGGCCCGAATCATGACCCTCGCCAGAGTCAGGGGTTTGCTCGCCTGGTCCCGGATATGGCGCTTCAGGGCCGTTGTTGTCGTCGATCATCATTCTCTCCCGTCAGTGGCGCAGGGGCTGCGCTTAACAAGTGAGAGGAGATCGGCGCACAGAGAGTGCTATTTGCTCGACGAGCGGACATTCTTACTAAACCCAAACACTGGGTGATGCGAGTCGCAGGCGTGATTGAGTAGCCCTGCAAATCTCACACACATGAAAAAGGCCAATGCTGTGAACATTGGCCTAAGTCATTGAAAAATATGGTCGGGACGGAGTGATTCGAACACTCGACCCCTAGCACCCCATCTCCTTTTTCATACTTCTAAAAAGCTTCCAAAATTTTACTATGGATTTTTCTAAGCTAGTATTTACTTGAGCTCCAGCGGTGTTCTGCTCTACGAAAGTCCAGTCACGTCCATCAAGAGCCGGCATTTTGTGGGGGGAAGTAGGGGTAGTCCGTTTTATGGCTAAACTCACCATCAGTGAAGGACTGCATGTACGCATTCGTAATGCGTCACCGTTGCGGAACTGTTCGAAAAAGTATGGCAAATGCCCATGGTCAAGTTGGCCCGCGAGATTGGTGTTTCCTACGTCACCGTCGCCAAAGCTTGCTGCAAACCCGGCATCCCTCTCCTTGGCCTGGCCGTGGCCCACTGGGGCCAAATCGGAAAAAAAACTGCAACCCAAACCCAACCCAAACCCAAACTTCCTCAGGTCGAAGGCAATGTCCGATTCCAGGTGCTCGACCATGACACCTCGCTCGCCACGAGTGGCACTGATTTGAACTCACCTATAGTCCGGGGAACGTTTGAAGCCCCCCTATCAATTAACCGAGCCTCACGCGCTAGTGAGTCAATGGCTAAAGAGCGCAAAAACGTCGAAGCTCATGGACGGCTACCTCGATTAGCCGAGATAACAGAGCCCCCCCAACACAGGAGCCGCCAGGCATGCGATCTAGGACCTCTGACATTGACTCCGAACGACCATAACTCCCCTCACCTACCCCTGGGAGCAGTGCTAAATTCTCTACCAGCCACCATCTCCGCATATCCTCATTAATCATTGGAATACCGCTTAGGTACTGGTGCATCTACATCTTCCACGGGCTGATATAGCTTTTTACCAACTCTGACCACATAACCTTTCTGCTTGAAAGTGGCGAAGGCGCTCGCAACAATTGAACGCCACTCTGCTAGCGAAATCTGCTCCAACTCCCTGTAGCGATAGTAAATCTCATCCGCGAGAACATCTACCGACATGGTTGTCTTAGGCAAGCAGACTGCGATCCTGGATTGCGCAAACACGAACGCGGTCGTATAAAGGTTTCGTCCGGAAGGTAATTGGACCAAGAGGATATTGCTTCGAACTTTATTTTTATTCGCGCGCATCAGTGCTGCTACTGCTGCCACCTCTAAAGGAAGATGGGGTCGCAACTGTAGAGCCTGATGTGTCGGCAGCCTCGAGGTGATCACTGCATCATACAAAGAAATTTGGTCGATGATATCCTGATCGGGCGGCAACAACCTGCTCTCCACCGTATAGCAAAGTGCACACTTGATTTTCGCAGTATCACTGTGCGGAGTAAGGGAACCGCATGCCTTGCACTCTTCCATAGCCAGAGAATAATGACCACACGATTCAATCTCTCCATTTAACTCGGGCACAACCATGTAAAATTTAGTGAGCGTATCTCCATACCATATAAATATAGGATGAGAGATAGTTCGGGACAGATAATTAACCCATAGTACGAGTTGAGTTTCGTGCGCTTTAAACTCAACCAGCATCGCCCTCCAATCCTCAGCCCACATAACATCCAAACTCTTCATGCCCAAGGGTCTAATAGAAGTGCAACGCGCCACCATATTCCTAATGCGAAGCGGGACTTGGGCTTTTTTCAAAATCGCTGCACTTTCAGGCTTCCGCTGCAACCTGGATTGAAAATCCAGACGGCCTTTCCATTGGCGATTATGAGCATTGTAAATAGCTACAAACTTCGTCGTTGCGCGGGAGTAGGCGCTGAAAAGTTCGGCTGTATCTAATGCTTCAGCGCCCAAAACAATAACAACGGCAGCTTCTAAACCACGAAATTTCGCTATATTTTCAGTAGCTAGTTTCTCAGCTTTCAAAAAATCAAAATACTGCCTATCAATTATCGACCCTGTCAAAACGACGATATTTTCTGAACCAACGCCACCCGCGATTAGTTCAGACTTAATACGTAGAAGCTCCTCACAGGGGGTCAACGTGATGATTTCAAGCGCAGTTTCCGGTTCAGCTACTCGTGGCGAGGACAACTGGATCTTGGGAGGAACTACCTCTGAAAGAATTTCGGTAACTGCTTTCGGCATGCGTAAGATGATCGAAAGCGGAAAAGCAGCTACTCCTAAAATCTCCGTCAAGCCGTCTAAGGTCACGCCGTTGCGCTCGAATTTGAATACTTGAGTTTCGTCGCAGAAAAATGCTTTTGGCTTTCCATCAAACCAACTTACAAGCGTCTTGCACCAAGATTCTGCTAAGGCTTGCGATTCATCTACGACAAGCGTGTCATACTCTCCTAGCAATCCCTTGTTAATAGCGATATCGAAATCTTCTAAACACCTGTTCTTATACCACTCCTCCCCCACCGACAAATGATTCAGCGCATTTGCTGCTTGACGGCAGAGACCGTGCCAAGTCATCACTGTGCAGGTTCGATAGCCTTCAAGCTGCGCACGAATATGCTCAGTGAGCCGTGCATTGAATGAGAGGACCAATACCCGCTTGCCCTCCACCGAGAGTTTCCTCGCAGTTTCGATAGCTATCAAGGTTTTCCCAGTACCTGGCCAGCCCGTGATCAGTGAGTCCTTGTTCCTCAGCACAGAACGGACGACCAAACTTTGCTCGCTTGTTAACTGAAGCCAAACTTTATTGTCATAGCGAATTCGACTCCCCCATCGAGGCTGACCATCAATCTTTGGAGCAAGGTAGTCGATCAGCTCTTGGGTTCTGGAAGGGCCCAAATCAGAATTTCGAAGTGCCCTCTTCCAATACTTCATGAGGTCTATGATTTTCTGAGCGACGTCAGGGTACGCTTCAAAATCTATATACAGCGACTGAGGCGGATTGGACTGGGTATCGTACATTCCTGGGATATTAGACCGATCAAAATCCGAATCAGGAAAAATAAATCCGTATCCGATTCTCAGGCCTAGTGCCGGGTCATTACCAAGCCACGACGCGAATCCATGGACGTTTTTTTTGGTTTGACTTAGTGGGTCTATCTAGCCATTGCGGACATGTACAAAGAAAGAATTCTCGATTCGATAAACACCACTCTTAACCTCAAGGGCTAAGACCCCATCTTCTGGATGGACTATCAGAAAATCAATCTCTCCTGTAGGCCTCGCTCGTTTGTCGAGCTTGCTTACTGCGGAGCACAACCATGGCAGGCTATGGATTACGGTGTATTCGTCAGGTAGCTGGGATTTGAGGACTGAGTAAAGGTGACGCTCACCGTAGCTTTCAGTGTGATGTGGTCCATCCTCCGGAATCATCCTTGCCATCTACAACGCTCGCTTTTTCTAATCTATGACACTTGGACGCGGCGATGATAGCACTTTGAAGTTTAGACACGCGCCAGTTGGGCTGCCAATGGAATCGACCACATCGCCCGGATAGCACCGACAGCGCTTCGCCAAGACGGCCAGTTTAAGGCAAAGAGGTGTCTACGGAACCCGAGGCGATTCATCAGGGTGGTCGTCCCACTCATCTGGTCTTGTCTGCCAATCTCCGGTGTCCACCATCACCGAGTTCTCAACATACTCAAGGTCGTCGGGATCAGGATTTGGCGTCTCGCAAGTCAGCTCACAAGTGAAGCTGAAGGACTTGTCCATTTCCAACCCGTCGCCGTTTCGCACATCGGAGTTCGACCCCCACTGCAGTGTTACGCCGATAGTACCGCATGTTCTGAAATGGACCGCTTCGGCAGTTATGCCGATAACTTGATGCGAGTCGGCAATGCGCCTTCACATGAACGGGCTTTAAATACACTAAAAAGCTGGGGCGTGATGGCCAATGACGCGTTTTTTTCTGGGTGGTATCGAAAAGAGGAAGGTATTGGGTGTGCTAAGACCGCATATTTTTTTCGATGACCAATCGGGCCATTTACGTTCAGCCAGCACAGTAGTGCCATCTGTACATATTCCGTTTGGAGTCACCAACGAGGTTTAAAACACATTGCTCGTTGCTCCATGGTCTTGCCCTTAGGCTGCTGGCTAGCATAGGAGAGTTTTCCTTCTCCCGGCTGCTGGTGCCGTACGGGCGCTTTGATCAAGTGACGGTTTTAAAGACTTAATAACGCTGATTGCGGCCCAGGCATGAACCGTACTTCTTTCACTCAGGAGTAGTTATCTGGCTCTCAGCGCCTGATCCCGGGCGCGAGCGGTCGGCCCACGTGAACAACGCCATTTCTACGTCTGCCACTCGCCAGCCTGTCTCTGTTTGCGCCGCAAGAAGATTACATCCCGGCCGGGCGATCTTTGCCGCATCGAGTTGCGTAACCAAGTCAGCGCAGAAGGCCTGGAATGCAACGTAACCTCGGATCATCGAGTTTTCATTACTGTCGTAAATTTTGTTAAGCAATCCGGCTTTAAGCATTGCTTCGCGTATACGCCCATCAAGGCTGGCGTGCACATCCGGTCGCAAGAACCGCAGCAGCTTCGATGCATAGGTCAACCCGCACCCAGGGATCTGAAGCGCCGCAGTGATCGCGGCCTTTGGACTACCGATATTGGCAACTACTGGCTCGAAGATACTCCGCAGTGAAACGTTGCCCAGACCGACCTCAAATCTCATTCGGGGATCGTTCTTTCCGGCACCCCAGGCGAGAACTTCACGGACATAGTCCGTCGGTGCGTCAGTGATTATCGTCTGTTTAACAAGCCAACTGCCACGGTCTTCCAACGACTTTATCCATGGGAAGGCGGGATATATGTCGCCCGGATACCCTCGTGCCTTGTGGTTCACGTTCGACCAGTTGTAGGCACGAAAGAAGGCAGGAAACTCATTGATATCTATGACGGACAAAATGCTTCCTTAGCGCTGTCCTGCGCCGGTAAATTCTTGCTAAGAGGTAAAAATTACTCATCGACGACACCACAAGAGGCCTGAGTAAGGGGAATCGGTATCAATGAGACTTTGATTGGACCTTGCCATCCACCAGTGTCACCGTCATGTAGACATACACTTCAGTGCCCCACGTGTAGACTTGAACCCTCCCCGTACTTGCGGCTTCTTTACCGGGTATTTTCACGATTTCTAGTACCTCGTCATACGTCATTCCCGGTTGTATCGCTTGATACTGCCGCTCACTGATATTAGGGCGTTGTGCCCTGATTGTTTCAGCGCTAGGGAACCCAGTCTGCGACTGGTAGTTAACGGTATTGCCGTTTCCAGAAATGACTGGACTATTTGCGCCACTGCTGCTCTGCGACGCTGCGGTTCCTGGCAATACCAGCGCAGCTACTGACGCCAAAGCGCCTAAAATCCCCGCATACAAACCTATTTTTTTCATACTCACCATACGACGCTCTAAGAAAGTAAGGAAATAAGGAACGTCGCCCGCAAGCACCCGAGAAACGATGCCATGGGGCGTATGAAACTTAAACGCGGACCCACTCGCCAGGATCATCAGGTAACCCGGAACAGGCGTATCCAGCAACTCAAATGTTCTGGGGTGCAGCACCGAGCTAGTTGCATCACTTGTCAGATCATTGATCGCATCGGCAATGCTTCGATGCTGCCCAGGCTCTCATCATCAAATACTGGGTGAAATCGCCCGCCAGTCGACTGGGCAATGTAGAAGGTGCCAACCTGCGTCGGATACCTCAAAAGAGCTCGCATCGATTTGCCTCCCTGCATCGAGGCCAAAATGCCATCGATCGTTAATGAGCAATGTAAAAAAGCCACTATAAAGCCATCACACCTATTTCAATCCAATTAGCGCGATCAGGCAAGGCCTGGAGCAAGCCGTTCTGATAGAAGATTCCAGCAGGATCCAGTCGTTTTGTAGGGGTAAACACAATCAAATATGAAAAAGGGTCGCGAGATAAAATCTCGCAACCCTTTGAATTATATGGTCGGGACGGAGTGATTCGAACACTCGACCCCTAGCACCCCATCTCCTTTTTCATACTTCTTGAAAGGCTTCAAAATTTCACCCTAGATTTTTCTAAGCTTGTATTTACTTGAGCTCCAGCGGTGTTCCGCTCTACGAGAGTCCAGTAACGTCCATCAAGAGCCGGCATTTTTGTGGGGGTAAAAGTAGGGGGAGCCCAATTTATGGCCAAAATTACCATCAAAGAACTCGAGTCGCTGACCGCTGATGATGCCGGCCGAATCCTCCGAGAGGATGGCAATCTCGCCGGTCGAATCTCAGTCCGTAAGGACGGCGTGTCGGTCAGCTTTCTCTATCGGTATCGCTGGGGCAACCAGAACAAAGAGTACGCCTGCGGAACCTGGCCACGCAAATCCCTGACGGACATCCGCAAGGCCCGCAACCAGGCCCGCGCGCTCATCGATGAGCAGATCAATCCCAACGAACAGAAGAAAACCGCCAAGGCATTGGCATACGCCGCGGCTAACGTAGAGGCCGAACAAATAAAAACGACGAAGGTGCAAACGCTGACCGTCCAGGATCTGGCCAAGGCTTGGCTGGTGGATGGCGTCGCGCGCAAAGACGGCAATGCCGAGTACAGCGTCGTTTTAATAAGGACCTATTCTCGGCGCTTGGCAAGACAGCGGTGAGCAGTGTGTCCGAACACGATATTCGGGCACTGATCCGTACCGTCGTCAACCGCGGCGCTCACCGACAAGCCATCAGCTTCTTCGCCGACATCACCCAAATGTTCAGTTGGGCGAGAAAGCGCCAACCGGCAAGCATTACTGGTTGAAGGTGATCCGACTGAACTGGTCGACATCTCCCCCTAGATCCCTGCCGACTACGAAGCGGAAAGAGCCCGCATCCTTTCCCCGGCTGAGCTGTTGGAACTGCACAACCGCTTCCAGCAAATGACCGCCGATTACAACGCCCTCCCCGCCGGCCAAAAATACGAGGGCATTCGGTCGTTAAAGAAAGAAACTCAACTCGCGCTCTGGATCAGCCTGGGCACCTTGTGCCGGATTGGCGAGCTGCTCCAGTCCGAATGGAAAAATGTCGACCTGGACCGGCAGACCTGGTTCCTCCCGAGCGAAAACGTCAAAGGCGCCCGGGGCAAGAAACAGGACCACCAAGTTTTCCTCCTCCCTTCGCATTGCATTTCTTTCAGGAACTTAAAACCCTGACGGGCGACTCCCAGTGGTGCTTCCCCAACAAGCAGGATGATGGGCATGTGGACGTCAAAGTGGTGAGTAAACAGGCCAGCGATCACCAGACCCGATTCAAAAACCGCAAAGCCCTCTCACGATGGCGTCACGACGACACTGAGGTCTGTGCCGACGGCCACAACGGCGACAGGACGCCACTGCGCCACACTCGCTTGACCATGATACGAGCTTTGGAGGTCAGCCTAGACGTCATCGACCGCTGCCAAAGCCATCTTCTTGCAGGCTCGCGGGTGATGCGCCATCAACCACATCACGACTATGCCGAAGAGAAGAGGCGTCTTTATTTTCGACGGAGGCTTCCGGGCTCGAATTTTAGGTAACAGCGCGTAAAAGCACCGTTTTCATGAATCAATATGCGGATAGTTTGGGCCAGCCGACTTTTTCAACAGAATCGGCCACAAGTAGCTTTTGGCGAGCGCCTGCACAACAGTGGCAACTCGCCTAGTCCGGTGACTACAAGCTATTTTACGTAACCATCTATGCCGGTATGCGGTTCGTAAATAGTGAACTCTTGCTCTTTCGCAACACTGCAAAGACTCTCGTAAAGCTTGAACCTGGCATACTGATCCAAGACATCCGGGGCAATTTTCTTAGCTAGGGTCGGACAGCAATCCATATTTGCCTTGACTCTAAAATGCCAGTAGCTCTTTCGGATCATTGTCAAAGCGGCTATAGGATTATCTTTTAGTTTGCTGAGCATCGAAAGTCCGAATGTTTGGTCCGCACTCACGCTTTTTTCAAGTAGCTCGTCTACAACTGGGACCCCCGTAATGTTCGAAACTAAATAATGGATGAGCGCTTGCATGATGACCTCTACTTTATTGATCTGGATTTCAGGATCTAAGGCATAGGATCTGATACGAGCTTGATGTATGACGTCCCTCTCGACGTCCATCAAACTCCGACCATAGAACTGAACTCCAAATTGGCCCGCAAACATATGAAGTTCTTTCGGACCACCAGTCCAGTCGGCCGGATCAAAATCCCAGCTTCTAACACGTTGCGTGAAGCGCGCCAGAATTTTTTCACCACCATACTTACATGAGAGGTGAATGTATTTCTGAATAGCCCCAAAAAGCTCAACATAGCAGTAAAGATCGCTTCCATTTGAGAACAATGTAATCTGATGATTTGGATGCCAATCCTCGTGTTTATATTTATTGATCTCGTATATTTTCTCTTCATCTGTTACTGGATAGTATTGCGCCACTAACTGTTGAATTTTTTCAGTGTCTGAAGCGTCTAGAAAAGAAACGATGAAGTCTTCGAGATAACGAATTTCGACGCCAGAATGAAGAGCGAACTCTAATGCGATTTTTGATACACCACGAATAATAGCTAACGAATTAGAATCAAATTTAAATATGAATTTCTCTGCATAATTCCCCACATCATCTTCTTGCCGTATGGTGTATCCCGCCTTAGCTAGCTGCTGTATTGAATTACTCTTGGAAAAGTCTGTCGCTTGTTTGGGAGTGGAGGCAACAACCGTTATGGTTTTCTCTATTTCGTCACGGAAAAATATTGGGCGATTTGGTAGAACGCGATAATCCTCGCATAACCGGTAAGTCGTGGACTCCGAGAATTCAGGCTTGACTTTAGTCAGCACTTCGACCTTAGCACCGCTTCTGCTGGATTCCCTGTCTCGATTAGTTCCATGTAATATATTGAACAGCACCAATTCACTAGAAAACGGGGTGTCAATGAGATCGCCAAGCTTCCCCCCGCATTCTTCGCATAAAATGCGATTAGAGGTTAACTTTCCTCCAATTGCGTTTTGAATGATGTGCTCCTCGTGTCTCCGAGTCTCCTTCTCGTCATAGACATTTCGGCACACGTAGCACTTATCATTTGGATCGAGTTCACAGGCGATCTCCGTAGGTTCTGGCTCTGCATTCATGAAGTTTAAAATTCTCCGGGTATTTGATTGACAGACAATCGTTGTTGGAAGCTTGCTTTGTCGTCTCTGTCGCACCGACCGCTTTGGGTCTACTGCGGCTCTTCGCGACAGGCTACCCTTTGAGTACAATGCTGTGACGGGCAAAAACGGCCAAAAGCAATTATTGAGAAGCACCTAAGAAACCAGGGGGCATTTCAGTATCTGGTTTCGATCCGCCTCCTCTATCGGCGCAAAATAAGCTCGGCACGGAATAGCTTGCCGATGTCCAGCGAGGCTGAGAAACCGTCTGACGTAGTTCTGTTCCGGCCAATCAATTCTGGCCAATCGAATTCAGAATTCTTAATGAGCTCAACGATTGTTGGCTGCTCGGCAAGCTCACTCACAGCATCGCGGTTGATGCCTTGTCGCACGATGACGTGGGATACAAAGTCGCCCCCCACTCGAATTGCCCGAGGGAGCTCAATACGCGTTTCACGACCAATGAACCTTTCATCAAACAGCCTCTTGTGGCTATCAGCATCACTCAACTCGGCTCGCGCTATCGCATCACGCTCTTTTATCAACTGGTGACGCTTATCTTCTGCTGCTCGTGTCTCTTTTCCTCCCCAAGCTAGCACCTTCCCAGACGGCGAAGCGACAGCCTCTGCTGAGATCTCGAACCCTGCCATTCGTAATAGCTTGGACATGACACCCCTTGTAGCCGCGTCAGTTGCGTTTGGTAGATCCTGTGACAAAATCTCGACTGGCTCATCTGGGACGGGGTCAATCACTTTCAGACGGCTTCCTTCTGCTCCTTCGATGCCAATAGTGAGCCCGCATACAAGACGCTGTCCGACGTGTCCTTTGGGAAAAAGCAGAGATTGCTTCTGAGCTATCCCTCCTGAGAGCTGCCGCTCGCTGTAGTCAACTCCCGACTGGGTGCCCTTACATTCGATGACATGCCATCGACCTCTGGTATCCCTGGCTACGAAATCGGGAGTCTTGTTAGGCCCTCGTTTCGCAACTCGGCATTGAGTTACAAGCAATGACGCCGCGTACTGCTGCATGAAATAACGGCCGTCGACGATCAGATCTAGATCTAGATCTAGTTTATCTGTGAGCCATAGCATAGATACTCCCATGCCGAAGTCATCGCTCAAGATAGTCTTCTGGTGAGCGTCAAGCTCCGCAAAGCTATGCGTTAGCTTCATCTCCGTATCACCAGGGGTGATTGCTGCTAGATATCTAACCCATGCCCAGAACTCACTCAGCGTGACTCCCGTCGTCGCCACTGGCGTCGTCAGATAGCCGATCATCAGGAGCATTGACGGTATATTTAAATCGTAATGACTACGCCCCTTTTTGAAAGACTTAGGAAAAAGAGGAGGTACCCCAGGGCCTGGCCACGTAGATTCGTCAATGGTGATAGGGAGAGTTCTGTCCATGCTGCTCCAATGCTGTGCGTTCCTTGCAGGAATCAATAGTGTTGTAACTAAACCGCATGCGTCAAATTCTACTCACCGTGATGGAAGATCCTGTAATCGCTCCTCTCAGAGGATTAACGTAGTCGACACTTATCAACGTATCGACTGTATTGACCGTGCTACCAAGCAAGGTCAAGCTCTTGCAAAGCCCTTACCAAAAACGCCTTCCTAATCCCCAGCCTGAAGAAGCACCGCCGACAATAGAGACCGGATTTGTGGACATCACATCAATGAGATTTGGATTGAACCTTGCCGTCCACCAAGGTCACCACCATATATACGTACACCTCCGTCCCCCATGTATAGATCTGCATGTTGCTGCCGCTGGCGGCCTCCTTACCGGGAATCTTGACGATATCCAGCACCTGTTCATATGTCATGCCGAGCTTAATTGCAGCGTATTGTTGATCACTGATATTAGGACGCTGGGCCCTTATCGTTTCAAGATCGGGAAAGCCAGATTGATAGTTGACGTTATTCCCATTGCCAGAAATGACCGGACTGTTGTTACCGCTGGAGCTGTGCGAAACCGCCTGGGTCGGCAGGACGAGCGCTGCCACTGATGCCAACGCTCCCAATATGCCTGCGTACAAGCCAATTTTTTTCATGTTTGCCATGACACTCTCTGGATTCTCAGATGATTCAGTTATACGTTCACGGCGAAGCGCTGAGCATCAAGGGCGGCAACGGCCGAGAATCCAGCACCCTTCTTGAAGCTCATGTTATGGACGAAATTCTTCATCGCATCAGACGGGTCAATGGTTTCGAGGTTAAGTCCGTAAACAGTTGGCCTAGAGAACGCAACACTTAGAATTGGCTGTTCCTCCATATGACCTGTCGAGCTGTTAAGCACATTGTCAAGAGCGGTGACGATGACCAAGTCATCCGGCAGGATTGCCAACAACTCTCGACCTACTCGCAGGGCGCAGCTGCACACGTAGTCCTGATGAAGTTCGTTGAACCGCCCAGCAGGCATAGCTTTGGTCGACAGCTTGCCGCTTTTGAGTAGAGATTTGATTTCAGTCGGAATCACATCGGAGCCATGGATAGCGACTTTGGCTTCTAGGACACCACCTTCATGAACAATCATCTGAATAGCTGAGCCGAGGTGTGATATTTCTGCAAACGACTCGAAAGCTTCGATGGCATCTAGCTTGGCCTGACGGTCACCATCAAGGATACGGATCGCAATATCCCTCTCCTCTGCCCACTCGGTATGGGCGGTTTTCCATTCAACAAGCTGAGTCTGATATTGCCTTTCGTCTTCCGCCTGCGCGGTGCCAATCTTGCCTACAAGGGCTACTCGCTGACGAGCCTCTAGCTTGAAGAGCCGAGCCCAGAAATTGGGGTGATATGTAGCGGCAGCATGCGTAGCTTCTTGCTCAAGAGTATTGCTCTTGAGTGGCTGTCTAGGTTCAGGATTGGAGAGAAGCCGCTTCCATTTCACAGGCTCGGCACAATCCTTGTGTATCGAAAGGAGGATATCTATGTGATTTTCGTACACCTCAACTTCATACGCTGCTTGTTCCAGCGCTTCCATCTTTGCGTACTCTTTCTGTCGTTTTTCAAGTTCACGCTGCCGGCGATGAGCGTTGCGCTCTGATCGCCGCGCAGACGCTTGCAGCGAACGTACAGTCCCTTTCCAACCCATCACGACTCTCCATACCGTTAATGTGATGGCACATTAACATAGCTCCTGGTTCTGCCTGAATCATCTGAACACCTGGAAACTGAAAATACCAGGGAACCCAGAAGGAGGGCATATGTACTCCACGCATCACAGAGCGAGGGCAGGCCCATTTATTCACAAATAAGGGGTACCTTCACGGCCCCCCTTTCTTCTTGCTACTCCGCCGTTTGACGTATGGCCTTCTCAATTCGCTGACGTCCTGCATGAGCAAGCTTGCTTACACCAGCTTCCTTCGCGACCGCGTATATCAAGGACTCCCCTTCGTGACCCCGTTGCACCATCTCATCAACCAAAGCACGCAGTTCTGGCAGGCAGATTTCAGATAGCCCTCTCGTGGAATCTTCGTCGCCGGGCTTACGGAAGACGACACTGGTATCCGACTCGATATGAATAGGCCAGAAGAAGACTCCTGTCTGCTCCTCTTCATGTGAACGGAATCGTGCCCGGGCAATTTGGTCAACGCGATCACGTATCCGTGAGCCGGTTCGTACCCAGCCATGAGCACGGGCAATGCGCCTTGCGAGCGCCGTGTCCAGAACCGGTCCCTCTTCCGCTACGACATGAGCAATCATCTGCTCCAACGTTTCCGTGTAACTCGCCTCAAAGAACTGATCTGGATCGACCAACCCTACCGCCTGACGAGGGTCGGCTTCTTTATAAATCAAATATTCAAGGGGACGAGCAAAAGCCATGACATCCTCATCTGGTGTGATAGATGCAGCCTTGGCGTACTTCAAATCAGGCAACGCGCCTGAGGGGTCATTGGATTCGGCCACACTATCCACTGTGGCGACCACAGTAACCTGACTTGCTACCTCAATGACCTCAGCCATAGCTGCGTCGATTTTCAGTCGCTCTGCCTCTTGAGTTGCATCGATGACAGCCTGCTTGGCTCGGGAATCCGCTAGAATCTCGTTCAGCCGTTGATGTACCTTTTCGGCAGTTCCAATTGCATCAACCCACCAGTCCGTCGACCATATCCTAACGATCTCCCAGCCAAGTCCACGCAGTACAAATTCACGGAGCTTGTCACGATCACGAGCGGTCGCACTGCGGTGATAGGTAGCACCGTCGCATTCAATCCCGGCAAGGTACCGTCCAGGTGCATCAGGGTGAACAACCCCAAGGTCTATTCGAAAGGAGGAAACGCCAATCTGGGTAAATATCTGCCATCCCTTTTTAGCCAGGGCCGCTGCAACCGCTTCTTCGAATGGGCTGTCGAAACTACCCACGCTACCAAAGTCAGCCTCTGCGAGAGCCCGTGGGCCACGCTCTGCAAACTCCAAGAAGTGCTTAAGATCTCGAACCCCGATCGCTTGCGTACGAGCTAGATCAATATGCTCTGGGCGCAAGGTCGAAAACACCACTAGCTCCTGTCGAGCACGGGTTATTGCCACGTTCAGTCGACGCTCACCACCAGGGCGGTTCATCGGACCGAAGTTCATGGACAGCACACCCGCAGCGTCTTTTCCGTAGGTGGTCGAGAAATAGATGATGTCTCGCTCATCGCCTTGAACGCTCTCAAGGTTCTTGACGAACACAGGCTCCAGCTCGGACTCAGCGAAATACGAATCGAGTGATGGGTCTTTCCGGCAAGCCTCATCCAGCATGTCCATGATGAGCTTCTGTTGCTCGCCGTTAAAGGTTACGACCCCCACAGTCCGCCCGCTTTCGCGGAAGGCCGGAGACAGTAGGCGAGCAACCAAATCAGCAACTAAATATCTTGCTTCAATTAAGTTTGTTCGCGACCCGCCCTTGTCATATACACCCGGGACTGGGCATAACCGTACTGCTTTGTCGGCCGTAAACGGTGATGGGAAGGTCACCAGCTTCGACTGGTAGTATCGCTGGTTCGAGAAAGCGATCAGACTTTCGTGGCGGCTACGGTAGTGCCAGTTAAGATTACGCATTGGCAGATTGGCACTGATGCACTCGTCCAGAATACTCTCGAGATCAGCCTCTACATCCTCATCCTCAGCGGTCGACTCAGCGCGGTTAAAGAACGAAGTTGGAGGGAGCTGTTTGGGGTCGCCCACCATCACCACTTGCTTCCCTCGGGCCATGGCGCCGATGGCATCCCAGACAGGTATTTGAGATGCCTCATCGAAGATAACGAGATCGAATGGCGTTGAGGCAGGAGGCAGATACTGAGCAATGGATAGAGGACTCATGAGCAAGCATGGAGTCAGCTTGGTTAGCGCTTCTGGCGCACGACTCATCAGCTCCCGCAATGGAATGTGCTTGGTCTTCTTGCCCATCTCATGTCGCAGGACTCCCCACTCTGAAGAGCGACTTACACTGTCTTGGCTTGGTAGGTCGGAACACAGCCGAGCTCGGAGCCAGTCTTTGGTCAACTCGGTGAACTTGTCGTCCAAAGCGCGGAAATCGCGAATGCGTTGCTCATGCTCCACGCTGACGAACGTCCGGATCACCTCTTCGTTGTCGACCGTCGTATTCAGCCACCAGCGGGCATAATTTACTTCCAATACACGCCAGACTTTTCCAGAGCTGATAGCTCCTGCTTCCATCGCTTGAACAATCGGCGCTAGGCCGACAGCGTAGGCTTCATCGCGAACCTTCCGCCAAGCGCACCATGCCTTAAGGCGCGATTCAGACGAGACGACAGTTTCGCAATTTGTCTTGATATCACTTAGCGCCAGGTGAGCAGTTTCGATGACGCCCATTTCGGTGAAATGACCGACAGCCGTCAGGTGCGCCGCTCGCGCCTGTAGCAACTCAAGCTTTTCTCGAAGAGCAACACCTGCATTGGCTATAGCAGCCTCCGGTTCAAGTAGTGCGTTACCATCCCCCAACAGAGTTTGAAGCGGTGTTTTGTAGGCCGCGACCTGCTCAGGATTGAGTGCCAGCTTCGCCACCGCGGTAGCCATCTCCCCCTGAAACGCTGCCGCACTGCGCACGACGTCAACTTTCGTTTTCAAGTCATTCCAGACAGGAACGATTTCTCGCAGATCGGCCAGATCCACCAACTCTCGCTCAACTGCTGCTCTGTTCTTGAGCAACTCAAAATCAGCTTTTAACGACGAGCCACAACGCCCCTCCTCTACATGAGGATGGTCGTCGACAAGCCGACCGCGCTCTTCTATGCCACGTCGTTCAGCCTGGAAGCGCAGAGCTGCAGTCAGCACGTCAATATCCGTGGTCAAACCGCTCCAGAGAGAGCTAGTTGCTGAGCTGAGATCAACCAGCTCATCTAACCCAGCATCGAGACGAGTCAGCGCACGCAGCCGGCGGAGTTCCTCCTTCAGCTCATCACCTAGCTGGCCCTGCTCAACCAACTGCAAGCCGTCATCGATCCAGGCAGAATTACTTTTCTGAAGCCGCATAGCCTCTTGCAGCTTGATCGCTGTCGCGAGATGCGTTGCTTCGGATTTGGCACCTTGCCAAACAGCAACACACTCATGACCTGGCTCCAGCTCATCGATTGCTCGACGCACCGACCGAATCTCTACCCAAGTAGCGAGATCCTTGCCATTGTCGACTTCACCTGTTGACGTCTGCGTCGAAGCCAATAGCCCAGCGATGCGGCGTTTTCCGAACCAAGACTTAGGCCAGAAAGACTCCTCCGCGTCTTTCCACTCACGCAGCAGGAGTTCGGTATCAAGTACTTCAATCGCATCAACGTAGGACGCCGTTAGCTGTTGCTTGAGGTCGTCTATCTGACACAGCAATGTGACAGCTTGCCCGAGAACGTCAGTGACATTTTCTGGCCAGGCCGGGCCTAGATCAACGAACGTAGCGCGGCGTTGCTGCAGCAAATCAATGCCTTGTTTAGCTTCAGCAATAATACGAGAGGACCAGAGGGATGAGAGTCTGGAGTTAATGTCCCGGTGTTCGTCGACCCAAGTGCAGCCGTCACTCAGACGTTTAGAAATCGAGCGAGCATCGGGGCGCAGTGCGAAACGCCAATCATGCCCAGCGGCAGCAGGAAGTGCTCGAGAAAGGATCGATAGCCCCTCAAGCGCTGTTGGGGTGTACTCCGTAACAGGAAGCCCGGACAGCTCAACAAATCGATCGGCAGCTCTCTGGACTTCAAACACAGCGGGAAGCACGTCACGAGCCGCCTGCACGAATTGTTGCTGCCAATGAGGCGACCACTCTGCTTGGCCTACCCTGGACAAAGCGTTGCCTGCCAGCTGACTGTAACCCACAGCCTGTGCGTTCACTTCAAGGCGGTCGCCCAGCTCTCGAAGCTCAAGCATGGCCTTCTGATCATGCGTTTCCGGAGATGGCCAACCAAGTGGAGCTACTGCCTCATCAACACCCGATGTCACCGTCCCGATGGCATCGTAGATGGTGTAGCCGTTGCGGTGCCGGCGATGCAGACGCTCGACATAAATATTGAGGCTGTCACGCAGGGACGCGAGCCGCTGCGCTTCCACCTCCCATGCGGCAGCATCTACCTGCCCTTTCGCTTCCCAAGCCGACTGTAACTGAGCAAGGACATCCGTTTTCCGAGCTTTGCTGGAGTGAAGTTCAAGGCAGAACTCACCCAGACCGATTTCACGCAAGCGCCGGTACACGACATCCAGGGCAGCAATTTTCTCAGACACGAACAGCACCCGACGCCCTTGAGCGATCGACTGGGCGATCATGTTGGAAATCGTTTGGCTTTTACCCGTGCCAGGTGGGCCGATGAGGACGAAGTCTTTACCCTTGGCTGCTGCCATCACAGCCGCAAGCTGAGATGAATCAGATGGCAGTGGGCAGAACACATCAGTCGGGCCGTAATCACGGTCCAGAGACTCAGCCTCCGGAAACGGGGTATCGGAAATGAACGAATCGCGTGGCGTATCCAGAAGATGCTGGACTACTGGACTCTGTCGAAGGTGCTCTGCATTCTCGGCAAGATCCTTCCACATGAGATACTTGGCAAATGAGAACATCGAGAGCACAACGTCCTCGTTCAGCTCCCAGCCAGCGATGTCCTTAATCGCATGACCAACTTTGTTCCAAATGCCTACGATATCCAGACCGGAGTCGTCCCGAGGCAGCTCCTGCTCCAGCGAACCTAAGCCCAGCTCAAAGTCTTGGCGCAGCATCTCGATCAGAGTCGGGTTAAAACGAGGCTCATCATCGTGCAGCACCATGGTGAATCCGGAGCGTGCGCTCTTACGCTCCAAAGTGACAGGAACCAAGACCAGTGGCGCTTTGTACTTCTGCCCAGCTCTATCCTCACGCGTCCAACTAAGGAAACCGATGGCCAGGAAAAGCGTGTTGGAGCCACCCTCCTGCAAAGCAGTACGAGCGCTTCGATATAACTCAGTTAACCGGACATCCATTTCGGCGGACGTCAGCGCAACGAATACTTCCCTACGCTTGAGAGCATCTTCAGCATGACGACGGCGAACATCTTCTCGCTCACGCTGTTCATAGAGTGTGCGCTCACGCGGATCTGCGCCATCCATCAGGTCAGGCCTGGTAAGCAGCTTCAGAGACTGTCCACCTGCAAGAATGTCCTCGAGAGAACCGGGATCAGGAGATTCAAGCTTCAGCGCTCGCTTACCCATTTTGAAATTGAGCAAGTTATTTCGAAGCGACAGATCCAGAAGCTTTCGCTGCCACCGGCCGAGGCGATCTGCTGGGTCGAGCTTAGACAGATCCTCAACCTGCACCTTAATATTGTCATCGGCGATGCCGATCCCTTCCTCCACAAGAAGCGATGGGGCTTCATCAGACTCAGCAACGGCGACACGTGCAATCTGAGCCTCTGAGCTGGCGAGCGGTTTGATACGTTGCAAACGGGCGCGACGGATATCTAGCAGCATCTCGAAAACACTTTCAGCGTCTTCGGCTACCTGTTTCGTGCCCATCTCTACCGCATAAGAGAATGGCGGTATCGAGGCGTGGGTAATAAGAGTGGTCTCAAACAGCACGAGCTCCTGAAGCTTCACCCGCTTACGTACTGCAGTGACATCATCCACCACGGCAGTCGTAAACTCTTCTGGCTTAAGCCACAAACCAGCAAAAGCATGACCATGAGTGAATACGATCACGGGGTTAAGACCAATCTGCTCCAATGCTGCGCAGAAAAGCAGAGTCAGGTCGAGACAAGTAGCCAACCCGGAGTCAGCAATCTGACTGGGGCTACGAATCTTCTGTCCTGATTGTTCAAAACTGGCCGGCGGCAACGCATAGTCGAGCTTCATGCGCGCCACCGCGCCCCACACTGCCGACGCCAACTGCCAAGCTCTTTTGGGGCCACCCTCATATCCGTCAAGTGCGGACGGCTTATCGCTAAGACGAAGCAACTCGGCTGCCTGTTTGAGCAACCTTTCAACCGCCGCATCATTTGGCTGAACAAAAGCCGCCGTCATATCTGGTATATGGCGCAAGCCGCCCCACTGGTTTCTAGGCAGAAGGTCTACGACCTGTTCAAACAGAGCAACTTCCTTGCGACCGCTCTCCGCTTCCTTGTCATCGGCTTCTAGGACAAACGTAAAGGTCGACATCTCTGACTCTGTCAGGCGACTCAACAAAGGGCCATCCAGGACAAGATCAAGCCCAGGTATGACCCGGAAGCTATCTGCAGCGATCTCGTCAATCCGCCAGATCTTGGACTTAAATACCTCGGGCACCGAGCTAAGGGTAAGAGTCGCATTGACGAAACGATCACTCGTCTCGTTCGAGAGGCGAAGCTCGCGTATCACAGGGATGGCGTTCTGGAAATCTGCAAGGTTCAGCTTCGCCACCAAGGTGGCGAGGATTTTTACTTCTTTAGGCTGGACTTCTTCTTGGGGCGTGAGGGGCTGAACGATGTCGTCCATGCGCAACCATCCTTGTCGTTATGCCCAAGGGAGTGCCGGAATTGGCCGGCCAGAGGGCCCCTCTTGAGCTGATGGCGGGATAATAGCTCTTCTAGTGAAAGCCGTAATGTGCCTTTGGTCGATACTGATTTCTCATCCCATCATCGGATGGCCGCTAGATAGACCGAAGCAATCGGCCTGTCAAACGCCCCTAGGACAACACCCTATTATTGGTAATACATCCGAAAAATCCACTCAGAGCCAGCCGTTTTGTGGGGGTAAAAACGCGGACAAATAAAAGGGGTCGCGAGATAAAATCTCGCAACCCCTTGAATTATATGGTCGGGACGGAGTGATTCGAACACTCGACCCCTAGCACCCCATCTCCTTTTTCATACTTCTTGAAAGACTCCAAAATTTTACTCTGGATTTTTCTAAGCTAGTATTTACTTGAGCTCCAGCGGTGTTCTGCTCTACGAGAGTCCAGCAACGTCCATCAAGAGCCGACGTTTTTGTGGGGGTAAAAGTAGGGGGAGTCCGTTTCATGGCCAAAATCACCATCAAAGAACTCGAGTCGCTGACCGCCAACGATGCCGGCCGCATCCTCCGGGAAGATGGCAATCTCGCGGGTCGAATTTCCCTGCGTAAGGACGGCGTGTCGGTCAGCTTTTTCTATCGCTATCGCTGGGGCGAGCAGAACAAAGAATACGCCTGCGGGTCTTGGCCACGCAAATCCTTGACGGACATCCGTAAGGCCCGCAACCAGGCACGGGCACTCATTGATGAGCAAATCAATCCCAACGAACTCAAGAAAATCGCCAAGGCACAAGCATACGCCGCGGCTAACGTAGAGGCCGAAAAAGTAGAAACGACGAAGGCGCAAACGCTGACCGTCCAGGATCTGGTCAAGGCCTGGTTGTTGGATGGCGTGGCGCGCAAAGACGGTAATGCCGAGTTGCATAGACGTTTTAACAAGGACCTTTTGCCAGCACTTGGCAAGATCGCGGTGAACAATGTTTCCGAACACGATGTTCGGGCGCTGATCCGCGCCGTGGTCAACCGCGGCGCTTACCGGCAAGCCATCAGTTTCTTTGCCGACCTCACCCAGATGTTTAGCTGGGCTAGAAAGCGTCAGCCCTGGCGGGCCTTATTGATCGAGGGCGATCCGACGGAACTCGTCGACATCTCCCCTCTGATCCCAGCCGACTACGAGGCCGAAAGAAGCCGGATCCTTTCACCGGCAGAGCTGTTGGAACTGCACAACCGCTTCCAGCAAATGACTGCTGATTACAACGCCCTCCCCGCCGGGCGAAAATATGACGGCATACGGCCGCTAAAGAAAGAAACCCAACTCGCACTATGGATCAGCCTGGGCACGCTGTGCCGGATTGGCGAGCTGCTTCAGGCTGAATGGAAAAATGTCGATCTGGAGCGGCAAACGTGGTTCCTCCCCAGTGAAAACGTCAAAGGCTCCCGGGGCAAGAAACAAGACCACCATGTTTTCCTCTCCCCCTTTGCCCTGCATTTCTTTCAGGAACTCAAGACCCTCACGGGAGACTCCCGGTGGTGCTTTCCGAACAAGCAGGATGACGGACATGTGGACGTGAAAGTGGTGAGCAAACAGGTCGGCGACCGCCAGGCTCGGTTCAAAAACCGTAAGGCCCTCTCCAGACGGCGTCACGACGATACACTGGTGCTTGCCGACGGCCAGAACGGTGATTGGACGCCGCATGACCTGCGCCGCACGGGCGCGACGATGATGCAGGCTTTAGGGGTCAGCCTGGACGTCATCGACCGCTGCCAAAACCATGTGTTGGCCGGCTCTCGGGTTAGGCGCCATTACCTGCATCACGACTATGCCGAAGAGAAGAAGTGTGCCTGGAACCAGCTGGGCGATCGACTCAGTGCGGTGCTGTCCTCGAACTACGAGCACACTCCAAACGAGTCGATGTTCTCTTTTCCAGTGTACGCGGCGCCAGAAACGCGAGCACAGTCATAGGCGGTTGCGTCCATAGCTTACCGTGCGGTAGAGCAATGGATCACGACCTGGAGGCCCTTGCTGCCAAAAGGCTGCCAGCGCAGCCCAAGTAGCGTATGGCACCTGTTTTCTTGGTGGCTGGCCTCGCCCTCCCCGCCCAACAATGCCGATAAGGAATGTATCGGCTTTCTAATTTATCGCTTTTTCTATCTATGAAGAATGTCGACCATAGCAACTCCAATAAACATAAAAATCGGAGGGCCCATGACCGCTATCGCCACCACTGCTGCCACTGCACAGCCTGCAAGGTCAAAGTACCGCTGGCTTGTGCTGGGTGTAATCGTGACCGTATACATGTTGGCTGCGGCCGATCGCGCTAATATCGGCATCGCCTTGCCTTACATTCAGAAAGAATTTGGCGCGACCAATGCACAGGCTGGCCTGCTCGTCAGCGCATTCTTTTTGTTTTACTCGCTGGGCCAGATACCCGCTGGCTTTCTACTCAGTCGCGTAGGCGTTCGCTTGGTCGCCCCTATTTCCATAGGGCTGACATCTGTGGTTACGTTGTTAATCGGCACCGCCAGTAGCTTGGGCATGTTAAAAATCTACCGTTCGGCCCTAGGTGTCGCCGAAGCCGCACTTCCTCTTTCAATGCTCAGTACGATTAATCGGTGGTTTCCTGCTCGAGAGAAGGGCTTAGCCACCGGCGCTTTTCTATCAGCAGCCAAAATGGGAGCAGTCATCGCGCCCCCAATTGGTGCCGCGCTGATCATGCTTGATGGTTGGCGGACGATGTTTTTTGCTTTCGCCGTTCCAGGTGTGTTGATGGCCCTCCTTTGGTGGTGGCTTGTACCCAACGACCCTCGTGGCAGTCGTCGTGTCAACGAAGCCGAGGCTACCCATATCGAGGATCAATCGAAGGCTGACAAGAGTACAGAACGCACTCACAAAAGCTTTGGTGCATTCGACAAAGCCCTACGTTACAAAAACACTCCCGCGCTGGTGACCTCACGGTCTGTGTTCAAATCCTGGAATATATGGGGATGCGGTCTCGGTTATCTGCTGATGACAGGCGTTGTCAATGTGCTGCTGGCCTGGCTTCCAAAATATCTGGGAGAGGTAAAGCATTTCGAACTAATGCAGATAGGCTTCGTTGCGTCACTGCCGTTCGCGGGTGGCGTCCTTGGTAACGTGGTTGGGGGATGGCTATCAGATACGGTGCTAGACCGCCGCAGAAAACCGACGATGATGATCAGCGCGGTCGCGACTTGCTTGATGATGGTTGCACTGGTGTATGCACCTAATGACCTGTTCTCCGTGAGCCTGCTGCTTTTCGGTACCGGCTTTCTCCTGAATATTGGCTACTCATCGTTTTCTGTTTACCCAATGGGTCTCACAACCCGTACCACCTATCCTGTAGCAGCGTCCTTGGTGAACACTGCCGGACAGGCCGGTGGTGCAATGGCTCCTCTTATCACAGGAATGCTGTTGGACAGCTACAGCTGGACGGCTGTGTTCATTTTCCTTGGTGTATGTTCGCTCGCAGCGCTTGTGTTTGTAATTTCAATCACTGAACCCGCCGACGAGAATGCCGCTGCTGCCACTGCATAAGCAAAACCTCGTGCCAAGCCCGGCGACCTCACCGAAGTCGACTGCACCATTCTCAGAAACCAGTGAACGACACAAGGAGCAGGGGTTCCGCTCTGCTCCTATCAGCTTTGCAATTGCCGCGAGAAGTCGCATAACTCCACTGCGCGAGAAGCCACTTCCTGAACGAATGCAGAAGACCTGTCATTACGATACATCGCCATGTAGGGCACTAGCGGAAGCTCAGGTTCCGTTCGTATAACAGCCAGTTTCCCCTCGTCGACTAAGGGCTGGAAGCAGTCGAGTGGGAGATAAGTCACTCCCATTCCGGCGGCTGTTAGGCCAAGGATCGCCGTCAGGCTGTCTGAGGACAATGTTTTTGGTAGATCAATGCCAAGGGATCCGAGCCACTTGTTCACAAACAGCCCCGATCCTGATTTCTTTCCTTGGACTAGCACCGGATATTTGGCCAACTCGGCGAGCTCAACTACTCCAGCATTGGCGATTAAACCGGGCGCGGCCATCCACACGTTTTCAACCGATCCAAGCGGAACTGACGTCACCTCTGGCGCAGTGAAGGTGTCAGGGATGATTATGAAGTCGACTAAATCATCCATTAGCCTTTCATGAAGGTTGCGGCTCATATCGACTTCAGGCTCGACGGTCAGCCCCGGAAAATCGACTACCAATCGTGTGATGAGGCGAGGCAGCCACGTGAGAGCTGTCAGTTCTGTGATCCCAAGCCGAAGGCGGCGCGTGACGACATGCGTGCCATCCTTCAGCGATGCAATTTTATCGGCAAGGCCGAGCATTTCACGAGCAATAACAAGAAGCTCCTCACCCGAAGCCGTGAGTCGTGCGCCACGCTGAGATCGATCAAAGATCCGCAGGCCCGTTGACTGTTCTAGTTCTTGAATTCGCTTGGAGATAGCTGATTGCGTCGTATTGAGCTGTTCGGCAGCCCGCACGAACGTTCCGAGGCGCTCGATCCAATGCAGCGCGATAAGTTGCTGGAGGGTAACCACGAGCATTCCTAATAAGAATGTATATATATAGAATAATATCGCTTTTTCTATTCACCAGCATCTTTATCCTCAGAGACCTTGCCACCTGAGGAATTCAAATGAACGCCATCGTCCAAACCCCAGAGCTCAATGCGTTGCTGGCGGCCTATACCCGCACCTCGACGTCCATCATCAGCGATTGCCTTGATCGCCTACCTGGAGCCCCACTGCGGCCCTTCCACCGCATCGAAGGCACCATGGCCGGCATCGCATTAACGGTGAAAGTGCCTTGTGGCGATAACCGGGCAATACATCAGGCCCTGGAGCTCATCCGTCCAGGTCACGTCTTGGTTATCGATGGTGGCGGTGATATCAGCCGCGCCCTGATGGGAGACATTATGGCCGCTATCGCCGAAAAACGCGGTGCAGTTGGGATAGTCATAGACGGTGCTATTCGAGACTTGGCCACGATCGGCAAGGGGGCATTCCCTGTGTTTGCGCGAGCGGGGATGCACCGTGGCCCTTACAAAAACGGGCCTGGCGATATAAATGTACCTGTTTGCATCGGTGGCATGGTCGTGTCCCCTGGCGATTTCGTCGTCGCAGATCATGACGGTGTAGTCGCCTTCCCAGCATCGCTGGCCGAGAGTTTGCTGCGACAGTGCCACGCCACAGAACAAAAAGAAGCTGAGATGATGGCGCAGATCGCAGCCGGTACTTACAAGGGCGCCTACGCGGCCCACTGAAACGGAAAAATAACAAGATGAAAATAGCAATAATTGGCGCCGGTGAAGTCGGCCTCACGTACGCGCGACCATGGTCTGCAGCTGGAAATAACGTAATTCTGTGTGATCTCAAGCCATCCTCCAGGGCGCAAGCATTCGCCGAAGAACTGGGGCTAAGTATATCGACTTCGGTTATCGAAGCTGTTGCGGACTGTGACATCGTGGTCTCCTGCGTTTTTGGCACCGTTTCATTGGCTGTGGCTGAGGATGCACTCAGCTACATGCATGAAGGTGCCTTGTTCATCGATATGACCACTGCTGACCCGGCACAGATCAGGAAAGCTGGAGAGCGAGCTGCCAAACTCGAGATTCAGTATGTGGACGTGGCTATCCTAGGGGCCATCGCGCTAACTCACGAAAAGACCAACTTGATAGGAGCCGGTACAGGGATTGATCGTGCGGTCAGCCTTTATGCTTTGGCTGGGGCACCACTCAAGCCTGTAGAAGATGGTCTTGCGGGCGATGCAGCGGCTCTCAAGATTTTGCGGAGTGTATTCACAAAAGGGCTGGAGGCGCTTACGATCGAGTGCTTCATGGCTGCCGAGAAGCAGGGGGTTACTGAGAAACTGCATGACGCCTTGAGCGACATCGACCAGGCCAGTTTGCGTGACTTTCTTGGTGCCTTGATCCGGACGCATGTCGTACATGCGCCACGCCGGTTGAAAGAGGTCGAAGAAGCAGAACGGCAGCTTCGTGCGGCTGATATGCCTGTATCCGTATTGCCAGGCGTGAAAGATCTGTTTCAACGGACTGCCGATCAAATCAACGCGAGCGCTCTCGAAACCACTACACCGACATTAGATCAGGCATTCGAGTGGTTGTTCAAAGCCAACGGTGTTACCCGGTAAACCTGCAGAGCACGGCGAACTATTGCGAGCCGGAGCGGGCATGTCGATGGTTATAGCCGAGCTTATTCGAGTTGCGTCTGCGCGGACACCACTAAGGCGGGTCGTTGTCTACCACGGAACATTGCTTAGGATATGGGTTGGGTGCAGCCGGGCCACTCCTGGCGGGCTGGCTGCACGGCATTTCCAGAATATGGCAGGTGCCCTGGGACTGCTTTCAGACGCAGCTTGGCTGCAACTTGTCTTTTCCGTACTGGCCGGACGAACCTGCTTTGCAAATGAAGTGACTGATCGTCCCCACAGAACTAATGCATCTACTGTAGGGGATGCTGACCGCTACTGTCGGCCTGTGAAGGCAAGCAGATGGGTGCAAGGCGAATCTTCGACATGAGCCGAGAATAAAATCCGGATTGATACTCGTCGGGGAACTTGTGGATGAAGTAATTGAGCCATACCCGCCCCGCGAACGTACGGCTATACAACGGTGGCGCTATACCAATCAACTCCAGATTCGTCTTCACACTTGATTGCTTTCCCTCTCGCGAGCAGGTAGTTCAAGTTAGCCAAGCTTTCCCCTGTCGCCATCGTCAATAGGAAACCGTCTGACATGGTGATGTTGCGACCGAAAAGGCACTCGAAGATATCCACCGAGCGACAGGGCTCTTTGAGGCGAACGAGTAGCTCTGCAAGTATTCGATGCTGTATCAGCAACAGGTCGTCCAGTCGGGCGTGCAGACCTCTGAAACACTCATTATGAGAAGGTAGTACCAGTACTTGGTTGCTGACCTTGCGCTTGATTTTGATCAACGAACTTAGCCATCCCTCCATGGGGTTCGCATCAGGCTGAAGCGAAGGAACGGATACATTTGAAGTAATTCTGGGCAGTACTTGATCCCCTGAGATGAATAGTTGAAGCGCCGGGCAATAAAAGCACGCATGCTCAGGAGTATGGCCCTGTCCGACGATTACTTGCCACTCATGCTCACCTATAATAATTCGATCTCCGTCCGAGAGTATTTTAAACAGCGGCGGCAGCGGATGGGCTACTTTTGCAAAACCACCATATGAATTACAAAATGCATCCAGTGCACTTTGATTCCAACCAGCACGGCGATAAAATTCGATCTTAGCCGAAGGTACTGAATCCTCACGTCGTAGAAGCTCCTGGCATCCGTGATACTCATGGCCAGTCATCCAAAGCTCACAGCGAAAACGCTCTGTTAGCCAGCCAGCCATACCCATGTGGTCCGCATGCATATGGGTACACAGCACTCTCGTAACGGGGGCCCCTTTCAGTAATTGGCCAAGAATTCTCTCCCAGGTTTCCTGCACTATGTCGATGCGCATTCCTGTGTCGACAACTGCCCACCCGGAGCCATCCCGGATGAGCCAGAGATTGACGTGATCAAGCCTGAAGGGAAGTGGCATTCGAATCCAAAGCACTCCAGGAGAAATTTCAGTAACCGATCCTTGCTCTGGTTTCGGAAAAGGGTATTCCAAGCCTGATGTGGCCATTAGGTAATCTCTCAAGACAGTCGGTGAAAACGAGTGACCTCTGCTCGGCCACACGATGAAAGATTTTTCTTAGCCCGCCTGTGTTGACAGCGCTTGCTGAATTTCCTTGACCCATAATTCCGATCCGACTGCACGGAAAAGGAAACTAACTCCGAGCATGGCAGAAAACTGAATCAGGGCCTGTTCGCGCGTCATTCCAAAACCTTGGTCCTGAACAACGCTGACCATCGTGTCGAGCAATGTTTTGGTGCCATTGCGGTACGATCGTAAAAACGACTGGTCATGGGAGGAGTTGAAGGCGCTCTGACCCAAAGCAACTATCGGACAATGGCCGCTTTCGGCAAGGTCCAGATATTGAGTGATAAAAAATTGCGCAGGGGCTTGCGAAGCCTTTTGTGCTTCGCTCAACATACCCTGCCACGTTTGTAATGCAGAGTGGAAACTCCGATCACATACCTCAACTGCAAGGTTTTCCTTAGACTCGAAGTATTTGTAAAACCCGCCGCAGGTCAGATCGAGCTCCGCCATGACTCTTGAAAGGCCGACCTCCTTCACGCCGTGCTTATGAAATAGCGCGGAGGCCGCCTTCAAAATCCCTAAGCGCGTGGCCTCCGCCTTTTTGCATTTGTATCTCTTCATCCGGTGCCTCCTGGGATTTACCAGGTACGATTGATGTAACATTGCTCTGACTTTTTCAGCCTTCGTGCCACAGCAATGCTCTGGTTCGGCTTACCGATGACGCGCCGTTGCCACAATCGCTCAAGGCTTAGAGCGGAAGATTCGCTTGCACTCCATGCGCCTATTAGGAGTTGCTTTCCTGCTGCGATCGCATCGGGTGACTGCTTTGAAAACTCCTCACAAAGCTCAACAGCTGAGGCCAAAGGATCATCCGAGAGGTGGGTGATTACACCCAAATGCTTGGCTTCTTGGGCGCTCAGGGTCCTGCCCGAAAATGTAAGTTCCATTGCTATATCTTTCGACAGCAGTTCCCTCAAAAGTACTGTGCCTCCCATGTCTGGCACTAGCCCCCAATTAGATTCCATGATCGACAACTGTGAGGACGGTGCGGCTATACGGATGTCAGCGCCCAGAGCAATCTGAAGGCCAGCGCCAAAGCAGTTCCCATGAATTGCCGCAATGACGGGAACACTCAACGATCGCCATACCAGCGAAACCTTCTGGTATCGGTTCATAGTCGGCTTCCAGAGCGGGAGGAATGCCAGCAGCTTCTTCAACGGCCCACCGGTCATGATCTCTTTGAGATCCATCCCGGAGCAGAACGATGGGCCGTTTCCCGTAACGATTACTGCGCGGATATCCGGATCATGCTTCAGGTGCTCCGCGCAACCTATCAAGTCCAAAAGCATCTGCGTATTGAGCGAGTTGTGCTTGTCGGGACGGTTGAGACGGACAGTTGCTATTGCACCGTGGTAACTCAACTCTGCAAATTTCCAGTTCACACAATCACCCCGTATTTCTTTGAAACGCACGATAACAGCGGCTGTTGATTTTCAGCGAACGCCCAACTGTCTCAAAGCGCCAGTAGTGAAATCGTTCTCTTGCGGCTTGACATCAAAATTCCAGGCATGCTTTTCTTCGTTCTTCAGGCCCATCGCCAAGTAACGACCTGATTGCAAATCGTAAAGCGCATCCATGGTGTAAGACGGTACCTGTTGGTGGTAGTAGAACTGCGGATGCCCTTCTGCCACACGCCATAGCGCATCTCGACCGTCGTAGTGGTCGACGGTGGCAATCAGCCAACTGTCTTCATCAATGAAGAAGTCTCTTTTGGCGTAAATGTGCCGTGCACCTGGCTTCAAGGTAGCGGTCACATGCCATATCCGTCGCAATTCATAACGAGTCAAATCCTGGTTGATATGCCCAGCCTTGATGATGTCCTCGTACTTCAAGGTCGGGGAATCGAGTCGATAACTGTTAGCCGGGATGTAGATCGTTTTCTTTCCTTCAAGCTTCCAGTCGTAACGATCCAGCGCACCGTTAAACATGTCCAGGTTGTCTGCGGTACGCATGCCATCCGATGCGGTACCGGGCCCGTCATAGGCCACCTGAGGAGCCCTGCGTACTCGACGCTGGCCCGCGTTGTAAATCCATGCTTGGCGTGGGTTGGCGACTTGGTTCAGGTAGTCATGGACCAGCATCACGCTTCCAGCTAGACGCGAGGGGGCAGTGACGACCTGTTTGTAATACTGAAGCTCACCATCGGGTTTTTTCATCGCATAAAACGGTAAAACTTGGTCCTCAAAATGAACGGGAACAAAGCCACCGTTTACCTGGGGAGTAGCTTGTATAACGAATCGACTGAAGCCCTGACCTCTATAGCTGGTGAGGTGATTCCAGATCACCTCCTGGCCGTTTTCAGGAATGGGGAACGGCACTCCGCCTGCGTAGTTCTCAAGGCCGTTCCCCCCTTCCACCAGTTTTACTTTGGTCGCGTTCGCGCGAGTCATCTCCAGCCATTGACTGGGAAAGTTCACCGTCCGATGCGTCGGGTAAACTGGCATCTTGTAAGTATCTGGATAGCGTTTGAAAAGCGCTTGCTGACCAGGAGTCAGATGCTTCTTGTAACGGTCAACCGTTGCAGCGGTAATAACAAAGAGGGGCTTCTCGTTGGCAAATGGATCGGCCAGGAACCCTTTTGAATCCACGGCGCCGGCATTTTTCGCCAGGCCGCCTTGCCACTCAGGAATTCCGAGAGCAGTATCGGCAGCTTTTTCGGCACCGACCGGGGTCAAAACCCCACCTAGCTGGTTAGCTTTTTCAGGTGTTACGGCAGAAAAAGCCGGCGCACAATTCAATGCAGCCATAAGGACTGCTGAAGTTAAAAGCAGACGTGTTGTCTTGCTCAACGATTCGGCATAATCAAGTGATGCACTCATGTTCGATACACTCCTAGCTTTTGTTTTTATTGTTCAAAGGCGTGATGAAAAAAAGCGGGCGACCAGAGCGATCGTGGCGCCTGATCGGCCCAAAAACTCCTGTGATGGAGTCAAATAACTCGCCTCACAGGAAAACTATTCATACGACCTCAAATAACCCCGCAGCGCCCATGCCACCGCCGATACACATTGCGACAACAACAAACTTCGCCCCTCGACGCTTGCCTTCAATCAATGCATGCCCTACCAGACGTGCTCCAGTCATGCCATACGGATGGCCAATGGAGATGCTCCCGCCATTGACGTTGTACAGCTCAGGATCAATTTCCAGCTTGTCGCGGCAATACAGCACCTGACAGGCAAACGCTTCATTGAGCTCCCACAAGCCAATATCGGAAACTTTCAGGCCGTGTTGCTTAAGTAGCTTCGGAATGGCGTAGACGGGACCGATGCCCATCTCTTCTGGAGCACACCCAGCTACGGTCATACCACGATAGATACCCAGAGGAGCCAGCCCTCGGCGCTCAGCAAAACGGGCTTCTGTCAGCACACATGCCGAAGCGCCGTCTGATAGCTGGCTGGCGTTGCCACCCGTGATTACGCCACCCTCGACGACGGGCTTGAGTTGAGAGAGACCGTCGTAAGTGGTGTCCGGACGGTTGCCTTCATCTTTGCTCAAGAGAAGGTCGCGGAAACTTATCTCGCCGGTCTCCCTGTCCTGCAGCTTCATGCGTGCCTGGAACGGGACAATCTCATCGTTGAAAAGGCCCAGCTCCTGCGCTCTGGCAGTACGAATCTGCGATTCGAGAGAGTAGCGATCCTGCTCCTCACGTGAGATACCATACTTCTTCGCCACCGACTCAGCGGTATGCAGCATGGGCATGTAAGCGTTCTGAACATGAGCGACTACGTTCGGGTCTGCCTCCTGACCAACCCAGGCGAAGTAATTGTTCTGTACAGCAGAAATGTTGTCCTGCCCCCCCGCAATCGTGGCGTCCATGCCATCAAAGGTGATCTGCTTGGCCGCAGTGGCAATCGCCATCAACCCTGAGGAACACTGACGGTCCATCGTTTGTGCGGGAACAGTCACCGGTAAACCTGCGGCAAATACTGCATTGCGCGCCAAGTTGCCGCCGGCAGTACCCGCAGAAAGAACAGTGCCGATTACCGCATCTTCGAAAACATCGCCTTCGAGACCGGAGCGCTCCACAGCATGGCGAATAGCATGTGCCATAAGCGTGGGGGACTTGGTGTCGTTATACGCCCCACGGAAAGCCCGACCGATTGGCGTACGGGCGGTGGATACGATGACAGCTTCACGCATGATGAAATCCTCGGGATTCAGACGGTGGGAAGCTCGACGCCTAAGGCATCAGCAGCTTTTCGAACGAAGCGCATCGTTTGGTCAAAAGCGCCTTCAAGCGCTTTCTGGCCTTGCGTTGCGGCAATCTCATTGAATCGTTGCGCAATCAACTCCGGGGTACGCTCATGCTCATGCAAGAAGAGGCCTTCCGTCTCGTAGAGATTGCTACACGCGAACACGCCGGCACCCGCACCAAGAATCACTTTGGATGGCGCGGATTCACTTGCGAGAAATAGCAACCCAGGCGTAATGGTTTCAGGTGCCAGCAATGGCAACACCGCTGGTGGGATCAGGTCTTCAGTCATCCGCGTCGCTGCAGTGGGAGCCAGTACGTTCACGCGGATATTGTTTTTCTGACCTTCCAGGTGCAGCACATTCATCAGCCCTAACATTGCTGCCTTCGCAGCACCGTAACTAGCCTGCCCGAAGTTGCCATATAGACCGGAAGCTGACGAGGTTAAGACGACGCGACCATAATTCTGCTCGCGCATCAGATCCCACACCGCTTTAGTGCAATTCACCGTACCGCGCAAATGCACATCAACCACTTTCCAGAAGTCATCAAGCGAGCCTTTAGTAAAAGTGGCATCGCGCAAAATGCCGGCGTTGTTGATGAGAATGTCTACACGCCCCCACTTCTCGCGCGTTTGCTCGACCATTGCCTGAACTTCGTCAAAGTGAGCGACGTTGGCACCATTGGCGACGGCATCGCCACCCGCTGCGCGGATCTCTTCTACCACCGCTTCTGCGGCAGCAGAGTTAGCGCCGCTTCCGTCACGAGAGCCACCGAGGTCATTGATTACAACCTTTGCGCCTCGTGCAGCCAAACCTAGAGCATGCGAACGGCCTAGGCCGTTACCTGCCCCAGTGACAATCGCCACCCGCCCGTCAAATCGAATAGTCATATTTATTCCCTCTTGCCTAGACCAGGACCATGCTGATCCACTCGGCGATCAGCGCTGGCTTGTCCTCACCTTCGATCTCGACGGTGATATTGGTGATGATCTGGTAGCGTCCAGGACCTGTTTCACTGAACTCAGCGATCACAAATTTGGCCCGCACTCGCTTGCCACTGCGCACAGGCGCCAGGAAGCGGATCTTGTTGTAGCCGTAGTTCACACTGGCCTTCATTCCTTCTAGGGCTGGGAGGGTTTTTTCAATCAGCGAGGGCAGCATCGATAGCGTCAGCAGCCCATGGGCGATGGTGCCGCCGAATGGCGACGCTTTGGCCTTTTCTGCATCCACATGGATGAACTGGCGATCTTCGGTGACCTCAGCGAACGCGCTGATTCGCGCCTGATCCAGCAGCAGCCACGGCGACGGCTCAAGGTCTTTGCCGACAAGAGCACGGAGTTCTTCAGCAGTTACGGTACGGTTGTGCATGACGGTGCTCATCAACGGGTGGTGGAGAAGCCGCCATCAAGGGGGATGACGGCGCCAGTGATGTAAGAAGAAGCAGCTGAGGACAGGAAAATCGCGGTACCCGCAGCATCGGATTCCAGACCGGTACGACGGCGAGGAATGACTTTGAGGATCTCGTCGCCCTTAGCCTTGAGCATCTGCTCCGTCATCTTGGTTGCGAACGGACCAGGGGCGATGGCGTTAACATTGATATTCGCGCGCGCCAGATGAGCCGCAAGGTGGCGAGTCAGATGATGAACTGCCGCTTTGCTTGCCGAGTAGGAGTAGTTGCCGTAATCAGGACTGGTCAGCCCATCGACGGAACCAATGTTGATTACGCGCGCCGGATCTTCATCGGTACCCGCAGCCTGCAGAGCACTCCCCAGTTTCTGGGTTAGGAAGAAGATGGACTTCAGGTTCAAGTCCATCACCTTGTCCCAGCCGCTCTCCGGGAACTCGCCGAAACTTGCACCCCAACTAGCGCCCGCGTTGTTCACCAGAATATGCAGCTTGGGTTCGCGACGAAGAATCTCATCGGCCAGTTTGTTCAGTTGCTCCTGATCGCCCAGGTCCGCTGCAATACCAACCGCATCGCCGTACTTCTTCAGTTCTTCCTCGGCGGCTGCACAGGCGTCCGCTTTGCGAGAAACCACATAGGTCTTGACGCCGGCTTGCACCAAGCCCTTAGCGATCATGAAACCAATGCCACGGGTGCCGCCGGTTACCAGGGCGACTTTGCCACTCACGTCAAACAGATCTTTTTTAGCGGTCATGGTGATTCCAATCAGAAGTTGAGGCTTACGGGATAGGCCTTAAGTGCCTGCTCAATCTCAGCTGCTGCTTCCAGGCGGCTGATCCGAAGCTCGGCATCCGGCAGTTGATAAGCGAAATAAAATTGTCCTTGGGCGAGTTTCACGACCTTGTCGACAGGAAGGTCCTTGGCTTCCAGCGCAGCAAGCGCCCTTAGCCACAACGTGGCGATAACGCCGTGGCCAATCAGCCAGAGAAATTCGCGAGCGCATTGCAGTGCCGCATAGGGTGAACGGGCAAAGTCCGTTTTAAGCATCTTCACAACCGCTTCGATACGGCTCAATAAATTGAGCGTCTTCTCCACGTAGTGAGCGTGGGAACCGACATCAGGCAGCTCTGATATCTGTTCACGTAGCCAATCCAACGTCGCGTCAACTGCTTGATGTCTACCGTCATCGAGACGACGCAGAATCAGGTCAAGCGACTGGACGTCGTTGGTGCCTTCGTAGATCGGAAGAATCTGCACGTCACGCAGCAACACTTCGACGCCGGTATCCCGGATGTAGCCGTGACCACCGTGGGTTTGCATGGCAGCCGTCGCCACATCCACACCCACTTCGCTGCAAATCGCCTTAGAAGCAGACATCAGCACCGGCAGCATCACCTGCGCCCGCATACGAGTCTCAACGCTGACGCCATCGTTCGTCTGTTCGTTAACCAACGACGTTGAGAAAGCCAGCATCCGTGCGGATGAAACAAGCATGCGCATACGCACGATTTCTCGACGAATATTGGGATGCTCGAAGATCGGCAGCGAAGCTTTGGTGCCGCCGACAAGATCGCGTCCCTGCACCCGTTCCAAGGCATAGGCAATGGCCTTCTGGCTGGCGATTTCAGCTACGCCGATGGCCTGAAATGACGTCCCGATACGGGCCAGCTTCATCATGCCGAACATGCCCATCAGGCCTGTGCCGGGAGCGCCGACGATCCAGCCTTGCGCGTTCTCGAACAACAGCTCTGCGGTGGCTGAGGCGTGAATGCCCAGCTTGTGCTCAACACGTGGGCACGTCACCCCGTTACGTGTTGTCCAGGCGCCATCATCAGAGACCTTGAACTTGGGAACGATGAACAGACCCAAACCACCTAACCCCGCCGGTGCGCCCTGGATTCGAGCCAACACGAGGTGAATGATGTTATCGGTCAGATCGTGATCGCCACCGGTGATGAAAATCTTGGTGCCTGAAAGTCGATAGGTCCCGCCTTCACCTTCGGTAGCAGTGGTGCGGATCAGTGAAAGATCAGTGCCACATTGCGGCTCCGTCAGACACATGGTCCCGTTCCACTCGCCGTTACCAATTTTTTGAAGGTAGGTCTCTTTCAGGTAGTCGGAGCCGATTGATTTAAGAACGGAGTAAACGCCGAGACGGATCGAGGCATACAAAGCGAACGACATGGACCCGGCGCTGAGCACCTCGTCACACGCAAAGCCGAACGGAAGAGGCAGACCCTGGCCCCCGTCCTCAATGGCTGTATGCAATGCACCCCAGCCATCCTCGACGAAGCTGTTGTAAACCGCGTGGTACCCCTTGGGCGCCTTCACACCGTCTGCGGTAACCGTGCACCCCTCCTTGTCCGCCGACTCGGCCAGTGGAACAAGCAGCTCCGCTACAAACTGCCCTAGCGTATCGAGAACAGTGGCGAGGGTTTCGGCCGAGGCTTCTTCCCCGCCTATCGTGGCGTACTCCTTGGCCAGCACATGGCTGGCCAGGAACTGGTACTCCCCGACGGGAGCTTTATAAGTAGTCATTGGACCGACCTCACTCGCCCGTAAACTTGAGAGTGCCCTTGACCAGCGATTCCGCACCCTCAGAGGCGAAGGTGTTGACCGCATTGATCATATCTTGCGTGGCGAACGTGGCCGGGCCGGACTCGATAACACGCTGGTCAGCTGCAGACTGCCCAAAACCAACTGCGGTATTGATCAGGTGTTTAGAAGCGGCATAAGCCACGGTTGGGCCATTGGCAAGCTTCATCGCGTAAGCACGGGCTTTAGCCTCGACGTCTGCGTCAGGTACGATACGGTTGATCAAACCCCAGTCGAGTACAGTTTTTGCGTCGTAGATACCAGCGGAGAAGACCATTTCCTTCGCGCGGGCCAGACCTACACGGGCTACCAAACGCTGAGCACCGCCGAGCAGAGTTGTGGTGCCGATACGGGCTTCTACCTGGCCAAAACTGGCGCCTTCACCGGCAAAAATGATGTCGTGGATTTGGGCCATCTCGCAGCCGCCACCCAGGCACATCCCACGTACCGCAACAACGGTGGGGAAAGGCAGGTTTTCGAAACGCTGCATTTCCGGAATCGAACGGTTCAACATTCGACGGGCGAAATTCGCGTCCTGACCAACAAAGTTTTCGGTGATATGAGCACCGGCGCAGAAGTGGTCCCCTTCCGCCAGAGTCAGGAACGCACGCGCTTTGTTTTCGATGGCCTGGTCCACAGCGTCCATCAGGCCGCGAAACGACTGAAATGTCAGGAGGTTCATTGGGCCGTCGCTGAAGGTCGCGATTGCCAGTGGGCCATCCATTTCGAATTTAACGGTCATGCTCTATCTCCTTTCTCTGGTTTCATCGGGCAAGCCGATGGCGTCCCCGCCGGTTACTGCGGAGTTCTTTGTATGTGGTTAATCAACGGCCTTTGAAGTCAGCTGGACGACGCTCAGCGAACGAGCGCAGGCCTTCCTTGAAGTCTTCAGTGGCGAATACGGTTTTCTGGATTTCAGGAATGCAGTCGATGGCGGCCTGCTCGCCTTCCTGGAGGTACTTGAGTGCAGCGGCTTTCGCAGCGCGCAAACCAATGGGCGCGTTTTTGCAGATCAGCCTAGCGATCTCCATAGCTCGCTCCTTGTGTTTCCCGAACGGGTGCACTTCCTGAACAAAACCGATCTCTAACGCCCTTTGCGCGTTGAACTCGTCGCATAAGAAAAGGTGGTACATCGCGTTGCCCCACCCTGTACGGGTGAGGTAGCGGAAGTGAGCACCACCGAGCGGGGCTATGCCGCGTCTGGACTCCATTTGGCAAAACGTCGCGGTATCGGCGGCGATGACAATGTCGCCAGCCAGCATCATTTCGATGCCGACGGTATAGGTCTTGCCATGCACCACAGAGATGACTGGCTTGGTGCAACGGTTGTTGAGGCCGAACGGATCAACCCAACCTTCAGGGAGTGGTTTGACCGTGGCATTGGGGCCGAAGAACTTCGGCATATCCAGCCCCGCTGTGGTGTGCTCGCCCTCAGGGCAGAGCACTGCGACCCAAATGTCAGGATCGTTGTTGACCGTGGTGAGATGGCCAGCCAGTTGCTCAATCATTTCAGGGGAAAAGGAGTTGAGCTTTGCCACGTTGTCGACGGAAATGACTGCGATATGGTCGTTGACCACCATGCGTACTTCGCCGGCTTTCTTTTCGTCGCTCATGATTATTCCTTGCTTGTATGTATGCGATATCGAACCACGCCTCAGGCCACGCCGCGCGTTTGTTGGCTCCAGTAGGGTTCGCGAATCAGGCGTCGCAGTACCTTGCCCGTAGCGTTGCGCGGCAGGTCTGAAACAAAGTCGACGGACTTGGGGATCTTGAAACCGGCCACATGGCCACGGGCATGAGCGATTAGTTCTTCAACGGTAAGGGAGGCGCCGGGCTTCAACACAACCACGGCCTTGACGGACTCCCCCCAGTGCTGGTCAGGCACACCGATAACGGCCACGTCGGCAATGGCTGGATGGCTGTACAAAACGTTTTCTACTTCTGCGGGGTATACGTTTTCGCCACCCGTAATGATCATGTCCCGCTTACGGTCGTAGATGTACAGATAGCCGCGGGCGTCCAGATAGCCCATGTCACCGGTGTGGAACCAGCCATCTTGCATAACGGCCAACGTGTCGTCTTGGCGCTTCCAGTAGCCCTTCATTACTTGAGGGGAACGACAAATAATTTCACCAATATCGCCTGGTGGCAGTGCCTGGCCGTATTCATCAATCACGCGAAGCTCGACAGACGCAGTCGCTGCCCCACAGGACAACGCCAAGTCGGCGTTGCCGGCTATGATCGCGTGATGATCGTCTGGCGAAAGGTAGGTAATAGGCCCCGAAGTTTCTGTCAGACCGTAGAGCTGACCGAAACCGCTGTTTGGAAGCATCGTCATGGCCTGTTTTAACAGGCTGGTGGCCATGGGCGCAGCACCGTAAAGGATGGTCTTCAGACTCTTACAAGCCAGGCCGGTTTTTTCCATTGCAGCCAATAAGCCACGAACCATTACCGGCACCATCAGCGTCAATGTGACCTGTTCTCGTTCTATGACCGCCGCGATTTCCGTTGGCACAAACTCACGGGTGACAATTACTCGGGACCCCATGGCCAAGCCATAGATACCCAGCATTGCGCCCGCAACGTGGGCATGAGGGAGGCACAGAAGAACAACGTCGTCAGAGCTGATATCACCGCAGGGGCTGCGCTCCCCGGTAGAAAGCGAAGACATAGGCGCGAGAAATAGATTTTCGCTGGTGAGGCGAACGCCCTTCGGCACACCAGTGGTGCCACTGGTGTATATCTGAAGGCAGTCGTCAGAGGGCAACATGTTCGATTCCGCCGGAATCGCAGACTGTTGGTCTCTCCAAGCGCAGTACGCATCACCGGTGACAATGAAGTGCTCAACGAACGATAGCTTCGGCTTGATCTCGTCGATCAGGGCTTCAAACGCAGGGCCTACAAAAAGAATGCGTGGATGGCAATCAGCGAGAACTTGCAGAACCTCAGGTGCCGATAGGCGGCTGTTAAGGGGCGTCATCACCAGATTTGCGCGTGCCGCACCCACCCACATCTCGTAGAAGTGATCGCTGTTGTGATCCAGGACCGCGACGCGCTCTTGATTGGTCGCTCCCAGCGACAGCAAACCATTGGCAACTTGGTTGGCCCGGGTGTCCAACTCATGGACAGTGGTCTTCCTGTCGCCAAATACCAGGGCGGTCTGACCGGGGCGTGTGTTGGCCGTTGCGCGAGCAACATCGGCCAGAGTCAACTCAGCCATCGAATATTCTCCAGAAGCGCCCTGATTATTATTGGGTGGCGCTTTCGAGACCGATGCTATGCGATATCAAAAATGAACAACGTCTTCCAGAAGACAGTGTTTTGAAATTTATCTTTGGCTCACCATCTCTGAACACATTGTCATCTGGCCGACGGTTTCTTGCCGAGCAGCTAGCTAAGATCCCTTCCGAAAGCACTACACCTACAACAAAAACTTAGCGTCTAAGGAGCTATACGTATGCCCGAGACTACTAGCACTTCCGCGGTGGGTATCATTGCCAGAATCCAAGTAAAGACCGGTACAGATGCGGATTTTGAACTGCTTGCAAATGATCTAGTGCGGCACTCACGCGAGGAGCCTGGTTGCCTCGCATATGATCTATGGCGTGTAGAAGGTGAAAGCGAAGGATCGTACGCGTTTATCGAGCGCTATGTGGATAGCGCTGCTGCCGATGCCCATCGCCGTACCGATCACTTTCGTCAGATTGGGCGCAAAATGGGTGAATACTTAGCTGGAGCTCCGGTGGTTATGCAGCTCAAGTCTGCTTGATCTGAGCTTTTAGGACCCTGTCGAAATTTCCTCAGAAATGATGAGGTCGACGTTTGGCCGTTTCCTGCCGGCTGTGAGAGGTAGAAATCGGCCAAAACCAGTAGTTTAGATAAGCATAAAAAGTCAATCGTAAATGAATCGCGCATCGGAGGTCGGTTTCCAACCACGCGATTTTAATGCTCCGCCTGCAGGTTTTTATTCGTAGCGTGCAGATCGAAGAACTTGCGCCGGGCACCCGAACTCGATCACGCCGAGATCAGAGCTGGCCTTGCAGCCGCCAAAATCGTCGCAGATCAGTTTGCCCCTACAGTCTTGCAAGAATTTGCGAGTACGGTCACCGACGCAGCTGGAGCTGAAGTCGTAAACCACCGCTGCCAAGCCCGAGCACTGGAGATTGCGTAGGCTCAGGCATAGGAACGGTTCCATTGGGGAGATAGCTCACTGCCCTTGGACGCTCAGAGCGATCTGCGGCTATCCAGATTTGATAGATTAAGACCTCCATAACTTATTACACCTGGTTAAAAATAATCTGACACCGTCGACTCCCAAGGCCTGCACGACCACGTTGGCCTGGCGACATCAGCTCCGACGCAATTTTCCGTATCACCATCGCGCTCAGTGCTGCGCTATCAGCCCGTGGTGTCGAAAAATCTGAAGGCATGACAGCGCAGTAGAACGCATCTTTGGCCGCGACTCCCTGTGCCATCGAACCTCTTTGCACACCAACGACCTGAGCCACTTTCTACAACGGCGATACACCGCTGTTAGGGAGGCGATCGCTCAATGATAGGGCGCACGCCTCCGATTGAACCGACTCAGCCAACGTGCGCCTCACGTCAGAAGGAGCGCGGGGCATAACTGCTTTGTATCACAAAGGTTTCTTGATCATTTCAGGCCTGAATGGAAATCGGTCCTGCCCCTATTGTGTATATGTCACGCTTTGCCAGTAGCGGTGCAAGACGCTAAGCTAATGTGATGACTGAAATATTGCTTCCATCCTCCGCAACGCGGGGTCCAACTGATCACAACGTCCGCGATCAGATTGTCGCTGCGGCGACGGAACATTTTGCTCATTATGGTTATGAGAAAACGACCGTTTCCGATCTGGCCAAAGCCATTGGGTTTTCCAAAGCCTACATTTACAAATTCTTCGATTCCAAGCGGGCTATCGGAGAGGTTATCTGTGGGAATTGTTTGGGGTCCATCATCATCGCGGTTCAAAAATCGATTGGCGATTCCACTACGGCGTCTGATCGCTTGCGCAGCATGTTCGGGACAGTAGTTACCGCAAGCATGGGTCTTTTCTCTAATGAGCGAAAGCTCTATAGCGTAGCTGCATTCGCCGCAAGTGAGCACTGGCATGCAGCCGCGCAGTACGAAGATCGGCTCATTCAGTTTCTTCGGCAGATTCTCAAGGAGGGACGTGATTCCGGAGAGTTTGAGTGCACAACGCCGCTGGATGAGACCGTCAGTGCTGTCTACCTGGTGCTTCGACCATACGTAAATCCACTGCTTTTACAGTACCAACTCGACCAAGCCGAAGCGGCTTCAGGGCGGCTGACGCGCCTATTGCTACGCAGCTTGGCACCTTGACCCCAGAGCCGTGACCATTGACAATATCGGTCACAAATCACAAAATGAAAGCTCTTACTTTAGGAAAGAGCTTTCATGGGTAATCCCCGTCTTGTTTCCTACACCTTAATGGGTTCACTACCATTTTCGCTAACCGCATGTGGCGAGACTGACGATAGTCATCTACGTACATTTCCTCCCTAGTGCGCGTCGCAGCGGAAATTTACTGACTATAGATTTTGCCCTCCTCCACAACTTGATGCGGGCAGCTTGGATAACTACGGCTTTCGATGTACATGCCGTAACGTACCAAAAATGAGGCAAGCAAAATGGCAACTCAAAGCAAGAGAATTGTAGTGACTGGAATGGGCCTCGTCAGCCCTTTGGGATGTGGAGTCGAAGAAGTGTGGCAGAGACTGCTGGCAGGCCAATCAGGTATTGCCACCTTGCCGGCTGATCTGGTTGAGGGAGTAGACTGTAAAATTGGAGGGCAGGTACCTTCGCTGGAAGACGACCCTAGGGCGGGATTCGACCCATTGTCAGCGTCGTCGCCCAAAGATCGTAAGAAGATGGATCGCTTTATCGAATTTGCGCTCGCAGCGGCGCAGGAAGCACTGGCACAGGCGGACTGGGCACCACAAGATACGTCCAGTCAGGAACGCACCGCTACCATCATTGGTACAGGCATCGGAGGCTTTGGCTCAATCGTACAAGCTGTTCACACAACCGACGAGCGTGGACCTGGGCGCCTCTCACCTTTCACTATCCCCTCGTTCCTCGCCAATCTAGCGGCGGGACATGTGTCCATCAAGCATGGTTTTAAGGGTCCTCTGGGGGCGCCAGTAACTGCATGTGCAGCGGGTGTGCAAGCCATTGGAGACGCCGCACGACTTATTCGTAGCGGTGAAGCGGATATCGCCGTATGCGGCGGGACGGATGCAGCGCTGCATCGAGTGAGTCTGGGAGGGTTTGCAGCAGCACGCGCTCTTTCCAACACGTTCAACGACCGACCGGAGCAGGCATCTCGCCCCTTTGACAAAGATCGGGACGGCTTCGTGATGGGGGAAGGTGCAGGAGTTCTAGTTATTGAATCACTTGAGCATGCCCTGGCACGGGGCGCTCATCCGATCGCAGAATTGGTAGGGTATGGAACCAGTGCAGACGCGTACCACCTGACGGCGGGTCCGGAAGACGGCAGTGGTGCAAGACGCGCCATGGAGCAAGCCTTAAGCCAAGCAGGGATTGGCCCTGAGAACGTACAACACATCAACGCTCACGCTACCTCCACACCCGTTGGAGACAAGGGTGAATTGGCAGCTATCCGAGCCGTGTTTGGCACTCCTTCCCAAGTGGCGATTACCTCCACTAAATCTGCAACTGGCCATTTACTGGGCGCAGCAGGAGGTATTGAGGCGATCTTCACCGTGCTGGCGCTTCGAGACCAAATTGTGCCGCCAACGCTTAACCTAAATACCCCAGACGACGCGGCCGAAGGTCTGAACCTCGTCGCACTCAAATCAAGGCCGCTTGATATTGAATATGCCCTATCCAATGGATTTGGTTTTGGCGGGGTGAATGCCAGCGTGCTATTACGCCGCTGGAACACTGAGCAAATCTGAAGCCCTACAGTCGACACTGGTTTACCTAATCACATCGTCGGCACCTTCTAACTGCAATGCTCACAACCTAACTGGTTGCTTCCTCAAGGCGTACTGCGACGAATTTATCGTCGCAGTACGCTGCGACTAGAAGGTTAGCCCTCCTGGGTTGGTGAAAGGGAACTTAATACGCCACATAACTAGGATAGTTGCGGGTTGCGTGTCAACCCGCCGGGCTTATTAGTGTGCTCTGATCAAAACTTCGACTGAACTTTAATCCCGGCCACCAATGAATTATCCACCTTGTCCACGCCACCCGGGTGTGTGATGTATTGGAGGTTAGGACGCACGGTCAGCCAGTTGGTAACGTGGAAGCCATAGTTGATTTCGTAGTTGTACTCAGTGCTTTGCAGTGGTGCGTACAACGGGTTGTTGTAGTCGGCGATCTCATTATCGGCGTTCACCAGCTTGGCGTTTTTCTTCACGTCATCGTTGACATGGATACGGGAGAAACCGATCCCGACGTCATCTTTTGGACGCGTGTCAAATGGCCCCTTGTAGACGAACATCAACGACTGGTAGTTGTCGACGACGTTGGTATCCTTGTCGTGGAAGGTGGCATTGGCCGCAACGTTCAGACCGCGGGTAGCGTCGCCGTTATGGGTGGTGAGTTGCTGTTGGATCACCCCCCAGTAGCCTTGCTTGCTGTCGTGAACGCGGTAGGCTTCACTGGTGGTCGCTGCGTCGTTACCGTTGTCATCCTTGAGCACGTCATTGGCATTGGCCGTGCTCTTGTAGTAACCCACACGGTATTCACCTGGCAATCCGTTGAGCTTCGGCGACCAAACCAATTCAACCGGCAGTACGGTGCCCTTGGTGCCGCTGCCGCTGAGTTTGAAGCCGTTACCGTGTTCCAGTTGCGATGGGTTCTGATTGTAGGCACCGATCTGCGCATACAGCTCAGGCGTGACGTAATACTTCACGCGGATCGCGGCCTGGCTGACTGGCCAGTTGTACCAGATGTTGGTAGCCCAGTTACCCACTTGGGAACCGCAGAATGCCAGGTTCTGGAACTCGCAAGGGAAGGTGTTGAAGTCTTCGCCTTCGCCGAAGTAACCGGCCTTGACGTCCAGTTTACCGTCGAGAAACTGGTGCTTGATCCACAACTGGGTCAGACGGACCATGTGGCCACGACCGTAGACTTCCTGGGAGGAACTCAAGGTGCCGGCGCGCGGGTCGCCGACACGGTCGTTGGAGATGTTTTGACCGTTACGGTTAGTCAATTGGATCTTGGCTTGGGTGTTATTCCAGCCCAGCAGTTTTTGCAGGTCGAATGCTACGCCCAGGCCAAACTGATCAGCGTAACGCCCTGTCGTTTTATCGTTGTAGCCTCCATTTAGATTCGCCCCCATCTCGCCAACGTAGTCCACTTCAAAATCATAACCTTTGTCATAAAGTTCTTGGCGTACACCTCCCCAATCTCCCGTCAAGTGCTCGCTAGCATTAAACGGTGCGGCCGCCTGGGCGGTACTTATGCAATTCAGAGCGCCCAGCACAGATAGGCCACCAATGAGCCGGAGCTGGTAAAGCGATTTGATATTGAGATTCTTCATGACTTAAATCCTAATTGTTATTTTTATTGGGGTTGATTAAGCGTGACTTGCATCATTTACCTTGAACAGTAAACTTCTGCCCTTATTAGTAGAACTATCATTAATCTCGAGCATCTCTCCTAAGCGGGGAATAAAATTTGAACTGATACAACACCTGCCACTTCAAACAACAAGTGATCCAGATCGCACCTTAATTACGGTTTATGGATTGCTTATCAACCTATTTAACCGCGGTGATTACGGCGAAAATAATTGATCAGGCCCTGAGTCGAAGCATCATCGGCCGGGGCTTCTTCGCTGCCAACCAGACGGTTGTAGACGGCTTTACCCAACTCCTTGCCAAGTTCTACACCCCACTGATCGAAGGCATTCGTGCCCCAAACTACGCTTTGCACGAAAACTTTATGTTCGTACAACGCCACCAGTGCGCCGAGTCGACGCGGGCTGATGCGCTCGACTACCAGGGTGTTGCTCGGACGGTTGCCCGGGATCACCTTGTGCGGTGCGAGCTTCTGCACTTCGTCTTCGCCCATGCCCTTGTCACGCAGTTCGGTTTCGGCTTCGGCGCGGGTCTTGCCGAGCATCAGCGCCTGGCTCTGGGACAGGCAGTTGGCGTACAACCACTGGTGGTGGTCGGACACCGGGTTGAAGCTGACGATCGGCACAATGAAGTCGGCCGGAATCAGCTGGGTGCCCTGGTGCAGCAACTGGTGGTAGGCGTGCTGACCGTTGCAGCCGACGCCGCCCCAAATCACCGGGCCGGTATCGGTGGAAACCGGCGTGCCGTCCTGACGTACGCTCTTACCATTCGACTCCATGTCCAGCTGTTGCAAGTGCTTGGTGATGTTGCGCAGGTAGTGGTCGTACGGCAGGATCGCATGGCTGTGCGCGCCCCAAAAGTTGCCGTACCAGATGCCGAGCAACGCCAGCAGCACCGGCATATTCTGTTCGAACGGTGCACTCTGGAAATGCTGGTCCATGGAATAGGCACCGGACAGCAGTTCCTTGAAGTTCGACATGCCGATGGCCAGCGCAATCGGCAGACCGATGGCCGACCACAGCGAATAACGCCCGCCGACCCAGTCCCACATCGGGAAGATGTTCTCTTCGCGAATACCGAAGGCCACGGCCGCAGCATTGTTGCTGGATACGGCGATGAAGTGCCGATACAGCTCGGCTTCCGAACCACCCTGAGCCAGATACCAGGCACGTGCAGCCTGGGCGTTCTTCAGGGTTTCGAGGGTGTTGAAGGATTTCGACGAAACGATAAACAGCGTGGTCTCGGCGCGCAGCTTCATGGTCAGTTCGTGGAACTCACTGCCGTCGATGTTCGCCAAGTAGTGGCAGCGCACGCCTTTCTGGGCGTAGGACAGCAGCGCCTCGGAAACCAGTTCAGGGCCGAGGAACGAGCCACCGATGCCGATGTTCACCACGTCAGTGATCGGCTTCTCGGTGTAACCGCGCCACAAACCATCGTGGATACGGCCCACGAGGTCGGTGATCTGGTTCAGCACTTTGTGCACTTCCGGCATCACGTTGACGCCGTTGACCGACAGCTTGTCGCCCACCGGGCGTCGCAGGGCGGTGTGCAGTGCCGGGCGGCCTTCGGAAGAGTTAACGATTTCGCCGTCGAACAACGCCTTGATCGCGTCCTTGAGGCCGACGTCGTTAGCCAGGCCCACCAGCAAAGTGCGGGTCTCAGCGTTGATCAGATTTTTCGAGTAATCCAGAAACAGACCGCAACTGCTCAACGTGAAACGGTCAAAGCGCTGTGGATCGGCATCAAAGGCTTCACGCATGCTGAAGCCCTGTAAGTTGCTACGGTGCTGCTCAAGCGCCAGCCACCCGGGTAAGCCGGTCACGTCGTGATGTATGGAGTAATGCGCCATTTAAGATCAACACCTGAAATTGTAGATAGGAGTAGCAGCTGTTACTGGACGGTGTAGCCACCATCGACTACCAGGTTTGCTCCGTTGATCATCGCAGCAGCATCACTGGCCAAAAACAGGGCCGCCAAACCGATTTCCTCGGGACGGGCAAATCTGCGCGTCGGGATTTGTGCGCGGGCACGAACCCCAATTTCACCTGCCCACCCCTTCTGCCCCATCTCTGTCTCGACCACAGTCGGGGAGATGGTGTTCGAGGTAACGCCACGAGGGCCCCATTCCAACGCCAGGCACTGACTCATACCAATCACGCCAGCCTTGGATGCGCTATAGGCAGTATGACCGTCGATACCAATCAATGCGGCTTGGGAAGATAGCGTTACCACGCGGCCCCAACCGTTTTTGAACATATGCGGCGCAACGCTTTTTGCTAACAGGAACTGCCCCCGAAGATTGATTTCCATGGTCTTATCCCATGCCTCGACGGACAGCTCTTCTGCGGGTGCGGTGATGGCGATGCCCGCGTTGTTAATGAGGACGTCGATACGACCAAAATGCGCCGCTACTGCAGCGACAATCTCGCTGATTTGCTGTGGAATGCTGATATCGACTACCCAGCTGTGGCAATTCAATGCAAGCGCCACCTGTTCGACAGCTGGGTCACGATCCAACAGCGCAAGGCGTGCACCTCGCTCGGCGAACAACTCGGCAGTGGCTCGCCCAATGCCCGTTGCTGCACCCGTCACGATCACGACTTTATTGCTGAAGTCAAAGGCATTGGCGAAGGTAAGCTTGTTCATAAATACTCCAGATAATGTCGAGTTGCTTAACGATTGTGATGTTTGCGACTGATGAAAATGGCCAGCAGAATAATGGCGCCCTTGATCACGCTTTGGACATAGGGCGACACACTCAGCAAGTTGAGGCCGTTATTGAGCACTCCGAGCAGCATCGCTCCGACTAACGTTCCGAGGATTGCGCCGCGGCCACCGGCTATCGCTGCTCCGCCGAGCACAACGGCGGCGATAGCGTCAAGTTCGAATGAAACCCCTGCATTGGGTTGACCACTCATCAAACGGGACGTCAACACCAACCCGGCAATTGCTGCAGTAAATCCACTAATGCCGTAGACCAGGAGCTTGTAGCGTGGTGCACGTACCCCCGAAAGGCGCACCGCTTCTTCATTGCCACCAATGGCATAGATGTACCGACCTATGGCCGTATGCTGGAGCAGGATGTAAGCCAGAATGTAAACTAGGATCATAATCACGATCGGGTACTGCATACCCAGCAGTTCGCCTCGACCAAATACGCTGAACCACTCCGGCAACCCTGAGATCGGGTAACCGTTGGTGTACATTAGGCCGAGCCCTCGAGCGATACCCATGGTTGCTAAGGTGACAATAATCGGCGGCATCTTCAGATACGCGACAAATATCCCATTGCCAATCCCGAAGGCAGCGCCAAGGGCCAGACCTGCAATAACCGCTATCGGTCCAGGCACGCCAGCGACCAGAAGCGCCGCAGTCAGTGTGCCGCTCAATGCCATAACAGGACCAACAGACAGGTCTATTCCCCCTGTCAGAATCACGCAGGTCATGCCCACTGCGATAATTGCGTTGATTGAGACCTGGCGAGCGATGTTCTCCAAGTTGGCAGAGGTTAGAAATTTATCGCTGGCAAAAATCATGCAAATGGTCACAACAACCAAGCCCACTAGCGGATAAAACGCGGGGGAACGCACCAGCCGCATAAACCGTCCTTGCTGTGCTCTCACTTTGCGCACCTCAATGGAAGCTGTGTTGTTCAACGCTTGCGGTTGCATGGCGCATTACCTCTTCGGAATTTATGGATTCGGCTTCAAGCACCGTGACGATGGAACCCTTGTTGAATACCGCGACGCGATCGCACATGCCGATAATTTCCGGCAACTCGGAGGAAATCATGATGATTCCGAAGCCTTGCTCGGTCAGGCGCCGCATCAACATGTAAATTTCAGCTTTGGCGCCGACGTCAATGCCACGTGTTGGCTCATCGAATACAAGAATCGAACAGTGATGGTTCAACCAACGAGCGATCACGACTTTTTGCTGGTTTCCTCCACTCAAATTGACGACTCTCGACTCTCCGCAAGGAGCCTTGATCGACAGCTGGTCCATAAGCTCGTGCGTCTTTTCATGCTCATTTTTGTGGTCAATCAAGCCAAAAGAACTGCGGTACTTTTTCAAATTATTGAGGGAGATATTTTCGCGGATACTGAAATCCGTGATCAGCCCTTCGGTCTTTCGACTTTCGGGCAGAAGCCCAATACCGCGCGACAGCGCTTCAGCTGGATCTTTGAGCGAGACAATCTGACCGTTAACGCTGACGTCTTTGGAGTAAGTCGGAATAGCACCCAGAACAGCCAATGCCAACTCCGTACGTCCTGATCCAACCAACCCCGCGAAACCTAAAATTTCGCCAGGCCTCAATTGAAAATGATTACTTGGGCCGTTGCGGCTTAGTCGAATTTCTCGAACATCTAGTAAAGGAGGCAAAACAGGGAGGACCGGCTTTGGCGGAAACGTTGCGTCAAGGCGGCGCCCCACCATCATTTCCACTAAGCTGTCGATGTCGCATTCGTTAACCTGCCTGACACCTGCGTTGGCTCCATCGCGAAGCACGCTGATCCGATCACACACTTCGAAAATTTCATCCAAATGGTGAGAGATAAAAATAATTGCTACACCTTGGCTCTTGAGCTCGCGCATGATCTGAAACAGAAGATCAGCCTCGCTAGGCGTCAACGTTGCAGTAGGTTCGTCGAGAATCAACAGACTCACATCTAGAGCCAAGGCTTTGGCAATCTCGATGAACTGTTGCTCAGCGACACTTAAGCGGCCTACGGGACAATCAAGGTCCAACTGCACGCCCAGGCGATCAAATAATTGGGTAGCTTTTTCTCGCATTTCCTTTTTACGCAGCAACCCGACACAGTTAACCTTCTCGCGCCCCAGGAAGATGTTCTCGGTCGCAGTCAGATACGGGATCAAGCTAAACTCTTGAAAAACAACCCCTATGCCAGCCTCGACAGAGTCGTTATAGGAGTTAAATTGCCGTGTCACACCGTCGAAAGTGATCGTCCCTTCATCTTGAGACTGGATGCCGCCCAGGATCTTGATCAGCGTGGATTTACCGGCGCCGTTTTCACCCAGCAGCGCGTGAATCTCTCCACGCTCAACACTCAAGTCGATCTGTTTGAGTGCTTTGACACCAGGAAAACTCTTTGAGATCTGAGTCAGCGTAAGCAAGGTATTCTGTTGCATGATGATTCCCCTCCGCAGCCCATGCGGCACGCTTGCGCGCACCGCATGTCAGCATCGACGTTTCGGCGTTATCAGAAAGGATTACCAGCTGAACGTCTTAGCTTTGCTGGCGTCGATCAGCTCGACGTCTACCGGGAATCGCCGAGGAATATTTGCTTCCCAGTGCTTAGCCAAGGCCAATGCCAAGCCTAACCGCGCTTGCTCTCGAGGAAATTGTGCAGAGGTGGCGATGAAATGCGAACCAGGCTTCTGAATAGCCTTAATCGCTTCCGGCGCGCCATCGACACTGACAAGTTTGACGTCCATGCCACTAGCCTCGATGGCTGCGAGCGCACCCAATGAGCCGTTGTCGTTAACACTGAACAATCCATTAAGGTCGGGGTTGGCCTGAAGCATGTTCTCGGTAACCGCCAACGCTTGATCACGCTCCTGCTTGCCGTTCTGCACGCTAACAACTTTGAGCTCTGGATGTTTGGCCAGTGCTTCCTTACAACCGCGTACGCGCTCCAAAATGCCCAAGGAAGGGATACCGTCAAGAATCCCGACATTGCCCTTTTTGATACTGGTAGCCAGGTACTCACAGGCTTTGAACCCAGCGTCGTAATCTTTGGACCCCACGTAAGAGTCGATCGGTCCACTAGCCTCAGCGTCAATCGACACCACCACTACGCCCTTTTTATGCGCAGTGATTACGGCTGATTGCACACCTGCTGAATCCGTGGGATTGAGCAGCAAGATATCAATACCCTGCTGAAGCATGTCTTCAACATCACTCACCTGCTTGGAAACATCGTGGCGGGCGTCTGTGATGATTAGCTGGGCACCGATACTTTGGGCAGCCTGTTCGAGCGCCTCCTTCATTGTCACGAAGTAGGGGTTGTTCATTTCCTGAAAAGACACGCCAATTTTCAGAGGCGCGGCATTTGCAGAAAGACTCGCCAGGCCAGCACAGACGCCTACGGCCAACAAACGTAAAACTTTGCGATAGCTTTTCATTTTGATTACCTTTTTATTGTTGTTCTTGCTGACGATCACGATGGGTCGGGTGTATCAGGTCTAGATATCAATTCTGAGTAAGTCAGTACTACGCAGCTCTCTCCTGCGTTTCGCTCAAGCCGCAGGCCCTGGCGTAGGAGGCGATCACCTGACGTATTTCATAACGCAACCAATCCAGTGGATCATCGCCTGCCATAGTTTGCGCGCGCCGGGCGGCTTGGACTTGAGGCAGATACTGACTGAGTAACGTATCGGCAGGTCGGCGATTGCGGATGTTCTCTAGCAGGCACTCAACTGCCGCCAGTACGTCAGGTTGCTGCCAGTAATAACGAATGCGGTCGCTGTAGCTGTAACGTCGCGCCAGGCGCTGAGCCTGCTCGTCACCTTGGTAATAGCCAGCCCAGTGTTCCGGATCGCTTAGCATGGTGCGCTCCAGCACGCCTCGCAGGTTCGAACGCTGAGCCTCGACTTCGTACAGTTCATCTTCGATATGACTGAGCGCAAACAAAGCTTCACGCCACGCAAAGGTAACGCCAGGGCCGACTTTGAGAATCGCGAAGTGGTCTCGAACCAATGCGCTGAGCGCCGCCTCCGTTTGATAGTCAGTCGAATGTGCTTCGAATACCAAACCGGGAAATGCCAAGATCGCTTTACTCAACGCCTTTGCGTGCTCGGGCTGATAGTCGATGACGCTTTGATCGTCAAACTCGACCCCCGGCTGCGTGACTAATGCCACAACCCGACTCAATGCCTCCCCCAGGCCCTGAGACAGAAAGGCCTGTCGATGAGCTTCTAAAGTCTGGGCCACGTCGTCCACCGCCGTTACCTGCAGCACCTCCGCTTCACCTTCATGGTGTTGCGCTCCACCAGGGACAGGGACCTCTGTACCGATGACGTAGCGCGGCCTGAAGGCGGGCTCAAGATTTAGGCGGGTAACAGCGGACTCAGCTGCCGCGCAGAGCTTGGCCGCCCTTCCGGCAATAGTGGCGACGGACAATGGAGCAACATCATCGGCGCAAGCCATGCTGGCATCGAGGTGAATTTTACGAAACCCAGCTTCGATGTAACTGACTACCAGAATCTCAGCCTCCGCCATCGCTTGCTCTGCGGGGAGATGCCGCCATGGATTAGGGCCCAGATGGTCACCCCCTAACAACAGCTGATCCCGGGGAAAGCCTTCCTCCTGAGCCAGTCGTCGCACCTGACCGAAAAAATCTGCGGGCCGCATACCGGTGTACCCGCCGTACTGATTGACTTGGTTGCAGGTGGCTTCGATCAACAAAGGTGAACGGTCTGCAAGCGCCTGTTGCAAGGCGGCACGCAAGACTTGTTCGTGAGCAGAACAAATCGAGTAAATGCCGGTATGTCGGCCGTTGCGGTTGGCTGCGGCGAGATCCTGCAATACAGCAGCGCCGGCTGAGTTATGCGATGCGTTCGGCATGTGCGGAGTTCTCCTTCAAGAAAAGATCGATTTGCGAGAGGTCACTATTTCCCTCCATGGGACCTCGACGAGTGACCGCCAAAGCACCGGCCGCGTTGGCCAGACGAAGGGCCTGCACAGGCGTATTCCCAAGCGCTAATGCACCAACAAACGTGCCGCCAAAACAATCGCCTGCGCCTGTTGGATCGAGCTCAATGACGGTTAGAGGATGTGCATCAAGCCTTGAGTGCCGGTCAATATAAGTGCTGCCACACGCACCTCGTTTCAGCACAACCGCCTCAATGTTCGGCTTATCAAAGACGCGGGACACAGCCACATCAAGTGCTATGCCCGGGAAGAAAAACTGCAGATCGGACTCACTGGGCAAAAACAGATGGCACCGCGCGAAAACCGCATTCAGCGCCTCACCCATCGGCTTGAAATGCAGCATTTCCACACGCACATTTGGATCAAAACTGATCTGGACACCAAACTGGTGTGCCTGATCCAGCAGGACGTGCAACGCGGCAATTGCGCCTTCGCTATTAAGTGAAGAACCCATTACGTGCAAATAACGAGCGCCCTTCAACACTCCTTCAGGAACGCTATTCGCACTCAAGAACCCACTAGCGCTCGCTGCTATATTGAACACGTAGCTGCGACTACCATCGGCCGCGTAAGCGACAAATGCTGTGCCCGTAGGACGTTCGACGTGCCTATGGATACTGCTTACATCAACACCATCAGCGCTTAACCGCCGAATAATCCCTTCACCGAAAGCGTCTGTCCCAACGTGCCCGATGTAGGTAACGGAAGCACCTATACGAGCAGCCTGGTCGGCAAAAATGGCAGGAGCACCACTTGGAAACGGTCCGGCAAAACTGCCAGGTTCCAAGAAGCCTTTTCCAACTTCTTCGGCAACGAATTCAGCTAACAACTCACCAAACGTTATGATTAGGGCCATTTGATTCTCCTCGCTTGAGTGGTCTCAGCTCATCCAGTTTCCGCCGTCGACATTCAATGTCTGAGCGGTGACATAGTCTGAATCTTGAGAGGCGAGGAATACCGCTGCGCCTACGAAGTCCTGGGAAACGCCCATACGACCCCACGGCACTGCAGCCCCCACTTGGCGCTTCTTTTCACCCGGCGCAAGGTTCTCGTAGCGGGCAAACAAACTGTCGACCTTGTCCCACATCGGCGTGTCGACAACCCCGGGGGCAATGCCATTGACATTGATCCGGTCCTTGGCCAATGCCAAACCCGCCGACTGGGTGTAACTGATAACCGCAGCCTTACTGGCGCAGTAATGAGCAACCAGCGCTTCACCTCGCCGGCCTGCCTGGGAGGCCATATTGATAATTTTTCCGCCCTCGCCCTGCATGACCATTTGCCGTGCTGAGGCCTGCAGAAGAAAGAACATGCTACGAACGTTGACGGAGAAGATTCGCTCATGGGCATCCCATGACTCATCCAGAAATGGGCCCATATCAAACACAGCAGCGTTATTAAACAGGATGTCCAGTCGACCGAATGTCTCGACAGCTGTAGCGACTACCGCCTGAATGTTTTCACGTGTGGAGAGATCGACACTCAGCGTCGCCAATCTCTGCGCCGGAACATCCTCAAACGTCTGACGCAGATCCGCCTCGGATTTGAGATCAACAAGGAGGCAACACGCACCCTGCTCGACGTAAGCGCGGGCAACTGCTTGCCCTATACCGCTTCCGGCCCCAGTGACAACCGCTACCTTTCCAGAGAGCTTCATAGCTATGACCTATGAGATTGTTTTTATGTGGAGCCATGATTACATATGTTCACAGAGGCAACAAATGTTAATTTGATCTGAGCATTATGTTTTTTATGATATTAATGTTCATGTCGCTAGTCGTCACTTCCGCCTCAACGAGGCCTGCGCCCGCCAGGGGTAACCGAACACCCGGTAGCGGTAAAAATCATGCGGAATCCCGCATAATTAAGCTGGCCTGAAGCTGGACAAATGGACGGATTGAAGGCGGTACCTGCGCGTTTATCATCTCCAGGAGCAGATCAACGGATTTATCGGCGATACCCGAGTAGTCCTGCGCTACGGTGGTCAAAGCAGGACATGTGTATCGACTCAGAGGATGGTCGTCGTGGCCAGCGACGCGAAGATCGCAATCCGGCGAGCGGCCTACCCGTAGTCCCTGATTGAATGCTGCGGCCATCACCCCGAATGCGAGTCGATCGTTGGCACACAAGATGGTCGCGGAGGGAAACCCCGGCCCATCCAGCAACCGGCGAGTTTCGGTAAACCCTTGAGACTCAAACTCCCAGCTTTGCTCCAACGGAGTAACTAGTTGCGGCTCATGCCCTAAGCGCAACATCGTTGCCACGTAGGCTTCACGCCGCTCAATCGCGCTGTGGTTGACCGCTGGCATTTCAAGAAAGCATGGTGGCTCTCCAGTCCGGCACAAGTAATCGACGATTAACGAAACGCTCTGACGGTTGTCATTGCCAACAAACGTAAGGGCTTGCTCGTTGTGAGAATCGAACATCACCACCGGAATAGTTTGCGCTAGATCGTTGACCAATGCGCTTGAAGAACCATGTCCCAGGGGCGCGATGATTGCACCGGCAAGCTTGAGCGAAAGCAACGTCTCAATAGCTCGTGCCTCAAGTCCCTCCTCGCCATGGGAGCTCAGAACGATCGCCCAATACCCTTCTTCAGCGCATCGGGCTTCTATCCTACGCACGATCTCTGCATAAAACGGATCAGCAATAAACGGAACGACCAAGCCAATATTCTTAGGACGGCGACGATTTTGGTTGATGGCGAAAAAATTCGGCCGGTAGTCAAAGTCCTTGAGTGCCTGCTCTATGCGAGCGCGAATAGCTGGGCGAACCCGCTCGGGGTTATCAAAATATTTGGAAAGAGTCGGGCGCGAAATGCCGCTGGCAGCGGCAAACTCCTCCATGTTGCGAATTTTCTTATCGTTCATTGGGCCTCTCGTGCTCACTGGCCCGCCACCGGGCCAACGCTGCGATTTAAATTATTGTGCGGGCCATGTTCAGGCTTGCTAAAGATCCGTGCGTCCAGATCGATGGCAGCGGGCATAACATAACCCCAATTCTTTACTCGCGTAAAATTTATTATTGACACGCGACCATGTGTTGGCGGCTTAATTTAAGCGCCAGCGGGTGTCCGTCGCAGAAGCCTCTCAAAAGCTATTTCGTCGACTGAACCCCGCAGCCACTACAAAAACAAGACTAGGAATATCCATATGACTCGCATCAGTGCCTCCCGGTTTTTTGTCATCCTTGCATTGCTCTGCTTCGGCATAAATAGCGCCTATGCGGCGAGCGTCGGAGCCTCTCTTCTCACCCAACAACACCCTTTCTACACTGAGCTTTCCCAAGCGTTGATGAGTGAAGCGAAGATCGAAGGATTGCCACTCGAAGTGGCTATCGCCAATCAGGATTTGAACAAGCAACTGGCTGATGTTGAAGACTTCATCACCAAAGGTGTGGACGTCATCATCATCTCTCCAGTTGACAGCCGCGGAGTGAAATCAGCGATCCGCAAGGCCATTAAGGCAGGCATCAAGGTCGTCACCGTTGATGTTCCTGCAACGGGTGTTGAAGTCACCTCGCATATCGGCACCGATAATTTTGCTGGTGGGGTCAAAGCGGGTGAACTGATGGCCCAAATGCTGAATGACAAAGGCAACGTGGCGATCATCGACTACCCCACCCTGCAATCGGTAGCTGATCGCGTCGGCGGCTTCAGAAAAGGACTTGAAAGTCATTCCGACATTCACATCGTAGCCACACAGACCGGTATAACTCGTGCGGATGCACTCGCAGCTGCGCAGAATATGCTGCAGGCGAACCCGGATATCACCGGCATCTTCGGCTTCGGCGACGATGCTGCATTAGCGGCTGCTACCGCCGTACACGCGAGCAAGCTGGACGCTCAAGTCAAAGTGATCGGATTTGATGGAATGCAAGAAGCGCGCGCCGCTGTGGCTAATGACCCAGTAATGGTCGGGGTGATTGCTCAGTACCCTGCCCAGATCGGTAAGCTGGCGGTGCAGACGGCGGCAAAGGTCATAAAAGGCCAGCAGGTTCCCGCACTGCAGCCCATCCTGCCAGGCGTGGTGACTAAAGCGGGTGAGAAGCCATGAATCTCGCCCATCAACGGTTTTACGGGCCTGCACCACACGAAGTCCAGGATGGATCGATTGCACCCGTCCAGCCTGTATTGGAAGTACGGAATGTGACCAAGATGTTCGGTCCGGTCGCGGCGCTCAAGGGTATGAACCTGACTATTTATCCAGGTCGAGTTCACACAGTGCTCGGTGAAAACGGCGCGGGCAAGTCAACCTTGATGAAAATTCTAGCCGGGCTATACGAACCCAGTTCCGGCACGATCTTGTTCCACGGCAAACCCTATCGCCCTAAAAACCCCAGAGAGGCAAAAGCCCTCGGGCTTTCTATCGTGTTTCAAGAGTTGAGCTTGTGCCGCAATCTGACGGTGGCGCAGAACATCTACGCAACCCACGAGCCGCATAGGTTTGGCGTTATCAATTCGAAAGCGTTAAACAACCAGGCTCACGAACTCATCCAAGCGCTGGGACTTCCCATTAGCGCAACCGACCGTGTTGCGGATCTGTCGATAGCGCGTCGCCAACTGGTGGAAATTGCCAAGGGCTTAAGCCGTCCAGCGGATGTACTGATTCTGGATGAACCCACCTCATCGTTATCTGACAGCGAGGCGGAAATACTCTTCGCAATCATCCGTCGCTTGACCGCCAAGGGAACGGCAGTGATCTACATCTCCCACCGCATGGAAGAGCTCATGCAGCTCTCGGACGAGATTACCGTGATTCGTGACGGGGATTACGTCACCACAGTGCAAAAAGAGGACACTGACATCAATCAGCTCATTGCGCTCATGGTTGGCCGCACGTTGAGCGAGGTTTATCCACCCAGCGCTCATGGCCCGTTACGTGAAGACCTGCCAGCAGTGATGTCAGTCAACGGGCTGACATCCAAAGACCTGTTTCGCGACGTCAGCTTCGAACTTCGTCCTGGAGAAATCCTCGGCTTCTTTGGATTGATCGGCTCCGGTCGTACTGACGTGATGAAGGCCCTGTTCGGCCTGGCCCCCACCTCTGGCAGCATTGAAATCAATGGCGCACCGGTGACGATTCGCTCGCCACAAGAAGCGATTGAGCACGGTATTGCTTTCGTCACAGAAAACCGCAAGGAAGAGGGTCTTTCGCTCAATCACAGCGTCGCGCACAACGTCAGCATGGTGGCCCTGAGTCAGTTCGCAGGGCCACTAGGCTTTATTCGCCGACATGATGAACGCGCCGCTGTGCTCGAAGAAATCCTGCGCTTCAACATCAAAACTCACTCTTTGAACACAGTAGCCGGAACCCTCAGCGGAGGGAACCAACAAAAAATTGTACTTGCCAAGTGGTTAAGGAATGCCCCGCGCATTCTCATCCTCGATGAGCCAACTCGAGGTGTCGACGTCGGTGCAAAATTCGAGATCTACCGAATCATTCGAGAACTGACGGCGCTGGGCACCGCGATCATTTTGGTGTCTTCAGAGCTGCCCGAAGTACTTGGACTGAGCGACAGAGTCCTGATCATGCACAACAAACACGTCGCAGCTCTGCTGGATCGCACAGGACTTACCCCCGAACACGTCATGACCCATGCCGCAGGTTTCAAACCATGAGCACACCAATTGCCGCCCCGCGCCCGACCTTCTTCACTTCCCCCCTGTTGCGCCAGTACGGGGGAATCGTCCTTTCCATTATTGTGCTGAGTCTTGTATTCAGTTTTCTAAGTCCCAGGTTTCTTGCCTTCAATAATTTCATGAACATTCTCCAGCAAGTCGCGGTAGTTGCCGTCGCTGCGTACGGAATGACCTATGTCATCCTGCTGGGCGAAATTGATTTATCAGTCGGTGCAATCATGGCGTTGGCGGGCATGGTTGCAGCGCAATGCTTCGCTTACGGCATGGGTTTCGTTCCGACGGTAGGATTGACATTGTTCAGCGGCGCTGTGCTAGGCGGGCTCAACGGAATGTTATCAGCCAATCTGCGGCTGCCTTCATTCATTGTTACGGTGGCCACCATGGGTATTTATCGAGGCGCGGTTAGCCTCCCCACCGGCGGCGCCCCTACCAGTATCGACAACGATGCCTGGCTAGCAATCGGCGCCGAGAGCTGGCTAGGACTGCCTATCATCATATGGATCGTACTAGTGCTTTTCGCGATCAATCACCTGGTTCTTGCAAAAACGGTATTCGGCCGCAGGGCCTATTTAGTCGGTGGCAATCGCGAGGCTGCTTTGTACTCTGGTATTCGCGTGGACCGGCTTAAAGTCGCGATTTTTACCATCTCCGGGGTAATGGCCGCCATCAGCGGCATACTGCTCTCGTCAAGACTTTCATCCGCACAAACTAACGCGGGTATGGGCTACGAACTTGATGCGATCGCGGCCGTGGTCCTGGGAGGTACAAGCTTGGCCGGTGGTGTCGGCACCATGGTGGGTACGTTATTGGGCGCGCTGTTGATCGGTGTGATCAACAACGGGATGAACATGATGGCCGTACCTTATTTTTATCAGCTCATTGTCAAAGGAGCAGTGATCATCATCGCCGTCTGGCTGGATGTGCGAAGTAAATCGACAAATCACTGATTCCATTAGTGACCACCGCCTGATGCCGCTCAAGGTAATTGGGCGGTGTCACCGCATAAGGTACTCACAGCAAGGCGAGTTCCTGGGCTGTTATTTGATCAGTGATCAAGCCTGAAATCCAACGCCCGCGAAGCGCTGCAAGAATCGCAGGAACCTTCTTACGCCCCCCCGCAAAAGCAATAACAGGTCGTTTCACAAGGCTAGGTAGTGGCAGGCTGGTAACGCGTTCTGACCAGCCCTTCCGGACCGGGTTGCCATGACGATCCATAGCCCATCCTAAAATTTCTCCCACTGCGCCTTCATTCATTAACTGCAAAGCTTCCTCTGAAGAAAGAAAGCCGTTTTGAACAAGAGGCGAGTTAGGTTGGACGTCACCAATCCCTACAAACGAGACCTCGGCATCTGAATAAAGCTTTTTGATCAGTGTAAAGAGACGATTATCTAACCATTCATCGCGCTCTTCGGTGGTCTTGGCAATAACCGGCATTGGAAGCAAAAAAGCTTTGCCAGCTGTTTTGTCAGCCAGACGTAAGCCGACATCATAGGTATTGAACGAACCATCCAGCGACACACTGCCAGCCAATGAAATGATATTGAGCTGAGGTGCGCGGATCTCCGTAATTTCGCCCACTACTGCCTTGAGCGTACGACCGAACCCCATCGCAATCACGCTCAAGCCCGGGTCGGAAAGATAGCGATCCATCAGCGCAGCACCCAGCACTGCAATGCGCCTCTGGCTTTCACCATCATCGTCAACCTCAAGGGGGGCGACTTCACACATGCTGAGGCCGTAGCGCTTTTTAAGCTCTTCCCCAAGCTCCATACAGCGCCGTATTGGGTGGTTGATGCGCACCTGCACCAACCCGGACTCGGAAGCCCCTGCGATCATTCTGTTTATCGTAGGTCGAGAAATATTGAGTCTTTGCGCAATCTCCTGCTGCGTATTGTTTCCTACAAAATACAGCCACGCCACCTTAGCCATCAGCTCTTGCTTACTCGATTGCACCACAACCCCCTCTTATTCTGTTGATGAATGCTTACCGACTCTCGGCCTGGGGAGCCGCTCTTTTGAGCACGGAGTGGTCTAAAACAGGAGTCATTCATCCTGAGCAAAGATTATCAGGGTATCCGTGGGGTAAGGAAAGCAACGGTAGGCTGGCTACGCCGGTAAAGCCATCGGCACCCGACCCCGCCTAAGCGCCTTTATAGAGGATCAGGTAGCGTATTTGCGTCGACACCTGCGGCAGCGACAAAGCGCAATTCAGGGGTTTGATATCAGCTACGCGCTCTTCGACTCAATCGTATCTCCAAAGCGGTCGTCTGCACACTTGGCCTCAACAGACGCATATTTTTTTAGCTATTTGCGGCGACAAATGTAATCCAGCCGACACTATCACCTTACGCGAGCCCCTAGCATCAACGTGTTCAACTGGACGTTTCAGGACAGGTCGTTCCGCTCCTAGAAACTCTAATAAAAACACTCTAGTTGCCATCATTGAGGTGCGCATGCATAAAAATATGTCCAGAGCCGTATCGATGCTTGCTGTCTACTTGATCTCGATTAAGGCGGGTGCCAATGGGATCGCCATCAACGAACAAAGTGCCAGCGGAGCGGGCACCGCTTATGCGGGCCGTGCATCCTCCGCATTAGACGCAAGTACTATCTACGGAAACCCTGCGGGTTTGGCGAAGTTGCAGCGCCCTGAGGTTGTTGGAGGGCTGGCGTTGATCGACGCAAGCGTAGACATCCGCTCAGCGAAAAGCAGCGCTTCGGGTACCAACAAAGGCGATTCGGCGCCTTTCTCAATTGTTCCGTTCGGATACATATCAACGCCCTTAGATCAAAAGTGGAGCGTGGGTTTGGGTGTTTATGCGCCCTATGCATTGATTAACGACTATGAAAATAGCTTTCAAGGGCGATATCACGGCGACTACAGCATGGTTAAGGTTGTAACCTTTCAACCCACTGTTAGTTATAGAGTAAATGACTGGATTTCTATCGGTGGCGGCCCCACTATTAATCGTATTAGCGGGAAACTTCAGAACGATTTATCGACGGCTGCGCTGAATAACGGCAGAGGGGATACGCACATCACGATTAAGGGTGATGATATTGCGATAGGTTACAATCTAGGAATTTTGGTAAACCTGAACAAATCAACTACTTGGGGCGCAACCTATCACTCCAAGGTTCGCTACAATCTCGAAGGTCACACTGAAGTTGAAAACTCACCAGCACTGTTCGGGCTCGATGGAAAGTATAAAACCAAACTTGACGTCACTTTGCCGGAGTCCGTTGATACATCCTTGACTCATCATTTCAATGATCAGTGGACGGGTTATCTGGGAGCAACATGGACACGCTGGAGTCGCATGCAAAAACTCGAAGCACAGAACAGCGGGATACCTCCTGTAGGCCAGCAACTAGGATTCAACACAATAGGCGAGCCGTTAAACTGGGAAGATACCTGGTCTGTTGCCATCGGTGGAGCATATCAACTCAATCCTCAGTGGGTATTGCGCTCAGGTTTCGCCTACGACCCCTCCCCTACCAACAATGCTGATCGTAACGTTCGCATTCCAGTGGGCAACAGAAGATCCGTCACATTGGGAGCCGGTTACTCACCGAATAAGGACATGACTATTGACGTGGCGTACGCCTACATTTGGGAAAACGAAAGCTCCGTCAATCAGGGAAACAGTTCGGGCCTTCAACCAGCCTATAGCGCTAAGTATAACAACAGCGCTCACGGACTCACCGGACAGTTGACTTACCACTTTTAAGGGCTTGTGGGCGAGTGCCACAAGGAGTGTGCCACTCGCAAAGACAAGTCAACTGCGGCAGTCAAGCAATTTCTACCACACTGGCTATATCGGATTGGCTGATCAATGCGATTATCATTGCGGACGGAGTCATGGCATGTATCTTCGGTAGACGCATTTTATAGCCTCTTCGCAAATGAATGGCAGCCAGATATGGATCTATCATAGGAGCGGCTATGTAGGCCTTACCAACGATTTTTTTTAATGTCCGGCAAGAAAAAATAGCAGTGATGGATTTTGAAAAGCAACGCCGAATAGGCCTCCGAGGGACATTGAGGCTGATGTCCGACGAGCCCACCTCTCCGCCCTCTAGACTAGGACGCCGAGCCAGCGCTCGCTTACTCTGTCGATATAGCTAGAATCGTTATGAATACGCGAGAGAAGAATCGCGCCTTCGTAGTCGGCAACCGCTCTCTCACCGTGCTCCAAAGCTGTAGATGACGGCACCTGCTCAGAAAAAATGTTCGCCAAAGCCGCCGCCCACTCCCCCATGAACTCCCGAATTTGCGGCATCAGCGCTTTCACTGAATAGGCTGCGTCAACCGCGATGACGCCCATCAGACAACCAATCGCCCCCTCTATGAAAAGCTTCTTTGAATGGCGCGCCATCAACCGAAAGCGCTCAGCTCCACTTAAATCTTCTCGATAGGCAATGCTAAAAAGTCGCTCGCTGATCTGTTGATGGGTCCAGGACAAAACGTCGTTCATTAACGACTCTTTGCTTCTGTAGTGGTGATAAAACGATGCTTTAGTCAGCTCGCAGGCTTGAGCCAAGGCATCCATCGTTGTGCCATGGTAGCCATAGCGCTTGAAAACGCCAGCACAACGGGCCAGCAACTCCTCTCGTGGAATTTTTTGCGGTCTCATCCGATGCTCCTTTGACGACATACGGCAGAGCGATTTGACTCGCTGCTACCCTTCGCTTATACATAACTTACCAATCGTTCGGTTAATAACTGTGTACTGCCCTTGAGCTTCGCGCAACCTGTGATGGCAGCAATGGCAGTGATACGATCACCCCCGCAGCTCGATGAAGGGAGCTAATAACAATGAGCGGCTTCAATTGGATTCAGGATTTAAGCCTACCAGTCCGCCAAGCCGTGCTCGACAGAGCTCGACTCCGCACTCTCCCAGACAGCACTACGCTTTACCATCAAGGCGATCTGATCACTGAGGTCTATCAAATAGTTTCTGGCGAAATTCGGCAATGCATCATCACCGCAGATGGCCAGGAAGTCTTGATTTACATCTACAAGCCCGGAGACCTCGTGGGAGACAGCTCAATTGCTGACCAAGACCCTCACTCTGTGACCATCATCACTCGAGGCGAGGCCGTGCTAAGGGTCTGGTCCGCTCGGGACTTCACCGAGCTTCGAACTACCTATACGGAAGTCGAGAACGCTGTAGCCGCGCAGATCAGCCGACGCCTCAGAGGAGCTCTCCGGCTCGTTGAAGAACTGTTGACGCAACCCGTCGCCGCAAGAATCGCGTCCCGTTTTTTTTGGCTCTCGGACATCCAAGGCGCATCGGCTGAGGCAGCCAACATCACCCTGTCCCAATCCGATATCGGACTCATGGTCGGCAGCACTCGACAAAGCGTTAATCGAGTAGTGACAGAACTGCGCAAATTAGACCTGATCGAAACGAACTATGGCAAGGTGACGGTCAAGGATACTGAGGGGTTACGCCGTTATATCAGCGAGCATCAACGGCACGGCCGCAATTCAACACCTGAATGATGAGGCCCTGTACCACTGAGTAGTCGCAAGAAAGAGCAACTGCGCCTGGACGACGTTAATACACTTCAGCCTTTTCTACGCTCGTTCTTGGCAGTGGCACCCAACGGAACAACCGGAGCATCCAAAGGCGTTCAGCTAATAAGCGAAAGCATATTCAAAGTCTTGCTCCGCTGCACCGCAAAGGGCGAAAGTAGCCCATGCCGAAATATCGAGCCAGATGATGTAGCGCTGCTATGTTTATCCCGCGCCCATGTCGCAGCCTCAATTCTCGGTGCCCTCGGGGTGGGTAGCGGCGCTCACCTTGAGAAGTCCGCGATTCGTCTCTTCCCCAGTATAAATTGCAGTCAATCGCTACGAGCGCCCTCGAAGCTTAAATGAAATAAATCAGACACGCGCCGAAGTGTCGGCTGGACGACACTGTTTGCTTGTTCAAACCTTTAACATCACGTACCGATATCCAATTTTTACCCTCTGCGAGCGTGTTCTCACGCGTCCAAATCAAGATAAATCTCTAAAAAAGCACGATCAGGGGTTGAATATGAAATCTTTCCAACATAGCTACGCCTATTCCAATGGAATAAGAATGCACTACGTTGAACTGGGCACCGGTCCGGTGGTAGTGCTTTTGCACGGCTGGCCAGAATCTTGGTACTCCTGGCGCCATCAAATCGAGGCTCTTGCCGAAGCAGGGTATAAAGTTATCGCACCTGATCAACGCGGCTACGGCCTTACTGAAGTTCCGGAGGATGTATCTAGCTACAACATCCTCAATTTAGTAGGGGATGTAGTCGGCTTACTGAACACTCTAGAGATCATGGAAGCATCGATCGTAGGGCATGACTGGGGATCCATGGTCGCGGCGGCAGCAGCTTTACTTAGACCAGATATGTTTAACAAACTCTGCCTGATGAGCGTTCCATTCATGCCAAGACGAAAAATTCGCCCTTCCATACGATTTCATATGGCCTCACAAAAAAAGCATTTCTACCAAGATTACTTTCAAAAATTCGGACTGATAGAAAAAGAGCTATCGGAAAACATTCGAACAAGCATGCTCGGCATCTTATATTCGGCCTCCGGTGAGGCGCGAGCACATCCGCTACACAGTAGCTCCAGCTTTATCGCATTTGATAAAGGTACTCGTTTTACAGATAACCTAGCAATACCGGAAGTATTACCTGCATGGCTAACCGAATGGGACTTAGAAGTCTTTTCAGACCAGTTCCGAAATTCTGGGTTTAGCGGGGGAATTAACTGGTATCGAAATATGGATCGAAATTGGGAAATGACGGCGTTCTGGGACGGCGCACTCTTACTTCAGCCAATGCTGTTTATTGCAGGATCCCTAGATGGCGTTTTGACAATGACAAGCGAAGAATATGAAAATCTTCACTTACATGCCCCTATGTTAGCAGGCAAACATATCATTCCAAACGCAGGACATTGGATACAGCAAGAACGTCCCAAAGAAGTTAACGATCATTTGATCACATTTCTGCAACAGACTGAATGAAGCGTAAAGGCATGCCCCTAATCTATCAAATTTTAGCAATTCCCAAGCTTGCTGAGGCGTATGTAAATCGTGGCATCCTCACAATCAGGCTTATACTCAGCGGCAGTGGTCTGCGCGGCTCGAACTAACTGAACTAGCTGCTGCTAAAATCAAATCCAATGCGAATTTATCCTCATGAGATTCCGCAGCCTAGTGTTCTTTATAATTTATCCAGTTCGCGACTGCCTTTCTCAAACTAATTGAAAGTGTACCATCATCCACCGCACGGAGCCAAAATTACGGTACCGATCATCGCAGCAAGAGACACACCATTGCATCCTGACTACGAGATTCAGATTCCTCTATCTTGGAGATCCTACCCAGTGAGCGTTAGAACATTCGAACTCCTTCGCTATAGGCAGCCCTAACGGTCCTTTCTTCGCGATTTGAATCAATTGCAAGTGTAGCCAAGGCACACATCGACCCAGACTTAGCATGGCTGTCTGAAAGATAGTTGGCAACGACTGCCGAGAGCACTGCTCCTGGTTCTTGCTCGGCTGACTCTTTGAACAAGACGTCTATGGAGTAAAACGCGTGCTGCAAGGCAAGAACTTTTAGTTCGGCTTTAGACTCAAGTTGGTTATAAAAACTCCCATGCGTCAGACCAACGGCGTTCATGATACTATTATTCCTACACCCTCGAAGCCATGCTCCTTAAATGATCGGGCAGCTTGTTGAATTATGAGCTCACGGTTGGCTTTTGCTTTCGCCTTCGTACCTCCCATAGCACCTCCTCAAAAACCCTTCATATGATCCTCATAATATGATAGAACAATTGATGAGTATTACAGTGCGCGTGCCACAACCGCTTGTAACCGGCTCCTCAAGGACTTATAGGCGTTTGAAGACACGCTGTGAGATAGCCAACGCACAAACACAGAGTCTTTCGGACAAAAAAAAAGACTAAAACTCTTTGATTTTAATGGCTTTTTCTAGGAGGTCCCGCTGATATGATTTCGCCATCAACCGCATTCACTGTGGTATTCCTTTACCTCGTATACGAAGGTGCTGAGCCACAGATTCGGAGTCAGGAGTTACTCTCCCGCTCTCGCGAATCAACGCGAAAGGCAGAAATAAAAACGAACATTTAAGACAGCCACTAGATAGTGGTAAAGATCTGTCCCGGTAAAGATTCTATGACGTTGCTACGGAGCCATCCTAGCTGCTGACAAGGTGCAAGGATCGTGCGGGAGGTCTATCCGTCTGATACGGAGGTCCGCTGATAAATGTCTAAACATAGATTCAACCCCCATACCAAGATCTTTTATAGGCCTATTGAGGCGGCTGTACGATGGTGCAACTTGATGGACTATGAATCCGAGATTCTCGAAGCCTTCAACCATAGCCCTGAAAGACTCGCGCAGCTCTTTCCACAGTGGCCCTGCCTGCTTGCGAATACGGAAAAAATCTATGACGCCATTCGAAATCGAGAGCTACCTTACGGATATCTTGGCATCACAGTGAAGTTGGAGACATCGTTGGATTGTTACCAATTGACCGTTCGCCATTCAGATTTGCGTTCCTGGATGTCACTTCGTTATCCGGAGCAAAAACCTCCATTCCTGTTTGAGTCAACACGTGATGCCGAAGACAAGATAACCATCGGAACCTATCTTGCTCTTCGTGCTGACCAAGAGGCTATAGCGTTCGAACTAAAAAAGCTAAGACGTCTTCATCAAGAATTGCTAGCTGATCTTGAGTCCGTAGGGATTGAACCTAAAGAACTTAAATCGCTAGCAAAAATACATCATGAGCTCAGCAAGCGTAGCGAGTTTACATATCAGCAGATTATCGGCGCGTTACTCAGCCTATTTCTAAGTCGTTCGCCCGCCGGCAAGCCCATCTCGGTATTTGAAAGTCAAGCTGCAATCGTTGATGCGATTACTGCACGCTATGAAGGAGTAATCGGCCTTAGCAAGCGCACATTAGATGAAAAATTTGCTGCTGCTAACCGAAGCCTCAAAAAACAGGAATAATCGATGCATTGCACTGCAATCCTGGCGATTGCAGTGCAATGACCGATTTCATTTTCTGTTATTGAATCCAGGTCACTTCCTAACAAGTCTATCTAGCGCTCGGGGTGACCACCATGATCAATGAATCCTTGCTTATCGATGAAGCACCTCTACAACAAAGCGAACGCCATATCATGCGACGCGACGAGGTGGAGAGAAAAACCGGTTTCAAACGTGCGCATATCTACAATCTGATGAAAGAAGGAAAATTCCCTCAAGCCAAACGCATTGGACTACGCGCGGTCGGCTGGGACTCGAAGGAAATCGAGCAGTGGGTCGCTGAGCGCTTAGGCCAGCAGGCCTGATGTGATGCGTGTGGTATCAGTGGTTTCCACTAAAGGTGGAGTAGGCAAAACCACAGTAGTCGCCAATCTCGGCGGTCTACTGGCGGATGCTGGCCTGCGCGTCCTGTTGCTTGATCTCGATAGCCAACCCACCCTCTCCAGCTATTACGACTTGAGTCAGAAAGCTGGTGCTGGTGCATATCAGCTCATTGCACTCAACTTAACAGCGCCAGCGCAGATTGTTTCTAGGACAGTGATTGCCGGGCTCGACCTGATCATCTCCAACGATGATCAAGGCCATCTGAGTTCATTGCTGCTGCACGCACCTGACGGGCGATTAAGGCTGCGCAATTTGCTCGACAGTTTCCGTCCCCGTTATGACCTGCTTTTGATCGACACCCAAGGCGCACGTAGCGTGCTGCTGGAGATGGCCATCTTGGCCTCCGATCTTGCACTTTCGCCCATCACTCCAGAAATGCTCGCTGCCCGCGAGCTTCACCGCGGCACCATGAAGCTGCTGAGTGAACTCGAACCATTCCACCACCTGGGCATTGCACCGCCACCGCTGCGGCTGCTGCTTAATCAGGTAAATGCCATTCGGACGGACACCCGGATGATCATCCGTGGCCTGCGCGAAACCTTCGCTGGGGCAATCAACGTCTCGGTTCTAGACACCGTAGTTCCAGGCCGAGTGGCTTACCTCAATGCCGCCTCCCTCGGCCTGCCGGTCCACCGAGTAGAGACTCGCCGGGCGCACAAACGACGCTCACCATCTGCGCTGGAAACTATGCAAGCGCTAGCCATCGAACTGTTTCCAGAGTGGCGCGAAGCCATCTGGACGGTGAGCAGGTGCGTGGAGGTTCAATGAGACGAATCACCACGCGGGCATTCTTCGCCAAGTTATTTTTATCGACCTTTGTGCCAACAGTCGTTGGCAAGGAGTTTTGATGTTGGATCAACTGCCCATCATCGTTCGGCCATCAATTCGACCACACTACCCACCTTGCGAGGAATACTGCACTGTGGTCTTTCGTCTGCAGGGCGGGCGCTCGGCCATGGGGTGGCTCCTTGCAGAACTTTCTCAACATTTCGAAGGTTCGGGGACTGCCGAGATCGTCAAGTTCGAGGTCGGTGACCATTTGCGTATTCGGCGTTAACTGAGGCGATTCAAATGAAGAAGCTCAGTCAGGAGGAGATCACCGGCAAGCTGCACCAAGGCCACTTCCCTCGAGGTGCAGAACTGGACCGGCTGTCCGATCCAGTCATCGACACACCTATGCTGGTCACACTGGAGCAGCTGCGGCCTTACGAATACAACCCGCGTTTCATCCGCAATCCGCTTTACGGCGATATCAAGGCCTCGATCCGGGAACGCGGGCTGGATCAACCGCCACCGATTACCCGCCGCCCAGGAGAGACCTCTTTCATCATTCGCAACGGCGGGAATACTCGCTTGGCGATTCTCGGCGAGCTGTGGCAGGAGACTCGCGACGAGCGCTTCTTCCGCATTCATTGCCTGTTTCGACCCTGGACCAATGAAATCAATGCCCTACTCGGCCATCTGGCCGAAAGCGATCTACACGGTCAACTTACCTTCATTGAACGCGCATTGGCGGTGGCCAAACTCAAAGCCATGCTCGAATCAGATGAAACGACACTTTCGCAGCGTGAACTGGCCAAACGTCTCGCCGCTGGAGGCTATCCGATTTCGCAATCGCACATCAGCCGGATGCTCGACACCCTCGAACACTTACTGCCTGCAATTCCTCAAACCTTGTATGCGGGATTGGGTAAACCCCAGATCGAACGTCTGATCGCTCTGCGTAGTCAGGCTGAACGAACCTGGAACCGTTATCCAACCGGCAGCATTGCATTCGCCGATTTTTGGCTTGACACCCTGGGCTACTTCGATACCGAACCTGAGTCCTTGGATCTTGAGCAAATCCAGGATGAGCTGCTCGAACGCATGAGCTGCTTGCTCGGACAGTCTTACCGTATGCTGGCCCTGGAACTGAGCGATACCCTACGGGCCGTCTCGACGCCTGGTGTTGTCGTCACCACACCTTCGGGGAACAGTCTTCTGCCGAGCATAGATGAAGCCGCGGCAGGATATTCCTCGTCCGAGTCCCGTCTCAAACCAAACGAGACCAGAGCACAGGCCCAAACAGCACGAGAGGAGCTGCTCACACCGCCCGAGAGGAATGTCGCATCAGCGGTCAGCCCTCAGTCACGAGTCCAACAGATTCGCGAACAGATTGATCGCGATACTGCCACTGAAACAACCCCGACCGTCGAAACCTGCACGTTCGACGACATTTGGACTATCGCACCAGCACTGGATAGGCCCGAACAACTGCGATCCGCCATTGCCGAATTGGCGCGGGACTTGGCGGCCTATGCCGGACATCCCGAGAGCATCATCGATCAGCAGCATGGCTTGGGTTTCGCCCTGAACATCGAGCGTGTTGATCTTGCAGCGCCTCGCGCTACGGGCGTTCACCTACTGCTCCTGGCCCTGCTGCGCGCTCAAGACCACGTGAACTGGGAAGATCGTAAACAACTGCCCTCCGCGCTGTTCGGGCAACTGTTATTGGGAGTCTATCAACTCCCGCTGACAGATCGTCCCCCCGTGGACATTGGGCTGGAGCGACTGCCCGACGGTCTTTTAATTAAATTATATCGCCTGATCCGCCTGGCCAGACGCCTGATCGACTTAACACTTACCCCTGAAGACGACTCACCGAGGGAGCTGTCATGAACCTGTCCTTCAATGTGCTCAACCAGGCCATGCTGACCCAGGTGTTGCATGAACTGCGTCTGGGTAATGTGCAGCGCTGCAAGGCACTCGGACTGGGTGAAGACGACATTTTCTTGCTGCAATCCTTACCACCCACCACCCTGTCGCGCCTGGCCCATACCACCATCCCTTGGGTTGAGGTCAAGATTGACTCGCCAGTGCTGCATCGGTTGATCGAGCAAGCCGAACGCGACGAGCAGAACGAGCGCTTGATCAATCGAGCGCTCAAGCTGGGTGCCAGCAGCACCATCATGTATCAGTGCTTCGGCCTGGCGCATTCGGAGACTGCCCTGCGTCGACGTCTGCTTAAGATCGAAACCCGTAAGGGCCGCCCCCAACATTTGAGCGAAGCGCAGGAACATGCGCTCTGGCAGCGTTGGTGCCAGCTACGCGCCCAGGATAGTACCGAGGATCAGCTTGATGCCATGATGATGCTTGCCGAAGAGCAGCAGGTCAGCTTGACCATCGTTTGGCAGCAGATCGACCAGTACAGCACAAAGACATGAACGCTGGTCCTTCCAGTCGCTGGCAATGTGTTCTGCAGCAATGCGTCCAGCAACTAAATGAGCGCTGGCCCGCACGTCCTACCACTGAACATCCCTCCAACCAGACTCTACAGGCCGGCTTTTTGTTCAGCGGTCAATCACATGAAGTCGTGCCATGTCGTCTGCTATTGGATAATCGGCTAACGCCATTGGAGCGGAATGCCTGGCAGGTGTTTCGACTCATGCTGCAAGGTCAGGGTCTGGTCACGCCACGCTATGAGGATTTGCAACCTTACCTATCGAGTGTGCCCTACGGTGCGTCAGCCTCGCGTGAAACCATTGCTCGCGTGTTGACGATGCTCAGGCTCACTCGCTGGCTCAGTTTGGTGAGCCGCGGTCGCGATCAGCTCAGCGGCCGTCTTCAAGGTTCACTGTACGTTCTGCACGATGAGCCGTTAACCCCCGCCGAAGCCATCGAACTGGATCAGGATTACTTGGCGCTAGTCGGGCATGCCCTCGGTCATGCGACGAAGGCCGTGCGTGTTGTCGCGCAGCACATTGTGGAGGAGGTCCGCCAGGACACGAATATTGATCAAAATCGGTTACCGACGCGGTTCGACACCTGGGGCGAACATTGGAAGCAGCAAGGATTGGATCAAGCAACCGATGCTACTCTGCACGATTCCGAACAGGGGGAAGATCGCCTCGTTCGGAATCGTACAGCCCCTCGTTCGGATTCCGAATCGGGCTTGAACGCCAGTGTTTCCGGCACAGTTCGGAATCCGAACGCCGCCTGTACTGTATTAAAAGAAAGTACTTGTACTGTACCGCGCGCGACCCCGGCGGTGGATAACCTGCACTGGCCCGATCCGCTGCACCTGAGTCCTAGCGAGCGTCAGGCCGTCGCTGTGGCGCTGAACAAGCTCAAACCAGCGGATCGTCAGGCGGTACTCAACGAAGCAGGTGCACGCTGTGCGGCAGGAGGTATCCGCAAGCCAGCGGCCTATCTGATGGGCCTAATCCAACGCGCACTGAAAGGCGACTTTCGGCCTTGGGCAGGTCAGACAGAGCCCTCTCCCGCTGCAAAACCGCCCCCAACGGCACCGTCACGCCCATCCCGAAAACAGGGCGAACCCGCCTCCGCTCTCGCCCAAGCGTGTCTGAATGAGTTGCGGCAACTGCGCGGTAAACGCCCTGGACGTCAGTAGATTTGATGCCAGTGGCATCAAATCTACTGAGCTCTACTGTGAGATCGCAAAGGGCCGAATCTGCGCAATCCGATCGGTATGGCCATCGATGGGGAGGAATGCATTGGAGTCACTCACGAACGTCTCCGAAATGAACCCTCTCTAACCAAACCGAACAGACCGCATTCAGCTTTTTGGTAGCCCTTACCCCTCATCTGTCGCAACGTTCTAGTCCAAGCCTATGCGAGGACAACACCGTGGCCGATCACTATCAACTCAACCTGGGCTCATTGCGCAGCAGCATCACCCTGACCCTGCACACTCACCATGCCGCCCGTATCTGGCAGGGTCGGGCCGCACGCGAAGGCGTCCACTCGATCATGGGCATGGCCGGCTACATCAGCGTCACCAACCTGATCAAACAAACCGCAGCGCAGGACGACCCCTATGCCGATTGGGCCATGGTGCAACTCGAAGAAAAGCTGATGCAGGCTAAAGCTGGGATGCTGGAATTGACCCAACAGTTGGATCGGATCAGGCAGGACCTGCCGACACAGATCGACATGAGCGACAACCTCAACATCCACCCCGTCACCTTGCCGCTGTATATCGGCAGCCAGCTGGGTTTTCTGGCGGTCTACCTGCTGACAGATTACGACACTCTGGTGCGCCAAACCCTATTGTCTCATCACACCGCCTTGATCGGTCGCAGGGACATGGAAGCCTGGATCGATGACGGCGCCCATCTGCTACGCAGTCTGTTCGGTCAGGCGCAGCGCTATCGGCATGCTGGTGTCACACGCGATGACATGGCGGCGAACAACGCTCGCGCCCTGGCAGCCATCGATAAATTGGGTTTGCCGCCCATGGATATCCTTGAGGGGCATCGCCGCTCCCAGTTCGCGCCACCAATCGTTCGTCGTGGTGCTGTGCCAGTGGATGACGCTGACGCGTTGGCAGAGGAAGCGGGAGAGCCCTTTGCGACCGTGGATGAGCCGGAGGACGACGCATGAATCCCATGATCCCGGCTCAACCGATGCCCTTCGAAGCATTGACACCGGATGCCTATCGACAGCTCGAACACGCTGCCTCCCTAAAAGGCCTTTTAAAACCTTTTAAGGGTAAGGGGGAGTTGGTGCACCTGGCGCAGGTGGCGAGGGAAATCGAGGCGCAGTTATGTCACCTGATGGAGGCTGCTGTGCAGCAGGCCGGACAGCCCCCTTACTCACTGCTGGATATTCGGTTGGTGCTGCAACACACCAGCGCGGGCAGCACCTTTTTGCGTTGGCGCACCCGTGATTTTGCCCGTATGGGAGTTGCAGTCTGGGAACGCCAGGTCCGCAGCAAACCCCTGCCGCAGGTCGTGCGCGAGGGTCTGCACCAATTCGAATGCAACCGCATTGCACTGAACCTGCAAATGAGCGTGGTGCATTCGCTCTACCGCCAGGCCTCGACCTGCGCAATCAAGATGGCCAGTGCCGAACGGTTATTGCGCCAGTTCACACCTGCAGTGGAGATATCACAATGAGCACTTTTTTCGTCGGCGAAGGCAACATCGGCAGTGCGCCAGAGTTCCAAGAATTCGCCTCAGGCAATGACGAGCCACGGCGTTTACTGCGGCTGAATGTGTACTTCGACAACCCCGTACCACGCGAGGGCAGCTATGAAGATCGAGGCGGCTATTGGGCGCCGGTTGAGCTCTGGCACCGCGAGGCTGAACACTGGAGCACGCTGTACCAGAAAGGCATGCGGGTACTGGTCGAGGGCCGTACGGTACGCGACGAGTGGGAGGACAGCGAAGATAACGCACGAGTGACCTTCAAGATCGAGGCCCGTCGAGTCGGCATCTTGCCTCACCGGGTGCACGACGTGGTCATGCGCGAGCGTTCCAGTGAACCGGCGGCCTCTCAAAATACAGAGCAAGCCAGTTCACCTGCCTCGAAATCCAAGAAACGCAGAGGACAACCACCTACGGACTGAAAGACTTCCAGCATAAAAATTGCGCCTTGCGTGAAGTTGCTGGCCAGTTATTACTGGTTGCTCGTGAGGCCCTATCCTTTTTCCAGATCACAACCAGACAGCAACCTCGGACCATACAAGCCTTCCCTCACCGGCTAAATATGAGGGACCTGCCATTCAGGTTTCTCGTATCTCGCCACTGCTATTCCAACAAAGCTGCTCTGAATTCAATCCGGAGCAGTTCTATGCGCCTCTTTCTATGCGAAAAGCCTTCCCAGGGCCGGGACATCGCCAAAATACTCAGGGCCATTCGGCGTGGTGATGGTTGCCTGATCGGACCCGACTCCACCGTCACCTGGTGTGTCGGTCACCTGCTAGAGACAGCCCCACCTGAAGCTTATGGTGAGCAATTCAAGAGTTGGTCGTTGGATCATTTGCCAATCATCCCCGCGCAGTGGCAGGTTGAGGTCAAACCCAAGACTGCCGCACAGTTCAAAGTCATTAAACGCCTACTCAGTGAAGCTACCACCGTGGTGATCGCCACCGACGCTGATCGCGAAGGTGAAATGATTGCCCGCGAGTTATTGGAGCTCTGCAACTATCAAGGCCCCGTTCAGCGCCTCTGGTTGTCCGCACTTAACGAGGCGTCGATTCGCAAAGCCTTGTCCACGCTGAAATCCGGTCAAGAGACCTTCCCGCTTTATCACTCAGCCCTCGCCCGCAGCCGCGCCGACTGGCTGATCGGCATGAACCTCAGCCGTCTGTTTACCCTTCTCGGTCGGCGAGCAGGTTACGACGGCGTGTTGTCAGTTGGACGCGTCCAAACGCCCACTTTGCGCTTGGTGGTTGAACGAGACCGCGCGATTGCCAGCTTCGTCTCTGTGCCGTACTGGGTAGTGAATGTGCACCTGTCTTCAATGGGACAGCCATTCATCGCATCGTGGATACCGCCAAGTTCGGGACGTGACGAAGCCGGTCGCTGCCTGCAGCAGGCGCTTGCCAGTCAGACCGTCCAAGCGATTTCTAGCAGCAAGACCGCCACCGTAGTCTCGCTGCAGACTGAGCATTTCCGCGAAACGCCACCCCTGCCCTTCGACCTGAGCACATTGCAAGAAGTCTGTTCACGCAAGTTGGGACTCGGCGCTCAGGAAACCCTGAATATTGCCCAAGCCCTGTATGAAACCCACAAAGCCACCAGCTATCCGCGCAGCGATTGCCGGCATTTGCCAGAGAGCATGTTCAACGAGGTAGCCGCGGTATTCGATGCCCTGCTCAGAATGGATCCTGCGTTACGCCCAGCGCTCGCAAGCGTCGATCAATCATTGCGCTCACGAGCATGGAACGATGCCAAGATCACCGCGCACCACGCCATCATCCCAACCACCGAGCCGGCGAACCTTAGGCGGATGTCTGAACAAGAACGCCACGTCTACGAACTGATTCGTAGCCACTACCTCGCGCAATTCCTGCCGCATCACGAGTTTGATCGAACCGAGGTCGAACTGGAGTGTGGCACCGAGCGTTTGACTGCTGTTGGCAAACAGATCGTCGTCCAAGGCTGGAAAGGCTTGCTCTCCGACAACCTCGAAGACGAGGACCCCAATCAAAAGTCCCAGGTGTTGCCCGTCCTGCAACAGGGTACGGAGTGCGAAGTGGACGACGTTGAACTCAAGTCCATGCGCACCGCTGCGCCCAAATCGTTCACCGAGGGCGATCTGATTAAGGCGATGAAAAACGTCGCCAAGCTGGTCAACGACCCACGCCTGAAACATAAACTTCGAGATACCACCGGGATCGGTACCGAAGCCACGCGAGCCGGTGTCATCAAGGGCTTGATTGATCGCGGTTACTTGCTGAAGAAAAAACGTGCCTTAATGGCCTCCGCAGCAGCCCATACCCTGATCGAAGCGGTACCCGCTGCAGTTGCAGATCCGGGTATGACAGCGATCTGGGAGCAAGCTCTGGATGAAATCGAAGCGGGACGCCTGACCCTGGACGCATTCGTTGCCAAGCAGGCGCACTGGATTACGCAGCTGATCGCAAACTGCGGAGCGCTTACCTTGTCGGTACCGGTCGAAGCCGGGCCTGTCTGCCCCATTTGCAACGCATCAATGCTCAGGCGGAAGGGAAAATCAGGACCGTTCTGGTCATGCTCCCACTACCCGGACTGCAAAGGCACTCTGCCGATCAGCAAAGGTACCCGACACCCATGACGCGCCATTGGTGGTCACCACAATCTTGGAGTTGATGTACAGGGTCAGTGCGTCATCAATGGAGGCTGATCTTTCTCCAAGTCACTTAGCGGTTGTCCGATTTCACGGGCCAAAGCGATGCCTGTCGCGATCCATATCTGCCCCAGTTCGTTGAACGCTTTCAGGTGAGCAGGATCTTCGTTGAGCCAATGAACAAGGCTGTCGAGGTGTGCGGGGTTATCAGGGCAATCATGGATCTTGATGAACAACTCCAGTGTTCGATCCCAGATCAGGTCCATGACGTCCTCGCGCTGCTCATCCATGCTCAACCTTGCCTCCGTTTGGCCCTATCAGACCGCTCAGTCTCACTGGTCACTTCGGGCTCTGATCCTTGGAGGAATAGATGTCACGTCGCGACAAACAGCAATTTCAGTCAATATAACAACCCTTTAAGTCGATACTCAACCGTTAAGGATGTTCATGTCAATGGGTCTTTGCTCAACCATTCGGGTTGAATTGGAGAACTCATCACTTGGCATATAAACATCCTACCCAAGCCCAAATCGGACGCATGATCGCGAAGCACCGCACTCAGCGTAATCTGACCCAGGAAGAAGTGGCTGAACGCTTGGGGATCGGCAGCGAAGCCATTTCGCGCCTTGAGCGGGGTGTGGTGGAGCTTTCGGTGGTCAAGCTGATGCAACTGGCGGACATCTTCGACTGCCGGATGGATGAACTGCTGACGGAGTCGAGCAATCGTCCCAACGACCAGGGCCAGGTGATCGCGGGACTACTGAGCAGCCTTCAAGAAAGCGACCGTGCCTTTATCCTGTCGACCGTCGAACAGCTGGCCGCTCACCTCAGTAGCAAATAACCTCTGCGCCCACTGGCTTGACGTCGTCACACCCGCTCTGCTGTGGTGCCTCAGGATCATCGCTTACGGCGACCCAAGACCGATTCGCTCCGGGTAGCTCGGTCGGACTCCTTGAGTTCGGAGCCTTCTCTTCTGCGGAATTCCGTTCCCGTTTTGTGCTCGACCTGATCGTGGTGGCGGATGACCACTGTTGCCTCTGCCAGGCATCAGCGGTCATCCGCTACGGCGATCGCATTCAGTCCCGGAGCCCGCCGGGGAAACACTGGGCACCCTTTGTGCGCGGATGCGTGCCAGCGTGTTCCGACCCAGGCCACGACAAGGGTCGGTTGGCGGATCATGGCGCAGTTAAATCAAGTTTTGCGAGGAGCTTGTCGACTGCGTCAGACTGCCTAAGGTGGCTTTTCTATTCCTCGCCTGGCACCCCGTCAGGCCCACTCTTCACTTTCTTCAGTCCAGTAATTTCCACTGTATTCCGACCATAAAAAACCGGCTTGCGGCGTCTTGACGCTCCCCTATGACAGGCTTATACAAAGGGTGTGGTTCGCTGTCGTTGACAGCCCAGCCCAGGTAGCTTGAACCTTCAAGGCTACGCCACGCTTGTGGTGGTTTACCCAAGTGCGATCAGCGTTCGGAGGCTCGCACGATTACCGCTTTAGCGGTGATGAATGCCTACTCCCCCAGGTCCGCGGACCACTGCTGCGGATTCTCTTTTGCTACACCGCTATTCCCCCGGTGCATCGTTCTGTTTGTCATTGGCTCGCCGGTGGCGTGTCGTCATCGCTTGCCTTCACCTTACCCACCCTGACGGGGCTCACTTCCCCGTCTGGGGTCGTGCGTCGCCGTTTTCCCCTGAAAGGAGAACCACCATGGCCCACGCCAACCAATCCCAAGAAGCGACCACTTACTTCAATCTGCACACCGTCGGCATCGGCTACCTCAACCGTGTCCGCGAAGTACAAGTCCGCCGCGGCCAGCCATTCATGGCCTGCGATATCGCCGCCCTGCACGGTGCCACCGATGCGGTCGAGTACACCCGCTTCGACTGCAAAGTCGCTGGAGGCGAAGCTGAACGCTTGATTCGTCTCTATATGGACGCCGTCAAAGCCGAGAAAAAGGTCTTGCTGTCGTTCCGTATCGGCGACCTCTGGATCGACCCATTTCTCTATGAGAAAGGCGCTAAACAAGGCCAGCCGGGCGCCAGCCTGAAAGGTCGTCTGCTGTACATCGACTGGATCAAAGTCAATGGCACGTTCGAGTACAAAGCGCCTGCCAGGCAGGAGGCAACAGCACCTGCTGAGCAAGCGCCAAACAGTGAGCCATCCCCAACGTCGGCTGATGCCGAAGCTGAGGATACCGACAACCCAACAGAGTCCAGGATTGAGCCTGAATCTGCACCCACTCCCCGCACCGCCCGCCGTGTCGCCACACGTACTGTTCAGCCCGCCTGAACAATCCACGATGTTTAAATCAAGGCGCTCAATCGAGCGCCTTTTCTTCAATCAGCACAGGAGAACCAATATGGAATCCTTCTGGCTTTGCGACGATTGCCTGTTCGCTGCGGCTTACGAGGACTACAGCACGTTATCGCTCTATTACACGACGGATGAGGTCGAGGAACGCATCGCCGGTCTCCATCGTGGGCTGGTTCGGCTAATGCCCATCAGTGCCGACTTCGATCCCGAAACTGGCCGTGGAATAAGAACCTTCTCCCCATCGCCCTGCAATGGTTGTGATTCACACCTGAACGGACAACGCCACCGATTCACTCAGCTGTAAACAGCGCGTCATCGGGCAATGCCCGTCACTCTATATCCACCTCGGGGACAACACTCCCCTCGGGTGTGTACCCCCGGATTGTTCCCTTCGGAGGTATCCCATGAGCACCCAACTCACCCTCATCGAAACCTCGAATGTCGAGGCTGATCGTATCGTCCTAGAAAACCAGCTGATCGACGAAGCGTTGCACATTCTGGATCGACGACTGTTCACCCGCGGCCCCAGCCTGACGTCACCTGACGCCGTAGCCTCATACCTAAAACTGCATGTTGCACCTCAAGAGCATGAGGTTTTCGGTGTGATGTTTCTCGATACCCGCCATCGCGTTCTGGCATTCGAGATCCTCTTTCAAGGGAGCATCGATGGCGCCAGCGTTTACCCCCGCCAAATCGTCAAGCGCTCCTTAGCGCATAACGCAGCAGCCGTCATTTTTGTTCACAACCATCCTTCGGGATGTACAGAACCCAGCCAGGCAGACCGCGTCTTGACCGCGCGGTTGAAAGAGGTCTTGGCCTTGATCGAGGTTCACGTACTGGATCACTTCATCGTGGGTGAAGGTCGCCCACTTTCTCTTGCCGAATACGGTTGGCTTTAACCCTTACAGGCGCCTTCGGGCGCCTTGTTCATTTTCATCTTGGAGAGTAGTCATGAAATCCACTACCCAAGCCCCAGCGATGCTGGGGGCCTCAAACCCATTCGTTCGCGGCTATGACAATCTATCTATCGAACGGCTGCTGCTGATCACCTACGCGAACGACTGCCCTCCCTGCTTTCGCTCCGTACACGACTCACAAGCTCATCTGCCCGACGATGCCCTAGAACTGTTCCCCTGCCTGTTCTGCGATGATTTCGCCATAATCAGCGAAGACCAATTGATTCCGGATGAGTTGGATGAACGTTGCCAATCCACCGGGCTGGTGCGCCAAGTGATCTACGCCGTGAATGGTGAAATGCTCAACGAGCGACATCACGTCGGTGACCTGTACTCTCTGGAAGAAGCCCAAGCCATGGTCCATCGTTTGAGCTTCGACACAGGACACTACAGTCGAGCCTGGGAATCAGTACCGCACACCTTACTGACGAAGCACTGCGCCACCTGGAAAGCCGGGTTGGCAATGTCGACTCCAGACCAACCGGACTTCTGTTTGAGCCCTTTGCCCTGACAGACTGCAATGGCATCGGGTGTAAGCTGATCGGCACGCGCTGGACCGACGAGAACCTGATGAAGATCGAGGGCAGTCCTTACTCGTCGCTAAGGCAAGAGCAGCTCGACGCCGGTACGCCGGAAGCCCTGGTCAACGTACTGTATCTGGCGGCGTTGGCGGATGTGCGATTGTTGATCTTTGACCCCGACGCTACCGTTTTGGATGGGCTAGCCATTTATGACGAAATAGCAACGCATTCAACTTAAACACGACCCGTCTTGAATCAACTTACTCACTGAATCGCTCCTTCACCTCATGTCAGGTTCTGCACTGAATCTGACATGAGGTTTTTTCCATGGAGCGTTTTTTCACGCCTGTCTGCCTGCTGGGTTTATTGAGCGCCTGCACGGCGCAGATCCCCACCCCATTGCCGACTAGTCCAGAGACTGCCGCTGGTTCCAATCGGGCCCAGCTTTCAAGGAGTACAGTCGAAGAGAGTCATCCGACAGAGCTCCGCTATGGCCGCTATACGCTGGTCAGCATCGAGCCCACGACAGAGCAGCGTGATCTTCTCGCTCAAATCATTGACGTGAGCATTCCGTCCAACCTGAATTCCTCGGTACAGGAGGCGATGCACTACGTGCTGCAGCGCTCAGGTTATTCGCTCTGCCCTTCTGCCGAACCAGTAAAGATACTGTTTACCCGGCCTCTGCCCGCCGCCCATTACCGGCTCGGCCCGATCTCATTACGCAACGCTCTACAAGTACTGGCTGGCCCCGCCTGGCAACTCACGATCGATGAGGTCAGCCGTTCGGTCTGCTTCGAACGGCAAAAAAATGATGCTGCCGTCGCGCGGGTCGCACCCAGCGTGCCCCATCAGCCGGAGGCACGCCCATGAAAGCCTCGACGTTTCAAACCCTCATTGTCGGCTCACTTTGCCTGGCGGTCTCCGGGCTCAGTGGTGGTTTGTATAACCAGTATCAACGCGTGACCGAGCTGGAAAATGCCAACGCACAACGCCTACAGACTCTGGATTCCCTGCAACGTGATTCAAGCACCCTCATGGATGCACAGGAGAAGCTGCAGTACGCGCTGAAAGACTTGAAGCAGATGGTCGACTCCGGTGAACAACAGGCCAATACACTCGACCCGATGCTGGATCAATGGGCGCAAGAGATTCAGGAGCTACGCGACGGTCTGGCAGACCGTGCCGCCGAAGCCGACATAATCGCGTTACGTGCACGACTTGAGCACGTCGAGCAGCAACTCCTGGACCTCAAGACCCAGCCATCACTCCCACCACCGACATCTTCCTCGGCCAAGCCGAAAAAAGCCGCTCGCCCCAAGCCTGCCCCGCTCTCGCCGCCATTCTCAGTCCTGGGTGTCGAGTCTCGCGGTGGCGAGCGCTTTCTGGCGGTCGCTCCTCCTGATAGTCGTTCGCTCGAGGATATCCAGTTGCTGCACAACGGCGAGCAGTTCGGCACCTGGCAGCTGAAGGTGCTGGAGCCGAACGCGGCCATCTTCACGGTGCCCACTCAGCCAGACCAGACCGTGCAACTCCCTTGAGAAACGATCATGAACCGAGCGCTACTGTCCCCCGTCGTCTGCCTCGTTACATTGCTTAGCACGGGCGCTGCGATGGGTAACCCTGTCACGACACCGTCATGGGTCCAGGACACACAGTCCACTCCGCTCGGGCGCTCGCACTCTGAACAGGCGGCAAGCTGGGGTCTGACGAAGCAAGAGTGGACACGCTTCGAACAGATCCAAGCCGGCCCGCGCGGTTTCTGGAGCCCGAACCTCGATCCGCTGACTGCGCTCGGCGTCGAGGCAGAGACCGACCAAGAGCGCCAGCGCTATGCCGAACTACAGGTAGCGCTGGAAGCCAAACGCGCCGAGCGCGAGTTGGCCTACCAAAACGCTTACACGGCGGCCTGGGCCAAGCTGTTTCCCGTACTGCTGCCGATCCAAGGCATGGCATCTTCGTCTCCTACCAGCTCATCGGTCACCCCGCGCCCAGCCCTGTTTGTGGAGGACCACTGCCCGGCGTGCACCGCTGAAGCACAACGTTTGCAAAACAGTGACACCACGTTCGATATCTACCTGGTGGGCAGCCAAGGCGAGGATGAATATGTTCGTGGCTGGGCCCGGCAAGCAGGCATTGATCCGAGCAAGGTTCAACGTCGGCAGATCACCCTGAACCATGACCGTGGTCGCTGGTTCAGCCTGGGTGCTCCGGGGCCATTGCCCGCCACATTTCAACAGGTGAACGGACAATGGCAACGCATCGACTGAGTGGTATTGCGCTCATGCTGACGGTGCTCGCCGTCCAGGCTGACGAACTTTCGCCTCCGGCCTATCAACTGGCGGCGAATGACGCCGGCATCCCTTCCTCGGTGTTGTTCGCGATTGCCCTGCAGGAGAGTGGTACCCACCTCCGTGGTCGACTGCTGCCTTGGCCCTGGACGCTGAATATTGCCGGTAGCCCTTACCGTTTCGCGACTCGCCAGGCCGCCTGTCACGCCTTGCTCCAGGCACTCGCCCGACATGACGCCAAGCGGATCGACGTAGGTCTTGGACAAACCAACCTGGGTTTCCACGGGCAACGTTTCGCCAGCCCATGCGAAGCCCTCGACCCCTACCGAAATCTCGCCGTGACCGCCGCGCTGTTGCAGGAGCATCACGCCACCTCCGGTGATTGGGTATCAGCGGCCGGACGCTATCACCGCCCGGCAGGCGGAACACCGGCCGCGCGTTACCGCGCCGGCTTTTCCCGGCAACTCGAACGGGTGCTGATTTCTTTCAAACAGGGCACACCACCATGAAGCGAACCCTCATTGCCTGTTATTTCCTCCTGCTCTTGGCACCTTTCGCCCATCCGGAACTGACCGTAGCCGGGGATCAGCCTAGCGACTTCACCCGCCCCCACTTTCAGGTTGCCAGGCCGCCAATAAACAACAAGGTCCAGCCTGATCGGGCTATGCATGCGGACCTGTCCACGTTTGCCGATGAAGCCTGGATACTGCCCGTCCGCAGCTCTCACCTGAGCCCCGGCCAAATCACGTCTCGCACCCTGAACATGCCGGGCTTACGGCCATTTTTCCTGGTGGGTGAGGATCCCCAGTCACTGGCTTGGTTGCGTCAACGCGCGACTGAACTGCAGGAAATGGGCGCGGCCGGTCTAGCCGTCGAAGTGGCCGATAATGAAGCTTTGGCCCGCATTCGAGCAGCCGCTCCGGGCATCACCATCCTGCCGGTCAACGGCAACGACATCGCCACCCGCCTGCAGATTGAGCACTATCCCGTCTTGATCACTGCCACCTCACTGGAACAGTGAGTCAAGGTCATGGCCGAGCATGCGATGGAGTCCAAGCTCCGGCCAGCGGTGGAGCTGTACACCGTAGCGATCTGCATCGCCGCCACTGTGTTGTGCGTGTATTCGCCCTGGGCTGTGGCCCTGTCACCCGAGGTCGGTCTGGTTGCAGCGCTGGCCTATGCCCTGTTCGGCCTTATCCGGCTGCGACAAGCTTGGGAGGTGCTACGTTATCGGCGTAATATCCGTCGGCTGCCCCGCTACGAGCTGACCAGTCGGCAGATTCCGGTCAGCCGTAAACGCCTGTTCATGGGCCGCGGCTTTCGCTGGACCCGCCTGCACACCCAGCGATTGGTCGAGGCTCAGGATCCTGCGGTCGCACACTATGTCGAGCAGCCGCCCCGTTACCGCCTGGCACGTGGATTGGAACGGCGCCTGGAACATGCTCCATTTCCGCTCTCAGCAGTGGCTCGTGTCACGGCTTGGGACAGCGCTTTGAATCCGTTGCGCCCCTTGCCCCCAGTCGGTGGCTCGCCGCTGTTACATGGCGTTGAGCCCGACGAAACGGAAGTCAGTCTGCCGCTGGGCGAACGGGTTGGACATACCCTGGTGCTGGGCACGACCCGTGTCGGCAAAACGCGACTCGCCGAGGTGTACATCACCCAGGACATACACCGTGTTGAACACGAGGTAGTGATCGTCTTCGATCCGAAGGGCGACGCCGACTTGCTCAAACGCATGTACGTCGAAGCCAAACGCGCCGGTCGAGAAAAGGAGTTCTATATTTTCCATCTAGGCTGGCCGGAGATCTCCGCTCGCTACAACGCCGTGGGACGTTTCGGACGTATCTCAGAGGTGGCGTCACGCATCGCCGGGCAACTCAGCGGCGAAGGAAACTCCGCAGCTTTCCGTGAGTTCGCCTGGCGCTTCGTCAATATCATTGCCCGGGCGCTGATCGAGCTGGGCCGACGTCCGGACTACCTGCAGATCCAACGCCATGTGGTCAACATCGATGCACTGTTCGTCGAATACGCCCAGCAGTTTTTCGCCAAGACCGACCCGAAGGCGTGGGAAGTGATCGTTCAGATTGAAGGCAAACTCACCGAAAAAAACATTCCCCGGCATATGGTGGGGCGCGAAAAGCGTGTGGTGGCCATCGAGCAGTACCTGGCAGTGAAGCGGGTATTTGATCCGGTAATGGACGGACTGCGTTCGGCGGTACGCTACGACCGTACTTACTTCGACAAAATCGTTGCCTCGCTACTGCCGCTGCTGGAGAAACTCACCACCGGCAAGACCGCCCAGTTACTGGCCCCCAACTACACCGACCTGGATGACCCGCGGCCGATCTTCGACTGGATGCAGATCATCCGAAAACGCGGCATCGTCTACGTCGGTCTGGATGCACTGACCGACGCCGAAGTAGCCGCCGCGGTGGGCAACTCTATGTTCGCCGACTTGGTCTCGGTCGCGGGCCACATCTACAAACATGGCATTGACCATGGCCTGCCCACATCCGGCGGCAGCAGTGTCAAGCTACCGATCAACCTGCACGCCGATGAGTTCAACGAGTTGATGGGCGATGAGTTTATTCCGCTGATCAACAAAGGCGGTGGTGCTGGCATCCAGGTGACGGCCTACACCCAGACCCTCAGCGATATCGAAGCGCGCATCGGCAACCACGCTAAAGCCGGTCAGGTGATCGGAAACTTCAACACCCTACAAATGCTGCGGGTACGCGAAACCGCCACGGCGGAGCTGCTCACCCAACAGTTGCCCAAGGTCAACGTGCTGACCAAAACCCTGGTATCGGGCGCCACCGACACCTCCGATCCTGAGGCCAACACGGACTTCACCTCGTCCTCACAGGACCGTGTCAGCAGCACCAGCGTGCCGCTGATCGAGCCAGCTCATATCGTCAGTTTGCCCAAGGGGCAAATGTTCTCCTTCCAGGCCGGTGGGCAGCTCTGGAAGGTCCGCATGCCTTTACCTAAACCCTCCAATGACGATGCCATGCCCGAGGATCTGCATGAGCTCACCCAGCGAATGCGGGCGGCCTATAACGGGCACGCAGGGCAATGGTGGAGCGCCAGTGGTGGCAGCCCAACAACAAACTTCGATCTGGATCAGGTGGGGTAGCCGGCCCCGCCACAGCTTTAGATTCAGCAAACACGTAGTCGGCAGGCCCCGTGGCGGCATCAACTCAACGGTGCGCAATGGAGTAAACGATGGCCACTTCCGCCCAGAACACGCCGCAGCAACCCATCCAACATCCGGGAATGGTCGTCAAAGCGATCAGCCTAGTCCTGCGCATTATCGGTTTGCTGATAGCGTCATTGCTGTTCTCGATACTGATCGAGTGGGCTGGTCTGCTCTTGTTCTGGGTTGATCAAGGCTGGCGACACAGCCAGGCCATGTTGAATAGCGAATTGGGATGGCTCAGTGAGCACTTCAAAGCTTCACTCATCCTCCAACAACCCGGACAGACGATTGTCCAATGGCTGGACTTTCTCAATCAGTCGTTGTTGGTCAAGACCGGTTTTGCGGACTTTGCTCGGCAGGCGCGGGTATCGAGCCAGGGCAACAGCTTGTGGGGCGGGATCAACCAGCTCTACGTGAGCATCGAGGACTTCGTTATGGCCGCTGTGTATGTGACCCTTACCTTCGTGGTGCGCCTGACCATTCTGGTCCTAGCCACGCCGCTGTTCTTGCTGACAATGCTCACTGGTTTTGTCGATGGTTTGGTGCGCCGTGACCTGCGCAAATTTGGCGCGGGGCGTGAGAGCAGTTTTGTCTATCACCGTGCCAAGCGCGCAGTGATACCACTGCTGATCGTACCCTGGATCATTTACCTATCCCTGCCCTTTTCGCTCAACCCCCTCGCTATTCTTTTGCCTTGTGCAGTGCTACTCGGAGCAACGGTAGCGATTACAGCTATGACATTCAAAAAATATCTTTAAGTATTTAGTTGGCCCTATTTTATAGACTGATTACGGGAGGGCCGCTCTTGGTGGCGCATAGAATTTCCCAGCGATGCAACCGACACATCTTCTGAAAATTAATTTAAAATATAAATTAACATAATAACTAAAAATCAACCCAAACGGAGATAGCCTTCGTTTGGGTCAATGGCTTCAGTACCGCTGGACAAAATTACCGACACTAATGTTTTTTAGAATCCTCAGTTGTTTTTCGCTGTTTGGCTCCTTGACCTCATAACTCCACCAGTTAATACTAGGTTCATCTGGCGCCAAAGAATAGAGAGTGCTCTTTTGCTCAACGCACGCAAGATACGTTTCAATTATCGTTGGCCGTAGCGCATAGCTTATAAAATTCCGCTCCGCCTCTTCTAAGCTTTCATAAAGCACTACACCATAACGATAATTAGAGCGATCATCATGCGAGCCACAAAATTTCGCTGTACCATCCTTCAAAAAATGTTTAAGTAAATGCTCATCTAAGATCGGGGTGTTACCACATGGAAAACCAGCATGAAATTGATCATTTACAATAACCACGGGACATACAATGACAGAGCCTATTTTTTCGCTCAACCTTGGATAATAGTCCCTACAGAACTCAGCCAAATGGTTACGAACATACGCAGCTTTCCTTTCGGCCTGCTCGACCTTTGTGAAGACCCCTCCGTCTTCGTAAAGTGCATTGTGATAGTCAAGCGGCGTAATTGGGGTGCGACGACTGCGAAGCTCTGCCACCACCAAAATATTACCAAAACTGAATGTTAGATCAATTTCTTCTCGCACTAGCTCTCGATTGTATTTAAGCATTAGAGAACCTGTCCAACTCAAATTATGACGCATAATCTCATTAGTCGACCTGCATTCCTCCATTACATCCTCTAGGTATTTTTCGAAATGTCTGCCTCTCAAATGTGATTTCGGATCAACAAGCCTAATCCAGGTGTCTACATTTCTACGCAGACTTGCGCTCAGCAACGCAGCTATCGAAAGTGCAACCTCTCCGTCCACTTGAAGGATCGGTTTTGTCCAAAGATCATCCTGCCTATCCTTAGCTTCGAAAGTCAGAAAATCTATAATCGCCCTAACAACCTCTTCCGACATCTCAGTCACAGTTACCAGTGCAGCAATTAAATTTTCCCGATTAAACCATGTACAATGTTCGAGCAAATGTTCCCAGCGGTCTGGATCGTCTTCATTTGAAGCCATGACTCTCTGCCGAGCTAGGACCGCCAAGTGAAACCATACTACAAGCACATCACGAACAGAATGGCGTGGTCCCCTGCCCCCCTTAGAGCGATGAGTTTTCACCAACTCGAAAAGATGAGGTTCAACAACCAAATAAGGCTCCGCCCATTTATATTTAATAAAACGATCCGCATCACCACCTAATTCTTCTGCTGTAGCGATAGAGATGCCTGACATACCATCGCATTTCAATAACGATTTGGGGTAGTTCAAACCAAGCCAAAGTAGAGCGTTATGCGCGACGCCTTGTGTCTCGAACGCCATTGTCACGTGGTGATGCTCTCTGCGATAATCACATATAGCCTTCATTTTACATAAGTTATTTAGTTGCGATACGAGGACTCTGTTCCGCTGCAAATCATATGCAAAAAAGGCTTCCCCATAAAGTAATTGCTGCCATATCACCACACCATTATGATACAACTGAGAACAACGAAACTCATTTACTATAAAGTCTAATTTCGGCAATCCTTTTGAAGGTTCGGCATCCCCCGGTACAGATACGCCTAAATCTTTTCGCTCATGTAGAATTTCATAAATCGGGGAGCACAAGCTATCTAACCTAAACATATTCAATTGGTTTACGTTAACTTCCACTCCGCTCAGAGTAAGATCAGTTTTGTAATCCAGAAATGTTTCCATCGTTGGCACAACCTCGGGCGGAAGGTCACGCATTTGTTTCTTAGCCACCAGGACAAAGGAAAAATTCGCGCCTGCCAAGTGTGCATGCAATAGCTCTTTTCCAGACAGGCTATCGTTGGCATGTAACCTATAGTAGTCGCGTGTCGCATATACTTTTGAGAAATGGGTTGCCAACCAACCAGCTCCTTCACACAGCGATTTATCAACAAGATTCCCATTGCTGAATTTTTTGTAAGCCTCAAGCCACTCTTCCGTATTAAACGGCTTCCGTTCGGTCGGATGGGTAAGTTTATTTTTACGCGCCAGAGACAAAACAGGACTTATAGAGTTTTTCATTTCAACACCGACGAGTCACGATATACCAATTATTTATATACACGCACATTATGACATTACTTCTGCAAAGCCGACTAAAAAATTTAGTCAATATTCAAATACACCCACGCAGCCTATATACAAGGACCTTCCGCTGAGGTGAAGAATCTCGTACGACTAGAGCAAAAAGGCGCTTTGGGCACGCGGTAGCGGCAGGGCTTGTTCTCCCATTAAAAGTTCGGGCTCAACCCCCCCTTCATCACGGCAAGTCGCGAAGCTTGAGCTGTAAATGTTGACTTGCTCGTTCTTCATAAGAAAAACGACTCATCAAACGCCAGTTTTCTTACTGAAGAAATCGACCTCTGACTTGATTCTGTTCTCAATTCCATAGAGGACAGCATCGTGCCAACTACCATCTTTCGCTGCTTGTCACTGCTCTCGCTGGCTATCATCCAGGACAGCAGCTATGCCATGTCCGACGACGAGCAGGCACAGCTCAGCCTCATCCAGCGGCAACTCGACACCATCGAACGCCTTGCCGCGCGTGCTGAGGCGGCCACTACGACTGGACCACACGAACGCTATTGCTTCGACTATCTCCGTCTTTCCCAAGACATCCAACGCATTCGTCAAGGAGTGCAGGGCTATCTGTCCCCCTCCCGCGCTCAACCTCGAGACCCTGGTGAACTGGTCGGTGATTACCACCTCGACACTCTGCCCGAGGGACCCTCGCCATGAGCATGACCGACGCGCAGACCGTAGCTTTTCAAAACGCCTCCGGCTTCGCACCGCAGAGCAGTTCGATACTGTGGCTGTCCCTGGTTCTCGTTCTGGCTTTGCTGTGGTGCGCCTGGGTGATGTGGACGGCTTACCGGGGTTGGGCGACAGGCAGTGTGCGCTTTGGAGCCTTCGGCGGCAGTGTCGCGCGCGTGCTGCTCACCCTGCTGGTCCTGATGTTCTTCACCCTGTCCTAACACCGGAGATCGCCGTAATGCTCAAGTGCCTTGTTCCCCTGAAAAACAATCTGCGTGATCGTGCCAGTCAGCGTGTAATCGGTCTGCTGCTGGTGCTCGGTCCAAGCCTGGCCTTTGCAGAACTCCCTACCATGGAAGCCCCTTCGCGTGGCGAAGGCTCCGGGTTGATCGAGACGATTAAAAACTACGCCTACGACGGCGGGATCCTGCTCGGTCTGCTAATCGCCCTTCTCGCTTTTCTCGGTGTGGCTTGGCATTCCCTGACCGTCTATGCCGACGTGCAGAACCAGCGCAAGACCTGGAAAGACCTCGGCGCCGTAGTCGGCATTGGAGCCCTGCTGGTGGTGATCATCATCTGGTTCCTGACCAAGGCCGCCGCGATTCTGTGAGGTCGACATGAACGACACTATCGAACGCCTTGCCGACGGCACCTTGGTCTTTCTGCCCGAGCGACTCAATCGTGATCCCGCCGTATTGCGCGGTTTGACCAATGATGAGATGTGGGTAGCGCTCGGCACTGGCGCCATCATTGGCCTGCTGCTGGGCGTTCCTCTGGCGATCGCCTCCGCCTCCATTGCAATGGCGCCGACCAGCATGATCGCAATCATGGCGTTGGTGTTGTTCGCCGGTGGCACACTACTGCGCCGAGCCAAACGGGCCCGGCCCGAGACCTGGTTGTACCGCAAACTTGAATGGATACTCGTCAGCCGTTGGCGCCTGGGGCGCGGAATCCTGATCCTGCGCTCCGGCGCCTGGACGGTTCGCCGTTCGCGTCGACTGCGCCCTGCCCTACCCCGGTGGCAGCCATGAGCCGATTTCGGAACAAGGTGGATGCCCAACAGGCCCATATCTTCAGCCTGCGTATGGCAGTAACGATCCTCGCCCTGGTCTGCGTCGGACTCTGGTACGGCTGGCGCTCGGCACCGACCGATCTGACCGTGCACGTCCCCCCGGATCTGCGCTCGGGCAGCACGCGCAAGTGGTGGGATATCCCCTCGGAGAATGTCTATGCCTTCGCCTTGTACATCTTCGGGCAGCTCAACCGCTGGCCCTCGGATGGCGAGCAGGATTATCGCCGCGCCATCTATGGCCTGCAGGCCTACCTGACACCCGCCTGCAGGGCCTTCCTCGACGGCGACTACGAGTACCGCAAGGCCGCCGGCGAACTGCGTCAGCGGGTGCGTGGCGTCTACGAAATTCTGGGCCGAGGCTACAGTGAAGATCCGGAACTGCGGGTCAAGCAACTCGATCGCGACAGCTGGCTGGTCACGCTCGACCTCAACGCCGATGAGTATTACGCCGCCGAACCGGTGAAGCGGGTGGTGGTGCGTTATCCATTGCGCGTGGTGCGTTTCGACCTGGATCCTGAACGCAACAAGTGGGGACTGGCGCTGGATTGTTATCAGGGCACCCCGCAAAAAATTTCCTTGCCTGGAGGTGAGCCATGAAGCGGATTGCTACCCTGGGACTCACCGTCGCACTGATGTTATGGGGAGCTGCAGCGCAGGCCATCGAGTTGATGCGTTGGGAACGCCTCCCCCTCGCAGTCCCGCTGGTGATCGATCAGGAGCGGGTGGTCTTTGTCGATGAGGATGTTCGAGTCGGCGTGCCCTCAACCCTGATGGACAAGCTGCGCGTGCAGTCAACCGGCGGCACGCTGTACTTGCGCGCGTCGGAAGCCATTGCCCCGACTCGACTGCAACTGCAATCGGTCGCGACGGGCGAGATCATCCTGCTTGATATCGCGGCCACTCCTGGTGATCAACCGTTGGAGCCCGTGCGTATTCTCAAGAATGTTCCGGCGCAAGCTACCGAGGCTGAATCGAGCACCGTACCTGTTCCAGAACGTACACCGATCCCGGTCGCTTTGACGCGCTATGCCGCACAGAGCCTGTACGCGCCGCTGCGCACCGTAGAATCCCTACCCGGCGTACGCCGCGTACCGCTCGAGCTGCGCACCGAACTGCCGACCCTGCTGCCGACTGAAAACGTGTCCAGCACGTCCATCGCCGCCTGGCGACTCGGTGATTACTGGGTGACGGCGGTGAAGTTACGCAACCGTGGTGTAGCGACGGTGCAACTCGATCCACGTCAGCTTCAGACCAAGTTGTTCGCCGCGTCCTTCCAGCATGCTTTCCTCGGGCCTGTCGGCAGCCCTGAAGACACCACGATTGCCTACCTCGTCACCCACGGTGCCGGCCTCGAACGCGCCGTGCTGCTTCCGCCCATTGCGCGAGGTGCTGACGATGAAAGCTAACGCCTTGCTCAAATGGCTGGTACCGGCTGTGCTGTTAGGCGTGGTGTTCATCATCCTGAAGACTTGGGTCGCGGGTGGTACCTCGCCTTCGTCAGAAAGTCCGGCTGCTCAGGACAACCTCCAGTTATCCGCCGAGCAGGCCAAGTCGCTCGGCGTTGCGGGTGATACCCCACGCGACACGGTTGCCACCTTGGTCGGCCAGGTGAAGGCCATGCGCAGCGACATGCTCGGCCTGAAAAAACACAACGATTCGCTGCAGACGGAGAACAACCGCCTTCGTGAGCGGGAAAATAGTGTCGATTCGCGCATCCAGACCGCGCTTGGCAGCGTAACCCAACAGGTCGACGAAGGCCGCCGACAAGCCAACGAGGCCCGACTCAAAGCGGAACAAGACAGTCGCCAGGCTCGTGGTCTGCTGACGCAAGTGCAGGAACAGCTGTCGGGGCTGACCGGCAAAGGCAAGGATATGCCGATTGGATTGGGGCTTGAGCCGGGCGACGGTGCTCAGTTTGAAGGGCGGCACTCTGCCAATGATGCGCTGCAGTGGATTGAACCCTCGGATGCCCTGTCCACCGACGCCCGAGGCAAAACCAAGTCCTCCCCCGCACTGAGTCTGCCTACCGCCTTCAACTCACTGGAAGGCTTGAAAGACAACACCATCGGCCGCAGTCAGAAACAGCTGCGTGCAGTAACCCAGGGTGAGCGTGACCTGACGCGATCAGTTGATGGTACCGAAGGCGCGAAGCCGGTCTACACCATTCCCGAAAACGCGACATTGATGGGCTCGGTCGCCATGACCGCGCTGATCGGCCGAGTCCCGGTGGACGGCACTGTGAATGATCCCTATCCCTTCAAGGTACTGGTCGGTCCGGAGAACCTGACAGCCAACGGCATCGACCTGCCGGACGTCGCGGGGGCCGTGATGAGCGGCACGGCGTCCGGTGACTGGACCCTATCCTGCGTACGCGGACAGGTCGAGTCGATCACTTTCGTATTCACAGACGGCACCATCCGCACGGTGCCTCAGCCGAAGGCGGTAGCCAGCCGCAACGCCTCCACCACCCAGAGTTCGAACACCGACAAGATCCGTGGCGGACTCGGTTACTTGTCAGATCCGTATGGCATTCCGTGCATCGCTGGCGAGCGCCGCTCGAACGCTCAGCAATACCTCGGTAGCCAGAGCCTGATCACTGCGGCCGGCGCGGGTGTCGCTGCCTTGCTCGGGGATGAGCAGAACAACAGTAGTGTGATCAGTTCGGGCGGCAGTACGCTCGGCGTTACCAACAGCACGGGCAACAGCGCACTGAATTCAATTCTCAGTGGTGGGGTCAGCGACATCCGCGAGTGGGTCAACAAACTGTATGGCGAAGCCTTTGCCGCCGTATACGTACCACCGGCAGCACAGGTCGCGCTGCACCTCGACCATGAGATCACCATCGACTACGAGCCCCAGGGCCGGAGCGTTCGCCATGAAAAAGACCATGCCTCCCTGCCTGATCTGGATTAGCTTGCTTTGCTTAGTCTTGGCGGGGTGTTCCACCGACAAGGAGACGCTGCTGCCCCATGGCGAGCAAACCATGCTGGACATCTGGAACGGCGCCGGCTCACAAGGCACTCAGCAGCAACTGCTGGATGCTCGGCAACAGTTGCGCCGTCCGCTGGCCCAGCCAGATTTCTCCGCGGAGCTCCAGGAACCGTACACGCGCACAGCGACGAACGAGATCCGTAACCTGTTCCCTCGCCTGCCCAATCCCGATCTGATGCTGTACGTGTATCCGCATCTGAGCGGTACCGAGCAGGCACCGGTCCCGGGCTACTCGACCGTTTTTCCGTTTTACCAGCGGGTGCAGTACGCATTACCGGGTGAACGTCAGGAAGACTTGTAGTGCGTAGCAGCGATTCTGGGAACCGTACTCCTGCGTGGAAAGCTTGGCGCCACCCATTGCGCCCTCGCGCGACCTTGGCTAATGAAGCCGCACTGTACGCGCACAACCCCAGCTTCACCGATCACCTGCCTTGGGTCGAATACCTCGACACCGAACAGTGTTTTCTGCTCGATGACAATCGCTCGGTGGGTGCGGTATTCGAGTTGCTGCCCATCGGCACCGAAGGGCGCGAACCCGATTGGTTGATGGCGGCCCGCGATGCCCTTGAGGATGCCCTGCAGGATAGCTTTGACGAGCTGGATCAAGCAGCTTGGGTGGCGCAGTTTTTCTGCCAGGACGACAACGACTTCACCCCCTACCTGAATCGGCTCACTGGCTATGTTCAGGATAGCGCGCGAGGCACAGTGTTCACCGAAGCGTACCTGGAGCTTACTCGCCGACATCTGAAGGCCATCGCCAAGCCCGGCGGTCTGTTCGAGGACAAGACAGTCACGCGCCTGCCCTGGCGCGGAAACAACCGCCGGGTGCGCCTAGTGGTCTACCGCTGGCTTGAGTCTGGCGCTGAGGAGACCGGACTTACTCCGGTGCAATCCCTGCAACAGGCTTGCGAACGTATCGCTGCTTCGTTGCAGGCTTGCGGGGTGCAATCGACGCGAGTCGATGGCCGAGGTCTGTATGCCTGGTTAGTACCCTGGTTCAATCCTGCGCCCAGGCTCACCGATGAAGCGCCCGAGGAGTTCTACCGCCGCGTGGCCTATCCGGAGTCGGGCGACGGTGAGTCGCTGGATCTGCCCTTCGATCATGACTTTGCCGAGCGGCTGTTCTTCAACGAACCGCGCTCGGACGTGCAGCTCGGACTCTGGTATTTCGATGGTCAGCCCCATCGGGTGATGGTGGTGGACAAGCTGCGGCGGGCGCCCTTGATTGGCCAACTCACTGGCGAAACCCGCAAGGGCGACGCGGTGAATGCGCTGTTCGACCAGTTGCCTGAAAGCACGGTGATGAGCCTGACCCTAGTGGTCAAGCCGCAGGATGTGCTTGAAGAACAGTTGAACCGCCTGGCGCGCAAAGCCATCGGTGAAAACTTGGCCTCCACCCAGACCCGTCAGGATGTCGAAGAGGCTCGTGCGATCATCGGTCGCCAGCACAAGCTGTACCGCGGCACCCTGGCGTTCTACGTGCGCGGTCACGATGAACAGCAACTGCACCAGCGCTCGGTCAGCCTGGCCAACGCGCTGTTGGGCGCGGGATTGCAACCAGTACGTGAAGGCGATGAGGTCGCCGCCTGCAACAGCTACCTGCGTTGGTTGCCGATGACTTACAACCCGGCCCGAGACACGCGGAACTGGTACACCCGCCTGATGTTTGCCCAGCACCTGGCGAATCTGGTTCCGGTGTGGGGCCGCAGCACCGGCACCGGCCACCCGGGTATCACGCTGTTCAATCGTGGTGGCTCGCCGTTGAGCTTTGATCCGCTGTCACGTCTGGACCGGGCCATGAACGGCCATTTGCTGTTGTTCGGCCCCACCGGCGCCGGCAAGTCGGCCACTCTGGTCACCCTGCTGATGCAGGTCATGGCGGTGTACCGCCCTCGCCTGTTTATCGTTGAGGCCGGCAACTCATTCGGCTTGCAGGGCGACTACTTCGCAACGCAAGGCCTGTCAGTCAACAAGGTCCAACTAAAGCCTGGTACCGCGATCAGCCTCGCCCCGTTCGCCGATGCCTGGCGCCTGGTAGAGCAACCGGATCAGGTGGCGAATCTGTCGATCGATGAATTGGACAATGAAACAGTAGACAGTCGCGAAGACCAGCGTGATGTGCTCGGCGAATTGGAAATCACCGCCCGCCTGATGATCACCGGCGGCGAGGCCAAGGAAGAGGCGCGCCTGAGTCGAGCCGATCGCAGCTTGATCCGCGAGTGCATTCTCGATGCGGCACAGACCTGCGTCACCGCGGGGTGTCAGGTGCTGACCCGCGACGTGCGCGACGCCTTGCTGCGCGTCGCCGCCGACCCGCACTTGCCAGAAAAGCGTCGTGAGCGAGCCCAGGAAATGGGCGAGTCCATCGACCTGTTTTGCCAGGGGTTCGAGGGGGAACTGTTCGACCGCGAAGGCACGCCTTGGCCCGAGAGCGATGTGACTGTTGTCGACCTGGCCACTTACGCTCGCGAAGGCTACGAGGCACAGATGTCCATCAGCTACATCAGCTTGATGAACACCGTGAACAACCTCGCCGAACGCGATCAGTACCTGGGCCGACCGATTATCATGGTCACCGACGAGGGCCATATCATCACCAAAAACCCGCTGCTGGCCCCCTTCGTGGTCAAGGGGACGAAGATGTGGCGCAAGCTCGGCGCCTGGTTCTGGCTGGCGACGCAAAATCTTGCCGACTTCCCCACGGCCGCGCAGACCATGCTCAACATGATCGAATGGTGGATCTGTTTGAATATGCCGCCGGCGGAGATTGAGGAGATAGCACGATTCAAGAAGCTCACGCCGGCACAGAAAGCATTATTGCTCTCCGCCAGTAAGGAGCCAGGCAAATACACGGAAGGAGTGGTGTTGTCGAAAAAACTTGAAACATTGTTTCGAGCAGTGCCGCCCAGTCTTTACTTAGCCCTAGCCATGACGGAGCCTGAGGAAAAAGCCGAGCGCTGGACACTAATGCAGAGCACCGGCTGCTCGGAACTGGAGGCGGCTTATCAGGTAGCTGAACGGATCGATAGGATGCGAGGAATTAAGTGAAACAGAGCTGATCCTAGATTTCGATCAACCCGGTAGCAAATCCTTGAACACCTTCTCCACGTAGGCCTGCATGAACCAGTCAGGGATCTCATCAGCTCTGAACTCAAGGTCAGTTCCGTCCGTCACCTCAGCGAGCAGCACCAGATCAGCACCCGAGTTATCAAAGATATAAGCCCGGTTCGAGGCCGCGATGGCCTCAGGCAATAGGTTCAGACAGCGACCGTAGCGCTGTACAATTTTTTCCGTGGGAACTGGATGTCCGCCCGATGCAACACGGTTCTTGACCCGGTTGATATTGATATCAGGGTCTTCAGTGGCCACAAAATAGAGGTAGGTGCGATACCCCAACGCTCTTGCCTTGAGCATAAAAGCGATTTTGTCCTCGCTGGACATCACCGTTTCGAAGGTGAAAGACAGCTGGGCCTCGAGGAGCTTATGCCGGATGAAATCAGAAAGCACGGATGCAAAATAGGAGTTCATCGAGACGGCCTGGAAATTCAGGCCGTTATTGCTGAAGCCTATTTTGGCTGCCTCTTCACCAAGCTGGGTCAACCGAATCAGTCGGTGCGCCTTGATAAAACCGAGAACCTCATCGCCGTCGGCTTCCAGCTGAAAATCGCTGAATTTCAGGCGTTCCCCCTCTTTGGCGGTCTTTTCGATTTCATCCGGATTGATGTAGATACCGATCAAGTGGGACGGGACGGCACTTTTCATTGTGCTTTTACCGGAACCATTAGGACCGGCAAACACCCTCAGCCGAGGGACGGTCATGAGCAGCGATGCACCTTGATAATGCCGCCCAAAGTCACTTTATGCTTTGGTTTGGCTACTCGAATAACCTTGTGCTTACCATCAGCAGTCGTCTCAACGAGCATACCGTCCATGACTTCCATCACGCTACGTCCGGCCGCCAGGGCATTGATATAGGCCGTATTGATCGCGCCTTCAGCCATGGATGGGATTTTACCCTCCAGTCGACTCACCAGATCATCACTCAACACTTGGTCGGCTTTCATATCGCGCCCCACGTTCTCAGAGCGTGCAGAATCTGCACTTATCAGAATCCTAGCTACGTAAATCTGTTTGTCACAGACCAACGCCACTTCTGTCAGAGCTCCATTCTAGAGGAATGGAGCTTAGAACCATACCTTCCAACAAATTTTCCTGCCGCAAGCCATGTCATCAGGACTGGAGCCGCGCGGTTACGCTGACGCGCCCCGAAGCCGCTGTTGAATTCTCAGCAAAAAACCGGCTTCGAACGCATCTTGGCTGTCTCCTGCAGGACAGGTTTTACGTGCCTGCGCCAGCTCCCACCACAGCGGTATCTCACTAGGTGTATCGAGCCATGTCTGGGCGCATTGCACGCCATGTTCGATTACGGAAGCAAACTCGCTACCCCACGGTGTTAGAAGGCTTGGACAACCATCCGCTGCTGGAATTGAAACGTAGTTTTCGTCCATACACACCTTAGATTCTGTTTATTTTTAACGTTGCGTCTGGTCTGCGCATCATAGAAACGAAGCTGATACTGGCGCCTAAGCTCTAAAAAACCCAAATCAGAGCCAATGTAGACTATATCCCGTGGATTGAGAGTCCCTCAAGGCGCAGTTTGCGCGCATGACTCAAGACTACGAACAACTTCGTCTGCAACTGGCGGAAAACATCCGCTCGATGCGGCGTGTGAAGAACCTTACCCAGGAGCAATTGGCGCTCATGGCCGAGGTGGATCGTACCTATGTGAGTCAAATCGAACGGGGGGTAGGCAATCCGTCGTTATTGGTCCTCTGCAAACTCGCCAACATTTTCGAGATCAAAACGGATCAGCTGCTCATTGAGTCTGACGCGCTTGCTCGTACACTGAGCGCTGAATGACCATCTGCTGATCTAGAAGATATCTGTAAACCGACAATCCTGCGTTCGGCTTTCTCACTGACACCCCTCTCTCGATTATTGAACCTGTCCAGGCCATACACCCAGAGCCTGGATCATGTCTGCTGCCTGCCCGCAATTTTCGCCCCAGAAGTTACAGCCTTTGGCGCTGAGCATTCTGCTGGCATCCGGGTCAAGCGTGGCGCTGGATACCAGCAGCATTACCGCCTCCGTACTTTCTCCAGACTGCCTCGAGTACAGGGTCGTCGGCAATTGTTTCTGGCTCCTTTGCACGCCCTTCGGCTGCACAGTCAAAACCTCAACCAAGGTCCGTCATTTCATTCCTGAGCTAGTGGTCTCGAGCTATGCCACCACCGGGAGCAATCCCTGGACCGAGATGGCCGCTCTCTCCTCTCCCATCAGCGGTGCGGAAGGTGGCGGTAACCTGATCACGCCGAACACCCAGCGCGATAACCTGCCTCGTTTCAAAAATGTTGATGGCATCGGCCACCCCGGAGGCGGGGCCGCCACGCAACTGGCCTCGCAGTCCGGCTACGCCTGCGCCAGCGGTGCCACGGGGTTCATGCCCTACTACCTGAGCACTTGGGACTCACTGGCCTGGCGTCATGGCATCCCGGAAAGCCTCTACCCCGAGTCACTCGTGCCGGGAATCCGTGAAATCGGTCGTCAGCTCGCGGGAAACATGTGGGGCAACGTCTATCCCCGGCAAGGATTTTTGGTGCAACCCGACGACTTCAAAGCCGCTGCGGTGATGGCGCAGCGAGCGGGTGATGTTATTACCCGCAACTGGCAACCGCACGTGTATGTCCCGCTCACACCCGTACCACGCGATGGTTATTGGCCGCCTGGCCCAATCGTTGAAAACGACGCTTCGACCCACAAATGGCAATTGCTCTCCCCCGTGGTTCAACCCACATGTGCCATCTTCCCCAGCGATTCGGTGCAGAGCTCGGATGGCGGCTACGCGTGGTCGCTGTGGCGTCCCTACAGCTGCTGCAAGCGTGAGGGACAGACCTTCCTGTTCAGCATCGACTTCGAAGGTGGTGCTTCATGAGTCGGCTTCTTGCAGGACCATGGTTGGGCCCGATGAGTTTGTTGCTCTGCGGACTGCTCGCCGTGGCCACGCATGCCCACGCCGCCGAGGACGATTACCGTCTAGGCACTCAAGGCGAAGTGCTCGACGACCGGGTGATGTACACCATCGGTGGCGGCTCGGCAGCGGGCTCGCCGAGCTCGCTCTATCGCCCCAACGGGCTCGGTGTCGGCGGATCCTGGCAAGCGAACATGATGTGCGGAAACATGAGCCTCACCAATACCTTGCAAAACCAGTTGAACGGCGTCACCGAAGGGTTCCAGCAGATAATGGGCAACATTGTGCAGAACGCGACCCAAGCGGTGATGTCGCTGCCGGCGTTGATCATCCAGCGCGCCAATCCCGGGCTTTATGAGTTGTTGAGTAACGGAGTGATGCAAGGGCGCATCGACTTCGACCGTTCCAAGCTGACCTGCCAAGCCATGGCCGAGAAGATGGCGGACAAGGTCGGTCAAGCCGGCTGGGGCGCATTGGCCAAGAACCAGGAGATGCAGGGCAACCTCGAAAAAACCGGTGGTGATGCGGTGGCCGCGGTAAAAAACACCGAGGCCCGTAACGGCAACAATGGGGTGTCTTGGGTCGGCGGGCAGAAGGCTGGAGGTAGCGGACAAACACCCATCCGGGCAACCTCCGATGTGGTGCGCGCGGGCTACAACCTGCTACATAACCGGTCGGTGGATGACAGCGCCTCGATCAGTAGCAGTGATTGCCTGGGCGGCGCTATTTGCGAGACATGGACCTCCCCCCAAGAGGAATCCGAATGGGCTGTTCGAGTGTTGGGCGAGACCGAAGTCGCGACCTGCGACACCTGTGAGACTCTGCGGGCTACCGCTGGCAGCGGACTGACGCCGCTGATCCAGGAGGCCTACAGTGAACACCTCAAGACCCTGCAAGGATTGCTGTCCGGCTCTCTGCCGCCTACCCCTGACAATCTGAGCAAAGCCTCCAGCCCGATGCTGCCGGTGACCCGTGGTGTGATCGAAGCCCTGCGCGACGATCCTGATCAAGATGTGTTGGCGCAGCGCCTGGCCAGTGAGACGGCTTTATCCAGTGTGCTCGACAAAGCTCTCCTGCTATTGCGCACGCTGCTGGCAGGCAGCCACGAACCTAACATCGCTTCCGCCGAACCGGCCCAAACGGCCTTGACGAAAAACATCGACACTCTGGAGCGCGAAATACGCCTGCTGCAGACCGAGCTGCAAGTCCGGCAAATGTTGGCTACCAATACCGCCAGCCTGGTACTCGATCGACGTGTCGGAGGTGCCGATGCTTCGCGTCCCGTCGAACAAGGCGACCCCGAGCCTGCCCGACTCAATGATGCTGACGCCAGGAACAAGTGAGCCATGAAACGCTCAGCGCTATTCACTTTGCTTTCGAGTCTGGGGATTGCCGCGGTGATGATTCTGAGCGCCGCACTGGTCGCCTGGATCGGCTGCACTGCGCTGGGTAGTTTCGAGGCCTGGCAGCAGGCATTCGAATCCTTACGGCCTTATCTGCGATGGTGGCGTGCCCTGCCCTACGGCGCCCTCTCTGCGCTCTGGTGGGATCTGCTTCGGCGCTACCGACATCGACCACAGGATCGACTGCGCGTGAAGCGCATTGGGACACTAGGGCTCGTGCTCTTTGCCTGCATCGAACTCACCCGACTGTGAGGCCGCCACCATGCTCATGAGCACCAACAGCTACCTGGAGTTTTACCTATCCCTGCTGGCCTGGATCATCAACAACGGCCTATGGAGTGTCCTGTCCGACACCGGGCTATTCGCGGCGCCCTTTGGCGCAATCATCTTGCAAGAATGGTTGTCGGCCCGTCAGCAAGGCGCGGACGAAGGTAACAAGGGATTGCTCTCGGTACCGCGGATCGAGAACCGGTTGTGGCTGGCTTACATTGTCGTATTGTTCGGCTGCGCGCCGGTCTTTCCGCTAAACCTCGGTACAATGGCGTACGATGATGCAGCGAGCCAACGATGCGGTGTCAGCGTGGCCAAGCCAGCGGAAACCGCTTGGGGCGCCACTTTCAACACCATCGGAGAACGCTCTGCCAACGTGCCGGTCTGGTGGTTTCTGGTTCATGCCTTGAGCAAAGGAGTGACCGCGGCGGCCACCGCCTCCATCCCCTGCGCACCGGATATCCGGCAGATGCGTATGGAGATCGACAGTTCGCGCATCGACAGTCAGGTCCTGCTGCAGGAAATTGGCGACTTCACACGTGACTGCTACAGCTATTCCCGCTCTAGGCTGTTCACCAATCGTCCGCAACTGGACAAGGCGCAAAGTCATGATGCGTCCTGGATCGGCTCAAGCTATTTCCTCGACACTCCGGGCTACTACAACACCGATCGCTCACGTACACCGCGAGTCAGCTGGCCGTATGACGAAAGCCGCGATGTTTCCTTACCGCGGCTGGAGAATGGCGCGGGCTACCCCACCTGCAAGCAGTGGTGGAGTGATAGCGGAGTCGGGCTGCGAGAGCGTTTGATCGAGCAAGTCGATCCTTCGCTACTGACTCAGTTGAAAGGTTGGTTGACTGGCCGCTCAAGCACCGAGATCGAAGATGCCACCCTCCGCGAACTGGTCAGCCCTCGCCAACAATCGATGTCCATGTCGCCCGGACAGGTGTACCAAGACTATGGCTCCAGTGCTCGCGGTGGGTCGATCAATCAGGGACTCAATAACTTGGCGACCAACACTGGACTTGCCCTCGGCTCTTTCAGCAACTTTCCGGCGATGAATGCGCTACGCGCCGCCCTGCCCATGGTGCAGGCTTTCCTGATCATGGGCGTCATCATCAGCTTGCCGCTGATCCTGCTGGTCAGTACCTACCAGCTAAAGACTGTCATGACGATGACGTTCGCACTGTTCACGCTGCACATGCTCACCTTCTGGTGGGAGTTGGCCCGCTGGATCGACTCCAGCATGCTCGACACCTTGTACAACCAAGTGTCGGCCTCCAGTCAGGTGCTTTTGTCGCTGCCGACATCCGGATTTATGGATGGGACCGTCACAGCGCAGGTGATTGAGTATGTGATGGGGGCGATGTTCTTGGTCCTGCCAGGTCTATTTCTAGTTGCTATGAGCTGGGCAGGCTATTCAATTGGCAGCAGCCTTGAAGGGATGCTAGGAAGTGCGAGCAAGGCCGCGCATGGGGCGGCAGGCAAAGGCACAGATCAGTTGATGGGAGCTACGAAACGGATCATCTGACGTCACTACTCGATGATTTGGAATGCCCGATGTAATGGCCGTTGTCGTCGTAATTGCCTAGATAGGAGTTGGCCCCTAAAAAGTCTGGACCTGGATCATTACCTTCGAGATCCGCATCAATGACAGCCTTGGACATCAGAAGCCCAACTACAGCAATCATCGTCACCACAGAAGCGACCAACCAGAAACCGATAAAGAGCAACCCGAGGATGAGTGCCAGCTTCGTAACCAGAAAGCTCCCACGAATCAGTAGCCCACCAGCAGGCATACCTGTCGCCACTGCACGTTTAGCCACACGAGATTCAAATCCTTTTAACCTGCGATAAACACGTTTTACCGACATACCGCAGACATATGCCCAGCGGTGTGCGCGGGAGATTTGAACTGGCTGCTGAGCCGGCATGATTGCGCCCTCTTCTGAGTGTATTCCTGTGGAAATCGTGATTACAGCCTACTACTGAAAACCGCCCATGCTTAACCGTTTATCAGCTTATTCGGTCGAAAACTCTTCACTGGAAGACAGAAGACGCTCCTCGTACAACAGCGCCTCTAAGGCCGTTGCCCCATCAAAATCATCCAGCTACATAGAGGATACGGTTCGCTGTTTTCGACAGCACCTTCCCAGGTAGCCAGAGCCTTTAAAGCTACGTCACTCCGGTGATGGTTCCCCCAAGTGCGATTAGCGTTCGGTGGCTCGCACGGTCACGTTTCACGGGTGATGAACGCCTACTGCTCTCCCGAGCGTCTTTCGAGCTCGGCTCGCCCCAAACCCTCTTGCTTTTCTTCAACCCACTGCGGGGAAATTCTTTCCCCCATGGGACAGGTTTCTTCGCGCTATCAACGGAGGCACACCATGTCCGACTCACTCACAAGCGAAGCACTGAACACTCTGCGCGTGCCCGTTGTTTTCACTCCAGACGCGTGGCAACACGCAGTATTGCTCGATGGTTCAAATCATCCTGAAAAACTGCAGCTCGATAGGCTGAGCAACGTCCTACGCGCAGCCTTCAAAGCTCACCTGGCCGATCCAAACGCACCCTACGTGGTGTTCGAGATAGCCAAGTTCGGCTCAGTGAGTGATGCAGAACATGAACCATTGCTGCGACTGAGCCTCAGCCTACTTCAGGCATCAGACCAACCTAACGCCTTACTGATTGCGCTTGCGGAAGAGCAGCAACGCTAAACGCAAACGGCCATACCCGGCCACTGATCCAACTCAGGCTATACGCAGTCCTGCACCAATCCAATCAACACCCACTAGGGAACCCTCCCCGACGGGCAAGGCGTTCCTCCGGTTTTTCGAGGAAAATGCCATGCGCAATATCTACCAAGACGTGACAGACAAGATCGTTACCGCGTTAGACCAAGGCGTAGCGCCCTGGATCAAACCCTGGTCCTCAAGTGGCTCAACTGACATCGCTCATCACCAGCCCTATCCCATCAACGCCATCACGCAGCGTCCCTACTCGGGCATCAATTTACCGTTGCTCTGGGCCGAGGCCAGGTTGCAGGGGTTCACTCAAGATCGCTGGCTGACCTTCAATCAAGCCAAAAAAGCCGGCGGGCACATCCGTAAGGGTGAGCACAGCACTCTGGCAGTGCTCTACAAACCGATGGAACGCGAGGAACAGACCGAATCGGGCCAACCCGTACTCGATGAAAATGGTCAGCCCAAGGTTGCTCACTTTGGCATTCTCAGGACGCATTTTCTGTTCAACATCGAGCAAACGGAAGGGCTCGAAACGCTCCACGAAACCTTGCTCGAGACGGAGCCGAGCTATCCCTTCTTCCCCAACAGCGCCGCGGAGGATCTGTTGTTAAGTTCGGGCGCAAACATCATTCATCGAACTGCCGACGAAGCTTTTTACCACCCGATCAGGGATCTCATCCAATTGCCGACAAAATCGCAATTCCACGATCAAGGTGGATACTACGCCACGGCGCTTCACGAGCTGACGCACTGGACCGGACACCACTCTCGATTGCAGCGCGAAGGCGTGACCTCTCCGTGTCCATTTGGCTCGCCAGGCTATGCATTTGAAGAGTTGATCGCCGAAATGGGCGCCGCTTTTTTATGTGCCTACACCGGTATACGGGGAGAGCTTCGGCACGAGGGCTATATCGACTCCTGGCTCGGCCTGCTCAAGGCTGACAACCGCGCGATTTTCCGCGCCAGTGGCCAGGCCCGATGCGCTTCGGAGTATGTGCTCAACCTGGAGCAACAACGGAAGCAGACGGTAATGGATGACTCGCGATGCATGAACGATGGAGCTTGATCGTCACCTCACCGCTGCACACGCTTGATAGGGTCCAACACGAGTTGGACCCTTTTTCTATGTCCAGAAAAATCCCCACACTGCGGAGCTCTGACGCAAGAACATGAAGTAATCCCGTAACCGCAGTACACCGTTACGTATCCAGATTCTCAGCCAGGTAATCCACCAGCTCGAGTGGACTTCGGCTGTCGATCACCTTGTAGATCAGATCGCGTTTGCTGCGCGGCAGCTTCTTGACCACGCTCTTCGCCGAAGCCCTGACAGCTTCGTCTGTCCCATGGATACGTGCCGCGAGCAGCAGCACGAGCGTGGCGTCAGTGAGATTCATGGCAAGACCCGATAAAATTCGCACCGCAGTGTACCGACACTTTCCTTTTTCGTACCAGCATGCGCATCCTATAAAACGGCACCAGGCCAAATCGATATTCCGATTGCCGCACAAATGGACACACGGCAAAAGGACGGGTAAGGGTTGGAAGGGGAATGGGGAGTCAAGGGTAAGAGCCCTATCCGAAAAGGCTAAAAGGCCACTGACCCAACTAATTCCCGGGAGGCCACGATGCTCGGTCTGTTTCGCCACAAAGGGCAGAAGCCCCCTCCGCCACCAATCGTAAGCGTCGCCGAAGGTTACCTGCCCATCGAGTCGTCCCAGAGCTTGTTAGCGGCCGAACACCGCCGCCAGCTGCTTGATCGCATCTGGCAGTACACCGCCCTCTCCCATCCGCAGTTCAGCCAGCTCTATTTAAATCCGATCCATCGCTACGCCGAGCTGGTCCAGCAGCTTCCAGCCAGCGAGACGCACCACCATGCTTATCTTGGCGGCATGCTCGACCATGGGTTGGAGCTGGTCGCTTGTAGTTTGAAATTGCGTCAATCGTATCTGCTTCCCACCGGCGCCGCACCCGAAGACCAAGCAGCCCAGACCGATGCTTGGTCCGCTGGCATCGCCTATGGCGCGTTGCTCCATGACATCGGCAAGATTGCCGTGGACCTGCTGGTCGAACGCCAGGATGGCCGTGTCTGGCATCCTTGGCAGGGCTCCCTGGATCAGCCCTACCGTTTTCGTTATATCAAGGGTCGCGACTACCACCTGCATGGCGCGGCCGCAGGCTTGCTCTACAACCAGATTCTCGACCGCTCGATCCTCGATTGGCTCAGTGGATTTCCATCGCTCTGGTCCAACCTGCTGTATGTCTTAGCAGGTCAGTATGAACGTGCCGCCGTGCTTGGTGAGCTGGTGATGCAGGCCGACCGCGTTTCCACCGCACAGAACATCGGTGGTAACCCGAGCAAGGCGCTGCAAGCACCGATTCATTCGCTGCAACATCACTTGATCAACGGATTGCGCCATCTGGTTCAGCACGAACTGAAACTCAACCAGCCAGGTGCCGCAGGATGGCTCACTCAGGACGCCCTCTGGCTGGTCAGCAAGACGGCCACGGACAAGCTGCGAGCCTATCTGCTGTCGCAATCGATTGAGGGCATTCCCTCATCCAACCTAGCGGTGTTCGATGAACTACAATCGCATGGATTGGTTGAGTCCACGCCGGAGGGCAAAGCCATCTGGACTGCAAATGTGACACAGGGGGAATGGCAGCAGAGATTCACCTTTCTGCGCCTACAACCGGCACTAATTTGGGGAAATGAAGACCGGCCTGAGGCTTTTAGCGGAACGGTGAGCATATCGGCACATGACCACTCAACTGACACCCCAACACCGGCGCACGAAACAGTCAGTAAAAGATCAGGTCAAAGCCAACCGCAGCCGGATCCCATGGCGCTAGAGGATGCCGATTACCTCGGCACCCTGCTGGACATGTTCGAATTGAAAGAGCCTGAGGCCAGAGACACATGGTCAGAAAGTGCTGATGATACTTCAACGCTTCAATCGGATAATCCAGGCCAGGCATTCCTGGATTGGGTCAGGGAAGGCATCCAGAGTCACAAACTGATCATCAACGACAGCAAGGCCAAAATCCACACGGTGGGTGGCAGCGTATTTCTGGTCACGCCTGGTCTCTTCCAACGTTACGCGCAGGAGTTTCCCGGTATATCGCAGGGTGCGGACCAAGAGATGGAAGAATGGCGCTGGGTCCAGAAACAGTTCGAGAAACTGAAGGCTCACAGGAAATGTGACGACGGATTGAACATCTGGGTATGTAACGTGCAAGGGCCCAGGAAGAAATCGACTTTGAAGGGGTACCTGATTGCAGAGCCGACTGTACTTCTACCATCGTTACCACCAAATAACCCTTTTCTTGCGCTTAATAATGGTTAACGACCGTACATAGATTGCCGAGACGCCACTCTTCTCTTGGCCGCTGTTCCGGCAAGGATTACAGCACAGCTAGGCTAGATCTCAAGCTAGCGCGTCGGAACAACATTGGAACGCATGCCGAAACATCCGTATAAGAACTGCTGAGTTCGGCCATTAGGAGTGAGATGCACTTCGTACGCAGACTCAAGCGCTTCGAACTGGTCACCTAATACCGTGGCTAAGCTTGCGGCGCTGTAGCGCTCGGTTGGGAGTCCGCTGCATTGACTGGGCCCCTCTTCAGCGAACGTGCCGATGATCGCAATTCCGTCGGGTTTGAGGCTTGCACTCATGACTTGTATGTACTTGGCTCGATCCTCGGGTTCCGTCAAGAAATGGAATACCGCTCGGTCATGCCATAGGTCGTATCGATGACGTGGAAGAGAGGCAGAGGTGATGTCTGCCTCTATCCAACTGACCCGTTCAGCCTCCGCTCCAAGTCTCTCGCGCGCCACGTTCAACCCGGCAGCTGAAATATCCAGCACCGTTAAATTTTGATAGCCCATGCGGAGCAGGTCGTCGATCAGCGTCGAGGCGCCAGCGCCCACATCAATCAGTTGAGCGTCAGTTTGCGGTCGGTACTTATCGATCAAGGCAAGAGATCTCTCGGCGTGTTCCTGGTACCAGCTCACGCCGTCGGGTTCTTTTTCTCTGTAAACCTTTTCCCAATGGCTTTTACTTTCCATACGCACCTCTTTTAGTCGCTCAGTTGAGGACATAGCTGGGTTTAGCCGATCAGTTCAACGTCTGGAATGGCCGCTGCGGTCGTTTCTCTGAGCAACGATAGAAATTCAACAACGTAAGGCTTAGCGCTTTCCTCAGGCAGCGTGGCAGCCCATATGTCTGAAATGAGACCGCTTGAGGTTATAGGCTTAGCTGTCACGTATTGACGTTGGAGATAAGTCTGCACTGCCCAACGCGGCAGGACTGCGATGCCGCGTCGGGCAGCCACCAACATCAGAATCGCCACGGTGAGCTCGGTGGTTCGGCGGCTCACGGTGATTCCGGCAGGACGGAGCACTGACTTAACGATATCGAGTGCGTCCTCCTCTATGGGATACGTGACCAGGGTCTGATCACGAAAATCTTCAGCTTCTAGATAATCCTTGAGGACGAGATCGTGGTCGTTCGCCAACAACGCTACCAATGGATAGCGAAACAATCCGTGGAAATCTACCCCAGGCTCGTCCCTATCTGAGCACGATACAAGCGCAAGGTCGGCTCGTCGTTGGTGCAATAGGCCGATAGGATCATCGTGGTAGCCGGAAACCAAATCTATCTCCACCTCCGGCCAGCGCGCCCTGAATGCGTCCACTGCCGGCATTAGCCAGTCAAAACAGGTGTGGCATTCAATCGCGATACGCATTGTGCCGCTTACGCCTTTAGCCATCTGAAGCAGGTCGCGAGTGGTTTGGTTGAGTATCGGCACAACCTTATCTGCCGCCTCCAGCAATCGCTTGCCTGCGGGGGTAAAAACCACCGGTGACGACTTGCGAACGAATAGCGGAAGCCCGCAAAAATCTTCGAGCGCTTTGATGTGATGGGACAGCGCCCCCTGGGTCAATCGCATCCACGAAGCTGCTCTGGAGACGCTTCCACTGTCTCGCAGCGCAACCAACGTTTGGAGGTGACGGATATCAATCGGGATTCTGTCCATTAATTTTCTTCAGCACAAATGGCTATTTTATTCGTTTGAATAATATATCGACCATTTTCATACTGCCAGCCTAATCGGGAGGCCGCCTCCGCAATCAGGAAGGACAAGATGAAAGCGATGCATCGACAGGTCGGGGTGCTAGCCAGCGCACAAGCCCTGTTCCAAACAGTCTCGGTACTGGTCATGACAGTCGGCGGGCTCGCAGGCGCTCAGCTAACAGAGCGCGCTGACCTGGCCACGGTTCCCATCGCGTCGATGTTCCTGGGCACGGCGGTAGGGATGTTTCCTGCGTCTGCACTGATGGCTAAAGCGGGTCGTCGTGCAGGCTTCATGTTAGGAGCAGCACTCGGTGTGCTCGGTGGTCTCATAGCAGCGTTAGGTATCTGGCTGACTTCGTTACCTTTGCTAGCCCTCGGTACGTTTTTCGTCGGAACCTACCAGGCATTTGCTCAGTTCTATCGCTTTGCTGCTAGCGAAGTGGCCGATGACATTTTCCGTCCTAAAGCGATTTCACTGGTCTTGGCTGGAGGAGTGGTAGCCGCGCTTTTAGGGCCGACCTTGGCGCGCTTCGGCGGAGACTTGCTGACGTCTGCGTATATGGGATCTTTCTTACTGCTTTCAGTCGTTGCTGGGCTTGGATTTGGCGTACTGGCGTTTCTACAAATGCCAAAAACAGAGACGACGCAAATCGCCAATGACAAGGGCAGATCGTGGCGCCAGATCGTCACCCAGCCAACCTACCTTGTGGCCCTGTTCGGTGCAGTCACCGGTTACGGCATAATGATTCTGGCGATGACAGCCACGCCCTTGGCCATGATCCACCACCATCATTCTCTAGCGGCTGCAGCGACGGTCATCCAGTTACATGTACTAGGCATGTTTCTTCCGTCCTTTTTTACCGGGCAGCTGATTTCACGTATTGGGGCCTTACGGGTCATGCTCTTGGGGCTGCTTTTGCTAGCACTTCATGTGTTGAGCACATTCACCGGTACGGGCTTCAACTCTTTTGCTAGTGCCCTTGTGCTGCTAGGAGTTGGCTGGAATTTCCTGTTTATCGGAGGGACAACTCTACTGACAACCACCTATAGTCCGTCAGAGAAAAGCCGCGCACAGGCAACCAATGACCTGGTGATTTTTGCGGTTGGACTTTCATGTTCTTTTGGTGCTGGTGGGTTGTTGAACATCTTTGGCTGGCAAACGCTTAACGCCCTGCTATTGCCGTGGCTCGCACTGGCGGCGCTGGCAATTATCTGGCTGCTCATTAGCGGTAAACGCCGGGGTTACCACAATGTTCCGCAATCTGCTCGCTAAGACGCGAAAGATGATTGGGCGTTTCCAAGTGAACTGGGCCATACGCTCCTGCGAGGTTTAGCTTCGACACAACCATAAACGGGGAACTGCATGCCTACGACCTTTAAGGAGCTGCTGGCCGAAGCTGAGGCCGTAGTACCAACGGTATCACCTGCCGAAGCTTTAGAACTGATGCGGTCTGCTGAGGTGCTCACGCTGGACGTCAGGGAACCTTTTGAAACAGAGACAACAGGGATGATCAAGGGGGCAATCAATATCCCGCGTGGTCTGCTGGAGTTGACCGCTGACACCGATGGCCCTCACTACGATCCTGCATTTGAGAAGCATCGAACTGTACTGGTTTACTGCACAGCAGGCTTCCGGTCAGCCCTTGCCGGTTTGACCTTGCTAAATATGGGCTTTGATTCCGTGTTCAACATTGGTGGCTTCGACGCGCTGGCCGACGCTGGATTAGAGATAGAACGCCTTTAGCCTACGAAGGACGGGGGATCACCAGCGGGCTGCCTTTCGGCCAGAAGAGCAATCGCTACACAGCTTTCTGCTGCCAGTCATCATCACCACCACAGAATTATCAAAAGCCACTGAAATCGCGCAGATTCAAGGTTTAAGAACGTCCAATCCATAAGATCATTCCAGCTTGATTATTATCATTCAATCAGTTTCAATAATGATTGAATGACAAGGATAAACAAGCATGAGCTCGTTCCAGCTTCAGTTCTGGCCTTCAGCACCTGCCGCTGACCGGGCTTCCCGCGATTTTTTCGAGGTGACGCAATGACGCTGTTGCTCGCCGCATGCCTCGCTTTTTTGATCGCTGCCATCACCGCGCCGGTAGGCGTTTCCGGAGCTGTTTTTTTACTGCCAGTGCAGATGAGTGTGCTGCAGGTTCCTACTACGGCGATAACTCCAACCAACCTTCTATATAACCTTGTTGCGATACCAGGCGGGCTGTTGCGCTATAACCGCCGTGCAAAGATCCAGTGGTCACTGACACGTCTGCTCGTTATCGGCACTATTCCAGGGACTATTGCCGGAGCAGTGGTCAGGGTGTATTGGCTGACCGGGCCTGGGGCATTCCTACTGGTAGTTGCTGGGGTACTAATTCCGTTGGGTACTTGGCTGGTATTTGGACGCAGCAGTGCCTCCTTAGGCAAAGGCGAGGTGCATCGCAAGCATCGGGCGCCTGTCCTCGGCATAGCGCTGATCGTGGGAATGATTGGTGGGATTTATGGCATTGGTGGGGGCTCGTTGTTAGCGCCCATTCTGGTCGGCATGGGGTATGGGGTGGCGGAAGTGGCGCCTGCGGCGCTAGCGTCGACCTTGGTGACCTCGATCGCCGGGCTTGCAACCTATTTGCTGATAGCTGCTGCCAGCGGTAGCGCTATTACCCCTGATTGGGCAATGGGTTTTGCGCTAGGCGCAGGCGGTTTCGCCGGTACCTATGCTGGGGCTGCACTGCAACCCTGGTTACCCGAAAAACTGCTCAGACGTATGCTGGGTGCTATTGGCATCGTCGTTGGGCTGCACTACATATGGCGTGCTTTTACATAGCAGTACGGTAGGCGTCGAACGCACAACGGTTTAGAGTCGCCAGGTTATTCCATTAATCTGCTGAATGAGCGATCCATGAATACAACACACCCCAGCCCCAGGCAGGCAATCTATGCAAGCTTGGCAGAAATAGCCCAAGCGTTTGGCCATCCTCATCGGATCGAACTGCTTGAGCGGCTGGGGCAAGGTCAACATAGTGTCGAATCACTCTCTCAGAGCTGCCAACTGACCTTTGCCAATACATCTCGTCATCTACAGATCCTGCGGCGCGCTCGCTTGGTTGAGACCGAACGCCTAGGCAAGCAAGTTTTCTACCGACTGGCTGGCCATGATGAGGTGGTAGGACTACTTGGCTCCCTGGGCCGAGTTGGCGAACGCAATCGTGCAGAAGTACAGCAAGTAATGACCGACTATTTTCAAGCCCGCGACAACCTCGATGCGCTGACTCGCGAGCAGCTGCTGGAACAACTGCGCGGCGGTGAGATAACGGTGATCGACGTACGGCCTGAGCATGAATTTGATCTTGGTCATCTACCAGGCGCCCTCTCCATACCGTTGAGTGAATTGGAACATCGTCTAAGCCAATTGCCGCAACAACATCTGATCGTTGCCTACTGTCGTGGGCCGTACTGCGTGATGTCGTTCGAAGCAGTAGCTCGCTTGCGAGACAAGGGCTACAACGTCCGACGTCTAGAGGAAGGGTATCCAGAATGGCGCGCCGCTGGGCTCGCCACCGAATCGACATCCGCCTGACAGCACTTCGCGATCTGGCGAAAAGCTTTAACACAATGACCAGGAGCTATCCCATGAGCGAGCGTACCTTCATCCAGCCTAACGAACTCAAAGAGTTAATCGCGCACAAGGAACAAGTGACAATCGTAGACGTGCGACCACCCGAGGAATTTGCGGCAGGCCATGTCGAAGGCGCCATTAACATCCCCGCCGATCACTTGCAGGTGTATGCCAGCCAGCTTGCACCCGGCGGGACTATCGTAACCGTCTGCAATTTTGGTGGTCAGCGTTCCTGTGGGGCAGCCGACTTACTGCAGGCGTCGGGCTTCTCGGACGTTCGCCCCTTGAGCGGCGGCGTCAAAGGCTGGCAGGCAGAGTAGGACTGGGGCCCGTCCCTTAACTGATGGGCTCGATGTTCAACAGCGTAACCACGCTGGGTCTTCTTGACTAACGCTTCACTGCCAACGAGGCGGTCAGCTAAAACTTGTAGCCGAAACCCATTTCCGATGCATTTAGCAGGTGTTAGCAAGCTCGCTGAGCGTCTGCTATTTGTCGGTCACAGCCTTCGCGATGGGCTGCTACTGGCCGACTGCCGACTGTAATCAGGCTATAAACTGGACCAAAGCGGCCCCCCCAGACCGATTTAATGGCAATGAACCCGCCACAGCTGATCAAGCTTGGTGGTATAGCTCTGACTCATCATCTCCCGCCGCATGCCCCAGTCAGGGTCGCCAGGGACGCTAGCTGATCGAAGCGTTCCTCTGCCCCATCGCCCATTGATCTGGTCCAACACAGCCATCAACTTCGTCGCATCAGCAGGCTGCGACGTGGCAAACAGATCATCGGTGTACTCCCCCGCCTGACAGAGATTCATCAGCAACACCTCAGCTTTACTGTATTTGAAGCCACGCCGAAAAATCCGATCCAGCGCGTCTACTGCTGCTTTCGTCAAAAGACGCACGTCGTCTGTCGGATACGGCAGCTCAATCAATATCCCGTTCGCGTACTTCGCCTCCTCTGGATTGAACATGCCGGTGCGGATGCTGACGCGGACCTTCTTGCACAACGACTTCTGCGCCCTGAGCTTTTCCGAAGCCCGCATCATGTAGGTGGCCACCGCCTCCTTGATGGGCGCCAGTTCTGTGAGGCGCTTACCGAACATGCGGCTACAGCAGATTTCCTGCTTCGGCGGATCCGGCTCGTCCAGCTCCAGACAAGCCGTACCACTCAGCTCCCGGGCCGTCTTCTCGATCACTACGCTAAATTTCTTACGAAGCGTCCACGGATCCGCCTTGGCCAAGTCCATCGCCGTCTTGATACCTATGGCCTCCAGGTGAAGCTTCAGCTTGCGGCCGATGCCCCAGACCTCTGAGACATCGGTGTTTCGTAGCACCCAGTCCCGTTTGAACGGATCGCAGATGTCTACCACCCCGCCGGTCTGACCCTGCAGACGTTTGGCAGTGTGGTTCGCCAGCTTTGCCAGGGTCTTGGTGGGGGCGATTCCCACCCCAACCGGAATGCCGGTACAGCGCAGCACGTGACTGCGGATCTTGCGACCGAGAGCATCCAGCCCCTCAATACCCGTCAGGTCCGCAAAAGCCTCATCAATGCTATACACCTCAACCGCGGGCACCATCGATTCAATAAGCGTCATCACACGCTCACTCATATCGCCGTAGAGCGCGTAGTTTGAAGAGAACGGCACAATCCCATGCTGACGCAGCGTGTCCTTGATCTGAAAGTACGGCGCGCCCATTTTCACGTAGGGCTTGGCGTCATAGCTGCGAGCGATCACACAACCATCGTTGTTGCTTAACACTACGATGGGCACCCGAGCCAGGTCCGGACGGAACACCCGTTCGCAACTGGCGTAGAAGCTATTGCAATCGATCAGGGCGAAAACCGGCTGGGCTTTAGACATGGCTGCGCACACTGCAGGTGATGACGCCCCAGATAACCAGCTCATCGCCCTCAAGCACGTACCTCGGTGGGTACTTTGGGTTCTCCGAATGGAGAATCACCTCCTTGCCCCGAATGCACAGTCGTTTACAGACGGGCTCGTTGTTCAACAGAGCGACGACGATGTGGCCATGCACCGGCTCCAACGCCCGGTCCACTACCGCCAGATCTCCTTCAAAGATTCCAGCACCTTGCATGCTCTCCCCGGCAATCGAAACCAGGTACACATGTGGAGCACGGATATTCAGAACCTCATCCAATGAGATATGCGCTTCGATGTGATCCGCCGCAGGGGATGGAAACCCGGCAGGCACACGAAACGAACACAAGGGCAGCTTCAAGCCACCCACGGCGATAGGACCGAGAATTGAAAAGCTCATGACGCACGACTTCCGAAAAACCTGTACGAATATACAGTTAATCTTGTACAAGTTTTTGGGTCAATGTGTATAGGAACGATCTGACAGGCGGAGGTCAGAATTGGCGATCCTGACGGGAAAGACGATGGGGGCAAGAAAGGCAGGTTGCCTGGACGATGAACGCTTACAGAGCTTTAGTTAAGCAACCTAATCCGTATTCGCTCTAGCTGCTTTTCGTGATCGGAAAGCGCTCACCTTCGCAATAGTCCCGCAAGCCCGGCCATTCGGCCCCCCCTTGGTCATGCCACACCAGCGTTTGCTGGCGTTGCGAGTGTGATCGTAAAAGGCCCACTGACAATCATCACAGGTTTTCAGCCGCGACCACGCCCCTGATGCAATTGCATTCGCCACAATCGCCAGTAGATGGCCGACGTAAGTTTCATCTGCGGGCGTCACATTTAACTTCGGTACAGCTTCCACCGATTCGACACGCACCGATAGGGCGGCACGACTGAACCAGGCATTCAGCTGCTTGCTGTTGGCGTCCGAGCTACCGCACGATTTTCGTAGATCCGAGCGCAGTGCGAGCAGTTTGTGCAGGCTATCGCTGTGATGACGTGGATGCAGCGAGAGATCGCTGCGCCACGCGTCAGGATCGCTTACAAGGAGCGGCAGGCTATCCGTCTCGATGCGGGTTTGGTTAGGTATCGACCAAGTATTGATAAAGCGCCTAACGCTTTCAAGTTCGCCTGGTGCTGCCTGGTTGTGAGTTTGCATTGCACCCTCTGGTTGCAAAAGCCATTGATCTGAGTAACCATCAAAATATCATTGGTGGTTACGGAGCCGCAACATGATCAAGGCAGAAAAGTTCGCACCACCAGTCTGGTCCCACGAGATCCGCCAATTACTATGGATGCAGGGTCTAATGAACGCCTCGCACTTCATGACCGTTCCACTATTGGCGCTGTACATGTCAGCCAACCTTCATTTCGGGGCGGCGGCACTTGCCTCTGTGATGTCCGCAAACTTGCTCTGCGCGCAGGCATTGCCGCTAGCTGCCGGCGCCATCGCTGATCGTTTTGGCTCGCAAATGATCATCACACTGGGACTTATGCTGAGAGGGATAGGGTTTCTCGGATTTGGCCTTTGTGACGGTGTGATCGCTTGGATATGCTCTGCGATGATCGCTGGCACAGGCGTAGCGTGCTATGAGGGGGGCGTTTATGGTGTGTTTGGACGTCAACCCAAGACGTGCCTTTCGGCCCTATTCGCGGCCAATAACCAAATGCTGAATACCGGAGCGGCCCTTGGGCCCCTTGTCGGAGGGGTGGCGGGTCTCATCGATATTCGTGCTGCCTTTGCAGCAAGCGCGATATTATTTCTCAGCCTTAGCGTCGTTGCTTTTCGGGCAAAATTTGGATCATCAATCCTTTTCAAAAAACAGCGCGCGCTCAGGAGCCTAAAAATAGCCGCCACGCACCGTGGCTTATGGCGCCTGATTTTTATATCTCTGCCATGGTTTTTTCTCTTTCCGCAGCTTTACGTGGCCTTCCCAATGTACGCAAGTCAGATAGCAGGGCCACATGCAGCTTCTGCGGTGTACGTTCTGAACGGCGTGGTGGGGTTGACCTTTATCGTCGCCATGAAACGATGGTTGGTGAGCGTGGATCCTGCACCACTGACTACCTGGGCCTATCTTGCCGCAGGGGTTGCGTTTGCCAGCGTAGCAATGTTGTGTGGTATCGAATGGTTTTTGTTGTTTATCGTGGCTTACACAGTAATCGAAACAATTCTATTGCCCACGCTTGAAACCATGACCGCATCGTTAGCAACAGATGGCAGTCAAGGGACATTTTTCGGTGTGTTAAGCGCGGTGGGCGCACTCGGTGGCGCTGCCGGTTATTACGTTGGAAGTTGGCTCATATTGAATAGAACCCCTGTCGAAACCTGGCTGACCTTAGGCAGCGTAGGACTGCTCGGATTTCTGGTTTCGGTGTTGCTTCTTCCAATGCCAAAGGAGAAACCATCGCCGAGCTAGATTGAAGAAAGAGTTTCACAAGAGGGCTGTAACCGTCTAGCCGACTCGCCTTTGGCAGTACACCGCCCTCTCCCATCCGCAGTTCAGCCAGCTCTATTTAAATCCGATCCATCGCTACGCCGAGCTGGTCCAGCAGCTTCCAGCCAGCGAGACGCACCACCATGCTTATCTTGGCGGCATGCTCGACCATGGCTTGGAGCTGGTCGCTTGTAGTTTGAAATTGCGTCAGTCGTATCTGCTGCCGACCGGCGCCGCGCCCGAAGACCAGGCAGCCCAGACCGATGCTTGGTCCGCTGGCATCGCCTATGGCGCGTTGCTCCATGACATCGGCAAGATTGCCGTGGACCTGCTGGTCGAACGCCAGGATGGCCGTGTCTGGCATCCTTGGCAGGGCTCCCTGGATCAGCCCTACCGTTTTCGTTATATCAAGGGTCGCGACTACCACCTGCATGGCGCGGCCGCAGGCTTGCTCTACAACCAGATTCTCGACCGCTCGATCCTCGATTGGCTCAGTGGATTTCCATCGCTCTGGGCCAACCTGCTGTATGTCTTAGCAGGTCAGTATGAACGTGCCGCCGTGCTTGGTGAGCTGGTGATGCAGGCAGACCGTGTTTCCACCGCACAGAACATCGGTGGTAACCCGACCAAGGCGCTGCAAGCGCCGACTCATTCGCTGCAACATCACCTGATCAGCGGACTGCGTCATCTGGTTCAGCACGAACTGAAACTCAACCAGCCAGGTGCCGCGGGATGGCTGACCCAGGACGCGCTCTGGCTCGTCAGCAAGACGGTCACAGATAAGCTACGAGCCTATCTGCTGTCGCAATCGATTGAGGGCATTCCCTCGTCCAATCTCGCTATGTTTGACGAGCTGCAATCGCATGGACTGGTTGAGTCGACGCCGGAAGGCAAAGCTATCTGGACTGCGCTTGTGGCACAGGGAAACTGGCAGCAGAGTTTCACCTTTCTGCGCGTCCAACCGGCACTGATTTGGGGGAACGAGGACCGGCCAGAGGCGTTCAGCGGAACGGTGAACACTGCGGTCCATGACCACTCGACTTACAACCCGGCACCAACACCAACACTCGATATAGTCAGTACAAGATCAGGTCAAAGCCAACCGCAGCTGGATCCCATGACGCTAGAGGATGCCGATTACCTCAGCACGCTGCTGGACATGTACGAGTTGGTTGAACCTGAGACCAATGATGTACCGTCAAAAAGAGCCCTCGAAACGTCAACGCTTCCATCGGATAATTCTGGCCAGGCATTTCTGAATTGGGTCAAGGAAGGCATCCTGAGCCACAAGCTGATCATCAATGACAGCAAGGCCAAAATCCACACGGTGAGCGGCACGGTGTTTCTGGTTACGCCAAGCCTCTTCCAACGCTATGCGCAGGAGTTTCCTGATATTTCTAAAGGGTCCGATCAAAAGATTGAAGCATGGCGTTGGGTGCAAAAGCAGTTCGAAAAACTGAAGGTGCACAGGAAGCGAGACAACGGTCTGAACATCTGGACATGTCAAGTTCAAGGCATTAGGAAGCAAACAACCTTGAAAGGCTACTTAATTGAAGATGCGAAGCTAATTTTTGAATTTATGCCGCTTGATAATCCCTTTCTTAAAATCGAGAGAGATTAAACGTCCCCTGAACTGGCCTAATGATTTTGGACACTTCAATCGGACTCGATATGGTGCCCAAATTCGAAAGGCAATAGCAATTTTCACGGATGGGCTAGAAGCTCCGCTAGCTGCTCAGGCCGGGGGGCCTGTTTCTCGAACTCGAGTCGGCCACGGATAGAGTCACCATCAAATCGGTAGATCCCCCTGTAATTAAGCATTCCACCCCACCCATTGCCATGACGCCCTCCACCATGGGCACTTTTTTCACCAGTAATAACCCACACGACATCTAGCCCTTCTGCGTCCAGAAACTCTCGCATCGCATCGCGATCGACGATAGCCGCGCTGAACCCGGGCTCGTCAACGGACGGGTCCTTAAAAAGAATTCTGCTATCTACTGTTGCGTATGCAAGGGACCGTCCTTCCGCCAGACGGAGATGAAGTCCACGCATAAGCGCTGGAGCGGGAACCGTAAGATTGAAGCTTTCCTCAATCGAATAGTCATGGCCTGATCGCTCGACACGCCACTCAGCTACCGTCGCTTGCGTGTGAATTGCTTCGTCTGAACCCATCTCGAAACTTCCATCGATGGTCTCGAATGCCGGATGCCAAGGATACTCGCCAAGGTAGCCATTCTGGGGCATATCCAATGCCGGAAAATGATCCCGATTATCTGTTGATTGGGTTAGAAAGTCTGTTAAAAGCTCAACATCATCGCGTGCTACCAGTATCGATTTAACTTTGTGCCAAGTCATCCGATGAATCACGCGTTCGCCATCGACCATAGCCAGATGATTACGGCCAACATTTGTGTCGAGTACGAGCCAGCGTCGGCCAGCAGGGTCAATGACATCAATCTGCTGCACTGGATCAGGCACATCTCGCGATTGATCCTCCATCCACGCGACTCGCGATTCGGGCGGATCGTCGCGCCAGCGCGAAAAATGAGGGGACCACCAAGTCGGACCTTGACGATCCGAGTCGCGCTGTTTCGTACGAGTCACAAGGATACTCGGATCCATCTCGCGTGAGCCGACTTGCCAAGGCCCGCGAAAGAGCTCGGGATCTTCCTGATAGTTACCACCAACGAGCGAGGTGTCAGAAAGACGTCCGGTCATTTCATGGTAGGCGATCCATTGATATTTCTTACCGATGCGCTCGACTCGGTGCTCATTACGGTCATGGCCCGCCATCTCGCGGTCGAATACGGCGAAGCGTTCTGGAGTCCATCCAAGCTCATGCGCGCGCCAAGCGACCCAATGGCGCGACCTATCACCAGCATATGTTGGATGCCCGGCTACGGCTCGCTCGTCCCACATACGGCCGCGCACAAAGCCGGCAGCACGAATACGAAACTCCTCTATCTCTCCCTCGTCCAAAAGACGCTCGAACTCGCTGATAGTCGCGTCTCGCTTTTTTTCGGACGCACGCCGCGCCTCCATCAGCTTTTTGGCTTCGCCGTGATCTTTACGAAGAAAAAGCGAGAGCCCCGTAGGCATCGAATTGGTGCGAGCTGCAATTTCAAGTATCTTCTCAAACGCCGTGGTACGCGCCGGATGGGGTTTGATCGCTTCCAAGTACCAGGCGTCGTAAATCTCACGCATGGAACGATCATGCTCCGAGCGTGGAAGTAGCAGGAAGTCACCGGCAAGATTATCGATTTTGTAGCGTGCAAAATCACCATCCTCGACTGCGGAACTGCAAATTTCATCACGCAATAAACTGCCGCTATAGTTCTGAACATACGTGCCGAGAGTTTCTTCGGTCACCGTCTCGAGCTCCCTCCCTCCTGGATAAGGAGGCCGAGCGCAATCTAGCGATATGTCCGCCGGCAAAACGCCGCGGCTGGCGGCAAGCTCGACGATTCCGCGCGCATGATCGCGAACGAGCGCGTGGGTTGGTGGCCGGTCGTTTGTAAACACAGCTGCAAAGGCAACTCGCGCGAGTTCGGCCAGTCCGTCATCGCTGGAACTTCGCGTTGCTGCACCATATGCAGCAGCAAGCACGCGGTCGACAACATAAGCGTCGTCAACATTGGCGAATTTCTCGATCATCTGGGCGGCGAGTTCACGACGGTTTACTAATAGTGTCGCAAGCGCTTTGGTCGCCATATCACGGACCCAACGATGGCTGAGGCTAGTAAGCCATGCGAGCGTGATGGCGACTAGTCGAGCGCGCGGCAGCTCGATTGGCTCAAGTCCGTTGGCTAGCACCCACTCGATCAATGTTTCAATCGCGCCGTCGCCGTCGCCATCCACGGCGATGCACGTCGCGCGAGTCGACCATTCAATGTCGCGCTCGTACATCGGTAACGGTTGAAGCCAACGGTCCAGATGGTCGGCATTAAAAAGGTTGTTAGGTTCAGTGGCGATCGCGAGCAGCGTCTCAAGAACTGCGTCACCTCCGATTACGTCAGCGCATTCCTCAACCAGCTCGAGGGTCCGTTTGGTGAAGGCGTCTTGTCGACGCCACAGCAGACTGAGCTGAAAGGCATGAGCAAGTTCCCAGCGGGCAAATTTGCCGTCGACAACGTCAATGAGTTCAACGCCGTAACGCTCTGGCAGTTGTACAGCCAATGCCTCGGCGATGCCTGCAAACCTGGAGGAATCTCGACCCGCCACATAAGATGCGAGTGGCCTCCCAGTGATGAAAGCTGGCGCAGGATCGCCACCGCCTACATGAGTATCGAGTAGCCTCTGGGCTATACGATGGTCACTTAACCGCTCGAATGTAAAGCGAACCATCTCGTTGATTTCTTCGCCGTCACCGACTGGCTCAACCGCAATCACACCTTCGCTTTCGAGCTGAAAGAAAAGGCTTTGTTCAGCGAGACCGTTTGAGTTGTGCAAACTTTCGATGATTGAATTCGCGGCGCCAATTGAGAGATAGCCGGTACCCGCAACCACCATCTCTTCCGTGAGCGCCGATAGGACCGCTTCTACACGCTTTAGCCTTGGCGCCAAGCCCATCCGCAAATTGAGCGTCTCGACCACTGCGTTGAAATAAAAATCGAAAACCTTCGACACGCCAGCCAGTCCACGCGGAAGTTCGCTTTCATTACGACGTTCAAGCATGTCACAGCAAGTACGCAGGAACAGCGGGTTTTCAAACTCTGGCGCGAAATGCGGGGCTGCCATTCGAACGATGCCACGCTGGTCGAGGTAGCGACGCGCGGCTTCAGCCGCCCTTCCTGCGAAACCTGGGTGTTCCAAGCGGGGTAACGCGGTCATATCGAGGTCGCGCACGATATAAGGAATGAAGGTGGAGCGGCAGGAGACAAGAACCGCTACATGTTCAAAACGGTCGGCAACAGCGAGGAACGCGGCAAGACGCTCGGACCAAACCGATACACCGTTACGCTCGTTTATTGCATCAACCATCACTAACGCACGGGTGCCAGCTGCTTCGGCAGCGGAGTCAAGTGCACCGAGAATTGCGTCTGGAGGAACATTTGTCAGCCCCAATTGCTCGGCGATCTGTCGCCAAGGTTCCGCGTCACTGAATGCACCACCAAGCGTTAGGACGGCGGGGAAGCCCTGCGCAACATGAACCTCGGCGACGTCGGCCAGCAAGTGTGACTTACCAACACCGGCCTCTCCGCTCAGCAGCAGGCGGTGTGAGTTAGCGAAGTTGGTCGAGGGGGCATTGATTTCCTCGACAACGCGATCGATCACTTCGCGTAAATGTTCGGCAAAATGAAGACCGTCGCGACCGCTGTCCTGACCCGCGCCGGGTTGCCGACGTAGCTCCCAGATTCCGCTCCGACAGCGGTTGAGCGCCGCAGTTGCGATCGCCAATAAAGCGCTCCACTCCCCGAATGGAATGAGATTCGCTGGGCCAAGTGGTACGCCGCGAATTGCTGAAGATATCGCAGCCATTTGGTCGCCGAGCGCAGTGAAATCTATATCACATGTTCCCCCCAGCGCGGTGCCGATGCTGCGTAGCGAACGATGTCTCGCCTCGTCGAGATCATCAGCCCAACCAATGATCTTGCACGCGAAATCGGGATCTCGTGCGAATGCGACTAACGCCTGACGAATAGGCAGTTCGATATTAAGTTCTGGGGTGTAGCGACGACCGAGAGCGGCACGGCTGATCGCAAACCGGTCTTTAAACCATTCGCACCCATAATGAGGGAGATCGAACCAATAGGTACGACGCCCCACATACAGTGGATCATTCCGTGAGAGTCGTTCTGTGAGCTGAAAGCCGCCCCAGAGTTGGATTTCAACTATACGAGGCGCGATGGAAGCTTGACGCGCAATCACCCAGTCATCCCAGCGGTCGCGCTCAGACTTGCGGCCTTCAACACGGCCGTCAGACAAGTCGAAAGGTATGCATACGATGAAGGTGGCGAGTGCGGGGTGCTTGGCTACGGCGTTTTCAAAGGAGTCTTTGAGCTGCCCCGCCTCGCCGCTACCAAGCTCGAAGAAATACTTGGCCTGCCATCCAGTTTCAGAGCCATTGGGCTCGACTCGATAACATTCAAGTCCTGCGTCGGCACCCGCACCCTTGCGATGGAACGGTACGCCCCCCTGAGACTCGAGCGCGGCAAATTGGCAGACCAGCTCCTCGAAACCCGCGTGCTGGCTGCCGTGATGTGTGCGGATGGCTCGGAAATCAATCATTGGTGTTGCCATCGGCGGTCCTCAAGGCAGTTACAGAACTCTACTAAGCCGCGATAGTTACGCATATTTAGAGCCTGTAGCAAAGAACTCCGAAAGCGCACTCGATATCGCCATCATCAACAGCTTTTAATTTCAAAATATTTGAACGTGCGGTGTACAAGGCCAGCGTAAACCAGCTTACTCAACGGCTATGTGATTCGAGACGACAAACTAACTTATAGCCCCTACAGCTCACAACAACTTCCTCAAATTGATTGATTAGCAGATACCGCGCGGTGTCAGACCAGCCCCCTAAATATTCCGTCGCCGGATGATGTATCACGGAAGGGGCGAATTAATCCGTTCCGTGACAACGCGCTAATTTAGGAATGGCTCGACCGGCACTACCACTCCAAATTTTTCCAATTGCAGAAACTTTGCACCCAAAATCTCAGCTGGAATCTTGCGCTGTAGAAGGCCGAAGAAATTTTCATCGTGTGTGGAGATGATAATTTGTTTATCAAACTGTAGACAGATACTGCGCAAAAGATCAATGGTTGAGAGAATATTGATGGAGTCCATCGACTGAATAGGATCATCGATCATCACGACATCAATCGGATTGCCCTGATCATCCTTGGCATGAAGCGCACCGGCCAGAAACACACTGAGACTGAGGATGTTGGACTGAGCAGCGCTGAAGTATAGGATTGGAGAAATCAAAATCCCGTCTTCGTCACTCACCACAATGTTCAAACCGGGCTTATCTGAGTCAAAATCCGGCCTGAATTCTACCTTCTTAAAGGATGGGTGCGGGTCAATTTTTTTGTAGATAACGTTGATGAGATCTTCATAGAAGAAGTTATTAATCATTGTCTTCAGCTGTTCGATCACAGCAGACCGCTCCGAACTCAGGAGAATTTCAACCTGGCTGCGCTGATCCAGCTTCGCTTCCAGTTCAGCCAACTCATCTTGAAGTGATAGCCGCTTAATGTAGGGTTTAAAGGCAGTCATCAATTCCAACAGCAGTTTGAAACTGTTTTCAGCGGTTTCTAGTTGCTCGGTGCGCAAGCGACGGGTTTGGAGCTCACTGGTGATCAGTGCTTTAACTTGGTCTAAACTATCCTCCAAGCGAACAACCATCAAAGCGGCAAGGCTTTCATAAAAAGCGTTAATTGCGGACTGAGCGCGAGCCAATTCCAGATCAAGCCCATCTTTCTGAGATCGAAGCTGGGCAAAACTCACCCACGTCCCATCGGACACCATCTTCTGCTGGAGCGCACTGCACTGAGTCGTCAGCTTAGCTGTAGCGGCCGTGGCGTTAGCGAGTTGAGATTCAAATTTACTCTTCTCGGCCTGACAATATTCAACCAACTGGGCTGAATTGATACCGTTATTAACCAGGTACTGAGAGACAAGCAGATAGGACGCTTGAGATCTAAGAGTATCGGCTTCCGTTGTCAGCACCTGCAAATCCGCACCAATCCCTGAAACCTTTCGATTGAGCTGTGCAATCTCTTCAGATAACTCAGTTTGGCGATTCACAAGTTCGGAACGCTTGAGTGTAAGCTGAGCGATCTCGCCTCGTGCACGGGTCAAGAGCTCATCCGGTGCGAGGCTCCATACGGTCTTATCGAGTGTGTGGACTCTGTCCTCTAAGGCGCGTTTTTCCACCTCAAGATCAGACTTTTCTCGCTGAATGAGCTCCAGTCTTGCACTCAACTCCTTGATTGTTCCGCGAAGGTCAGCCAACTGCTGCCCATGTGCCTCTTCCGCCACTCTGGTGATGGATTTCACTTCATCCAACAGCTGCTTACGACGTGTTTCCGACTGCACGAGGAGTTCCGCGTTTTCCTGACTAAGGCGCGACAGGAGAGTCTGTGATTTAACTTTCAGCCTGAGCTTGTCGGCATCTTCATGGGGGGTGCTGCACAGCGGGCAAATATTTGACGGCCATGCACTGAGGTAGTCGAGGCCGGTGGAAATTAAACGTTCATGCACACCCATCTGGTTAGCCAAGGCTGTTTGAGTCACATGCACAGTTTTGTCATGGAGATCAATGGATTCCAACTCAGTAAAACACTTGGTCAAGCGCTCAATATTCTCTTGACCTAGATATTTAGCGCCTTCAACCGCAGACAAGATAAAGTTTGCAGTAAGTTCGAAACTTGACACTTTCTTCAAGTCATCTTGAAGGCCATCTGATTTTGCTGTATCAAGGCGAACCGAAACCTCTTTCTCAGCAATTTGCTGAGCGATCAACTCCATTCGCGCACGATGAGATGTTAGCTCTGCATATATCGGCCCAGCATTATCGATGGAATTCCTAAGAAACGCAGCGCGATCGTCAGCCTCTTTGAGTTCGTGGGTAACATCGCTCAAGGCCTTTGCAAACCCTGACAACTGAGCGGCATGACCTGATCGGCTATCTCCTAGCGTTATTTGACGTTTGGCAATCTCATTTAGGCGGGACTCAGACTGAAAGAACCCAGCGGAATGATTGATTACTTCAATAATATCTGTCGAGCGCTGATTCGCTTCTAAGACATCGCTTGTGCTTTTTTCATGAGCGTTCAGGAGCTCCTGATAGACACCAGCATCTTTTACACCCTGATCAAGACGCGCTGAAATAGCTTTCTGATCGATGAGAAATTGGCTATTCAGTTCAATCTCAGGAATCTTTACTAATCTATCAGCAAGAGTGTCAACCGCCCGAACATTAGCTTCACGCTCTACATTTAATTCGTGTTGTCGGGAGACAAGGCTTGCATTCAGTGCATGTTCAGCCTGAGCGGAAAATTTCTCGTCCGCAAGCAAGATGTTCTCACCACCAGCGTTGAGCTGTGTAGCTAATGCATTGAAACTATCAAAGATGGAGAGGTCAACAGGCTGATCCAGCTCGGAGATAATGGCTTCGCGCTGAGAATCCAAAACCAGCAGCTCAGATTTATTATCAAGGATAAGTGCGGTCAATTCCTTGCGGGCCTTTTCAGTTTCCCCGCCGAAATTCTCCATGAACTTCTTATAACGTTCTTGCGGCTTCGCCTCCCGGAGGAATCTGTCAATCTCGTCTTGACTTAAGATGACACGCCGAAAATAATCGTTCTCGCGTCCTTTTTCTCCAAAACGCAAGTCGCGTCCATTAACGCGTATTTTCCCCAACTCTCGTGAAAAAGGAGTAGGCAGCGTAGTTGAAACAACCACCTGAGTTTTAACGTCGTCGTCGACGTATTTATTTCGAAGAATCTCCTGCCCCTTGTCCACGTCCTTGGTCGCGCGGGCGGCGCCTTCATAATTAGCTCTATTGTAGTCGCCGCCTAAACGCTCCAAATGATTCGTGACCGCCCATTCGACAGCATCATAAAACGAGCTTTTACCAAATCCGTTAGGAGCAAATATCGCAACAAAATTAGAAGGAACATCATCAGCATTCGTAAAATCGAAAGTGCCTTCTGATTTAATTTTGTAAGCACGAAATGCTTCAATTTCAACCTTTTTTATTTTCATTTTTTTTCAGAGATTCTATAATTTCATTTATCATTGACGCGCGTTTTTCCTTGGATTCAATTTTTTGATCTAACGGCGCGCCCCGAACAAATTTCTCCAGCGACAATAATGGGTCTCTGGTTTCCGCAACACGAGGATCCAGCGTCAAATCTGATCCTAGGAGCTGTTCTCCCAAACAGTCAGTCAATTGCTCAACCGTGGGCAATTCAGCATACCCATCAATTATCAATTTACGAGCAGAGTATTTGTTGTTCTCGATCTGGTATTTATCCCAAATCGGCACCGTGCCGATCGTCACAAAAGCGATATACACGTTCCACGCCGCGAGGTTTCCCGGAGGTTGGTGGTGAACCGAAACAAGGTTTTGGATCACCCGCCAATTTTTTACGATAACTGATGACTCTTTACAAAGGCAGGCAATGCACGAAATATAGGACAGGGAATCATCTGAGCGAAACATGTGAAACGCCATATCACCAAACTCAGCGGCGAGAAATTCAAAGTCGTAGTCTTTAGTTAATAATTTCATTCAAATTCTTCCTGAGCTCTAGCAGTTGATCTCTACCCGGCGCCAAGGTGCGATAGTCAGACTCTTTTTCGATGACACAGCTGTTGCGCAAACCTTCCAGGTGAGTCAATTTATAACTGGTGTAAATCGCACTCTCAACTTCATCAATAGAAAATGGTTGGCTCGGGACGATTGCTATGTTGCCAATCACATTTTTAAGCATGAAATCTTTAGGAAAAGGTTTTGCAGCGGCATCGGGCGACGCAACCACGAGCGTGCCATCTTTGTCGAGTAACTTACGCGCAATCTTGAGAACCTCATCCAATCGACGAAGCCAGTTGGTGACATCGTTGGTGTACAGAAGTCGACGCTTCTTATCAATCGTGCTGATGTAGCCGTTATCTGCACTTCCAGTACCGTCCATGAGGGCGGATATCACGACAAACTCTAAATAAGCGACCCACAACTCCCGGGTTTCCAGCACGCTGGACTCCCCCGCATCGAGCAATAACTGGACATCATAGCGCTCCATGATTTCGTAAGGCGGAGGCATTCCGCTCTTGATTAACAAATCTGCAAAATCAAGCAGTGCGGACTTCAGATGCTGAACGTTACTGGGATCATACACATTGAACGCGAAAATCCGATCCCGCATTCTCGAAAAGCACTCCATGTGTGGCGGAATCATTGGCGCACTTGAATGAAGGGTGAGGAGTTCGGTGTATCGAGCGAGGCCATGACAATCGACACGACCATACTGGTGATCCAGACAACTGGCCTCCATCTCGAATTCCACACCCACCAGATACGGATAATCGTTATCTATATGGTATACACCACCTCCAGACATCCCTTGAATGATGTCCTTACTCGGAATACCCGCCAATTCCAGGGTTATAAGGTCGTTGACTACGCTGGCCGCTTGGCCAGTACGGTGCTTGATTGGCGTTGCACTCGCCCTTTCCGCCTTTGGGAGGCCCACAAAAGTAAGGTTGGCCTGCGGTGGCAAGTGAGCGGCACTCCAAGATTTCTGAGATAGGCCCGCCTGATGCGTAATTTTCAATATTGCGCAATCCAAGGGTTCCTGCTGCCCCACTTTGGGGAAAACCAAGACGCCCAGTACATCAATGGAGTTCTGATTATGGTCAACTACCACGTTACGGGCAGCGTCTTCGAAAACAGCGTGCCTAGCTGTGAGCACGTAGGAAAATTCCTGAGTCATGGCATTCACCAGAACGCCGCTTCCGCCATTAACCGTTACACAGTATGACTGCATAACTTCCGAAACTGTCTTATTAGAATCTGATTTCATCATCGAGCACTTCTAGACGAGAGGAGTATTCCTCCATTTCATGAGCTAGCAGCAGGGGAGCGGCCACATGATCATAGTTAAAACACACTTTACCCTGCGTAGATTTGATGATTCTGGCTATCGTCCTTTTGTTCGGAAGCCCATGCCTAGACCCATCAGTGGACACAATATAAACCGGCGAATCCAGCAGTCCTAACAAATCGTTACTTGTGTTATATCGACTTCCATGATGCGACAATTTAACAAGCTCCAATTGGAGCTTGTTGGTTTTGCTGTGACCACAAGTCCGTAAGCTTTCGCACACTACGCCATCGTGTGCGTCGCCCAGAAAAAGCATGCGCTTGCCATCAGCTTCGAGTATGAATGCTATAGAGCTGCCGTTGTAAATAGAGGCATCAGACTGGAACTTATCATCAGACCAGATATCTTGAAGAGCTAAATGATAGTCAGTGTCGTGCGCCGAGGTCTTTCCTGAATCGACTTCCGACGGCCATACATGCAACAGTTTCTCAAGTTGCTCTCGACCAGGCGACAAGACCTTGAGTGTGAAGGGACCGGCTTGATGAGTCTGCCCTGCCATTATAAGCGGAGCTCGAACGCAGCCAATCTTATCAAGCAATTCTTCCAGATCTTTTCCTTGCTTCACCGACGTTTGCGGGTCGTCATCAAGCAGCTCAATATTATTTTCGGGTATTTCGGGCACATCAAAATGACGTGTGATGAATCGCGAAGAATTAAACCAGATGGATTTGACCATATCACCGAGATACCCTGGCTTCTCAAAGGCCTTGATGAGTCCATTGATATGATCGTCATCAACATGGGTGAGAATGGCTAGATCGATGTGCTGCCCTTTGACTTTCAAGTCATCGAGGGTATCGCACAGCTCACCGGCGTAACGCTGCCGTGGCCCATGCCTGAAGGTCGTAGACGTTCCTCCATCTATCAGCAGATTGAACGCCCCGCCAGACCCCTCATGGCTTACGAGAATACAGTCTCCATGCCTCGCTTTGAGAACGCGGACGATGATAGCCATCAGGACTCCCTGTCTGTGCCTGGCCCTGCCAGGCTGTCAAGATGCCAGTAGCATAGGCCCTATGCGGAAGACTTCCAAGGGAAGCGTCCAAGCCAATTGCTGGCGTCAGACAACCGACAGAATCTTCCTCTCATTCGTACAGTGCCTAGGCACTAGTCAGATAACAACAGATCTGCATGCTGAATAGGTCCCTCAGTTGGTTGCCGAGCCAGATACCCGTTAAAAGACTCGGGCTTGGATGCACTGAATCGCCCCTGGTTTCGTAGACACCTCCAAGCCCAGCAAACCAGTTACGCGGATACCATATTGGGTCGAACACAGCCGATCGCAGTTGTTGCTACCGACCAAGAGCGGATTAGCTTGTCCTTGATGAGCTCTGTACCCTCCCTCCAGATCATCTGAATCCAGCTTGGTCCCTATCAGAAAACGCCACTCACCATCGCTCGTAAACCTTATGCGGTTGGGGGCATGTTTTATATTTTTCTGCTGAATATCGTTCTAGAGCCTAGTCGGAATGTTTTCAGAGACAACGACGTTGACTGTGTTTACGGTCGTGCGGCTTACCATGCTTTGCGGCGCGACTCAGCATCAACCGCTCTCCAAATCGGCACCCCGTTTAACTAGCGTCGAACGCCTCTCAAGTGGCATATCCACCGAGATCCAAGATATCCGTGGGAGTAAATGTGGGAGTATTTTTTTGACATGAAAAAGCCCAATCTTTTCAGATCGGGCTAAGTCATTGAAAAATATGGTCGGGACGGAGTGATTCGAACACTCGACCCCTAGCACCCCATGCTAGTGCGCTACCGGACTGCGCTACGCCCCGACTGATGTTGCGTTTCGCTCTTCACCTCGAAGAGCGCTCAAGAATATATCGCAAGCTTTTGAAAACTGGAAGTATTCAAACGCTGCTTTTTATTTCTTGAGCACCACCAGCACATCTTCCAACTCAGCAATCATCTGCCGAATCATCTGCTTGTACTGGGTAGTGTCGTCTTTGGCTTCGTCGCCGGACAGACGCAGACGTGCGCCGCCGATGGTGAAACCCTGATCGTAAAGGAGCGCGCGGATCTGCCGGATCATCAGCACGTCCTGGCGCTGATAATACCGGCGGTTCCCGCGGCGTTTGACGGGGTTGAGCTGAGGAAACTCCTGCTCCCAATAGCGCAGCACGTGTGGCTTTACCGCACACAGCTCGCTGACTTCACCGATGGTGAAGTAGCGTTTGCCCGGGATGACGGGTAGTTCGTCGTTATGACTTGGTTCCAGCATAAGCCTCAACTCGGGCCTTCAACTTCTGCCCTGGACGAAAGGTGACCACACGGCGAGCCGTGATCGGGATTTCTTCCCCCGTTTTCGGGTTGCGGCCAGGCCGCTGGCGTTTGTCCCGAAGGTCGAAATTGCCGAAACCGGACAATTTGACCTGCTCGTTGTCTTCAAGAGCGTGCCTGATTTCCTCGAAAAACAGTTCGACCAATTCCTTGGCTTCCCGCTTGTTCAGGCCCAGCTCTTCATACAGACGTTCCGCCATCTCAGCTTTCGTCAAAGCCCCCATACGTCACTTCCTTAACGTGGCGTTCAACCTTTGTTCGAGCGAGGTGAGGATATTTTGCGTCGTCGAATTCACCTCATCGTCATTAAGAGTGCGCGATGGATGCTGCCAGGTCAAGCCGACTGCAAGGCTTTTTCTATCAGGATCAATACCTTTACCCTGATACACGTCAAACAGCCTGAGCTCTGTGAGCCATTCGCCTGCATTTTCACGGATTACGTCCAGTACAGCCGAGGCCGCGACGTCTTTATGCGCGATCAATGCAAGGTCACGACGCACTTCAGGAAAGCGCGACAACTCATGGAATTTCGGCATTTTACCGAGCGCCACTTCCGCCAGAACCAGCTCGAATACAAATACCGGACGATCCAGACCCAGCGCTTTCGACAATTCAGGGTGAATGGCACCGATGAAACCGACTTCACGCCCCTCCCGCTCGATACGCGCGGTTTGCCCCGGATGCAGCGCCGGATGCTTGCCCGGAGCGAAAGTGAACGAGTCCAAGGCACCGGCAAACCCCAGTACTGCTTCAACATCAGCTTTGACGTCGAAGAAGTCGACGGTATCGCGACCCTGAGCCCAGCCTTCCGGCAAACGGCTACCACAGACAACCCCGGACAACATTGGCTCCTGCTTCAAGCCTTCAAGCTGACCGACGAAGCGCAGACCGCTCTCGAACAGACGCACGCGATCCTGCTGACGGTTGAGGTTGTGCTGCAGAGACTTGATCAACCCCGGCCACAGCGACGAACGCATGGCTGCCATGTCATTGGAAATCGGATTGGCCAGCAACAGTGGCTCGACGCCTGGATTGAACAGCTCGAACTGTTTCGGATCGATGAAGCTGTAGGTGATCGCTTCCTGATAACCGCGAGCAACCAGCAGACGACGCAGCTCAGGCAGATCGCTGCGCGCTTCGGCCTTGGCTTGCGGCGCCAGGCGCGCTTGCGGGTAGCGAACCGGCAGACGATTGTAACCGTACAGACGCGCCAGCTCTTCGATCAGGTCGACTTCCAGGCTGATGTCGAAGCGATGGCTTGGCACTTCAACGCGCCACTGCCCTTCCCCGTCAGTGCTAATGTTCAAGCCCAGGGCGCTGAGCAGACGCTCGACCTGTGCCGAATCCATTTCCATGCCGAGCATCTGAGTGATGCGCTGGGCACGCAGGGTGATCGGCGCAATCGCCGGCAGATGTTGCTCGCTGACGGTCTCGATAATCGGACCAGCTTCGCCGCCGGTAATATCCAGTAGCAGGCCAGTGGCGCGCTCCATGGCTTCACGGGCCAGTTGCCAGTCAACGCCACGCTCGTAACGATGCGAGGCATCGGTGTGCAGGCCGTAGGAACGGGCCTTGCCCGCCACGGCGATCTGATCGAAGAACGCGGATTCAAGGAACACATCACGCGTGGTCGCGGAAACACCGCTGTGCTCTCCACCCATGACACCGGCGATCGCCAATGCACGAGTGTGGTCGGCGATGACCAGCGTATCGCTACGCAGGCTGACTTCCTGACCGTCGAGCAGAACCAGCTTCTCGCCCTCTTCAGCCATGCGCACACGAATGCCGCCATTGATTTCGGCGAGGTCAAAGGCGTGTAGCGGCTGACCCAGTTCGAGCATCACGTAGTTGGTGATGTCGACGGCAGCGTCGATGCTGCGCACATCAGCGCGACGCAGACGCTCAACCATCCACAGTGGGGTTGGCTTCGACAGGTCGACGTTACGGATGACCCGACCCAGGTAACGTGGGCAGGCGGCTGGCGCCAGCACCTCGACCGAACGCACTTCGTCGTGCACCGCTGCAACCGCAGCCACCGAAGGGCGGGTGACCGGCACGGCGTACAGCGCGCCGACTTCACGGGCCAGACCGGCCAGGGACAGGCAGTCGCCACGGTTCGGGGTCAGGTCGACCTCGATGCTGGCGTCTTCCAGATCCAGGTACACACGGAAGTCTTCGCCCACCGGCGCATCGGCCGGCAGCTCCATCAGACCATCGTTGCCTTCACCGACCTGCAGCTCGGCTTGCGAGCACAGCATGCCGTTGGACTCGACACCGCGCAGCTTGGCCTTCTTGATCTTGAAGTCGCCCGGCAGTTCAGCGCCGATCATGGCGAACGGAATCTTCAGGCCCGGGCGCACGTTTGGCGCTCCGCACACGACCTGGAAGGTTCCCGCGCCACTGCTGACCTGGCACACACGCAACTTGTCGGCGTCCGGGTGCTGCTCGGTGCTCAACACCTCACCCACGACGACACCACTGAATACACCGGCGGCCGGGGTGACGCTATCGACCTCAAGACCGGCCATCGACAGACGGGCAACCAGCTCGTCGCGACCTACCTGCGGGCTAACCCAGCCACGCAGCCATTGTTCACTGAATTTCATCCTGCTCTCCTAAGAATTCGTTACGACTAGCGAAATTGCGCGAGGAACCGCAAGTCGTTGTCGAAGAACAGACGCAAGTCGTTCACGCCGTAACGGAGCATGGCCAGACGCTCGACGCCCATGCCGAAGGCAAAGCCGGAGAACTCTTCCGGATCGATGCCGGACATGCGCAGCACGTTCGGGTGCACCATGCCGCAGCCCATCACTTCCAGCCAGCCAGTCTGCTTGCACACGCGGCAGCCCTTACCGCTGCACATCACGCATTCCATATCGACTTCAGCGGATGGCTCGGTGAACGGGAAGTACGAAGGACGGAAACGTACAGCCAGTTCTTTTTCGAAGAACACCCGCAGGAATTCTTCGATGGTGCCTTTGAGGTCGGCAAAATTGATGTCGCGATCAACCAGCAGGCCTTCGACCTGGTGGAACATCGGCGAATGGGTGATATCGGAGTCGCTGCGATACACGCGGCCTGGGCAGACGATGCGGATCGGCGGCTGCTTCGATTCCATGGTGCGGACCTGTACCGGCGAGGTATGGGTGCGCAGCAACATGTTGGCATTGAAATAGAAGGTGTCATGCATCGACCGGGCCGGGTGATGGCCTGGGATGTTGAGGGCTTCGAAGTTGTGGTAGTCGTCTTCGACCTCAGGGCCTTCGGCGATGCCGTAACCGATGCGGGTGAAGAACTGCTCGACGCGCTCCAGAGTCCGGGTGACCGGATGCAGACCACCGGAGGTCTGGCCACGGCCCGGCAATGTCACGTCGATGGATTCGGCAGACAGTTTGGCAGCCAGCTCGGCTTCTTCAAACAGGGCCATGCGCGCATTGAGAACGCCTGTAACACGTTCCTTGGCAACGTTGATCAGCGCGCCGACTTGCGGACGCTCTTCGGCCGGCAGATTCCCCAGGGTCTTCATCACCTGAGTCAATTCGCCCTTCTTGCCAAGGTATTGAACCCGGATTTGCTCCAGGGCATTGATATCTTCAGCGCTTTGCACAGCCTCTAGTGCTTGAGAGACCAGCGCATCCAGGTTTTCCATGTACAGACTCCAGATACAAAATAGGGGAAGAGCTTGAAGGCTCTTCCCCTATTTATGACGTTTAACACCTGGCCCCACAGAGGTGAGGCCGGGTGACTGTCGGGGGTACTTAAGCCAAGGTGGCTTTAGCTTTCTCGACAATCGCAGCAAACGCCGCTTTTTCGTTCACTGCCAGATCAGCCAGAACCTTGCGGTCGATCTCGATGGACGCTTTTTTCAGGCCAGCGATGAAACGACTGTAGGACAGACCGTTAACACGAGCACCAGCGTTGATACGAGCGATCCACAGAGCGCGGAACTGACGTTTTTTCTGACGACGGTCACGGTAGGCGTATTGGCCTGCCTTGATTACCGCTTGCTTGGCAACACGGAATACGCGGGAGCGTGCGCCGTAGTAGCCTTTAGCAAGTTTCAGAATTTTTTTGTGACGCTTACGGGCAATGACGCCACGCTTTACACGAGCCATGAGTTACTTCCTCTATTCTTGACTAAATTAACGAAGGCGCAGCATGCGCTCGACTTTTGCCACGTCAGACGGATGCAGCAAGCTGCTACCGCGCAGTTGACGCTTACGCTTGGTCGACATTTTAGTCAGGATGTGGCTCTTGAAAGCGTGCTTGTGCTTGATGCCGTTAGCAGTTTTCAGAAACCGCTTGGCAGCACCACTTTTGGTTTTCATTTTTGGCATGTTCGGATACTCCGCATTCAGTTGATAAACATAATCAGAAGGCCTGCCGTGCCCTGTTGATTACTTCTTCTTTTTCGGGGCGATGACCATGATCAGCTGGCGTCCTTCCATCTTAGGATGCTGTTCGACCGAACCGTACTCGAGCAGGTCTTGTTCAACCCGCTTGAGGAGTTCCATCCCCAGCTCCTGGTGGGCCATCTCACGGCCGCGGAATCGCAAGGATACCTTGGCCCTGTCCCCGTCACTCAGGAAACGTACCAGGTTGCGCAGTTTTACCTGGTAATCCCCTTCCTCCGTCCCTGGACGAAACTTGATTTCTTTAACCTGAATCTGCTTCTGGTTTTTCTTTGCCGCGGCAATCTGCTTCTTCTTCTCGAAGATCGATTTGCCGTAGTCCATCACCCGGCAAACGGGCGGGACTGCGTCTGCGGAAATTTCCACCAGATCAAGCTTTGCTTCTTCAGCGATACGAAGCGCTTCATCAATCGAGACGATGCCAATCTGCTCGCCATCAGCGCCAATTAACCGAACCTCGCGTGCCGAGATATTCTCGTTGATCGGGGCTTTCGGTGCAGCTCGTTTATCTTGTCTCATTTCACGCTTAATAATAATTACTCCGAATCTGGGCGACCACGCCGGGAAACCGCTTGCGCGAGAAACTCAGCGAACCGGGCGACGGGCATCGAGCCCAGGTCAGCACCTTCACGAGTACGCACAGCGACAGTCTGCATCTCGACTTCCTTATCTCCGATAACCAAAAGATAGGGAACCTTGAGCAAAGTATGCTCGCGGATTTTAAAGCCGATCTTTTCATTTCTCAAGTCGGACTTGGCACGAAATCCGCTTTCGTTGAGAGTTTTTTCAACCTCTGCAACAAAATCTGCCTGTTTATCCGTGATATTCATGATCACCGCCTGGGTTGGCGCGAGCCAAGCAGGGAAAGCACCTTCGTAGTGCTCGATCAGAATCCCGACGAAACGCTCGAACGAGCCGAGGATCGCCCGGTGCAGCATCACAGGGTGTTTGCGGCTGTTGTCTTCGGAGACGTATTCAGCGCCCAAACGGACAGGCAGGTTAAAATCGAGCTGCAAGGTACCACACTGCCAGACGCGACCGAGACAATCTTTCAGCGAGAACTCGATCTTCGGCCCGTAGAAGGCACCCTCGCCCGGCTGCAGATCGTACGGCAGACCAGCAGAATCAAGGGCTGCAGCCAATGCGGCTTCAGCGCGGTCCCAGAGTTCATCGGAGCCGACGCGTTTTTCCGGACGAGTGGAGAGTTTCATCTCGACTTCGGTAAAGCCGAAATCGCGATAGACATCCATGGTCAGCTTGATGAACGCAGCGGACTCGACCTGCATCTGCTCTTCGGTGCAGAAGATGTGCGCGTCGTCCTGAGTAAACGCTCGCACGCGCATGATGCCGTGCAACGCACCCGACGGCTCGTTACGGTGGCAAGCACCAAACTCGGCCAGACGCATCGGCAACTCGCGGTAGCTTTTCAGGCCCTGATTGAACACCTGCACGTGGCACGGGCAGTTCATCGGCTTGATCGCGTAGTCGCGGTTTTCCGACTGAGTGGTGAACATGTTGTCGGCGTAGTTGGCCCAGTGTCCGGATTTCTCCCACAGGCTGCGATCGACGACTTGAGGAGTCTTGATCTCAAGGTAGCCGTTGTCGCGCTGGATCTTGCGCATGTACTGCTCGAGCACCTGGTACAAAGTCCAGCCGTTCGGGTGCCAGAACACCATGCCCGGAGATTCTTCCTGGGTATGGAACAGGCCCAGACGCTTGCCGATCTTGCGGTGATCGCGCTTTTCAGCTTCTTCGATGCGCTGGATGTACGCCGCCAGCTGCTTCTTGTCAGCCCAGGCGGTGCCATAAACGCGCTGCAACTGCTCGTTCTTGGCGTCGCCGCGCCAGTAGGCGCCCGACAGCTTGGTCAGCTTGAAGGATTTCAGGAAACGCGTGTTCGGCACGTGCGGACCGCGGCACATGTCGACGTATTCTTCGTGATAATACAGACCCATCGCCTGTTCGTTCGGCATGTCTTCGACCAGACGCAGCTTGTAGTCTTCGCCACGGGCCTTGAACACTTCGATCACTTCGGCGCGCGGAGTGACTTTCTTGATGACGTCGTAATCCTTCTCGATCAGCTGCTGCATGCGCTGTTCGATGGCCGCCATGTCTTCCGGCGTAAAAGGACGCTCGTAGGCGATGTCGTAATAGAAGCCTTCGTCGATGACCGGGCCGATGACCATCTTCGCGGTCGGGTACAGCTGCTTGACCGCGTGGCCAACCAGGTGCGCGCAAGAGTGGCGAATGATCTCCAGCCCCTCTTCATCCTTTGGCGTAATGATTTGCAGGGTCGCGTCGCTACTGATGATGTCGCTGGCGTCGACCAGTTGGCCATTGACCTTGCCGGCGAGCGTGGCCTTGGCCAGGCCTGCACCAATGGATGCGGCGACCTCGGCAACGGAAACCGGGTGATCGAATGAACGTTGACTGCCGTCGGGAAGAGTAATAGTTGGCATGGCGCCTCCTCTCCTAGTGGTGACCCCTACCAAAGGTCACGTGGGTTGGGATGAGCCAGTACAAGATCCGATCCAGGCCATTCAATGACGAACGCCTGCCTTACAGCGGCAGGAGCCTTGCGGCCAACCGGAAAACCGAACCAGAGTGACTGGGATTCAAATCGGGAAAATTCGCACGCCGACCGCTTCGGGACTGAAGGTCATCCGAAGCCTGAGAACGCTTGAGCCCGGCATGCTAGCACAGATGAGCGGTCGCTTGAGCCCTGATTTGGCAGAAGGCGAAATGTCCGTTTTTATGCCAGAGTGCTGAACTTGATCGGCCCTTGCGCCCTCAGATAACAAGACATTGACCCACAAGGAGCATCCTCGCATGCGTCTGAAAAGCTTATTCGCCGCCGTCGCCCCCGTCGTTCTGCTGCTGCCACTGAGCGCCCATGCCGACTGGCCGAAAGGCGAGCGCGAGAAGTACATGGCCCAGTGCACCCAGGCTGCCACGCAGCAAATCGGTGCTGCGGCAGCGAAATCCCACTGCGCTTGCGGTGCTGACGCCATCAAGTCTTATCCGGCCAGCGACATTCAGGCGCTGATGGACAACAAGGCAACTCCTGAATTGCAACAGAAAGCCCTTGGTCAGATCGCCAAATGCAAGGCAAATACTCCGGCGAAAAAATAATAAAACCGAGCATTCTGATCGGCTGAAAGGCAGAAAAAAGTGTTGGAAATGAGCCTTTTCAGACGATTTATGCAGGTTTTACAGGTTTTTTTATCGTCTTTACGTTTCGCTGAAAGCCTTTCAAACCGGGCCTTTCAGCGCAAACAGGTGGTAAAGAAAACACGACTGATTGGCAAACAGCACGTCCGGGGGGCTACCAAAGCGAACATTTCGACTATGATACCCGGGTGTGCCCAGTTGGCCTGAGCAGCACAGTACTACTGAAAATATATGTTTCTTGGAGATACACCATGTCTAATCGCCAAACCGGCACCGTTAAATGGTTCAACGATGAAAAAGGCTTCGGCTTCATCACTCCTCAAGGTGGCGGTGACGACCTGTTCGTACACTTCAAAGCTATCGAATCCGACGGTTTCAAAAGCCTGAAAGAAGGCCAGACCGTCTCTTTCGTGGCTGAGAAAGGCCAAAAGGGTATGCAAGCTGCACAGGTTCGCCCAGAGTAATTTCCTGGCGCACTAAAAAAACCCCGTCCTGGTGACGGGGTTTTTTATGCCTGAAACAAAAGGACTCAGCCGCAGTTGACGCGGGTAACCACCAGGTTGTTGTCGGTGTTCAGATTCAGGCGGTCGGAGCGGTATTCCAGGGTGATCATGTCGTTCGGCTTGAGGAAGCGCGCGTTTTGCGCCCCTGCCTTGGCACGCGCCTGATCCAGCAACTCAGGGGATGCTTTCTTGCCGACGGCAAATTGTGCTGCCGATGCTTCGCAGCGGCTATTTCCGGATTCAGCCGCCACGGGCTCCTTTGCCGACTCGCTGGAGGTTGTGCTGCAACCAGCCAACAGCGCAGCGGCCATCAGTGCACCCAGTGTCGCGAACTTCAAAGGCATGAAGCCTCCTTGTTTTCAAATGTTTAAGCAGAGATCGTGCGACCGCCAATGCGGCGTTTGGTTTCAAGGCTCAAGCCATGCCCTGCCCCACGAGCGGAAAAATGCCGAGTGTGCCTGAGCTGCCTGCGGCGACTCATTAAACAATCGTGACTGAATATTAACGACGCTCAATAAACGTCGATGTAGTCAACCGGCGGATTCGGCCAGTTGTCCCTGAGCGCGTTGAAAATCTGCATCACCCAGACTTCATCGCTGGCCGCGACCTTGCCAACATAGCCGGAGCCCTTTGCCCAGGTTTCCAGGCGAAACAGCAGACCGTCGATATCCTGCCCGCCTGTCACGGTGGACAAATAGGCGATGCCGCCCTTGGTCACGCGCAACTGCGTGTGCTCGTCATCGCTGGCCGAGGCGAGCAATTGGCGCACAGCTTCGAGTGTGGGGCCGTCGGGGGTATTCAGATCGATCTGCACAACAGGGTCCTTGCCAAGCCGGAAAAGACCAAGTGTCGCATAGCGCTCCGCTCATGCCTAAGTCGCAGTGCCAAATGCTGCGCAAAATGGTTAACTCGAAAAACAGACACCCTGACCTTTCGAGCCTACTCATGACCAGCCTCAGCATCGACGCCGACATCAAAGCCAAATGGGCAGACGGACACAGCTCTTACAGCCCCGGTACGACGGAAGAGCTGGCGCTGATCGGCATCGATCTATTGGTCAAGGAGCTGGGAATCGAGGCGGCGCAGCAATTCATCAATCAGGTATTCGAACGATACCCGATCGCGCAGGCCGAACAGGCGCAGTGAGAGCCCGCAGACAACAGCCTGCGGGTTGACTACTTATTTCAAACGCTTCAAGCGCTCGGTCAGCAAATCGAAGAAGCCCTGGGCGTCGCCATTTTCGACCCAGAACGCATTCTTCGGCGCTTTCAGACCGTCGTACCAGTCAACGATGGTCTGGCCGAATGTCGGTCCTTCACGGCTGTCCACTACGACATTGACCGCCCGACCGGTGAACAGCTCAGGCTTGAGCAGGTACGCCACAACGGTCGCGTCATGTACCGGGCCACCGGGAATGCCGTAGTGCTCCATATCGCCCTTGATGTATTCGTTGAGAATGTCGCCGACGATCTTGCTCGCATTGTTGTTCAGCGCGGCAATCTGCTTCAGACGTGCGTCACTGGTGAGGATCTTGTGGGTCACGTCCAGCGGCAGATAGGTGAGTTTCACCCCGCTCTTGAGAACCACCTCGGCAGCCTGCGGATCAGCGAAGAGGTTGAATTCGGCGACGGGTGTGATGTTGCCACCGTTGAAATGCGCCCCGCCCATGATCACCACTTCCTTGATGCCCTGGACGATTTCCGGCTCCTGAATCAACGCCAGAGCCAAATTGGTCTGCGGACCGAGCATTGCGATGGTGATGCTGTGCGGTTTGGCCGACTTAAGGGTGTCGATCAGATAGTTGACCGCATTGCCTTTCGCCAGGCCTTTCTTCGGTTCGTGAACCGTGACGCCCGACAGGCCTTCCTTGCCATGAATGTTCTCGGCGTAGATCGGCGTGCGCATCAGCGGTTTCGGGGCGCCGGCGTAAACCGGTACATCTTCGCGCCCCGCCCACTCACGAGCCAAACGCGCGTTACGCGAGGTCTTGTCGAGGCGCACATTGCCGGCCACGGTAGTCAGCGCGCGGATATTCAGCTCATCCGGCGATGCCAGGGCGAAGAGCAACGCCACCACGTCGTCAGCGCCTGGATCGGTGTCGATGATCAGGTCGATCTTTTCCGCCGCCTGGGCGCCAGTCGCAGTTAGCACGGACAAAAGCAGCAGGCTCCGGATCAGTTGATGAAATTTTTCAGCATAGCGTTGCATAGCGCATTCCTTGTGCAGGTGAAATCGGAAATCAGAATGTAACCCCGGCGACCAGAACGATGTTGCAGTACGGCTGACATTCTCCTGTACGAATGATCGCCCTGGCCTGTCGGCTAAGCACCTTGAACTGTTCGTGAGTGAGCAAATCCCTACGCCCCAGCGCGCCCTCTTCGCTCAACGCATCCAGATCGGCCAGTGCCGTCGGTTGCTTGTCGAAGATCTCGTTGGCGAGCACATGGCTTTCCACCTGCATTTCGCTGAGCACGACTTTCAGTGTGTTGAGAAAGTCAGGGATGCCATGGGTCAGCGCCAGATCGATCAATTCGACACCCGGCGGCACAGGCAAACCAGCGTCGCCAATCACCACCATGTCACCGTGGCCCAGAGACGCGATCAGTCGCGACAACGCGACGTTGAGCAAAGGAGTCTTTTTCATGCGGGTCTGAACGCCTGTACTTCGGACATGGTTGGAATGGACGGTTGCGCACCGGCGCGGGTAACCGACAGCGCAGCGGCGATCTGCCCGTAGCGAATCGCCTCGGCCTCGGACTTGCCGCTGGCCAGCGCGGCGGCGAAACCGCCGACAAAAGTGTCCCCCGCCGCCGTGGAATCCACCGCCTTCACGGTCGGCGCGGGGAAATGTTCGAAGCCTTTGCCATTGGCGAACAACGAACCCTGCGCGCCCAAGGTGACGATGACTTTACCGGCGCCCATGGCGATCAATCGGCTGGCAGCCGTTTCAGCCGTCTGCAGCGAGTCGACCGCCAAACCGCTCAACGCCGCCGCTTCGCTTTCGTTGGGAATCAGGTAGTCGATCGCGGCAAACCAGTCTGCCGGCAAAGGACGGCTGGCCGGTGCCGGGTTGAGGATGACGGTTTTGCCCAGTTCACGCGCACGCTTGAGCGCATGTCCGACCGTCGCATCGGGAATCTCGAGCTGACAGATCACCACATCGGCGTCCTGCAACACCGCATCAAAGCGGTCGATCACTGTCGGGGTCATCGCGCCGTTGGCACCGGCGACAATCACGATAGCGTTCTGGCTGTTGTCATCAACCACAATCAGCGCCACGCCACTGGAATCCTCCACGACACTGACGGCCGCGCAGTCGATGTGCTCAGCAACCAAGGCATCGCGCAACCGCACCCCGTAGTTGTCATTTCCGACGCAACCGATCATCGCCACCTGCGCGCCCAGGCGCGCTGCGGCAACTGCCTGATTGGCGCCCTTACCGCCCGCCACCGTGGCAAAGGAATGACCGATCAGCGTTTCACCGCCGCGAGGCAGCCGGGGCGCCCGGGTGACCAGGTCCATGTTCAGGCTGCCTATTACCACTACATTTGCTGGCATACATCACTACTCATCAATTCGGTTTCAGCGATATTGGGTGAACACGCCGGACAGCGGCGCGGTCGATTCGCGCAGGACAATGCTGGGAGTCACGATGCGTTGATCGGTGCCGGAATCCGGCGCAGCAATTCTGCGCAACAGCACCTCGGCGGCCATCTCGCCCAGTTGCAGGATCGACTGGCCGACCGTGGTCAGCGCCGGATAGACATAACGACTCATTTGAATGTCATCGAAGCCGATTACCGATAACTCGGCCGGTACCCGCACGTTACGTTCGGCCGCTGCACGCAGCACACCGATGCCAATCATGTCGTTACCGGCAAAAATCGCACTCGGCGGATTGCTTTCAAGCAAGCGGGCGGCGGCGTTGTAGCCACCGGTGCTGGTGAAGTCGCTCTCAAGCATGCGCTCCGCGCGCGCCTCGATTCCCGCCTCTCGCAGCGCCCGGCAATAACCGGCCCGACGCATTTGCGCCACGCTGGTACTCGCCGGACCACCGATGGTGGCGATGTCGCGATGACCCAACTCAAGTAGGTGACGGGTTGCCAGATAAGCGCCGTATTCGTGGTCGATGCGCACCAGATCGGCATTCACACCCTCCAGGCCACGGTCGACGATGACCATCGGCGTCTTCACGCCCGCCAGCCCTTCTGCCAGACCACTGTCACCACCAGCGGAGGCGACAATCAGACCGTCGATACGTTTTTCCAGCAACACACGCAAATAACTGCGCTGTTTTTCCGGGTTGTCGTCGGAGTTGCAGAGGATCACGCAGTAGCCATTACGCTCGCAGTAATCCTCGATTCCCCGCGCCAGTTCGGCGAAGTACGGGTTGAGGCTGTTGGGCACCAGCAGGCCGATGGTCGCCGTGGTTTTGGCTTTCAGCGAGCGCGCCACGGCACTGGGTACGTAGTCGAGGCTCTTGATCGCCGCCTCCACTTTGCGTCGCACTTCCTGACTTACCGGGCGGGTGTTGTTCACCACGTGCGACACGGTCGTATAGGAAATGCCCGCGAGTGCCGCTACATCCTTGATCGTTGCCATGGTTCAGCCCCGGCGACTGGCGCGTTGACTGCGATAGGTGTCGAGCACCACGGCGATCACGATCACCGCACCGGTAATGATGCGCTTGGTCGGCTCCGTTGCACCAATCTGAGCGAGACCGGCCGCAAGTACGGAAATGATCAACACGCCGAAGAACGTGCTGATCACTGAACCGCGCCCACCCATCAGGCTGGTACCGCCGATAACCACCGCGGCGATCACTTGCAGTTCCAGGCCTGAACCTGCGTTCGGGTCAGCCGCTTCCAGACGTGAAATCTGAAATAACGCAGCGATGCCCGCCAGCAACCCCATCAGGCTGAACACCAGAATCTTGTAGGGCTTGGGATTGATCCCGGCCAGACGCACCGCCTCTTCGTTGGTGCCAATGCCGATCAGGTAGCGACCGAAAACGGTGCGGGTCAAAACCGCCTGCGCGATGAAAATCACCAACAAAGCGATGATGAACGAGGGGGAAATACCGAACGCGATCGGATTCGACAGCCAGGCAAACGCATCACCAATGTAAGCGGTACGCGAGCCGGTCATCTGATAGGCCACACCGCGGGCCATCTCCAGCACGCCGAGGGAGACGATGAACGACGGAATTCGCCAAGCGACAGTGATCGAGCCAGTGATGGTCCCGGCCAAAGCTGCTACCGCCATGCCGAGCAGGGCAGCGGGCAAAACGCTCCAGCCCCAACCGAGAATCGCAACGCTGACCGTCGATGCGGCCAGCGCCAGCACCGAGCCGACCGACAAGTCGATGCCGCCGATGATCAGCACGAAGGTCATGCCCACTGCCAGCACCATCAGGTCGGGAATCTGGTTGGCCAGGGTGCTGAAAGTGTTGTACGAGAGGAAATGGCTGCTCAGGACCGAGAACAGCGCAATCATCGCCAGCAAGGCACCGGCCAGGCCCAGATAAGTACCCAGGCCGAAAAAATTGCCACTACGTTTACTGGCAGAGGATGCAGTTTTCATGGGAGATCCCTAGGCGCTGCTTCGTTGAGCAACGCATCACGTTTTTGGTAGCCGGCGAATGCGGCGGCAAGCAAATCATCCTGGGTCCAGCTGTCGCGCTCGAAGGTGTCGATCAGGCGCCCTGCCGAGAGCACGCCGATCCGGTCGCAGATCAACATCAACTCGCGCAAGTCACTGGACACCACCACCAACGCCTTGCCCTGACGGGTCAGTTCGCCGAGCAAACCGTAAATGTCGAACTTGGCGCCGACGTCGATACCGCGAGTGGGCTCGTCGAACAGCAGTACGGAGCAATCACGTTCCAGCCAGCGACCGATCACGACCTTTTGCTGATTGCCGCCGGACAGCTCCGAGACCAATTGCGTCGGGCTCGAACTGCGGATGCGCATGGCCTCGATCTGACGCTGCGCCAGGGAGATTTCGTCGCCATTGTTGACGAAACCGCCACTGGAGATTTCCGGCATGTTGCCCAAGGCGATGTTGGCGCTGATCGATTGACTGAGCAACAGCCCTTCGCCTTTGCGATCCTCGGTGATCAGGGCAATGCCATTGCGCACGGCGTCCACTGGCGAGCGAACACTCACAACTTTGGCCGGGGAGCCGAGCGCGATGGTTCCACTGTCAGCCGTGTCGGCACCGAAGATCAGCCGCAGCAATTCCGTGCGCCCTGCCCCGATCAACCCGGAAATGCCGAAAATCTCTCCGGCTCGCACCTCGAAGGACACGTCGCGGACTTTGTCCGAACGCGTCAGGCCTTTGACCGTCAACGCCGGAGCGCCGATCTTGCGCGGCCCCATGTCGATGTGTTCGCCCAATTCGCGACCGACCATCAAGGTGACCAGTTGCTCGCTGTTGTAGTTGGCCATCGGCTCGACGCAGACCAGATTGCCGTCACGCAGCACAGCAATGCGCTGTGCTACCCGCGCCAGCTCTTCGAGGCGGTGGGAAATATAGATGATGGAAACGCCGCGGGCCTGCAATCGCGTGATCTGCTCGAAGAGCATTTCGACTTCGCGCGCCGTGAGCATCGCGGTCGGCTCATCAAGGATCAGCACGTGGCAATCGCCGATCAGGTTGCGGGCGATTTCGACCATCTGTTGATGACCGATTCCAAGCTCGCCGACCAGCGTGTCCGGATCGATCGCATCGAGGCCGACCTGCGCCATGGCTTCGATCGCCGCCTTGCGCAACTGCTTGCGGCTGATCCAGCCAGCACTGCTTGGCAAATTATCCAGAAACAGATTTTCCGCGACCGACAGCGTCGGCAACAGATTGAGTTCTTGCATGACCATGCGCACGCCAAGCTCTTCAGCCTGGGTACGACTGCCAGGACGGTAGTCCTTGCCCTGGAATTGCATCTGGCCCGTGGTGGGTGTGACCAGGCCACCGATGATCTTCGACAGGGTACTTTTGCCGGCACCATTTTCGCCGGTCAGCGCCAGTACTTCACCGCGCATCAGCGTCAGATCGATGCCGGTGAGCACCGGTTGCGCATAGGTCTTGCCGATACCGCTGACCGAGAGGACAGCGTTCGGAGCGGAAACTGACATAGAAATCTCCACGCGCTCGCCCGGACGGACGAGCGCCGTTGTATCGCCAGATGACTTACTTGGTGACCAGCTCGACCGGTGTTTCGATCACGCCGTTGGCCCCGCTGTCGACTTTCTCGCCCTTGATGATTTTCAGCGCGGTTTCGATGCCGAATACGGCTTGCTTCGCGGCAAACTGGTCAGCCGTTGCCAGCACGCGACCGTCTTTGAGCATAGGCTTGATGGCATTGATGTTGTCGTAACCGACGACTTGAACCTGACCCGCCTTGCCGGCGGCACGGACTGCGGAAACGGCGCCGACCGCCATGCTGTCGTTACCGGCCAGCAGCGCTTTGACGTCCGGGTATTCGCTGAGTATCGAAGCCGCAACCTTGTTGCCCTTGTCGATCTCCCAATCACCGGATTGCAGCGAGACCACTTTGATCTGCGCGGCTTCCATCGCGTCCTTGAAACCGGCCGTGCGCGCCTGCGCGTTGGTGGTGGTGGACACGCCTTCGATGATACCGACCTCGTCGCCCGCCTTCAGTTGTTTGGCCAGGTATTCGCCCACCAGACGCGCACCCTTGCGGTTGTCCGGCCCTACGAACGGCACGTTGATGTTTTTGCTTTTTACCACGGCGGGATCGAGCTGATTGTCGATGTTGATTACGGTGATACCGGCGTCTACAGCCTTCTTGATCACCGGCACCATGGCCTTCGAATCAGCCGGCGCGATCACCAGCGCATTCACCTTGGCGAGGATCATTTGTTCGACGATGCGGGTCTGCCCGGCGGTGTCGGTTTCGTCCTTGATTCCGTTGGAGATCAGATCGAACTCGGCGGAGTGTTCTTTCTGGTAGGCCTTGGCGCCGTCTTCCATGGTCAGGAAGAATTCGTTGGCCAGAGATTTCATGACCAGCGCGACCTTGGGTTTTTCCGTGGTTTCGGCTAACGCCGAGGAGACAGGTAGTGCAGCGGCTGTAGTAGCCAGCATAGCGACAGCAAGAAGACGTGCGGCGAAGGGCAGCTTCATGGGTTCACTCCGATCTTATGATTATTGTGAGCAACATTTGCACTGACGTAAGCTACATCACGGCTGTATGGACATCTGCCCTGTTAAAGCCGCGCAAACGTTTGCGTAGACCGAACTATGAGAATCCCGCCGACTTTTGTCAACAATCAGAAATCGTCATTTGTTGTAGGGCGAATCGCTGACTCGCCCCTACGGCATGTTACGCGGTGGTGTTGACCAGGCCACCACTGGCGCCCTTGGACATTTCCTTGACCAGTGCGCCCGCGACTTCGGTCATTGCGGCGCTGGTCTGCGCGATCTGCCCCTGAATGGACATGATCGCCTGGGCCTTGGCCTCCGGCGTTGGATAACTCGCGGCCTGCGCTGCCGCCAGTTGCTGCTGCTGTTCCTGAAGCTGTTTCTGCAGTTCCTGCATGCGCTTGAGCAACGTCTTGACGGTGACGCTCTGATTGCCGCCGCTCTCGACCTTGCTGTCTTCCTGAACAGGACCGCCACCGGTCCTGACCTGATTTGTTTCGGTCTTCTCGGTACCCAGCGCCTGCGCCGATGCCTCGTCGGCCGCTTGATTCAGAGTGTTGATCGTCGCTGCAGTTTTACCGCCAATGGTGACCGCTGCGGGATTGGCAAAACCGATCGTCAGTGACATGTGAACTCCTAAGATTTCGTTTCCTTGAGGACGCATCGGCCTGAGAACACATTTCTTTAGCAGGGATTTGTCACAGGCCGGCATTTCAAAACATTGCCTATCGGTGAGCCGAACAAGAATCCGCCTCTCGTTCGGAATCCCGGATGGACAACGCCGCAACAATGCTCTGATCCTCGACAAATGTTGATTTAAATCATCGGGTTAAACATTTACCGCAGGCACATTACGCATGGTATGAATCCTGCTCCCCTCCTTGCACCTCAAGCATTCAGATCGGCTTGGGGCGCATCTAGATGAACTTGCATCAGCACCGTCTCACGACTAGAGAGAAAAATAATGAAATCTGCTTTCAATACCTTGATTCCGGGCGCATTGGCCCTCCTCCTGCTCCTGCCGACCGCCGCTCAGGCAAAAGAAGTCGAAACCCAGACCAAACTGGCCAACGTCGTTGTCCTCGCTACGGGCGGCACGATTGCCGGCGCCGGCGCGAGCGCCGCAAACAGCGCCACCTATCAGGCAGCGAAAGTCGGTATCGAACAACTGATCGCCGGCATTCCCGAGCTGAGCAAACTGGCTAACGTGCGTGGCGAACAGGTCATGCAGATCGCTTCGGAAAGCATCACCAATGACAACCTGCTGCAATTGGGTCGTCGCGTTTCAGAACTGGCGGACAGCAAGGACGTCGACGGCATCGTCATTACCCATGGCACCGACACCCTGGAAGAAACCGCCTACTTCCTGAACCTGGTCGAGAAGACCGACAAGCCGATCATCGTCGTTGGCTCGATGCGTCCTGGCACCGCCATGTCGGCAGACGGCATGCTCAACCTGTACAACGCCGTCGCCGTGGCAAGCAGCAAAGAAGCGCGCGGCAAAGGCGTGCTGGTCACCATGAACGACGAGATCCAGTCCGGTCGCGACGTCAGCAAAATGATCAACATCAAGACCGAAGCATTCAAAAGTGCATGGGGTCCGCTGGGCATGGTCGTCGAAGGCAAATCCTACTGGTTCCGCCTGCCGGCCAAGCGTCACACCCTGGATTCGGAATTCGACATCAAGAACATCAAGAGCCTGCCCGATGTAGAAATCGCCTATTCCTACGGCAACGTCAGTGATACCGCCTACAAGGCACTGGCACAATCCGGCGCCAAGGCGATCATCCACGCTGGCACTGGCAACGGCTCGGTTTCCTCCCGCGTCGTTCCATCGCTGCAAGCACTGCGCAAGGATGGCGTGCAGATCATTCGCTCGTCCCACGTCAACGCCGGTGGTTTTGTCCTGCGTAACGCCGAACAGCCTGACGACAAATACGACTGGGTTGTCGCTCACGATCTGAACCCGCAAAAAGCCCGCATCCTGGCGATGGTCGCGCTGACCAAGACCAACGACAGCAAAGAACTGCAACGGATGTTCTGGGAATACTGATTGACCTTCGCCTGATCAGCTCTCGATCAGGCAATTGCCCACCACCTGCCGGACTTGGCGGGTGGTGCCTCTCCTACAGCCTTCAAGCATTTTTCCCACAAAAAACTCGACAGGCCCTACACCAAAATCAGAAACCTGCTGTCAGAGGATTTTCTTGAATTTTAAGCAGTTGCGAAATCGCTTACAGTTAAATACTGTATGCACGTACAGCTTAATAAGGATAACCTCGTGGCCACCTCTCCTGCTGCTCCTGACGCTTACCAACGCATGGGTATGCGCGTTCAGAAAATCATCAATTCCCCCACCGCACAAAAAGCCAAGGCCGCACTGATTTTCCGTCTGCCCGATGAGCCGATGGATGACTGGGAGCGCTTGCTCGAGGAAATCGACGAGAACGACAACGTTACCCTCGCCTATCGCGATGACGGTGGCGTGCAGATTTTTTGGGTTGTGCCGAAGGAAGATTGATTCAATGAGTGTCCGCTGTGTTGCTTTGCTGTTGTTGTTTTTCGCCATGGGTGCCCAGGCTGGCGCACCCCGCACCTTTTCCGAAGCCAAGAAAGCTGCGTGGAAACTCTACGCCCCGCAGTCCACGGAGTTTTACTGCGGCTGCAAGTACACCGGTAACCGGGTCGATCTGAAGGCTTGCGGTTATGTGCCGCGCAAGAACGCCAAGCGCGCATCGAGAATCGAGTGGGAGCACATCGTGCCAGCCTGGCAGATCGGTCACCAGCGACAGTGCTGGCAGCAAGGCGGACGCAAGAATTGCACACGCTACGACCCGGTGTATCAAAAGGCCGAAGCTGATCTGCATAATCTGGTGCCGAGCATTGGTGAGGTCAACGGTGACCGCAGCAACTTCAGTTTTGGCTGGTTGCCGGTGCAGTCCGGTCAGTATGGATCCTGCCTGACCCAAGTTGATTTCAAAGCGAAGAAGGTCATGCCCCGCCCTTCGATTCGCGGCATGATTGCCCGCACGTATTTTTATATGAGCAAACAATACGGACTGCGTCTGTCCAAGCAGGATCGGCAGTTGTACGAGGCGTGGGACAAGACTTACCCGGTGCAGGACTGGGAACGTCAGCGCAACCAAAGCGTGGCGTGCGTGATGGGGCGCGGCAATGAATTTGTCGGCTCGGTAAATCTGAAAGCCTGCGGCTGATCGCAGCACAAAATAAGAAGGCCTCGAGCGTTATGCTCGAGGCCTTTTTCATGTCTGGCATCCGACCTGTTTTGAAGGCGCTTCCTTTATGGCGTGAGCGGATGCTCGATCACCACCGATTCGATATTTTGTTTCTTGGCTTTTACCAGCGCCGCATCGACCTGCACCTTGCGCGCCTCGGCATCAGCCTGGGAATTGAACGGACCGATCAGAATTCGTGTTTTACCGCTGCCGTCCTTGACGACCGTAGGAACGAAAGCGTGCTCGATCAACCAGCCGCTCAGGTCACTGACGGCCTGAGGAGTTTCGCCACGCACTTCCAGATCCCACTGTGGCGCAGCGGCCGCCGCTGGCGCTGCCGCGACCTTCGCCTCAGGCTTCGGCGCATCTACATTCTTGCCTTCACCGCAGCCTGCCAATGCCAGTGCCGCTACCAGCCAAACCAATTTGCGCACAACGCTTTCCTCGGAATTCCTAAAGCGGCGATCTTATCATTCATAAATACTTCGCGAGCCCCGCAAAATGGGCACAAAACAACGAGAATGATGATTGCAGCCTCTGTATAGTTACGCCCTGGGAATTAATGCCGCATCTGCGCGTCAGAAAGAGGCACCCAAACCGTGAGACTTCGCACTAATCTATAGATACCACCGACCTCTGCACTGTCTGAATCAGGTGCCCTACAAAGCAATCAAGGAGAAGACCATGCTGATACTCACCCGCAAAGTCGGTGAAAGCATAAACATTGGTGATGACATCACGATCACCATCCTCGGAGTCAGCGGCCAACAGGTTCGCATCGGCATCAACGCTCCGAAAAACGTGGCAGTGCACCGTGAAGAAATTTACCAACGCATCCAGGCCGGCCTGACCGCTCCGGACAAGCCGCAAACGCCCTGAGCCACTTTGCCTTACGCAGCCAGTCAAATTGCTTGCGAGCAAGACTGGCTAAAGATTCACGCGCCGTTTAGCCATCCGCATTTCACCCCGCTGGGCACGGCGCCTGAAGCATGCTGACTCCTTTCACTTTCCCCTCCCTTCTCTCTTGCGCCGATATTACCTTTCACTTCTGGAGCTGGCTGTCGGACGTTTCCGATAGAGCGCGGAGAATTTCGCCCTCTAAGCGAATATCACTCCACGCGCCATGCCAGTTGCCGCGACCATCATCAAGATCAGCAGCAGCGCTTCAACGTGACTGATTCGCGCGTACAACTTCGCACGCCCGATATCAAGCGCCGTGCCGCGCGAGGATGCGATACGCCATTTGATCAGCGTGATCATGGGTGCAAGCTCTATCAGCAGGATCAGCACAAACAACGTCATCTTCAGATGAAACAGCGGCTGATGCAGGTAATAGTCAGAGCCTTTCTCGTAACCGCCAAACCCACGCATCGCTCCGGTGACAAGCAGCGTCAAAGCTGACAGCCCCCAAAGGTTATCCGCGAGCAGGACGCGCTTGACCTCTCCCGTACGCGCGTAGAGCTGGCTGAACGCTGTGCCGCGCGTCAGCACCGCCCAGAAAGCCAAGGCAAACGCGAACAGATGAACAGCCGCAAGAACCCACTGACTCAGCATCGACGCACTCCCTTATAAAGAGCTGGAAATCGGCCAGTCAGTAGTAGACGAAAAAACGGCGCCTCGCTTGGAGGTGATGGAGGGAACGGTGCCCAAACGCCAAATCGCAGGCAAAAAAAATCCCAAGCAGCTGATGGAAGCTTGGGATTTAAAAATGCATAAACCGTGGTGGTGAACGCGGGACGGATGTTACTTAAATTCACAACCTCCAACAAGGTTTTTTCGATAACCGGTTGGAGATTAAACTCTGTAACTCTTTGGATATCCGGATATTTTTTATGAACGAGGGCTAAAAAGCGCACCAAAAAAGCGCTTTGTAACGCTCCCTCTAAGTGCGCGGAAAAAAAGACAAAGCCCAGCGCAAGGCTGGGCTTGGATACCGGCAGCGAACTACTTTCGATAGAAGCGGCGGAAAACCGTTTTGCCGCTGTAGAGTCGCTTGCAAAGCTTTCGAGAGGCAAGCCCGGCTGCCAGGAATATCGCCCCAAATACGAACCACAGCACTGCCGAGTTCGTCGTGATGAAGGTATGAACCAACTTGGCCCCCCACCATCCAGCAACAACACAAATGATCAGAAAGAAGATCGCGACGCCTTGTGGTGTGCCATAGCTCACCTCGGCTTGGCAACCTCGGCAAACTTGCGCCCCCCAGGGCACCTCATTCATGCAGTGAGGGCATATAACAGTGTGATTGTTAGTCACTGATTCATTCCTTTGACAGGTTTCAGAAAACGCAGCAGTTTATAAGGTTATTGACCTTGTGGCGTCAGAAGCCAAAGCACCGCACCATCAAGCTTCCAGCTTCGGCCAATTGAACTTGTAGTTGAGTGGTGGAAGCTCGAAATGCTCCGCCAGGTAAAGCGCCAGCATCTGTCCTTCTTTAGCGTAAGCCGTCGCCTTGTCCGGCGTTGGATACCAGCTCACCCACAACGACTCCAAAGGGAAAACCTGCTCGAAGGATGCGTAATTGAATCGCCATCCCGCCATATGACCAGCAGCGCCCGGATTTTTCGCGCACCGCACGAATGCGGCCAAACGGCGGCGTAAATTTTCGGATTCGCCAATGGTCAAAATGCCATGCTCGTCCGCACCGATTGCGCGCTGAATCTCCCTGTCTGCGCAAATGATGTACGCACCCGGCCCCGGCGGAGCGCTTGCATAGTGTTCGGTCAGTTTGAGCCACTCAGGCTCCCAGCCTCGCCAGTGTTCAACTTTCATCTTGCCTCCATAAATGAGGCGCAATGATATCACTACTAGGCGTGATACCCACTTTGCTTCTAACCGCAGCCCAAGGTGACAGGACGACAGGACGACAGGACGACAGGACGACAGGACGAGCGACTGCGTTGAAGCAAGCGCCCAACTGGCTTTTCTGAAATGGGTTTTGCAAAAGTTTTGCAAATCGCAGACAACAAAAAAGGGCTCACCTTTCGGTGAGCCCTTCCAGACCGCCCAGCAGAGCGGATTTTGTTTGGTAGGCGCGATTGGACTCGAACCAACGACCCCCACCATGTCAAGGTGACCTCGGAACGGGCGTAACCTATTGATGCATAATGGAAATACACCGAAAATAGCAGGTTGGAAAACTGGCCTTAGCTGCTATAAGAATCAACAACTTAGCGCTGTATTTTCCTACAGTGCTCTATCCTTCTCCGGCGTTCTGCCGATCAAATTTCTCTCTGCTATTCTGGTTTCGTCCAAGGAGGAAACCAATGCCAAACTCTGATCTGCTCCCTTCCCTACTGTTCAAAATCAACGAAAACCAGCTCGCCCTTGAAGCCGCCATCATGGAGCTCACTTTATGGGTCGAGCAGCGCGGATCCGCCGATGTCGCCGAAAACGTCCGAAGCTCTCTCGCCGCGATCAATCGAAATGAAGAATTCATCAAAATGACGTTGGCTGTTTTGATGGCGCCGGACTGACAGTTCGTCGCCGCAGCCTCGCCTACGTTCCGCCTCTCGATTACTGTATATGCAACCAGTATCCAGTAAGGCACTCACGTGGACCCCCTCTATATAGAAGACACCGACGATTGGCTCGGCAACCCGACCCCGCTTGAAACCTGCCGACACCAGCTCAGGATGTATGAAAACGAATTCGAGGCTCTCATCCTAAAGCTCGCTCGCGCGCTGGCGAATATCGAAGGACTGGTCAGAGACAATGACGCCCTCACGGAGGAGAGAAACTCTCTCAAGGCCAAGCTTCAGCACGCCGAAGGGGCTTTGCTAAGCGAGAGGCGACGATTCGCCGACGTCGAGCACAACAGGAACCATCTGTTAAATGAAAACCAGCGCCTTTTCAGAGAAGCTCGAGATCGGGGGGAATTCGCAGGTCATTGCGAATGCTGCGCCGAAAAAGGTTTGTGACGAAGCCTTCCCTTATGGGTCTACGCTGAATCAGATCCAGCCGAGGGCATGGCAATGTGCGGACGACTTTCCCAGTACAGCGGCATTCACGACTTCGTGGCGGCGCTCAGCATGCCGAACGCGCTCATCAACTCGACCGGCGAGCAACCCTTTGAGCGGTACAACGCCGCGCCAACCACTCAGCTCGCCCTCTTCCATCAGGAAGGCGAGTTTCTGCATGCAGATATGGTCCGCTGGGGATGGCGACCGCATTGGGCAAAAGACCGAGCCGCGCCAATCAATGCACGCGTCGAGAAAGTCGCCCATGGCCCTTTCTTTCGCGCGATCTGGCCGCACCGGGCAATCATCGCGATCAACAACTGGTTCGAGTGGGTAGACGAAGGTGGGCCGAAGAAGCAGCCCTACCTGATCAGGCATCGCGACCAGTCCCCGATCCTCTGCGACGCGATCGGCCAGTACCCGAACGAAGAGCACGGCCCCGGCGAGCACGACGGCTTTGTAATCATCACCGCCGACAGCGCCGGCGGCATGGTCGACATCCACGACCGCCGCCCGGTCGCTCTTCCGCCAGAGCTCGCGCGGGAATGGTTGGACCCAGCCACGCCCAAAGAGCGCGCCGAACAGATGGTGCTGCATGAGGGCGAGCCATCCGAGGCTTTCGAATGGTTCAAGGTCGATCGCGCTGTCGGCAACGTTCGTAACCAAGGCCCAGATTTGATCAAACCGATCGCATGATCTAGCTCTGAGACAAGCTTTCCAAGCGTTCCACCGCTGCCCACATCGGAGGGCGCTGCCCCCTACATACTTGGGCAGCTTAGGTAGCGGCGAATAGAAGTGACTCAACGACTCTCGTTAACGGCCCGCATGGATACCATTTTTTTAGGGATGAGCTCGGAATGTACCGCCTGAACTATGGCCTCAGCTCCAATGACAGTCAGGTGGCCAAAATCGTATACCGTTAACTCTTCACGGCCATCCACCGTGACGACAGTCTTACACCCGGCATCCGAACACAAGAGCTCGTAGAGCGATATATATCGTGCCCCTGAGCCTATGAGGCTTTTTCGCATGCGGTCGTCGAGCGATTTAACAACGAACTGAAACGGATCAGTCAGGCGCTCAGGCACAACTCCGCCTCGTGCGAAAGATTCTTGCGTGAGACGTTGAGGTAAATTAGGAGCCCACTCTATGTTAGGCCCGACGACGACTGCACCTACACCTTCTGCCGCAAGGTAATCTACCGTGTTTCGGATCCCACCCACTACATCAACACCGCTCTGCTCAGCATCTGGCCAACGAGCAAAAAGAATAACTGTATTTGGCTTGATACGCTTAATCTCCGCGAGCGCCCTTTGATTATTAAGCGCACAGTTCGAGTTGAATTTCGAAGGCGCATTAAGCAAAGGCAAGCAACCAGCGGAGGTAGCCCCCAATAGAGGTACACCTATATACGAGGAAGAGGCTGAGAGGCCGAACCAAATATGAGCGGCAAAAGAGTCACCCCATACAAACATCATGGTCTGAGACTCATCTATTACCGTCGTAAAACATTTGTCCTTATAGAGTTCGGGGCCCTCGCCTAGAGTAAGGAAGCAAACACCATCTCTGGGTTTTTGCTTGATATCGACGCGAAACCGTGGGCCTACTTCACTAATCAGCTCGGGAACTCGACTAGGGAAACCAGCTTTGGCAATTACGCCCCACGAGGTTATTGCTAGCAAACCTGCCGCCACCGAAGCCGCAAGAACGTTCCCACGCTGCCGCCGTTGATTGTGACGCAAGTTATTAAGCGGCCTCTCAACAAAGTTATACGACAAAAGCGCCAACACTATGGATATGCAGAGCAGTAAGAGTGTGGTTTGAGGGCCCGCCTCAAGGCGATACTGGCGAGCGCCCACCCAGACGGGCCAGTGCCATAAGTAAAGCGAGTAACTTATCGTCCCAAAGAACTGGACGAAACGATTGGATAGTAGCTTGCTTTCGCGCTGAGCAGCAATAACCATTGCCGTCCCTAGTACTGGAATGATCGCCAGCCATCCAGGGAACATCATGCTCTCCCGGAAGAAAAATATGCTCGCAGCAATGAGCACCAAGCCTCCGGCAGACAGGATTTTTCCAATTCGGGACGAGATATAGGAACCGCCTAAGAAGGCTAACCCACCCGCTACAAACTCCCATACGCGAGTCGGAAGTAGAAAAAATGCCGCAGGCTGGTTATCTGGCGTTAGCCAAATGCAAAGCGCAAACGAAACGCTGAACAGAGTCATCAAAAGACTGAGTGCGATTCGCCGACTACGAGCTAAATAGAGGAGCAGAGGAAATATCAGATAGAACTGCACCTCTACAGCAAGCGACCAAAGGTGCAGAAGCCAATTGCTAGATTGATCCGCCGCAAAATAATCCAACGAGTCTGTATAAAAACGAATGTTACTAAGAGACGCAACTGCGTAAACAATTCGCCCGGCAAGTACATTGTAGTCATGCGGAGTCAGGAAAAAGTATCCAGCCACTACAGCAGCGATTGAAAGCACGAGCATAGGAGGATATATGCGAAGAAGCCGAGCACCAAGAAAATCAACTACGGAAAATTGATCGCGCTGGATTTTTCCTAGAATGATTTTCGTCATCAGAAAGCCCGATATCACGAAAAATATGTCAACGCCGACATACCCTCCGTCAAAACCAGTCACTTTAAAGTGGAAAAGGACGACTGATAATACGGCAATAGCTCTTAATCCATTGATATCACTAAGAAAATCAGCCGCAACACGCACATTATTCTTTGTCATTATATCCGTTGCTTTCTGCTGCTTAAAAGGTTCCTGGCGGCCGGCACGGGTCACAGAGCAGCCAAAGGCGTGGCATTTTACCGTTATTTCTGAATTAGGGAACTCACTCATAATCCATTTTCCGAACAACGATAGGCATCCAGCTCACCCCATCAGCGAGAAATGCCAACTCGCTTTCATATGGTTACATGATCCCCAACGGCTAAGCCTTTAGCCTCCCAACAGCTGCTGAGTAAAACAGCCTTGATCACAGCAGACAGTCGGCGATCAGCAACAGCAAAGCATCCACGTAGGCCATCCTGGGTATCGATTAATTTCCTCCAGTGCGTTTGCTTTGCAGCAGACAGCTGTTGATCGAGCGCCAGACGCCTGTCCTGCTCGGCCTGCTGCCCGGCAGCCGCAGCTTGAGCCAGTTGGTTGAGCGTTTCGGAGTGCAACTGCAACTGCAAGGAACTGCCTGCGCCGATCAACACCAGAGCCAGCACTCCAACCAATCTCCACGCCAAGACCATCACGGCACATCCTTAAAAAAGACGTGCCTGCCCAACGTGAGTGTCTGCGTCGCGTTCGCCGCCCAGGCCGGCGCTTTGATGCTGGTAGCGTAGTAATGAGTGGCGCCACCGGTGGGGTCAGGCATCTTGCCGTTTATCACCTGGTCAGCAGCGATCCGACATTGCGCCAGCTCTCGGAACGGGATTTCCTTCACGCCGATCAGGTACTGATAGTTCGGATCGGTCTTGTTCCAGCAGCTGAACTGGTACTTCATCTGGCAAACGCCAGCGTAGCCCTCACCCCACCACGACTTCTCTTTGCCATCGGATACTCGATTGCGGATTGTCCAGGCCACGGCGATCTTGCCGGCGGTACCTTCTCCGCGCGCCTCCCCCCAAATAGTGCGGGCGAGGATGTCGCGATCTTTGTCGGTTACACGCATCACTGTTCTCCACTCAAAAAACACCCGCTCATGGCGGGATTAATTCAAAAAATGGGCGGCGTGCTAACATCGCCACCCAACCAGTGCTTGATGGAAAGTCGCGGCAATGAACAGAGAAACGTCTTTTTTGAACGGTATCCGAGCCTTGGCGGCTTTTTGGGTCGTGACTGCTCACTGTTTCATTTGGGGCGGTTCTTGGTTGGACATGTCGGTCCCTGCACCAAAAATTGCTGTTGATCTTTTTATGGTGCTGTCCGGACTTCTGATGGCCTACACCGTTCAATCACGGGAATCGAGCGAGCCAATGTCTTGCCCAGCCAATTGGCTCAGGTTTTACATTCGTCGCTACTTCCGGCTGGCGCCCGCGTATTATTTATGTCTGTTCCTGGTAGTAGTTCTTGCACCGGTATTTTTGGGGGGATATACCAACTTAAGAGCACTCAACCCTGCCTTGTGGCAAGGAGACTGGGTTTATGATCCAGCTCGCACGAACTACACCATCGGAAACATACTGTTGCACATCTCGTTTCTTTTCGGCCTGTTCCCGACTTACTCCTTCTCAACCTTCCTACCGGACTGGAGTCTCAGCCTGGAGATGCAGTTCTACATTGTGTTTCCTTTCATCTACCTTGCGATGAAACGATATGGAACGGGAAAGGTAGCAGTCGCTTTGGCGCTGATCTCCTATTCAGTTACGTATGTATTCAATCAAGCAGCCACTGCAGGCAAGGTCAGCCACTTTTATGAGCCTTCCCTTTTGTTTTTCAAGCTGCCTATTTTCGTAGCGGGCATTCTCGTATACCGCGCAACTGCGACCAAAGAAACTTCTAACTGGCAGCGTGTTACCTACGTACTACTTGCTCTTTTGATGTGCGCAAAACTTCAGGATATTTACCATGAGCAGGTTCTATACCTGGTTACCCTTGTCGCATTGATGGCGGTGATGGCTCTTCCATTTCGCACTGCAACCCATCGCCTCAGTTGGATTAATTCAGTTTGCAGGCACCGGCTTGTAACTTTTATGTCGGACGTGTCGTATTCCGTATATCTTTTCCACGGGCTATTTTTAGCAATTGTCGGCTCGCAAATCGGGATGGCGGCGAAAAGCTCGGGATGGTCACTATCAGCAGGTACTTTGACGATCTGGCTGGCAGTAACCGTTCTTACCTATGCATTTAGCTATCTGGTGTACCGCTTCGTTGAACTCCCTGGCATTGCGCTGGGAAAACTGATCATTGATCGACTAAATACTAATCGTGCTTCCAACGGCCCAGAAGCAAGCCAAAAAGCTGTTCCCAAAATGGATGCGCGTCATTGAAGACAACATAGTGAAGGCTCGTCGCGTCGACACTCCTCAGGACGGAGGTCACTTTTCTCCAGTAAAAAACATCCCCGAATGGCGGGTAATCAGTTGCTGCGATTAAACAGGGCGTACGGGTCGAGCCGATGATTCAGGAAAGTGGGCACCGCCTTCTTTCCAGGCACGGACCGCTGTTCGATAAGCTCTCCACTGCTGCTCCGTTCCAGGCTGCGCAGAAGGGTCTCCATCCTCAAGTGCAATCAATTGTTCTGAAATGAAAGCTAACTCGCCTGCACGCCAGCGATCCTCAAGCCCGATTCTGATCTGCTGCTCAACTATCGCCCGCTCTTCCGAGGTTTCGTCAAGAATGGGGGGTGGAGCCGGTCGCGTGGAGAAGATTCCTCCCACAATTGAAACGTAAAGAAATTCGCCTCGGGCAATCGAATCGATAACTGACTGATATTGCTCTTCGGTAATTGCGATCCCACCCTCGAGTGGCCCCGTGCTTATGCAATTTTCGCTAGCGTATGGCATTCGATTCTCCATCAGAACCATCGACCTATTGCTGTGAACCAAAAGAAATAACTCGCGGCGGCAGCTGTTCCGATGGCAACGTTTGGACCCTCTGAGTTGGGGGTGCGGCCCATATTGATAAACGCGCCCGCGTATAGAAAAGCGCCAGCGGGCGTTACCGACTGGCGAGATGCATAGAGCTGACTCCCCCCAGTGTTTACCGCCGTGAAGAACGCCAGGTCTGAATAGACCGAAACTGCACCGATGAAATCAGCTGACTTGGCGATGGACGGCGCGGCGAAGCCACCCGCAGCAACGGTCTGATTAACTTGCCGTGTGCCGTAAACGATCATCTGCCCATTCGCGTACTTGGTGGTCAAATCACCGCTGGTAGGATCAAGCGACCGGCTCATGATCGCGCCAGTCGGAACGCCAGCGGTCTGGCTCACGGTTCCCAGTAGTACGACGCCAAGGTTGGTCCGCGCTTCGGCAGCGGTTACGCCGCCATGGCCGCCCTGCGAGATAGAAAGTGCTGTTGTCATGGCCGATAACGACGTGATGTCATTGTTCGCGCCAGATTTCGCAGCGCCAAGCGTGGTTCGAGCGGCGGGCGCGTCTCCATCATTCAGCAAATCCTGCATGAAGACAGAGAGGTCAACGATGCCGGTACCGCCCTTGGACGGTGGCAAGACATCGTAGTTGCCAGTAGTGCCGAGCAAAGCCAGCTTTTCGCCGTAGTCGTTGAGGATGGCTTTGACCTGGTCACCTAGATCTTTCTGATAACCCTGCACCGGCATGATCGAGTAGAAGCCACCGGCCGCTGTCGGGCCTTCGTAGTTCGGCGAGATCGACAGAGCCGTATTGCTGGCGATGTTGGTCACCTCGTACCAGCGACCGTCCGGCCCGCGAAACCCGTCGCCGACCCGGCTGTTGGCAATGAAGGCAGTACCTGTGCCGATCACCGCATTCGAATTTTGGGTGACAGAAACCGTTCCCGTCTTGTACCAGGGCATTGTGTATCTCCAGAAATGAAAGGTCAGGCCTGCAATTTGGCGCAGAGAAACGGGCGGTGCCCTTGGTCGGTCCAGGCGGTGAATGCGAGGCTGTACATCAAGACGCGGTTATTTGCGTAATCGACGCCGAGTGCGCAATAACCACCAGAGCCTTCGCTGTGACAGCTCATTGTGAAAGGGTTAAGAGAGATATATTCCCCCGGCCCGAGGGCTTTATTAATTCCCCAGTAATAACGCCGCCCCACGCTGAGCTGCTCTGTTCCGAGGTACGTCCAATTACCTGCAGCGAACGTTACAACCACAGCCGGCGCACCGCTGTCATAGACCAAACCACCGTGTTGATCCCAAAGGCGCATACCGTAAATAGCTGTTCCCATGGACGCCCAGGCTGCAACGAAATACTGACCGCTCAAGGTTTCGTTGACCTTTGAGGCATTCATTGCGAAACCAGTCCAGTTACCAGGCCCGCCGGTAAACCACACTGAATACGGAACCTGAATAACTCCTGTCTGATCTGGTCGAATGAAAACGAGTGGCGGATCCTGGCTGGTTACAGCGCGAGTAAACGAGCCGGTCGCAGTAGCGACTCCCGCATACGACCCCTTAGCAAGTAGGCACAGCCTAGGGGCTTCGGAATCGATCTGTACAAACGCGTTATCGTTGATGCTCTGAAATCCGTAGCTCATGCTGCGTACCTGATTGCGTAGCCCTTGGCGACAACTCTTGATCCAATTGTCGAAGCTGACGCCGAGGGATTTATGTATCTAACGACAACTTGACCAATCCCCACCGTCACGTAGGGATAGGACTTGCTGTTAACTGACCCCTCTGCTTCCGACGTTTGCACGTCCTGTGCTCTCGTCGGGATGATCATGAACACGCAATTGGCAGGGTTGAAACCGGGAATCGCGATTGTGTAGCTGGGCACAGTCCCGCTGAAGTCAATCACGCCCTGCCAGAGCACCTGATAGGTGAAGCTGTTGGTGTCCATAGCGAGCTGACCGCTCTCGTTAAAGACACGCAGTCCAAATAGCGCCATTGATTACCCCAGATAGCCGAGACGAACACGCAACACGTTGTTGGCGTCGTAGACCGAGACGTTCAGTGAGTTGATCACCAGACGCCCCTGCCCAGGAACGATGCCGTTTATTTCCAGCGTGCCATCTTTGTTCAGGATCCAGCCTTGCTGGCCGGCGATGTAGTTGGTGGAACTGATGTAGCTGCCGATCTTGGCGTTGGTGATGGTTCCGTCCTGAATGAACGCCGAGTTCATGAACACCTGCCCGCCCTGCACTGCGAACGGAACCGCGATGGCGCCGCCGGCGATGGTATTGACGATGGCGAAGCGGTCGGCGCTGACGAGGAACTGACTTTGCAGGCCGGCACCGGTGTTCTCGATTCCAAGCCCGATGCCGGCCGCGACGTACTGCCCATTCGCCGTGACCTGCATCTTCACCGACCACATCGTGCTGAGCTTGCCGGCCGTGTCCGCGTAGGCTGTTGACGTCTGCTGAATGGCCGCCGAGTTTTGCCCGACGGATACATTCAACTGACCGATCTTCGTCGCGGTCGCCGATTCGTTCGTCGCCACCACCTCCTCCAGCTCGGTGATGTTCGCCGCGTTCTCTCCGATCTTCGCGTCGAAGGTCGTCACACGCCTTGCCATTGCCTCGTTCTCGGAGGCTCGAACCTTCGATTCGGAAGCGATCGCCGCAGTGCTGGTGTAACTCTTGATCGCGTCCGCGAGATCGCCAGCGCCGTCATCGTCTCGGTAAGAGGCGCGAAGGGCTTCGAAGGCCGTGGCTTGAGCAGTGACGACGCCGTCGAGTTCGTCGATCTCGACTGTATGGGTTGCCACCTGCTGGGCAAGTCCGTTCGCAGTCTCAACGGTCTGCCCAACGTCGAGCCAGTAGAGCGGGTTTGGCGGTGGCATGTTGAGCGGTACCGGGCCGGTAGCCTGATAGATACGCTTGCCCTGCACCACCAGGTCGTACTCTTCGTAGGTGGCGTCTGGGTTGTAGCCTTTCAGACCGTCAAGGGCATCGATCTGCGCTTGCAGGCCCGGGATCTTGTCGATCTCGTCGAGGATGTTTTGCCCCAACTCGGTACGCCCGATCTCGCCCGCGATCATCTCCAGAATGGCCGCAGCTTCTGAGCTGGATTGCCCCTGCACGCCGATGCCAATCGGATACCACGGCCCAATGTTGCCGATCTTGTCGACGATGCGCCCCCAGAAGTAGAGGGTCACGCCGGCGCGCAGGCCGAGCATGGAGAAATCGCTCTGCGGATAGGCCAGGTCTGTCAGCTTGGTCGCGGCCTCAAGATCGGTCGTCGGCCCGTACCAGATCTCGGTGCGCTGGCTGTCCTCGGCGCCAGCAGGGAATCCCCACTTGAGGTAAATGCCGAACAGCAGCGGCGTGGCAGTCAGGAACGCCAGCGCCGGCGGCAATCCCTGCTTCCCGCTGAGGTTGGTCAGAATCGAGTTGCGCCAAGGCGACGTGATGTCGAATGCGCTCACCGCGCGCACCCGCGCCACATAAGCGCCGGCGTAGATGCCGACCACGTCCACATTGGTCATGCCGGTGCGCTGAAGCTTGATCCAGTTCCCGCTGTCCTTGCGCCATTCAACGTCATAGCCGACCGCGCCATCCACGGCCGGCCAAGTGATCGTCATGGTGGCCACGGCCAGCCCCTGCACCACCGATGAAGTCGACGACAGCGATACGCTCGCTGGCGCCGGTACGACGGTGATCGGGATCACGCTGATCGGGCGCTCTTCCAGGCGTGCGCCGGTGTCGATGAAAGCGAACTTGCTCGGCTCGAACTGGAGCGCGCTGATTTCGTAGTCGCCCTCGGTGGTGCGCTTGGTGCGCAGCACGCGATACAGCGGAATCGCCAGATCGTCCGCGTCGAGCGCCCATTGCAACTGTGCAACCGGCGGTTCGCTGTAGGCGACCGTGACGGTCACGGCGCGGCCGTTGACGCTCTGCACGGTCCGACCTTCGGCGCGGCCGCCCGGGAGATTGATGATCAACCGGTCGCCGGCCTTGGCCTGGTTGTCGCGATCAAGCGTGATAACCCGACCCGCCACTGCAGAGATACGGCCGCCCACTTCACGACCAGCCAGCAGCGAATCCGCCACTGGGATGATGTGCCCGGGCAGCGGGATAACGCCTTCCATGCCGGTCTTGAACGAGACGGTGCGGTCTTGGTTGTTGCTGAGGATCGCCCACTTGCCACGGCGCTGGGCCTCGGAGGCGCGCGTGCAGCCAATGGCGCTCAGCTCGGTCGGCCGGTCGCCGTAGCGGCGCTGGAGATCCAGATCGGCGAACGGGATGACGTCGGTGTCGTAGTTGTTCGCCGGATTGTCGTAGCTGACTAGCGCCCGGGTGTAACGGGTTTTCGCCGAGGCACTGCCATAGGAGAACTTGCCGTCGATGACGTTCGACCGGGTGAAGACATAATCGAAGTCCTGCGCGCGCGGCATGTCCGCCTGCATCACCAGCTGGCCCTGCGCCCAGTACGTCATGCCCCGATAAATCGCCGAGATATCTCGCAACAGCGACCAGGCATCAGCCTTGCCCTGCAGGTTCATGTCGCAGAGGAAGCGCGGTTCCTGACCGCCCAGTCCGTTCGGCACCAGCTGGTCGCAGTATTGAGCGATGCGGTACAGCTCCCACTTGTCGACCATGAACGGCTTGATGCGCTTGCCCAGGCCGAACCGGTCTTCGGTGCAAATGCCGTAGGTTATCCACGCCGGGTTGTTGGTCCAGGCCGATTTCATCGAGCCGTCCCACGTCCCGGTGTAGGTGCGGGCGATCGGGTCGTAATTGCTCGGCACCATCCACCGCCGGGCCTTGCACTTCACGGTCACCGCCGGAATGTTGGTGAATTGCTCGGCGTCGAACTCGATGTAAAGCAGCGCGGTGTTCGGATAGCGCAGCTTGGCGTCGATCACTTCGGTGTAACCGGCCACCAGCATGGTGTCGGCGATCTTGTTGGTGTTCTGGTTTGGCGTGAGCCGGCGCACGCGGATCTGCCAGCCAGTGGTTGCGTCCGGTAGATCGATGCGGCGCGAGCGCTCGTAGCGCGTGGTGGTCTTGCCGTCGACGGCGTCCACCAGCACCTGCTGATAGACGCCGCCGTCGGTGGCGACGTCGATTGCGTACTCGATCCGGTAGCCGCCGACGTTGCCCTGGTCATCCGAGCGTTGCAGAGCCGGCCAGGCCAAACGCATGCGCACGGCGGAGAGCTGGGTGTTGGTGATCGAGCGCACCCACGGCGAATCGCTGCGTAGTTCGATGTTCAGCGACGTCTCGTTCTCAACGGAAGGAATGCCCGGGATGTAGGTCTGATCCACCGAGCCCGGGCGCCAGTCCCACTTCACGTTCGGGAAGTTGTAGTTGCCGCTGGCATCGCGGATCGGCGTGTTGTCCAGGTAGATGTCGTAATCGGTCGGGACGCTGTCGAATTCACCCTCGCCCACGGCGATAAGCAGCTTTGTCAGGTTGGTCGAGCGCAGGCTGTCGCTGGCTTCGGTCGGCGACTTCGGCTTGCTGCTACCGCCCTTCTCGCCGTGGATATCGATCTGTGCTGCTGCGCCCATGCTTTCCTCCAGGCATAAAAAAACCGCCTCGCGGGCGGTCGGTGTGCTGCTGTCCTGATTACACTTTGTCTTCTGCTAGGATCGAGGCCGAGATAATCATCCCGCCCCACCGGCGTTCGCCGATGCAGATCGGTACCGGGTTTCCGCTGGCCGTGGTGTTCTTGGCGCTGCCGAAGGCGTAGGACGGGGAGTTCTCGGGGGATGCGCTCTGCTTTAGGCCCGAGGCCTGCGGACTGAGCATTTGGATGACACCGCCGGCAACGAGTGCAATGCCCACCGGGGCCAAAGCCTGAAACCCCGGAATGAACGATGCAGCAATCAGGACTGCGCCGATGATCGTTTGAAGCAGGCCAGCACGCTTGCTGCCGCCAACCACCGGCACGATGCGGATTTCCTGAGCGCCGCCCAGCGCGAAATCCTTCTCAGGTACGTTCTTTCTGTTCCGGAAAATGGCGAAGCGCAGACCGCGCCGCTCCAAGTCTTTGATCGCTGCGTCGAACCCCTTCAGCGTGCACTTCAGCGCCTTGAACGCCTCCCCTACGGAACGACTGCCCAGTTCGCGGTAGTGAACTCGGCCGAACAGTTTAATCAGCGGACCCGATAGAAGAATGGTCGTCATCATTGGGCGGCAATGTTCAGTTGCTGTCACGGTTTTCTCCAGACATAAAAAAACCGCCTTTCGGCGGCTGTTTTTTGGGTGTTCAAAGGCAATCTTTTATCGCCTGCTTCATGTCTCCTCGGCCATAGCCCGGCGACCATGCCATGCGCTGATACAGCGTTACGGTACTGCCCTTCGGTGCTTTGCGTATATCCAGCAGCTCGTCGGTCATATTGTTGCTCGCGACCAGCAATCTGTATCCGTTTTCTGTCTCGGACATTGAGGCATCGCTTCTGGCGTCCTGCCATTTCGGGAAAACACACAGCGCATAACGCTTGGGATCTTTCGAGGTTGTTGCCTTGAAGCTCGGGTCATTTTTCTGAAGATCCCCAGGGGATACACACCCAGCCAACAGAGCTACCACCAACGCTCCTAAGATCAGTTTCATGCAGTTCACTCCTGTGGGAAAGCTGCAAGATATCACTGGGGCGAGCGGGAGTGAAAAAGCCCGGCGCTGGGCCGGGCTCATCTTTGTGCTGAAGAATCGTCAATCGATGAATTCATCTTCATCATCGAAGATTTCTTCATTCTCGTCACCGACGTAACCTTTCTTGAAATCTTCCCAATCCTCATCACCTAGATCGTGATGCCGATCAAAGAGATTGAGGGATACGCCGGACTTAGAAGCCATCCCACCAATGAGGTTGTAGCGATAATCAGGCGGCACTCCAACGTATGCTGATTCACCGAATCCCAGTACGTAACCAACTTGGTATTGATCAGAGTGAGGTCTCAGTCCGTAAGCGTCGATTTCCTTACCAGCTCCACCTTCTTCAAAGCCCCTGCTGTACCCTTTATTGAATTCAGTACTCATGACTTCCTCACGCCAAATTAACGACCACACCGATATTGTGGCTTTACCGTAAATTTCAAGGGTTAGAGAAAACAATTTTTGTTCTGTATAGGCATCCAGCGTGGATGAAACGACACTGGATGGCGGGGAGGATTTAATAGTAGCTTTCAGCCACCCCACCCAAGACAGGAAGTTTATTTTGAGCAGACAGTTTCAAATGCCCTCAGACGAGAAACGAGCTCTCGAGGAAGCTATAGAAAGCAAGTTCCCCGGGAAATCAGCTTCATACAGCCTTTCGGGGAAAGATCCATGGCAAGGAAGAATCAGCTATTTCGATACCTCAGGCACCCACATTGTAATTTTTAAATTCTTTATGCGAGGCCATACTGGTGGGCCGGTACTGACGATTGAGCGCAACGAATACGATTGAAAAAGGATTCCTCAGTCCTTTGCCAGCAAGCCCAAGGACTGGGATTGCGCCAATTTCGGCGCGTTTATGACCTGGAGGTCAATGTGTCAAACAAAGCTTTAGAAGAAACCGTCATCGCCCAGTCCCAAATCATCACAGCATTGATTGCATCGGTTAGGAAAAAAGATGCTCTGGACCTGACCTTGTTCAACCAGATGATCGAGACGATGCGTAAGGATCACAAGGAAGATGCCGAGGGGAACAACAAAATCTACAACAAAGTGATAGAAACAGCGAAATCTGCCTGCCTCATTTCGACGGAACAGCCGCCAGTTCGCCGATAAAGCCTTGCAGTTTATCCGCGTGTGCCGCAACCCTTTTTTCGGCAGCGCGGCGACTCTCAACATCTGACTCAATGCTTTGAAGCCGACGCTCAATCAGGTCGGCTTTCTCTTGACGTTTTTGTTTCTCGCTCATGTATATCTCCTGCGGCACCGCCGCGTCATGTGATTGGTTGCGCATCTTTGTGCCTGAGAATCAGGCGTGTTCGGTCGAGCCAGGGGCCGCCGAAGACAATGACCTCTGACGGCCTGCCGTATAGGTGATGCAGCAGGAACGGGCCGGGGCCGAACGTTGTAGAATCCTCACCTGGCAACGCGGGATCGGCGCCGAGGAAAATCCCGGCGTGGTTCGGGTAAACGGTGCGCCCCACCTCCATCACGATCATGTCGCCGCGTTGCGGCTGGTCGACTCGGAAGAAGCCGGCGGCCTCGTAGTTTGCTTCGTACAGGCTGGTGTTTTCCTTGCTCTCCCACCAGCCATCCGCGCGCTTGAACGCTTCGAATTCCAGCCCCCACTCGCGTTTGTACCAATCGGCGCACACCTGCCAGCAGTCCCAAGCCCCATGCACGAATGGCCGTCTCAGCAGCGGGATTTCGCCGGTGGGAACGATGGTGCGCAGATCGCCCTCGGGCCAGCTCAGGATATGCCAAGGCATCGCCGTCGCTTCGCACATGGCCAGATCGCGCGGTGAGGGCCTGCTGGTCGCGTCCGGATGCGAATGCAACACGCCGATCACCTCACCAATGTCCTCCGCCGCCGCGTACTCCTCAGGGTCGATCCGGAACTCTTCGTTCGGCTCGGTCGAGACGTTGATGCAAGGAAAGTATTGCTGCTTGCGCCCGATCGCCAGCAGCAGCCCGCAGCACTCTTTCGGGTACTCGGCCGCCGCGTGCGCCTGGATCGCGTTCAAGATGTGCTTTCGCATGTCAGCTCCGTGCGATCAGGGAAACGGCGGGGAAGCCGCCAAACGGCAGCGGGTTTCCTTCGCCGAAGCGCGGGATGCAGCCCTTGCCCAACGTGGCGTCGCACTGGTCGAGTTCAGGATTGTCGGTAATGACGCCGTCCTTCGTGACGTACGGCCCGGTGTAGCCGCAGTTCGGCCCGCGATAACCACCGGTGAGACACCAGTGGCAAAGCGTCGTAGCCTGCCGACCGATTGACTCATTGCCGACGTCACCCGGGCTGGCCAGCTCCCAACTGACCGTCTCCCCGTCCTCGTTCGTCTTCTGGTCGATGTACCAGACCTCGACCGTCTCTTGGGTTGGGTCAGCTTTTGGGTTGCCTGCCGGAAAGTTCGACGCGTCGAGGTAGCTGCCGAGCGTGTGCCGCATCGTCAGCTTGAACTCGAGGAGATCCTCGAACGCCAGACAGAGCGCGGTGATACGCCCGTTGACGTTGCCGACGGACAGTGTCGGCCGAACCGCCGTGCCGTCGCCGTTCGCCTCGATGCCGTCGATCTGCATTGGCCAGGCGCTGTACTCGTTTCCCTGCCAGTAGATCGCCTTCGCCGGCAACTGGTCGGCATCGGCGCCGGCGGCAATCAACTCGGCCGGTGTGTGCGGTATCCCGTGCCCGTGGAAGCGTAACACGTCCGCGCCGTACTCCGTGCCGTCCAATTCAAAGAGCAGCACTTCGCTGCCAGGCTCAAGCACCTGGATGTCACTGATCAACGGCATGGTTGCCCCTTATGGATGAAATGCCCGCTCGAACGTGGCGGTAAGTTTGTAGACCCCGCCGCCCACCGGAGTGGGTACGGGGTTCTTGCAGGTAAACAGGCCAAGCTGGCCCAGTGGCGTGGTCCACAGGAAGGCTTTAGCGCCCGCGTGCCGATCAAGGAACGACATGATTTCCAGCACCTTGGCCTGAGGTCCGCTGTAGGTGATCGGGTACGCGTCTTCCTTGTTGTTCGGGCCGTCGCCAACTTCCTGTTTGTAGCCGTCGCCGAACTGCGCGGTGCGCACCCGATACAAAATCTCGGGCGCGTCACCGTGCTGGGTCGGCCAGATGAACTTCTCGATGGCCATCAGCCCCTCCCGTTTGTGAGTTTCCAGATTGAGCCGCCTGGCTGCAGCGCTCGGGCGATCGCGGTTTCAGCTTCGGCCTTCGCCGCCTGCTGAATGCCTTTGCCAAGCTGCGTCGTGTCTTCTGTGCTGGCCGCGCCGCCAGCGCCTTGTGTTTGCACCGATACCGCGACGGGGAAGTTGTAAACGTTGCCGCCACCACTCCCACCGCCGCTGATTGCGCGGACTCCCAGTTGACCGCCGGCGGTGCGGGTCAGTGGCATGATTGCCTCAGGTCCTGCCTCGCCCATGATGCCGGTCTGCCCCCCTGCCATCCCGAACGCTGTCGGCTTGCTGACCACGGAGTTGGTGAACGCGGCGCCACTGGCGAACATCTGGACGCCCGACGACCAGGCACCACCGAGCGCCTGCGGGAAATAGGTGCTGGAGTAACCTGCCGAGGACGCGCCCAGATTCGAAGATGTCGCACCGGCAGATCCAGCCGCCAGTCCGTTACCACCGCCTCCGCCAGTGAAGTAACTGGTGGCCGCACCAACCAGACTGCTCAGCAGCGCCGAACTGGCCTGACGGGTCGCAATCCGCGCCATGTCCGCCAGAATCGACTTGGTGAAGTCAGCAAACGAAAGCTTGCCGGTCATGGCGAAGTTGACGACCGCGTCTTCCATAGAGCTGAAGGCGTTGGTGAACAGGCTTTTCGTCTGTCCCGCGACATCACAGGCTGATTCCAAGTAGTTCTGCCAAGCTGAGGAAGCACCGACACTCCAACTGCCTTGGGCGACTGTCATGTCGTCGTAGTTCGCCTGCACCGTGTCGTGCAGATCTTGCTGCGTGGCTTTCAGCGCGGCGAGCTTCTGGGTGTACTCCTCGAGGCTCATACCGCGTGAGCCATCGCCGTACTGGTTGGCCAACTCCAGACGCTGCTGATTGAATCGATCGTCGATTCCGTTCTGCTGCTCGGTCAGTCCGCGCTGCCGGTCTCCCTGTCCGAGGCCGGACGCGGCCCGCAGCCCCTGCTGACGAAGGGTGTCGACCTGCTGTTGCAAAGCACTCGTGTAAGAGTTGACCGCCAGAGTCTGCTTACGAAGACGGCCCTCTTCGTTGGTCGCGATCAGGGCCAGCTCGCTGTCGCTGTCCTGCTGCGCCTTAACCATGGCACTGCGGGCGTCGGCAATTTTCTGGTCAATCTGAATGATCTGAGCGCTGGTCGTGCCCTTCTTGGCCTTGACCGCTTCGAGGGCATCAATTTCAGCCTGGTAGTTTAGGGAAACTTCGTTGGCCTGCTGGTTGAGTAGGCTCACGCGCTGCTCGGTGTAATCTGCTTGGGAGATGACACCGGCGCGCTGAGACGCCTCAAGTTCCCTGTCAGCATTTTTGTAGTAGGCCAGTGTCTCGGCCAAAGCGTTTTTCGCGTTATTGAAGCCGGTAGTGTCGACGCTACCTGCTGGTATTTTAGGATCCTTGAACTTGTCGTTGATGTTCGCAATGTTCTTGTCGATAGCTGCCTGGCTCAGGCGCGGATCGTTCGGAGCGACCTTTCGTATGTCATCGAGTTGGCGCCTGTACTCCTTTATCGCCTCGGTGCGCTTCTGCTCGTTCGTCCAAGAGGACTTGGCCAACGCGTCGATCTTCGACATCGACGACACCGCATCGCCCTGCGCTTTCGCCTGCTCGCCTTCCCATTTTGCGATATCGGCCTGGGCTGCCTTCTGGTCCTCCAGCATGTTCAGCTGATTGGAGTAGAGCTCGACCATCTCCTTCTGGTTTTGAAACGCCCCGACGTCGCCCTTTTGTGCGGCAGCGAGATTACGCCGGGCTTGCTCGATATCAGCGTCGATATCGGGACGGCCGATGTTCTTCAGATTATCTGCCGCGCGCGCGACCGCGTTGTATCCCTTCTCCCAAAAGCTCAGGTTTTCCAGAATGCGCGGCGTGCGCTCGTTGATCGCATCGGCGTACTGCTCAGTCGCAAGCTTCACCGCGCCAGCGTGGTCGCCTTGCTCTTCCAGCGCTGCAATCTGCGAATAAACCGAAGCTGTCAGATAGTGGTACTGCTCATTGAGCGCGGCGGACGCTTTTACCGGGTCATCGGCGAGCTTGGCGAATTCGGCAACCGTCTCGCTGACTGCCTTGCCGGTAGCCTCCTGCATCGACACAGCAGCCTGGGTGATCCCGGCAAAACTCTCTCCCGCAATTTTTCCGTTTCCCGCCAGCAGCGCGAGCACTTCAGCCGCCTGACCGGTAGTGCCTACAGTGGCACTCACCTGACGAGCCATTTCGCCCAACTGACCGGCACTCACACCTGCGTAGTTGCCGGTGAGGATCAAGGATTTGCTATAGGCGTCCTGTTCTTCGCTGCCCTTGTAATAGGCGACGACCAGCGCGCCAACAGCTGCGGTAGCCAGTGCGAGTGGCGCAAGAATAGCGAGCAAGCCAGCAGCACCGGCGCCGGCCCCGGCTCCCAGCTGAGCAACGGCGCGAACCCCACTTCCCCAGTCTCCAGACGACAGGGCATTACCCAGCTGCACGACGTTCTCTTGGGCCTGGCGGGTGCCGAGGCGAAGTTTGTCGAAGCCGGTGGTAGTTTTTTCGAGCTTGTCGTAGTCCTTGTCGATCTTACTCAGCGCTGAGTTGTATTGATCCTGGCTGATGCGACCGGCGTCTAAATGCTTGCCGAGTTGCTCAACCTGCGTGTCCAGTTTGGACAGCGCAGCGCGGGCCGGGTCAATTGCGCCCAGCAGGCTGTTCAGAGCCTTTTGCTCATCCATGGCCGACTTGGCCAGCGCCACCTGCTGCTTGTCGAGCTGCGCTGATATCTTCGCTGCCTCAGCCTCGCCATAGGCGCCGGTTTTTGTCAGCTTTGCCAGTGCTTCGCGCTGCTTTGCGAGATCTTGAGTGGTCTTGGCGCTGGTAGATAGCGATTTCTCCAGCGCCTGCATTTCGTTCATCAACGAAACGGCGGACTGCTCTGCGCGGCCGCCGGCCTTCGCCATTTCATCCAGACTGGTTTTAGCCTGAATTGCATCGGCCGAGTCGATCTTGACGCCGAGCTCTGCAATGTTCATCGACTCACCTTGAATAAATGCCCGTTTCTAAGGGCTGTTGTCGCGGGCCGCAGCCATGACTGCGATCGCCTCCGATTCCATGACGCGAATGTCTTGGAACACGCGTGAACGTTCCTCGGCAGGAATACCGAGAAGCTTCATCACGTCAGTGAGAACGCCGTAATCGAGACCGGTTGCGCCGCATGCACCAGTGCGCCACTGGGTCCACATCGAGTCCATAACAAGGAATGATTTCCAGTTGTCCGGCCAGACTTCGAAGGTTTCGTCGTAGTCGTCAGGAGAAAAGCCGAACATCGCCATCTGCTCGGCATCACTCTCAACCTCGTAAAGCGCACGGGCAGCGGCGGTTAGTTTCCCAGACGGGCCTTGCCGAAGGCCTCGCTATAGGCTTTCACGACGGCATCTGAAACGCCGATGCAGCTCTTCACCAGCGCCGTTATCGACTCATCGTTGAGCTTGTCGCCGAACCCCCACGAAACAACCAGATCTTTGATCTGATCGACGCCCTGTTCGACTTCCGCAGCAGTGACTTCGGCAAGCGTCGGCTCTGTGCCTTTGAAACGTTCGCCGATAGCCTCTGCCTTGGCCTTCCAGGAGTCGAACAACTCGGCAAGCGCGGTTCGATCGCGATACTTAAAAGTAAACGGCACCATGGCCGGCTTTTCGCCGACTTGCGGGATTGCCACGTCGACCGTGAAGGTCGGTTTCGGCGCGATGGAAAACTTTGCCATTGGACCCCCTTAGGCGTTGTAGCGAGTTGGGCGAGATGCGAACGACAAAGTGATGGTCCGCGTCATGATGTTGTTTCGGCTCAGTGTCGGGGTCGCGGTGATCGACACGTACGCGTAGTAGTAAATCGTCGCGCCGCCGGGCAGGTTTGCGCGAATGAGGCGCGGCTCCTTGTCTTCGTCAGCCGCTTCGACAATCGAGACATAGGCCTGCGCTGGGTCGTCAGCGACCGGCAGCGTCATGCTGCTGGCGGACTTGTTGGTTGGGAGTTGGCGGTCATCATCGTCTTCGAGGAAGCCGTAGGTCAGAAACTGTTGCTCACCACCGTTCGCAGTTGGCTCGGTGATCTGAGCGATTTGCGTCCAGCCGGTCGCCTCGCGGATAGTCCCCGCGCCAGAGCCTACCGGGTAACTTTTCACGCTGGTGGTGTCCACGCCCTCGGCGGAGAATTCGCCAGTATCCGAATCGATAACGCGAGCCGGGCGGCCATTCAATTTTGCCCAGGCAGAATCGATCACGATCACGTCGCCATCGGTCAGGCCGTGGGCCGCGGCAGTAAGCACTGCTGGTTTGGCGTTGCTGATCGCAGTGAACGCTTTCGGCACGCTTAGAGTTGCGGCGATTTCGAATGTGGTGCCGTTGGGGATTTTGACGCTCATGGGTTTTCCTCTTTGCAGAAATGACAAAACCCGCTCGGTGGCGGGTTCAGGATTTGCCCAGTGGGCGAATTATTTGGCGGTTGCGCTATTCAGGAATACGGCAGTCTTGATAAGCCTCAAGGGGCAGGCCAGATTTGGAGCCAATGACGACGCCGGTAAGGCCGCAGGAAGGACAGCAGGCATGCTTTTCCAGATACCACTTCGTAATTTGACTCGGCGTAGACCATTCTCCGCAGGCGGTGCAGATGCACCTTTCGCTGGCAATAATCTCGTCGCGGTTGTTCCAGGCGTGATCATCGGCCGACTCATCCAGCCACTGTAATCGCGCTTTTGTATCCTCATCCATGGTAACGCCCCTATCTACCCATTGACGTGGAGCGATTCTAGCGCGAGCTACTCAATTGGTGTCGGATCGGTATGAGAACGACAGCGGGACGGTGTAAGTTGAATCGCCAGTTATGCCTGGACCGACGTCTACAGGCGTCATCGTCGTCACTACGAAACCATTCTTCACGTCGCGCGCATAAAGCGGAAATAACTCGATGATTTCGGCAGCGATGGGGTTGGTTTTTGCTTTACCGGTGCCGGCCGGGCAAATAATGCTGACCTGAAATACGCCGGTATACAGCCGGTGATCTCCGCCGAGCGTGTTGCTGGCCGTGTCGCCCGGGATAGTGAACGCCCGCAGGTAAGTCTCACCGGCCGCCGGCGTATAGGCCATGTTCTCAAAAACGATTTTCAGCTTCTCCGGCCTGGCAGCGTTCCAGGCGATCAGCTTTGCCTCGTAGATCGAGGCGATGATTGCATGACTCATACCTGGTTGTTCCTGATGGCCTCCAACACGATTTGCTGGAAGCGAGCCACGGTTACCCGAACCATGCCGCCGGGGGCCTGGGTCGAATGGCCGAACTCCAGCGGAATCGCATAGGGCAAATTGTTGATGATGTAGGCCATCTGGCCAGCGGTGAAATCACTCATTGCTGCGACCAGCGCGGCGGTAGTTTCGGCGCCGCTCGGGTCAACCTCGTCGAAGGTGACGCTTTCGACCACACCGAGGGAAATATGCCAGTTCGCACGGAACCGGCCGCCGACGTAGCCTTCTGGCGCCTTGATGTCCATGCCGTCGTTGAGCTTGCGGCCTTTCTTGAGCCTGCCGCCCTTGGTCAGATTGGCCGAGTCGCTGCGCAGAGCAGTGTTGTGTTCGTCGACCGCCTTGTTGTACTCGGTTGCGACTGCGTTCTGCGCCCAGATCTCCGGATGGCCCACGGGAGACATGCGAATCAGGCTGCTACCGACCTCGATGATTATCTCGCGCACACTGGCGTCGATCGCTTCGCTGGTCTGGGCTGCGAACTCCGCCAGGCTCAGGGCGAAGCTGCCGGATTGGGCGGCCATGTCATTTCCTCAGTTGTGCTGTCCACGTCGCGTCAGCAGGATCGGCAGACACATTCATCACGCGCATACCGTTGACGATATCGCCGATGGCTGGCGCAGCCGGTACCGCCGTCGGCATGCCGTCCTCTGACACGAACAGCTCGTTTTGCAGCGCCAGCAGCTTCTTGTCAGTGGTCTGGATCAGTGAGCCATCGATTTCCTTGGACAGGTAGCTGCCCAAAACACCGCGCCCCATGTACGTGACGGTTGTTTCCGGCGCCTCGCCGCCCAGGTCGGGGTCATACTCGCCGGAAACCTTGCGCATACCCGCTACCGGCTGGACCGCGTCGGCCAAGCCGTCGGGATCATCGAACGCTTCAGCCATCTCAGCCTGAATCTCTTCGCGCATACTCATGATCAGATCCTTTTCAGCATCATCACGCCGGAGCGCTTGATCCAAGGTTCCAGTAGCGCCAAGGCGAAGTTCACACCCGCCGACTGATCAGTAGATCCGGCCACGTAGGTCTTGCTCACGGACGTGCCGGACTGAGCCGAAACGGTTTTGCTCTGCACTTCCTTCTGCGTGGCCATGTACAACTTGCCCGCCGCCGCTTCTTTGGCGACCTGGGCGCCGGCTGTTTTGATCTCGATCGGAACCGGATCGGAAACGACCCGCTTGATCTTGGCCGTGAGCCAGGCGTTAGCCATGGTCACAGCAAGGACCGGATCACCGGTGCCGGCCCAGCCAGGACCCAGCGAAGCGTCAACATCGGCAACGGTGATGAAGTCGGTCATGTGCGCGTCCTTATTCCTTCGGCACCAAGGCCTGGAGGTCTTCTTTCAGTGCGTTGGATTCGAAGGCGATGCCTTTACTGGTGAGCCACTCTTTCAGCTCCGGCACCTTCATTTTCAGAGGGTCGGTTTCAGCATTTTCAGGCTCCTTGCCGTCCGAAACGTTGATGCCCGCCGCTTCGTATGCATCGTAAATTTCAGGCGCATCACCCTCGATGACCACCTCAGCGGCAGTGCCAATGACGCCGAAGAATTCGCTCAGCAGGCGGTAGCACACGCCGCGCTCTTTGCCCGGTTTGTCCGTGTAGATAACTTTCATGAGTCACCTCAATGCAGCCCGGCGCCCTTGCGGACGCCGGAGTAAGTGAAAGCCGGATTACGGCGTAGTGGTACCGCTGATGACGGCGGCAAATGGGACCTGTTTGCGGCTGAACACGCGCTCCCAGTTCGCAGCAGCGGCATACTGGGTCGCGGTCGGGCTTAGGTTCTGAGCTTCGGAGCCTTTCCAGCTGAAGCCGGCAGGCTGGAGAATGTAGGTCTTCCGCTCCCACAGCACCTCAGCACCACCGCCATTACCGCCGCCCGGTTTGCGCTCGATCTCCACCGGCACCTTCGGCGTGCCTTCGCCGTAGCCGAATGCGCCTTGGCCGAAGAACACCGACAGATATTTGCCGGCGCCGTATACCAAGCCATCGTCCATGAACACCGGCTTACCCAGGTAGGTCGCCAGAATGATTTTGCCATCGGAGTCGCGCAGATACTCGATGAGGTCCTGCTTGACCATCTGGTTCATCACCACAGAGTGCACGCCGATCGCGCCGAACTGGTCGGCCGCATCGCCGGCAGTGAAAGCGGCATCCTGAAACGCGTTCGCGCTGATGGCCGCGCCGGCGTCGATCACCATGTCACCGCCGTTGTTGGCAATGTTCGAGGCGATGATGCCGCGCGCTGCACCGAGAGCGTAACGCTGCCACTGGCGAGTCCAGTAGGTGCCGAAGCGGTTACGGATCTGCTGCTGAGGCTCGCTGTTCGCGAGTTCGGCGGTCAGGTCGGCTACGCCATAACCTTTGTTGAGGTACAGGACGCGAGCACGCATGCTGTCCTGAGTGACTTTGCCGACTTCGCCCTGGTCGTTCGGGTCATCGTTGCTGATGTTCGGGGCTTCATCAGCATTGAGATCCTGCCAGTAGCTGATCTCGGCGGTGCCTTGGCTGCCGGAAGCGATAGCGTCCAGGACAGGCGAGCGGGTAACGATGCCCGACTCGTAGACAGCGGTTTTTTCCGGGCTGTTTACCGGCTCCAGCGAGGCGTAGTAGTCACCGACGAAGATGTCGGTCAGTTGGGTAGTTGCCATGAATTAGGTTCCTTTGGTGGCCTGGATTTTCTTGAACAGCTCGGGGTTGTCACGGGCGATCGCAGCGCGTTCGGTTTCCGTGTACTCGCCCCATTTTTTCGTGGCCTTGCCACCTTGATCGCCGGTCGGTCCGGCACCCTGAGCCCTTGGCCACAGGTGTGTTGCTGTTTCACGCAGCGACTCCGCCCATTCGAGCGGCGACAGCGGAGTTTTCCCGTCCTTTCCGTAAACGACCTCGCCGTCACGGTCGGTGGCGATCGCCTCACCGTCTTCACTGAGTTTGAAAGTACCCCGGGCGCGCAAGATGATGTCTTCGGCAGCCTCGGGTAGCGCGCCGGCCTTGATGGCAGCAGCGCGGATGGAATCGGCCAGCACCTTGTCGCTGTACTTGGCAGCGAATTGCTCAGCCTTGTCGGCTCGAGCCTTCTCGGCTGCCAGCTTGGTGTCGTAGTCGGTGCGCAGGCGCTCGGTACGGCGTGTAATAACTTCGTCCAGCTTGCCCTCGGCAATCAGCTTGGTTTCCTCGTCCTGACCGACCTTGGTCAGCAGTCCTTTCACGGCTGCGATATCCAAACCTTCGAACTGGGACTTGAAACCGTCCAGCTCAGTTTTGGTGGTCCGGAGCGAGCCAAGCAGCTCGGTGTTTTTGTTCTTGAGGCCCAACGTTGCAGCCTCAACAGCTGCAGCAATGGCGGTCTGAACTGCCGGGTCTTCAAGATCAATCTGGTTGTCGTCTGCCACTTGGTGCACCCCTTGGGTTTGGTCGGCCCGCTTTGCAGGCATAAAAAAACCCCGGCATGGCCGAGGTCTTGTGATGGTCTTCTACTGGGTCGTTCTATAGCGAACCCGTTGACGGCGATTCAGTCCAATCTTGATAACTTTAATCGCGTGGTTTGTTCAAGGCTTCCTCTAGCATCTGCCGGAGCTCACGCCGATTGGCTTCGTACTTTCTAATTTCCTCCTGACGCTTAGACCTTTCTTCTCGAGAAACAATCGAGAACATCTCAGAAACCAAGCCATCTGGTAATTGATGGCGCTCGTCATCTTGTGCGGTGCTTATTAGTAACTCTGCTCCTCTAGAGGAAGCCTTCGCAAGCGTGTCGAAAAACTGCTCGTTATAGCCGCCATCGCCATCTGATGGCGTAATACCTGAGTCGGAAAGCTCCCTTATTAAAGGACCCGCTATAGCTCGTGAAAACTGCGTAAAGCGACTTTCACTGAAATCAATCAAAATTAGAGCATCACCACGTTCCAGTTTTTTTGGTAATGCAGAGCTCTGTGGAAACCAAGGCGCGAGATCAATCTCTCGAACCCCATCGTAGCTCAACGATGCATCCAAAACCGTCACTGGAACTAGCCCTTCAGAAACAATTCTGACCGACCAGGCGTTCTCTTTGTATTCCTGATAAATCTTGGTTCTGGGACGCTCTTTTTCGGCTTGTTTTTTTGACTGACTGAGCGCGACCCATACGGCAGCAATAGTACCTGCAGCAGCAAACCAATCGCCCAGGCTTCCCCAGTTCGGAACAAATTTCATGGTTGATTGCGGGTTAAGCTTCAAGCCAGCCGTAAGTCCGAGCAAAGCACAAATCACGCATACCACAACCCCTACTGCTAGCTTCCAATTCATACAGCCTCCATTTGAATTAGAGGCTTATATCAAATAGCCAGCACATATCACCAGAGTTTTAACTCACTAAACTCAGCCCACGCATCACTAAGTAATCGGCGAACTGTGTCCTGCTGGGCGCATAAGGCGGCGGTCGCATGCGCAGGCCTGGCGTATCTCGGTTGAGCCGCGTGCGCCGCCCATTTGGCTCTGTGCAATGCGTCGGCTCTTCGATCCGGACGCCCTGCTCGTCGGCATACAGCTCTACAGCCAGCCGCACCTGCCCCCATTCAATCTCAAAGGGCACGAACGTTTCGGAAAGCATCTGGTATTCAATCTTGCAGTCACGCCGAGGCCAGGCCATAGCCTGCTTGGGATTGGCCTTGTTGCCTTTCCACTGGCGAGCGTTGATATCGGTTGCAGCGCGCAGCAGCAGCTCGACCTGCTCGGCCTCTGCTTCAGGTATCCGGAACCCGTAGTAGTCGCGGTAGAAGGTCAGCTTCTCCAGCGGCACGAAGCTATTTGCGTCCGGTCTGCCCTTTCCGTCTTCAACAATGATATGCATCGGCTTTCTCAACCCGGTGGAGCGCCGAGTGTAACGCCTGCACGGATGAACATGTCCGGCTCAGCGGCTTTCAGTTGCGCCAGCGTCAGCGGCTTGAACGACTTGTCGAGCTGAAGCTTGGCGAACTTCTCCGGAGTCAGTCCTCCATCACGGAACAACTTGGCCCGCACCGGGCCGAGCGCATGATCTTGGAAACTCGCCGGCTGCGTTGCCAGCCACTCGTAATAGTTCAGGCTGGCATCGACCTGCGCCCCGCCATTGTCGCCCACCGAAGCACGCGTGGCGTCCTTGGCGAACATCTCGGAAAGCCGGGTCGTCGGTACGGTGGTTGACCGGCAGTTAATGTGCGCCGGCGGCAGCGGCCCTTTGCCCAGGTCAAAGCGCATGCCATCCAGGCCCTTGCACTGCTGCGAGGTCTTGCGGTCGAGCGTCGAAACCCAGCGATAGCCGAGTACCACGTCGCTGTTGGCTTTCAGCGTCTCCATTCGCGACGTCGTGGCCACATGCTGTATTGCGGTCTGCACCACGGATGCGGCGTTGCGGTTGCTCACCGCCAAGACACCGTCCGTGAAGTTTTGAGCTGCTGTGCCGCGAATCGCCTGAATAATCTGCGCGTTCGTTTGACCCTGACCGAAGCCGAGGCGAATGGTGTTGGTGACGCGCATTGTCTCCGTGCGCGTCCAGCCACTGACGAAATGCTTCAGCAGCTTGCCGCCGTCGATGCCTTTCACCTGTAGCGGATAGGAAAACACCGCCGCGCGGATCACTGTGTTGCTCGGCACCACCGCATCGATGGACAGCGCACTGCTCAGGCTATTGGCCTCGAAGGTCGACTCGTACAGAGCGATATCGACCAGATCGGCCTGCACCAGATCACCGTAGGCCTTGTAGATCTCGAGCAGCTTGCCATCCACTCGGGCCAGGAACTGCTCAAGGCGGTCCCGGCTGTAGGTAGTCAGCTCCCTGCGTGTCAACTGCACCCGCACAAGCGTGTCGATCTGGCGCAGGTACTTCTCGAACTTCTTGACCTCGCCGGCTTTAAGCCGCTCCAGCATTACCGAGTGGCGCGTTGTCTGCTCCAGCAGTTGGCTGTCCGCCTGCGCCAGGTTTGTCGATGGCATAGTCTTTATCCAGGTTGATGCCGGCCGACTCGCGCTCATCGCTGATCAGGTCGGCTTCGTCTTCGTATGGGCGATCCGGCAGCTTGCCGGTGGTGAGGTACTGCCAGTAGGTGTCGGCGCTGATCGTGCCGGCCATCACTCCCTTGAGCAGCTCCGCAAGCACCTGGGCATCGACCACTGGCGTCACAAATTCAGGGCTCACCTTGAACTTGACCTGCTTGGGGTCGTAGCCCTTCCACTCAGCGGCGTAGCGCAGCGCCTGTTCCACTGCCTCTGCCACCGTCACGACAATGCTGTGCAACGTGGCGTGCTGGTCGTTCTGACGTGTTTTACGCGCCTCGCCCGACTCGGTACCGTCGACATCCATGACCTTGGCACCCGCTTCAAGCGCGGCGTTCTTCTGGTCGTCCATTGCCTTGCGGACGGCCTCAATCCCAGCGCCTTGAAACTCCAGATAGCCACATTTTCCGTCTCGACCGAGGTCCCATGCAGCAGATGGCCCGGTCACACTTAGCTCTACGGAGTCGTCTAGGCCAGACACCCATGGTTGCGGGTGACTGGTCTGGTGTAGCGCAGTGAAATAGTCAGCGCTCAACTGGTAGGACTTGAGCGCGGCGCGCGCCATTGTGAGCAGCGGCACCTCGTCCACTTCCGGCGAGTTGTCGGTCGAGCCGCAGTAGATCACCGGCAGGTATGACAGGCCTTTGACCAGTCGGTTGTCGGTGCCAGTGGTGCCTAGGGGCTTCTCCTCCTCGACGATCTCGCCACCTTCGTTCCGCACAGCGGTGTAACAGGTCTCGCCTTGCATGAAGAACTCACGGAACACCGTGTCGCAGTCATGGCTGTAGCGGTCGCGGCCCTTCTTGCGGAACTCCCGGAAAACCGAAAGGACCAGGTCTTGGCGGCCGCCTTGATCAGCCGTGTCCCAGTTGATCGCGTTGCGCGTGGCGTACGTTGAGAAGTACGGCTCGCCGCGATCATCGATGTTTACCACCAGCGGAACACGACCATGGGAGATAGCCTGCCGCACCATGCGGAAAAACAGTTGCTTCAGGCCGAAGCCGTCAGAAGTGGCATTGTCCTCGATCCCCTTCAGGCCGGCGGGCAGCTCAATCTCCGGAATAAGCCGGGAAACCAGCCCCATCATCGATCGCAGCGAGTCGCGCACCCAATGCTCGTACTGAGCGCGGTTTGTGTAGTTCTCGTAGAGGTACTTGTTGCCCGCACTGTCGAGCTTCTCAGCTTCGACCATGCCACTCGGCTTGGGCAGGTTGCGCTCGTTACGCTTGACGGCGCACTCACCCTCGAGGGCATCGTCCATCATTTCCCACTCGGCGATGTGCGCGTCGTAGTCGGGGTTTGTCGATTGCACTGGCATCAGGCCAAGCCTCCAATTCGGCGTGTTCCGCCTGTGCGTGTTTTGATCGGGTACCGCTTGGCAATGAAGTAGCCAGGGGCATCCACCAGGTGGTCGTAGCCGGCCTTCTTATCGGGCTCGCCCTTGTCGGTGTAAATCTGGCGCTCCAGGCACTGCGTGTATTTCGGACACTGGTCGACGTTGACCAGATATCGATGCTCGCCGTAGGTATTGGCGAACATCGCGCACATGGCGTTGACCCGATCCTTCACAGCGGGGTTGGTCGAATCCACCACTACGGTAAATCCCGCTTTTTTGAGCAGTGACAGGTCAGATTCGCTCGCGCTCTTACTGCTGGTGTTCTGGCCGCTGGCGTCCGGGTAGATCGCAATGCTGTGGTCTGGAAAGCGGAGCTTGATCTTCTCGATCATCTCAGGCGTGTCCCGCACATCTGAAAACTCGCTGAGGGCCAGTGGCAGGTCATCGCGAATGACGTGCACGACTGCCGCCATCTTCATGACGTTGAAGTCCATGCCGATGTGCAAGGCCTCACCGCGCTTGATGGTTTCGCTGGTGCGGTTCGCCTCACGATTGAACGTGTAGTAGACAACACCTGCGTAATTCTCAAAGCTGGCCTCGTATTCCTGGCGAAAGGTGCGAGGGTCCATCTTGCGGCGCGCCGCATCCAGCTCCTCAGCCGGCACGTTACCGCCATCGAGGGAGGTGTAGAGCCAGCTCTTGTGATCAGGCTCATGCCCCGGCCGGCCGTCTTGGAACGTGTCGTAGCAGTGATTGAATCCCTTGGGTGTGCCGATGCGTAGCGCATGGCCGCCCTTCCGCATGCCGATACCCGGTATCGAGTATTGGCAGGTCGAGAGCATCGGCCGGAGGACTTCTTCCCAAGCTTCCCACGGGCAATCCGCCCATTCATCCACCAGGACGAAGAACAGACCAGAGCCGCGCAGATTGTCGTAGTTGTCGAGCCCTACCACGCGCATCACATGCCCAGATTTGAGCGTGATCGAGCATTCCGTTTCGTTTGGACGGTGTGCCCGCCACGCTTCCGGGATCGCTTGCTTCAGCCGACGCCAGAACACGCGCTTGGCCTGCTTGAACGTCGGCGCGCCGTACCAGATCTCGTCCTCGACGCTCACGCCCCACTCAGCAGCCAGCCGAGCAGCGCGTCGCATCTCGGCTTTGCCCAGGAACGTCTTGCCGAACCGTCGACCACACACCGCATCGCGAAAGCGCGCCTGAGGCTGGAAGCCCCAGCAGTAAATGTTCGCCTGCTTCGGCGTCAGCTTTACCGGCGGGTCATAGGTACGGGGTAGCGGGGACATTTTCATCAGGCTCCAGGGTGTACTCAGCAACGGCGTGCTGCTGGTCCGCTTGGGAGCCCAGAGGTTTTTCAGGTTCGAGCCGACGATTCACGTAAACGTCGCCCACTTCTTTGGCTGCCTGCTCCAACAACTGGGCAGTCAGCGCCATGTTCTTCATGTTCTCGGCCTTCTCGGCCATGCGCCCCAAAGTGCGAAGTCGGTACGCACGGTTCGCGATCGGAATGTCTGTGGTCTCTTCGCGGAATCTCTTGCGGGCCGCGTGGAACAACTCGACCCACTTCGCCCCAAGCCCTCGGCCAGCGAACTTTGTTGGGTCATGGGATTCACACTGCTGCCGACTGAGCTCGATGCCGAACTCTTTCTTGACCGACTCGACTACCTGGGATGGCGTATCAAAGCAGGCTAGAGCCTGAACGATGAAGGCTTTGACCTCGCTTCGTAGTGCTGCCATATGGTTGTCATCCGTCAAAACCTGTCAGAAGTTCAGGCCGACTTGAGCAGACAGGTTCCGCAGGCCCTCGAAATGTTCAATTTCCCCACCTCGGCAGGATTGTTTGCAGCGTCCACCAGCTCTTGCACTTGAGGGCTCGCCCCATAGCGACGCACCACACCGACGAACTCTTCAACGTCGTGTCCGCGCATCTCAAGCTTGGGCAATCCTTCCTGGGTGAACTTGGGTGCGCCGTACTGATCGGTCGCCTGAGCGATGTGGTACAGCTCATGCTCTACCAGTGCGCAGAAGTCAGCGTCCGAGCATTGAGCGCAATAGTCAGCAGCCAGCGTGATGATGTAGGCCGGCACGTCGCCGAACCAATCCAGCATCTGCTGCTCCATTCGAGCCTTCTGCCACCCACCGGCGCGAAACGCTACCTGTTCGGCTTGGCCAACAACCGTGCGCCCTTTCTTCGTGAAGGCTGCAGACGCCCACATGATTCTCACGTCTGCATCGATCAGATGGGCGTGGTCTGGGTTGTGGATTCTGCCGGTGTCGTCCAGGATTTCCTTTTGCAGCCAGTCCCAAACCTCTGGGGCAGGAGTTAGTCGGATGCCAAATTCGCAAAGACCGGACAAACCTAGCAGTGATGCTGATGGATGCGGTCTGCCCATTGTTTTTTCTCTCATAAAATCAGAGCAGCGAGCGTCATTTCAGGTGGACAATCTGGCCGCTCCCAGCTTGTAGACGTAGATCAGCAGAGAGTAGTGTTGCTCGTTTATGTCACGGGGAAAAAGAGTGAACAGCACTACAAAATGGATAATCAGTACGGTTGTAGGGGTTGTAGTTGGAAGTGGAGGCGGCGCATTTGCTTTCCTTCAATATTCGTCGCAGCAATCGCGAGAGATAGGTCGCATTGAGGCTGAGAACAGTTATTTGAGGGATCAAATCGCTCAACTCAAACAAGAAAAAGAAAAGCTCATCGTCGATTTGAAAGATTGGGATTCGGCGTACCGTAAAATTGGCATAGAGTTTTCGAATGCCAGATCAAGGCTAGCTGCTTTGCAAAACGATGAATGTGAAACTATCTGGCTCGAGGTCCTAAGCCTAGAAAACACTGCAAGTAGAGCCGATATCATGGAGTCTAGTTCGGAGCGCAAGCAGGAAATACAGAATCAGATTTCAGAAACTAAAAAAACCCATCAGGTTTGCCTTTCTTCCCGAAAATAAAGCTCGAAGCAGGAGTTTCACCAATGAGGGTCAGGTTTGAAGTACATATGGATAACGGCGTCAAAAACGGAAAATGGACAGGAAAGGTCGTGTACGCCGTTGTAGATATGCAAGATCGCAGTGCACCCAAAACCGTTCTTTCCCACGAAACCGAAGAGGCAGCCCGGCTACATTGTGAGCGCCTTAATAGTACCGTTAGCTAGGTGCCCAGCGAGCGACGCTAAAATGTCGTGACACAATTTGCACTCTCGCGAAACGTGTCGCGACCTACTTGCTCTTCTGTGCAGCAGCGTATGCAGCCTCACACGCAAAGCCAGCTATTCGGCTTCGATCAAGCGCTTCTGCCAGTCTTCCCGCCTCTTCGTCAGCGCTTCTACGCAGGTCGGCGAGCAGAACGGCAAGGTCGGCTCTTGCCTGGCTTCCGCTGGCAACCTCGGCAGCACAAGACTTTCGCTTGGCGAGGAGATCGGTGATTTGCTGCTGCAGGCTGCGAGCCCGGTTATCAGCAACAACAACGGCGGCCGAAACATGCTCAGTCTTGGCTTTCGCATCGTCGGAGACTCGGTTGATATCATTGGTGATCTCGCGCTGAATGCGGAGCGTGTTGGTGAGCGAATCCACCCGGGCGTTGGCGGTATCGAACTGGGCGGTAATTGCTGCGCGATCGTCCTTCACGCTATCCAGTCGCAGTGACAGATAACCGACGGCTGCGAGCGCTGCCAGCACCACCCACAACCATGCAGGGACCAACTTCAGCAAGGCGCTCATGGCGTCTGCCGTTCGACGGCTTCGTTGACCTTCTCCGCCGCCTTGCTCGCGGTGTCAGCGGCCTGGACGACTGAGTGCGAGGCCTCTTGCACCTTCACTGCGGCGTCTTGTGTCTTCTCGGCGAGGCTATTCAGCCGGACGTCACGCTTACCCAGTGCAGCGTCATAAGCGCGGCGCACTTCGGTGAGCTGCTTGGTGTGCTCACTGCTTGCGGACCAGACGCCGGCTTGGTAGCCGAGAATCAGGCCGCCGGCGAGCAGCAGCGCGGCGATCACCCACACCTCTGCCCGACGCCACCAGCGGCGAGCAATGAATTCCATAGCGCATCTGTCCATCAGTTGATGCCTCCCAGCTTGGTACGCAGTCGGGCGATCTCTTCGCTCTGCGAGGTAACCGTGGCGGTGAGCTGTGCGACTTGACTGGTGAGGGCTTCGATCTTCCCCTCCATCCGCCCTACTGCTGCGGCAAGCTCGTTGCGTTCTTTGGCGAACTGGTCAGCGCGGGCTTCAGCTTCCTTCCGCGCAACACGCTCGGAGTCCAGAAGCTCATTCAGCCGGCGAAGCGTGAAGATGTCGGCGTTATCCATCGCCCTGTCAGCAGCATCCTTCGAGAGGAATTTACGCAGCCAAAGGAAGCCGGCCAGCAACACGGTTCCCGTACCGCCCAGCCAGGTAGCTGTGCCTGGGCCGAGGTCAGTAGGATCCATCGCAACTCCATCATGAAAAGCTGACCTATCAGGTCAGGGCGAATAGGTCGGCGTCCGCTGCACTCCCAGCTCGGGGCAATGGGTGTGGGGAGCCGAAAACTAAAAAGCCCCGGCAAATGCCGAGGCTCAAAGAAGTGTTTAAAGCAAAAATCCCGACTCAACGGTCGGGACTTCTAAAACTCAATCGACTTGCAACAGGGCTTCCTGAATCGACTTGATATCAATTGGCACATCACCATGCTCAAATTTGACGAGGACTTCCCTACGGCAAAGCGCCTGATACAGCTCCTCTCCGAAGGCGGTGCGCTCCATAGCGCCTAAAATCGCAATTGCGCCACCTCGCACACCGGCGGGGCGAATTAGATCAGCCTCCTGCATTTCTTCAGCGAACAACTCGGCAGCATCCGAAATCTCATTAAAGCTCTGGTTCAACTCACAACCGGATCTTTTCAAGTCCCAGTAATATGTGGTGCCGATCAGCCCTGGCATGTGGGACTGGTTGCCGCCCGTAGCGCCAGCCAAGAGACGCCTGATTAACTCCCAAACTTCCATGTAAAACTCCGCAGATCGAATACGAAAAACCCAGCTCATTAGCTGGGTTTTATGTGTCAATCCCTAACGCGCAAGATCGACAGGATGGATAAATACTCTCTCACTTTCTCACTCATTGCAATGGCTTTTTGCTAGGCCGCGCAACTTTCGATCAACCCCTCAGCATCAAGCAACTCCTGCGCTACTGTCAGTGCTTCGTTAACCTGATCGTCGAGCGATTTGCGGATCGACGAACGCCACCGATAGCGAGTCGACTCAGGCTTGCCGTCGTTGTCCCAGTTGGTGATGTCGTACCAAGCCGCAGGCAAAACCGCGGAGGAGCGTTTCCCCTCGGCGCCACCAACCTGCGGAATTGCCCAGGTCAGCACTGCGCACTCACGGAACCGTTGCGGTGCCGGCGATTTCACAGAACTCAGCAGCTCGAGGATCGCGCCGTGCTTGCGCTCTTCGTGCGTAGAGTACTTCGCTACCAGCGCGCGCCAGTGCGAAGGCGTGAGCGACTTGTGCAGACGGCCGAACACCCAGCAGTCTTGGAGCAGCGCGGCTTCTTTGCCAACGATCTCCCCTTTCTGCTTGGCGCACTGCACCCGCGGCTCAAAATCGCAGCCCCCAGCAGAGCTGATTGTCTCAGCGGCCAGCGCGCGGACCACGGCAGAAATCACGTTGCGATAGGTCATGCTGCGGCCCTCCGAGCCAGTTTATGTCCGCACTTTTTGCAGCGATCCCAGTTACCTGGTTCGAACATTGGCATCTTGTCCGTGCTCACAGTGTCGATCCCGCAGAGCGACCGCCAGAAATAAGCGCGACCATGAGCGGTGACGGCTGTGTACGCCCTCTCTTGGTTGAAGTAATGTGCTTTGCCGGTTATGGGAAACATCGGCTTTAGCCAGCCCTTCGAGGGTCTGCTGGCGCCGCCGGTAATTTGCGCAACTTGCGTCATGCTGCTGCCCTCTTCAGTTCGCGGGTCTTGGCCCGGTATTCGGCCTTGATGGTTTTGATTTCTTCGACGGTGTACTTGCGGGGCTCATGCGGCCCCTCCAACCAAGTCACGGTTTCGGCGCCGATGCGCTGCACCAACCGAATGCGGTACTCCACCGCGTTGCCGGACAGGTTGCGGTTGCACTTCACGCACTGGCGGTGGATGTTCAGCGGCTCGAAACGAAGCTCAGGACAGGCGCCGACGGATCGGTAGTGGCCAGCGTCCCAACGGCTGCCCGTCATCAGGTCATTGTCGTTTGGCATCGAATCGCAGCTGATGCATGGCAGTTGCGCGTCCCGCAGGCGGACGTACTCGTTCACGGCCGTCTGGGCCTCGCGCAGGTGATCCGCCCTGCTCTTAAGCTTCTCCTTGCGCACCTGGATCTCGCGGCGACCAACTTGGGCCAACGCTTTGCCGGCCTTTGCCTGATTGACGTCTTTGATGGCCAGACCGCACTTGTATCCGCACACCGCCTGCCCGAGGCGCTGCGGGACGAATGAGTCCCCGCACGCTGGGTTCTTGCACTTCTTCGGCTTCGCAGCCTTCCTCTCGTTGAGGGCTACGCGCATGGTTCAGCCTCCTTGGCTTTCTGCTGCTCGGGCTCGAAGTCGCCACGCAAAGGCATGAGGCTCTTGTCAGCGTAAGCGAGAATGTGAGGCTGCCCTCCGTGAGAGCACAGCCAACCGGTATCCTTCGAAAGGAACGTCCCGACCCCCTTGATTTCGAAGATCTGGTTCGCCATCACGCGCTCATTGAGTTGCACTACTGAGCCAGCGGGAGCAGCGGGAAGACTGATCAGCGTCAGAGCCAGATCGCCCTGCTTGAAGTTATTGGTCATAGCGGCCGTCCCAGTGATCAGTAGCGCTCCACTTCACGTCATGCTCGGCGCCGAAGGCATGCATCAGCTCGAACAGATCGCTGAACCACTTCTGCGACTGCTTGCGGGTGGACACGGCCATCACCACGAAGCCACCGTCGAGGCCGGGCTCCGCGCGTTGCTTCTCCAGCGAGGCACTGAAAAGGCACTTCCAGTCCTCACTGGTCAGCTTCTTGCCGTGCCAGACCACCTGCTCTGATACGTCCTTGAGCATTGCCCACATCTTGCGGTTGCAGACGTCCGGGCGCTTCTCGTCCTTGATGACCACGATCTTCGGTTTGGTGAAGTCGGTTGCATGCAGGACGCCCATGAGGCGGCTGATATCGCGCTGGCTGCGGATTGGGAATTCGGTCATTGCGCGAACTCCTTGAGCAATTGGCGCGCACCCATGACGGCACCTTTGTCGCCAGATGTGCGGCTGATGTCCTCGAGCCACCCTAGCATTCGGGTGTTTTGTGCTTTCAGGTCGATGACCATGCCGAGCAACTCATCGCCGTCGGCGTCCATATCGGACTTGAGCGCTTGGCCAATCGCGCCAAGGTCGCAAACGGCCGCCAGAAGCATGCGTTTGTGCGATTCGAGATCCTTGCGAATCACCTCCGCGTCAGCCAGCAGCTCCAGCGCCACCTCCTCCACGGTCTTCTCCCCGAGGAATTCCTGCAGCGCCTCGGTGTTGCGCTTCCAGTCTGCGCAGTCGGCACGGAATGACGCCGCCTCGGCCCACAGCAGCTGCTGGAGCTTTTGTTTATCGATGCTCATTGAGCCGCACTCCTTGCTTCCAATTGTTCGGCCTGCTGAATGAGCAGCGCCCGGCGATCCGCCAGCTCATTGGCTGCCTGAATTCGAATTTCTGTTTTTTCCTCGGCTGATACTTGGCGCATGGAAAGCATCGAATGCTTCACCGCGGCGAGCCTCTCGCGCAGCTTTGGCGAAGGCCGCGCAACCTCACCGGTGAGCAGCGCTACGACGGCCCGACCGTCTTCTGTGACCGGCACGACACTCAAGTCGGCCAGGTACTGCTGAGCGCGCTCCTGAGGGATTCGCTGCATCTGCACGGCTTTGGTGATCGCCTGAGTGCGGCGGCTGGCGTCGAAGCCGACGGACACATGCCAATTGACATGCTTGTTGTCCTCCCGCGCCTGACCGACCAAACGCTCGTAGGCGCTATTGAACGCCATGCGCGCACCGACCTTGTCGCCGGCATCGAGGACAGGTTTCGCCGCTGCGAGTGCGAGCTGGATCTCGTCGGTCAGCACCACGGTTTCGAATTCATCGTTGGTGGTCATCGCGATCGCCCAGGCTTCGTCCTTTCCCGGCCGGCCGTCGGCAATCTGAACGCGCTGAAGAATGTCAGCCATTGCCAACTTGCCTCTCACTTCAAAGCGGCAGGCCTTCAGTGCGGCTTTCACGACCGGCACCGGGTAAGCACAGAGGTCTTCGGCCATGATCGCCGCGGTGCCTGGGTTCATTTCCTGACCCATGGCCTCGGCGGTGGCGCAGATCGCAGCAGCGAGCCCGGCAACTTGCTGGTCGTTCATTTCAAAGGTACTCATTGCGCTCTCCCGCTTGGCGCTTGGCCAAGACCATTTGCGCGGCCTGCTCCGCGGCGGAGACGTTCGCTTCGGTGCGTTCCATCTGGCGCGCGGTTGTTCCGTTGATGCGCTGCCCGGTCACCCACTGGGTGTGGTAGCTCTCGGCATTGGCCAACAGTTCGTTGAGGCTGTGACACTTGCGGAGAACGGCGGCATCGCTGGTTTTCAGGAAGTGGGCAGCGACGTGATGAGCGACATCGGCGCCGAGGCGGTCGACCAGTTGACCGAGTTGGCCACCGACCTTGGCGTTCCACACGGGCCAAGTGCTGTAGCGCTTGCGGTAGGCCATGGCGTAGTTCGCCCAGACCTTGAAGGTTTTGCAGGACTGATCTTTCGGGCCCGGCATGTCAGCGGGAATCTCAACCCGTGGCGCATCGGTGCGATCAACCACAAGGACCAGATTGCGGACCGGCTTGTCCGGGCTGCCTTGCAAGTCCTGACTGGTATCCTGATTGGTACCCTGATGATTGGTATCCTGATTTGTCGGAGTTTTTTCCGACCCTTGCTCGGATTTTTTTCCGAGGTAGATCGGATTTTTTTCCGACCTTCGTTCTCCGGCGGGGTCGGATATTTTTCCGACCCGTCGAGCTTCCGGTTCCACTCGATCGCCTTCTCGGTCAGGCGGAACAGCGTGATGTTCGAAGTGCTGGAAAGCTCAATCAACCCGGCCTCTTCCAGGGCCTTCAGCATGCGGTAAGCAGTGTCTGGCTTGTCAGTGAGCAGCGGCAGCTCCTCGATGATCTTGGCCTTGCTTAGCGCGAAGAAGATCCCGTCGTCAGTCTTGATTGGCTTGGTCCAGCTCGGGCAGCCGTAGACGAAGGCGAACAGTAGTGCCTGCTGAGAGTTCAGCCCCCACTCCAACGCCTTCACCTGATTGATCGTGACGGTGAATTGCATATCAAGCCTTCCCGACCAGTTTGGCCAATTCAGGGAAGCGATCCACGTACCAATGAGGCTGCGTCTCGCGTGGGGATTGGGGGTTGGTCAGGTTCTTGCCGTAGGCCATGCCCTTCTCGGTCACCGTCCAGAACGGAACCATTTCCTGTTTGGAGTTCTTGCGCTGGAGCTGCTTCAGAAAGCCCTTGGCTTCCAGTACGCGGTTGAACGCAGCGGGTGAAACGCGAATGCCACTGTCTTTCAGCAAGGCTGTGGCTGACTTGGTGGGCATAGAGGATCCGCCGGTAGCATCTGGCGCGGCGTCGACGGCGTAGCCAGGTAGGAACTTCGGATCGAGCCCGTTGTTCTCAGCGATCTTCGTGAGCATGGCCATCTGGCAGGATGGAGCCGGCTTCAGCAGGCGCGTAAAGCACTCCATGATGGCGATCTCGCCAACGACCTTGGTGCCATTGAGCAGAACCTGCTCGCGGGCGCCCTGCTGCTGCTCCAGCTCCCGCCAACGGCGAATCACCTTCATGCGCATCGGGGCGCTGTAGCCGGTCAGCAGGCAGTCGGTGTGTTCGCGGTCGAGCATGTATTCGACCTGCTCCCGGTTTTGACCGTCTAGATAGATGTGCTCAAAACTGAGTACATCTAATTTCAGTTCTTTCAGCATCGCAGCAATGTCGCGCTTCACGTTGGCGTGTCGCTTGCCAGTGACGTTAGCGATCTCGCGGGAGGACATCGTGGTACGCGACACGTTTTCAGAATTGGAAAAACGTGTCGCGACACGTCCGGTATTGTCCTGTTGTGGCTGTGCGTGCATAATCAGCTCCACTTGTTTTACCGCTGTTGAAAAAGCCGACCTCGTACGTCGGCTTTTTTGTGTCTGAAATTCAGGCTGCCTTCACGGACTGCTTGAACACTTCTAGGCTGACGATTACTTCCTCAGCCTCCTTGAGCAGGCTCGTTTTCTCAACCGAGCAGACTCGACCATCAGCCTGCGCATCGAACGCAAGCCGGGTAACGTCGGCAAGGTCGGCATGCAGTCGAAGCAGAGCGGCGTTGAGGTTGATCCCTTCCGGCCTCTCCTTCGGGACTAGGTCGAAACCGAAGGACTCAGCCCAGGCCTTGAGCGGCCGGAAGTCCTGGGTGAACTTCATCACGCGATGCAGCTCTTCCACGTTCATCTTGTGGCTGTCGTAATTCGGGTTGGCCTTCTGCGACAGCAGCGTGCGGCTGGTGAAGTCGGCGCCTTCGGCGATCTTGCTTGCACCGTGGGTGTCCACCACGTCGTAGATCGCACTCATCAATTCCTGCATGTCACACCTCACAAATTGTTACGTGGCGTTGCGCCATCAATGACGCGATCATCTGTTCATCAACTGATCAGGGACGCATCCATGACCGACTTTTCAGAACTGCAAGGCGAGATAACCGCCCTTTGCTGCTTTATGGCTGCCTTGGCATCCACCCTGCCCTTGTCTTCTCAGCTCAGGCTTTGGCCTGCGTTTGAATCGAAGGCCGATCTGTTGCGCACCCAGCTTGGGCGGGATGCCCTTCGGGGCTTCGAGCAAGCGACGATCTCGCTCAGCTCGAAGCGGAGTTAAGCGGCGGTCTTATTCGGCTTCGCTTCCAGGAGCAGCCAAGACGCGTCGAACGGCTTGCCATTTGCCTCTGCCAGCGCAGCGATCCTTTCCGCGTAACGCGTCTCGCCGGTGTATTCGGTGCGCGGCAGGCTGTCGGCAGTCAGCCACTTATAAATGGCGCGTGGAGACTTTCCGCACGCCAAGGCAACCACCGGAACGCCGCCGGCGTCATCAATCGATTTTTTAAGCGGGCTCATGTGGCCTCCGGGCTAATTATGAACTTGCAGTACATGTTATGTCGGAACTGAAAGTACATGCAAGGCCATGCGATATTGAACCTATGGTTCAAATAGAAGAGATTCGCGCCGCGTTTGCCTCCCGCCTCAAAAAATCACTTGCCGAGAAGGGCATTGATCAATGGGGAGCGGGCGCTCGCTTGGCGGAAATGACAAAAGTCACCCCGAAGGCTGCCAGCAAATGGCTCAATGGGGAGTCGATACCTGGCGCAGCAAAAATGCAGGCGATTGCCGAAAACCTCGGCGTCAAGATCGAATGGCTGCAACATGGTTCGGGCGAAGGACCCGGGCCGCTGGTCGATAGGAGTGATGGTGAATCCTCGACTGCCGCTGACAAGCTCCGCCAAATGCTCGCCGGCAAATCATTGGGCGAAGACCGCCTCCAGAAGCTGCTGGCTGTCGCTGAGGGCAACGAGGCAGAGGGAACTGTTGAAGTGCTGGTAAGCGATGCCTATCGGCCCGGCAAGGTCGGCGATGAGGTGTGGATAGCCCACTATGACATTCGCGGTGCGATGGGGGGCGGAGAGGTCAATCATGACTACCCCGAGCTGCTACAGGATGTGCGCGTTAGCCCTTCCCAGCTGCGCGCGATGGGAGTCGAGTTCAAAGAGCACTTTCACCTGAAAATGATCACCGGTTGGGGTCAGTCGATGGCGCCGACGATCAAGCACGGCGACCCGCTGCTGGTGGACATCAGCATCAAGGATTTCATCGGCGATGGAATTTACTTCTTCTCGTATCAGGGCTTTCAGTACATCAAGCGCCTGCAGATGAAGGGGAAGGACAAATACAAGATGATTTCAGACAATCGAAAACACAAAGCTGAAGACATCTTTGCTGACGAGACCTATATCCAGGCTCGCGTCCTGCTCGTTTGGAACGCTCATTTGCTCTGAAAAGGTGACGCTCCCAATGCGCCGAGGACTGCGTAGGCCCTTACGAATTGTTCGTTCATGGAAGACAACACACATCCGGCTTGTAGTTATCAATGGCATCTCGCCTTGCGGGAATATACCTGAGAAGATATATTGTACGAGCTAATAGTAGGCGATGACGCCACCGATGATCTCGGAAAGATTCTTGAAGCAGATCCGCCTGCAGCCTATCGGTTGGGTGTATTCCTGCAAGAGCTGGAGTGCAATCAGGATTTGCTGGAAAGGCTATCTTGGGACGGGTATGGCGGCAAGCCGCATTCACCTGACAAGGGTGCGACATTCAGCGTATCAAAGGTTTATTCCCTTTATAGAACGGGGAAGAACATTTGGAGGCTGAGAGATTTCGAGCTGTCCAGAGAAGGATTTGAGTACCGGATTATCTACGCGTTCATCCCCTCAAAAGATCTGTATTTTGTGTTAGCTGTCGTTGAGAGAGCATTTGACTATGATCCGAACCACCCTGTTACACACCGCGTCCTTGATGCCTATCGGAAGCTTGAAGCAGAGGGCTGGTGAAGAAACATGGGGCACGGCCGGTGCAGGGGTTGTGCTGAAATTTGAGGCCTCGGTTCTTCCAGCACCACTCGCCCAGAAAAACACTGCTTTTTCGCGTCTTATGGCGCGGCTTGAGAACAGCCCAGAGCACAAAGAAGGTGTAGCCAGCGCTCGTGCGTGGCTGGCTGATGATGTTCTGGGGGACGAAGGCAAAACAGTCAGAAGACTGCGACTGAAGAAAGGTCTAAATCAGACCCAGCTCGCCGAGCTGCTGGGTACTACCCAAGCTCAAGTAGCGCGCATAGAAAAAGGGAACGTTGATCTACAGCGCTCAACATGCAAGAGGCTTCGTGAGGTTCTCGGAGTCTCAGCTGATGAGCTTGACGAAATGCTTGATCTGCAAGAAAAAATTTACCAAGCGAAGGCTAAAAAATGACCCGGTTTGCCTATTCTATTTTCTGCGACGACATTAGAAATGAGATTAATGGCAAGATCTCCCTCATGGGGATTTTTGGGAATTTGATGTATCTCCCAGAATTTCCGGCAGTACTTCCCAAGCTCTGTGCTGTTTTAACTGTGAGCACCTCGAAAGATAGACCCCTCCAGTCCGTAAGCTTCAGAGGAATTATGGACGAGAATGTCATTTTTGAAATGGCGCTCGATGCAGGCCAGATAGAGCAAATGCGCCAGCAGGGGGCTGGATTGATAGACGACCCGAAAGGCTTTGAGGCTAAAGCTATGATTGTGCTTTCTCCACTCCACCTGGCAGCGCCCACGAAGATCAAAGTCAGTATTGTGGCTGATGGCGAGGAAATCGAATGCGCAGGCCTTCAAATATCGAAGGCTCCTGAAGGACTTCAGATTATCTAGGGTTAGATGCTGCTGTAGGAAGCCCGCCATCCGTGCGGGCTTTTTTGTGTCTTTTAGAAAGGCGCCGCTTCCATCAGCGGCTCTTCTTCCACCAGCACCATTCGCTCCTCTTCTGATGAAGGTTCCCAGCGCAGCGTGAAGGACTCGTCTTCATCATGTCGCGTCATGGCAATGCCGTCAGCTTCGGATAATGCGCCCAGTATTTCCGACCACTCCCTCTCCCCGTCCGTATCAAGCCGATGGATCCTCACTTCGCGTCGCTCTTGGGCGATCGGGTGATTGATCATCGACGACACGCGCAGCACAAGCCGCTCCATCGGGTTCATTGGTGTGATTCCTGAGTCGTTCTTTTTGCTCTGCCGCGCCATAAACACCTCCTTATCAAAGGCTGTACATGCATCCAGTAGTCGAGCGCGAGCATAGCGAACCTTCGGTTCAGCGTAAATCCCATTCCGACCGCCAATTTCTGAACCTAAAAATTAACCAGATAAAATTTATGTACTTTTGGTACTTGACGCAATGTGAACCAGTAGTTCATATTTGCTCCATCGAGCAGCGAAACAGCGGCTCGACAGGGCCTCAACAGACCCGCCGCTCTTTAACAGCCAGCGCCATGAACGACTACCCGGCCAGTCCGGTTAGGTCACTCCCGGCTCCATCGGTGGGAGGTCAGTAAACCGATGAACAAAACCGCACTTGCCTCTACCGGCGACCGGCGATCCGACAGGCCCGAAAGCCTGCCCACGCGCAGCCCACTGCGACGGCGGACGAGGTGTTGACCGAACTGAGTGAATGACCTGGTAAGCGGGTGCGGAGAAAGACCAAAGATTTACTGATGCCGCTTCGATGAGGCGGCATTGGAGATCAACGGAGAAAGACGATGAGCAATTTAGCGTTTGAAGCAAGTGATGAGGTAGTCAACGAAGCCGCCGCTGCCTGCGCAAGGCTTCTGGAAAAGTGGTTCGGCGGCGTTGATGAGGCGATCGCAGCGCTTGAGGCTGATCCTGCCGACATGGCAGACCTTGCGATGCGCAGCCACATCAATCAGCGCCAGGCGATGACGGTAAGGACGCACATGAACATCCAGGCCTTCAGCCGGGAAGTTCTCGAAAAGGTTGCATGAAACGAGGGCAGGACAATGCAAGTTACACGTGAGCAGCGAGAGCAACAGTTGATTGATGCGAGCCTTGGCGTTCTTCACAGCCATCTGGCTATTGATCTGAGCGATTCAGAGCTGGATAGGCTGCTTGGCCCATGTGTCTGCGGCCCTCAATTGATAGCCATCATGAAGAACTGGCGTGACCGGGGAAATGTCATCCCCACGGTTCGGCTGGATTGGGATGACACCGAACTTCTGAAGACGCTCGAACGACCGCTGCCGTACTGGGCGCTGGCATATCAAGCGGCGGAACCCTGCCAGCAAGAATTATTCGCGGCATGAAGATTTCACTGGCTGGCCTTGGCGACAGGGCCAGACGGGAAATCAACCCGGAGAATAAGCATGACTCGTAACGAATATGAAGACGCTGAAGCACTTGCAACAGTTGCATTGGCCGGCCTTCTGGCTCGCGGTACTCCGTTCACGCCTGAGGATATCGCCTCGCATGCATTCGAAATCGCCGAGGCATTCCAGCAAGAAAAGCTGAAGCGCATCGGCGAAAAACCTCCATACGACTTCTGAACAACCAGCGCCACGACAGCCTGTCGTTAACTGCCCGATCCTCTCTATGAGAGCGCATCGGGGTGTGATCTGAGGCTAAGTCTCGGGCAGCGGATGTGCCAACCGGTCGCCTTCAGGGCTATCCCTTCCGCCGAATGCCGGTTGAGCCCCGGCCAGATCACACCCCGATGCGGAAAGACAGCGGCCTGTAACCGCCGACATGCATCAGGCATGGCTCACAGCGAAGTGAGCAAGCGAGTTACTTACTTCGCGGTGATGAACCCGCCACAAAGGCTGTCCAGCAAGCTCTGGCCGCCTTTGGAATTGAAGAATTCCATCGACTGCTTCACTTCCATTTCGTACCTAGGATTTGTAGCAACATCACGGATGTGTTTCGCCATCTCGTCAGTCATGCCCTCTTTCTGCTCAGTCAGGAATTTTTCTAAAGTGATACCTGCTTCTGGATGTTTCTTTGCGCACGCCTGGGTGGATGCGACAGCCGTAACCGCAGTGTTGTGGTCTGTGACAACGTCGGTGGTAGCCGAAGCTGGGACAGCATAAGCGAGGGCAATCACCGCGATGGCTGTAGCACTGCGAACTTTACTCAGAAACATTCAGATCTCCAGATCTCAATTATTTGGCATTAATGCCAAGACGTATCGGCCAAGCTCGCTGGTTCCTTAGCGATTTAGTCACCCTTCCCCGACACCACCCGAATGCACTCCCCTCCGCGCCCAACGGCAACCAGCGGAGCGGCTGAGTGCATCCGAGTTTTGTTGGATCAACACCCGCCACCACGGAGGCGACCATGGCAACCAGCTATGCAGACAGTGCGCAGGCCCGAGAGTGGGATCGGCGCTTTGATGAATGGGGGCGCCCTAAAGCGCCAAAGGTTGAAGACTTTCACGACTACGAAGCCGCTGAGCGAGAACGCACACAGCGTCAGGCGCTGATGGCAGCTCAAGAGTTGGTCGACCGCAAGGCGCGGGCCAAGCGAGTCGCGGCAGCGGTGGTCGCCTACGGCGAATTCTGGGGGCTCAAATGAACATCCAGCAGCGCGACCATCAAACGGCGGTGACCTGGATCGAGGGCGAGATCAGCAACATGATCCGCGACCTCGGCAAGCCCAACGCCAGCGCCGCCGCGACATCCTGCATCACCCTGGCCTTCATGCTTCGTGCCATTGACGACAACGAGCATCGTCACTACCGCGCACGCATCGACCAGATTTACGCCTCCTACAACGCCTCCGTCTCGCAAGGAGCTGCAGCATGACAACCCCTCTGGTGAAAACGCTGGCCGATGAGCAGCTCGAGGATATCGAGCGCCGCATTGCGATTCTTGGCTTCGGCCTGCCCTTCAATGAAGTGATCGGCCGAAAGCGAGAGGATCTGGTCGACAGCCTCCCGCAGCGCCTGTCGGTGACCATGAAAGGCGGACGCATCGCGGTGAGGGCTCGGCCATGAATCTCTTGTACTGGTTTCTCGTTGTGATCTTGATTGCCGGTGCCGGCGCCTACGGCATCGTGAAAGACGGCTCGGGCACTTGCCAAGTGCCGCGCTCGACCACCTACCAGGTGTTCCGATGACCGGCCGGCAGATGGCCCGCCGCATCCTGATTCGGCGCGGATCGTTCTCCGCCATTGGCGTGTTCACCTTCCTGATGCTGCTCAGCGCCCTTGCCGATCGCATCACACAGTAGGTCCCCATGAACAGCTCCCCCCGCTTGGCCGCCCAGCTCGACTGGGTGACGGTCGGCGCCTTCTCGCCCGAGCAGTTCAGCGGCGAGCAGCGCAAAGAGTACGAAGACGAAGCCCGCCGCATCGAACAGCAGTGGGACAACCAACCGAACTGAGGAAACTCGCAATGTTCAAGAAAGCCGAACGCAAGCAGGCCAAGCTACGGCTGGCACTTGCTGGGCCATCTGGTTCAGGCAAAACCTACTCCGCTCTCCTGCTCGCACAGGGGCTCGGCGGCCGAATCGCAGTGATCGATACGGAGCATGGCAGCGCCTCGCTGTACGCGGATATCGCGGACTTCGACACACTGGAATTGCACGCGCCCTACTCGCCTGAACGATATGTCGACGCCATCACCGCTGCCGAGCAGGCCGGTTACAGCGTGCTGATCATCGACAGCTATTCCCATGAGTGGACAGGCTCCGGCGGATGCCTTGAATCGAACGAGAAGCTTGCCCACCAGAAATTCAAGGGCAACACCTGGGCGGCCTGGAACGAGACAACGCCGCGCCACCGGCGGCTGACCGACAAGATCCTGACCAGCTCGTTGCACATCATCTGCACCATGCGGAGCAAAACGGAAACCGTGCAAGGCGAAGGGAAGAAGATTCTCAAGCTGGGCATGAAGTCTGAGCAGCGAGACGGCACCGATTACGAGTTCACCGTCGTGCTGGACCTCACTCACGACGGGCACACTGCCATGGCGAGCAAGGATCGAACAAAGTTGTTCGAGGAGCCTGAACTGATCACCGAAGAGACCGGCCGGCGATTGCTGGCGTGGCTGAACTCGGGTGTAAGCCCTGAGGAGCGCGCCAAGGAGCTGCTGGTGGATGCACTGGCCGATATCGCCACAGCCAAGGACATGGCCTCGCTGCAGTCGGCATTCAACGCGGCCAAAGCCATCGCCGTCGGCTTTGACGATCTCGTTCAGCAGGTCGTGGCCGCCAAAGACAAGCGCAAAAACGAACTCTCCCCACAAAGGCAATCAGCATGACCGCATACATCTTTGATAGCGAAACAACCGGCTTGAACGATCCGCATCTGGTCGAGGCGGCCTGGCTGAAACTGAGCGGCGTCAGCAGTCTCGCGGTGACTGACTCTTTCCTGCACCGCTACAAGCCGGGCAAGCCGATTGAGCTGAGCGCGCTCGCCACCAGCCACATTCTCGATGAGGAACTGGCTGACTGCCTGCCACACACCGATTTTGCCCTGCCCAGCGACGTCGTCTACCTGATCGGGCACAACGTCGACTACGACTGGCGCGTGATTGGCGAACCGGATGTAAAGCGAATTTGCACCCAGGCCCTGAGCTCGAAGCTGTGGCCGAACGCGGGCAGTCACACCCAGTCGGCGATGATCTACCTGCACTACCGCGCCGAAGCGACCGGCCTGCTCCGCAATGCCCACGCCGCGCTCGACGATGTGAAGAACTGCCGCCTATTGCTGGTCAAGATCCTCGATCAACTCGCTGCTGAGCTTGGCCGGCCGGTTAATGACTGGGAGGAGCTCTGGCAGATTTCCGAGGATGCACGCATCCCGACGGTCATCGGATTCGGCAAACACAAGGGCACCGCCTTCGCGGACTTGCCAAGCGACTACCGGCGCTGGCTTTTGAACCAGCCCGACCTTGACCCATTCGTTCGTAAAGCGCTTTCGCGCTGATGGTGACTCATGATCAGCAACCACCTCAACCTCGTCGAGCAGCACCGACCGGATGCCGAGTCGATCGCTGAACGAATCGCGCAATACCTGGCCGCCGGCGGGCGGATCGATCAACTGAAAAGCCCGCCGCGCAATCCGCTGCCACCGCCCCGCTCGAAGAAAATAGACCCTGAAACGGTCCTCAAGCGCCGGCCGAAGCCGATATCGGCAGCCGAACGCAAGGCTCTGCGCAAAATGGCGGACTCGCTATGAAGTCGAAACGCAAACCCAACAACGGTTTCGCCCGGGCCGAACGCAGTTGCCGGGCGCTGCTGCGCACCAACCACGTTGCGGTGGTGAACATCGATCCCAGCGGCAGCCAGATCATGGCGAACTGGAAGAGCTGCCGGCAGATCCGCAGTCTGGCGATCGCGAACGCGATATTCGACTTCTCCTACCGCTGGACGATCTACATCGCCGCCATGTGTCGCGACGAGCGCGGCGCCGAGTACATCAAGTCAGTCGAGATCTCGCCCGAGGGCATCTACAAGGTCGAGCGCCTGACCGATGCCATCGAGCATTACTACCTGGAGCTGCGCAACAGCGCGAACCCGGCCCATCTGGTCGCGTCAGGCTGGATCGCCATTCCGGATGAAGTTTCGATGGATGAAGCCGAAGCCGCGAAGCTGTTCTACGCCGCCGGCGCCTGGCATCAGGTGAAGGTAGCTGCGTGAGACGTTCCAGACCCCAACAACGCAAACGACAGACCTGGCTGGACTTGCCGGCCAGCGGAATTGAAGAGGTAGGCCATGGCCGACGAAAAGGAACTGACGGAGGAAGCCAAGAAGCAGCGCAGGAAGCGCGAGAAGGCTGCAGCAAAGGACGCTGTATTGGGCGTCGAGAAGTTTACGGTTGAGGTGGCCGGCGTGTTCAAGCCTGACCTCAAGCGGGTCATGGCAGCGCACGGCATCAACAACCAGCAGGAGGTTTACCAGCTGCTGCTGATGAACCTTATCGCCGCTGACTTCGATACCCAAGCCCAAATGCTCAAGTGTGTCACGACACCTTTTGTCGCTACTGAAAAGGTGTCGCGGCCTATTGAAGCGGCCGGCATGAAGTCCTTCGCCGACGATCCGCCAGAGCCTGACGACGAAGTCGAGAAGCCCGAAACTAGGGCAGCTCGGGATCAGGTTCGTATGGCCCCATCACCTTGTTGATGTTCGGCCACACCATATAGGCCTTCCAGATCTCATTGTCCCGAGAGCAGTAAACGAGGTATTCGCTGTCGCTGCTGCGGCTGACGCGGTAGCGATAAATTCCGCAACCTTTCACTTTTGCCTGAACCAGCGCGCCGGTGACTGCGTTGTTGAATTCATAGACCCATGGCCCCGGATACATTTCCTTCACCGATTCTGCGGAAGCGGCCATCGGTATCAGTGCGGCAAGCGCGATCATCAATCGCTTCAATTTGAATCCCCTTCCGGCTCCATGCCGGGCCGAACACAAATACCCCACTTCTACGAATCACGCCAGCCGGCGGGGTAACAGAAAGCGAGTGCCTTCACTGCCTGTACTTTTGGCGCAGCATCCATTCAAGCTCAGAGACCGTTGCAGCATACAAATGTCGAACCTCGTCGGTTATCAAGCGGCACTGCTCAAGATACTCATGACGGGCGTAGACCGAAGGAGCGTTAGCGTACGCCATTACTATTCTCAACGGATCGTCTAACGATCGCTTAACGAATACCGGCGCAGGCCCGCTGAATGCTGACTCTTCATCAGGCGTGAAGAAAACAGCGGCAGTCCCCCAAGCCTGGTTATAGGCCTCTAGGTCCTTGGTCCACTGCTTTCGGGCTTCTTCCTCGGTTTCTCTCAAATCTAAATCTTCAACGCCGCCGCTTTGCATCAGGTGAATACATCGCGCCTGAACAGTTAACAGATACTTCCTGAAAGTATGCAGCCTCGTGGCAGCGTCTTTGAGAGCCTTCAAAGATTCGAATCGCGCCGCATGGCGAAATTGACTGCGCCAGTTTGATAGCGCAATCACCGCTACGGCAGCAGCGATCATAGTTGCAATGGCGCCGAAGATATCGAACAGATCGTGGACGCTCGTAACCGTCATAAAGCTTTTTTTGTCCGGGATCATTCCCCAAACGACGCCACTACAAAAAGCAGGATACACCCCAGCCAAATTACCCAGTCCCTACTCACGCGCCTCTCCCGTCAATTTCCCACAACAGTTTATGCCGAAGCTACTGCTAACGGCGAGGATCCCCTATGTCCGCACAACAGAAGAAACACCCCTTCGATTTCAAAACTCAATACGGACTCGGCTTCAGCACTCAGGACGATGAGATCGTTGTCGACTTCTTCTGCGGTGGCGGCGGTGCCGGTACCGGGCTGGAGATGGGCCTTGGCCGCGCGGTGAATGTCGCGAAGAACCACAGCCCGCAAGCAATCAGCATGCACACCGTGAATCACCCGGGCGCCGTGCACTACACCACCGACGTGTTCGAGGGTGATCCTGACACCGAATGCGGCGGCAAGGCCGTGGGCTGGTTCCACATGTCGCCGGACTGCACGCATCACAGCCAGGCCGCCGGCGGTCAGCCGCGCAAGCGCGAGATCCGGAACCTGTCATGGATCGGCCTGAAGTGGGCCGGCAAGAAGAAACCTCGCGTCATCAGCTTGGAAAACGTGAAACAGATCCTGCAGTGGGGGCCGCTGATCGCCAAGCGCTGCAAGGCCACCGGCCGGGTGATGAAGTTGGGCGGCGCCATTGCCGAGCCTGGCGAAGTCGTCCCGGTTCACCAGCAGTTCCTGGTACCTGACCCGAAGCGCCGAGGGCAAACGTGGGCGGTGTTCGTCGCTGAGCTCCAGCGTCTGGGCTACGCCGTCGAATGGAGGGTCATCAAGGCCTGCGACTTCGGCGCGCCGACCAGCCGCGAGCGCCTGTTCATGATCGCCCGTTGCGACGGGCAGCCGATTGTGTGGCCTGAGCCAACCCACGCGAAGAATCCGGCGAAGGGCCAACAGAAGTGGCGCACCGCCGCCGAGTGCATCGACTGGACCATCCCGAGCAAAAGCATTTTCGACCGGCCCAAACCGCTTGCACCGGCCACCCTGCGCCGCATCGCAAAGGGCATGAAGAAGTTCGTCATCGATGCGGCCGACCCATTCATCGTGCCGATCGCGAACTGGTCGGGGGAAAGCGTTCAGTCTGCGCATGAACCGCTGCGCACCGTGACGTCCTGGCCGCGCGGCGGATCGTTCGCCATGGCCAGCCCGATCATCGCGCCAGCAACGCATCAGGGCAGCGACCGCGTAAACGATCCACACGCCCCGCTGCCGACGGTTACCTGCGCGAATCGCGGCGAGCTGACGCTTATCAGTCCTACCCTGATTCAAACAGGCTACGGAGAGCGTGCCGGTCAAGAACCGCGCGTGCCGGGCCTTGACCAGCCCCTCGGCACTGTGGTCGCCGGCGGCGTGAAACATGCACTCGCTGCCGCGCACCTGGTGAAGTTCCGGTTTGCGGACGAAGGCAAGGCGCTCGACGAGCCGCTGCCGACCATTACCAGCGGCGGCGACTACAAGCGTCCCGCCGGCGCCGCCCACGCCATGGGAATCTCAACGGTATTCATGGCCCAGATGAACGGCGGGTTCAACACCACCGACGCCAAGAGCGTCGACGATCCGATGACCACGGTGACCAACACCGGAAGCCAGCAACAGCTGGTGACGGCGAACCTGGTGCACCTGCGCGGCAACTGCGATGCGCGGGACACCGCCGATCCGCTGCACACCATCAGCGCCGGCGGCACTCACCACGGGCTGGTCACCGCTTTCATGGAACGTCAGTTCGGCGCCAGCGTTGGCCAGGGCGTGGATGAACCGGCGCCGACCATCACAGCAGGCGGTGGCGGCAAGAGCTCGCTGGTCGAGCTGCAGCTCTCTCCAGAGGTTGAGGCCGGCGCGCTGCGGGTCGCGGCATTCCTGATCAGCTACTACGGCACCGAGAACATCAGCGCCGCAGACGCTCCAGCGCCAACCATCACCACCAAGGATCGGCTGGGACTGGTGACCGTCACCATCAAGGGCATGCCTTACGTGATCGTCGACATCTGTCTGCGGATGCTGCAACCGGCCGAGCTGTACAAGGCTCAGGGCTTCCCCGCCGACTACATCATCAGCCACGGCGCCGACGGCAAACCGTTCACCAAAACACAGCAGGTGCATATGTGCGGCAACAGCGTCAGCCCTCCGCCCATGGCGGCACTGGCCCGAGCCAACGACCCATGGAGCGTTCGCGAGCACGATATTAAAGCCGCTTAAAATCGACTCTTTCCGGCGGCATTCCTCCATTCGCTAATTGGAATAATGCCGCACATCGATCAGCAGTAAAGGGACTGAGCGTAGAATAGCCACAACACTACTTAACCTTTTTCAGGTGCTGCCTTGGCTTTAGCGGATCGGTTGCGTTTAGGAGCTTGATTCTGTGCACGTGGAGTTGCGACCGCATGTTTTTTCAGACGCTCTGCTTTATTCTTGAGCATACTCATCCGAGCATGATTTCGAGTTGCTATAACCTCTTCTCTGTCACTACTCGTAACTGCTTGATCCTTCAGGATGCTATCGCATTCCTGTAGGATAAAATCAACATCCGCTTTTTCAGTTCGTGACGACCACCAATCACTAACCCGCGATTCGACGAAATCCGTGATAGTGTAAACAACTAACGTTATGGGTGGAATCGCATACAGTACACCACCCCAAAAAACATCATCCGGATACTTCCCGACCACATAGGTTAGTAAAGATCCGACGGCACCAGCAAAACATGTGGAATAGCTGAGCCGGGCATAAGGGTCATCCTTGGCCATTCACTTTAAACTCCATCAGGAAATTTTGTCACGACGTCTGAATAAGCAACATTCAAACTCCGCAATGAATATTCCAAAGTTCGCTTAAAGTCTTCTGCGTTCTTAACAAATGATTCTAGAGAAACAAAAAGCCCTTCATCAACGTAGAAACACTTTACAAGCTTATAAGTCATTGCGATGTGATTGCACACCTCATAACGCTTAGAAAAGTCTGAAGCCCCATCCAATTCGTATGGAAGAATTATTTCTATAAAACCGTCATCATCTTTATCAACACGGAGTATATAGTTCAGTCCCTGAGCGATAAATCCAAGCTCATTTTCATCATAAATTTTTTCAATTTCACAGCCTGCCTCAACAAGTGAAGCTTTGTACTTATCTAAACTAGTTTTTTTTAAAGACATATATATCCAGCTTCCTCAATATTACGTGAATAGCCATCCATGGAATTTACTTAGAGGCTACCATCAAAACCTCGAGATGATACCTGATTCGCGCCTGCACCCGTAAAGCGATTTAGAAGACATCTTTATTTTTTTTGAACGAAAAACCTCATCCGAACCGTCCAACACAATCCAAATGCAAGATCGCGAAACCTTCTAACACCATTCTTCAAAGTCAGCCGCTTTAGCGGCAAGGACGAAGTTATGCCAGCAGAAAACCAAGCTCCAGAGTTCTAACTCAAGGGCGCCCAGCCAGCGCACCCTCTCCCGCTCTGCTTCCAAGTCGGCGAATGTGAGTGGGTGGCTGCCCGCGACGAAGACGAGGCACGTCGCGTACTGGCAGAAATGAACGGCGATGACCCGTCTGAATATACGAACTGGGATGTCGAACTGACCAGCGAAGCGTTTCTCGATAAGCAGTGGGTCGACGAAGAACCACCCCACCCTGAATGCGGTTGTCTCCGTCAGTGGCTGGCAGAGGCTACCGAACCTTCCTACCTGATTGGCACGGAGGGCTGAGCCATGATCATCGCCCCGCTCTCTATCCACTACCGCATCTACAAGGGGCCGTGGCGATGACTCACCAACCCAAAGGCGGAATGTGCACCACCTGCACCCACGCCCACCGCGATTGCAGCCACCTTCCCTTCAGCACCATGCCTCCGCTTTCGAACGACAAGCAGACCGTGATCGTGCGCTGCACTGACTTCAAACGCCGCGCCCAGCGGTAACCCCTCCCCCAACTCAACAGCCTGCCGGTGTACGGCGGGCGAGGTGCACCCATGAAAAAAGAACAGTTACCAGAAGTGGTGGCAGCAGTCGCGCGCGCCCTCGAAGCAGGTAAGGCCGCCGCAGCAGCGGCACCGGACGATGGCGGTAGCGCGAACCTCGACCGGGTTTATCTCCGCGTCGGCCTTCTCCGCGAGAAGACGCTCCACGATGCCGGCCTTCATGGCTGGATGCAGTCTGCCAGCACTTACCACGCCCGAGCCTTTCACCTCGGCGCGCCGTTTGATGGCCAGGGTAACCGGCGCTATGCCGGCGTGCAGGCCATGCACAAATCGCTGCAATCCGAAGGCGTCGATTGCGGCGTCTGGTACCAAATGGATTAACCCATCACCACCTTCTGCCGCCACGCGCGGCATGGAGCATCACAATGGCAAAAATTCTGGCCCAGATCACGGTCAAGTTGCCGCGCCTTATGGAGGCAGGCGAATACAGAAAGCTCCGCTACGTCGGCGGCAAGCCGAGTTTGCAGCAGTTGAAAAAATGGATTGAGGAAGGCGAAGTGGTAGGAGAGGTAAAAGGCGGGATGTATTTTGTGGATGTGCAGGCGGCCGTGATGGGGTCAGATGATCCCCTGCTGGCCAAGATGTTGGAGATAGGCTGATGGCTGCCCGGCCGCGCACGCTCAAAAACAGGAAGCTACCCCCAAATCTTTACCCGAACGGTAAATATTTTCGGTACCGGAACCCCATCACCGGTTTGATGACCAGCATCAACCGCCCACTTGAGGAAGCAATCAAGCTCGCGCACGCAGCAAACCTCAAGGTCGCGGCGCTGGTCGTCGATGACGGCGCCCTGCTTACCCTGCTGACAGGCGACCGGTTGCCAACGGTGAGCAACCTGCTGCAGCGGTTCAATGACGAATGGCTAATCGACAAGGGCTATGCGGCGCGGACACTGGAAGAGATCAAATTCAAGCTCGAGCGGTACCGGCAAGATCTCGGCGATCGCCTGATCGGGCAGATGGATGTGCTGGCCATGGCCGAATACCTGGACCAGTTCAGCAACAACGCCTACACAAAGCATCGCGGGCTGTGGGTGCAGATCTTCGCTTTCGCCGTGGCCAAGGGGTTGGCCGAGCGCAATTGCGCCGAGCTGACTCTGGTCAAGAAGGAAGCCGAGAAGAAGCGCCAGCGGCACACGCTGGAAGGATTACAGACGATCATCGGCGCGGCGACCACGCCGCCTTGGCTGAAACGAGCAATCCGCCTGGCACTGGCCAGCCTTCAGCGCCGTGAGGATATCGTGACCTGGCTGAAGTCGGCGGTCGACATGGACAAGAACACGCTGACCGTGTCGCCGGGCAAGACTCAGGGCTACGACAATCCGGTTCACCTGAAGATCACCATGGGAGCCGCGCTGCGTGAAGTCGTCGGCGAGTGCCTGCGCTCGCCTCTGGTCTCGCCCTACCTGATCCACTACAAACCGAAGGCGCGGCGCCGCGAACAGATCGATGCGAAGGACCACTGGACGTCGGTGACGCCGGACTATCTGACCAAGGAGTTCAGCAAGGCCCGCGACGCGGCGCACGCTTATGACCACGTGCCGGCCGGTGAGCGCCCCACTTTTCACGAAATCCGCGCTTTAGGTGCGTGGCTGTACGAGCAGCAGAACTTCCCGCAGTAATACATCCAGGCGCTGCTGGGCCACGCGGACGAGAAGATGACGAAGCACTATCAGGAGGGACACGGCGACAAGACGATCGACTATGTTGAGGTAAGCGCCGAACTGGCGTTCTGAGGTGGGGGTTTTGCAAAAGTTTTGCAAAAGTTTTGCAAATCGTAGGCAACAAAAAAGGGCTCACCTTTCGGTGAGCCCTTCTAGACCGCCCAGCAGAGCGGATTTTGTTTGGTAGGCGCGATTGGACTCGAACCAACGACCCCCACCATGTCAAGGTGGTGCTCTAACCAACTGAGCTACGTGCCTGCTGTGAGGCGGCATTCTACGGAATTCCGGAGGGGTGTCAACACCTTTTTTTCACCTAACCCTATGAATATGCAAAATATTTAATTTTGGTTTGGCGCAGAAGATTTTCCGGCGGCTGGCGGAGGTTTTTCAACTCGGGTAGGATCGACGCACTCGTAAAATATATTAAACAGAGGCGGCAGGATGGCGAACACCCAATACCCAGAGTCTTATTACGCTGCGTCGGCCAATGCCGTACCGCCCCGTCCTGTGCTGCAGGATGATGTGGAGACGGACGTCTGTGTGATCGGTGCCGGGTATACCGGGCTGTCTTCCGCTTTGTTCCTGCTGGAGAACGGTTTTCGCGTAACCGTGCTGGAAGCGGCCAAAGTCGGTTTTGGAGCATCGGGGCGCAATGGTGGGCAAATCGTCAACAGCTACAGCCGCGACATTGACGTTATCGAACGTACGGTCGGCCCCGGGCAAGCGCAGCTGCTCGGTGAAATGGCCTTTGAAGGCGGCCGGATCATTCGCGACCGCGTAGCCAAATACAACATCCAGTGCGATCTGAAGGACGGCGGCGTGTTTGCCGCCCTCTCCGCCAAACAGATGGGCCATCTCGAAGCGCAAAAGCGCCTGTGGGAGCGCTTTGGTCACACCCAACTGGAGCTGATGGACCAACGCCGCATCCGTGAAGTGGTCGGTTGTGATCAATACGTCGGTGGCATGCTCGACATGAGCGGCGGCCACATCCATCCGCTGAATCTGGCGCTCGGTGAAGCGGCGGCGGTCGAGTCTCTCGGCGGCACCATCCATGAGCAATCTCCTGCCGTGCGCATCGAGCGCGGCGCCAATCCGGTTGTGCATACGCCGCAAGGCAAGGTCAGGGCCAGGTTCATCATCGTTGCCGGCAATGCCTACCTCGGTAATCTGGTGCCGGAACTGGCGGCCAAATCGATGCCGTGTGGCACTCAAGTGATCACCACCGAGCCTTTGGGCGATGAGCTGGCAAAGGCGCTGTTGCCGCAGGATTACTGCGTGGAGGACTGCAACTATCTCCTCGACTACTATCGCCTGACCGCCGACAAGCGTTTGATCTTCGGCGGCGGCGTAGTCTATGGCGCGCGCGATCCGGCGAACATCGAAGCAATCATCCGCCCGAAGATGCTCAAGGCGTTCCCGCAACTCAAGAACACCAAGATCGATTACGCCTGGACCGGCAACTTCCTGCTGACTCTGTCCCGCCTGCCTCAAGTCGGACGCCTGGGCGACAACATCTATTACTCGCAGGGCTGTAGCGGTCACGGCGTTACCTACACGCATCTGGCAGGCAAAGTCCTCGCCGAAGCATTGCGCGGTCAGGCCGAGCGTTTCGATGCCTTTGCCGACCTGCCGCACTACCCCTTCCCCGGCGGGCAGTTGCTACGCACACCGTTTGCCGCGCTGGGTGCATGGTATTACGGGCTGCGCGACAAATTCGGGATGTAAAAAAGGGCCGCAAATCGCGGCCCTCTTCATTTCTGCATAAAGCTCAAAGCTGATCCCGAGCAATCCCGCTGCGAATCCTCAGGATATCCGCCAGTACCGCCAGCGCAATTTCCGCCGGGGTCTTGCTGCCGAGGTTGAGGCCGATCGGCGCGTGAATCCGCGCCAGCTCAGCCTCACTCAAGCCACCAATGCGCCGCAAGCGTTCGAAACGTTTTTGCGATGTCTGCAGAGAACCCATTACACCGATGTAGAACGCTTCGGTGCGCACCGCTTCCATCATCGCCAGGTCATCGATACGCGGATCGTGGGTCAGCGCCACCACCGCTGTGTCGCGATGACAGCCACCGTCGGCGATGAACACCGCAGGCAACTGCCGACGGATTTCCACGCCATTGAGCACCACACCTTCAAGCACTTCATCGCGCGGGTCGCAGAGAATCACTTCGAAGCCAAGCCCTACCGCAAACTCGGCACAGGCCTGCGCCACACTGGAGTAGCCGGCGAGCAACAAGCGCTGCGCCGCGCCAATACGGATGCGCACCCGATCGATCTCACGCTCGATCCGCGCGCCCTGCTCACGATCAGCGAACAGAGTGCGCGCACCGCTGGCCAGGTCGACCTCGCGAAGCAGCCGACGCTGACCGAGCAGCGCTGATTCCAGTTCGCGCAGATGCGCCTGCACCTTGCAGTCAGCGTCAAGTTTCTCTACCAACACATCGAGAATGCCGCCACAAGGCAGGCTGACCCGCGAGCGCGGATCATCGCCTTCGCCGTAGCGCACGACGCTGACCGCTTCGAGAAACGCACCTTCGGCGACGCGCTCAAGAAAGTCCTCTTCCACGCAACCGCCCGACAGCGAGCCGATCCACTGCCCGCCGTCGTTCACCGCCAGCAGCGAACCCGGCGCGCGCGGTGCCGAGCCGTAGGTGGCCAGCACGGTGCACAGCCAGATGCGCTGCCCGGCCACCGACCATTCCAGCGCTCGACGCACCACTTGCAGATCGAGATGCTGCATATCAGTGGGCCTTGTGCTCGACGCTCGGCGCGTCGGCTTGCAGCTTCTGCACTTCGCTCACCGCCAGCTCAGCGCTCTGCCCACCCCAACCCTGACGCAGGTAGTTGAGCAGATCGGTCAATTGCTCGGGACTGAGCTTGTCGGCAAAACCCGGCATCGGCTGCATGTGCTCGAACCCGGAGAACTTCTGTTCACCGATACCGTCCTCGATAACCCGCAACAGGTTGCGCGGATCTTCCAGACGCAACGTGGTGTTGCCGCGCATGGCCACGGCAATGTGCGGTTTGCCTTCACCGCCAGCAGCGTGGCAACCGGCACAAACGTTCAGATATTCCTGACGGCCGCGCTGGGCACTCGGGCTGAGCTGGTCCAGCGGCACTTCGACGAGCTCTTTGGCTGGCGGCGGTTGCTCGCCGAGCAGGAAGGTCGCCATCGCCGCCAGATCAGCATCGCTCAAACCCTGAGTGCTGTTGTGAAACACCGGGAACATCTCGTTGAACATCGTTCCTTGCGCGCTCATACCGTGTTTAAGGAACGTGCTCAGATCCTGCTGATTCCAGCCGCGCGCGGCCAGGTCAGTGGCCAACAGGCTCGGCGCCAGATAACCATTGAGGATGCCGCCGGTCATGCGCTTGTCCATCTGCATCGCGCCGGGCAGGCCGCGTGGCGTGTGACATTCACCGCAGTGACCGAGGACATCGACCATGTACTGGCCGCGCTTCCAAGCCTCACTTTTGCCTTCGGCGGGCTCAAGCTTGACGTCTTTGCCATAGAGCATGTTCCAGCCGGTCAGGCCCAGACGCACGTTAAACGGAAAGCTCAGGCTGGTTACCGGTGCTGCGCGCTCGATCGGCTCGATGGTTTTCAGATACGCGTGAATCGCATCGGAATCGGCGCGCGGCATCAGGTGATACGAGGTGTACGGCATCGCTGGATAGAGATTGGCACCGTCGCGACGCTTGCCTTCGGTCAAGGCAGCGAAGAACTCGTCATCGCTATAAAGACCGATGCCGTGCTCTTTGCTCGGGGTGATGTTGGTGCCGTAGATCGTGCCGAATGGCGAGACGATCGGCAGGCCGCCGGCATAAGGCGCGCCACCCGGTGCGGTGTGGCAGGCCATGCAGTCGGCGGCGCGGGCGAGGTATTCGCCGCGCTTGACCTGATCGTCGGCGTGGGCAAAAAACGCCGGCGCAGCGACGCCAACCGCGAGGGCCAAGCGGGTCAGTAAACGCTTCATGCTCAACCCTCCTTGACCAGGCCGAGATCGCTCAGCACGTTGCGCGTCGCGTTGTAATAACGCACGTACCCGGTGCAGCGGCAGACGTGGTGGCCAAGGCTGTCCTCAATCACCTGTTCCAGCTGACTTTTGACAATCGGCTGGCGTTGCAGCTTCTCGACCAGCACGGTTGCGGCGTTGACGAAGCCCGGCGCGCAGTAGCTGCACTGGAACGCGAATTCGTCGACAAAGCGCTGCTGGATCGGATTGAGCTCGGTGACCTGACCTTGCTCATCGCGAGTGGCGTGGCCTTCGATCGTGCGAACTTTCTTGCCCTCGAAGTAATGCGCGCCGGTGATGCAGGTGCGCACTTCTTCGCTGGTGCCGTCGGGGTTGTCGACGATTACCACACAGGCGTGGCAGATGCCCTGACCGCAGCCCAGACGCGAGCCGGTGAGGTTTTTGTATTCGTGCAGGTAGTCGATCATCGGCAGGTCATCAGGGATGTCCACCGGGCCGACGGATTGACCATTGAGGGTCAGTTGAAGCGGACGGTTAGCCATTGAGGGCCTCCTTGATGCGCGCAGCAGTGATGGGCAGGTCGCGAACACGTTTACCGATGGCGTGCGCCACAGCGTTACCGATGGCACCGACAATCGGGATCATCACCACTTCGGCGATGCCTTTTGACGGATCGCTCGGCGACAGCGGCGGCAGAATTTCCGCGGTCTGTTTCCACACTGCAACGTGACGCGCCATCGGCAGACGGTAACGGTTGAAGTTCCAGTCACCCTCCCCCGGCCCGCCTTCGTACAACGGCATTTCTTCCATCAGCGCATGACCAATACCCATGGCGACACCGCCTTCGAGCTGGCCCTTGACCAACTCTTCAACCAGCACGCGACCACACTCGATCCACGAATGGTGATTGAGCACTTGAACCTCTGCCGAGCCTTTGTTGACCTTCAACTCGACCAGCGTGGCGACCGGGCTGTAATAGGTCACCGCTGCGTTGTTCAATTGCACCACCGGGTAATTGACGTTCTGCCGATCGAGCAGATGGAAGCCAGCGCTGTTCATCTGCGCTTTCTTCGCTTGCGGCGCACCATCGCCGTATTTCACCGCCAGACCGTCGAGCGGCAGGCGCTCGCGCACGCCGTCGATGCTGTACTCGGCCTCGGCCCAGCTCCAGCGGTTGAAACCGTGCACCGTGGCGCCTGTCACCAGACCGCGTTCATGGGCGCGCCTGGCCAGCTCTTCGAAGCTCAGCGGTTGCATGCCGTTGGCGGTCAGCTTGCCATCGACCCAGTGCGCATCTTCGCGACGCACCACGTAAGGGTTGGCCTGGCCGCCATGCGGGCCCTGACGCCAGATTTCGAGCGCCGCCGGCCACAAACCGTGGTTGAACAGCACGCGCGCCGCTTCCCGGGTCGCATGGCTGAAGTAATAGGCGGAGTTGGTCGCCGACGACGCCGAGGCCAGCTTGCCGACCCAGCGCGGGTTGCGCAGCAGATTGTCCTGCTCGGCCTGGCTCATGATGTACGGATTGCCGCTGGTGATCAGTTGCATTTCCTGCCATTCGGTTTCGCCGGTCTTCACATCGTGCGCCGGGCTGCCGAGGAAATCGGCGACGACCAACGCTTGCGAGGTGGACATGCCGGTGCCGATTTCGATGCCGATGTGGCGCAGGGTGATGCGCCCGTCAGCAGTGAATTCAATACTGGCCATCGGCGCTTCGGAGCCGGTGCCGAAGTCTTTCTGGCAGATGGCGAAACCGACGCCATACCAGTTATCAGGATCTGCCGCTTCGCGTTGTTGCTTGATCGCGTCACGGTTTTTCCAGACTTCGTGCACCGAGGCCTTGTCGAGAATTTCGTGCAGGCGCAACGCACCGGCCGGAATCGCACCCTGGGTGTTCTTCATGCCGGACCGCAGGGCATTCCTGCGGCGCAAATCGATCGCGTCGACACCCAGGCGATTGGCGATCTCGTCGACCATCATTTCGGTCGCGGCCATGCTTTGCAGGGTGCCGTAACCGCGCATCGAACCCGCCTCGACCGCGCGCGAGTGGTACGCCGTAACCTGCAGATCGTTCTGCGGCATGTAGTAGATCGACTGCGCAGCCGTGGCACCCACCGCCGCCACCGACGGGCTGTAGTTGACCCGGCCGCCGCCGTCGACGCTCATTTCCGCGCGGAAAATCCTGAAGGTGTAGTCGTGCTTGTCCACGGCCAACTGGTAGCGGATGTCGAACGGGTGACGCTTGATACCGCTCTGGAATTGCTCGTAGCGGTCATTGGCCAGACGCACCGGCACACCGGCGCCGTACAACGCGGCCAGGGCTGCGTAGTAGACAAAGATGTTGTGGTCTTTGGAGCCGTAGCCGACGGTGTAGCCTGGGTGCATGTTCAGGTTGGTCAGGCCGAAACGCGACGGCCCGATCATCTTCGCCGTCTCGGTCGCAACTTCCAGCGGGCACTGAGTGGCAACAACGAAATGCAGGGTTTTGGTTTTCGGGTCGTACCAGCCGTTGCCGTTGTCCGGCTCGAGGGCGGCCGGTTCGATCGACGGGGTTTTGTAGCGCTCATCGAACACCAGCCAGTTGTCTGGCGGCGTGTCGATTTCCTGCTTCATGCGGTCGGCGTAGAACAGGCCGCGCTCGGTCAGGTTGCCGTGCAGGTTCGGCGAGGCATTCCACACCGGTCGGCGGTTCTTCAGCATCGGGAACAGGATCGAATCCTTGAGGCTGGCGAACTCGTCTTCGTCCGCCGAGGTCGCGCCGCCGACGCGCACGTAGCGGAAGCTGCCGTAGGGGTCGCCTTCGTAGAACGGCACCTTGGCGCCGTAACGAATCGCTTTGTCATTGAATTTGAGTTGATTCTTGGCCTGCCGGAAACGCTCGAAGTCGTTCCAGATCAGGATCGCCACCGGGTGACCGATGAACATCGGTACCTTGCCTTCGGGCAGCAATGGATCGGGAGCGTGTTCTTCGGGGAAAACGATACCGTCCTTGTCCAGATCGGCAGCGGTGACGATGCGGTCGGGCTGCAGATCGGCGCCGAGCCACGACAGGTCGTAGCCTGCGTAGATGCGGTCGGCCTTGATGGTTTTCAGCAGCATCGCGTGGCCCTGTTGCTCAGGCCAGCCGGGCATGTCCTTGGCGCGGATGTCGCGGGCAAACACTTTGCTGCCGCAGACCTTGGACAGGGCATCGTTGCGTTGCCGCGCCTTGCCGTTATTGCCGAGCCATTTCTCGGACGGCACGGTGACGCTGTTTTCCATCAAGGCAGCCAGCGCCTGACTGCTGAGCGGCGTAAGCGTAACGCTCACACCCGCCACCAGCCCGCCCTGAAGGAACGAGCGCCGGGATATTTCACGGTTGGACATGGATCATCCTCTGGGCGGTTATAGGTCCGCCCTTGTGGTTATCTACTGGGGATCTCGAGTCGTGCAGAAGCTCTTTCTGGCGAAGCAAAGAGCTGTGTTGACAGTGCAAAGCTGACCGAAAGGTTAACTTTAAAGGTTTCTGCGCCCGCAGCAAACAACCAGTTACAAAAACCTGACTAAATAATCAAAAAATCAATGCGACGTGGGATCGCAGGGGGCTTGCAGGGATTCTTGTAGGAGCTGTCGAGTGAAACGAGGCTGCGATCTGTTGATCTTGCTTTTTAAAATCAAGATTAAAAGATCGCAGCCTCGTTTCACTCGACAGCTCCTACAGGGCGATTTGTGCAGGGGTTCGAGAGGGGAATAGCCAAATTTCAGACACAAAAAACCCCGGTCTTTCGACCAGGGTCTTTGCTATCAATCCGATTCAGCCTGTGGCTGGTCTCGGCGCTTCAAGGCGTTCAGTGGTCCTTGAAGCAGATATGGCGCAGCGGACGGGACTCGAACCCGCGACCCCCGGCGTGACAGGCCGGTATTCTAACCGACTGAACTACCGCTGCGTATCGCTTTGAGCTTGCGCTCAAGTAACTCGTTTTGATTGCCGGCTTCGGTGCCTGGCAATCGCGAACCAGATGAATCTGACTCGTAAAATATGGCGCAGCGGACGGGACTCGAACCCGCGACCCCCGGCGTGACAGGCCGGTATTCTAACCGACTGAACTACCGCTGCGCGTCGGTGCAGGCACTTTCAGCCTACTCTCTTGCTTGCGCAAGCTTCTCGGGAGTGGTGGGTGATGACGGGATCGAACCGCCGACATTCTGCTTGTAAGGCAGACGCTCTCCCAGCTGAGCTAATCACCCGTTTGCATCTCCGAGGCCGCGAAATTTACGCAGGTGGCGAAGCTAAGTCAATAGCAGGATTGGAGTTTTTTTCAAAAACGGGTTTTAGCTGCAAGCTGCAAGCTGCAAGCTTCAAGAAAAAGCAGGATCACCTAAAGCAGGCACACCAGCGTCTTGCTTTAGCTTGCAGCTGCCTTTCACTGCTCGTAAATCATCTTTTTCGTCATGCCGCCATCGACGACGAATTCCTGGCCCGTGACAAACCCGGCATTGCGCGACAGCAGCCACGCCACCATCGCCGCCACGTCCTCGACCGTCCCTACCCTGCCCGCCGGATGCTGGGCATGATCGGCATCGGCCAATGGTTCTGCGCGACGCACCGAGGGATCACGCGCATCGATCCAGCCCGGGCTGACGGCATTGACTCGAATTTCCGGCCCGAGGCTGATGGCCAGCGCATGGGTCAGCGCCAATAATCCGCCCTTGCTCGCGGCATAGGCCTCGGTATCCGGTTCCGACTGCCCGGCGCGGGTCGAGGCCAGATTGACGATCGAACCGTTGTGCGCACGCAGGTAAGGCGCACAATGTTTGGCCAGCAACATCGGCCCGCTGAGATTCACCGCCAGCACCCGATTCCAATACGCCAGATCGAGGCTTTCCAGGGTGATGTTGTGCGGATCGGCCACCGCTGCGTTGCAGACCAGCGCATCCAGGCGACCAAACTGACCCAGCACCTCGGCCACGCCCAGCGCGACCTGATTTTCATCCGCGACGTCCATGGCGATGAACCAGGCATTCTCGCCGAGCACCTTTGCCACTTTGGAACCACGCGCCCTGTCGAGATCGGTCAGCACCACTTGCCAGCCTTCGCTGATCAGCTAAGCGGCGATGCCCAGGCCGATACCGCGTGCAGCGCCGGTGACCAGCGCCACGCGGCCATGGGTATTGGCCGTCGGTGTCGACAACTCGATCACAACGCCGCCAGACCGCGCGCCAGGTCCGCTTGCAGGTCGGCAACATCTTCCAGACCGACCGCGACGCGGATCAGGCTGTCGCGAATCCCTGCCGCTTCACGCTCCTGCGGTGCCAGACGGCCGTGGGAGGTGGTGCTTGGATGGGTGATCGTGGTTTTGCTGTCGCCGAGGTTGGCGGTGATCGAAATCAACCGCGTAGCATCGATAAAGCGCCAGGCGCCCTCTTTGCCACCCTTGACCTCGAAGCTGACCACGGCACCGAAGCCCTTCTGCTGGCGCTGGGCCAACTCGTGCTGCGGATGGCTCTTGAGGCCGGCGTAATGGACTTTCTCGATGCCGTCCTGCTGCTCCAGCCATTCGGCCAGCGCCTGGGCGTTGGCGCAGTGAGCTTTCATACGCAGATTGAGGGTCTCGAGACCTTTGAGGAAGATCCACGCGTTGAACGGGCTGAGGGTCGGCCCAGCGGTCCGCAGGAAACCGACAACTTCCTTCATCTGTTCGCCGCGACCAGCGACAACGCCGCCCATGCAACGGCCCTGACCGTCGATGAACTTGGTCGCCGAGTGCACGACAATGTCCGCGCCGAGCTTCAGCGGCTGTTGCAGCGCCGGGGTGCAGAAGCAATTGTCGACCACCAGTTGCGCGCCCTTGGCATGGGCGATTTCTGCCAGCGCGGCGATATCCACCAGCTCGGCCAACGGATTGGACGGCGACTCGACAAAAAGCAATTTGGTGTTGGACTTGATCGCCGCATCCCAGGCTGACAGATCGGCCAGCGGTACGTAATCGACTTCAACGCCGAAGCGTTTGAAATACTTCTCGAACAGGCTGATGGTCGAACCGAACACACTGCGCGACACCAGCACATGATCGCCAGCACTGCACAGGCTCATCACCACCGCCATGATCGCGGCCATGCCGGTTGCCGTGGCGACGGCTTGCTCGGCGCCTTCCAGCGCGGCGATACGCTCTTCGAACGCACGCACAGTCGGATTGGTGTAACGCGAGTAAACGTTACCCGGCACTTCGCCGGCAAACCTCGCGGCCGCATCGGCGGCGGTGCGGAACACGTAACTGGAGGTGAAGAACATCGGATCACCGTGCTCGCCTTCCGGCGTGCGGTGCTGACCGGCACGGACGGCCAGGGTATCGAACGCTACGCCTTCGAGGTCGCTGTCCAGCCGACCGGCATCCCATTCCTGACTCATGCTGTCTCTCCTTGCTGTTCTCGAACAATGAATATCACATACAAAACCGGCCCCTCAGGGCCGGTGGAAACTCAGTTGTTGTACAGATCGATGATCGCACTGACTGCCTGGGTCTTGACCTTCGAGGCATCGTTGCGCGCCTGTTCGATCTTGTTCAGGTAAGCCTCGTCGACGTCACCGGTCACGTACTTGCCATCGAATACGGCGCAATCGAAGTTTTCGATCTTGATCTTGCCGCCGCCGACCGCTTCGATCAAGTCAGGCAGGTCCTGATAGATCAGCCAGTCAGCGCCGATCAGATCAGCCACGTCCTGAGTCGAACGGTTGTGCGCGATCAGTTCGTGGGCGCTCGGCATGTCGATGCCGTAGACGTTCGGGAAGCGCACCGCGGGTGCCGCCGAGCAGAAGTAGACGTTTTTCGCGCCGGCTTCGCGGGCCATCTGGATGATCTGCTTGCAGGTGGTGCCGCGCACGATCGAGTCATCGACCAGCATCACGTTCTTGCCGCGGAACTCCAGCTCGATGGCGTTGAGCTTCTGGCGTACCGACTTCTTGCGCGCGGCCTGGCCCGGCATGATGAAGGTGCGGCCGATGTAGCGGTTCTTGACGAAGCCTTCGCGGAATTTCACGCCCAGGTGATTGGCCAGTTCCAGCGCCGCGGTGCGACTGGTGTCCGGAATCGGGATGACCACGTCGATATCGTGTTCAGGACGCTCGCGCAGGATTTTCTCGGCGAGCTTCTCACCCATGCGCAGACGCGCCTTGTACACCGAGACGCCGTCGATGATCGAGTCGGGACGCGCCAGGTAGACGTGTTCGAAAATGCACGGAGTCAGCGACGGGTTGGTTGCGCACTGACGGGTGTGCAGCTTGCCGTCTTCGGTGATATACACCGCTTCGCCCGGCGCGAGATCGCGGATCAGGGTGAAACCGAGCACGTCCAGCGAAACGCTTTCCGAGGCGATCATGTACTCGACGCCTTCATCGGTGTGACGCTGACCGAAGACGATCGGACGAATGCCGTGCGGGTCGCGGAAACCGACGATGCCGTAACCGGTGACCATCGCCACCACGGCGTAACCACCAACGCAGCGGTTGTGTACATCAGTCACGGCGGCGAACACGTCTTCTTCGGTCGGCTGCAGCTTGCCGCGCTGGGCCAGCTCGTGGGCGAACACGTTGAGCAGCACTTCCGAGTCGGAGCTGGTGTTGACGTGACGCAGATCGGATTCGTAGATCTCTTTGGCCAACTGTTCAACGTTGGTCAGGTTACCGTTATGCGCCAGGGTGATGCCGTAAGGCGAGTTGACGTAGAACGGCTGGGCTTCGGCCGACGTCGAGCTGCCGGCAGTCGGGTAACGAACGTGGCCGATACCCATGTGGCCGACCAGACGCTGCATGTGACGCTGCTGGAACACGTCACGCACGAGGCCATTATCCTTGCGCAGGAACAACCGGCCATCATGGCTGGTCACGATACCGGCAGCGTCCTGGCCGCGGTGCTGGAGCACGGTTAGCGCGTCATACAGCGCCTGATTGACGTTCGACTTACCGACGATACCGACGATGCCACACATGCGACGCAACCCCTACTTAATGGATCTGAACTGAGCAACACTCACTGAGGCGTTTTCGCCGTCGGCAAGAGCTGCTCCTTGAACGGAATCTCAGCGGGTACGCTGATTCCGCTGGCAAGCCACTGACTGCTCCACCCGAGTATCAGGTTTTTGGACCAGTCGGCGACCAATAGAAACTTGGGCACGAGCTGTGATTCTTTCCACCACCCGTCCTGCTGTACCGGCCCCAGGCTCAACAGCCCGACCGCCACGACCACCAGCAACACGCCACGCGCTGCACCGAAGGCCATGCCGAGGAATCGATCGGTCCCGGACAACCCGGTGACGCGAACCAACTCGCCGATAAGATAATTGATCATTGCGCCCACGATCAGTGTGGCGACAAACATGATGGCACAGCCCGCGATCACGCGAGCCGATGGGGTTTCGATGTATCCGGCGAGGTATTCGGACAGTGAGCCACCAAACATCCAGGCAACCGCTCCTGCGATGATCCAGGTCAGCAGCGATAAGGCTTCCTTTACGAAGCCGCGGCTCAGACTGATCAAAGCGGAGATGGCGATGATTGCAACGATCGCCCAGTCAACCCAGGTAAATGGCACAGTGCAGCCTACAGACGGATAAGGCGGCGCATTTTAGCAGAGCGCATGGCTGTCGGTAAGCTGCGATTGTCAGTGCTTTTCAATCGAGGTGATAGATTTCAGCCACGTTCAGGCTGAAAACGGACAACGAAGCCCTTGAGGTTCTGCTGGCGACTCAGCAGATCACGCAGACGATCGGCTTCGGCACGCTCGATCAGCGGACCGACGAACACCCGGTTCTTGCCATCGGCAGAACGAATGTAGGCGTTATAACCCTGGCTGCGCAGGTTTTTCTGCAGGCTTTCGGCGCTGGCGCGGCTAGACAGACTGGCCAGTTGCACCGACCAGCTCACTGACAGACCGTTGGCATCGACGCGGCTCTGCGTGGTGTCCGGCTTGCTGGTTGCCGAAGTGATCGGCTGGGCCGGCGCCGGAATCGGCTTGGCCACCGGTGGCGGCGTTGCCGGACGGGCAATCTGTGCAGGGATGGTCGGAGCCGGGGCAGCCGGGGCAGCAGGCGCTGCGTCTTCAGCGACTTCTTCGTCAGTCGGCACCGGCTCTTGCGGCAAAGCCTGCGGCTCAGGCACGGCGACCGGGTCCATTTGCACTTGCGGCAGGGCCGAAGGCTGAGGCGCAGCCGGGGCCTCGACCGTCACCTGACGCTGCTCGTCCTGGCGGGAAAACAGCATCGGCAGGAAGATCACCGCCAGCGCCACCAGCACCAGTGCGCCGACCATGCGCTGCTTGTACGCTTTATCCAGCAAAGCCATTTGCCGCTTCCTCCGTGGAGCGCCGGGCCAGCCACTCAAGGGCCTCGGCGACACAATAAAATGATCCGAACAAGAGAATCTCGTCGTCGCTGGTCGCTATCGCGCACTGCCCTTCCAGAGCGGCTGCGACGCTGTGGTAAGACGTGACCGAAGCGCCAAGGTTCTGCAGCGCTGCCTGCAACTCTGCGACCGGGCGCGCGCGTGGCGAATCCAGCGGCGCGACAGCCCAATGCGCGACACTAGCATTCAATTCGCCAATAACACCATCCAGATCCTTGTCCGCCAGCAGGCCGAACACCGCCAGGCGTTTGCCAACCAGCGGCCGCGCTGCCAGTCGACGCGCAAGATATTCAGCGGCATGCGGGTTGTGACCGACATCCAGCAACAGGTTCAAGCGCTTGCCATTCCACTCGAACGAACGACGATCGAGGCGCCCGACCACGCGCGTAGCCTGCAACGCCGCGACAATCTGTTCGGCATTCCACGGCAACCCCGTCAGCAGATAGGCTTGCAGCGCCAGTGCGGCGTTTTCCATCGGCAGATCGAGCAGCGGCAAGTCGCGCAATTCGACCGCTTGACCCTGCGCATCGGTACCGCGCCACTGCCAGAGTTGGTCGGTGATGCCGAGATCGAAATCGCGTCCACGCAGGAAAAACGGACACGCCAGTTCGCGTGCCTTGTCGAGCAGTGGTTGCGGAGGATTCAGATCGCCACACAGGGCCGGCTTGCCCTGGCGGAAGATTCCGGCCTTCTCGAAGGCTACGGATTCGCGGGTATCGCCCAGGTAATCAGCGTGATCGACGCCAATACTGGTGACCAGCGCAATATCGGCATCGACTACATTGACGGTATCCAGACGTCCGCCCAGCCCCACTTCAAGCACCACGGCATCAAGTGCGGACTGCTGGAACAGCCAGAACGCCGCCAGGGTGCCCATTTCGAAGTAAGTCAGGGAAGTCTCGCCGCGGCCGGCCTCGACCGCAGCAAAGGCTTCGCACAGCTGGGCGTCAGTGGCTTCGACGCCATTGAGCTGCACCCGCTCGTTGTAACGCAGCAGGTGCGGGGAATTGTAGACACCAACGCTCAGGCCCTGCGCGCGCAGCAACGAAGCCACGAACGCGCAGGTCGAACCCTTGCCGTTGGTGCCGGTGACCGTGATCACCCGAGGCGCCGGCTGGCCCAGCCCCATGCGGGACGCTACCTGTTGCGAACGCTCCAGGCCCATGTCGATGGCCGACGGATGCAACTGCTCGAGGTAGGCGAGCCATTCACCAAGGGTGCGCTGGGTCATACGTTGGCAGGCACCGGCGGTACCACGATCGGCTCGATCGGCGCGGCGACAAACTTCGGCGTCGGCTTGCCGGTCATCTGCGCCAGCAGGTTACCCAGACGCGGGCGCAGCTCTTGACGATGAATGATCATGTCGATGGCGCCGTGCTCCAACAGGAATTCGCTGCGCTGGAAGCCTTCCGGCAATTTTTCGCGCACGGTTTGCTCGATCACCCGCGGACCGGCAAAACCGATCAGAGCCTTCGGCTCGCCGACGATAACGTCGCCGAGCATCGCCAGACTGGCGGAAACACCGCCGTAGACCGGGTCGGTCAGCACGGAGATGAACGGAATCCCCTCTTCACGCAGACGCGCCAGCACGGCCGAGGTCTTGGCCATCTGCATCAGCGAGATCAACGCTTCCTGCATGCGCGCACCACCGGAGGCGGCGAAGCAGATCATCGGGCAGCGGTTTTCCAGCGCGTAGTTGGCAGCGCGAACGAAGCGCTCACCGACGATGGCGCCCATGGAACCGCCCATGAAGTTGAATTCGAATGCCGAAACCACCACTGGCATGCCCAGCAAGGTGCCGCTGACCGAGATCAGCGCGTCTTTTTCGCCGGTCTGCTTCTGCGCAGCGACCAGGCGATCCTTGTACTTTTTGCCGTCGCGGAATTTCAGACGGTCAACCGGCTCCAGATCGGCGCCCAGTTCGTTGCGGCCTTCCGGGTCGAGGAAAATGTCGATTCGCGCACGTGCGCCGATGCGCATGTGGTGGTTGCACTTGGGGCAAACGTCCAGGGTCTTTTCCAGCTCCGGACGGTACAACACCGCCTCGCAGGACGGGCATTTGTGCCACAGACCTTCAGGCACCGAGCTCTTCTTGACCTCCGAGCGCATGATCGAAGGGATCAGTTTGTCTACTAACCAGTTGCTCATGCTTTCTTTCTCCAGTACCGGCGGCCCGAACGCTCTGGTTCGCAGCCCCGCGTATGCCCTTGAGCTAAATTCATGTGTGTGGCGATGGTTGATGAACGGTCGCGGTCAGCGCGAAACATGACCTGCGTACGATTCAGCAACCCTCAGCCGCGCCTGCTTTGTGCAAGTGCATTGATGGACGGCGGCAGACTGCCAGCCGTCACATCGACGACGTATTGCCGCGCACCGCGTTGATGAATGCGCGAATCTTGCGGTGATCCTTGATGCCTTTGCTCGCCTCTACTCCGCCGCTGACATCCACCGCGTACGGTTTGACCCGTGCCACGGCGTCGGCAACGTTCTCCGGCGTCAGGCCGCCGGCCAGAATCAGCGGTTTGCTCAAGTGTTGCGGAATCAGTGACCAGTCAAACGCCTCGCCGGTTCCGCCGGGCACCCCTTCGACATAAGTGTCCAGCAGTACGCCACTGGCACCGGGGAAGGCATCGCAGGCAGCGGCAATGTCATCACCGGCCTTGACCCGCAGCGCCTTGATGTACGGACGATGCCAGCCTTCGCATTCCTCGGCGCTTTCGTCGCCATGGAACTGCAGCAGATCCAGCGGCACCGCATCGAGGATTTCTCCCAGCTCGCAACGGCTGGCATTGACGAACAGCCCGACGCTGGTGACGAACGGCGGCAACGCCTTGATGATCGCCCGCGCCTGCTGCACGTTCACCGCTCGCGGGCTCTTGGCGTAGAACACCAGGCCGATCGCGTCGGCACCGGCTTCGACCGCGGCCAGTGCATCTTCGATGCGGGTAATGCCGCAGATCTTGCTGCGAACGGCTGACATGTCAGGAAAACCTCAAGGCAAAATCCGAAAACGTCCCGGATGGTAACAAAAGCGTTCGAGGGCGTCAGCCGTCAAGTTCGGAGAAACCCGTAAGGAAATGTGGCCCGATAAAGCGCTCGGGCAACGGGAATTCGTCGTGGTACTCGACCTGCACCAGATACAGTCCGTACGGATGCGCGGTCACCCCGCCGGAGCGACGCTCGCGGCTTTCCAGCACTTCCTTCATCCACTCCACCGGGCGCTCACCAGCACCGATGGTCATCAGCACACCGGCAATGTTGCGCACCATATGATGCAGGAACGCGTTGGCACGAATGTCGAGCACGATCATCTTGCCGTGACGGGTCACGCGCAGGTGATGCATCTTCTTGATCGGCGACTTGGCCTGGCACTGACCGGCTCGGAATGCGCTGAAATCATGGGTACCGATCAGGTACTGCGCCGCCTCGGCCATACGCTCGGCGTTGAGCGGACGGTGATTCCAGGTGATTTCTTCGTTGAGGTGCGCCGGGCGAATCTGATCGTTGTAGATCACATAGCGATAACGCCGGGCGATGGCTTTGAAGCGCGCGTGAAAATGCGCCGGCATGACCCTGGCCCAACTGACGCTGATGTCGTGGGGCAGATTGATGTTGGCGCCCATGACCCAGGCTTTCAGCGAGCGATCGACCTGGGTGTCGAAGTGCACTACTTGGCCGCAAGCGTGCACGCCAGCGTCGGTACGCCCGGCGCATTGCAGGGACACCGGTGAATTGGCGACTTTCGACAAGGCTTTTTCCAGCTCTTCCTGCACCGTCGCCACGCCGGTCAGTTGCCGCTGCCAGCCGCTGTAGCGCGAGCCTTTGTACTCAACGCCCAGCGCGACGCGGTAAAAGCCGTCGGGCGCCATTTCGGCGACCGGGTTATCTATGTTTGCCAAGGTGGGACAGCCTGCTGATTTGCAAAGGCGGGCATTATAAGGCGGTGGGCCGGGGATGCCAGAATTCTCTATCGGCAGTGCCGCCCCTTCGCGAGCAGGCTCGCTCCCACATTTGCAATGCGCCCCCCCTGTGGGAGCGAGCCTGCTCGCGAAAGCAATCGATCAAACACCGCCGAATCCGGCACAAACAAAAACGGCAGCCCCACCGGGCTGCCGCTTGTTGTCTACCGCTGAACTCAGACCAGGTTGGAAAGCATTTCCTTGGCCTCGCCCCGCTGCTTCTCGTCACCCTCGGTCAACACTTCGTTGAGGATGTCGCGCGCACCGTCGGCGTCGCCCATGTCGATGTAAGCCTGGGCCAGATCGAGTTTGGTCGCTGCTTCGTCAGTGCCAGCGAGGAAGTCGAAATCGTCTTCGCCCAGATCGTCACCCATCGCAGCGTCCGCTTCGGTGAAGGTCGGTTCGGCCATGCTCTGCGACAGACGATCCAGCTCGGCATTGACATCGTCCAGCTCGGCCGCGAAGGCGTCCGGCTCGGCGGCGGGATTGGTGTCCATTTCGTCTGCCAGGGACAGGTCGAAATCGGCCGGCAACTCCAGATCGTCCTGCGGCACGTCGGCGACTACCGGCGTTTCGACCGGCGGCAGATCTTTCACACCGTCATCGAGGTCGAGCAGGAAGTCATCTTCAGCCAGGGTAGTTGGCGATGGCTCGGCGCCAAGGTCCATGTCCAGATCGAAGTCCGACAGATCGTCAAGATTGTCTTTCATCTCGGTCTGCTCTTGCAGCACCGAGGCGAAGCTCAGATCGTCTTCGGCCGGGAAATCATCCAGCTCGACCGGCGCTTCTGGCTCAGCCACTGGCGCAGGATCGACTGGGGTGATGTTGTCGAGATCATCCAGGCTCAAATCGAACGCTGTATCGAGATCATCAGCAGCAGTCTCGGGCGCTTGCGGCTCGTCCTGCAGCAGCTCCTTGACGTATTGCGCGTCCAGCTCGGCAGCGACGGCGGCAGCCGCGAGCCCACCGGCAGCAACCACAGCCATGGCCGGGAAGCGGCTTTTCAGCGCTTCGACCTTGGCGAAGTTGTCGCCGTTGGCGACCAGTTGGCGCTCTTGCGCGACGAACGCATCGCGGTCGCCCTGCTGACCGTAGACTTCCATCAGTTTCAGGCGCAGATCGCTGCGTTCCGGCTCAAGGCTGACACCCTCTTCCAGCAGCGCGGCGGCCTGATTCAGGCGGCCGGCGTTGATGTGCGATTGCGCTTTGTCGAGGACGTCATCCGAGCGTTCGCCGGCCGGGGCTACCAGAGGCGCGGCGATCGGCGCGGCCATTACCACCGGAGTGACAACCGGTGCTGGCGCTGGCGTCGGCGCAGGTGCCGGAGCAGGCGTGTTCAATTTGACGCTGGCCGCCGGAGTTTCCAGGCCAGAGAAGCTGCTTTCCGGCAAATCATGCTCGGCGGAAAACTCTTGTTCTTCAGCCAGAGCGCGAGCCATGCGCAGATGCTTTTCAGCTTCCTGCTGGGCTTTGCGACGACGCGCCAACAGCAACAGCAAAAGCAGCAGAACCACTGCACCGCCGCCAATCAGGCCGAGCAGGATCGGATTGGTCAGCAGGTCGTTGAAGGCCTTGTCATCGTCAGCAGCAGCGGGCGTGGTTTCGACCACCGGCTCGACAACCGGCTCCACTGGCGTTTCCGCTGGCGGCGCAATGGCCGACTCCGGGGTGGGCGAAGTCGCTGCGGCATCGGCCGGGGTCGCCGGCGGAGTCGCGGCCAGTTCGGCGGTAATCGCCGGCACCGGCGGTACAGCACCGTTGGCGCCAGGCGCAGCGCCCGGCGCGACACCGGTGCCATCGGCCTGCATCTTCGCCAATTGATTGTTCTTCAGCTCGATCAGTTTCTGCAGCTTGTCCAGCTGACTTTGCAGATCAGCCATGCGGCTTTTCAGTTCCTCGTTGTCACGACGGGTCGTGTCGAGGTTTTCCTGAGTGATCGCCAGTTTGTTGCTCAGCGCCTTGGCGTCGCCCGCCGGGCCTTTCGCGCCGGGCTTGGCGTTTTCCGCCGAGACCAGGCTCAGGTTGTCCTGAGTGTTGGGCGCCGCACCGGCATTGCCACGGCCGCGATTGGTCGCGTCGAGTTGCTGCTGACCAGTGCCAGGCTTGGCCACGTAGCGACGGCCCTGACGCCAGGCTTCGTTCTGCGCCGCCACTTCAGCGATGGCTGCCGATTGCGGCAGCGCGGTGCTTTGTACCGAGTCCGGCAGACGCAGCACCTGACCGGTTTTCAGACGGTTGATGTTGCCGTCGATAAAGGCATTCGGATTGAGTGCCTGAATCGCCAGCATGGTCTGCTGCACCGAGCCGCCATTGCGCGCCTTCGCGGCGATTTCCCACAGGGTGTCGCGCGGTGTGGTGGTGTATTGATTGCGATGGGTGGCGCCAGTGGTTGGCGCAGTGATGGTCTGCGACGGCGCTGGTTGCGCGGCAGCGTCAGCGGTCTGCGGCGAGAACTTCGACGGATCGAGCAGCACGCTGTAGTCACGCAGCAAGCGACCATTGGGCCACATCACTTGCACGAGGAACTTCACCATCGGTTCCGACAATGGCTGGCTCGAGGTCACGCGCAACACGCTTTTGCCGTTGGCGTTGAGCACCGGGGTAAAGGTCAGATCGTTGAGAAACGCCTGGCGGTCGACGCCGGCCTTGGCGAAATCTTCGGGTGAAGCCAGGCTCGGCACCACCTCGGCGGCGGTGAGATCCTTGACGTCGAGCAGCTCGATTTCAGCCACCAGCGGCTGGTTCAGGGTCGACTTCAGGGTCAGCTCCCCGAGCCCGAGGGCATGCGCCATACCGGAGGACAGCGCCGAGGCGGCCGCTATTGCTAACACCAGTTTGCGAACTTGAACCATAGCCTCATCCTTTGTTTGAACGTTCCTCGGCCAGCGAGAAGCTTTTGAATACCGCTGCCGTAAGGCATTGCGCGCGACGACGGAAGTCGCCGCGCGCGATCATTTCTTTACTGCCCCGGAAAGTCCCGGAGGGTGACTCGTCATCGAGCGCTTCGGGCAAGCATAGCGCGCACCTAGAATCAGTCGACAAATTGTTGCCAAGTATCTTTTACAGCAGGTCTTTTATCAACAACTCAGCCAGTTGCACGGCATTGAGGGCCGCGCCTTTGCGTACGTTATCTGACGTCAGCCAAAGATTTAGTTCCGCCGGGTCGTCGACGCCACTGCGTACGCGACCGACATAGACCACGTCCTGCCCCACTGCATCGCCGACAGCGGTCGGATAATCGCCAGCATCAACCAGCTCGATGCCCGGCGCAGCTTCGAGCGCTGCGTTGACCTTTTCCAGGTCAACAGCACTACCTGACTGCAAGGTCACGCTAAAGCTATCGCCAAAAAACACCGGGGCTTGAACGCAAGTGGCAGAAATCTTCAATAAAGGTTTCGCCAGTACCTGCCGAAGCTCACGCACCAGGCGTTTTTCCAGCAGCGTATGGCCCTGCGCATCCGGCGTGCCGACCTGGGCCAGCAGGTTGAACGCCATCTGCCGATCGAAGAAGGTCGGCTCCAGCGGGCGCATGTTCAGCAATTCGGCAGTCTGCCGCGCGAGCTCGGTGACCGCCTCGCGACCTTGCGCAGAAACCGCCAGATTGGCGGTGACGTTGACGTATTGCAGATCGATCAGATCAAGCAGCGGCGCCAGCACTACAGCAAGCGTGGTGGCCGACGGGCTTGGGCTGCTGACCTGGAACGGGCTTTGCAGACCGGCGAGGATATCGGCATTGGCCTCGGGCACCACTTGCGGCGCCTGGTCCGCCGGCAAGGCGCCGGACAGGTCGATCAACGAGCAGCCAGCGGCATGGGCGCGCGCCGCATAGCTCAGCGACACCGCAGCGCCGGCGGCGAAGAACACCAGTCGGACCTTGCTGAAATCGAACTCGTCGACCTCGCGCACGCGCACGTTCTTGTTGCGGAACAGCACCGAACTGCCGGCCGATTCACTGCTCGCCAGCAGGTGCAGATTGCCGACCGGAAAGTCACGCTCTTCGAGAATCTGTACGAGGGTTTCGCCGACAGTACCGGTGGCGCCAATAACGGCGATATCGAAAGTCTGGGTCATGGAGCTACCTCTGGCAAAACGGGGGGAGCGGCACTTTACCGGCTGACTGCCATGCAGGCAATTCGGGGGTGCCTGTACCGCCCTCTTCGCGAGCAGGCTCGCTCCCACAGGGAGAATGCATTTCCACGGTGGGAGCGAGCCTGCTCGCGAAGATTCCAGGCAAGGCACCGCATCTTCAGGCATAAAAAACCCGCACCTCTCACAAGGCACGGGTTCTTTCATTGCTTCAAGCGATCAACGCTCCAGCAGAATCCGCAGCATGCGGCGCAGCGGTTCGGCCGCGCCCCACAGCAGTTGGTCGCCGACGGTGAAGGCACCGACGAATTGCGAACCCATGTTCAACTTGCGCAGACGGCCGACCGGGACATTCAGGGTGCCCGTGACCTTGGTCGGGCTCAGCTCCTGCATGCTGATCTCGCGGTTGTTCGGCACCAGCTTGACCCACGGGTTGTGCTGGCTGATCAGCCCTTCGATATCGGCGATCGGTACGTCTTTGTTGAGCTTGATGGTCAGCGCCTGGCTGTGGCAGCGCATGGCGCCGATGCGCACGCAGATGCCGTCCACCGGGATCGGGCTTTTGAAGCGGCCAAGGATCTTGTTGGTCTCGGCCTGGGCCTTCCACTCTTCACGGCTCTGGCCGTTCGGCAGTTCCTTGTCGATCCACGGGATCAGGCTGCCGGCCAGCGGTACGCCGAAGTTTTCGGTTGGATACGCTTCGCTGCGCATGGCCTCGGCCACGCGACGGTCGATGTCGAGGATCGCGCTGGCCGGGTCGGCCAGTTGATCGGCGACAGCGGCGTGGGTCGCGCCCATCTGCTTGATCAGTTCACGCATGTTCTGCGCGCCGGCACCGGAGGCCGCCTGATAGGTCATGGCGCTCATCCACTCGACCAGACCGGCCTCGAACAGACCACCCAGGCCCATCAGCATCAGGCTGACGGTGCAGTTGCCGCCGATGTAGTTCCTGGTGCCAGCGTCCAGCTGCTGGTCGATGACCTTGCGGTTGACCGGGTCAAGAATGATCACCGCGTCATCGTTCATGCGCAGGCTCGACGCCGCATCGATCCAGTAACCCTGCCAGCCGGCTTCGCGCAGCTTGGGGAATACTTCGCTGGTGTAGTCGCCGCCCTGGCAGGTGAGGATCACGTCGAGAGTCTTCAGCTCGTCAATGCTGTAAGCGTCCTTGAGCGGAGCAATGTCCTTGCCCACGGACGGGCCTTGGCCACCGACATTGGACGTGGTGAAAAACACCGGCTCGATAAGATCGAAATCCTGCTCTTCCAGCATCCGCTGCATGAGCACGGAACCGACCATCCCGCGCCAACCGATCAGACCTACACGTTTCATCGCAACTACACCTTCTTGAAAAGTGGGCCGCTGCTTTGTATTGAATTTCGCAGCGGGCCCGAGAGATTACAGATTCCGCAGCGCGGCGACTACTGCGTCGCCCATTTCCTGCGTACCGACTTTGGTACAACCGGCGGAATGAATGTCGCCGGTGCGCAAGCCCTGATCGAGCACGACGCTGACGGCTTTTTCGATGGCATCGGCAGCATCATGCAGATTGAAGCTGTAACGCAGCATCATCGACACCGACAGGATCGTCGCCAGGGGGTTGGCAATGCCTTTACCGGCAATGTCCGGCGCCGAACCGTGGCAAGGCTCGTACATGCCCTTGTTGTTGGAATCCAGCGAGGCCGACGGCAGCATGCCGATGGAACCGGTGAGCATCGACGCTTCGTCGGAGAGGATGTCGCCGAACATGTTGTCGGTGACGATCACGTCGAACTGCTTCGGCGCACGCACCAGTTGCATGGCGGCGTTGTCGACGTACATGTGGCTCAGCTCGACTTCCGGATAATCCTTGGCCACTTGCTCGACCACTTCACGCCACAACTGGCTGGACGCCAGCACGTTGGCCTTGTCCACCGAGCAGAGCTTCTTGCCACGGACCATGGCCATGTCGAAACCGACACGGGCGATGCGGCGGATTTCGCTTTCGCTGTACGGCAGGGTGTCGTAGGACTGGCGCTCGCCATTGTCCAACGTACGGGTGCCACGCGGCGCGCCGAAATAGATGCCGCCGGTCAGCTCACGGACGATGAGGATGTCCAGGCCGGCAACGATTTCCGGCTTCAGGCTCGACGCGTCGGCCAGTTGCGGATACAGGATCGCCGGGCGCAGGTTGCCGAAGAGGCCCAGTTGCGCACGGATTTTCAGCAGACCGCGCTCAGGGCGGATGTCGCGCTCGATGGTGTCCCATTTCGGACCACCGACCGCGCCCAGCAGCACGGCATCGGCAGCACGTGCACGATCCAGAGTTTCGTCCGCCAGCGGCACGCCGTGCTTGTCGATGGCCGCGCCACCGATCACGTCGTGGCTCAGCTCGAAGCCCAGGCTGTACTTGTCATTGGCCAGTTCCAGCACTTTGACTGCTTCGGCCATGATTTCCGGACCAATACCGTCACCCGGGAGAATCAGAATCTGCTTGCTCATGCTTTCCTCGTGTCTTCAAGCGGTGCGCCATTGAACAGCGCGCCGGGAAAAATTCTTATCGCTCAGCCATCAGTACGATTACATCGGTACTGAACGAGCCGTCGGCATCAATTTCAAAATACTCACGCACTTCGTTGCCCATCGACTGCTGCAACTGGCGGATCGCCGCGCGCAGCACTTCAGGTGTGCGCATGCGCTCGACCCAACTGCCATACTCCAGATGCAGGCGCTGGCGGGTGGCACTGCGCACATGCAGACCGGCCTCGCTGACCTGCCGCAGCCACTCGGCGGCGGAGTAGTCGCGCACATGACTGGTGTCGCGAAGCACTTCAACGCTTTGCAGGTAAGTGTCGAACAATGGACTGCCCGGAGACAACACATCAACGAACGCTGCCACCCCGCCCGGCTTGAGCACCCGGCGAACTTCGCGCAAGGCCAGGCCCAGGTCGCTCCAGTGATGCGCCGAATAACGACTGAACACAAAATCGAACTCGCCATCGGCGAACGGCAGGCGTTCAGCGGCGCCGTTGACGGTGACGATGTTGCCCAACCCGCGATCGACGGCAGCGCTGGCGACGACATCGAGCATTTGCTGTGACAGGTCGTAGGCGACCACTTCCCGGACCAGCGGCGCGACGTGGAAACTGACGTGACCGGCGCCACAACCCAAGTCCAAAACACGTGCCTCGCCCTGCCCGGCCAGCTCCGCCTGTAGCAGAGCGAATTCGGTGCCTTGAGCGTGGACGGCGCTGCTCAGGTAGGCGGCGGCCTGTTCGCCGAATTGCTGCTGGACGACCAGGGAGTGCTGGGTGGTGCTGGTCATGGTCACATCCTGGTATCTATGTTGTTTGGGTTGCCGTTTTCGCGAGCAGGCTCGCTCCCACCGGGGATTGCATTCCAAGGTGGGAGCGAGCCTGCTCGCGAAGAGGCCCGCCCTGACTACATCAATTCGAATCAGGCGTCGCGAAACAACCACGGCTGGCTAACCCGATGTTTTGCCTCGAACGTCGCAATCGCATCGTTGTCCTGCAAGGTCAGGCCGATATCATCCAGGCCATTGAGCAGGCAGTGCTTGCGAAATGCGTCGATCTCGAAGCTGTAGACCTTGCCATCCGGGCGGGTCACGGTCTGCGCTTGCAGGTCGATCTGCAATTGATAACCCGGCTCGGCTTCAACCTGCTTAAACAGTTCATCAACTTCTGCATCGCTGAGGATGATCGGCAGCAGACCGTTCTTGAAGCTGTTGTTGAAAAAGATGTCGGCATAGCTCGGCGCGATGATGCTGCGGAAACCGTACTCTTCCAGCGCCCACGGCGCGTGCTCACGGCTCGAACCGCAGCCGAAGTTCTCGCGGGCGAGCAACACGCTGGCCCCCTGATAACGCTCGGCGTTGAGCACGAAATCCTTGTTCAACGGGCGCTTGGAGTTGTCCTGATACGGCTGGCCGATATCCAGATAACGCCACTCGTCGAACAGGTTCGGGCCGAAACCGGTGCGCTTGATCGACTTCAGAAACTGCTTGGGAATGATCTGGTCGGTGTCGACGTTGGCACGATCCAGAGGCGCGACAAGACCAGTGTGCTGAGTAAATGCCTTCATCTTTACTGTGCTCCTTGGATCAATTCACGAACGTCGACGAAACGGCCGTTCACCGCAGCCGCCGCCGCCATGGCCGGGCTGACCAGATGGGTACGGCCACCGGCGCCCTGACGGCCTTCGAAGTTACGGTTGGACGTCGAGGCGCAATGCTCGCCGGACTCCAAACGGTCCGGGTTCATCGCCAGGCACATCGAGCAACCCGGCTCGCGCCATTCGAAACCGGCCTCGAGGAAAATCCTGTCGAGACCTTCGGCTTCGGCCTGCGCCTTGACCAGACCAGAGCCCGGCACGACGATCGCCTGCTTGATGGTCGAGGCAACCTTGCGGCCCTTGGCGATTACCGCAGCGGCGCGCAAGTCTTCGATGCGCGAGTTGGTGCAGGAACCGATAAACACGCGATCGAGCTGAATGTCGGTGATCGCCTGATTGGCGGTCAAACCCATGTATTTCAAGGCACGAACGATCGAGTCGCGCTTGACCAGATCCATTTCCTTCGCCGGGTCCGGCACATTCTGATCAACGGCCAAAACCATCTCGGGCGAAGTGCCCCAGCTGACTTGTGGCTTGATCTGCGTGGCGTCCAGCTCGACTACGGTGTCGAACCTGGCATCGGCGTCGGAGACCAGGTCTTTCCAGGCTTCGACGGCCATGTCCCACTGCTCGCCCTTCGGCGCGAATGGACGGCCTTTGACGTAGTCGATGGTCTTCTGGTCCGCCGCCACCAGACCCACGCGGGCGCCGGCTTCGATGGACATGTTGCAGATGGTCATGCGGCCTTCGACGGACAGATCGCGGATCGCACTGCCAGCAAATTCAATGGCATGGCCGTTACCGCCGGCGGTGCCGATCTTGCCGATTACCGCGAGGACGATGTCCTTGGCGGTCACGCCGAACGGCAATTGGCCTTCGACGCGCACCAGCATGTTTTTCATTTTCTTCGCCACCAAACACTGCGTGGCGAGCACATGCTCGACCTCGGATGTGCCGATGCCGTGGGCCAATGCGCCGAATGCGCCATGGGTCGAAGTGTGCGAGTCGCCGCAGACTACGGTCATGCCCGGCAAGGTCGCGCCCTGCTCCGGGCTGATGACGTGGACGATGCCCTGGCGAACGTCGTTCATCTTGAACTCGACAATGCCGTATTCATCGCAGTTGTCGTCGAGGGTCTGTACCTGCAAACGCGAAACCTGATCGGCAATGGCTTCGATGCCGCCCTTGCGTTCCGGGGTGGTCGGTACGTTGTGGTCCGGGGTGGCGATGTTGGCATCGATACGCCAAGGCTTGCGCCCGGCCAGACGCAGGCCTTCGAAGGCTTGCGGCGAGGTCACTTCGTGGATGATGTGACGATCGATATAGATCAGCGCCGAGCCATCGTCGCGCTGCTTGACCAAATGCGAATCCCAGAGCTTGTCGTAGAGCGTTTTGCCGGCCATCAGACGGTTCCTCATCAGCTTGTTTCTATGCCCTGGGCTTATCAATAACCCTTTGGCTTGTGAGGCCGATCCTATGGGGTTAGATTAAATAACTCAAATTCATATTTTTTATGCTTTGGATAACCAACTGGAATGCGACATGGATCTGGCTAACCTCAATGCTTTTATTGCCATCGCCGAGACCGGCAGCTTCTCCGGTGCCGGCGAACGCCTGCACCTCACCCAACCGGCAATCAGCAAGCGCATCGCCGGGCTTGAGCAGCAATTAAAGGTGCGCCTGTTCGATCGCCTGGGCCGCGAAGTCGGCCTGACCGAGGCCGGCCGCGCCCTGCTGCCAAGGGCTTATCAGATTCTCAACGTGCTCGACGATACCCGCCGCGCCCTGACCAACCTGACCGGTGAAGTCAGCGGCCGCCTGACCCTGGCTACCAGTCACCACATCGGCCTGCACCGCTTGCCTCCTCTATTAAGGGAATTCACCCGCCGCTACCCACAGGTCGCGCTGGATATTCAGTTCCTCGATTCGGAAGTGGCCTACGAGGAAATTCTCCACGGCCGGGCAGAACTGGCGGTGATCACCCTCGCGCCGGAGCCGCACACTCTGGTCAAAGCCACGCCGGTGTGGGACGACCCGCTGGATTTCGTCGTCGCCCCGGAGCATTCGCTGATCAATAACGGCGCCGTCAGCCTGGCGGACATCGCCGGCCATCCGGCGGTTTTCCCCGGCGGCAATACGTTTACCCATCACATCGTCCAGCGCTTGTTCGAAGCCCAGGGCCTGACGCCGAACATCGCCATGAGCACCAACTACCTGGAAACCATCAAGATGATGGTCTCCATCGGCCTGGCCTGGAGCGTGCTGCCGCGCACCATGCTCGACGAGCAAGTGGCAAGCATCGCATTGCCGGGCATACAGCTCACTCGCCAGCTAGGCTATATCTTGCACACCGAACGGACGCTATCGAACGCAGCAAGAGCCTTCATGGCCCTGCTGGATGCACAAATCGATCGGCCAGGGACTCCGGCCTGACTTGTGCTACTTCTATAGAGCCGCCCCTGTGCCTAACGCCACTCAGCCCAAGGCCCGCTGACAATGCCGAAATCTGTTGACCGAATTCCGCCGATGCCGCGAATCCAGGCTGTTGATCCGCGCCATTCCGAGCAGAGCTGGGAAAGCGCGCCGCAATTGCTCGCCGCGCTCAACGGCGCGCGGCTCGGTGCCTGGTATTGGGACATCGAACGCGGGCAGATCAGTTGGTCGCGGGGCACTCAGGCGTTGTTCGGTTTCGACCCACGGCAGCCATTACCCGCCGATTTGGAATACCTCGATCTGTTGCCACCGGAAGACCGCGCGAAAACCGTGCGCGCCTTCCACGCGGTGATCGCCGGCGCCCCGCTTGAACAGGCGATGCATCACCGCATCCGCTGGCCCGACGGCAGCCTGCACTGGCTGGAAATCAGCGGCAGCCTGTTGCCGGACAAGAACGGCCGGCCCCGAATGATCGGGGTGATTCGCGAAATCACCCACCAACGCCAACGCGAGCAGGCCCTGAGCAGCTCGGAGAAACGTTTCGCTACACTTTTTCACCTGTGTCCGAACATGGTTCTGCTGACCCGTCAGGAGGACGGTCTGATCAGTGAGGCCAATCAGTATTTCGAAAGTCTGTTCGGCTGGCCGGTGCAAAGCGCGATCGGCCGCACCACTCTGGAACTGGGCTTGTGGGTGCACCCTGAGCAACGCGCCGAACTGGTGAAGAAAACCAAGGCCAAGGGCGAGCTGATCAGCATGGAAGTGCAGTTCCGTGCCAGCAACGGCCAGGTCCACGACGGCATCCTCAGCGCGCAGAAGGTCGAGCTCGAAGGCCAGCCTTATCTGCTCAGCACATTCCTCGACACCACCGAACGCAAAGCCGCCGAACTGGCCTTGAAGGACAGCCAGGAGCGCCTCGACCTGGCGCTGGATTCGGCGCAACTCGGCACCTGGGACTGGCACATCCCCAGCGGCATGCTCTACGGCTCGGCGCGCGCCGCGCAATTGCACGGGCTCGAGCCGATTCCATTCCATGAATCATTCGAAGAGTTTTTCGAAGGCGTGCCGGGCGAGGAGCGCGACAGCATGCGCGATGCCTACCGCAGCCTGCGCGAAGGCCCCGCCGGCAATTATCAACTGACTTATCGCGTGCAATTGCCCGACGGCAATTCGCGTTATCTGGAAAGCCGCGCGCGCCTCTACCGCGACGACAACGGAGCGCCACTGCGCATGGCCGGCACGCTGCTGGACATCACCGATCAGGTCGAGCGCGAACAGCGTCTGGTGGCCTCGGAAGAGAAATTCGCCACACTGTTTCAGGTCAGCCCTGATCCGATCTGCGTCACGCGCCAGGAAACCGGGGAATTCATTGAGATCAATTCAAGCTTCAGCCAGACTTTTGGCTGGAGCGCCGCCGATGTGATTGGCCACACCGCCGAAGAAATCGGCCTGTGGGACGCCTCGGCAAAGAGCCTGCAACGCATCGAACGGGTGATTCGCGAACAAGGCCTGAGCAACGTCGCGATTCTGGTTCAGCACAAGGACGGACAGTCGCTGACCTGCGTGATTTCCAGTCGGCAGATCAGCGTCGGCGATCAGCCCTGCATCGTCACCACCTTGCGTGACATCACCCAGCAACAGCGCTCGGAAGCGGCACTGAAGGCCAGCGAAGAAAAATTCGCCAAGGCGTTCCACTCCAGCCCCGACGCCATCACCATAACCGAGCGCGACACCGGGCGATATCTGGAGGTCAACGACGGCTTCTGTCGCCTCACCGGCTACCGCGCCGACGAAGTGGTGGGCAAAACCGTTTATCAAGTGGGGATCTGGGCCGAAGAAAAACAGCGCTCGACGCTACTCGCCGAACTGCAGATCAAGGGCCGCGTGCATCATCAGGAAATGCTCGGGCGCAACAAGCGCGGTGAATTGCTTACGGTGGAAGTCTCGGTCGAGCCGATCACCCTCAATGAAACCGCCTGCCTGCTACTCACCGCGCGCGACGTCAGCCTGTTGAAGAACGCCGAGGCGCAGATCCGTCACCTGGCCTATCACGACCCGCTGACCAACCTGCCCAACCGCGCGCTGCTGATGGATCGCCTGAGTCAGCAGATCGCCCTGCTCAAGCGCCACAATCTGCGCGGCGCGTTGCTGTTTCTCGACCTCGATCACTTCAAGCACATCAACGATTCCCTCGGCCACCCGGTCGGCGACACCGTGCTGAAAATCATCACCGCACGGCTCGAAGCCAGCGTGCGCATGGAAGACACCGTGGCGCGCCTCGGGGGCGATGAGTTCGTGGTGTTGCTCAGTGGCCTCGAAGGTTCACGCAGTGAAGTCAGCGAGCAAGTGCGTGCACTGGCCGACACCATTCGCGAACTGCTCTCGGAGCCGATGTTCCTCGATGGCCAGCGCCTGCAAGTGACGCCGAGCATCGGCGTGGCATTGATTCCCGATCACGGCTCGACCCCGACCGATCTGCTCAAACGCGCCGACATCGCCCTGTACCGGGCCAAGGACTCCGGGCGCAACACCACGCAGATGTATCACAACACCATGCAGAAAGCGGCCAGCGAGCGCCTGCGGATGGAGACCGACCTGCGTCTGGCGCTGTCGCGCGGCGAGTTCAATGTGCATTTTCAGCCGCAGGTCGATGCCCGCGACAACCGCATCATCGGCGCCGAAGCGCTGGTGCGCTGGAACCATCCCGAACTCGGCGCGCAATCGCCCACCGAGTTCATCAAGGTGCTGGAAGACAGCGGCCTGATTCTCGAAGTCGGCACGTGGATCCTCGATGAAGCCTGCAACGCCTTCAAAAAACTGATCGCACTGAAACTCGTCGACCCGCTCAACTTCAGCCTGTGCGTGAACATCAGCCCGCGGCAGTTCCGCCAGAACGATTTCGTCGAACGCATCGAACACAGCATGACCAGCCACGGCCTGCCCTGCTCGCTGCTGAAACTGGAAATCACCGAAGGCATCGTCATCCAGAATCTGGAAGACACCATCAGCAAGATGCGCCGCCTGAAAAAGCTCGGCGTGAGTTTCGCCATGGACGATTTCGGCACCGGTTATTCATCGCTGACCTATCTGAAACGGCTGCCGGTGGACACGTTGAAAATCGACCAGTCGTTCATCCGCGACGCGACCACCGACTCCAATGTCGCGGAGATCATTCGCGCCATCGTCGCGATGGCCCGCAGCCTTGAGCTGGAGGTCATTGCCGAGGGCGTGGAGACCCCGGAACAGTTGGCGTTCCTGCAGGGGCTGGACTGCCATTTGTATCAAGGCTATTTGCACAGCCGACCGGTGGGGCTGGAAGATCTGAAAAAGCTGCTGCCCTGAATCGGCGGTCGCACAGCCTGGCAACAGAGCAACAATTGCCACGGTTTGCGTCAGCCTGTAGGGTCGCGTTTTTTGCGCCGCTTCGAGATCAACCATGCAGGATGCATCCCTTCCCCGCCCGGCCCTGCTGGGCATCGACCTTGGCACCACCAACAGCCTGATCGCCGTCTGGCGTGAAGGCCGCGCCGAACTGATCCGCAACGCCCTCGGCGATGTGCTGACTCCATCGGTGGTCAGCCTTGATGAAGACGACACGATTCTGGTCGGCAAAGCCGCCCGCGCCCGCCTGACCACGCACCCGGAACGCACTGCCGCCGCGTTCAAGCGCTTCATGGGCAGCGACAGGCAAATCCAGCTCGGCTCTCGCCAGTTCAGCCCGGAAGAGTTGTCGGCGCTGGTACTTGGCTCACTCAAGCAAGACGCGGAAGCCTTTCTCGGCCAAGCGGTCACAGAAGCGGTCATTTCCGTACCGGCATATTTCAGTGACGAGCAGCGCAAGCGCACCTTGTTCGCCGCCGAACTGGCCGGGCTGTCCGTGACGCGCCTGATCAATGAACCGACTGCTGCCGCCATGGCGTACGGCCTGCACGAACAGAAGTTCGAACGCACGCTGATTTTCGATCTCGGTGGCGGCACGTTCGATGTCACCGTGCTCGAATACGCACTGCCGCTGATTGAAGTGCATGCCTCCACCGGCGACAACTTTCTCGGCGGCGAAGACTTCACCGCCGCCCTGTTGCAGGCCTGCCTGAAACACTGGCAAGTGACGCCCTCGACAATCGACGCGCAAGCCATGGCCAGCCTCGGTGATGCGCTCGAACAGCTCAAATGCAAACTCGGCGAAGGCGCGCAGCAGTTGAGCTGGCGCCATGCCGAACAGACATTCGAATGGGAACTGGATGAAGCCGCTGCGGTGAAAATCTGGGAGCCGTTGCTGGCCCGCTTGCGCGCGCCAATCGAACAGGCACTGCGCGATGCCCGCCTGAAACCGCGCGACCTTGACAGCCTGGTGCTGGTCGGAGGCGCCACGCGCATGCCGGCGGTACAGCAAATGGTCGCCACGTTGTTTGGGCGCCTGCCTTATCGGCATCTTGATCCGGACACCATTGTGGCGCTGGGCGCAGCGACGCAGGCGGCATGCAAGGCGCGGGACGGTGCGGTGGAGGAATTGATTCTGACGGATGTCTGTCCGTATACGCTGGGGATTTCGACCAATCGTGGCGAAGGCGTCAGTGGCGCGTTCTCGCCAATCATCGAGCGCAATACGGTGATTCCAACGTCACGGGTGCAGCGTTACTCGACGACGTTTGCGCAACAGACTGAAGTCCGTATCGCGGTGTATCAAGGGGAACGCCCGTGGGTACGCGACAATATTTTCATCGACTCCTTTGACATCCAGTTCACGCCTAGTGAGCAACTGCAGAGCCTCGATGTGCGTTTCAGCTATGACATCAACGGCCTGCTGGAAGTGGACGTCACGCTTCTGGAAACCGGCGAACGTTACGGCCACAGCATCGACCGCAGCCCGACCGGACTGGATGAACAGGCGCGCAGAGACAGCCATGCCCGGCTCGCGACGCTCAAAGTCCACCCTCGCGATGCCCTGCCCAACCGCACCCTGCTCGCACGGCTGGAGCGAGCATGGATGCAAAGCCTGGGCGACGAGCGTGCGCGCATTGCCGAGTGGATGGATACCTTCAACACCGTGCTTGCCGGCCAGCAACCCAGCGAAATAGCCAGCCACCGCTCAGCGCTGAATGATGCGCTGGATCAGATGCGTCTTTAGCCGTTCAGTCGCCGCAGAGCGGCCTGCAACCCGCCGGACAACATATCTGCCCCACCGTCCGGCGGCACGCCGTAGCGATTGGGCAGTTTGTCTCCTGGAAAACCGAAGAGCACCAGCGGCAGAAATGGCAGAAACGGCGACAATCCCAGAAATATCAGCAGTGTCGGAATGCCCCGGCCCATATCGTGCAACCGCCGTAGAACTGCCGCGAACAACAGCAGCACGCCAAGCAAAAAGATGACCATCCCGCCAATCGTCGTGCCCGTTATCAGGCCGGCTATCGGTGTGACCACCACGCACCCCAGGACCTGAGCGATAAATGCCTTGCGCCCCAGCCGTGATCCGAGGCGCCAGAACGCTTTCGCTGGTACTGGCTGGACATCACTGCTGGCTAACAGCAACCGCTCCGACCACGACAGCAACGCGCACAGTGCCAAGCGCAAACCGACGCTGTTCTGCACGTCATCCTTACCCTGCTGCAGTTGCCGCAATACTCGCGTTTTCGGCACACCGGCAGCGCCGTAGCGAATCAAGCTCTTGAGCGCATCCAGCGCTTCATACGCCAACAGTTTGTCGACACCGAAATCCGTCAACACCTTGCGCGGTGGCCAGACGGGTTCGCCCTTGATCAGACCGTCGCGAAAACCTTCGAACCAGTCATCCTCGCAACTGACCGCTGCAATCGACTGCAACAACGCCCGGTGCTGCTCGGCGCTCAGGCTTGGATCGTGGTAGAGCACGCCCCAGAACATCAACAAGCCCAGCAGGTCGTCACCGCACGCGGCACGGTCACTTTCGACGCAGGTGTAAAGCAGGGTATTGGCGGGCAGCCTGGCGCTGTCGAGAGCCTGCTCCACGCTGAACAATTGTTGCACCAGCAAACCGTGCACAGGATCGTCACCCTGCAACCACCCCAGCAAACCGGCGCCATTGCCCTGCTCACGCAGCAAGCGCCGCAATAGCGGCTGCAGGCGACTCAAAGGATGCGCAGGATTGAACGGCAAACGCTCCAGACACTGCGCATCAATCAATTGCAACCAGCGCTCGGGCTGTTCCAGCAATGCCAGCAAAAACACGGTTTGAGCGTGCCAATCCCAGAGGGCCGCACCCAACCCGATCGGCGGCAAACCTGTCGCGTGCCGACTCAACTGGCGCATGAGATCAAGCTCCGAGAGGTCATTGCCGTCTTTGACCGCACTCAGTTCGAACGCGTCGGCAATGCGCGCAAGCGCCGTGTCGCTGTAGGGCCGCAAGCGCTGCAACCAAAGACGACAAACCTTGTGCAGCGCGCCTTCGGATAACGCGGGCGGCAATTGCGGTGAAAGTGTTTGCGAGTCAGTGAAAGCGCTCATGGCCTGCGCAACAGGCGCCTTGGCCAGCCAGTGCAGATGTTGCCTGGCCTAATACTTGAGGCCGGTCAAAACCAGGCATTCCAGCGCGTCGACCGGGAGCGGTTCGTCGACGATCTGCTGCAACAAGGCCGAATCACCGCGATGCAGCGCCCAGGCGTGCCGGTACAGACGCAGCAAACGGCTGTCTTGGTTTTCGCCGATCAACTGCGCGAGCAATGGCAGCTCGTCGCCCGCCATGCGCCAATCAACAAAGCTCTGCGCCAGCGCATCAAGTTTGAGCCGTCCGACACCCAACCAACGGGTCAACGTCTCGGGCCGTTGTGACGGACTGCCATACACTTGGCACTCAGCACCCAGATCGTCCGGCCAAACGGCGCAGTCCTCCAGACGATCGAACGCCTGAATCAGCAACGGCACAAAGGTCGGCTGACGCTTGGCACACAGCTCCAGCAAGCGACTCTCTGCCGCAGGATGGCGATGTTCGCTCCAGAGCCGAATCCAGCATGGAAACGCTTGATCGTCGTGCCCCAACAGACTGTACTGACACGCCAGCAGGTACAGCCAGTCGACGTTATCCGGCGCGGCATCGTGCTGTTCGGCACAGCTTTGCAGGAACGTCGGCGCGCCCATCCCCGCTTGGGTGAATTGCACCAGCAGACGCTTGAGGTACGCGGCATCGTTGGGCAACGGCAAGCAGGTGTGCCGACTGGCGAAATCGGCGAACTCGTGAAGAGGACGCTGAGTAAATATGAAATCGAGGCTACGGGCATACCACAGCGACTCGGTCTGTGCCGGCTCTGACCAAGCGCTCATCAGATCCGTGTCGAACGGGTCGGGCGTTTTGATGCGCTGCAAAAAGCCTTCTACCGCTTGCGCATCGTCGAATGCCAGATCGAGCAATTGCTGGTCCCAAGCCATGCGTTGCGCCAACAGATTCGCACAACGGTAGGACAACGGACCGGCGCCGGACAGTCGGTGGTACAAGCCCCAGTTGAGGTCATCGAAAACCTCCAGTGACAAGTCATCCAGCGTCCGGACAAATGCCTGCCATGCCGTGTAATTGAAGCGTCGCGCGGGATCGTCCAGCAGCGTACAAAAATCCAGGAAAGCTTGAGGCGCCCGAACGACATCGGCTTGTGCAGCCTCGATCTCGTCTTCAGCCTCTGCCTCCTCTTCACGGGCCAGACGCAGGGCGCTCTCGTAGGCCATGCGTAACGCTTGAAAACCTTCCGGGTCGGTTTCCGGATGATGTGCCGGCAAACGGGCGCGATAGGCGTTGCGAATCAGGGTTTCGTCGTTAGTCGGCTCTATGCCCAGTCGAATCCAGCAACTCATGACCAGTCGAACTCCCCAAGCGATGCCGGACGAGACGGCGGATCAATATCCATGTGCCAAGGCAGATCGGCGAGAAAATGTGGAATGTTGTGCGCAAGGCCGCGGGCAATCCTGGTGTTGAAAGCGCTGGTGCCCTCGCGACTCATCTCGACCGCCAGTTCATCGTCGCTTTTGCTCATGCAGCACCAAAAGGTTCGCCCCACCAGAAAGCCGTTGAAGTAAGCCATCCAGCTGCCGTAATGAAACTGCGCCCGCAACGCCAGACGACTGTGCAACCAGTTGCTCTCGACCAGATCGATCCATTGATTACGTACGGCGCAGCGCAACAGAAAGCCCATCCGGCCGTAATCCCAGGACAGGATGCCGCCGGGACCACAGCTGCCGAAGGTACGGCTGGCAAATTCATGGAGGACCCGCTCACGCGGGCTCAGATCATTGAGCAAAGACTGCCATTCACTCGGCAGGCATCGCTGCCACGCCAGATAGGCCCCGCTGAGGTGCTTGGCATGGCCGTCGTCGGTCATCCATTCGAGCATGTCGAACAACTGTCGCCGATCATCGAAACCCCAACTTTCCTTGAGGTTGATGTAACGATCATTGCAGAACGCCGGGTCGTCATACCCGGCGCCGGTGTTGAGCGCGGCCATTGGTGCGGACAACGCGCACAGCCAGCGCTGTTGAATCTCGTCCATGAAAAAAGGCTCCAGGCCGACCGCTGGGAAATGGGGGTCGGCAAAACTGCGCAGATTGTAAAGAGCCCCGACAACAGCAGCAAACCCTGCAGCGCTTTTACTGCACGCACAAAAAAGGCCCCGACGTATCGGGGCCTTTCGTTCAGCGGCTTATCGCCGTTTCGGACGATTGTGTGTCAGCACATGAATCAATGCTGCAACGCCGGCTGCTGCGCTCCATTGATCGGGATGCGCTTGGCTTTCGCTTCTTCCGGGATCACACGGAGCAGGTCGATGCTCAGCAGGCCGTTGCGCAGGGCAGCGTCCTTGATCTCGATGTGATCGGCCAGACGGAACGACAGCTTGAAGGCTCGCTGAGCGATGCCCTGGTGCAAGAACGTGACGTTCTCGTCGGTGTCGCGCTTGCCGCCACTGATGGTCAGCACACCCTTCTCGACTTGCAGGTCCAGGTCTTCTTCCTGGAAACCGGCGGCCGCAACGACGATACGGTATTGGTCATCACCGTGTTTTTCGACGTTGTAAGGTGGGTAGCTGCTGCCTGGCTCGTTGCGCAGGGCGGTTTCGAACAGGTCGTTGAAACGATCGAAACCTACCGAGGAACGGAACAGTGGTGCGAGAGAAAATGCAGTACTCATGATTCAAATCTCCTGAAAACAATCAGCAAGGTTTTGTGTCTCCGCGACCCGAATTCGGCATCGCGTAACCCTTAGATAGGGACCGCTGTTTTGATTTCAAGAGATTATTTTCAGATTTTTTATGCGGCTTCGACGAGCGGTAATCCGAGCAAACGCGACACCTGATCAGGCTCGGTTTCGCGGCGCAGAACGGTGAAAAGTTCGGCAGCTTCCGGGTAGTTGCGGGTCAGCATGGCCAGCCATTGCTTGAGGCGACCGGGCGATTGGCGCGCGGTCATCTGCGCTTTGGCCTGCAGCCAGAAGTCCTGAATCAGCGGCATCAGCTCGGCCCAGGTCATCTCGACGACTTCTTCGCCGGCGCGAGCCGCAGCGATCTGCCGGGCCAGATCCGGGCGGGAGACCAGACCCCGACCGAGCATGATGTCTTCGACGCCACTGATCTCGCGGCAACGGCGCCAGTCTTCGACGCTCCAGATATCACCGTTGGCGAACACCGGCACTTTGACCACGTCTTGTACGCGCGGGATCCACTCCCAGTGCGCCGGCGGTTTGTAGCCGTCCATTTTCGTCCGCGCGTGTACGACGATGTGCTCCGCTCCGCCTTCGGCCAGCGCCGTGGCGCAAACCAGCGAACCGTCAGGGCTGTCGAAACCCAGGCGCATTTTTGCCGTTACCGGGATGTGCGCCGGCACGGCGCGACGGACGTGCTCGACAATCTGGTTGAGCAGCTCCGGCTCCTTGAGCAGCACGGCGCCGCCGCGGGATTTGTTGACGGTCTTGGCCGGGCAGCCGAAGTTGAGGTCGATCACTTCAGAACCGAGTTCGCAGGCCAGCGCGGCGTTTTCCGCCAGACACACCGGGTCAGAACCGAGCAACTGCACACGCAGCGGCACGCCGGATGCCGTGCGAGCGCCGTTGAGCAGCTCGGGGCCGAACTTGTGGAAGTACGCCGGGGTGAGCAACTGATCGTTGACCCGAATGAATTCGGTCACGCACCAATCGATGCCGCCAACCCGGGTCAGCACGTCGCGCAGGATGTCGTCGACCAACCCCTCCATGGGCGCCAGAGCAATTTGCATGGGGAAACACTACTTGAAGAAAAACGTGCGGCAGTTTACTGGATTACGCGCAAAACCGCAGAACAACACATTTCTCTGTGGGAGCGAGCCTGCTCGCGAAGGCGGTCTGTCAGTTGATACATGCGTAATTGACCCGCCGCTTTCGCGAGCAGGCTCGCTCCCACAGGGTGAGATTTACATCGCCTCTGCAATCTGGATCGCCGGGCCATAGCCTTCGATAAACTCCGCCGGCATGCGCTTGGGTTTGCCGGTCGACAGTTCGATGCAGACAAATGTAGTCTGCGCGCGCAACAGGGTGGCGTTGTCGCTGGGGCGTTTGAGCTGGAAATGCCGGGTCATTTTCAGGCGCTGATCCCAGTCGACGATCCACGTCGCCAGTTGCAGCTCATCGCCTTCATAGGCCGCGGCCAGATAATCGATTTCGTGGCGCACGACAGCCATCGCCCGATCCAGCCGCCGGTACTCGACCAGGTCCAGGCCGAGGCGCTGCGAGTGGCGCCAGGCGCAGCGTTCGAGCCAGGTCACGTACACGGCGTTGTTGGCGTGCCCGAGCCCGTCGATGTCTTCGGCGCCTACTTGCAGATCAATGGTAAACGGCGTTGCCCGATCCCAGCCCATGCCCCACTCCCGGTCAAAGTTTTCAACCGGGGCAGTGTAACGAAGCTCAGGCCGATTGGCGCGCCTGAAGGCTGCGACCGGCAAGCAGTGATAACACACCATCAATCACGCGAGGGTCGGCCAGTACCCGTTGATGGCCTCCGCTTTCCAGACGCAGCAGGCGGCTGTCGAACCAGGCCTCGTGAATCAGTTGTGCTTCCTTGACCGAGACGAAATTGTCGTCCTCGGCGTGGACGATCAGGCCGGGCATATCCAGTTGATAGTGGGCAACGTCAAGCGTCGCGGCGCGCATGCCGACGTCCTGCTCGACCTGACGAATGAACGCCGAACGCGCTCGCGCTGGCAGACCCACGTAACGAGCGAAACCGCGCAATACGCCGAGGATTCGTGACGGTGCGGCGATGCTGACCAGGGTTTCGGTGCGCAGCCCCAATTGCACGGCGAGCATCGCGCTGGCGCCACCCATGGAGTGGCCGATCACCGCTTGCAGCGGCGGCAATTCGGCAGCCGCTTCAAGCATGGCGCGGGCGAACAGCACCACATTGGCTTCGCGCCCGGGCGAACGACCGTGGGCCGGGCCGTCGAGTGCGACGACGGTATAACCGGCATCGACCAGCGCATTGATCAACGAAGCGAATTGGGTGGGCCGCCCTTCCCAACCGTGCATCAGCAACACCGTAGGGCCTTGCCCCCAACGCAGCGCCGACAGGCCGAAGCGCAAGGTGATGCGTTCGGAACTCGCCAGCAGCGGCAGCTCCCAGTTCCGCAGCGGAAGCGCGCGGGGCGTCATGAACGCCAGGCGCATTTTGCTCGCCACCAGTTTCGGTGCAAACCAGCCCAAGGTACCGTTAACGCCACGAACCCACTTCAACGCGTTCATCGCTCTCTCCTCAGGCTTGTTGCCTTCAGGTCAACGCACCGCCGACTTGGCAGCGCGCAGCAATCGATCGGATAACTCTCCCGGACCCAGCGCCCTGGCGAGGGCCAGACCACCTACCATCAGCGCGACATCAGCCAGAGCCTTGTCGGTGTCTTCAGGGCTGGCCGCCAGTTGCGCCACCATCAGCTCCAGATGCTCGTTCAGCGCAATGCGGAACGACTCCGGCAACCGTCCCAGCTCACCAATCGAGGCGGGGATCGGACACGCCGCTTCGCTGGAATCGCGGTGCTTGCGCGACAGGTAGAACGCAGCCACCAGGGCGCGGCGCTCTTCGCCGGTCAGATCGGCATCCATGTCGGCGATCAGGTCTCGGCGGCGGCCCAGCAGCTGCTTGAACGCTTCGAGCATCATTGCGTCCTTGCTTTCGAAGTGCGCGTAGAAGCCACCGACGGTCAGGCCGGCCGCGCCCATCACTTCGCCCACGCTCGGGTCTGCCGGGCCACGCTGGATCAGTGCGGCGCTGGCAGCCTTGAGGATGCGTTCGCGGGTTTGAGCTTTTTTATCGTTCATCGTTGCCTCCGAATATTACGACTAGAATATTATTCGCATAATAATATTCCGCAAGTCATGAATATGACCGCTGGTCTGAAGCACAGTGTAAGGAAAAAGGAAGGTTGGCCAAACGCCAGACAAACAAAAGGGCCATTCAATAATTGAATGACCCTTATAAAATCCCGCAAAGCGGGTAATCGTGGCGTCCCCTAGGGGACTCGAACCCCTGTTACCGCCGTGAAAGGGCGGTGTCCTAGGCCACTAGACGAAGGGGACACAAACCCTTCTATACAACTGATCAGCGCTGAGAGCTGATCGATTCAAGGCCGGTGTGGCCAGACCTTGAACTGTAAATTGGTGGAGCTAAGCGGGATCGAACCGCTGACCTCCTGCATGCCATGCAGGCGCTCTCCCAGCTGAGCTATAGCCCCGGATTTTTCGCCTCGCGGCGGAGTGATCTCTTGCAACATCACTTCTGTAAAACTGGCGTCCCCTAGGGGACTCGAACCCCTGTTACCGCCGTGAAAGGGCGGTGTCCTAGGCCACTAGACGAAGGGGACGCAAACCCTTCTATACAACTGATCAACGCTGAGTGCTGATCGCTTCAAGGCCGGTGTGGCCAGACCTCGAAGTGTAAATTGGTGGAGCTAGACGGGATCGAACCGTCGACCTCTTGCATGCCATGCAAGCGCTCTCCCAGCTGAGCTATAGCCCCTCATCGCTGAGGACGGGGCGAATCTTAAGGGCGTATCGAAAGCCTGTCAAACTTATTTTTGAAAAATTTCAAAATTTTTTGTCGGGATAACAATCACTTACCGCCCTCCCCCGTAAATTCGGGAGAAACGCCGAAGGCAGGATCAAAAGATCGCAGCCTGCGGCAGCTCCTACAGAGAAGCAAAAGCAATCAAGCGATGGCGCCCAGGAGCTTTTCCCACTCTTTGTTTTCTTTCTTCGACACGCCGCCCAGCAGGTCAATCGCCTGGCGCAGACGGAAACGGGTCAGGTCCGGACCGAGGATTTCCATCGCATCGAGCACCGACACCGAACTGGCCTGGCCGGTGATCGCGGCAAACATCAGCGGCATCGCGTCGCGCAGTTTCAGCTCGAGGGATTCGACCACCGCCTGAATCGTCGCGGTGATGCTGTCCTTCTCCCACTGACGCAGGCTTTCCAGTTTCCACAGGATCAGTTGCATCAACTGGCGAACCTGGTCGGCGGAAAGCTTTTTCGACTCGAACAGTCTGGCATCCGGATTCACGCCGCCAGCGAAGAAAAACCCCGCCAGCGGTGCGACCTGGCTGAAGGTTTCGACGCGGCCCTGAACGTGCGGCGCGATCTTCATCATGTACTCGGAATTGAACGCCCACTTCTGCACCCGTGCAGCAAACTCTTCCACCGGCAAGTCGCGCAGCCACTGGCCGTTGAGCCACGACAGCTTCTCGATATCGAAGATCGGCCCACCGAGAGAAACGCGCTTGAGATCGAAGTTGTCGACCATTTCCTGCAGGGAGAACTTCTCGCGCTCGTCCGGCATCGACCAGCCCATGCGGCCGAGGTAGTTGAGCATGGCTTCGGGCATGAAGCCCATGCGCTCGTAGAACGTCACCGAGGTCGGGTTCTTGCGCTTGGACAGCTTGCTCTTGTCCGGGTTACGCAGCAGCGGCATGTAGCACAGCTCTGGTTGTTCCCAGCCGAAGTATTCATAAAGCAGGATCAGTTTTGGCGCCGATGGCAGCCATTCTTCGCCACGCAGGACGTGGGTGATGCCCATCAGATGGTCATCGACGACGTTGGCGAGGAAGTACGTCGGCAGGCCGTCGGTCTTCATCAGCACCTGCATGTCCATACGATCCCACGGGATCTCGACATCGCCACGCAGCATGTCCGGCACCACGCAGACGCCTTCGCTCGGCACTTTCATGCGGATCACGTGCGGTTCGCCAGCGGCCAGGCGCGTGGCGACTTCTTCTTTCGACAGCAGCAGTGCGCGGCCGTCGTAGCGTGGGGTTTCGCCGCGGGCCATTTGCTCGGCGCGCATCTGGTCCAGCTCTTCAGCGGTGCAGAAGCACGGGAACGCATGCCCCATGTCAACCAGTTGCTGGCAGTACTTCTGATAGATGTCGCCGCGCTCGCTCTGCCGGTACGGGCCGTGCGGGCCGCCGACGTCCGGGCCCTCGCTCCAGTCGATGCCGAGCCAGCGCAGGGCGTCGAAGATCTGCTGTTCGGACTCGCGGGTCGAGCGCAACTGATCGGTGTCTTCGATGCGCAGGATGAATTCACCGCCGTGCTGCTTGGCAAAGCAGTAGTTGAACAATGCGATGTAAGCGGTACCTACGTGGGGGTCCCCGGTAGGCGATGGCGCGATGCGAGTGCGGACGGTGGTCATGGCATGTCTCGAAAAAATGAAGAGCAGAACAATCAAGCGGCGAATGGTAACAGGCGACACCCGCCCCGCTCCAGCGGGCAGGGTATTTAAGCCGGATGCGCTAGGCCGTCCGACTGTGTGAAGGCCATTCGCGAGCAGGCTCGCTCCCACAGGGATAGGCAATTCCTCTGTGGGAGCGAGCGTGCTCGCGAAGAGGCCGGTCAGGCGATGAAAATCAAACGGTCAGCAATCGCTCGCGCAGTTTGGCAATCTCGTCGCGCATCTGCGCCGCCGCTTCGAACTCCAGATCCCGCGCCAGCTGATACATCTTCTCTTCCAGCGCGCGGATGCGTTTGGTGATTTCGCTGGGCGAGCGCAGCTCGGCTTCGTACTTGGCGTTCTCTTCGGCGGCCTTGGCCATGCCTTTGCGCTTCTTGCTGCGCGAACCGGGCACGGTGGCGCCTTCCATAATGTCGGCAACATCCTTGATCACGCCTTTCGGGGTGATGCCGTTTTCAAGGTTGAACGCGATCTGCTTCTCGCGACGGCGCTCGGTCTCGCCAATCGCTCGCTCCATCGAACCGGTCATGCGATCAGCGTAGAGAATCGCCCGGCCGTTGAGGTTACGTGCGGCACGGCCAATGGTCTGGATCAGCGAGCGCTCGGAACGCAGGAAACCTTCCTTGTCCGCGTCGAGAATCGCCACCAGCGACACTTCCGGCATGTCGAGGCCTTCACGCAGCAGGTTGATGCCGACCAGCACATCAAACACGCCAAGGCGCAAGTCGCGGATGATCTCGACGCGCTCGACGGTGTCGATGTCCGAGTGCAGGTAACGCACACGTACGCCGTGGTCGGCGAGGTAATCGGTGAGGTCTTCGGCCATGCGCTTGGTCAGCGTGGTGACCAGCACCCGTTCTTCGATCGCCACACGCTTGGTGATTTCCGAGAGCAAGTCGTCGACCTGGGTCAGCGCCGGCCGCACTTCAACCTGCGGGTCGACCAGGCCGGTCGGCCGTACCACTTGCTCAACCACGCGCCCGGCGTGCTCGGCTTCGTAGTTGCCGGGGGTTGCGGAGACGAAAATGGTTTGCGGGCTGACCCCTTCCCACTCGTCGAAACGCATCGGCCGGTTGTCCAGCGCCGAGGGCAGGCGGAAGCCGTACTCGACCAGGGTTTCCTTGCGCGAACGGTCGCCCTTATACATCGCACCGACCTGCGGCACGCTCACGTGGGACTCGTCGATCACCAACAGCGCGTCGGCGGGCAGGTAGTCGTAAAGGGTTGGTGGCGCCGCGCCGGCCGGACGTCCGGACAGGTAGCGCGAGTAGTTTTCGATGCCGTTGCAGTAACCCAGTTCGAGGATCATCTCCAGATCGAAACGAGTGCGCTGCTCCAGACGCTGGGCCTCGACCAGTTTGTTATTGCTGCGCAGGTATTCGAGGCGCTCCTGCAATTCAACCTTGATGTGCTCGATGGCGTCGAGCAGGGTTTCCCGCGGCGTCACGTAGTGGCTTTTTGGGTAAAAGGTGAAGCGCGGCATCTTGCGGATGACTTCGCCGGTCAGCGGATCGAAGGCAGAAATGCTCTCGACCTCGTCATCGAACAGCTCGATGCGGATCGCTTCCAGATCGGATTCCGCCGGGAAGATATCGATCACGTCACCACGCACGCGGAACGTCGCCCGGGCAAAATCCATGTCGTTACGGGTGTATTGCAGGTCAGCCAGGCGCCGCAGCAGCGCGCGCTGATCAAGCTTGTCGCCGCGATCAACGTGCAAGACCATCTTCAGATAGGTTTCCGGACTGCCCAGACCATAGATGCACGACACCGTGGTGACGATGATCGCGTCCTTGCGCTCCAATAATGCTTTGGTCGCGGACAGCCGCATCTGCTCGATGTGGTCGTTGATCGACGCGTCCTTCTCGATGAAGGTGTCGGACGACGGCACATACGCTTCGGGCTGGTAGTAGTCGTAGTAGGAAACGAAGTATTCCACCGCGTTGTTCGGGAAGAACGCCTTGAACTCCCCGTACAACTGCGCGGCCAGGGTCTTGTTCGGCGCCAGCACCAGCGTCGGACGCTGTACCTGCGAGATGACGTTGGCGATGCTGAAGGTCTTGCCCGAACCGGTCACACCGAGCAGTGTCTGGTGCGCCAGCCCGGCGTCAATGCCCTCAACCAACTGGCGAATGGCTTCCGGCTGATCGCCGGCAGGCTCGAAGCGGGTGACTAGCTGGAATTCCGACATACACACCTCTGGAATCGCGGCGTTCCGCATCAGACGAAGCACCGCGAGGACGACCGCAAACGACCGATGTCGCGAAAGAAAAAAACTGGATTGTGCTTAATGTGGTGGCGATTGCCTGACCTTTCAAGGCAAACGTCCTACATCCGGTAAAGTCTCTGACAAAGTCAATCGACTAACGGTCAAGAAATAATCGGAAAAACTTACCGCAAAAGCGGATTCGCCTGTCGCCATTGCGCGGTGATGGCCTCTATACTAGCTCCCCGTTTGTGCACCGCTCTAGTGCATTCGGCTGGAGCGCTACACGTCCCTCCACTCTCCATTCAGAGCCGCCGTAATAATGAGCCTGTTCTCCGCTGTCGAAATGGCACCCCGCGATCCAATCCTGGGCCTCAACGAAGCATTCAACGCCGATACCCGGACCACCAAGGTCAACCTGGGCGTGGGCGTGTACTGCAACGAAGAGGGGCGAATTCCACTGCTGCGCGCGGTGATCGAAGCCGAGACGATTCGCGTCGCGCAACACGCTTCGCGCGGTTACCTGCCGATCGATGGCATCGCTGCCTACGACCAGGCCGTGCAGAAACTGCTGTTCGGCAACGACTCGCCGCTGATCAGCGCCGGTCGCGTCATCACCACTCAGGCCGTCGGCGGCACTGGCGCACTGAAAATCGGTGCCGACTTCCTCAAGCAACTGCTGCCGAACGCCGTCGTGGCGATCAGCGACCCGAGCTGGGAAAACCACCGCGCACTGTTCGAAACCGCGGGTTTCCCGGTGCAGAACTACCGTTACTACGACGCTGCCACCCACGACGTGAACCGTGCCGGCATGCTCGACGACCTCAACGCCCTGCCGAACGGCTCGATCGTTGTCCTGCACGCTTGCTGCCACAACCCGACCGGCGTCGATCTGACCCCGGCGGACTGGAACAACGTGCTGGAAGTGGTCAAGGCCAAGGGACACGTGCCGTTCCTCGACATGGCCTACCAGGGCTTCGGCGACGGTATCGATGCAGACGCCGCGGCCGTGCGCCTGTTCGCCGAATCCGGCCTGACCTTTTTCGTCTCGAGCTCGTTCTCCAAGTCGTTCTCGCTGTACGGCGAGCGCGTTGGCGCACTGTCGATCATCAGCGAATCGAAAGAAGAAAGCGCGCGCGTGCTGTCGCAGGTCAAACGCGTGATCCGCACCAACTACTCCAACCCGCCGACCCACGGCGCCAGCATTGTTGCTGCCGTGCTCAACAGCCCGGAACTGCGCGCGCAGTGGGAAGCCGAGCTGGCCGAGATGCGTCTGCGCATTCGCGGCATGCGCGAGCAGATGGTTGCCCTGCTGGCGGAAAAAGCCCCAGGCCGCGACTTCAGCTTCGTCGGCCGTCAGCGCGGCATGTTCTCCTACTCCGGCCTGACCACCGAACAGGTGCATCGCCTGCGCAACGAGTTCGGCATCTACGCCCTGGACACCGGGCGCATCTGCGTGGCTGCGCTGAACCAGAGCAACATCAAGGCTGTGACGGACGCGATCGTTCAGGTCATCTGATTTTCGCGGCGTGATGAAAAACGGGAAGCCTGGAACGGCTTCCCGTTTTTACTTGTCTCTGGATGATGTCCACACCTCTAGACTGCACACAATTCAGAACCGTAGGAGCTCGTAGGAGCTGACGAGTGAAACGAGGCTGCGATCTTTTGATCTTGTTTTTTAAGATCAAGATCAAGATCAAGATCAAAAGATCGCAGCGTTCCGCAGCTCCTACCGGTTGTGTGTACACCCGAGATTTTCGAAGAGAACCCAAATGAAAAACGACAACCTGCGCGCCGACCGTGACGATCTGGATGATTTTATCCCGCGCGCTCCGGCCAAACGTGAAAAAAGCCTGGTGCTGCAAGTCGCCACCGGGGTATTCCTCGGTGGCCTGGCCCTGTGGCTCGTGCAACTGGCAGCGACGGCGGCCTATGCCAGGCTGATGCTCGGCACGCTCACCTTCGGCAGTTAAGCCAGTTCGGCCGAACGCTGGGTGGCGGCATCGTCGTAAATCACATACAGCGATTCGGCGATCTGGCTCTTGATGGCCTTGCTGCTTTCGAGACCGAGGACGAAACCCTCGGCCTTGCCGCCGGCGCGATTCAATTCTTCGGCGGTGCTGGCGCCGGTGATGGCATCGAAAAGTTTCTCGGCGTGCGGGCCGATGCCTCTGGGCAGGCTGATCTGTGCAGTGCTCATGCGAGCATCTCGGTGTTGCGAGTGATTTGAATCATGGCGCGTACCTTTGCGGCGAATGGCCGGTAGCGCGTGTGACCACTTCCGGGCTGCCATGGTAGACCCCTGAGGCCATTCTGGTAACCGCCAATCGCTGACAAAACACCGTCTGTCCAGGCGAAACGCAAAAGTTGCCAGGCGACGCTTGACTTCTCTTTTTGAATCAGTAACATACGCACCAATTCCGCAATAGCTCAGTTGGTAGAGCAAGTGACTGTTAATCACTGGGTCCCTGGTTCGAGTCCAGGTTGTGGAGCCAGATAGCAAAGCCCCTGAATCGCAAGGTTCAGGGGCTTTTTTGTGGTCGCCTGAAAAGATCAAGAGATCGCAGCCTTCGGCGGCTCCTACAGGGAAACGCTGATCCCGATGTAGGAGCTGCCGAAGGCTGCGATCTTTTAATCTGCAAACGAAAAGGCCGATCTGTACAACCAGATCGGCCCTTCTGTATTCAGCAGCGGTCAGACATGTTCGCTGCTTTTCACCTGTACCTTCGGCGCGCCATGGCCATGGTCGTGGTCATCCGGCTCGATCACCGGCACCTCCTTGCCATCGCAGTCATGCAGTTTGCCGTCGCTGAAGTAATCGCCTTCGCGCAGCGCGGCCAGATCGCGGTAACGCAGGGTGCGCTCTTCCGCTGCGGCGAATACCGATTGTTGATCCGAATTGCCGGCCGTGAAGTGGTTGAACGCCAGGTTGAGCAGGATCGCCATGATTGCCGACGAACTGATGCCCGAATGGAAAATCGTCGCGAACCAGCTCGGGAAATGATCGTAGAAGTTCGGCGCGGCGATCGGGATCATGCCGAAACCGATCGAAGTGGCAACGATGATCAGGTTGACGTTGTTGCGGTAGTCCACCTTCGACAACGTGCGGATGCCGCTCGCCGCCACAGTACCGAACAGCACGATCCCGGCGCCGCCGAGTACCGAAGTCGGCACTGCTGCAATGACTCGGCCCATGAACGGCAGCAGTCCGAGCACCACCAGAAACAAGCCGCCGGTGGCGACCACGAATCGGCTCTTGATCCCGGTCACCGCCACCAGCCCGACGTTCTGCGCAAACGCACTTTGCGTGAACGAACCGAAGATCGGCGCAAACATGCTCGACAGCATGTCGGCACGCAGGCCGTTGCCCAAGCGTTTCGAGTCGACCTTGGTGCCGATGATTTCACCGACGGCGAGGATGTCCGCCGAGGTCTCCACCAGGGTCACCATGACCACAATGCACATCGACAGAATCGCGGCGAAGTGGAAGGTCGGCATGCCGAAGTGGAACGGTGTCGGGAAGCCGAACATGGGCCCGGTGGTAACGCCGGAGAAATCCGCCATGCCGAGAAACACCGCCAGCACCGTGCCGATGACCATCGCCAGCAGAATCGACAGCCGCGAGATAGTCGAGCTACCGACCTTGCTCAACAGCAACACCAGCACCAGCGTCACCGCCGCCAGACCGATGTTCTGCATGCTGCCGAAGTCCGGCGCGTGGCTGTTGCCGCCCATCGCCCAGCGTGCGGCAACAGGCATCAGCGTCAGGCCGATGGTGGTGATCACAATGCCGGTGACCAGCGGTGGAAAGAACTTGGTGATGCGCGAGAACACCGGCGTGATCAGCAAGCCGATCAATGAGGCGGCAATCACCGCGCCCAGCACCGATTGGAAACCGCCCTCCCCGCCACTGCTGACGATCGCGACCATGGTCGCCACGCCGGAGAACGACACGCCCTGAACCAGCGGCAGCTGACAGCCAAAAAACGGCAGACCCAGGGTTTGCAGCAATGTCGCCAGCCCCCCCGCAAACAATGAAGCAGCAATCAACAGACCGATGTCCGCCGGCGACAAACCGGCCGCCTGGCCAATGATCAGTGGCACCGCAACGATACCGCCGTACATGGTCAGAACATGTTGCAGGCCGTAAGCCATATTCGCGCCGACCCCGAGATTTTCGTCCTCGGGCCGTTGGTGTGAAACATGGGGCGTTTTCATGGTGGGGGGGTTCCCTGGTTTTTGTTATGCGCACACTGTATTCAATACTCAAGACAAATGTCCATAGAGTTGTATACAACTTATCAGTCAGATAATGGTTAGGTAGCCACCCAAGCTTCTGGCCCGCGGCTTGCGCCCCCACAAATCCGGCAACACATCCCCGCTGCGTCTGCGCCAGTGCCCACTAGGCTGAAGTGTTCACGGCGACCGACGGTGCAGTCTCGCTCTTTTTTATACATATAAAGTATGCATAATGAAGTCATTCAAGATTCAGTACGACAAAAGCAAGAACGCAGCCAACAAACTCAAGCACAAAGGCATCAGCCTCGCCGAGGCCGAACCCGTTTTCTACGACGAACGCGCACTGACGCTTGAGGACAACGATCATGACGAACAACGCTGGATCACCCTCGGCCTCGATGCCAAGGGTCGTGTGCTTGTCGTGGCTTACAGTTACCGCGAAGCCAATGTTGTTCGAATCATTTCTGCACGCCTCGCCACACCCAGCGAGCGGCGCGCATATTTACGCGAGGTTTGAACGATGAAAGACGAATATGACTTTTCTGCAGGCAAACGCGGCGCAGTGGCGCCGAACAAGGGCAAGACCCGCATAACAATCATGCTTGATGACGCGGTGATCGAAGCGGCGCGTACCGCCGCAGAAACCGAGGGCTTTGGCTACCAGACCGTGATCAACAACACCTTGCGCCATGCCTTGCTGGAAGGTAACCGCCAGCAGGAACGCGTTGACGATTCAGGTCTGTCGGGCCAGTTCAAGAAAGGCATCACGGCCACCGACCTGAAAAGCCTGGAGAGAAAGCTCTCGGCAGCCATCGGCGAAATCCGTCGCGTGCTGGAGCCTGACGTAAAACCCTAGACCGATACTGGCGCGAATACCCGAGCCAGCGCCTGCCGCACCCGCGGTGAATCAGGCATCTGAAGATCAAACTCATGCCGCAGCAACCCCATCAACTCGTCGACGTCCGCCACTTCGCGTCGCTGACTTTCAGCCCCCATAGGGTGAATGGCAAAACTGCCGTTGTTCAGGGTCTTGCGCCAGCCATCGCCAGTACGCGCGACCATCAGACGCTGGGCAAAAGGTGATTCGGGATGGGTCGAGACATACCAGTTGCCGACGATGTAATCGATGTCTTCCTGGCGTTGCAGATCAAACAGGTACATCGGCCGCCACTCTCCTGCGACCCTGGCGCGTAGCAAGTAGCCATCGGCCTGCTTGTCGATGCGATAGGGCTCGTGCGGAGTGGATTGCTCATCTTCGCTGTCGAGCAGCAGCGGTGCCGTCGGCACCATGCCGCCGAAGCCGACGTCGGCGATATAGCGAGTGCCGTCGATGGTGACCAGGCTCAAGCGGTGCGTGCGCGCCGTCCAGCTGCCTTCCGGTTGATTCATCACCACGCGACCGCTGATTGCCCGCGCGTCGAAGCCCAATTCCCGCAACAACGCGAAGAACAGGTGGTTGAGTTCGTAGCAATAGCCGCCGCGACCGCCACGCAGGATTTTCTCTTCAATCGATGGCAGATCGATCAATACCGGTGCCCCGGTGATGGTCGCCAGATTCTCAAAAGGAAAGACGCCGGTGTGGCGCAATTGCAATTGACGCAACGTAGCCAGCGTCGGCGGCGGCGCTGTGTCGAAACCCAGGCGTTGCAGGTACAGCTTGGTATTGGTCAGCCGTGGCGCACTCATTGCTCAGTCCTTATGCATGGGCCGCAGAACACTGCGTGAATGTTGCCCTGTATACGGGATCAAGCACGGCTTGCGACAATTGATTTCGCCAATCGCCCGCTCAGCGCTTTTTCCGCGAGCCGATGCGAATCCATGTCGGTGCATGGTCACTGGCGTGCGGCTCATTGCGCACCCAGGCGTCGACGCCGGCGTCGTGCAGATACGGACTCAATGCCGGGTTGAGGAGCAGGTGATCGATGCGCAGGCCGGAGTTGGTTTGCCAATGATTGCGGAAGTAATCCCAGAAGGTGTAGATGCGTTCTTCGGGATACACGTGGCGCAGGGAATCGGTCCAGCCCTGGTCCAGCAGCCGCTGGTAGCACTCGCGGCTTTCGGGTTGCAACAAGGCATCCTTGAGCCAGGAGCGAGTGTTGTAGATATCCATGTCGGTGGGCACGACATTGAAGTCACCGGCCAGCACCACCGGGTGATCGCTGCTTTGCAGGTCCTTGGCGTAGCTGATCAGGCGTTCGAACCAGGCCAGTTTGTAATCGAACTTCGGCCCCGGCTGCGGGTTACCGTTGGGCAGATACAGGCACCCGACCAGCACACCGTGCACCGCTGCTTCGATATAGCGGCTGTGGGTGTCATCGGGATCACCCGGCAAACCACGCCGACTCTCCAACGGCTGCGCATCCCGCGCCAGGATCGCCACGCCATTCCATGACGCCTGTCCCTGCCAGATAGCGCCGTAACCGGCGGCTTCCAGTTCAGCGGCGGGAAACGCGCTGTCCACCGATTTCAGTTCTTGCAGACAGGCGATGTCCGGCTGCTCGCGCTCGAGCCATTCCAGCAGATTCGGCAACCGCGCGCGCATGCCGTTGACGTTATAAGTGGCGATTCGCAGGTTTTTCATCATCCGCAACTCCTGCCCGGTGGGATTAGAAATTGTGACCCTGAGAGCGCCGCGCAGGTTGCATCGAATGACAAGGTACAGCTCAGACGCGATTACGCAGCCACTGCAGAAAGCCTTTTTTCGGCGCGACCACGGGCGCCTCCTCGGTCAGCGATTGCGCCTTGTGCAGTCGGAAATCGAGCAACGCCTGCATGGCATCGTGGATGTCATGGCGTGCGTCCAGGCACGGTTTAAGGTACGACTTCTCGATGCGATACAGCGCGCAGAAAGTCTTCGCGGAAAAATCCGCCGGCAGTGCGGTGTCGGACAGGATTCCAGCCTCGCCGATTACCTCGCCCGGCCCCATGCGTCCGGATTCCAGTGGCGTACCGTGGCGCTTGAGCGTCACCGAAACCACACCGGATTCAATGATGAACAAATGATCGCTGACCTCCCCGCCCGCCAGAATCGTTTCGCCGGCGCGGAAAGTTTGCAGGGTCATGTTCTGGCTGAAGGTGTCTTTCTCTTCCTCGCGCAGGGTCGAGAAGATCGGCGAGCTTTCCAGCAGTGCCCGTGGCCGCGACAACTGCGGCGCGGCGCTGGTCTCATTGCTCGACAGCAGATTGACCCCGGAGGCCTGCAAGTGCCGGTAAGCGAGATCGAACAACTGATTGCGCACCACGCGCTTCTCGCCCATCGAGGCGACAAACCCGCTGATCTCGTATTCGGCGCCGCCGCTGGCAGAACTCTTCAACGACACGCTGGGCGCCGGAGTGTCGAGCAATTGCCGGCAACCCTGCATCGCCCGCTCCAGCGCCTCGATCACCGAGCTGGGCCGGGCATGGAGGCTGACGGGCACGCTGACCGAAACGCCGAACATGTTGCTCGGTCGACTGAAGTTGATGATCTTGGCTTTGGCCGCCAGCGAGTTCGGAATCACGGCCATGCTGCCCTGGCTGGTTTGCAGACGCGTGGCGCGCCAGTCGATGTCGGTGACGCGACCCTCGGTGCCGTCGATCGAGATCCAGTCATCGAGTTGATACGGCTTGGTGGTGTTGAGGACGATACCGGAGAACACGTCGCTCAAGGTGCTCTGCAAGGCCAGACCGACAATGATTGCCAACGCGCCGGAGGTTGCCAGTACGCCTTTGACCGGCAGGTCGAGCACGTACGCCAGCGCCGCAATGATCGCGATAAGAAAAATCACCGCGCCGAGCAAGTCCTGCAACAGCCGGCCGGTGTGGCCGACCCGTTGCATCATCACTGCACCGATCAGCACCGTCAGGGTGCGCGCACCAAACAGCCACCAACCGATCTGCAACCCGGTCGCCGCCAGATGCAGCGGCACGTTGTCGGCCCACGGCGCCGGCTCCATCGGGTTGAGGCCTTCGTTGAACAGCACAATGCTGAACAGGGCGAAAATCAGCACCCGCACCAGCAGTTTCCATTCGCTGCCGCGAGAGCTGATCAGGCGCCACAGGCCAAGATCGAGCAGGATCAGGATCAAGGCGCAAAACAACGGATGTTCGGTCAGCAGAGACAGCATCAAACAACTCCGACAAAGGCCAATCGCGAGAAGATCGCACAGATTGGCACAGTGTAGGAGCAATTGATTTCGGCGGATGAACCGCGTCTCCAAAACGCTGAACAACCTGTGGGAGCGAGCCTGCTCGCGAAGGGGTCCTGTCAGTCAATACTTCTTCGACCGAATCAGAGCATTCGCGAGCAGGCTCGCTCCCACAGGGGTGTTTCAGTTGCCAGTAAAGCTCGGGTCAGGGGTGCATCTGGCCAAAGCGCCCGGACTGGAAGTCGGCAAAGGCCTGGTGGATTTCCTGCTCGGTGTTCATCACGAACGGGCCGTGGCCGACGATCGGTTCGTCGATCGGCTCGCCGCTGAGCAGCAATACCACCGCGTCTTCGCTGGCTTGCAGGGTGAGTCGATCACCGTCGCGTTCGAACAGCGCCAACTGCCCCACCCCCACCGATTCCGCGCCGTTGACCTGCACCGAACCTTTCAACACCACCAGCGCGGTGTTACGCCCTTCGTGCAGATCAAGTGTCAGCAGCTTGCCGGCATTGAGGCGCAGATCCCAGACGTCGATGGGTGTGAACGTCCGCGACGGGCCGGTGTGGCCGTCGAATTCACCGGCGATCAGACGCAGGCTGCCGGCGTCGCCCTTGAGCGCAATGTTCGGAATGTCGCCGTCGAGAATGGTCTGGTAACCCGGTGCGGCCATTTTGTCCTTGGCCGGCAGGTTGACCCACAGCTGGACCATTTCCAGCTTGCCGCCGGTCCTGGCGAAATTCTCCGAATGAAACTCTTCATGGAGGATGCCGGACGCTGCGGTCATCCACTGCACGTCACCCGGGCCGATGGTGCCGCCACTGCCGGTGGAGTCACGGTGCTGCACTTCACCGTCGTAAACGATGGTCACGGTTTCAAAACCACGGTGCGGGTGCTGGCCGACGCCACGCTGTTCTGTAGTCGGGGTGAATTCGGCGGGTCCGGCGTGATCGAGCAGCAGAAACGGGCTGATGTGCTTGCCCAGGTTGTCGTAGGAAAACAGCGTGCGCACCGGGAAACCATCGCCGACCCAATGGCCGCGGGGGCTGGTATAGATGCCGATGATGTTTTTCATGGGGTCTCCAATGTGTAAAAGCATTGGATTAAGCCTAAAGGCATCTCGAATATTCGACTAGAGGGTGGAAATCGGCTTGAGTGTTCCATGTGCAGAACAATTGAGTCAGCGGCGCGCTTTTCGCGAGCAGGCTCGCTCCCACGGAGACTGCGTTTGTTCAGAGACACCGTGCGAGGCTGTGCATGGCTTCGCGCAACTTGTTGATGGCACGGTCGATAACTGCGTTTTCACTGTCTCGGCACGCCGTGTCCAGATCTGCGCACGCCGCAACGACCCGCGCCGCCCCGACCATCTGCGCGCCACCCCTGATGCGATGGGCCAACTCGCGCAAGTCTGCACGGTCGCTCGCCTGCAAGCGATCCAGAGCTTGCAGATCATCGCGCAGGCTGTTGCCGACTTCCTTGCGCAAGCGTTCGATCAACGAATGATCGGCACCGGCCATCTGCTCCAGAGCACTCAGGTCAAGCTCGACAGGCTCGGCGGCCGGCGGCTGATCCTCGTTCGGCTCGCAAGGGTGGACGCCGTTCAAGGCTTCAGCCAGATCATGCAGGCGAATCGGTTTGAACAGACAGCCGTCCATGCCGGCATCGACACAGCGCAGGCGCTCTTCGATCTGCGCATTGGCAGTGAAACCGAGAATCAGGCAGGGCCTGCGGCCACTGGCGGCTTCTTCGTTGCGAATCGCCTGCGCCAGTTCATAGCCATTGCGTCGCGGCATGTTGCAGTCGGTGATCACTACATCGAAGGCCTGGACTTGCCAGCGGTCCAGACCCTGTTCACCATCGCCAACGTCTACCGTGCGGTGCCCCAGTTCGCTCAGTTGCCAGCACATCAGCAAGCGGTTGACCGGATGATCGTCCACCACCAACACGTTCAATACACCGGCAGCGGGCGCCACTTCGGGCGTTGCCGCTGTGGTCGTGATCGCGGTCAGCAGCGGCAATTGCAGATGGATTTCCACGCGCGTGCCCCGTTCAGGATCACTGTCGAGGCGCAGCGTGCCGCCCATCATGTCGCAGAGATTGCGGCTGATCACCAGCCCCAGACCGGAACCGCCGCGCGCCACTTGCGGACTATTGCTCGCTTGCACGAAAGGGCTGAACAGGCGCTCCTGATCCTCGGCACTGATGCCTATGCCGCTGTCTTCGATGCGCACCAGCATGTCCATTTGAACGTCTGTCATGGCGATAACCTGCAAGCGCAAACTCACCTCGCCCACCTCGGTGAATTTGATTGCATTGCTCAGCAGGTTCGACAGCACCTGCTTGAAGCGCGTCGGATCGATCAGCACATCGACGTCGGCGCGCGGATCCAGTTCGATGCGCCACAACAAGCGCTTCTGCCGCGCCAGCGCTTCGAATACCCGGCACACCGAAGACACCGTCTCGCGCAGGTTGGCCCGTTCGGGGGCGAGGGACATATGCCCCGACTCGATGCGGGCGATGTCGAGAATGTCACCAATCAACGCCAACAGTTGCTGGCCGGCATTCGATGCCACTTGAATCGCCAGTCGATCGGTCACGCCCTCCTCCGCACGCTTGAGCGCCAGTTCGAGCATGCCGATCAGGGCGTTCATCGGCGTGCGGATCTCGTGGCTCATGGTTGCCAGAAAGGTACTCTTGGCCCGATTGGCCTCGTCCGCCGCCTCCTTGGCCTGTTGCAGTTGCAGCAACCATTGCTGGCGCTGGTGAATCTGCCGGCGCTGCCAGCCGATCCAGATCAAGGCCAGCGCCAGCAAGACCGCCGCGCCGGCAAAGCCAAGCAGAATCTCCTCACGGTGGCGCGACCAATAGCTGTCCTCGACCACCACATCGTGGCTCCAGCGCTCGACCAGTTCATCCATTTGCTGCGGCGCGATGCTCAGCAACGCCTTGTTCAGAATCGAGTGCAGCAACGCCGATTGCGGCGCCGTGGCCAAAGCGATACGCGCCGGCTGATCGCCAACGGTGCCGGTGATGCGCAGGCGGTCGCGATATTGTCGGGCGATCAGAAAACGCGCCACCAGCAACGAGCTCACCGTCACGTCGACCTGTCCCCGGGCAATCAGCGCCATGCCTTCAGCGGGGCTTTTGACCTCGACCAGGCGCAGACCGGGCACGCGTTGCAGCAGGTAATCACGCAATGGGTGGCCGCGATAGATCGCCAGGCGTTTGCCCGCCAGGTCGTCGAGCGGCAATGGATGCTGGCCGTTCGCTGCGCTGACCAGCACAAACGGATTGTTCAGATAGGCGCGAGTGAATTGCAGCTGCGCTTCCCGCTCGGTGCTCGGCGTCACTACCGGCAGGACATCGAGCTCACCGGCCTGCAATTGCTCGAACTGGTCGTTCAATGACGTTCCGCGCACGATCTGGAAATTCAGCCCGCTGCGCTGCGCAATCAGGCTCAGCAACTGCGCTGCCAGCCCGTTGAAGCGCCCGTCGCCATCGAAAAACGCCAACGGTGCGAAGTCTTCAACGGCGCCCACCCGTACCACCGGGTGCTGATCCAGCCACTGCTGCTCGGCGGCACTGAGTTGCACCCGCGACTGTTCGGCCATCTCGGCGAGGCCGACACTCCAGCGCTGTTCGATCAGATGCCGGCGCTCCATGGGCACGGCCAGCAAGGCCTTGTCGACGATGCGTTTGAGCACCACGTCGCTGCGCAACAGCGCAAAAGCGAACGGATTGGCGTCAAGCCCCGACGGCCCGGCCAGTTGCAAGTCGTTGCGGTAATTGGTGTTGATCAGATAGTTGGCGCTGATGAAGTCGCCCAGGTACACGTCGTCGGCACCGAAGGCGACGGCGCCGAGTGCATCCATTGCCGACGCATAAAGCTGCACGTCGGAGCCAGGGTAGAACGCCTGAACATGGGCCAGCGGCAGGTAATCCTCGACCATGGCGATGCGTTTGGCTGAAAGATCAGCCGGCAGCTTATCGTCGTGGCGTGTGATCAGCATCGGCTGATCTTCAGCGTACGGCCGCGACAGAATGAAGGCCGGATCCGCCGCTTCGAAACTGTTCGAGGTGCCCAACAGATCGACATCCGCGCGCTTGAGCGCCGCCATCAGTGCGGGCCGATCGGCGAAACGCCGCACCTCAATCCTGATACCGAGCAATTGCGCCAGCAGGTCGGCGTAATCTGCGGTCAGCCCTTCCAGCTCATGCTGATTGCGGGTGATCTCGAAGGGCGGGTAATCCGGGCCGGAGATGCCCATGCGCAATACTGGATGCTCGCGCAGCCACTGACGCTCGGCATCATCGAGGCGGACCTGGATACTCCCCGGTTCGAGGCGCGCCAGCACCTCCAGCGTCTGCGGTTGGTCATTCGCCCCGACCCAGGCAACAAGCCCCAGCCAAAGCCAGAAAATCCGCAGTCCCTGCGTCATGTCGGGGCACTCAGATCAGGTGATTGCGCTTGGCGAACTCACGCAGGAGCACCAGTGAACCCAGGCAAAGTTTCGCCATCATGCGGGTCTTGTAGGTGCTGACGGTCTTGTGACTCAGGTGCATCTCCTGGGCGATGGCCTTGTTCGGCTTGCCCAGCGCCAGGTTCACGAAAATGCATAACTCTCGATCGGACAGCTGAGCGATCATCTCCTGTTCAGTGCGTTGCACGGCGTTGTACAGACCGCTGGTATTGGGCAACGCGGAGAAGTAGGTGTGGCCGGACATCAGCGCCTTGATGGCTTCGTGCAGCAGAGTCAGTTGATTGCTCTTGGTCACGTAGCCCCTCGCGCCGGCACGCAAACAGCGCTCTTGATAATGCGTGGGCTCGTGCATGCTGAACACCAGGACCCGGCAGCGCGCCGTCGGCGCCTTGATCTGGATTCGTGTCAGCACTTCCAGCCCGTCCATGGACCCCAACCCGAGATCAAGCACGACCAGGTGCGGATCATGCGCGCAGATCAACGGCACCACTTCATTGCCGTTGGACGCTTCATGAATCTGGGTGAAGCCTTGAGCCTGCAGGACGATTCGAATGGCCGCGCGCACGACTGGATGATCATCGACGATCAGCGCTGACTTCATTGGTACTCCCGCAAAATCGTCAAAGACACCGTAACAGTCGGTTCCGGAGTCGGTGGCTGCGCCGGCAATGTTACATGGATGGGCAAGAGAATCACCTGTCAGGTCTGACAGTTGTGCAGATTGGTTTTTTATGCATGAGCATGGCGCAACAACGCGTGTGAGTCAGGGGCTGTCTGGCATTCGTCGCAGGCCTCGACTCTGGCCATCACCTGCCCGATGAGGGGTGAGTTGGGCAATGGCGCCGGGCTGATCTGCACGTTTTCCTGGGCAAACCCTGCACTTTTCTGCAACGGTGCCGACGCTTCGTTGTAGATCAGAGCGTGGCGAACCTGCGGGTTATCGAGCAGAAAGCCCAGCAGATCGAGAGAGCCTGCCGCCAGTTCGGCATTGATCACCAGCACATCGAACGGCTCGCAGCCGTAGTCGACCAGGGTCAACAATTCGTCGAGACTCTGCACCGGGGCCACGCGGTAGTAGCCGAGCGCGTTGAACAGGCGCTCGATTTTCATGCGATGAAAATGCTGCGGGTCGGCGATCAGGATGCGCAACGCTTTGTTGCTCATGGGCATTCTCCCGGTGGGGTTTGGGGAGGGCAAGACTACGCAAGCGGCAGGGATAGCTCTGTAGGACTTTTCCTAAAAAGCAGGTCATTCATCCGGCGGCCCTGACGCACCAATACCCCCTGTGGGAGCGAGCCTGCTCGCGAAGGGGCTATACCTGTCAGAGATGTATTGACTGACACGACGCCTTCGCGAGCAGGCTCGCTCCCACATGGGAAAGCATTCCATGGCGGTTATTGCCAGCCAAACCGACGAATGTAGAAACCCTTCACTGCCTGGGTCAGGGCCATGTACGCCAGCAGAATCAGCGGCAGAAACACGAAATACAGCGACGGCAATGCCTGCAATTTGAAGTAATGCGCCAGCGGTCCCATCGGCAGGAAAATACCCACCGCCATGATGATCGTGGTCATCACCAGCAGCGGCATGGCTGCGCGGCTTTGCAGAAACGCAATCTTCGGCGTGCGGATCATGTGCACGATCAGCGTCTGGGTCAGCAACCCGACCACGAACCAGCCGGACTGGAACAGCGTCTGCTGATCCGGGGTGTTGGCATCGAACACGTACCACATCAAGGCGAACGTGGTGATGTCGAAAATCGAGCTGATCGGGCCAAAAAACAGCATGAAGCGCCCGACGTCACCCGGTTGCCAGCGCTGCGGTTGTTTCAGCATCTGTTCATCGACGTTGTCGAACGGAATGGCGATCTGCGAAATGTCGTAAAGCAGGTTCTGCACCAGCAGGTGCATCGGCAGCATCGGCAGGAACGGGATGAACGCGCTGGCGACCAGCACCGAGAAGACGTTGCCGAAGTTGGAGCTGGCGGTCATCTTGATGTACTTGAGCATGTTGGCGAAGGTGCGCCGCCCTTCGAGCACGCCCTCCTCCAGCACCATCAGGCTCTTCTCCAACAGAATGATGTCCGCCGCTTCCTTGGCGATGTCCACCGCACTGTCGACGGAAATGCCGATATCAGCGCTGCGCAGCGCAGGCGCGTCGTTGATGCCATCGCCCATGAACCCGACGACATGGCCGTTGCCCTTGAGCACACGGACGATGCGCTCCTTGTGCGACGGTGTCAGTCTGGCGAAAACATTGGTGCTCTCCACCGCCGCGGCCAGTTCGGCATCGTTCATGCGCTCAATGTCGTTGCCCAGCAGCAACCCCTGTTGCGCGAGGCCGACCTCACGGCAGATCTTCGCCGTCACCAACTCGTTGTCGCCGGTCAGCACCTTCACCGCCACACCATGCTCGGCCAAGGCCTTGAGCGCTGGCGCGGTGCTTTCCTTCGGCGGATCGAGGAACGCCACGTAACCGATCAGCGTCAGCGCCTGCTCATCCGCCAGGCTGTAAATCTCCCGACCTTCGGGCATTGCACGAGCGGCGACCGCCACCACGCGCAACCCTTCGGCGTTGAAGGCGGCGGTGACCTGGCGAATCCGCGCCAGCAATTCATCGCTCAAAGCCTCATCAACTTCGCCATGACGCACGCGACTGCACACCCCCAGCACTTCCTCGACCGCGCCTTTGCAGATCAATTGATGTGGCTGACCGCGGCCCTCCACCACCACCGACATGCGCCGGCGATTGAAGTCGAACGGGATCTCATCGACCTTGCGAAACGCGCTACCGACTTTCAGTTCGCGGTGGATTTCCACGTGTTCGAGCACGGCGACATCCAGCAGGTTTTTCAGGCCGGTCTGGTAGTAGCTGTTGAGGTAGGCCAGTTCCAGCACTTCGTCAGAGTCTTCGCCCCAGACGTCGACATTGCGCGCGAGAAAGATCTTGTCCTGAGTCAGGGTGCCGGTCTTGTCGGTGCACAGCACGTCCATGGCGCCGAAGTTCTGGATTGCGTCGAGGCGTTTGACGATGACTTTTTTGCGCGACAGAAATACCGCGCCTTTGGCCAAGGTTGAAGTGACGATCATCGGCAGCATTTCCGGGGTCAGGCCGACGGCAATCGACAGCGCGAAGAGCAGCGCTTCGGTCCAGTCGCCCTTGGTGAAACCGTTGATGAACAGCACCAGCGGCGCCATGACGAACATGAAGCGGATCAGCAGCCAGCTGACCTTGTTGACGCCCTGCTGAAACGAGGTCACCGCCCGGTCTGTCGCGCCGACCCGTTGTGCCAGCGCACCGAAATAGGTGCTGTTGCCGGTGGTGAGAATCAGCGCAACAGCGCTGCCGGAGACGACGTTGGTGCCCATGAACAGAATGTTGTCCAGCTCCAGCGGGTTGCGCGTGTCGCGATCGGTCTGCTGGATGAATTTCTCCACCGGCATCGATTCGCCGGTCATCGCTGCCTGACTGACGAACAGATCCTTGGCGCTGAGCACGCGGCAATCGGCGGGAATCATGTCGCCGGCCGAGAGCACGATGAGATCGCCGGGCACCAGTTGCCTGATCGGCAGCTCCCGCCGCGGCGCATTCCGGCGCAGTACCATGGCGGTGTTGCTGACCATGGCTTTGAGCGCATCGGCGGCCTGATTGGATTTGCTTTCCTGCCAGAAGCGCAGCAGCGTCGACAGCACCACCATGGAGAAAATCACCACGGCCGCCTTGAGGTCTTCGGTCAGCCACGAGATCACCGCGAGCAAAGTCAGCAGCAGGTTGAACGGGTTCTTATAGCAGTGCCAGAGATGGCTCCACCACGGCAGCGGTTGCTCGTGTTCGACTTCGTTCAGGCCATGTCGGGCGCGCAGTGCATCGGCCTCGAGCTCGCTGAGCCCCTCGCCGTGTGTGCCCAGTGACGACAGCAACCGAGCGCTGTCGGCATGGGAGGCAGCGACCAGCGTACCGGCCAGTGTCGGCGGCACTTCACGGCTGACCCTGGTGTCGTTGATCGAGTCCAGCAGCGCCAGACGACGGAAGTGCCGGGCGATGTGGCGGCTGTGCAGAAAACCTGCGAAAAATTCCTTGAGCGTGAGTTTCATGGCTGTGTCCCCTGTGGTCAGCCGGGAAACCGTCGAGCAGGTACCGCCGCGCCTCGGCACCGGGGAAACCGGCGCGGCAAGGCGTGGCACGCCGGTCGGCAATGACAGGCGTGTCGATAGGCAGCGATGACGATAGAGGTCGCCATCACGTTCTGATCAGCGTCGATGAGAGGGACGTCGAGACACGGCCCAGGACTGGCCATGCACGGGATGCCGCTGCTCGCTGTTACGGCGAGACAACGGCAGGGAAAGACTGCGCGTTATCTTGCCGAGAATCTGCCGGTCGCCGAGACCGGCCGACAACTGTCACTCGAACAAGTACCCACTGTGGGTCTCCGCAATTGATGAAAACGCGCGCAGCTTACGCCCGCAGCGAAACGGCTGGAAGAGGTGTTGGCGGGGAATGTGGCGGGTGTTCAGGAAGGGTTCAGATTCAGGATCTGTGGGCTTTCCATGGCCCCTTCGCGAGCTGGCTCGCTCCCACATTTTGCCCTGCGTTCACAGAACCATTGTGGGAGCGAGCCTGCTCGCGAAGGCGGTATGTCAGGCAATGCAGACTCAGCTGGCAGTGGCCAGCAACAGCTCCGCCACCGAGCGACTATGCCCGCGCTGTTTGCCATGCTCGTAAAGCGAGCCAGCAATTTCGTCGGCGCGAATCGGCAGCACCGACAGCAGCGTATCGCTCAGACCATGGCTGGCCTGGCAGAAGCCCTGCATATAAATGCCGGCCTTGCAGCGCTCGTCGGTGATCAGCTTGTAGTTGCGATCGACCTCGAACTCACCCAGGTATTCCTCCAGCGGCGCGAGCAGTTTGCGGTGCATCTGCCGCTCGTAACCGGTGGCCAGCACCACTGCGTCATAGATGCGCAGGGTGACCTCACCGGTGGCGTTGTTACGCACCGCCAGTTCGATGCCGTTTGCCGTGGCCGTGGCACTCTCGACGGTGGTCAGAGTACGGAAGGCATGGCGGGCAATCCCGGAAACCTTCTGCCGATAGAAGATGCCGTAGATGCGTTCGATCAGGTCGATGTCGACCACCGAATAATTGGTGTTGTGATACTCGTTGACCAGCCGTTCGCGCTCGACGCTGTTCTGCTGGAACACCAGATCGGTGAACTCCGGCGAGAACACTTCGTTGACGAACGGGCTGTCGTCCGCAGGCTTCAAGGCCGAGCCGCGCAGGATCATGTCGACCTGCACCGAAGGGAATGAATCGTTGAGGTCAATGAAGGCTTCCGCCGCGCTCTGCCCGCCGCCGATGATCGCGATGCTCATTGGTTGATTGTTCACACAGGGCTGGCGGGCCATTTGCGACAGGTATTGCGAATGGTGGAACACCCGGTGATCGCCCTTCAGCGCCTTGAATGCCTCCGGAATACGCGGTGTGCCGCCGGCGCTGACCACCACCGAACGCGTGGTGCGGACGAATTGCTGGCCGTCGCTGCCCCGGGAAATCACCCGCAAGGCTTCAACCTGCTGGTTATGCAGGACCGGTTCGATGAACTGCACTTCTTCGCCGTAACGGCTCTGCTCGGTGAACTGCCCGGCCACCCAGCGCAGGTAGTCGTTGTACTCCATGCGGCAGGGATAAAAGGTGCCGAGGTTGATGAAATCGACCAGACGTCCGTGGTGCTTGAGGTAATTGACGAAGGAATACGGGCTGGTGGGATTGCGCAGGGTCACCAGGTCCTTGAGGAAGGAAATCTGCAATTCGCTCTGCGTCGACAACGTATTGCCGTGCCAGCTGTAAGTGGCCTGCTTGTCGAGGAACAGCACATCCAGTTCGCCCTGGATCCGGCCGCGTTCTTGCAGAGCGATGGCCAGCGCCAGGTTCGAAGGGCCGAAACCGACGCCGATCAGGTCGTGAACGATGGGCGATGCAATTGCCTGTGTCATTTCCAGTGTCCTCTGGATGAACCCCTCAACGCGGGGAAAAAAGCCTGGGTGGCCTGACCGGCCTGAATCAGGTCAGCAGGTCGTCTGTTGAGTAGGAACGAGGACGATGAAAGGAAATTTAACCGGCGCGGATCACTGGCCATCCCATTGCTGGATGCGCAAGCGGCAATGTTTCATGGCGTTGACGATGTGTTTTTCCACCAGCGCCCGGGAGATGCCGAGGGTCTGGGCGATTTCCGGATGGGACATTCCTTCGATCTTGCGCAGCAGAAAACTGTCGCGGCACAGCGGCGGCAACTCGGCCAATGCGCGCTGGAGCATTTCCAGACGCTGACCGTGATCGAGGGTGCCGTGGGGGGACGGAGTGAAATAGCGCTCTTCGTTATCCAGCACGTCCAGCGATTCAACCTGGCGCAGCGCGTTACGGCGGTGATCGTCGATAACCAGATTCAGCGCGGTGCGATAAAGGAAGGCCCGGGGTTGTTCGATCGGTACTTCGCTGGAGCGCTCGAGCACGCGTACATAGGCGTCATGCACCACATCCTCGGCGACCTGACGGTTGCCCAGCCTGGCGTTGAGGAAACACACCAGCTCACGATAGTAGTTTTCCAACATGACTCCCGACCGCATCGATGCCGTTTCTGTCCTTGAGCGCACTGATCAGACCTGCGGATTACGCAGTAGCAAGATAGTGGCAACTTGAGGTGCGTAATTTATAGTAATTCTCATATAGATTTAAAGAGCTGATTCCATATCCCGGACAAATAGTGCTGGCCCGGCACCCGGTAACTCGATGTGTCTGCGGCTAAATTCCGTGGCCCATGCCTCGTTTACAGGACAGCCCCTGTGTCTGTCGTGCCTTGCGACAGGCCGCAACCACTGGCCGGAACCCTGCATGAATCGTCCCCGCCCCGCCCGCCGCGCGCTGTTCGTCGCCCTCTGTCTGATTCCCGTGATCGCCGTTGCCGCCTGGCAAGTGCTGCCGCCCGGTCGCGACGCCGTGGCCACCGTGCAAGTCAGCCGGGGCGATATCGAAAACAGCGTGACGGCGCTCGGTACCTTGCAGCCGCGCCGCTACGTGGATGTTGGCGCGCAGGCCTCGGGACAGATTCAGAAGATTCACGTCGAGGCCGGCGACGCGGTCAAGGAAGGCCAGTTGCTGGTGGAAATCGACCCGTCAACGCAGAAAGCCAAGCTCGATGCCGGACGCTTCTCCATTGAAAACCTCAAGGCGCAGTTGCAGGAGCAACGTGCCCAGCACGACCTGGCACAGCAGAAATACCAGCGCCAGCAGAAACTCGCCGCCGGTGGCGCCACCCGCGAGGAAGACGTGCAGACCGCCCGCGCCGAGGTGCGGGCGACCCAGGCGCGCATCGACATGTTCCAGGCACAGATCCGTCAGGCCCAGGCCAGCCTGCGCAGCGACGAGGCGGAGCTCGGCTACACGCGCATCTACGCGCCGATGAGCGGGACCGTGGTCGCCATTGGTGCACGCGAAGGCCAGACCCTCAACGCCCAGCAGCAGACCCCGCTGATCCTGCGCATCGCCCGGCTTTCGCCGATGACGGTGTGGGCCGAGGTTTCGGAGGCCGACATCGGCCATGTCAAACCGGGCATGACCGCCTATTTCACTACTCTCAGCGGCGGCAATCGGCGCTGGAGCAGCACCGTGCGGCAGATTCTGCCAGTGCCGCCGCGTCCACTCGAACAGAATCAGGGCGGCAGTCCCACCAGTGGCCGCAGCGGCAGCGAACGCGTTGTTCTCTATACCGTGCTGCTCGACGTCGACAACGCCGATCACAGCCTGATGACCGACATGACCGCCCAGGTGTTCTTCGTCGCGCAACAGGCGCAAGACACTTTGACCGTGCCGACTGCTGCCCTGCAACCGGGCTCGCGTCCGCAGTGGCAGCGAGCGCAGATCGTCGCCGCCAACGGTGATATTCAGGCGCGGGAAGTACGCACCGGCATCAGCGATCGCCTGCGCACTCAGGTGCTGGAAGGACTGGCCGAGGGTGAGCATATTCTCAGCGCGCCGGCCAGCGGCAATGGAGGCTGAATGCACACGCCTCTGATCGACCTGCGGCAGATCCGCAAAGCCTACGGCGGCGATGACAGCCCGCTGGTGGAGGTGCTGCGCGGGATCGATCTGTCGATCCACGCGGGCGAGTTCGTTGCCATCGTCGGAGCCTCCGGTTCGGGCAAATCGACGCTGATGAACATTCTCGGTTGCCTCGACCGCCCCACCAGCGGCGAATACCGCTTCGCCGGGGAAAACGTCGCGCAGCTGGACAGCGATGAACTGGCCTGGCTGCGCCGCGAAGCGTTCGGTTTTGTCTTTCAGGGCTATCACCTGATCCCGTCCGGCTCGGCGCAGGAAAACGTCGAGATGCCGGCCATCTACGCGGGCACCCCGGCCGCCGAGCGCCATGCCCGTGCCTTCGCGCTGCTGGAACGTCTTGGCCTCGGCAGTCGCACCGGCAACCGTCCGCATCAGCTTTCCGGCGGTCAGCAACAGCGGGTGTCGATTGCCCGCGCGCTGATGAACGGCGGCCACATCATCCTCGCCGACGAACCGACCGGCGCCCTCGACAGCCACAGCGGCGCCGAGGTCATGACCCTGCTCGACGAACTCGCCGATCAGGGCCATGTGGTGATCCTCATCACCCACGACCGCGAAGTGGCGCAACGGGCCAAGCGCATCATCGAAATCCGCGACGGCCTGATCATCAGTGACAGCGCCAAGCATGCGGCCACGCCCTCTTCGGCCTATCCCGGCGCGCTGCAAGCGGTCGATCTGCGCCAGCGCCTGAGCAGCGGCAGCAGCCAGACCGGCGCCTGGAAAGGTGAATTGGTCGATGCCGTGCAAGCGGCCTGGCGGGTGATGTGGATCAACCGTTTTCGCACGGCGCTGACGCTACTGGGCATCGTCATTGGCGTGGCCTCGGTGGTGGTCATGCTCGCCGTCGGCGAAGGCAGCAAGCGCCAGGTCATGGCGCAAATGGGTGCATTCGGCTCCAACATCATTTACCTCAGCGGCTCGGCACCGAACCCGCGCACGCCGGAGGGCATCATCACTCTCGACGACGTCGCCGAACTGTCCGCCCTGCCCCAGGTAGAACGCATCATGCCGGTCAACGGCTCGACCGCCGGGGTGCGGTTTGGCAATGCCGACCACAGCAGTTACGTCGGCGGCAACGACACCAATTTCCCGGTGATCTTCAACTGGCCGGTGATTCAGGGCAGCTACTTCACCCAGGCCGACGAGGACAGCGCCGCCGCTGTCGCGGTGATCGGCACCAAGGTCCGCGACAAGTTGCTCAAGGATGTCGCCGACCCGATCGGTCAATACATCCTCATCGAAAACGTGCCGTTCCAGATCCTCGGCGTGCTCGCCGAAAAAGGCGCCAGCTCCGGCGACTCGGACAGTGACAACCGCATCGCCGTGCCCTATTCGGCGGCGAGCATGCGCCTGTTCGGCAGTCGCGACCCGCAATACGTGGTGATCGCGGCCAAGGATGCGCGCAAGGTCAAGGACGCCGAACAGGCGATCGAACAGGCAATGCTGCGCCGGCATCACGGCAAGAAGGATTTCGAGCTGACCAACAATGCCGCGATGATTCAGGCCGAAGCGCGCACGCAAGGCACGCTGTCGCTGATGCTGGGTGCGATTGCGGCGATTTCCCTGCTGGTCGGCGGCATCGGCGTGATGAACATCATGCTCATGACTGTGCGCGAACGCACGCGGGAGATCGGTATCCGCATGGCCACAGGCGCACGTCAGCGCGACATCCTGCGCCAGTTCCTCGTCGAAGCAGTGATGCTCTCGGTGGTCGGCGGTATCGCCGGGATTGGCCTGGCGCTGCTGGTCGGCGGCGTGTTGTTGCTCAGCGGCGTGGCAATTGCCTTTCAAGCGCTGGCGGTGATCGGCGCGTTCGCCTGCGCGCTGGTTACCGGTGTCATCTTCGGCTTCATGCCGGCCCGCAAAGCTGCCCGGCTCGACCCGGTCACGGCCCTTACCAGTGAATGATCGACCTATGAAAGCGCGACTGACGTTCCTCGCCGCCAGCCTGTTGTTGGCCGCCTGCAGCAGCCCTGCGCCGCGCCTCGACAGCGGCGTGCAGCCACCAAGCGCGTGGCAGTCAACCGACAAGCCCGGCGCGCTGCAGAGCAATCGGCAATGGTGGACGCAGTTCGGCAGCCCAGAACTGGAGCGGCTGGTGGAACAGGCGCGCCTGGGCAGCTACGACCTCGCCGCAGCGGTGGCGCGGGTCCGGCAGGCCGAGGCCAGCGCAACCATCGCCGGCGCGCCGCTGCTGCCGGAACTCAAGGCCGGGCTGAACGCCAACCGGCAGAAACTGATTCACGGCAAGGGCTACAGCCAACTGGACGTCAGCCCGGAAAATCGTTCACTGGACTATTACGATGCCGAGCTCAGCGCCAGTTACGAGATCGATTTCTGGGGCGGCAATCGTGCCGCGCGCGACAGTGCCGTGTTCGCGGTGCAGGCGAGCGAGTTCGACCGCGCCACCGTCGAACTGACCTTGCTCAGCGGCGTCGCCAACAGCTACACCCAGGCCCTGGCCTTGCGTGAGCAGGCGCGCATCGCCGAGCTCAATCTGGCCAATGCGCAGAACGTGTTGCATCTGGTGCAGACCCGTTTCGACGCCGGCAGCGCCACCGCGCTGGAACTGGCCCAGCAGAAAAGCCTGGTCGCCGAACAACAGCGTCGCCTGCCGCTGGTGCAGCAACAGGCCCGCGAAGCACAGATCAGTCTCGCCGCCCTGCTCGGCCAACCGGTGCAAGCATTGCCGCTGCCCGAGCAATCGTTCGCCCAACTGCACTGGCCGGAGATCGCCAGTGGCGTGCCGAGCGACTTGCTCAGCCGCCGCCCGGACATTGCCAGCGCTGAAGCCAGACTGGCGGCGGCGCAGGCTGATGTCACTGTTGCCCGCGCCGCGATGCTGCCGAAAATCACCCTGACAGCCAGCCTCGGCACCGGCGCCGATCTCGCCGCCGATTTGCTGCGCACGACGTTCTACAACCTATCATCTGGGCTGACTGCGCCGATCTTCAACAACGGTCGTCTCAGCGCCGAACGCGACAAAGCCAAGGCTCGACAGGATGAGTTGCTGGAGTCCTATCGCGCGGCGATCATCAATGGCTTCGCCGACGTCGAAAAAGCCCTCAGCAGCATCCGTGGCCTCGACGAACAACGGCAATGGCAAAGCGAAGAACTGAACCAGGCACAAACCGCCTTCGACATCGCCCAGAGTCGCTACCAGGCCGGCGCCGAAGACCTGCTTACCGTCCTGCAAACCCAGCGCACGCTGTATGCCGCGCAGGATCTGAACGTGCAACTGCGCCTGTCGCGGTTGCAGGCGAGCATTGCGCTGTACAAAGCGTTGGGGGGTGGTTGGGAGGTGATCTGACGGAGATGCGTCAACTGGACTGACGCCATCGCGAGCAGGCTCACTCCTACAAAGGTACTGCGCACAGATCACAATTTACGGCACAACAAAGCCCCCCCTGTAGGAGCTGCCGAAGGCGGCGATCTTTTGATCTTGATCCTTGAATGCAGGAGCAAAAGATCGCAGCCTTCGGCAGCTCCTACAATGATCGCGCCAACCATGAGGCCGAGTGTCAGCTCGCCTGCTTTTGATCTTGATCCACCAGCGACGTCGGAAGGCTGAGTGGAGGGATTGATCCGGGCGTGGGAGCGCAGCGACCGTTCGACGAAGTCGAACACAGCGCAAGGAGGTGCAGCGAAGCAAACCGGAGCCGCTGCGCCCGGATCGATCCCGCAGCGAAGGAACCCCGAGCCCGCGAGGGGCCGAACGTAGGAGCAAGCCTTTTGGGTTACCTTTTCGGCGCTTGGAAAAGGTGACCCGCCGTAAGGGCGGAACCCTAAGTTGCCGTTACCGCAGCAATGGATATGTACTCACTCAAAAATACCCCACCGCCCCAAGAAAAGCCTTCGCGAGCAGGCTCGCTCCCACCGGGGTATTGGGCATATCCGCCAGAGACTGGTCGGCTATAAGACCGCCATCGCTGGCAAGCCAGCTCCCACAGGGATCAGGGTAGATCCGCTATTCATTCGTATCTTTGAGATAGCTATCGCGAGCAGGCTCACTCCTACAAGAGCAAGAGCAAAAGATCGCAGCCTTCGGCAGCTCCTACAATGATCGCGCCAACCATGAGGCCGAGTGTCAGCTCGCCTGCTCTTGATCTTGATCTTGATCCACCAGCGACGTCGGAAGGCTGAGTGGAGGGATTGATCCGGGCGTGGGAGCGCAGCGACCGTCTGGCGCAGCCAGACACAGCGGAAAGAGGTGCAGCGAAGCAAACCGGAGCCGCTGCGCCCGGATCGATCCCGCAGCGAAGGAACCCGAGCCTGCGAGGGCCGAACGCAGGAGCAAGCCTTTTCGGTTACCTTTTCGGCGTTTGGAAAAGGTGACCCACCGTCAGGGCGGAACCCTAAGTTGCCGTTACCGCAGCAACGGATATGTACTCACTCAAAAAATACCCCACCGCCCCAAAAAAAGCCTTCGCGAGCAAGCTCACTCCTGCAAGCGATTGCGATCAATTCAGAGTATGTGTTGAACCGATCTAGAGCTGTCGGCCCTTGACCTTCAGATGCCGCGCATACCAAGGGCGCTGCGGCACTTTGCGGAACAGCTCGGTCATGTTGTCTTCGTCGCCGAAGGTAATGCGCAGCGCCAGTTTCATGGTTTCCGGGTCCATCTCCACCGAACGCCCGACTTGCAGGCCGGGCACGGTGCTGCAGCCGTGGGTGTCGGGGCCGAGCCAGGGATCGGCGACTTCCACCCAGCGGCCCGGCGCAAACCACGGCACGCCATTGACTTCGAGGCGGGTCACTTCGCCCGGATGAAAGCGTTCGTGGGCGCGGAACCAGTCTTCCAGGCGATCATCGATCCAGCCGTGGAAACGCCAGAACACCGGGTTCACATGGGAGGAAAACGGGTCGCCGAGAAAGTCGTTTTCCGGCGCGTACCAGCGCGCGGCGAAATCCGCCTGATCGCGTGCCATCGGCACGGGAATGTCATTGGACGGGTCACGCGCCACCGAGGCCCAGCGCATGTGCAGCCAGTCGTGCAGGCCCAGTTCGACTTCGGAACCGAACTGGCCAAGGGTCAATTTCGCCAAGTAACGCGGATCACGGTACTGCGATTCCCAGACCAGAAAATTGCTCTGGAAAGTCTCCGTCGCTTTGATGTCGCTGACCCATTTGGTGTACTCGTCATCGCCCTCGGCCAGCCAGGTCGGCGGCAGTGAGTTGCCGTCGTGATTGTCGAAATAACGCGCGAAGCCCTGACGGTCACGTTCCAGCTCCGGTTGCGGCTGCGGGAACGCTGGCCACGACGGCAAATCCTGCATCGACCGGGCGATGCCGAGCATGTGCCGATGCATGAAGAAAAAGTCCACGCCCGAGCCGTTGCGATCCTTGCTTGGGCCTCGGGCATCGCGCTCCTTGTCGCGCGGTCCGGGCTGCCAGCCGATACCGCGCAGGGCTTCGCGTTTTTTCTCCGAGAGCTTGTGCCACTTGTCGCGGGTGGCGTGCCAGAGCTGGTGGAACAACCGATGTTCGGGCGCCACCAGCCAGGCCAACAGTTGCGGATTCAAACCCGTGCGTTCGCGGGCTTCGGGAAAGCGTCGCTTGATGGCGATGAACTGATTGTCCAGCTCGGGCAACGCCAACGGCCGATCCAGACGCAACACTTGCCCGGTAAACGTGGCGCTGCCGGCATTGCCAAACGCCGCCCAGACCTCATCCAGTTTGACTTTGAATTCATATACCGGTGGCGCTAACGGCGCATCGGTGCGCAGCAGGCGCCAATACATCTCGGCGCCGTTGCCTGGGCCCAGATCGCCGATCACCTGATAAAGCACAGGCCCCTCGGCACGCAGATTGGTCCCGGTGTCGAGATAGCCGCGCAGCCCACGGCCACGGTGAGCGATGTCGAGAAACAGCTCCAGGCCTTGCGCCGGCAAACCATCGAGCCCGGCCGCCGCACCGGTAAAGCGAATGTCCCAGACCCCGCGCAGATTGTCCGCCAGTTGTTGTCCGGCGGTGTCCGCCAGATCGACCGTGGCCTCGCCCGGGGTGATCGGAAACTCCTCGCGAGTCAGTTCACGATGTGCATAAAAAGCGGCAGGCAGCGCGGCGCCCGTGAGTGCCATGCCCGCCATGAACCAGCGTCGAGAGATCGTCATTGCCCTACCTGTGTCAGCCATGAAGCAGGCTTTATCCAAGCTAGAACGTTTGCTCGGCGGGGAAATTTACGCCGCCGGCAAAACATCGCTGCGCCGCTGCCGGGCATTTGTAACGCCCGCCTAAATTAGCCACCCGGCCACTCGTTCTTCCCAGATAGCAAAGGCCCCTGCGCCTGTACCTCGACGGCGAACCTGAATGAGATGGCAATGACAAAACCGCGTTGGAAAAAGGCTCTATTCATCGGCCTGCCACTGGCCCTGGCGATCAGTGCCGGCGCAGGATTTCTGGCCTGGGATTACTGGAACAACCCCGGCTACCCGGTGAAGGTGATGAAACAGGCGACCGAGTTGCAGGATCGCCTGCTGTCGTTCGACAGCCACATCACCGTGCCGCTGAGTTTCGGCAGCCACGACCACGAAGCCGACAAGGATGGCTCGGGCCAGTTCGACCTGGTCAAGGCCAATCGCGGACGCCTGTCCGGTGCGGCGCTGACGGTGTTCGGCTGGCCGGAAATGTGGAACGGCCCGAACGCCCCGCACCGCCCGACCGAGGGTTTCGTCGAAGAGGCGCGCAACCAGCAGGAAGTGCGCTACAAGATCATTTCCGGGATTGTCCGCGACTTCCCCAATCAGGCCGGCATCGCCTACACGCCGGATGATTTCCGCCGGCTGCACGGCGAGGGCAAGTTTGCGATTTTCATCAGCATGCTCAACGCCTACCCGCTGGGCAACGACCTGAGCAAGCTCGACCTGTGGGCCGGGCGCGGCATGCGCATGTTCGGCTTCAGTTACATCGGCAACAACAGCTGGGCCGACTCATCGCGGCCGCTGCCATTTTTCAATGATTCGCCCGACGCCCTCGATGGCCTCTCGGACATCGGCAAACAAGCGGTGCAGCGCTTGAACGATCTGGGCGTGATCATCGACGTTTCGCAGATGTCGACCAAAGCCCTCGAGCAAGTCGCCGAACTCAGCCGCACACCGCTGGTGGCCTCGCACTCTGCGCCGCGGGCGGCGGTGGATATCCCCCGCAACCTCAGCGACAAAGAACTGCAATTGATCAAGAACAGTGGCGGCGTTGTGCAGGTCGTGGCTTTCTCGCAGTACCTGAAACCGCTGACCCAGGGCACCCAGGACAAACTCAATGCGCTGCGTGCGCGCTTCGATCTGCCGCCGCTGCCCAATCTGGCCATGGCGCTGATGCCCGGCGATCCGATCATCACCGCCTGGTCGGAACAGAAACTCGGCCAGTACGCCAGCGGCCTCTATGCGATCCTCGAAGAAGAACCGAAAGCCACCCTCAAGGACTTCGGCGATGCCATCGATTACACGGTGCGCAAAATCGGTATCGACCACGTCGGCATCGCCTCGGACTTCAACGATGGCGGCGGGATCAAAGGCTGGGAAAACGTCGGCGAGATCCGCAACGTCACCGCCGAGCTGCTGCAGCGCGGCTACTCCGAAGCAGACATTGCCAAGCTCTGGGGCGGCAACTTCATGCGCGTCTGGGATCAGGTGCATAAAGCCGCGAAACCAGCACTGGCGTCGCGCCAGGAGGTGGCCCGGCCATGACTGATCGTCGCACGTTTCTCAAGCAGGCCGGCCTGCTCGCCGCCGCCCTGCCCTTGGGCGCCAGCCTGACTGCACCGGCGGCGATCGCTGCCGTGCCGACTGCATCGCGGGACAAATGGGCACAGCTGCGCCAGTTGTTCGATCAGGATCCCCAGGCCATCCACTTCGCCAATTTTCTGGTCACCTCGCACCCGAAACCGGTGCGCGACGCGATCGAACGCCATCGCGCGGCGCTGGATCTGAATCCGGGTCTGGCGATGGATTGGGATCTTGGCGTCACCGAGAAGCGCGAAGAAAACGTGCGCCACTGGGCCGGCCAGTACCTGCAAGCCAAACCGGGGCAGATCGCCCTGACCGGCAGCACCACCGAAGGCCTGGCGATGATCTACGGCAGCGTGCAGGTGCGCGCGGACCAGGAGATTCTCACCACGGTTCACGAGCATTATTCGACGCGCAACATTCTTGATTTCCGCAGCCGTCGCGACGGCACGCGAGTGCGCAAACTCACCCTGTTCGAAAACCCGCAGAGCATTTCTCTGGATCAGGTGCTCGACACGATCAACCGCAATATCCGCCCCGAGACCCGCGTGCTGGGCATGACCTGGGTGCATTCGGGCAGCGGCGTGAAGCTGCCGATCAGCGACATCTCGCGGCTGGTCGACGAGCACAACCGTCAGCGCGACGACCAGGACCGGCTGATCTACGTGGTCGATGGCGTGCACGGTTTCGGCGTCGACGACCTGAGTTTCCCGCAGATGAACTGCGACTTTTTCATCGCCGGCACGCACAAGTGGATGTTCGGCCCGCGCGGCACCGGCATTGTCTGCAGCCGCACTGAAGAACTGAAATACGTCAGCCCCAGCGTGCCGACATTCTCCGAGGCCACGGCCTTCTCGACCATCATGACCCCGGGCGGCTACCACGCCTTCGAACATCGCTGGGCGCTGGACGAAGCCTTCAAGCTGCACCTGCAACTGGGCAAGGCCGAGGTGAAGACGCGCATTCATCAGCTCAACAGCTACCTCAAGCAACGCCTGCAGGAGCACCGCAACATCGAAGTGGTCACCCCGCTCGCCTCGCAGTTCTCCGCCGGTTTCACCTTCTTCCGGATCAAGGGCCAGGACAGCGATGAAGTAGCTGCCTGGCTGATGCAGAACCGGGTGATCTGCGACGCGGTCAGCCGCGACGTCGGGCCGGTGATTCGCACCGCACCGGGCTTGCTCAACAACGAAGCCGAAGTGGATCGCTTCATGGACATCCTCGGTAAAAAGCTGCGCGCCTGATCCTCGATTGCCGTTTTCCTTTCAAAGAGACGACTCATGAAAAAGCCTCACGCGTCACTCCTCTCCAAAGCCCTGCCCGCACTGGCGCTGAGCGCCCTCTGCGCGGCACTGCTGCCCGGCACCGCGCTGGCGGCGACCGCACCCGCAGCGGGCAAAGTGTTCAAGGACTGCAAGGACTGCCCGGAAATGGTCGTGCTGCCGACCGGCAGCTACACCATGGGCACGCCGGACGATGAAGTCGGCCGTCAGCCCGATGAAGGCCCGCTGCACACCGTGACCTTCAGCAAACCGTTGGCCATCAGCCGCTCGCAGGTGCTGGTCGGCGAATGGGACGCCTATGTGCGCGAAACCGGCAACAAGCCCTACGACTTCGACGACCGCCCCGGCCGCCGCTGCACCGCCGGCAAACCCGAATTCAAACAGACGCCCCGCGATCCAGCGGTGTGCATGAACGTCGCCGAAGCCCAGGGCTACATCGACTGGCTATCGAAAAAAACCGGCCACGCTTATCGCCTGCAGAGCGAATCGATCCGCGAATACGCCGCCCGAGGCGGCAGCACCGGGCCTTTCCCGTTCCCGTTCGATGAAGGCAAGGATTACCAGATTTCCAAACACGCCAACACCTATGGCGCGGCCGACGGCTACAACTTCACTTCGCCGGCCGGCACCTTCCCGGCCAACGCCTTTGGTGTGTTCGACGCCCACGGCAACGTCTACGAGTGGACCGCCGACTGCTATCACCCGGACTACTCCGGCGTGCCTGCCGACGGTCGTCCATGGACCCAGGAAAACTGCGAACGCCAGGTCATGCGCGGCAACGACTGGGGCGAAGCGCCGATCTTCTCCCGCTCGGGCAACCGCAACAGCAGTTGGCCGACCAGCAAGGGCGACTGGCTGGGCTTTCGCGTAGTACGCGACCTCTGATCCCGCCCTCGACGAGCGCAGCCACGCCTGCGCTCGGTTAAAGAAACTCCGCGACCATTCGTTTTCCTTAAGTACCGGCACTCCCTCCGCATCGAAGCAGGAATCCTCCATGACCAAGCCTACGCGTGGGGCGATCAACGAATTGTTCGCCCTGCTCAAGCCCTTCCGCCTGATCGTCTCGGCGTCCATCGTGCTCGGCATGCTCGGCGGCCTGAGCGTCACCGTGCTGCTGGCGACCATCAACAACGCCTTGCATTCCGATGACGGCCTGACCCGCACCGTGGTGATGATCTTCGCCGGCCTGTGTGCTCTGGCCCTGCTGACCACGATTCTGTCGGACATCGGCACCAACTACGTCGGCCAGCACATCATCGCCAAACTGCGCAAAGAGCTGGGGGAAAAAGTCCTGTCGGCGCCGATCGACCAGATTGAACGCTATCGCAGTCATCGCCTGATTCCGGTGCTGACCCACGACGTCGACACCATCAGCGACTTCGCCTTCGCCTTCGCGCCGCTGGCGATCTCGATGACCGTGACCCTTGGCTGCCTCGGCTATCTGGCCATGCTGTCGTGGCCAATGTTCCTGATGATGCTGGTGGCCATCGCCATCGGCACCACCATCCAGGCCATCGCCCGGGCCAAGGGCATGCGCGGTTTCTACGCCGCCCGCGACTCCGAGGATGAACTGCAAAAGCACTACAACGCGATCGCCGAAGGCGCCAAGGAACTGCGCATCCACCGCCCGCGCCGCCAGCGCATGTTCGTCGCCGGCATCCAGAAAACCGCGGAAAAGATCTGCGACACCCAGATCAAATCGATCAACACTTTTGTCATCGCCAAGTCGTTTGGCTCGATGCTGTTCTTCGTGGTCATCGGCATGGCCCTGGCCCTGCAATCGCTGTGGCCGAGTGCCGACAAAGCGGTGATGAGCGGTTTCGTTCTGGTGCTGCTGTACATGAAGGGGCCGCTGGAACACCTGATCAGCACCCTGCCGATCATCAGCCGCGCACAGATTGCCTTCCGCCGCATCGCCGAACTCAGCGAACAGTTTTCCTCACCGGAACCGCACCTGTTGCTGCAGGATCAGGGCAGCAAGCCGGCCGCCGTCAACAGCCTCGAACTGCGCAACGTGCGCTACGCCTTCCCGCCCGTGGAAGGCAGCGAACCGTTCCGCCTCGGGCCGGTGAACCTGCGCATCGAACAGGGCGACATCGTGTTCATCGTCGGTGAGAACGGCTGCGGCAAAACCACGCTGATCAAATTGTTGCTGGGTTTGTACGCGCCGACCGAGGGCGAAATCCGCGTCAACGACAAGCCGATCACCGCGGTCAACCGCGACGATTACCGCCAGAACTTCACCACGATCTTCGCCGACTATTACCTGTTCGATGACTTGATTCAGGGCGATCGTGAAGTGCCGCAGGATGCCACGCGCTACCTCGAACGCCTGGAGATTGCGCACAAGGTCAGCGTGCGCGACGGCGCGTTCAGCACCACCGACCTGTCCACCGGCCAGCGCAAACGCCTGGCGCTGGTCAATGCCTGGCTCGAAGAGCGCCCGGTGCTGGTGTTTGATGAGTGGGCAGCGGATCAGGACCCGACGTTCCGGCGGATCTTCTATACCGAGCTGCTGCCCGACCTCAAGCGTCTGGGCAAAACCATCATCGTGATTTCCCACGACGATCGTTACTTCGACGTCGCCGATCAACTGGTGCGCATGGAGGCCGGCAAGGTCCAGAGCGAACTGCAACCCGCCTGATCGAGGCAGCCGCGACCAGGCCGGAGAAAAAACTTTTCCGGTTTGCCGCGGCTTCCTCGTCTTAATGAGATGAATAAGAACCATTAACAACTATACCTGCCAAGGTCTTAACCTCATGTCCGCATCCCGTTTCATGCTTCGCCCTCTGACTCGAGCCCTGCTGATGCACGGCGCGACCCGCACTCGCCTGGCCGGTAGCGGCCTGGGTCTGGCACTGACCCTCGCGGCGGCGCCGTATGTCCAGGCCCAGGAATGGACCCTGAACATCCCTGCCCAACCGCTGGCCCAGGCCCTGCAGACCCTCGGTCAGCAGACCAGCCTGCAGATCGTCTACAGCCCGGAAAGCCTGCAAGGCCTGCGCTCCAGCGCACTCAACGGCCGCTATCAGGACGACGAGTCGCTCAAGGCCATGCTCAGCGGCACCGGCATCCGCTATCAGCGTGACGGCAACACCGTCACCGTGCTCGGCCCGGCCACCAGCGGCAGTGCGATGGAACTGGCGCCGACCAACGTCAACGCCAACCGCCTCGGCGCCACCACCGAAGGCAGCAACTCCTACACCACCGGCGCCGTGACCATGGGCAAGGGCGTGCACTCGCTGAAAGAAACACCGCAGTCGATCACGGTAATGACCCGCAAGATGCTCGATGACCAGAACCTCAACACCATCGAACAGGTGATGGAGAAGACCCCGGGCATCACCGTCTACGACTCGCCCATGGGCGGCAAGTACTTCTACTCGCGCGGTTTCCGCATGACCGGCCAGTACCAGTACGACGGCGTGCCGCTGGACATCGGCAGCAGCTATGTGCAGGCGGACAGCTTCAACAGCGACATGGCCATCTACGACCGCGTGGAAATCCTCCGCGGCGCGGCCGGCATGATGAAGGGCGCGGGCGGCACCGCCGGCGGCGTCAACTTCGTGCGCAAGCGCGGCCAGGACACCCCGCACACGCAGCTGTCGTTGTCGGCGGGCACCTGGGACAACTACCGCGGCCAGGTCGACACCGGCGGCCCGCTGAACGACGCCGGCACGGTGCGTGGTCGCGCCGTGGTGACCCAGCAGACCCGGCAGTATTTCTACGATGTCGGCGAACGCCGCGACCAGGTCTACTACGGCGCGCTGGACTTCGACCTCAGCCCCGACACCACCCTGGGCGTGGGCATGGCCTATGAAGACGTCGACGCCACCCCGTGCTGGGGCGGCCTGCCGCGCTACGCCGACGGCTCTGACCTGCACCTGAAACGCTCGACCTGCCTGAACACTGCGTGGAACAACCAGCGCAGCAAACGCGCCACTTACTTCGCCGACGTCAAGCACCAGTTCAACGATGACTGGTCGCTGAAAGTCGCCGGTGTCTACTCGCGCAACACCCAGGACATGGCATACGCCTTCCCGAGCGGCGCGGTACCTCTGGGCGCCACTGCCAGCAACACACTGATGCTCGGCAGTACCTATGACTACGATCAGCGCGATTACGGTTTCGATGCCTACGTCGACGGCAAATTCGATGCCTTCGGCCAGCAGCACGAACTGATCGTCGGCGCCAACGCCAGCCGTTCGCACAAGGACGACTTCTACGCGGTGGCTGCATTGCCGCAGCGCCAGAACGTGTTCAACCCCAACCACCACATCCCGCAGCCGGATGAAAGCTACTACCTGGCCAACGCCTCCCGTGGCGGTCCGGTGGATATGCACATCAAGCAATACGGCGCTTACTCGATCGCCCGCCTGAAACTCGCCGACCCGATGACGCTGGTACTCGGCAGCCGGGTCAGCTGGTACAAATCCGACACGGATTCGGTGCAGTACTTCCGCGGCGAAGGCACCGAGGTCAACACCAAGTCCACCGAAACCGGCCAGGTCACGCCGTTCGCCGGCCTGCTCTACGACCTCAACGACAACCTGACCGCCTACGCCAGCTACACCGACATCTTCACTCCGCAAGGCTCGTACAAAACCATCGACGGCAGCACGCTCAAACCGCTGATCGGCCAGAGCTACGAGTTGGGGATCAAGGGTGAGTGGTTCGACGGTCGTCTGAACAGCTCCTTCAACCTGTTCCGCACCATCCAGAAAGACGCGGCCCAGGATGACCTGCGTTGCGAAGACAGTTCCTGCTCGATCAACTCGGGCAAGGTTCGCGCCCAGGGCTTTGAAGCTGAAGTCAGCGGTGAAGTGATTGATCGCCTGCAATTGCTGGCCGGTTATACCTATACCCAGACCAAGGTGCTGGAAGACGCCGATGCGACTCAGGATGGCGCGGTCTACAACTCTTACGTGCCGCGTCATCTGTTGCGCGTGTGGGGTGATTACGCCCTGAGCGGGCCGCTGGATCGGGTGACGATTGGTGCGGGCGTCAATGCGCAGACGGGCACTTACCGGGTTTCGCCTCTGGGTGGGGACAATGTCGATGGTGCGGGTTATGCGGTCTGGAACGGTCGCATTGGTTATCGGATTGATGACACTTGGTCGGTGGCGTTGAACGGCAACAACCTGTTTGACAAGCGTTATTACGCGACGATCGGGACCGAGGGGTTCGGTAACTTCTATGGCGAACCGCGGAATTTTGTGATGTCGGTGAAGGCTGATTTCTGATTTTCTGATTTGAGCTTTGAGAGAGCCCCGCATTGTGAGATGTGGGGCTTTTTGTTTTTTGGGATTGGGGGCATATCCGTTGCTGCGGGTGCTGCCGCTGGCGGTTTCGCTCTTACAGCGAGTCACCTTTTCCAAACGCCGAAAAGGTAACCCAAAAGGCTTTGCCCCGGCGTACGGCCCGCTCGCTGGGGCTCGGGGTACCTTCGTTACGGGACCGATCCGGGCGCAGCGCCTCCGGTTTGCTTCGCTGCACCTCCTCTCGCTGTGTACGACTGCGTCGTACGGTCGCTGCGCTCCCACGCCCGGATCGATCCCGTAACGAAGCCTGCCGAAGGGGCGGGAGATCAAAAGCCGAAGCAAAGCAAAAGCCAGATCAAGAGCCCCTCACCCTAGCCCTCTCCCAGAGGGAGAGGGGACTGACCGAGGTGTTTGGACGGGGTACACCGACCTGAGACACCGAGTCGAATGCATATGCAGAAAATCAAAAGCCCCTCACCCTAACCCTCTCCCGGAGGGAGAGGGGACTGACCGAGGTGTTTGGACGGGGTACACCGACCTGAGACACCGAGTCGAATGCATATGCAGAAAATCAAAAGCCCCTCACCCTAACCCTCTCCCGGAGGGAGAGGGGACTGACCGAGGTGTTTGGACGGGGTACACCGACCTGAGACACCGAGTCGAATGCATATGCAGAAAATCAAAAGCCCCTCACCCTAACCCTCTCCCGGAGGGAGAGGGGACTGACCCGCGTTGTTTGGGTGAAATATGCCGACTTGCGATACCGAGTCGATGCAGATTCTGAAAAGCCCGCAAATCGGCTCCCTCTCCCTCGGGAGAGGGCTGGGGTGAGGGGCAGCAACAACACAAATCAAAAGCCGGCCCCCCACGCTTTTCACCACTCAATAGGCCGAGTGTCAGCTCGCCTGCTTTTGATCTTGATCCACGGGCGACGTCGGAAGGCTGAGTGGAGGGATTGATCCGGGGGTGGGAGCGCAGCGACCGTTTGGCGCAGCCAAACACAGCGAGTGTAGGTGCAGCGGAGCAAACCGGAGCCGCTGCGCCCGGATCGATCCCGCAGCGAAGGGACCCGAGCCTGCGAGGGCCGAACGCAGGAGCTAGCGTTTTTTGCTTACTTTTTTTGGCGCTTGTAAAAAAGTAAGTCGCCGTAAGGGCGAAACCGCCAGCAGCAACACCAAAAAAAACGGATATTCACCCAATCCAAAAAGCCCGCGCAAGCGCCCCACCAACCCGCGCATAAACCTCCAGAACCCCAGGCACCACCGCCCCCAACCGCAACAAATCATGAGTCAACCCGGCACAAACCTCGACCTCGACCTCAACCCCCTGCCCGCGCAGCTTATCGACATAAGCCTGGCCCTCATCCAGCAACGGATCAAACCCGGCTAATACCACAATGGCCGGCGCAACCCCGCGCAAATCCTCCGCCAGCAACGGCGAAAAACGCCAATCCAGGTAATCCTCCGGCCCACGCGCATAGTGCTGATAAAACCAGTCCAGCGTGTCGTTCTCGAGCAAATACCCCTCGCCAAACAACAGCCGCGAATCATGCACCCGAGAAGCATCGGTCACCGGATAACACAACAACTGCGCCTTGGGCGCGATGGCCACCGTGTGAGGTTGCAGCACCGCCTGAATCGCCAGAACCGTCGCCAACGTGGCGCCCGCGCTGTCGCCACCAAACGCAACGCGCGAACCATCCAGGCCGAGGCTCACAGCCTGTTCCGCCAGCCACGCCAACGCGTCCTCGCCATCCTCCAGCGCCGTCGGAAAGCGATGCTCCGGCGCCAGCCGATAACCGATCGAGAGCACCGCACACGGCGTGCGCTGGCAAAACTCACGGCAGACACCGTCGTGGGAATCCAGACTGCCGACCACAAACCCGCCACCGTGGAAATACACCAGCACCGGCAGCGACGAGGCCACACCGCTGGGCCGATACAAACGCAACGCCAGCGCCGCGCCATTCCGGGACTGTGTTTCGATCTCGGTGACTTCAAGGTCCTGCGGCGCCGGCCAGCGCAGTTGCGCGGTGGTCTGTTCGAAAGTCGCGCGGGCCTCGCTCGGGCTCAGTTGGTGCATGGCCGGCAGGCCGGCGTCCTGGCTGTCTTGAGCCAGGTCGAGAAAAGCTTCCAGATCAGGGTGTAACGACATCGATAAGATCCTTTATCCGCAAAAAACCGGGCGCGCCTTGGCAGCGCCCGCGCAAAAACCGGGCGATCAACCCACCCGTGCCATGCAGTGTTCGATCAACGCTTCAAGCTCGCGCTGGTAATCGCTCATCAGCGCATCCATGGTGCCGGCGCGGTAACGCTGGTTGCTGTAGATGCAGCGCAAGGCCAGTTGCCCGTCATAGACCTGGCCGACGATTTCCAGCCAGTTGCCCAGATTCGCCTTGAGGCTGTAGTTGTCGCCAGTTTCTTCCAGTGCCGGCACCAGCAACGCCTGTTCGTCGAAACTCTGGTCGAACTGGCCGAGGTAGTTGAACGTCACCCGTGCCTGCGGCAATTCGGCCAGTTGCGCCGAAATGTCCGGCCCGGCCAGATGACGCAGCACGCCGTAGCCGATGCCTTTCTGCGGTACGCCCGCCAGTTGCGCCTGCACATCGATGATCGACTGGCCGATGTCGTCGCTGTCCGGGCGCAAACGCACCGGGAACATGCTGGTGAACCAGCCGAGGCTGCGGCTCAGGTCGATCGATTCGAAGAGGTCTTCGCGACCGTGCCCTTCAAGCAGAATCAGCGCCGACGGTTGCTGACTCCAGCGGCACAGCGCACGGCTGAGGGCTGACAGCAGCAGGTCGTTGATCTGCGTGCCGTACACCGCCGGGGCCTGTTTGAGCAGTTGTTCGGTGTGCTCGCGGGACAGCTTGAGCCGTGCCTGCGCCTGTTGCCGCACAAGGTTCTTGCCGCGCGGGTTGTCGCACGGCAGATCGACGCCCGGTTGATCCAGTTGCTCCAGCCAATAGGCCAATTCCTGCTCGGCAATCACAGGCGCCTGCGCCTGCAACGCTTCGGCGAACGAACGATAACTGCTGGTGCGAATCGGCAACTGCGCTGGCAGCCCCTGCACGCAAGCTTCATAAGCGACTTTCAGATCGTCGAGCAGAATCCGCCACGACACGGTGTCGACCACCAGGTGATGAATCACCACCAGCAGCCGCGCCTGGCCATCCGGCAAGGCCACATGCATGACCCGCCAGACCGGCCCGTCTTCGAGCTTGAGGCTGCGTTGCGCGAGGTTGGCCAAGGCTTCGACCTCTTCGCTGTTTTGCGCTTCGCGGCGCCATAGCACTGCGTCATCTGCCGCGCTGATGCTGTAGCGCTGCAACCAGCGCCCGCCGTCGTTGGAAAAACGCAGGCGCAGCGAATCGTGATGTTGTTCGATCAAGCACAGCGCCTGTTCCAATGCATCGAGATCCAGCGGCTGACGTGCGCTGAGCAGCAACGACTGGTTGTAGTGATGCGCCTCGGCCATGCCTTCGGCGAAGAACCATTGCTGGATCGGCAGCAGATTGAACGCGCCTTCCGCTGCCACCTGGGTCAGGTCCGGCAGCGCTTGCCCGGTCCCCTCCTTCGCCACTTGCTGCTCGACAATGCCGGCGATGGTTTGATAGCGCATCAGATCGCGCAGCTTCAGCTCCATCTGCAGGGTCGGATGGTTTCTCACCCGCGAGATCACTTGCAGGCTGAGGATCGAATCGCCGCCCAGTTCAAAGAAGTTGTCGCTGATACCCACCTGCTCGACCTGCAACACCTGCGCCCAGATCTCGGCCAGCAAGGTTTCCTGCTCGGTGCGCGGCGCAACATATTCGTCGCTTTTGAACTCCGGCTCCGGCAGGGCCTTGCGATCGAGTTTGCCGTTGGGCGTGACCGGGAACGCGCAGAGGCAGACGATCTGCGCCGGCACCATGTATTCCGGCAGCGAGGCGCGCAGCCCCGCCTTGAGTTCATCGCCGATGTCTTCACCGCTGGTGGTGACCACGTAACCGATCAGTTGCTTGCCGGACGCATTGTCCCGAGCGATTACCAAAGCATCGCTGACCGTCGGCAATTGACGCAGGCTGGCCTCCACCTCGCCCAGCTCGATACGGAAGCCGCGCACCTTGACCTGATGGTCGATGCGTCCGACGTAATCGACCACACCGTCCGGACGGCGGCGCACCAGATCGCCGCTGCGGTACAGGCGCTCGCCGGGCGCAAACGGGTTGGGCACAAAGCGTTCGGCGCTCAGATCGGGGCGCCCGTAGTAACCGCGAGCGATGCCGTAGCCGCCGATGTACAGCTCACCGGCAAAACCCGGCGGCAGCGGATTCAGATCGTCGTCGAGCACGTACAGCGAACGCGCACCGACCGCGCGGCCGATCGGCGCATACGCCGCTTCGCAGTGCTGGCTGATGGCGACCTTCCAGAGCATCGGCGTGACCACGGTTTCGGTCGGGCCGTAGCCGTTGGTGAAGTATTGCGGACGCAACGCGGCTTTGACCTGTTCGAAGGTCTGCTCCGGCACCGCATCGCCACCGAAGCAGTAGATGCGTACCGGTGGCGGCGCGATGCCGCTGGCTGCCGCGTACTCGGCCAGTTGCTTGAGGTAGGCCGGCGGGAAGCAGGCGATGGTCACGCCGTAATCGTGCAGGGCCTGATAGGTCTGCTCCGGGGTCCACAGGCAACCGTCGCGGATCACTAGACGACCGCCGCTGTACAACGTACTCAGCCAGCGTTCATGAGCGCCGTCGAAAGCGAACGACATGAAGTGCAGCTCGCAACTGCTGGCATCCATTTCGTACAGCTCGGCGATGGCCTGGCAGTGCATGCTCAGCGGGCCCTGAGTAACGGCCACGCCTTTCGGCCGTCCGGTGGAACCGGAGGTGTAGACCAGATAGGCCAGGCTCTGCTCATGGACATCGCAAACCGGAGCAGCGTCGCTATAGAGACTGCGATCGAGCTGATCGATTTCCAAGCGCAGCAGGCCTTGCGGCACCGGCAACGTCGCGCGCAGGCCGGTTTGCGTCAGCAGCAAAGCCATGCGCGAATCCTCGATCATGTACGCCAAGCGCTCCGGCGGATAATCGATGTCCAGCGGCACGTACGCGGCACCGCTCTTGAGCACGGCGAGGAAGCTCACCAGCATTTCCAGCGAACGCGGCAACGCCACGCCGATCACCACTTCCGGCCCGGCACCGTGGGCGATCAGGCACTGCGCCAGTCGGTTGGCCTGACGCTCCAGTTCGGCGTAGCTCAGGCTTTCGCCGGCGCACTGCACGGCGATCGCATCGGGTTGCTGTTGCGCATGACGACCGATCAGCTCCGGCAACAGGCGAGGCTCATGGCGGTGCGCCGGCTCGGCACTCCAGGCCTGCGCCGCATGCCATTGTTCAGCGGACAGACGCTGCAAGTTGCCCAGCCGCTCATACGGCGCCGCCATCATCGCCGCGAGGGTGTTTTCCAGGGTCAGGCGAATGCCCTCCACCGCCTCGGCGCTGAAGTGGCTGCGCAGGTACAGGTATTCGATCGACAACTCGTCGCCGAGCATCACCGCAAGGTCCATCGGCACGTTGGTCACGCCATGGCCGATGGATTTGCCGAAGGTGAGCTCGGTGTCGGTTTCTTCCTGCAAGCGCTCGTCGATCGGGAAGTTCTCGAACACCACGATGCTGTCGAACAACGCCTGACCACCGAGGTTCGACCAGCGCTGCACATCGGCCAGCGGTGCCTGGGAGTAATCGCGAATGTCGAGGTTGTAAGCCTGCACTTCACCCAGCCAGTCGGCCAGACGCTGATCGGCCTGCGGCGTCTGAATGATCGGCAAAGTGTTGATGAACAGGCCGAGCATGTTCCCGACGTTCGGCAGACTTTCCGGACGCCCCGATACGGTGGCGCCGAAGGTCACCGTCTGCTGGCCGGTATAACGCTGCAACAGCAGCAGCCACGCGCCCTGGATCAGCGTGTTGGGGGTGATGCGCAAGTCGCGGCAGAACTCCAGCAGACGCGCGGTTTGCGCCTTGTCCCAATTCGAATAGAGCGCATCGTGGCCGCTAACGTCGGCGCTGTGGCGCGGGTGCATCGCCTGACTCAGCGCAGTCGGTTCGCTGACCACCGCCAGACGTGCTTTCCAGAACAGCTCCTGGGCGTCCTGATCCTGCGCCTGCAACCAGGCAATGAAGTCGCGATAGCGGCCATTTTCGCCAGTCACCTGGCCCGTGGAGTAATACTGCAAAACCTCGCCAAACAACCGCGAACTGCTCCAGCCGTCCATCAGAATATGGTGGCTGGTCCAGATCATCTGGAACTGCTCGTCGCCCAGATGCAACAGGGTCACCCGCTGCAAACGCGCTTCGGACAAATCAAAACCCAATGCGCGGTCGGCGCTGGCGAATTCGGCAATCGCCGCCTCGCTGCAGTCCTGCCCACGCCAATCGAGCACCTGCATCTGCAGCGGCGCATGGCGATGCACAACCTGCAACGGCTTGGCCAGCCCATCCTGCCAATGGAAACTGGTGCGCAGGATCGCCTGACGCACAATGATGAATTCCCAGGCCCGGCGGAAGCGCTCAACGTCGAGGCCCTTGATCGGCAGGCTGACCTGTTGCACGTAAAGGCTGCTGCCGTTATCCGACAGCGTATGGAACAGCATGCCTTCCTGCATCGGCGACAGCGGGTAGACGTCTTCGATCAGCTCCGCCGGCACCGGCAAGGCATCGAGCTGGGCCTGATCCAGTTGCGCCAGCGGGTAGTCGGCAGCGCTGGCGGATTGCGCGTCTTCAAGCGAAACCACTGCGGCCAGTTTCTGCACCGTCTGCTGCTGGAACAGGTCTTTGGGGGTGAAGCAAATGCCCTGCTGCCGCGCGCGGCTGACCAACTGGATCGAGATGATCGAATCACCCCCGAGGGCGAAGAAATTGTCGGTCACGCCGACCCGCTCGATCTTCAGAATGTCCTGCCAGACCTCGGCCAGTTGCTGCTCCAGCGGCGTCGACGGCGCTACGAAATCGCGTTGTGCCTGGCTGGCGTCCGGTGCCGGCAGAGCCTTGCGATCGAGTTTGCCGTTGGGCGTCAGCGGCAATTGCTCGAGGAACAGCCACTGCGCCGGCACCATGTATTCCGGCAGATGCGCCTTGAGCGCGGCTTGCAGTTCGGCGCTCAGCTCATCCAGTTGCGCGAGGCTCTGATCGGCCTCGGCCGGCACCACATAAGCCACCAGTTGCTGGCCGCCAACGCCGTCCACCGCCAGCACCACACCTTCGCGCACGCTGGTTTGGGCCAGCAGACGCGCTTCGATTTCCCCCAGTTCGATACGGAAGCCACGCACCTTGACCTGATGATCGATGCGGCCGACGTATTCGATACAGCCGTCATCCAGCCAGCGCGTCAGGTCGCCGGTGCGGTACATACGCTCGCCGTTGCTCGCCAACGGGTTGGGCACGAAGCGCTCGGCGGTCAGGCCCGGGCGCAACAGATAGCCACGGGTGATGCCCGCGCCGGCCAGATACAGCTCCGCTGCAATGCCGAGCGGCGCTGCCTGCAATTGCTCGTCGAGCAGGTACGCGGTGGTGTTGCGCAGTGGCCGGCCGATATTGGCCTGGCCGCCGGGTTCACGGCGGGTCCAGGTCGAATACGTGGTGTCTTCGGAAGGCCCGTACAGATCGTAGACGTGGGCGACCGAGGTCTCGCGGTACAGCGTGTCGACCAACGCCTGCTTGAGCGGCTCGCCGGCCAGATTGATGATGCGCACGCCCGGCGGGATCTGGCCGATGCGTTGCAACGCGGCAATCGCCGACGGCACGGTGTTGATCAGGCGCACCTGATCACGCTCGGGCAAGTCCGGCAGTTCCAGGGCATTGCGCGCCATGACCATGGATCCGCCGCGCGCCAGGGTGACGAAAATCTCCCACACCGACAGGTCGAAGCACACCGACGTCGAGGCCAGCACGCCTTGCAGGTCGTCTTCGCTGTAGACCTCGGTGGACCAGTGAATCAGTGCCTGCACGTTGCGATGGGCGATGGCCACGCCTTTCGGTTTACCGGTGGAACCGGAGGTGTAGATCACATAGGCAAGATTGGCCGAGTCAGCGCGCGCCGGCAGGTTGTCCGGTACCTGCGCGGCAAACGCCTCGCCGCCGGCCTCGACCAGCACCACCTGCGCTTCTGTCGAAGGCAGTTGCGCCAGCAAGGCTTGCTGGGTCAGCAGGACTTTCGCCTGGCTGTCGTCGAGCATGTAGGCCACGCGGTCGGCCGGGTAGTCCGGGTCCAGCGGCACGTAGGTGCCGCCGGCCTTGAGCACCGCCATCAGGGCGATCACCAGTTCCGCCGAACGCGGCAGCGCCACGCCGACGCGCACTTCGGCGGTGACACCCAGCGTCACTAAATGCCGGGCCAGCTGATTCGCTCGCCGGTTCAGTTCGCCGTAACTCAAGGCCACGCCGGCATGACTCAACGCCAGTGCCTGCGGATGCGCGGCCACCCGTGCTTCAAAGCTCTGCGAGATCAAGCGCTCGGCCGGATAAGCCGCGTGATTGTCGTTCCACTGCGCCAGCGTCTGACGCTCGGCCAACGGCAGCAGACCGATCTCGCCGAGAGCCTGCTGCGGCGCTGCGATAAATTGCTCGAGCACTTCGCGCAAATGTGCGGCCAGAGCGAGCACGCTGCGTTCGGCAAAGTGTTCGGTGAGGTAATTGAAATCGAGGTTGAGCACCTCGCTGGCGCCAGCGATCAGGGTCAGACCGTAGTTGGTCTGCTCGCGATGCTCCAGACCGGAGAAACGCAGCCCGCCCGGATTGGCCTCCAGCGCTTCAGAGACCGGGTAGTTCTCGAACACCAGCAAGGTGTCGAACAGCGCCTCGCCACTCAAGCCGGCCAGACGCTGAATGTCCTGCAACGGCGTCTGTTCGTAGTCGCGCAGCAACAGGTTCTTGTCCTGCACGCTGCGCACCCAATCCCCAACGCTGAGGGTGGCCTGCGGGCTGGCGATCACCGGCAAGGTATTGATGAACAGCCCCAGTTGCTCCTCGATGCCCGGCAAATCCACCGGACGCCCGGATACCGTGGCGCCAAACGCCACGGTGGCCTGACCGGTGTAGCGCTGCAACACCAGCAGCCATGCCGCTTGCACCAGACTGTTGAGCGTTACCTGTTGCTGGCGGGAGAAGTTGTTCAGACGCTGAGTCAGCGCTTCATCGAAATGCAGACGATGCATCTGTTTGCCCGGCCCCGGTACGGTCCGTCCGTGGCAGGCCGACGCCAGTCGGGTCGGTTCGTCGAGTTCGGCCAGTTGCCCGCGCCAGAAATCCTGCGCAGCCGCCTTGTCCTGGCCCTGCAGCCACACCAGAAAATCCCGATAGCGGCCCTGCGCGCTCGGCACCGGCTGGCCGGCGTAATCCTGCAGCACTTCGCCGAACATCCGCGAGTTGCTCCAGCCATCCATGAGGATGTGGTGACAAGTGAAAATCAGTCGATGACGAGCATCGGCGGTGCGCAGCAGGCACAGGCGCAACAGCGGTGGATTCTGCAGATCGAAGCCGCGTTCACGGTCGGCCTGCGCCCGCGCTTCAAGTACCGCCGGCAGATCAGCGGCATCGCGCACATCGATTTCCGGCATTTCCAGGGTCAACTGACGATTGATCACCTGCAACGGCGCGTCGAGGCCATCGCGGCCCCAGATGAAACCGGCACGCAGCACTTCATGGCGATCGACCACGCGCTGCCAGGCTTGCTGGAACCGCGCGATGTCGAGGCCGTCGATGTCCAGCAGCATCTGATAGACATAGGCGCTGGCGTCCGCGTCGTACAGGCTGTGGAACAGAATGCCTTGCTGCATCGGCGCCAGCGGATAGATGTCCTCGATGCGCTGAGCGCCGATCGGCAGGCTGTCCAGATGCGCCTGGGACAAACCAGCCAGCGGCACGTCGGACGGCGTGAGGCCGCCCGCATGGCTGAGGCAGTGGTCGATCAATTCGCTCAGCGCCGTTTCGTAGGCGCGGGCCAGAGCGGCAATCGTCGCCTCTTCGAAGACGTCGCTGCTGTAGGTCCAGGTCAGGCTCAACTGGCCCTGATAAACCCGGCCATCGATGGTCAGCCAATTGGCCATCGGCGCGTTTGCGTCCTGACCGGCGCCCTTGTCTTCGGTGGCTGGCCGCCACAAGGCGTCTTCGTCGAAGTTGTTATCGAACTGCCCGAGGTAGTTGAACGTCACCTGCGGTTGCGCCAATTCATGCAACGCCGCTTGTGCGGCGGGCGTGCCGAGATAACGCAGCAAACCATAGCCGATGCCCTTGTTGGGGATCGCGCGCAGTTGTTCCTTGATGCCTTTGATCGAAGTTTCCAGGCTCGCATTGGGTGTCAGGCGCACCGGGAACATGCTGGTGAACCAGCCCACGGTGCGGCTCAGGTCGATGTCGTCGAAAAGGTCTTCACGGCCATGGCCTTCGAGCTGCACCAGCGCACTGTCGCTGGCCGTCCACTCGCACAACACCCGCGCCAGTGCGGTCAGCAGCAGGTCGTTGACCTGGGTGCGGTAGACCGCCGGGGCCTGTTGCAGCAACTGCCGGGTCCGTTCGGCATCCAGGCGCGTGTCGACGCTGCGCTCGAAGCGGTTGTTCAACTGGCCCTGTGGATTGTCCAGCGGCAAACCGAGCGGCGCGTCGCGCAACTGCTCGCGCCAGTAGGCCAGCTCACTGTCCAGCGCCGCGCTGCGCGCATGCTCTTGCAGGCGCAAGCCCCAGTCCTTGAACGCGCTGGTCTTCGCCGGCAGGTGCACGCTCTGTCCGCTGCTGATCTGCTGATAGGCGTTTTGCAGATCTTCGAGCAGGATCCGCCACGACACGCCATCAACCACCAAGTGATGGATGACCAGCAGCAGACGCTGACTGGCGTCCGGCAAATCGACCAGCGCCGCGCGGATCAGCGGGCCGTTTTGCAGATCGAGGCTGCGTTGCAGGTCCAGGCACAGCGCTGGCAATCCGGCGCTGTCGTCCAGCGTAAAGCTGCGCAACAAGTCTTGTGGCTGATCCGCAGCGCAATGGCTTTGCTGCCAGCCCTGTTCGGTTTGGCGATAACGCAGACGCAAGGCGTCGTGCTGTTTTTGCACTTGTGCCAAGGCCTGTTGCAGCGCAGCGGCTTGCAGGGTTTTCGCCGGGGTCAGCAGGATCGACTGGTTCCAGTGATGGCGCGCCGGGATGTCGCTGTGGAAGAAGTAATGCTGGATTGGCGTCAGCGGCGCGTCGCCGAGCACCTCGCCCTGCTCCGTTTGCACGGCGTCGCTCTGTTGCGCGACGGTGGCCAGACGCTGCACGGTCTGGTGCTGAAAAATGTCCTTGGGCGTGAAGCGAATGCCGGCCTGCCGCGCGCGACTGACTACCTGAATCGAGATGATCGAATCGCCGCCCAGCTCGAAGAAGTTGTCGTGCAGGCCGACCCGTTCGACCTTGAGCACGTCCTGCCAGATCTCGGCCAGACGCTGTTCCAGTTCACTGCGCGGTGCGGCGTATGCCTCTAGCACTTGCGCTACATCCGGCTGCGGCAGTTGCTTGCGATCGAGTTTGCCGTTGGCGGTCAGCGGCAGTCGGTCGAGGAACGCCCAACTGACCGGAACCATGTAATCCGGCAGGGTCTCGCGCAGATGCGCCTTGATCGAGTCGCGCAGGGCGCCCTGCTCGTCCGCGTTCACAGCCTCGACGGGCACGACCCAGGTTGCCAGTTGCTGGCCGCTGAGGCCGTCCACCGCCAGCACCACCGCTTCGCGCACCTGCGGATGCTTGAGCAGTTGCGCTTCGATTTCGCCGAGCTCGATGCGGAAGCCACGGATCTTCACTTGATGGTCGATACGGCCGATGTACTCGATCACCCCGTCGCCGCGCAGCCGTGCGAGGTCGCCGGTGCGGTACAGGCGCTCGCCTGCCTTGCGATTGAACGGATCGGGCACGAAGCGGGTGGCGCTCATGCCGGCCTGATTCAGATAACCACGGGCCAGACCGGCGCCGGCGATGTACAACTCACCGATGCAACCTTGCGGCACCAGGTTGAGCGAACTGTCGAGCAGGTACCACGACAGGTCGACAATCGGCGCGCCGATCGGGCTACTGTGATTGCTCTGCAGATCCGCCAGCGACAATGGCCGGTAGGTCACGTGCACAGTGGTTTCGGTGATGCCGTACATGTTGATCAGCGTCGGCGCGCGGTCGCCAAAACGTTCGAACCACGGACGCAAATTCTGTACTTCCAGCGCCTCGCCACCGAACACCACGTAACGCAGGGCATTACTGCGCGAGGATTCACAGGCGACCTGCATCAACGGCTTGAATGCGGACGGTGTCTGGTTCAACACCGTGACATTTTCATCGCAGAGCAGCGTGTAGAAATCCTCCGGCGAACGACTGACATCGTGGGGCACGACCACCAGTTTGCCGCCGTACAACAGCGCGCCGAAAATCTCCCACACCGAAAAGTCGAACGCGTAGGAATGGAACAGCGTCCAGCTGTCCTGCGCGCCGAAATCGAACCACTGCTCGGTGGCGCTGAACAGGCGCATGACGTTGCCGTGCGGCAGCAACGCGCCTTTGGGTTTACCGGTGGAACCGGAGGTGTAGATGACGTAGGCCAGATTGTCCGGCGTGATCAGGCATGGCGGGTTGCTTTCGATGCTGTGTTCCGGCGTCTGATCCAGATCGAGGCAGACCAGCCCCGGCGGAATCGGCAACTGCCCGAGCAAATGACCCTGGGTCAACAGCAATTGAATGCCGCTGTCGTCGATCATGTAGCTCAAGCGATCATCCGGGTAGCTCGGGTCCAGCGGCACATAGGCACCGCCGGCCTTCAGCACCGCGAGGATGGCGACGATCATGTCCAGCGAACGCTCGACCGCAACGCCGACGCGCACGTCCGGGCCGACACCCCGCTCGATCAGCGTATGCGCCCATTGGTTGGCGCGGCGATTGAGTTCAGCGTAGGTCAGGCGTTGCCCGGCAAAGCTCACCGCCACCGCGTCGGCATGCCGCGCGGCCTGGGCTTCGATGGCTTGCTGGATGCACTGGGTCAGCGGTTGTTCGACCCGCAGCGGATTCCATTGCGCCAACAGCTGTTGCTGCTGGCCGGCGTCGAGTATCGGCAATTGGCCGATGCGCTGGGTCGGCTCGGCGACGATCGCCTGCAACAGCGCAGTCCAGTGTTGCGCGAGGCGCTCGATAGTCGCCGCGTCGAACAGGTCGGTGGCGTACTTGAGCACCGCTTCGATGCCGTGGGCCTGTTCGGTGGTGTTGAGGGTCAGGTCGAATTGCGCGGTCTGGCTCTGCCATTCCAGCGGCTCGATGTTCAGACCGTTCAGGCGTGTGGCGACGCTTGCGCGGCGCTCGGCCTGGTGATTGAACATGACCTGGAACAGCGGACTGTGACTCAGGCTGCGGCCCGGCTCGAGCGCTTCGACCAGTTGCTCGAAGGGCAAGTCCTGATGCGCCTGCGCCTCCTGCGCGGTCTGCTTGACCTGACGCAGCAGCTCGACAAATGGCAACTCTGCGTCGACATCCGCCTTGAGCACCTGGGTGTTGACGAAGAAACCGATCAGGCGCTCGATTTCCACCCGCCCACGGTTGGCCACCGGCACACCGACACGGATGTCGCTCTGCCCGCTGTAGCGATGCAACAAGGCCTGAAACGAAGCCAGCAGCAACACGAACAGCGTGACGTTTTCCTGCCGGGCGAAGGCCTTGAGGGCATGGCTCAGCGCCGGGTCGAGAATCAGGTTATGGCTGGCGCCGGCGAAGCTCTGTTCGACCGCGCGCGGGCGATCCAGCGGCAGCTCCAGTACCGGCTGTTCACCGCCGAGTTTTTCCTGCCAGTAGGCCAGTTGGCGCTCCTGCTCCCCGGCCTCCATCCACTGGCGCTGCCACAAGGCGTAATCGGCGTATTGGATCGGCAGCGCGGGCAGACCGGCGTCATGACCGAGGTTGAAACCGGCGTAGAGCTGCACCAGTTCCTCGATCATCACTTGCAGCGACCAGCCATCGGAAACGATGTGGTGCAGGGTCAGCACCAGCACATGCTCAACGGGGCTGACCTGCAGCAGCGCGGCACGCAGCAACGGGCCGTGCTGCAGGTCGAAAGTCTTCTGGCTCTGGGTCTGGACGAAGGCCTGGATCGAACGCTCCGGATCATTCGCCAGTTCAGTGCTCAGGTTGTGAATATCGAGGGTAAAAGGTCCTGCGGGCAGGATCACTTGCAAGGGTTGTGCACTGTCTTGAGTGAATACCGTGCGCAAGGTTTCGTGGCGTTCGATCAGCGCGGCGATGCTGCGTTGCAGTGCCGGCACATCCAGCGGCCCCTGCAAGCGCAGGGCCGTCGGAATGTTGTAGGCCGCGCTGTGCGGTGCCCACTGCCAGAGGAACCACTGGCGCTGCTGAGCGTAGGACAGCAGCAACGGCTCTTCAGCCGTGCGCTTGAAAACCGGGGCAATGTCAAAGAGGTTGACGCCTTTCTGCTTGAGCAGAACCGCCAGAGCCTTTCTTTGCTTAGCCGAAAGTTGTCCTACCGACTCGATTAACTCTTGCACGCGTTTTTCCCTCTCAAGAAATCAGTTTTTCCAGATCATCGAGGGATAGACGTTTGAGGGCCTCCAGTGATTTAGCCAATTCATCCTGAACGGGCGACATTTCGACGCGCAGGGCTTCGATCCGCGCGCAGAACTCCTTGAGCGTGTCGGTTTCAAACAGCGCCTTGAGCGGCACCTTGTCGCCGAGGCGCTCCTGCACCCGGGTCACCACCAGCGTCGCCAGCAACGAATGCCCACCCAGCTGGAAGAAGTTGTCCGCCAGCCCTACCCGCTCGACCTCCAGCACCTCCTGCCAGATCGTCGCGACCTCCCACTGCAGGTCGCTTTGCGGCGCCTGGTATTGCTCCTGCGTCGGGCTCTCGGCCAAGGCCATCAGCGCCTTGCGATCGAGCTTGCCGTTGGGCGTCAGCGGGATCGCGTCGATCAGGTGCAGATGCCCCGGCAGCATGTGCGCCGGCAAACGACTGGCCAGCGCGCTGCGCACCCGCTCGGTCAGGGTCGACCGCTGGCTGTCCGGCGCGGCGACGAAGTAGGCATGCAGGTGTTTGCCAGCGGCGCCGTCCTGCGCCAGTACCACCGCTTCGCCGATATCGTCGAGTTCCAGCAGGCGCGCTTCGATCTCGCTGAGTTCGATGCGGAAACCGCGAATCTTCACCTGATGGTCGGCGCGACCGATGTACTCGATATTGCCGTCGTCGCCCTGGCGCACCAGATCGCCGGTGCGGTACAGACGCTCGCCATTGCTCGCGTAAGGATTCGGCACAAAGCGTTCGGCGGTCAGCGCTGCGCGGCGCAGATAGCCGCGGGTTACCCCGGCACCCGCCAGGTACAGCTCAGCCGGCACACCCGCGGGTAGCACCTGCAATTGACTGTCGAGCAGGTACGCCACGGTGTTGTCCAGCGGCCGGCCAATGTTCGCCCGCCCCTGAGGCGTGCGCAGGGTGAAGGTCGAATAAGTGGTGTCCTCCGACGGCCCGTAGAGGTCGTAGACCTGCTGTACTTGGGTGCTGGCATACAGGCTGTCGACCAGACTCTGCTTGAGAGGCTCGCCGGCCAGATTGATGGTGCCAACCGAAGCCGGAATCTGCCCGGCCCGTTGCAACGCGGCAATCGCCGACGGCACGCTGTTGATCAGGGTGACCTGCTCGCGGGCCGGCAAGTCGGCCAGCGCCAGCGCGTTGTCGGCCAGCACCAGACAGCCACCGCAGGCCAGCGTGACGAAGATTTCCCACACCGACAGATCGAAGCAGATCGACGTCGAAGCCAGCACGCCGCGCAATTGCTCTTCGCGATAGACCCCCGCTGACCATTGAATCAGCGCCGACAGATTGCCGTGACTGATCGCTACGCCTTTCGGTTTGCCGGTGGAGCCGGAGGTGTAGATCACGTACGCCAGATTGTCTGCGGCGAGGTTGACCAGCGGCACAGTGGCGGGGTATTCGCTGGCGACGCTCGCCTCCACCAGCAGCACCTGCGCGCTCAAGGTTTCGGGCAGCATCGCCAACGCCGCCGGTTCGGTGAGCAGCACGGCGGCGCGGCTATCGTCGAGCATGTGCAGCAAGCGTTCCTGCGGATAATCCGGGTCCAGCGGCACGTAGGCGCCACCGGCCTTGAGGATCGCCAACAGTGCGACCAGCATCTCCGGCGTGCGGCGCATGCACACGCCGACGCGCACCTCCGGCCCGACGCCCATGCCTTGCAGCTTGTGCGCCAGACGATTGGCCCGGGTATCGAGGCTTTGGTAATCGATCGATTGCTCAGCAAACAGCACCGCGTTCGCCTGCGGCTGACGTTGCACTTGCGCGGCGATGTGCGCCAGCACCGTGCGTCGATCCGGCGCGGTCACCGGCGCCTTGCCCCACTCGATCGCTTGTTGCCGTTGTGGTTTAGCCAGCAGTTGCAGCGCGCCCAACGGCTGGGTGGCGTCGGCGAGGAACTGCTCGAGCAGGCCTTGCAACTGCGCACTCAACGCACTGATCGCTGGAGCGTCGAAACTGGCCTGATCGTAACTCACGCCCAGACTCAGCTCGCGGCCGGTAACCGCGACCAGCGTCAGCGGATAGTTGGTCTGCTCCTGCCGGCGGATTGCCGAGAACTTCAGGCCCGTCTCAGGGCCCTGCGCCAGCGCTTCAGCCATCGGATAGTTTTCGAACACCAGAATGCTGTCGAACAACGCCCCGGCACCCGTGCCGGCCCAGCGCTGAATGTCATACAGCGGCGTGTGTTCGTGCTCGCGCAAGGCCAGGTTGAGGTCCTGCACATTTTGCAGCCATTGGCTGACGCCGATCTCCGGCGATGGCGCTGCCACCACCGGCAAGGTATTGATGAACAGGCCGATCTGCTGTTCGACGCCCGGCAAATCGGTCGGCCGCCCGGCCACGGTCGCGCCAAACGCCACGTGATCCTGCCCGGTGTAGCGCTGCAACAACAGCAGCCACGCCGCTTGCACCAATGTGTTGAGGGTGACTTTCTGCTCACGGGCGAAGCGGTTGAGATCGGCGGTCAGCTGTTCGCTGAACACATGCTCGTGATCGGCATAACCGCTTGCGTCGCGCTGCCGGACCGGCATGGCGCTGGCCAGTCGCGTCGGCTCTTCGAGTTCCGCCAGCGCCGCGCTCCAGAATTGCCGACTGGCCTGTTGGTCGCGCTGGCCAAGCCATTCGATGTAATCGCGATAGCGCCCCTGCCCTGCGCCCGGCGTGATGCCGGCGTAGCGTTGCAGCACTTCGCCGAACAACTGCGAAGTGCTCCAGCCGTCCATGAGGATGTGATGACAGGTGTAGATCAGGTGATGAGTGTCCTCATCGGTGCGCACCAGCGTCACGCGCAACAGCGGCGCCTCAAGCAGATCGAAACCACTTTGCAAATCTTCAGCGGCGAGATGATCAAGCGCGGCATCCAGGCCATCGCGACCGCGCCAGTCCTGCACCTGCCACGGCATCTGCACACGGCTGCGCACCACTTGCACCGGCGCGGCGGCATCCTGCGGCCAGACGAACGCGGTACGCAGAATATCGTGGGCTTCGAGGGTCTGCTGCCAGGCCTGGCGGAAGCGCTCGGCGTCGAGTTGTTCCACGTCGACCCGCATTTGATTGGTATAGGCCGGGCTGTCCGGCTCGTTGCGGCTGTGGAACAGAATGCCTTGCTGCATCGGCGACAGCGGGTACAGATCAACGATGTCACGCGGCGCGATTGGCAGCGCCGACAGCTGCGCCTGCGTGAGGTTGGCGAGGTTGAAGTCCGAGGGTGTCACGCCACCGGCGTCGCTCTCGCAGCAATGTTCGATCAGGCGCTCCAGCTCGACGCGATAGGCCTCGGCCAACGCCTCGATGGTCTCGGCGCGGTACATGCCGGTGCCGAAGGTCCAGGTCAGTTCCAGCTCACCGCCGAAGACCTGACCGTCGACACTCAGCCAATTGCCCAGCGGCGCCTGCTCATCCTGATTGGCACCGGTGCTGTCACCGCTCGGCAGGAACAACGCGCCTTGCTCAGCATTGAACGCGCCGTCGAACTGGCCGAGATAATTGAAGGTCACCCGCGGCTGCGCAAGCGTCTGCAACTCGGCAGAACGCGTGAGGTAACGCAGCACGCCATAACCGATGCCTTTGCCCGGCACCGCGCGCAGTTGCTCCTTGATCGCACACAGCGACGCAGCGGGATTTTCCTGCGGGGTCAGGCGCACCGGGAACAGGCTGCTGAACCAGCCGACCGTGCGGCTCAGGTCGATGTCGTCGAACAGGTCTTCACGACCATGACCTTCGAGCTGGATCAACACCGAAGGCTGCTCGCTCCAGTCACACAGCACCCGTGCCAATGCTGTCAGCAACAGGTCGTTGATCTGCGTGCGATACGCCGCCGGGGCGACTTTCAGCAGCTTGTCGGTCAGTGCCTGGCTCAGGCGCGTCGTGGCGCGGGCGGCCTGGGCGCGGGTCTGGCTGTCCTCGGCGAAATCCCGTGGCAGTGCCGCGTCGTCGGCCTCAAGGGTCTCGCGCCAATAGGTGCTTTCGACCGCCAACGTTTCACTCTGCGCATAACGGTGCAACTGCCCGGCCCAGTCGTGCAGCGAACTGCTTTTGCCCGGCAACGCGAGCGCAGTCCCCGCCGCCAATGCGTGGTAAGCCTGCTGCAAGTCCTCCAGCAGAATGCGCCACGACACGCCGTCGACCACCAGGTGATGGATGACCAGCAACAGACGTTGCTCAGCATTCGGCAGAGTTACCAGCACCCCGCGCAGCAATTGCCCGCGTTGCAGATCCAGGCTGCGCTGCGCCGCGTCGGCCAGCGCTGGCAAGGCGTCGAGGCTGTCCAACTCGCGCACCCAGAGCAGTTCGGCATCGCGCTGTGGCTGCGGCAGAGCCTGCCAGCTATCGCCCGATGGCACGAAGCTCAGGGCTAGCGCGTCGTGCTGTTCGACCAACGCCGTCAGCGCCGTGCGCAGATGCGCGGCGTCCAGCGTCAGGGTCGGTTGCAGCATCACCGACTGATTCCAGTGCTGGCGCTGGGCAATCGGCGTCTCGAAGAAACGTACCTGAATCGGCAGCAACGGCAACGGCCCGCGTGCCGCTGGTGCGACGATGGCAGCCGGTTTAGCTTCGATGAGTTTGGCGACGGCGGCCAGTTGGCCGATGGTCTGTTTTTCGAACAACTGCTTGGGGCTGAGCTTGATGCCCTGGCGCTTGGCCCGCGCGATGATCTGCAGACTGAGAATCGAGTCGCCACCCAGTTCGAAGAAGTTATCGCTGCTGCCGACCCGCTCGAGCTTGAGCACCTCGGCCCAGATTGCAGCCAGTTTCTCTTCGATTTCACCGACCGGCGCGACGAACTGCTGGCTGACCACGCCGGGCACGGGCAAGGCGCGTTTGTCGAGTTTGCCGTTGGCAGTCAGCGGCAGTTTTTCCAGCAACAGCAACTGCGCCGGCACCATGTAGTCCGGCAGCCGCGCCTGCAATTGCGCGCGCAGCGCCTGCGCCTGCACCTTCGCGCCCGCTAGCGGCACGCACCAGGCCAGCAGTTGCAGGCGCGCCGGATCGTCATCCACTGGCAGTGCAAGCACGGCGGCTTCGCTGACGCCATCGAGGCTGAGCAACAGCCGCGCGACTTCCGCCGGCTCGACGCGGTAGCCGCGCACTTTCACTTGATCGTCCGCACGACCGATGAATTCCAGCGCCTGCTCGCGGTTGCGCCGGACCCGGTCGCCGCTGCGGTACACCCGCGCGCCGGCTGCGCCGAACGGGTCGGGCAGGAAACGTTCGGCGGTCAGTCCCGGCTGATTCAGGTAGCCCAGGGCAACGCTGTCGCCACCGATGTACAGCTCACCGGCAACCTTATCGGCCACCGGGTTGAGCACATCGTCGAGCACATAAACATGGGCACCGGCCAACGCCGTGCCGACCGGAACGCTGCGCGTTTGCGCGGCAAGTGCTTCGACCTCATGGGTCAGCACGCCTACGGTGGTTTCGCTCGGGCCATAGTGATTGATCAGGCGACAGCCCGGTTTCAGTTGCTGCACGCGCTCGACCAGCGCCGGCGAACAGGCTTCGCCGCCGACGATCAATGCGTGTTCCGGCAGCACGTCGGCTGGCTTGGCCGCCTGCAACAGCGCGGCGAGATGGCCGGGAACGATTTTCAGCACGCCGACGCGATGGCGGGCCATGTAGTCGGCAAAGCGGTCCGGGTCGAAACCGAGCTCTTCCGGCAGCACATGCAGCAGTCGGCCCGAGCACAGCGCGCCAAACAGCACGGTGAAGCCAAGGTCGGCGGCGATGGTCGAAACCAGCGCCATGCTCGCCTCGGGCGCAGGCGCCAGACGCTCGAGGACGCCGCGCACATAACTGCCCAGCGCACCGTGGCTGACCAGCACGCCCTTGGGTTGGCCGGTGGAACCGGAGGTGTGAATCACGTAGGCCGGCGACTGTGCATACAGCGTTAACTCAGGCGCGGACGTCGGCAGTGACTGCCATTGCCCCGGTGTGAACGTCAGGCCCTGACAGCCCTCGACCGCCAGTTCGCTGACCCGCGCATCGCCTTCGGCACCGATCAATGCCCGTGCCTGCGCAGCGCCGAGCATCTGCTCCAGTCGCGCGCTCGGCGCCTTGACGTCGAGCGGCATGTACACCGCGCCAGCCTTGAGAATCGCCAGCACGCAAGTCAGCCAGTCCAGCGAACGTTCCAGCAGCACCGCCACCGGTTCGCCGACATTGATGCCCTGCGCACGCAAATAATGGGCGAGACGATTGGCTTCCTGGTCCACCGCCTGGAACGTCATGGTCTGCTGAAGATCACGGGCGGCCAGCGCCTGCGGCTGGCGGGCCACTTCACGGGTCCAGTGCTGCAACACCGTCAACGCCGGTTCGCGTTGAATGGCAAGCGCCGCAGGCCGTTGCGTGGCGACCGTGTGCAGCGGCGCCTGCGGCGCATTGAGCAATTGGCTGAACAGGTCGAGCAACATCGGCACGAAAGCGGCGACCGTTTCCGCCCGATAGAGATCGCTGGCGTAGGTCATCTGACCGTGGATCAGTGCGCCGTCGTCGGTAATGTCCAGGGCCAGATCGAAATGCGTGCCGTCCTTGGCCAGCGGGTATTCGCTGACGGTCAGACCGGGCAAGGCCATCGAGCGTTGTTTCTGCATGCCGACGTTCTGGTTGAACTTGGCCTGGAACAGCGGGTTATGACCGAGGGTGCGTTCGGCGACCAACTCGTCGACCAGTTGCTCGAACGGCAACTCCTGATGCGCCTGCGCGCCGAACGCCGCTTCACGCACCTGCGCCAGCAGATCGGCGAAGCTGCCGCGCTCATCGACCTGGCAACGCAGCACCTGAGTGTTGACGAAGAAACCGATCAGCCCTTCGACTTCGGCGCGGCCACGGTTGGCATTTGGCACGCCGACACGGATGTCGCGCTCGCCGGCCAGACGCGAGAGGAACAGCGAGAAACCGGCCAGCACCAGCATGAACAGGCTGATGCCCTGGCTGCGCGCGAAGGCATTGAGCTGCTGCGAAAGGTCAGCACCGAAATCGAAACTCAGGGTCTGTCCTGCAAAGCTTTGCGTCGGCGGCCGGGCAAAGTCCGGAGCCACTTCCAGCAGCGGATGCTCGTCGCCCAGTTGCTGACGCCAGTAGTCGAGTTGGCGTTCGCCCTCGCCGGCTTCCAGCCAGCGCCGCTGCCAGATCGCGTAGTCCGCGTATTGCAACGGCAGCGCCGGCAATTGCGGCTCACGCTGCAGACTGAACGCCTGATAGCACTGCACGAACTCCTTGACCATGACGTCCATCGACCAGCCATCGGAGACGATGTGGTGCATGCTCACCACCAGCACGAACTCGTCGTCGGCCAAGGCAAACAGGCTGGCGCGCAACAGCGGGCCATGGCGCAGATCGAACGGCTGGGCGGTGACCTCTTGCACTTTTTGCGCGAGCGCCGACTCGCGCTCTTGCGTGGCGATGCCGCTCAGGTCGAAGCGTTCCAGGGCAATACTCTGCTGCTCGAGAATCACATGATGGGGCTGATCGCCGTCAGTGTGGAACACCGTGCGCAACACTTCGTGGCGCGCCAGCAGATGATCGAACGAACGGCTCAGTGCCGACTCGTCCAGCAGACCTTTCAGTCGCAAGCCAGCGGCCATGTTGTACGCGGCGCTGTACGGTTCCAGTTGCCAGAGAAACAACAGGCGCTGCTGGGCGAACGACAGGGGAATCTGTGCGCAGTCGTGGCGGCTGACCGGCAGCGGCAGCAGGCTGAAATCCTTGCCCTCCTCTCGTAGCCTGGCGAGAAACAGCCGACGCTGTTCCAGCGGCAGGCCGACGAATCTTTGCGCAATACGTTCCGCCATCGTGCCGCTCATACTTGTTCTCCTTGCAAAGCATTCATGAACTGATCCAGGTCGGACCAGTCGTCGTCACCGCTCGCCTCGGCCAGTTGCCCGAGCACCTCGGCGAGATCCGCCAGCAGCGGTTTTTCGAACAGGCTGCGCAGCGGCAGCACCACACCCATCTGCTCCTTGACCCGGGCAATCACCTGCGCGGCCAACAACGAATGGCCGCCCAGTTCGAAGAAGTGATCGTCCAGGCCCACACGCGGCACTTGCAGCACCTCGGCCCAGACCTGCGCCAGACAGTGCTCCGCCGGCGATTGCGGGGCGCGGTAATCGCCCTGTAACTGCGCCGGATCCGGCGCCGGCAAGGCCTTGCGGTCGAGCTTGCCACTCGGTGTCAGCGGCAGGTTCGCCAGCAACAGCAGATGCCCCGGCACCATGTAATCCGGCAGGCTGGCCTGCAGCGCGGCGCGGGTTTGCTGACGGAACGCCGCTTGCGTCGCCGCACTGGCGAGCACCGCCGGTTCCGTCACCACGTAGGCAACCAGTTGTGCACCGCCCGCGAACGGCACCGCCAGCACCACCGCTTCGCGAACGCCCGGACATTGCTGCAGGCGCGATTCGATCTCGCCCAGTTCGATGCGGAAGCCGCGAATCTTCACCTGATGATCGACCCGGCCGACGTACTCCAACGCGCCATCGCCGCGCAGCCGCGCACGGTCGCCAGTGCGATACAGGCGCTGGCCGTCGGCGAACGGATCGGCAATGAAGCGCTCGGCGCTGAGGCTCGGCTGACGGTGATACCCCCGCGCCAGCCCCGGCCCACCGATGTACAACTCGCCCACCGCGCCTTGCGGCAGCAGGTTCAGATCGTCGTCGAGCACGTACAGGCGCCGCGCTGCCAGGCCCTTGCCGATCGGCATGCCGCGCCACGACACGTCCTGCGCGGTCAGTGCAGTGCAGTCATGAATCGTCGAGACCACCGTGGCCTCGGTCGGGCCATAGGTGTTGAGCAGGCGCACATGGCCAAGCCCGGCCTGCTGCCACAAGCGTAAACCGTCCACCGCCATGGCTTCGCCGCCAACGTGAACCTGTCGCAGCGCACCGAAACTGGCCGGCGGTTTCGCCGCGTATTCCTGCGCCAGCCAATACCAGTAGGCCGCCGGCAGATCGGCCAGGGTGATGCGGTGATCGATGATCACCTGATGCAGCGTCGCGCTGTCCCACAACGGCGCGTCGCGCATGACCACGCTGGCGCCATGGCACAGCGGCGGGAAAAACTGCTCGACGAAACCGTCGAAGCTGCTGGTGGCGAATTGCAGAACCCGGTCGCCTTCGCGCAGATCGCTGTAATCGATGGCGCGGGCGATGAACTCGCTCAGTGCGCCGTGACTGACCGCCACGCCTTTCGGCCTCCCGGTGGAGCCGGAGGTGTAGATCACGTAAGCGAGGTTGTCGGCCTCGACCGTGACCGGCAGGTTGTCGCTCCTCCCGCTGTCGTCCAACTGTTCCAGACACAGGCACTCGATGCCATCGAGGGGCGGCAGGCTGGCGAGGCTTTGCCGGTCGCTGAGCAACAGCTTCAGGCCACTGTCATCGAGTACATGGCGCAGGCGTTCGGCCGGGGTCTGTGGATCCAGCGGCACATAGGCACCGCCGGCCTTGAGCACCGCCAGCAGCGCCACAGCCAATTCCAGCGAACGCCCCAGCGCGACGCCGACCAGCACGTCCGGGCCGACACCCTGTGCGCGCAACTGATGGGCCAGACGATTGCTGCGAGTGTTGAGTTCGGCGTAGCTGAATGCCGGTGCAGGCGCAGTGGCCAACCGCACCGCCGGCGCTTGCCCAGTGCGCGCGACCTGCGCTTCGAACAGGCTTTGCACGCTGGTGAAATGAGGCGCAGGCGCAGTGGACTGAATCAGCGCTTGCCGCTCGCTATCGGCGAGCATCGCCACGTCGCCGATCAACTGCTGCGGGTCCCGGCACACCGACTGGAGAATGTTGCGCCAATGCCCGGCCAGCGCAGCGATGGTCGCGGCGTCGAAAATATCCGTGGCGTAAGTGAAGGCGGCGAACAGTTGCTCGCCCTCCTCACGGGTGTCGAGCATCAGGTCACTGGTGGCCGCGTGTTGCCGAGCGCTGCCGGCCAGTTGTTCTTCGCTCAGATAGCCCACGCGCAAGCCTGAAGCGAGTTGCGCCTGATGCAAATCGGTGACCAGCGGTTGATGGTTGAACATCACTTGAAACAGCGGATTGTGGCTCTGGCTGCGCGCCGGTTGCAGGGCTTCGATCAGGGCGTCGAACGGCAGATCCTGATGGGCCTGAGCACCCAGTGCCGCTTGGCGCAGGCTCTGCAGCAGCGCAGTGAACGGCGTCTGCGCAGTGACCGCGCTGCGCAGGATCTGTGTGTTGACGAAGAAGCCGATCAGGCCTTCGGTTTCACTGCGGGTGCGGTTGGCGATCAGCCCGCCGACACGAATATCGGTCTGGCCGCTGTAGCGATGCAACAGGGTTTTGAACGCTGCCAAAAGCACCACGAACAACGTCACGCCCTGGCGCTGGGCGAGGTTTTTCAGCTCTTCGCGCAGGGCTGCGTCAATCACCGTTTCCAGACGTGCGCCCTGATGGCTGGACTGCGCGGGATAAGCGCGGTCGGTGGGCAATTCCAGCACTGGATGCTCGTCGCCCAGTTGCGCGCGCCAGTAGTCGAGTTGCCGCTCGCGCTCGCCAGCCTCCAGCCAACTGCGCTGCCATAGCGCATAGTCGCGGTAATGCACGGTCAACGGCGCCAGTGTCGGTTCGCGCCCCGCGACCAGCGCGTCGTAGGTACGCATGAATTCGTCGATCAGAATGTTCATCGACCAGCCGTCGGCGATGATGTGATGCAGGGTCAGCAGCAGCACGTGTTCCTCTTCGGCCAGGCGCAACAGCCGCAGACTCAGCAGCGGGCCGTTCTGCAGATCGAAGGCCTGGGTCGCCTCGGCCATCATGTGCTGCTGCGCGAGCGGCCAGCGCTGCGCTTCGGGCAACCCGCTCAGGTCAGTCACGGGCAACTTCAGTGGCTGCGGCTCGGCCACACGCTGGAAGGCACGCTCGCCGTCCTGGCCGAAGGTGGTGCGCAAACATTCGTGGCGCGCCACCAGACGACTGAAGGCCTGCTCGAGTGCCTCGACTTGCAGAGCGCCATCCAGACGCACCGCCATCGGCAAGTTGTAGGCGGCGCTGGTCGGCTCCAGTTGCCAGAGAAACCACATGCGCTGCTGCGCGTAAGACAGGCCGTCGCGCTCGGCGATGCCTTCGCAGGCGGTCATGGGAAGCTGCGCAAAATCGATGCCTTCGCGGGCCATGCCGGCGAGGAACAAACGACGTTTGTCCTGGGGCAATTCGATAAAGCGGCGGGCTAGTTTCTGTGCGTCTGCGGCATTCATGCGTGGAGTCCTTGCTGATCGGCGGCGTGACCTGGAGACCCGGTCGTATCAACAAGAACGAATGGCCCGCGCGACGATTTAGCGCGCCAGCGGCGATAGCGGCCCGACGGTACAGGCCAGACAGACAAATGCCGAAGCCCGGTACAGGTCCGGCTTCGGCATTCAAATTGAAGCGTTGCGATCCGCTCAGCGCGCGTCCTGCGAATGCCCCTCGGCCATCGCCACGATGACTTTGCGCGGCCCTTCGAACGGTGAACGTGCATGCGCGGACAACATGTTGTCGAGCATCAGCACATCGCCTTCCTGCCAGGGGAAACTGATCGCACAGTCATCGAGCACCGCACGAATCTGCGCCAGCACTTCGTCTTCGATTGGCGAGCCGTCGCCGTAGTAGACGTTACGCGGCAGGTCTTCTTCGTCGACGATGTCGAGCAGGCTTTCGCGCACTTCCGCTTGCAGGTTGGAGATGTGAAACAGGTGCGCCTGATTGAACCAGACGTGCTCGCCCGTTACCGGGTGCACCGCCACCGCCTGACAGGTCTGCCGCGTGCGCAGCTCACCGTCGTCCTTCCATTCACAGACAATGCCGTGGGCCTTGCAGTAGGCCTCGACGACTTCGCGGTCTTCGGTGTTGAACACGTCTTCCCACGCCACATCGAGGCCGTTGCCGAAGTTGCGCACATACATCAGGCCTTTACTGACGAAACGTTCACGGATCGCCAGCGGGATGCGCCGGTACACTTCGCGGCTGTCGGCGATCGGCGTCTCGCCGCCGGACTTGGCGGCGATCATGCTGTAGAACCAGATCTTCATCGGCCAGTCGCGGGAATACGCTTGTTCGTTATGCAGCGGAATGCTCTGGTGCGCCGGGTATTCGGTGGAGGTGTATACGCCTTGGGTGACGTTGGTGCGCGGCGTCGAGCCGAACTCGTAGTTCAGCAACGGATGGCCGAAGCTCGCGGCGAACTGGCGGAACTGCTCCGCGCCGTCGAGACGGAAGCCGCGAAACAGCACGCCACCGTCGCGCAGCAGATGCTCATCGACCAGTTCCTTCAATTCATCGAATACCGCCAACAGATCGGTGTCGGCATCGCTCGCCTCGATCAACAGCGGCAAGCGTCCGCGCTGCGGCAGCAATGGCCGAACGGAAAATCCCAAAGCAACAGCCATGACTGGCCTCCTGACTATGCGTGATGGATGAGTCGCGTCTCAGAACGCCGGTTGTGCAGCCTGCGCAAGGCGCCGGTGATGCACTTCCAGATGCGTCTTGATCGTGCGAATGACCCGCGCCTCATGTTCATGAATGAAGAAATGCCCGCCGGTCATCATGTCCACCGAAAAACTGCCCAGGGTCTCCTTGCTCCAGCCGATCAGTTGTTCGGTGGTGGCGCGGTCTTCCTTGCCGCCGAGCACGTGCACCGGGCAACTGAGCAAGGGCCGCTCGGCAGGCGTGAAGCGCCCGCACATCATGAAATCGGCGCGCAGCACCGGCAGGGTCAGGCTCATCAATTCCTGATTGGCGAGGATTTCTTCGCTGGTGCCCTGAAAGGTGCGCAACTGTTCGATGAGTTCTTCATCGCTGCGCGGCTCGGCAAAACCGCGGTCGTAGTCGCTGCGCATGGTCGGTGCGGCGGTGCCGGAGGCGAACAGCGCCAGCGGCTCTAGCGCGCCGAGCTCGCGCAAGGCATGGGCCAGTTCGCAGGCGAGCAACGCGCCGAGGCTGTGCCCGAACAACGCATACGGGCCTTGCAGACCCGGTTTGTGTTCGCGCGCCAGTTGCCGCGCCAATGCGCGCATGTCGGTTTGCAGAGGTTCGTCGAACCGCGCGCCACGCCCCGGCAGTTCCACCGGTTGCAATTGCAGCCACGTCGGCAGTTGACGCCGCCAGCGGCTGTAAACCATGGCGCTGGCACCCGAATAGGGCAGGCACAGCAATGTCAGCTTGGTCACCGCACTTTCCTTGAAAAATGTGTCTGCAAGAAAGACGGATCACTGGCCGGACAAATTAGTCATCGAGCGCTAAATTCCCCCGCCGGCCGCTCGTTGCCTGTTCAGGAAAAAAACAACAATCGCGAGGGAATCACCGTGGACCTGCAGAGCATTCTGGGCAAGCTGTTCGCCAACGCCGGCGCGGTCGGCATCGAGGGGGTTTTCCAGTTCATCTTCAGTGCGCAACAGGCGTACTGGTACGACATCAAGACCAGCCAGCGCACGGAACTCGGGCGCCACCTTAGCCCGGACGTGACCATCGAAGTCGCGGAAAAGGATTTTCTCGGGATCATGGCCGGCGTGGCCAACGTCGAGGAACTGTTCGCCAGCGGTCGCCTGAAGATCGGCGGCAACATGGGCCTGGCGACAATGCTGCCGCAGATCATCGACCACGCCCGCCAGGGAGGCGGCACGGTGGAAAAGGTCGACATGAACAAGCGCTACCCGACCCCGCCGCGCTTCAGCGAAAAGCTCACTGCCGCACTGCCCCGGCAGACCAGCGTCGAACGCCGGGCACGCGCCGAATTGAGCCGACATGAATTCGAAACCCGTTATCTGCCCAATGGCATTCCGCTGGTGATCAGCAACGCCCTGCACGACTGGCCGTTGTTCAGCCTGAGCCGCGAAGAGTCGCTGGTGCATTTCGCCGAACTGCAGGGCATCACCCGCCACGGCGATTACGTGAAGAAGACCTTTTCCACCGAGCGTGATTTCCGCTCGACCTCGATGGCCGAGTTCATCGCCTCGCTGGACAGCCCGGCAGTCAAAGGCGCGGACGGCGAGCCGCCGGCGTACATGGGCAACAACATCCTGCCCGCGCAGTTGTTGCAGCAGATCCAGTACCCGCCCTACTTCGACACGTCGCTGTTCATCCCGCCGCGCATCTGGATCGGCCCCAAAGGCACGCTGACGCCGTTGCATCGTGACGACACCGATAACCTCTTCGCCCAGGTCTGGGGGCAGAAAAAATTCACCCTCGCCGCACCGCATCACCGCGAAGCGCTGGGCACCTGGTCGACTGCGCCCAAGGGCGGTCTGGATGGCTGCGATTTCAACCCGGATGCGCCGGACTATGAGCGTTTCCCGGCGGCGCGGGATGTGACGTTTTTGCGGGTGACGCTGGAGGCGGGGGATTTGCTGTTTTTGCCCGAGGGCTGGTTCCATCAGGTTGAATCGGTGTCGACCTCGTTATCAGTCAACTTCTGGATCAACTCAGGCCGAGGCTGGTAACCCGATCCCCTATAGGAGCGTAGGAGCGTAGGAGCTGACGAGTGCAACGAGGCTGCGATCTTTTGATCTTGATCTTGATCTTGATCTTGATCTTGATCTTGATCTTGATCTTGATCTTCAAAATCCAAAGTCAAAGTCAAAGTCAAAATCAACGTCAAAAGATCGCAGCCTCGTTGCACTCGTCAGCTCCTACGCTCCTACCCGGAGGTGACGGTAGCTCTGGATCGCGGAGCCCAACACCACCGCCCCCGCCGCTATCGCCAGCCAAAACCCGCTACGCGCGCCAAACGCATCGACCAGCGCCCCGGAGCCAGCGGCGCCGATCGCCACGCCGATGCTCAACCCGGTCAGGCCGTCAGTGAGTCTGGCCGGCGGCGCGGGATGTGACGTTTTTGCGGGTGACGCTGGAGGCGGGGGATTTGCTGTTTTTGCCAGAGGGCTGGTTTCATCAGGTTGAATCGGTGTCGACCTCGTTATCAGTCAACTTCTGGGTCAACTCAGGCCGAGGCTGGTAACCCGATCCCCTGTAGGAGCGTAGGAGCGTAGGTGCGTAGGAGCTGACGAGTGCAACGAGGCTGCGATCTTTTGATCTTGATCTTGATCTTGATCTTCAAAATCCAAAGTCAAAATCAACGTCAAAAGATCGCAGCCTCGTTGCACTCGTCAGCTCCTACAACCGTGGGGTTATTTGAGGTGACGGAAACTTTGAAACGCTGAAACCAGCACCACCGCCCCCGCCGCTATCGCCAGCCAGAATCCGCTGCGCGCACCAAACGCATCCACCAACGCCCCGGAGCCAGCGGCGCCGATCGCCACGCCGATGCTCAACCCGGTCAGGCCGTCAGTGAGTCTGGCCGGCGGCGCGGGATGTGACGTTTTTGCGGGTGACGCTGGAGGCGGGGGAATTGCTGTTTTTGCCCGAGGGCTGGTTCCATCAGATTGAATCGGTGTCGACCTCGTTATCAGTCAACTTCTGGGTCAACTCAGGCCGAGGCTGGTAACCCGATCCCCTGTAGGAGCGTAGGAGCGTAGGAGCTGACGAGTGCAACGAGGCTGCGATCTTTTGATCTTGATCTTGATCTTGATCTTCAAAATCCAAAGTCAAATTCAAAATCAACGTCAAAAGATCGCAGCCTCGTTGCACTCGTCAGCTCCTACGCTCCTACCCGGAGGTGGCGGTAGCTCTGGAACGCTGAAACCAACACCACCGCCCCCGCCGCTATCGCCAGCCAGAACCCGCTACGCGCGCCAAACGCATCGACCAACGCGCCGGAGCCAGCGGCGCCGATCGCCACGCCGATGCTCAGCCCGGTCACCAGCCAGGTCAGGCCCTCGGTCAGTTTGGCCGGTGGCACGATGCGTTCGATCAAGGCCATCGCGACAATCAGTGTCGGCGAAAAGAACAGGCCGGCGATGAATACCGCCACCGACAGGCCGAGAATATTGCTCGCCAAAAGCAGCGGCAGCGTAGTCACCGCCGTCGCCACACCGCCGTAGAGAAACAGTCGAGGCAACGGCAGTTTCGAGCGCATCGCACCGAAGGCGATCCCGGCCAGGCATGAGCCGATTGCGTATACCGACAAGACAATACTCGCCGCTGCCGGCTGGCCCTGGTGCTGGGCAAAGGCGACGCTGACCACGTCGATCACCCCGACGATCACGCCCATCGCCAGCATCAACGCCAGCAGCCATTGCACGTCGGTGGAGCGAATGATCGAGCCTTGATGCTGCGACTCCTGCGCGTGCACCGGCGGCTCGGTGCTGCGCTGGGCGACAAACGCCGTCACGCCGATGGCCAGCGCCAACAACGCTGCCAGCGGCCCGGCCTCGGGAAACACCGCGACGGACAAGCCCACCGACAGCGGTGGCCCGACGATAAAACACACTTCGTCGAGCACTGACTCCAGCGCATACGCCGTCTGCAATTGCGGCTGGCCTCGATAGATTTCGGTCCAGCGCGCTCGGACCATCGCCGACATGCTCGGCATGCACCCGGCCAGCGCGGCGAACACGAATAACGTCCAGCTCGGTGCCTGCAACCGCGTGCACAGCAGCAGCATCAATAACCCGCCGCCACCGGTCAGTGCAGCGATGGGCAGCACCCGCCCCTGCCCATAACGGTCCACCAGCCGTGACACCTGCGGCGCACAGAACGCCGTGGCCAGGGCAAAAGTCGCCGCTACCGCCCCCGCCAACGCATACCCGCCGTGCAACTGCGCGAGCATGGTGATCAGGCCGATCCCGGTCATCGAAATCGGCATGCGCGCCAGCATCCCGGCCAGCACAAAAGCCCGGGCGCCGGGGGCGGTGAACAATTCGCGGTAGGGGTTTGCCATCGATTGCAGCCTCATCAGGGGCGGCCAAGTTGCCATAGGCTTGAATGCCGTGGAAGCGCGCAATTGTTGGTGGAGTGTGAAAGCCAGCTGATCTTTGCAGCGCTGAAAGGCGATGACCATTGGTCGAAAACCCACGCTGACCTGTCAGACCTGACAGGTGCGCTTCATTGTCGTTTGCGCTCTGATGAGGCCTTGGATCTTCGCCTATCACCGTGGAACCCCGCGAACGCACTCAGGAGTCTGGCCATGGACCAATCGTCAATGCTCGTCTCACCCGAAGCGGAAAAGGCGCCGTGGGCTGTGCCCGACCTGTATGGTCTGGCGCCCTTTCGCAACGACGCCGCGCTGGCGGCCGCGGTGGATGATCGGCTGATGCCGTGGATCGAGCAGGTGGGGATTTTTCCGGGGCGGCACGACAAGGTCCGCGCCATGGGTTTCGGTCGCTTCGCCATGCTCTGTCATACCGACACCGACGAGCCCGATCGGCTGTTGCTGGCGGCGCAATGTTTCGCCGCGCTGTTTGCCGTCGACGATTACTACTGCGACGATGAGCGAACCGGGTCCGAGCCGAGAATGGTCGGGCCGCGCCTCACTCTGGCACTGGCAGCGCTGGAGCCGGTTCACTTGAGCGACCGGTTTCGCCCGGGGCTCGAGCAGGCCCTGAACAGCGATCCGGTGCTGGTCGCACTGCGGGCCTATCTGAGACGGGTCGAGACGCTCTCGACGGCGGCGCAGGTTGCCCGCGTACGCCATGAAATCACTGCCATGTTCGTCACCATGACCGCCGAAGCGGCTTGGCGGATCGAAGGGCTCACGCCCGCGCTCTGGGAATATCTGGCTCAGCGTCAGGTCAACAGTTTCCTGCCGTGCCTGTCGCTGATCGACGTCATCGGCGGGTATGAATTGCCCGCCAATGTCTACAGCGCACCCGAGGTGCGCAAGGTCACGACCCTGGCCGCCAGCGCCACGATCATTGCCAATGATCTGTTTTCCGCGCTGAAGGAACAGCAGGCCGGTATCGGCGATTTCAACCTGCCGTTGTTGCTGAGCCGCGAACAGGGCTGCTCACCCGCGCAGGCGATGGCGCAAAGTGCTGCCGTTCACGATGACATCATGCATCTATATGAGGCGGCAGAACGGGCGGTATTGCCGCACGCTTCGCCGCTGCTCAAACGCTATCTGCGCGGAATCAAGAGCTGGCTGGCCGGCAACGTCGAATGGCACCGCAGCAGTGGCCGCTACCAGGTCTGACGCTGGCGAACTTTTCATGGTTGCAGATGAACTCTCGCCGCAGGCCATCAGTCAGCTAGTTAAGTCTCTGGAACCAAGGCGTGAATCGTCATGCAGATTTCCCTCGCTCATCAGGTGGCGCTGGTCACCGGCGCCAGCTCCGGCATCGGTCACGCTGCCGCAAAAGCATTGGCCGCCGCCGGCGCGGCGGTCGTGATCAACTACAACAGCAGCGCCGGACCCGCTGAAGAACTGGCGGCACAGATCAACGCTAATGGCGGCAAGGCTCTCGCCATCGGCGCCGACGTCTCGAAAGAGGACGAGGTCGAACGGCTGTTCAAAGAGACCGTCGACGCCTTCGGCTCGCTGGATATTCTGGTGGCCAACTCCGGTCTGCAAAAAGACGCCGCTGCCGTGGACATGACCCTCGACGACTGGAACACGGTGATCGGCGTCAACCTCACCGGGCAGTTTCTCTGCGCGCGGGCGGCGTTGCGGATTTTCCAGCGTCAGGGCGTGCGCGAAGGCGTGTCGCGCGCGGCGGGCAAGATCATTCACATGAGCTCGGTGCACCAGCGCATTCCGTGGGCCGGGCATGTCAATTACGCGGCATCCAAGGGCGGCGTCGATCAATTGATGCAAAGCCTCGCCCAGGAAGTCAGCCACCAGCGCATCCGCATCAACAGCATCGCGCCCGGTGCGATCAGCACCGCGATCAACGCTGAAGCCACCGCAGGCGCGGCCGGCGAAAAACTTCTCGAACTGATTCCCTACGGACGCATTGGCGATGTCGAGGATGTCGCCAATGCCGTGGTCTTTCTCGCTTCCGATCTGTCCGATTACATTGTCGGCACCACCCTGTTCATCGATGGCGGGATGAGCCTCTATCCGGAGTTTCGCGGCAATGGCTGAGCCTGAAATGGAACAACAAAGCGCCATCGGTGCTCACGGCATCATCGGCGACATGCGCAGCGCCGCACTGGTCAACGACAAGGGCAGCGTGGATTTTTTCTGCTGGCCGGAGTTCGACAGCCCGACGATTTTCTGCTCGCTGCTCGACACGCCTGAGGCAGGGATTTTCCAGCTCGCGCCGGACTTGCCCGATGCCCGCCGCGAACAGATTTACCTGCCCGACACCAATGTCTTGCAGACCCGTTGGCTGAGTGAACATGCGGTGGTGGAAATCACCGACCTGTTGCCCATCGGCGACGATGTCGACGCCCTGCCCCTGCTGATGCGCCGGGTGCGAGTGGTCAGTGGTTCGGCGACGTTCAATCTGCGTTGCGCGGTACGTCACGACTACGGCCGCGCCAACAGCCGCGCAGAGATCGACGAGAAGGACGTGACGTTCCACGCTGCGGGTCAGCCATCGCTGCGCCTGGCTTCAGATCAAACCCTGCAGATCGATGCACAAGCGGCCGTCGCGCAGTTCACCCTCAAGCACAATGAAACCGCCGCCTTCATGCTCGGCGGCAGCGATGATCCGCGCTTTGCCGAAGGCGCCGCCGAATTGTGCATGGAGCGCACCTTGAAATACTGGCGCGGCTGGATCGGCCAGTCCAACTATCGCGGGCGCTGGCGGGAAATCGTCAACCGCTCCGCCCTGGCTCTGAAGCTGCTGACCTCGCGTCGCCAAGGCGCGATCCTCGCCGCCGCTACCTTCGGCCTGCCGGAAACCCCCGGCGGCGAGCGCAATTGGGATTACCGCTACACGTGGATTCGCGATGCGTCGTTCACGGTATACGCGTTCATGCGCCTGGGCTTCGTCGACGAGGCCAACCACTATATGCAGTGGCTGCGCGGACGGGTCAGCGACTGCTGCGGCAAACCGATGAAGCTCAATATCCTCTATGCCATCGACGGCCAGCAGGAATTGCCGGAAACCGAACTGACCCACCTGTCCGGTCACGGCGGCGCGCGACCGGTGCGTATCGGCAACGGTGCCTACGAGCAGATCCAGCTCGACATCTTCGGCGAGCTGATGGACGCGGTGTATCTGGTCAACAAGTACGGTGATGCGATTTCCCACGAAGGCTGGCGGCACGTCGGCGAAGTGGTCGATCAGGTCTGCGAGAACTGGCAGAGCGAAGATGTCGGCATCTGGGAAATGCGCGGCGAGACCCATCATTTCCTGCACTCGCGGCTGATGTGCTGGGTGGCGCTGGACCGCGCGATCCGTCTGGCCTCCAAGCGTTCGCTGCCGGCGCCGTTCGCCCGTTGGGATCAGACCCGGCAAGCGATCTACACCGATATCTGGGACAACTTCTGGGATGAAGAGCGCGGGCATTTCGTCCAGTACAAGGGCGGCACCGCGCTGGACGGCTCGATGCTGCTGATGCCGCTGGTGCGTTTCGTCAGTGCCAAGGACCCGCGCTGGCTCTCGACTCTGGAAGCGATCGAAAAAACCCTGGTGCGCGACGGTATGGTCTATCGCTATCGCAACGAAGACGCCAACATCGATGGCCTCAACGGCACCGAAGGCGCATTCGCCGCGTGTTCGTTCTGGTACGTCGAATGCCTCGCGCGCGCCGGCCAAGTGGAAAAAGCCCATCTGGAGTTCGAGCAGTTGCTGCGTTACGCCAACCCGCTGGGCCTGTACGCCGAAGAGTTCGACAGCCATGGCCGCCATCTGGGCAACACGCCGCAAGCGCTGACACATCTGGCGTTGATCAGCGCAGCGAGCTTTCTCGATCGCAAGTTGAGCGGCGAGAAGAGTTCCTGGCAGCCGTAATTGTCACCAAGGGCTGTAGGAAACAGCCCTGATCAACGCCGAATTGTGGAATTGACGCCACGCAAACAGGCTGTTGCTCCCAGTCTCTGTAGCGAGGGAGCTGGTCCCGCCGGGTCGCGAAGCGGCCCCGTCACTTGACTGCTCACTGAATGAAAGCCCCCGCAGCCACTGGCTTTGCGCCTGCTGCGAAGCCGAGCGCGAGCAAGCTCCCTCGCCACAGTTTCAGGCGTGGGACGCTGCCGTGTTGGTTAAACAGAGGCCATGGAGGCCTACCCGGCAACGTACGCTTACACGCCGAAATACCTTGTTGCCAGCCGTTACATCCACACCTACCATCCAACGCAACGGGCACAGCGGAGCTGTCCAACCACCCCCGAATTCAAGGAACCGGAATGCCTCACCACGTCCAGCGCAGCATCCACTCCCCTCTTCGCACCGGGCTGAGCCGCACCCAGCTCTGGGAAAGCGCCGATAAAGGCCTGATCAAATGCTGGGAAATCGGCCGCCAGCGCGCCGAACGATTTCCCGAACTCGCCCAGCGATGCGTTGCGGGCGAGCTGCCGGTGCTTGGCTGGAAGGGTGGCGTCAGTCGCAGCCTGAAGAAAAACGAGAAATACGGTTCGCTGAAATATCTCGCGCAGTGGCAGGGCTTGCGCGGCGAGGATCTGGATATTGATCTGGCGCAGGAGCGTTCGCTGATGTGTTCGCGGACGAAGATGAAGGTCACGTTTACCCCGGACCGGACCAAGTATTTCAATCAGGTGGCGGAGGTAGAGGCTTAGCGCCGGGCGTTGACATGCAGCTCGTCGGCTGCGTTGAGCCGGGCAATGCGTTCGCAGGTCCAGAGTGTTTGTTGCGATTCAAACGGAGTGGTTAGTCATGATCGAAACCGTACTCACCCCAACGCTGACCATCGCCTACGAACAACATGGCCCTGAAACCGGCGCCGCAGTGATTCTGCTCCACGGCTTCCCCTATTCCCCGCGCGCCTTCGACGAAGTCGCCCCGGCGCTGGCCGCGCAAGGCTATCGCGTCGTTGTGCCGTATTTGCGCGGTTATGGGCCGACCCGGTTCAACAGCGCGCAGACCCTGCGCTCTGGCCAGCAAGCCGCCATGGCGCAGGATCTGCTCGATCTGATGGATGCGCTGGCCATCGAACAGGCCACGCTGTGTGGTTATGACTGGGGCGGTCGGGCGGCGTGCATTGTCGCGGCGTTGTTTCCGGCGCGGGTGCGCGGGCTGGTCAGCGGCGATGGGTACCTGGTGCAGGACATTGCGGGTTCGACTCAGCCGCTAGACCCGGAAGACGAGCATCGGCTCTGGTATCAGTACTACTTCCACACGCCGCGTGGCGCCGAGGGTCTGCGGCAGAATCGCCGGGCGTTGTGTCAGTTGCTCTGGCGGCTGTGGTCGCCGACATGGTCGCGAAGGGACGAACGCTACCCGCTGACTGCCGGCGCTTTCGATAATGCTGATTTCGTCGATGTGGTGATTCATTCCTACCGGCATCGTTTCGGGTATGCCTCGGGCGATCCGGCACTGGAATGGATGGAAGAAGCACTGGCCAAGCAGCCCGTCATAAGCGTACCGAGCATTTCGCTGTGCGGTGCCGATGATGGTGTCGGCCCGCCTGCGGCGGTTGATGAAGATGCCGAGCATTTCAGCGGCTTTTATGAGCGGCGCGTGTTGGCCGGCGTCGGGCACAACATCCCCGAAGAAGCGCCGCAGGAAACCCTCAAGGCACTACTGGATCTGTTACAGCGCTGACGGAAAACCGCTCGCGATACGCCTGCGGCGTCACGCCAATGGCACGGAGAAAACTGCGCCGCAGCGTCTCTTCGCTGCCAAAGCCGCAATTGGCCGCGATGCGTTTGACCGGCAGGCCGGTATCGCTGAGCAGTCGCCGGGCGGTTTCCACGCGGATCAATTCGATTGCCCGCGCCGGGGTCTGGCCGGTGTCGGCGCGGTAGTGGCGGATGAAGCTGCGCTCGCTCATGCCGGCCTGTTCGGCGAGGGTCGGGATGCCGAGGTCGCAAGTGAGGTTCTCGGCGATCCAGGCGTGCAGTTCATCGAAGCGGTTGCCCTGCTGTTGCAGCGACAGGGTCACGCTGAACTGCGACTGCCCGCCCGGGCGTTTGAGGAACACCACCAAGTGCCGGGCCACGTCGAGGGCAATGTCGCGGCCGAGGTCTTCTTCGACCATGGCCAGCGCCAGATCAATACCCGCCGTAACCCCTGCAGAGGTCCACACCGGGCCGTCGTTGATGAAAATCGGGTTGGCTTCCACGCGCAGATTCGGATGTTGCTCGGCCAATTGTTCGCAGCGCGTCCAGTGGGTGACCACGCGGCGGCCGTCGAGCCAGCCGCTGGCCGCGAGCAGAAAGGCCCCGGTGCACACCGAAGCCACACGTCGACAGCCGTGGGCATGTTCGCGCACCCAGTCGACCAGTTGCAGATCTTCCGACGCCGTGTAAATGCCCCAGCCACCCGAGATGATCAATGTGTCGCTGGGCGTTTGCGGCAACGGTTCGGCCAGCACCGCCAGCCCCGCCGACGACAGCACCGCCCCGCCGCCGCTGGCGATTACGCTCGGCGCGTAGGGCGTCGGCAATCCGCGCTGGCGGGCGAGATCATTGGCCGAGGCGAACACCTGCAACGGCCCGGTGACATCAAGAATCTGCATGTTGGCAAACGCGAGGACGTGAATGGCTTTGGGCATTTGGCGTAATTCGTGGGGTGATTGGCGTATGCGCCAGAACCTACGCGCCTACAGTGAAGTCGTCCACTTCTTTCAACGGAGCAAGAACGATGACGCTGCAGATCGGTTTTCTGTTATTCCCGCAGGTTCAGCAACTCGACCTGACCGGCCCTTACGACGTGCTCGCCTCGCTGCCTGGCGTGCAGGTGCATCTGGTCTGGAAGGACCTGATGCCGGTGACGTCCAGCACCGGCCTGCTGCTGAAACCGACCACCACCTTCGACGATTGCCCGGAGCTGGACGTGATCTGCGTGCCCGGCGGTGGCGGCGTCGGGCCGTTGATGGAGGATCAGGATGTACTGGATTTCATCAAGCGTCAGGCCGCCCAGGCACGTTATGTGACTTCGGTGTGCACCGGCTCGCTGGTACTTGGCGCAGCGGGTCTGCTGCAGGGCAAACGCGCGACCACCCATTGGGCGTATCACGAGTTGCTGCCGAAGCTGGGGGCGATTGCGGTGAAGGATCGGGTGGTGCGCGACGGCAATCTGTTTACCGGTGGCGGAATCACCGCCGGGATCGATTTTGCCTTGGTGCTGGCGGCGGAACTGGTCGATGCCGACACGGCGCAACTGGTGCAGTTGCAGCTGGAATATGCCCCGGCGCCGCCGTTCAATGCCGGCAGCCCAGACGTGGCGCCGAGTGCGGTGGTCGATGAAGCGCGGTTGCGCGCGGCGCCTTCGTTGAAGCTGCGCACCGAGATTACCGAGCGCGCGGCGGCCAAACTGAACCTGCACTAATTTCCCCGCCAAATGCAAAACCTGTGGGAGCGAGCCTGCTCGCGAAGACGGAGTGTCAGTCGCCAGTGATGTCATCTGGAAAACCGCTTTCGCGAGCAGGCTCGCTCCCACAGGGCTCCGTGTCGACCATAGATGTGAGTTATCCCCAATTGACCATACCTTCCCTTGTCCCACCGCCCTCGCCCGTGTAGAAAGCCCCTTCCAGAATTTCGCACAAGGACTTTCGATGAAGGCGCTGCCCTGGCTCTATCTTGCGCTGCTCGGCCTCGGTTACGGACTGGCCCTGAGCTATGGCCAACTCGGTTGGCTGGCATTGATCTCCGTGGGGCTTTTGCTGTTCGCCGCGTTCGCCGTGCGCCAGCAGCAGGTGCCGGTCGCGCGCTGGCTCGGCCATGGTCTGTTTGTCGTCCTGGCCTTGGCGCTGGCAATGCATTGGCTACCGGGTTTTGCCAACGGTCGCGCGATCAATCCGCAACGCTTCACTGAAAACGCCGTGCCGTTCGCGATGTACCTCAACCTCGACAAACCGCTGGTGGGTTTCTGGCTGCTGCTGGTGTGCCCGTGGATTGTTGCGCGGCGGTCGTTGCGACTGAAGGTCTACGCCACCGCCCTCGCCCTGACGCTGTGCGTGATTCTCGCACTCGGCGGTGCGCTGTTGCTTGGCGTGATTGCCTGGGCGCCAAAGTGGCCGGATCAGGCCTGGCTCTGGGTGCTGAACAATCTGCTGCTGGTGACGCTGGTCGAGGAAGCGCTGTTTCGCGGCTATATACAGGGCGGACTCAGCCGTCGTCTCAAGCACTTGCCGTATGGCGACAACCTCGCGCTGCTGTCGGCCTCGCTGCTCTTCGGTCTGGTGCACGCCGGCGCTGGCTGGACCTGGGTGTTGCTGGCGGGACTGGCCGGGGTCGGCTATGGTCTGGCCTACCGCTTCGGCGGACTGGGCGCGGCGATCGCCACGCATTTCGGCCTGAATCTGCTGCACTTCGGCCTGTTCACCTATCCGATGCTGGCCAGTTGACGCAAGCGCCGTTTTGCGACGCCGTACTTAATTCTGAAAAAAAACTTCAATAAAAACCTGGCAGCGCCGACAACCTTTGAAAGCCTTGCGGATTGAAAAACCATGCGTAACAACCAGCCCATTACTCAACGCGAGCGGACCTTTCCAGCTCAGCAACGGTTGATTTCCACCACCGATGCCAAGGGCGTGATCACCTACTGCAACGACGCGTTCGTTGAAATCAGCGGGTTTTCGCGGGAGGAACTGATCCGGGCGCCGCACAATCTGGTCCGTCACCCTGACGTGCCGTCGGCGGTGTTCTCGCACATGTGGGGCACACTGAAACAAGGCTTGCCATGGATGGGCATTGTCAAGAATCGCTGCAAATCCGGCGACCACTATTGGGTTAACGCCTACGTCACGCCGGTGTTTGATGGCAGCCAGGTAATCGGTTACGAGTCGGTGCGCGTCAAACCCACCGCCGAACAGATCCGCCGCGCCGAAGCGCTTTATCAACGCATCAACCAGGGCAAGTCGGCGATTCCTTCGACGGACAAATGGCTGCCGATCCTGCAGGACTGGCTGCCGTTCATTCTGGTCAGCCAACTGAGCTTCATGATCGGCGCGACGCTGAACTCGCAGTGGGGCTTCGCCCTCGCCGCCGGTCTGTCGGTGCCGCTGGGCCTGATGGGCCTGCAATGGCAGCAACGCGGGCTCAAGCGCCTGCTGCGCCTGGCCGAGCAGACCACCTCCGACCCGCTGATCGCGCAGATGTACACCGACAGCCGTGGCGCCCAGGCGCGTCTGGAGATGTCGATCCTCAGCCAGGAAGCGCGCCTGAAAACCTGCCTGACCCGCCTGCAGGACACCGCCGAACACCTGACCGATCAGGCCAAGCAGTCCGACGCCCTGGCGCACAACAGCTCGACCGGCCTGGAACGCCAGCGCGTGGAAACCGAACAGGTCGCCACCGCCGTCAACCAGATGGCCGCCACCACCCAGGAAGTCGCCAGCCACGTGCAACGCACCGCTGACGCCACCCAGGAAGCCAATCGCCTGACCGGTCGCGGCCGCGACATCGCCGGAGAAACCCGCGAAGCCATTCAGCGTTTGTCCGTGGTTGTTGGGGAAACCGGCCTGACCGTGACGCAACTGGCCAAGGACAGCGACGAAATCGGCGGCGTGGTCGACGTGATCAAAGGCATCGCCGACCAGACCAACCTGCTCGCCCTCAACGCTGCGATCGAAGCGGCACGTGCCGGCGAAATGGGCCGTGGTTTTGCGGTCGTGGCTGACGAAGTACGCCAGTTGGCGCAACGCACCAGCGAATCCACCGGGCAGATTCATGCCCTGATCGCCAAGTTGCAGCAGACCGCCTCCAGCGCCGTGCAGACCATGGAAGCCGGGCATCGCCAGGCCGAAGAAGGCGTGGCCCGGGTACTGGAAGCGGATCAGGCCCTGGTCGGCATCAGCGAAGCCGTGGCCAACATCACCGACATGACCACCCAAATCGCCGCCGCGACCGAAGAGCAAAGTGCCGTGGCTGAAGAGATCAGCCGTAACATCAGCAATATTTCGGAATTGGCGGATCAGACCTCGGAACAGGCGCACAACTCGGCATTGTTGAGTGAAGAGCTGACCAAAACTGCGAATACGCAATATTCGTTGGTGGAGCGGTTTAACCGCTGATTGGATGGTTGAAATGAAAAAACCCGGATGGCGTGAGCTTTCCGGTTTTTTTGTTGTGCCAATGAAAAGCCCCCCTCACCCAACCCTCTCCCCCCAAGGGGGGCGAGGGGGAAAGGGGGCCGATCTCGGTCGGGTTTTAGATCTGCGTTTGGCTTTGAGCAGCTTCTCTAATGTGCATTCGGCGCGGTATTTCAAGTCGGTGTACGTCGAACAAACACCTCAGTCAGTTCCTTCTCCCTCTGGGAGAGGGCTAGGGTGAGGGCTGGTTCTGAAGGAACCCGATCTCTGCCACGCTGGAGCCGAGGGACTCAATTATTGAGGCAGCTTCAGCTTGTCCAGCAGTCGATTGACCAACAATTCGTTGAGCATGATCACCTGTTGCAGCGCCAGCAGTGGTTTGCGTTCCGGGCCGCCTATCGAGTTGGCGATGTTACCGGCCATGGCATGCGCGTATGAAAGCGACTCGCAGGCCTCGAGCAACAAGGTTTCGTCATCCAGCGTGGGGTCCACGACATAGACGGGGCGGTATTTTGGCGAATTTGGCGGGGCGGCCAGGTCTGCGGGTTTGAGGTAATAGTTGAGGGCGCGGTCGGTGGCTTCTTTGACTTTTTGCGAGTCGAGGTCGGGGCCGTGGGGGGTTGGCGGGTTGGGGGTTGCTTTGAACATGATGAAGCTCCTATTGCAGATTCAAGGAGCCGTCACCTTCGCTACCAAACGAGGGTGGCGGCCATACGCGGGTTGGTAGACCGGCTGCAATAGGAACCCGGCGCCCGCGAACGAGCCCCACGCATGACCACCATATAAACCGAGCCCCGAAAAAAGGACGGTCTGAAGGCGTAGACATACGGCCATTACAGACGGGCTACCAAACCCGATCACTGCTTTTTGTCAGTGACCGAGAAACGATATAGCCAACCTCATAGCCGTGTAAGCCGGCGGATTCTGGCGTACGCGTAGGCAACGGCGCAAGGAGTTGTAGCCGGGATGGCGTAACGGATCGTGTAGTTTAAACGCGCGAACAAAATCATGTTTACACACAGGAAATGCCGGACCGAGCACGCTTCCGGCTCTTTATCGTGTCAGCGAAATCGCCCCTCACCCTAACCCTCTCCCGGAGGGAGAGGGGACTGAACCGAGGTGTTTGGGAGAACTACGCCGACGTGCAATACCGCGTTGAACTCAGGCTTTGAAAACCACACATATCGGCCCCCTCTCCCTCGGGAGAGGGCTGGGGTGAGGGGCCGCAGCAACACAAATCAAAAGCCGAACACCCACGCTTTTCACCACTCAATAGGCCGAGTGTCAGCTCGCCTGCTCTTGATCTTGATCCACCGGCGACGTCGGAAGGCTGAGCGGAGGGATTGATCCGGGGGTGGGAGCGCAGCGACCGTTTGGCGCAGCCAAACACATCGAGAGGAGGTGCAGCGAAGCAAACCGGAGGCGATGCGCCCGGATCGATCCCGCAGCGAAGGGACCCCGAGCCCCAGCGAGCGGGCCGAACGTAGGAGCTAGCGTTTTTTGCTTACTTTTTTAGGCGCTTGTAAAAAAGTAAGTCGCCGTCAGGCGAAACCGCCAGCCGCAGCTCCCGAAGCAACGGATATGCCCCCAAAAGCAAGATCAACAGCTACCCCTCACCCCAGCCCTCTCCCCCAAGGGGGCGAGGGGGAAAGGGAGCCGATCTCCATGGAGAATAGAATCTCGGTTACCCCTTGAGAAATTCGGATACTTTCTGCGCGGCGCTGCCCAAATGCTGTTCATGGGTAAACCCGGAAGCCTTGAGCGGCTTCAAATCATGATCCCCCGCCGCCAACCACATCACCTCAATACTCGGTGACAACGTGTAAGCCTCGACAGCTTCACGATTACCCAGCGCATCCCGTTCCCCCTGCACAACCAACGTCCGCGTGCGCAACGCAGCCAAATGCTCCACCCGCGGCTTCTCCGGCTTCCCAGCCGCATAAAACGGATATCCCAGACACACCAACCCATCAGCCCCCTGCTCATCCGCCAGCAGACTCGCCATCCGCCCCCCCATCGACTTGCCGCCAATCGCCAACGGCCCAGTGACATGACGCCGCACAACCGCAAACACCTCGCGCCAACATTCCTGCAACTTGCCAGCAGGATTCGGCGGCCGCTTCACCCCATCCACCCGCCGCTGCGCCATATACGGAAACTCAAACCGCAACACGTTCACCCCAAGCCCGGCAAGGCGCCCAGCCATGTCGTTCATCCAATCGCTATCCATCGGCGCCCCCGCTCCGTGCGCCAGAATCAGCGTTGCCGAAGCCTCACCAACAGCGGCATCCCACAGCCACCCATGATCACGCGCACACTGCGCCCATTGATCCCCGTCAATACTGGCCTTGTGCTGTTTGTCCATGCTTGCCTCGCTTTTAGTCTGCCTATAACTCCAGGCGAAGGATTCGCGTCGTTTGCGCGCGCTCACTTCGGCTGAACCGTGGATGGGGAACCATGAACACTTCTATCAGTACCGCCTACAACTACAAGGTGGTCCGCCAATTCGCCATTATGACGGTGGTGTGGGGCATCGTCGGCATGGGCCTCGGGGTTTTTCTCGCGGCGCAATTGGTCTGGCCGGAACTCAACTTCAATCTGCCGTGGACCAGTTTCGGCCGTCTGCGCCCGCTGCACACCAACGCGGTGATCTTCGCTTTCGGTGGCTGCGCGCTGTTCGCCAGCTCTTTCTACTCGGTGCAACGCACCTGCCAGACACAATTGTTCGCGCCGAAAATCGCTGCGTTCTGCTTCTGGGGCTGGCAACTGGTGATCCTCCTGGCGGCGATCAGCCTGCCGCTGGGTTACACCAGTTCCAAGGAATACGCCGAACTGGAATGGCCGATCGACATCCTCATCACCATCGTCTGGGTCGCCTACGCCATCGTGTTCTTCGGCACGATCATGCAGCGCAAGACCAAACACATCTATGTCGGCAATTGGTTCTTCGGCGCGTTCATCATCACCGTGGCGATTCTGCACATCGTCAACAACCTCGAGTTGCCGGTGAGTTTCACCAAGTCCTACTCGGTTTACGCCGGTGCCACCGACGCGATGGTGCAATGGTGGTACGGCCACAACGCTGTGGGCTTTTTCCTCACTGCCGGGTTCCTCGGCATGATGTATTACTTCGTGCCGAAACAGGCCGAGCGCCCGGTGTATTCATATCGCCTGTCGATCGTGCATTTCTGGGCGCTGATCACCCTGTACATCTGGGCCGGCCCGCACCACTTGCACTACACCGCGCTGCCGGACTGGGCGCAGTCGCTGGGCATGGTGATGTCACTGATTCTGCTGGCACCGAGCTGGGGCGGCATGATCAACGGCATGATGACCCTCTCGGGCGCCTGGCATAAGTTGCGCAGCGATCCGATCCTGCGTTTCCTCGTGGTGTCGCTGGCGTTCTACGGCATGTCGACCTTCGAAGGTCCGATGATGGCCATCAAGACCGTCAACGCCCTCTCCCACTACACCGACTGGACCATTGGCCACGTTCACGCCGGCGCGCTCGGCTGGGTGGCGATGATCTCGATCGGCGCGCTGTACCACATGATCCCGAAAATCTTCGGCAAGGCGCAGATGCACAGCGTCGGCCTGATCAATGCGCATTTCTGGCTGGCGACCATCGGCACCGTGCTCTACATCGCCTCGATGTGGGTCAACGGCATCGCCCAGGGCCTGATGTGGCGCGCGGTCAACGAGGACGGCACGCTGACCTATTCCTTCGTCGAAACCCTGGTGGCCAGCCATCCGGGCTTTGTCGTGCGCCTGATCGGTGGGGCGATTTTCCTCAGCGGCATGTTGCTGATGGCTTACAACACCTGGCGCACCGTGCGGGCCTCGCAGCCTGCCGAAGTCGTCGCTGCCGCGCAGATGGCCTGAGGAGTCCGCCATGAAACACGAAACCATTGAAAAGAACGTCGGCCTGCTGATGCTGCTGATGGTGTTCGCCGTGAGCATCGGCGGCCTGACCCAGATCGTCCCGCTGTTCTTCCAGGACGTCACCAACAAACCGGTGGAGGGCATGAAGCCCTACACCGCACTGCAACTGGAAGGCCGCGACATCTATATCCGCGAAGGCTGCGTCGGTTGCCACTCGCAGATGATCCGCCCGTTCCGCGCCGAAACCGAGCGTTACGGGCACTACTCGGTGGCGGGCGAAAGCGTCTGGGATCATCCGTTCCTGTGGGGTTCGAAACGCACCGGGCCGGACCTCGCTCGCGTTGGCGCGCGCTACTCGGATGACTGGCACCGCGCGCACTTGTACAACCCGCGCAACGTCGTGCCGGAATCGAAGATGCCCGCCTATCCGTGGCTGGTCACCCAGGCCGTCGACAGCAGTCACACCGAAACCAAGCTGAAAACCATGCGCACCCTCGGCGTGCCGTACAGCGACGACGACATCAGCGGCGCCGTGGCCAGTCTCAAGGGCAAGACCGAAATGGACGCCCTCGTTTCCTATCTGCAAGTGCTCGGCACTGCGATCAAGAGCAAGAGGTAAGCACGATGATCTTTGAGATGAGTGCAGGCCTGATCCGCGGCCTCGGCACGGTCGTGGTGTTCGTCGCCTTCGTCGGCCTGACCTTGTGGGTGTTCAACCGCAAGCGCACGCCGGAATTCGCCGAAGCACGCCTGTTGCCGTTCGCCGACGAACCACTACCCGAAACACCTTCAGCCCCTGAAACAAGGAGTACCCGGCCATGACCACCTTCTGGAGTACGTGGATCTGCGTACTGACCATTGGCAGCCTGATCGGCCTGACCTGGCTGCTGATCGGCACGCGCCGGGGCGAGACCAAGGGCAGCGTCGACCAGACCATGGGCCACAGCTTCGACGGCATCGAGGAGTACGACAACCCGCTGCCGCAGTGGTGGTTCATGCTGTTCGCCGGCACATTGGTGTTCTCGGTGGGCTATCTGATCCTCTATCCGGGCCTGGGCAACTGGAAAGGCATCCTGCCCGGTTACGAGGATGGCTGGACCGGCGTGCACGAGTGGGAAAAGGAAATGCACAAGGCCGACGCCCGTTTCGGCCCGATCTTCGCCAAATTCGCAGCGATGCCCCTGGAAGAAGTGGCCAAGGACCCGCAAGCGCTGAAAATGGGCGGTCGCTTGTTCGCCTCCAACTGCTCGGTGTGCCACGGCTCGGATGCCAAAGGCGCGTTCGGCTTCCCCAACCTCGCCGACAGCGACTGGCGCTGGGGCGGTGATGCCGAGACGATCAAGACCACCATCCTGGGCGGTCGCATGGCAGCGATGCCGGCCTGGGGCGAAGTGCTCGGCGAAGCCGGGGTGAAAAACGTTGCCGCGTATGTGCGCCACGAACTGGCCAGCCTGCCGCTACCTGCCGACAGCAAGGCGGATCTGCAAGCCGGGCAGCAAGCGTTCAGCACCACTTGCGTGGCTTGCCACGGCGCAACTGGCCAAGGCACCCCCGCAATGGGCGCACCGAATCTTACCCATCCGGCCGGCTTCATCTACGGCACCAGCCTGACCCAGCTTGAACAGACTATTCGCCATGGCCGCCAAGGACACATGCCGGCGCAGAATGAGTTGCTGGGCAACGATAAAGTGCAATTGCTTGCCGCCTATGTGTACAGTCTTTCAAAAAATGATGAGCAATTGAGCGGCAAGCTTCAAGCTGAAAGCCACAAGTAAAGGCGACAGCCCAGCATACAAATTTGCAGGCGACTTGTATCCACTTGTCGCTTGCAGCTTGCAGCTCGTAGCTGCTTCTTTTTGTCGCACCCCTTCCCACCTCACCTTTCGGTTCGCCTGATTCGGGTCTACGCTTGTTCGAAAGCGGACTGGTGCGTGACTGTTTCAAATCACTCCCGGGCGATGCGTCCGATGAACCGGCTGATGAATTCGCCGCAAGGGCAGGTAGATAACGGCTGTTGCGCCGAATGTCTTTCGTCCCCCGATCATGACGTCGAAAAAGATGTCGTCGATGTCCATCCGAACTCCGCGCTTTTTTCACTCACTGCGACATTTTGACAGGGGTCGTTTTTGACCCTACACGGCGCATGGAAAGGCCGCAGAATCAGCGTTGGAAAGCATTGACCCAGGTCATGGCGCGTTGCAATGACCCCCTGCTCTCTGCATACTTGCGGCCGATTCCAATCCTAATAAAACACCCAAACCGTGGAACCTTAGAATGAGCACAGCAATCAGTCCGACTGCTTATAACTATAAGGTAGTCCGCCAGTTCGCCATCATGACGGTGGTCTGGGGGATCCTTGGCATGGGGCTCGGTGTCTTCATTGCCTCGCAACTGGTCTGGCCGGAATTGAACTTCGGTCTGCCGTGGACGAGCTTTGGACGCCTGCGCCCGTTGCACACAAACCTGGTGATTTTCGCCTTCGGCGGTTGTGCACTGTTTGCCACCTCCTACTATGTCGTGCAGCGAACCTGCCAGACGCGACTGATTTCCGACAGCCTCGCGGCGTTCACCTTCTGGGGCTGGCAAGCGGTCATCGTCGGCGCCATCGTTACCTTGCCGCTGGGTTACACCACCACCAAGGAATACGCCGAGCTGGAATGGCCGATCGCCATTTTGCTGGCCATTGTCTGGGTCACCTACGGTCTGGTGTTCTTCGGCACCATCACCAAGCGCAAAACCAAGCACATCTATGTCGGCAACTGGTTCTACGGCGCGTTTATCGTCGTCACCGCGATGCTGCACATCGTCAACCACATGTCGCTGCCGGTCAGCCTGTTCAAGTCGTATTCGGCCTACTCGGGCGCCACTGACGCAATGATCCAGTGGTGGTACGGCCACAACGCGGTGGGCTTCTTCCTGACCACCGGGTTCCTCGGAATGATGTACTACTTCGTGCCGAAACAGGCCGAACGTCCGATCTATTCCTATCGTCTGTCGATCGTGCACTTCTGGGCACTGATCACCCTGTACATCTGGGCCGGCCCGCACCACCTGCACTACACCGCCCTGCCGGACTGGGCACAATCGCTGGGCATGGCGATGTCGATCATTCTCCTGGCGCCGAGCTGGGGCGGCATGATCAACGGCATGATGACCCTCTCGGGCGCCTGGCATAAATTGCGCACCGACCCGATCCTGCGCTTCCTGGTGGTATCGCTGGCGTTCTACGGCATGTCGACCTTCGAAGGGCCGATGATGGCGATCAAGACCGTCAACTCACTCTCGCACTACACCGACTGGACCATCGGCCACGTCCACGCCGGCGCCCTCGGCTGGGTAGCGATGATCTCGATCGGCGCGATCTATCACATGATCCCGAAACTGTTCGGCCGGGCGCAGATGCACAGCACCGGGCTGATCAACGCGCACTTCTGGCTCGCGACCATCGGCACCGTGCTCTACATCGCTTCGATGTGGGTCAACGGCATCACCCAGGGCCTGATGTGGCGTGCAATCAACGATGACGGCACCCTCACCTACTCGTTCGTCGAAGCGCTGCAGGCCAGCCACCCGGGCTTCATCGTCCGCGCGCTGGGCGGGGCGTTCTTTGCCAGCGGCATGCTGCTGATGGCGTACAACGTGTACCGCACCGTTCGTGCGTCGGATCCGGTTGAAGCCGAAGCCGCCGCCAAGATTGCCGTCGTTGGAGCTCACTGATGAAGCATGAAGCTGTCGAGAAGAATATTGGCCTGCTGGCCTTCTTCATGGTCATCGCCGTCAGCGTCGGTGGCCTGACTCAAATTGTTCCGCTGTTCTTCCAGGACGTCACCAACAAGCCGGTCGAGGGCATGAAGCCACGCTCGGCGCTGGAACTGGAAGGCCGCGACGTGTACATCGCCAACGGTTGTGTCGGCTGCCACTCGCAGATGATCCGCCCGTTCCGCGCTGAAACCGAACGCTATGGCCACTATTCGGTTGCCGGTGAAAGCGTCTGGGACCACCCGTTCCTATGGGGTTCCAAACGTACCGGTCCGGACCTGGCCCGTGTCGGCGGTCGTTACTCCGATGACTGGCAACGTGCGCACTTGTACAACCCGCGCAACGTGGTCCCCGAGTCGAAAATGCCGGCTTATCCGTTCCTCGTGGAAAACAAGCTCGACGGCAAGGAAACCGCGAAAAAAATGGAAGTGTTGCGCACCCTCGGCGTGCCCTATACCGACGAAGACATCGCCGGTGCTCAGGACGCCGTGAAGGGCAAAACTGAAATGGACGCGCTGGTGGCCTATCTGCAAGGCCTGGGCACCATCATCAAAAGCAAACGGTGAATCTGATGGATATCGGGATGATTCGAGGCCTGGGCACCGTTGTCGTGATGGTGGCCTTCATCGGTCTGGCCTTGTGGGTGTTCAGCCCCAAGCGCAAGTCGGAGTTTGACGACGCGACCATGTTGCCTTTTGCCGATGATCCCGAAGCCATCAAGCACGTCGAGCAAGCTTCTAGGAGTAACAAAGAATGACTACATTCTGGAGTCTGTACGTCACAGTCCTCAGTCTCGGTACGATCTTCGCCTTGACCTGGCTGCTGCTGTCGACCCGCAAGGGCCAGCGCAGCGAACAGACGGACGAGACGGTCGGCCACTCCTTCGACGGGATCGAGGAGTACGACAACCCGCTGCCGAAATGGTGGTTCATGCTGTTCGTCGGCACCATCATTTTTGCCTTGGGTTACCTGGTGCTGTATCCGGGTCTGGGCAACTGGAAAGGTCTGCTGCCGGGCTACAACTATCTGGATACCGAGAAACAGACCGCGTTCGCCAATGGCCAGACCGGCTGGACTGGCGTCCACGAGTGGGAAAAGGAAATGGCCCGTTCGGACGCTCGCTTCGGTCCGATCTTCGCCAAGTTCGCGGCGATGCCGATCGAAGAAGTCGCCAAGGACCCGCAGGCACTGAAAATGGGCGGCCGTCTGTTCGCCTCCAACTGCTCGGTGTGCCACGGCTCCGACGCCAAGGGCGCCTATGGCTTCCCCAACCTGACCGATGCCGACTGGCGCTGGGGCGGTGAACCGGAAACCATCAAGACCACCATCATGGGCGGCCGCCACGCGGTGATGCCTGCGTGGGCTGAAGTGATCGGCGAGCAAGGCGTGGCCGACGTCGCGGCCTTCGTGGTGACCAACCTCGACGGGCGCAAACTGCCGGAAGGCACCAAGGCCGACCCGGCCAATGGCGGCAAACTCTTCGCCGCCAACTGCGTGGCCTGCCACGGCCCCGCCGGCAAAGGCACCCCGGCCATGGGCGCGCCAGACCTGACACACCCGGGCGCATTCATCTACGGCTCAAGCTTCGCGCAACTGCAGCAGACCATCCGTTACGGCCGTCAGGGCCAGATGCCGGCGCAGGAACAACTGCAGGGCAATGACAAGGTCCATTTGCTGGCAGCGTATGTTTACAGCCTGTCCCATGGTGAAAAAACACCGGAGGCGCAGGCGGAATAAGTCCAACGCCTGAAGAATAAAAGGCCCCGCCAATGAGAATTGGCGGGGCCTTTTTTATGGTGGCATTCATGATTGGAAACGGTTACTCAATGGACCTGCGCAGAGATGCACGGTAGGTTTTTTTCGCCCCGATAAGCCATATCGGGACCACTTCAAGGATGAAGCTCGAATGTCGAAAGATGACCTGATAAAACGGCAAAATCCGCCTCAACCCAGCTCAACCGATAGGGCAAGGTTCGAACGAACATCTGTCAAACCGTTACTTGAGGTTTCGCAGAAAACCATGAACAGCCCCGGTAACGGTGGCGGGCTGGACGGCCTCGGCGGCGGTAGATTGCTCTGACAAGGGCAGCAAAAACACCGAATTCAAGTCCATATACAGCGCCTCGCGCCTCGGCGCGAAGCGCTCTAACCGGTGCCCTTATGAAAGTGACAAACCGATCGTCCTCGACTCGCCTTTCCGATTGCGGGGAAACCCTCAAAGTAGTAACGTTCCTACATCAGAATTTCTGGAGGCCAAACTTGATGGCCATCACCACCATTTCCAGCCGCGAGTTCAATCAGGACACCAGTGCAGCCAAAAAAGCCACACATCAAGGTCCAGTTATCATTACTGACCGAGGCAGGCCTGCCCACGTATTGCTCAGCATCGAGGAGTACCAAAAACTGACTGGGTGCCAGACCAGCATCGTTGAGCTACTGGCGATGCCGAACGCGGCTGAAATCGAATTCGAACCCGAGCGCGCCGTCATCTCTCCTCGCAGCGTGGACTTTTCCTGATGTTTCTACTGGATACCAATGTAGTTTCCGAACTGCGGAAATCCCAAGCCAACCAGCATGTAGTGACATGGGCAAACAGCATTCCCCCGGCCAGCCTGTATCTATCCGCAATCACTGTACTGGAACTGGAAACCGGGGTTCTACGTATAGAACGTCGTGATCCTTCACAAGGCCAGCTGCTGCGCAACTGGCTGGAACATCGGGTCAAACCGGCGTTCTCTGGAAGGATCCTGCCGGTCGATACCACAGTCGCCACTCGGTGCGCACAATTGCATGTTCCCGACCGCAGCAGTGAATGCGACGCCTTGATCGCCGCCACCGCGCTTGTACACGGGCTTACGCTGGTAACTCGCAACATTGCGGACTTTCAACTCAGCGGCGTCAATCTGGTCAACCCATGGATCGCTGCCAATAACTGATTGATGAATACCCCGCCCTATCAGCGGCGGGGATTTTTTCACGGGCGTTGGGCAAAGATTGAATGCACCGCCGTGGTGTCGATCAACGTTCGATTGCGCCACTGGTTGTTTTCCACCAGATAAACCTGCAGTTGCTTGCGGTCCTCAGTGAAACTGGCAACCAGATAGGTTTGCTGAGAGGTACTGCCGCTCAGGTACATGGGCACGTTACCCTCCTGATAGGCATCGCCCCCGTCTTTATGCAAATGGCCGGCAAAGATCGCCGTCACTTGATATTTGTTGATCATGTCGTGGAAGCGTTTCTGTTGCGCCTGGTTCCCCTTGTGGTTAAACGGTTTGTGCATGTTGATGATAATGGCGTAGCCCGACGCTCGCGCCAGCCTCAGATCGGTCTCGAGCCAGTCCAGGGCGTCGTTGATTTCGAACGTCGTCGGGTTCAATGGATGAGCGATACGGGTGGTGTAGGTCGGCTCGTTATTGAGCTGCACCATATGCACTTCGCCGATATTTTTCGAATAGGCGAGACTGCCCGAATACGTTTTGCTCAGAAAGCTGCCGGTAATCTTCAAATCGAAGTTGTCGACTTTACCTTCATGATGTTCTTTGAACTCGACGATGCTGCCTGCTGCACAGCTGTTACTGAAACAGTCATCGACATTATTTTCATAGTCGTGATTGCCCAGTCCGTACAAGTAGTCGCCGCCGAAATACTTATTCAATGCCGCCTTCATATAAGACCGCTGCCAGCCATGCCCGAAAGCGGTGATATCGCCATTGATCATCAACGGCACCTGCGCTTGCGAGCCGTATTGATTCCTGAATTCGGCAATGCTTGCAAGTTGGCTGTCAACTAGCCATTTCGAGCGTTCCTTGAATTCGGAATCGGATTCGGGTTGGCGACTATCGGTCTTGTCTGTCCACGGATATTGAGTGTCTGAAGCAAAGACCATGTGTTTCGGCATGCCAGCAGCCTGAGCAGTAATAGCCGAAGCTATCAGACAAACACCCATAAAGATGCTCACGAGTTTATTCAACGTCATGTTTTAAATTCCATTTCAATTAATTTTCAATGCGCAAAATGATTTTCGCGAAAACAGAACTTATTCGAATACAGCGAAAACCTCAAAGCTTCCCCGAACAACAATCAAATGAATATGTTTCAGACCGGGCAACTTACAACATACAGCGCTGTAGAAATCTGGTGCTTACTGCTAAATCTGGCACCGCGGCAATAATAACCGACTGCTTATTATTCAACTTGCGAAATCAACAACGGTAGCGTGCACAGTCAATTGAACGATGAAACTAGCCGCCTCGGCAAAACCGGCCATACTCAACAAGTCAATTGATCTGCATCAGGCTTTTCTGCAATCGCTACACCATCTGCATTTTTTACCCAACGCGACCAAAGGTCGCACCCTTGAGCCAGAGCTGCAGGCGTATCATCGCGCTACTGCAACAGCCCTTTTTGACCTTGGTCGGCACGTATCGACCGAGGCATTTTTCCACTGCCGTGGGATGCAATGATGAGCAATCAGATTCCGGTACACGACGTCACGCCGCCGAGCAAGAACGCTAACAACAGCGTCGACCTTTATGCCTCACGAGAAAAAATCTACACCCGTGCCTTCACCGGCCTGTTCCGCAATTTGCGGATGCTCGGCGGTGCGGCGTTGTTTCTGCTGTATTTCGGCACGGTGTGGCTGAACTGGGGCGGTCACCAGGCGGTGTGGTGGAACCTGCCGGAACGCAAGTTCTTCATCTTCGGCGCGACCTTCTGGCCGCAGGATTTCATTCTGCTTTCGGGCCTGTTGATCATTGCTGCATTCGGCCTGTTTTTCATCACCGTCTACGCCGGGCGTGTCTGGTGCGGTTATACCTGCCCGCAGAGCGTGTGGACGTGGATTTTCATGTGGTGCGAAAAGGTCACCGAAGGCGACCGCAACCAGCGCATCAAACTCGACAAGGCGCCGATGAGCGCCAACAAATTCCTGCGCAAACTGGCCAAGCACTCGCTTTGGCTGCTGATCGGGTTTGTCACCGGCATGACCTTCGTCGGCTACTTCTCGCCAATTCGCGAACTGGTCATCGAGTTCTTCACCGGCCAGGCCGATGGCTGGTCGTATTTCTGGGTCGGTTTTTTCACCCTCGCCACGTATGGCAATGCCGGTTGGTTGCGTGAGCAAGTGTGTATTTACATGTGCCCGTATGCCCGGTTCCAGAGCGTGATGTTCGACAAGGACACGCTGATCGTTTCCTACGACCCGCGCCGGGGCGAAAGCCGTGGGCCGCGCAAGAAAGGCATCGACTACAAGGCCCTTGGCCTCGGCGATTGCATCGACTGCACGATGTGCGTGCAGGTCTGCCCGACCGGCATCGACATTCGCGATGGCCTGCAGATCGAGTGCATCGGCTGCGCTGCATGCATCGACGCCTGCGACAGCATCATGGACAAGATGGATTACCCGCGCGGGCTGATCAGCTACACCACCGAACACAACCTGTCGGGGCAGAAAACCCATAAACTGCGGCCACGCCTGATCGGTTACGCCGTGGTGCTGCTGGCGATGATCAGCCTGTTGGTCGGCGCGTTCTTCATGCGTTCGCTGGTCGGTTTCGACGTCAGCAAGGATCGCGTGCTGTACCGCGAAAACGCCGAAGGTCGAATCGAAAACGTCTACAGCCTGAAGATCATGAACAAGGATCAGCGCGACCACACTTACCTGCTGCAAGCCGAGGGCCTGCCGGACCTGCGCCTGCAAGGCAAGCGCGAGATCAAGGTTGCTGCCGGGGATATCGTCAGCATGCCGGTCGAGTTGTCGAGCGCACCGGAACAACTGCCATCGAGCACCAACGAGGTGAAATTCATCCTCAAGGACGCCGATGACGACAGCGTCCACGTTGAAGCCAAGAGCCGATTCATCGGCCCACAAATCCGTTGAGAGAATTTTGAACATGCCCGCTGCAAACGCCGCAAGTCCCTGGTACAAGCACCTCTGGCCGTGGATCATCATCGCCATCCTCGCCTGCTCGGTGGCCTTGACCCTGTCCATGGTGACCATCGCGGTGAACAATCCGGACAATCTGGTCAACGACAACTATTACGAAGCGGGCAAAGGCATCAACCGTTCACTGGACCGTGAACTGCTGGCGCAAACCCTGAAACTGCGTGCGGCGGTACATCTGGATGAGGTGACCGGTGAAGTCGATTTGCACCTGAGCGGTGACAGCCAGCCGCAAACCCTGGAACTGAACCTGATCTCGCCGACCCAGCCGGAGAAGGATCGCAAGATCGTGCTGACCCGCAGTGACAGCGAGAGCGGGCGCTACATTGGCCAGTTGAGCGACAAGGTTGAAGGTCGGCGGTTTGTCGAGCTGCTTGGCAGCCAGGACGAGCACGTGTGGCGCATGTTCGAAGAAGAACTGGTCAGCCATGACAAGGAACTGCTGCTGGGTGATGAGCCATTGCAGGGTGCGGAAGACCTGAAGAAGTGAATCAAAATCAAGAGCCCCTCACCCTAGCCCTCTCCCGGAGGGAGAGGGGACTGATCTCGGTTGCTTGGAAGCGGGGCGTATGACAGTGACAATGTCGGCGACTGAAGCCGCTCTTCAGCCTCACACCGATCGGCTCCCTCTCCCTCCGGGAGAGGGCTGGGGTGAGGGCAAGCGGATACACCCAATGCAAGGGCTCACACCCTCAACGATGCCATGACCACCCCACTTGCCTGCTACCACTGCGCCCTGCCCGTCCCGTCCGGCAGCCGCTTCACCGCCGTCGTCCTCGGGCAGGCCCGCGAGTTCTGCTGCCCGGGCTGTCAGGCGGTGGCCGAAGCCATCGTCGCCGGTGGTCTGGAAAGCTATTACCAGCATCGCAGCGAAGCCTCCGCCAACCCCGAAGCGCTGCCGGTGCAACTGAGAGATGAACTGGCGCTGTACGACCGCGCCGACGTGCAACAACCCTTCGTCCGCCACGAAGGCGATCTGGCCGAAACCACCTTGTTGATGGAAGGCATCAGTTGCGCCGCCTGTGGCTGGCTGATCGAGAAACACCTGCGCACCCTGCCTGCCGTCGCCGAGGCGCGGCTGAACCTGTCCAACCATCGTCTGCACGTACGCTGGGCCGACGCGCAACTGCCGCTGAGCCAGATCCTCGCCGAGCTGCGCCACATCGGTTACGCCGCCCACCCCTATCAAGCCGACCGCGCCAGCGAACAATTGGCCAGCGACAATCGCCTGGCCCTGCGCCAACTTGGCGTCGCCGGGTTGCTGTGGTTTCAGGCGATGATGGCGACCATGGCGACCTGGCCGGAATTCAATATTGACCTCAGTCCCGAGCTGCACACGATCCTGCGCTGGGTCGCGCTGTTTCTGACCACGCCGATCGTGTTCTACAGCTGCGCGCCGTTCTTCAAAGGGGCGATGCGCGATTTGCGTACCCGCCACCTGACCATGGACGTCTCGGTGTCGCTGGCGATCGGCAGCGCCTACATCGCCGGGATCTGGACGTCGATCACCGGTGTGGGCGAGCTGTACTTCGATGCGGTTGGGATGTTCGCGCTGTTTCTGCTCGCCGGACGTTATCTGGAACGCCGCGCCCGCGAACGCACCGCCGCTGCCACTGCGCAACTGGTCAACCTGTTGCCGGCCTCGTGTCTGCGCCTCGATGCGAATGGTCAGAGCGAGCGCATCCTGCTCAGCGAGCTGCGTCTCGGCGAGCGGATTCTGGTGCCGCCCGGTTCGATTCTGCCGGCTGACGGCAAGATCATCGACGGTCAGTCGAGCATCGACGAATCGCTGCTGACCGGCGAATACCTGCCGCAGCCGCGCACGCTGGGTGATGCGGTCACCGCCGGTACGCTCAACGTCGAAGGCGCGTTGACCGTGCAAGTGCAGGCGCTGGGACAGGACACACGTCTCTCGGCGATCGTGCGCTTGCTCGATCGCGCGCAGGCAGAAAAACCACGCTTGGCAGAAATCGCCGACCGCGCCGCGCAATGGTTTTTGCTGCTGTCGCTGATCGCCGCGGCAGTGATCGGCCTGCTGTGGTGGCAACTGGATTCCTCACGGGCGTTCTGGATTGTCCTCGCCATGCTGGTGGCAACCTGCCCGTGCGCACTGTCGCTGGCGACACCGACTGCACTCACCGCTGCCACCGGCACGCTGCACAAACTCGGGCTGTTGCTGACCCGCGGCCACGTGCTGGAAGGCTTGAATCAGATCGACACGGTAATCTTCGACAAAACCGGCACGCTCACTGAAGGTCGTCTGGTACTACGCTCGATTCGGCCGCTCGGCGCGCTCGACAGCGAACAATGCCTGGGCCTCGCCGCCGCGCTGGAAAACCGTTCCGAACATCCGATTGCCCGCGCTTTCGGCCGCGCGCCATTGGCTGCTGAAGAAGTGCACAGCACTCCGGGCCTGGGCCTTGAGGGTGTGGTCGGTGAGCAACGTTTGCGTATCGGCCAGGCGCAGTTCGCCTGTGCGCTCAGCGGCGCGGCGCTGCCGGCGATGCCCGATGAAGCCGGACAATGGCTGCTGCTCGCCGACAGCCACGGGCCGCTGGCGTGGCTGGGCCTCGATGATCGCCTGCGTGATGACGCCCATGCCCTGCTCGCGGCCTGCAAAGCGCGGGGCTGGCGCACCTTGCTGTTGTCCGGCGACAGTTCGCCGATGGTCGCCAGTGTCGCCGCCGAACTGGGCATCGACGAGGCCCGTGGCGGCTTGCGCCCCGATGACAAACTGCATGTGCTGCAACAACTGCACAAGGAAGGGCGCAAGGTGCTGATGCTCGGCGACGGCGTCAACGACGTGCCGGTGCTGGCGGCGGCCGACATCAGCGTGGCGATGGGCTCGGCTACCGATCTGGCGAAAACCAGCGCCGATGCGGTGCTGCTGTCCAACCGTCTCGATGCTCTGGTGCAAGCTTTCACGCTGGCGCGACGTACGCGCCGGGTAATCATCGAAAACCTGCTATGGGCGGCGCTGTACAATGGCCTCATGTTGCCGTTCGCCGCCCTCGGCTGGATCACTCCGGTATGGGCTGCGGTCGGCATGTCGATCAGTTCGCTGACCGTGGTGCTCAACGCCCTGCGCCTGACTCGCCTGCCGAGCGCGCCGGCCGCCAGCAGCCCGACCCACACCCGCCCGCTGCCGGCCTGAGCCGCGCGGGCCTGGAGTTACCGATGCCAGCTCTCTATGTGATGATTCCCGCTGCCTTGCTGATCGTCGCCATCGCCGTGTACATCTTCTTCTGGGCGGTGGACAGCGGCCAGTACGACGACCTCGACGGCCCGGCGCACAGCATCCTCTTTGACGATCAGGACCCCAACCACACCGCCGCGGTGGACGAAGCCAACGCCGGCAAACCGGACGACAAGGCGCCACCCCATGCTTGAACTGGCGCCCCTGCTGGTCTCGGCGCTGATCCTCGGCCTGCTCGGCGGCGGCCATTGTCTGGGCATGTGCGGCGGCCTGATGGGCGCGCTGACCCTGGCGATTCCCAAGGAACAGCGCAGCCGGCGCTTTCGCCTGTTGCTGGCGTACAACCTCGGGCGGATTCTCAGTTACGCCACGGCAGGATTGCTCATCGGCCTGGCCGGCTGGGCCGTCGCCAACAGCCCGGCGGCACTGTTCCTGCGCGTGCTGGCCGGGTTGCTGCTGATCGCCATGGGTTTGTACCTGGCCGGTTGGTGGAGCGGGCTGACCCGTATCGAAGCGCTTGGGCGGAGTTTGTGGCGCTTCATCCAACCGGTGGCGAATCGCTTGCTGCCGGTGTCGAGTCTGCCTCGCGCGTTACTGCTCGGTGCGCTGTGGGGCTGGCTGCCGTGCGGGCTGGTTTACAGCACGCTGCTGTGGAGCGCGAGTCAGGGCAATGCGCTGGACAGTGCCTTACTGATGCTTGCGTTTGGCCTCGGCACCTGGCCGGTGCTGCTCGCCACCGGGCTGGCGGCTGAGAGAGTTACCGCGATCCTGCGCAAACGCAGCGTGCGCATGGCCGGTGGCTTGCTGGTGATACTGTTCGGGATCTGGACCCTTCCCGGTCCCCATCAACATTGGCTTATGGGCCATTAAACCGGCGGCGCGGCCTTCGCGAGCAAGCTCGCTCCCACATAAATAATCTGCCGCCAAACAAACCTGAAACGCCGCGTTGTTCAACAGGAGGAGCGTTAGCTCGGCTATAGCGCATGAAACATCAAAAGCCCCTCACCCTAGCCCTCTCCCGGAGGGAGAGGGGACCGACCGAGGTGTTTGGGCAAGTTACGCCGACTTGAAATACCGAGCCGAATGCAAGTATGCAGGAGATCAAAAGCCCCTCACCCTAGCCCTCTCCCGGAGGGAGAGGGGACTGACCGAGGTGTTTGGGCGGGATACGCCGACCTGAGATACCCATTTTGAATGCAGGTTTTGAACACCACCAAGATCGGCCCCCTCTCCCTCGGGAGAGGGCTGGGGTGAGGGGCGAATCCACCGAAAATCTCAAGCCATGCGACGCTTCTAACCACTCAACAATGAGCGTTAGCTCGAGTGCTCTTGATCTTGATCCACGGGCGACTTCGGAAGGCTGAGTGGAGGGATTGATCCGGGCGTGGGAGCGCAGCGACCGTACGACGCAGTCGTACACAGCGGGAGGAGGTGCAGCGGAGCAAACCGGAGACGCTGCGCCCGGATCGATCCCGCAGCGAAGGAACCCGAGCCTGCGAGGGCCGAACGCAGGAGCAAGCCTTTTCGGTTACCTTTTCGGCGTTTGGAAAAGGTGACTCGCCGTAAGGGCGAAACCGCCAGCCGCAACACCGCAAACACTGGATATGCCCCCCTTGATGCAAATCAACATGCCACACCAGGCACCCCGATAGACTCGCCACACTGCCAGCCTATCCGGGGGAATGCCCGCATGCTCGACGCCATTCGTTGGGACACCGATTTGATCCGCCGCTACGACTTGGCGGGGCCGCGCTACACCTCGTACCCGACCGCCGTGCAATTTCACGGTCAGGTGGGCACTTTCGACCTGTTCCACGCCCTGCGCGACAGCCGTAAGGCGCAGCGGCCGTTGTCGCTATACGTGCATGTGCCGTTCTGCGCGAACATTTGCTACTACTGCGCCTGCAACAAGGTCATCACCAAGGACCGCGGCCGCGCGCAGCCGTATCTGCAACGGCTCGAGCAGGAAATCCAGTTGATCGCCTGCCACCTCGACCCGACGCAAAAAGTCGAGCAACTGCATTTCGGTGGCGGCACGCCGACCTTTCTCAGCCACGACGAACTGCGCCAGCTGATGGCGCACCTGCGCAAGCATTTCAATCTGCTCGATGACGACTCCGGTGATTACGGCATCGAAATCGACCCGCGCGAGGCCGACTGGTCGACCATGGGCCTGCTGCGCGAATTGGGTTTCAACCGGGTCAGCATCGGTCTGCAGGATCTTGACCCAGCGGTGCAGCGCGCGGTCAATCGCCTGCAAAGTCTGGAAGAAACCCGCGCGGTGATCGATGCGGCGCGAACCCTGCAATTTCGCTCGATCAACATCGATCTGATCTACGGCCTGCCGAAGCAGACGCCGGAAAACTTCGCCCGTACTGTCGACGAAGTGATCAGCCTGCAACCGGATCGCCTCTCGGTGTTCAACTATGCGCACCTGCCGGAGCGCTTCATGCCGCAACGGCGGATCAACAGCAGCGACTTGCCGAGCCCGGCGCACAAGCTGGAAATGCTCCAGCGCACCATCGAGCAACTGACCGCTGCCGGTTACCGCTACATCGGGATGGACCACTTCGCCCTGCCCGATGACGAGTTGGCGATCGCTCAGGAAGAACACACCCTGCAACGCAATTTCCAGGGCTACACCACCCACGGTCACTGCGACCTGATTGGTCTGGGCGTGTCGGCGATCAGCCAGATTGGCGATCTGTACTGCCAGAACAGCAGCGACCTCACTGCCTATCAGAACAGCCTCGCCAGCGCGCAACTGGCGACCAGTCGCGGCCTGATATGCAACGCCGACGACCGCTTGCGGCGCGCAGTGATTCAGCAGCTGATCTGCAATTTCAAACTCGAGTTCGCCGAGATCGAACAGCAGTTCAACGTCGACTTCCAAGGCTATTTCGGCGCGCTGTGGCCGCAGTTGCAAGGCATGGCCGAGGATGGCCTGCTCAGGCTCGAGCGCGAGCGCATCGAGGTGTTGCCGGCGGGCCGATTGCTGGTGCGCTCGGTGTGCATGGTCTTCGATGCGTACCTCGAGCAGCAGAACCGCCAGCGTTTCTCGCGAGTGATTTAAGGCTTGGTCAGCAACGAGCCGACCTTGAGGTTCTGATCAGGATTGAGCGCCGACTGGTTCATCACTTTCGACAGGGACAGGTTGGCGGTGATCAGGCCACTATTGAGGGCGGCGATGGCCCCGCGCAGTGCGGCGAGCTTGTTGATCTTTTCCTCGTTGGAGAGGGTTCTGTCTGACATGACCGCCGCCATGCGCGCTTTCTTCTCGATGATTTCTTTCTGGATTTTGCGGATCATCTTCAGCAACTGCTGGATGTTCTCCGGCAAGCCACTGTTGTCGATATCGCTGTTCTCGCCGCCGACAGCAGCGGATTTGGCGATGGCGGCGCCGGACAGCGACACTTTGACGCCCTCGACCAAGGTCGGGGTTGCCGTACGCGACAAGTCTTCATCGCGATCGATTGCAGCGTCGGTGTTGGTCATCTCCGGCGAAGCGGCAACGCCGCTGCTACCGGGGCCTAACGTGCCAATGGCGGTCATCGGGGCCTTCCCTGGATGATGCAGATAGTTGTTTATCGGCCGCAGGTGCTGCGGCTTTATGTCTGTGGGACAACGCCGCCGTGTGCTGGCCTGAATGTCCTTGGGTGGGTTACCCTTACGGCTTATGTGTGTTTTCCCACAAGGATTGAAGAAATGTCCGAGCCAGTCAAACTGCGCGCTCACACCCAGGCCCACTGCAAGGATTGCAGCTTGGCCCCGCTCTGCCTGCCACTTTCGCTGAATCTGGAAGACATGGATGCGCTGGACGAAATCGTTAAACGCGGCCGCCCGTTGAAGAAAGGCGAGTTTCTGTTTCGCCAGGGCGACACCTTCGATTCCGTTTATGCGGTCCGCTCCGGTGCACTGAAGACTTTCAGCCTGAGCGATGCCGGCGAAGAGCAACTGACTGGCTTCCACCTGCCGAGCGAACTGGTTGGCCTGTCGGGCATGGACACCGAGAAACACCCGGTGACAGCCCAGGCGCTGGAAACCACTTCTGTTTGCGAAATCCCCTTCGAACGCCTCGACGAACTGGCCCTGCAATTGCCGCAACTGCGCCGCCAGTTGATGCGGGTGATGAGCCGCGAGATCCGCGACGATCAGCAAATGATGTTGCTGCTGTCGAAGAAGACCGCTGACGAGCGCATCGCCACTTTTCTGGTCAACCTGTCGGCACGCTTCCGCGCTCGCGGCTTCTCGGCCAACCAGTTCCGCCTGAGCATGTCGCGCAATGAAATCGGCAATTACCTGGGCCTGGCGGTGGAAACCGTGTCGCGGGTGTTCACGCGCTTCCAGCAGAACGAGCTGATTGCCGCCGAGGGCAAGGAGATCCACATCCTCGACCCGATCCAGCTGTGCGCGCTGGCCGGCGGTTCGATCGAAGGCTGATCACGACCCGCGGTTGAGCGAATCGTTTCAGCCGCGGGTATACTGCGCCGTTTGCAGCCCTGCCAGGACACCCCGATGGTCTTCGACTCCTTCGACATCAAATCCCTGATCCGCCCCGTGATCGACTTTCCCAAGCCGGGCGTGATCTTTCGCGACATCACCCCGCTGTTCCAGTCGCCGACGGCCCTGCGCCTGGTGATGGACAGCTTCGCCCATCGCTACGTCGAAGCCGACTTCACCCACATCGGCGCAATGGACGCCCGTGGTTTTCTAATCGGTTCGGTACTGGCCTATCAATTGAACAAGCCGCTGGTGCTGTTTCGCAAGCAAGGCAAACTGCCGGCGGACGTGCTGGCCGAAGGTTATGCGACCGAATACGGCGAAGCGTTTCTGGAAGTGCACGCCGACAGCCTGTGTGAAGGCGATTCGGTGGTGATGTTCGATGACCTGATCGCTACTGGCGGCACGCTGATCGCCGCGGCCAACCTGATTCGCCGCATGGGCGCGCGGGTGCATGAAGCGGCGGCGATCATTGACCTGCCAGAGCTGCAGGGTTCGCAGCGTCTGCAGGACATGGGCATCCCGACTTTCTGCCTGACGCAGTTTGCTTTGACCGATAAATAAGCAGCGTCTGACAGGCCGCTTTCGCGAGCAGGCTCGCTCCCACAGGGGAATGCATTTCAACTGTGGGAGCGAGCCTGCTCGCGAAGGGGCCGGCAGCTACACCGCAAGACTTAAAGCCCCATCTGCTTGCTGATGATTTCATTCATCACCTCCCGCGTCCCGCCACCAATCGACAGAATGCGGTTATCCCGATACAGCCGCTCCACCAGGCTTTCACGCATGTAACCGAGCCCGCCAAGAATCTGCACGGCCTCAGTGGTAATGCGGTCCGAGGTGTCGGTGGCGAAGTTCTTCGCCATGGAAATCTCCTTGATCACAGTCTGCCCCGCCGCCATTTTTGCCGCTTGCCGGTAAGTGAACTCCCGCGACACTTCCAGCGCCGTGGCCATTTCGGCGAGGCGATGTTTGATCACTTGAAATTTGCCGATCGGCTTACCGAACGCCTCACGCTCGCGCGCCCACTTCAGACTCTCCTCCAGCGCCAATTGCGCGGTCATGTTGGCCATCAGCGCCAGTGCGAGCCGTTCGCTCTGGAAATTGCCCATGATGCAGGCGAAGCCCATGTTCTCTGCGCCGATCAAGTTTCCTACAGGCACGCGGCAGTCGTCGAAGAACAATTCAGCGGTGTCCGACGCCCACCAGCCCATTTTCTTCAGCTGCCGGCCGACGCTGAAACCTGGCGTGCCCTTCTCGATCAGCAACAGGCTGATGCCGCCGAACCCCGGCGCACCGGTGCGCACCGCGACGGTGTAGAAATCCGCGCGCACGCCGCTGGTGATAAAGGTTTTGCTGCCGCTGACCCGATAGCAATCACCGTCACGCACAGCACGGGTTTGCAGGTTGGCGACGTCGGAACCGGCGCCGGGCTCGGTCACGGCCAAGGCGCTGATCTTCTCGCCGCTGAGCACCTGTGGCACAACTCGCTCACGGACTTCCGGGCGTGCCCATTTGACGATCGGCGGCAGACCGATATCCAGCGAGCCCAGCCCCGCTACCAGGCCGCCAGAGCCACAGCGCATCAGCTCTTCACTCGCAGCAACCTTGGCAAACAGATCGCCTTCATGGCTACCGCCGAGCGCTTCGGGATAGCCAATACCGAGAATGCCCGCCGCACCGGCCTTGAGGTAAAGCTCGCGGGGAAAGCTTTCGGCTTCTTCCCACTCATCGATGTCCGGCAGGATCGCGCGTTCGACGAAACGTCTGACGCTGTCGCGGACCAATTGGTGGCTGGGGTCGAAGTATTCCTGAAAGGCAGGCATGGGCGAGCTCCACGGAAGGGTTCGCCGACGTTAACCGAGCGCTTGCTTGGTTATCAATGAAATTGTGCGAATCAGATGGGCCGCGGCGCGCCATTCGCGAGCAGGCTCGCTCCCACAGGGGATTTGTGAACGACACAAAACCAATGTGGGAGCGAGCCTGCTCGCGAAGGCGTCAGTTCAGACGCCGCAAATTCAGAGGGAAATCGGTTTACGCCCGGCAAACGAATGCGCCAGCGTGCCGCCGTCGACCAGCTCCAGTTCACCGCCCAGCGGTACGCCGTGGGCAATCCGCGAGGCGACCAGGCCTTTGTGGTTGAGCAACTGCGCGATGTAATGCGCCGTCGCCTCGCCTTCCACTGTCGGGTTGGTAGCGAGAATGACTTCGGTAAACGTCCCCGCCTCTTCAATCCGCGCCATCAGTTGCGGAATGCCGATCGCTTCCGGCCCCAGGCCATCCAGCGGCGACAAGTGCCCCTTGAGAACGAAATAGCGACCACGGAATCCGGTCTGCTCCACCGCATAGACATCCATCGGCCCTTCGACCACGCAGAGCAGTGTGTCATCACGGCGCGGGTCGGCGCATTGCGGGCACAGATCATCTTCGGTCAGCGTGCGGCATTGGCGGCAATGGCCGACGCCTTCCATCGCCTGGCTCAAGGCCTGGGCCAGACGCGTACCGCCGCTGCGATCACGTTCGAGCAACTGCAACGCCATGCGCTGAGCGGTTTTCTGACCCACGCCTGGCAAGGTGCGCAGAGCGTCGATCAGTTGGCGAATCAAAGGGCTGAAGCTCATGGGTAAACAGTCCGACTAAACAACGAGACGCGGTTTATACCCGCGCCTCTGGCCAGCGTCAAATCCTCAATCCTGGGCGACCCGGACCACCAGTTTGCCGAAGTTGCGCCCTTCCAGCAGACCGATGAACGCCTCGGGTGCCTGCTCCAGACCTTCGACCACATCCTCGCGGAATTTCACCTTGCCGTCGCGTACCCACGGCACCATGTGGCTGATGAATTCCGGCTGACGATCACCGTAGTCATCGAAGACGATGAAGCCCTGAATCCGCACACGCTTGGTCAACAGCGTGCGTTGCAGCATGGGCAGGCGATCCGGGCCGGTGGGTGCCTCGGCGGCGTTGTAGCCGGCGATCAGACCGCACAACGGGATGCGCGCCTTGGGATTGAGCAACGGCACGACCGCATCGAAGACATGCCCGCCGACGTTCTCGTAGTAGATGTCGATGCCGTTGGGGCAGGCCTTGGCCAGTTGCTCGGCGAAGTCGTCGGCCTTGTGGTCGATGCAGGCATCAAAACCCAGCTCTTCGACCACGTATTTGCACTTCTCGGCACCACCGGCCACGCCGACCGCGCGCAGACCTTTGATCTTCGCCACTTGCCCGACCACCGAGCCGACGGCGCCGGACGCAGCGGCCACCACGAGGGTTTCGCCTTCTTTCGGCTGACCGATGTCCATCAGGCCCATGTACGCGGTCATGCCCGGCATACCCAGCACCCCGAGAGCCATCGACGGGCTCGGCAGGCCGGCCGGGATCGGCATGATGTTGCGGCCGTCGCTGATGCTGTGGCTCTGCCAACCGGTGGCGCCAACCACCAGATCACCGGTGTGGAATTTCGGATGATTGGACTGTTCGACCCGGCTGACCGCGCCGCCAGTCATGACTTCGCCAATTTGCACTGGCGCAGCGTAGGACGGAGCGTCGCTCATACGCCCGCGCATGTACGGGTCGAGCGACAGGTACAGGGTTTTCAGCAAGACCTGACCGTCCTGCAGATCCGGCAGGGCCTCGCGCTCAAGACGGAAGTTTTCCGGAGTCGGCGCACCAGTCGGGCGCGAGGCAAGGACGAAGCGTTGGTTGAGGGTGAGAGGGTCGGACATGTCAGCGTCTCCTGTGAATGGGGAATTCGGTGTATAGGGAGCAGACCTTGGTAGCGGTGGTGTGTTCGATGTTTCTTCAGTTTTGACCGAGGCGCGCCCTTCGCGAGCAGGCTCGCTCCCACAGGGATTGCATTTCCAAGTGTGGGAGCGAGCCTGCTCGCGAAAGCGCCAGTCCTGCCGGCACATACCCATCATGCAGAAACAAAAATGCCAGGCGCAATGCCTGGCATTTTGTGTAGCTCATCTGCCGCGCAATGGCGAATCAGAATGGCAGTTTCATACCCGCTGGCAGGTTCATGCCAGCGGTCATGCTGCCCATTTTTTCCTGGCTGTTGGCTTCGATCTTGCGCACGGCGTCGTTGACGGCGGCGGCGACAACGGCTTCCAGCATCTCCTTGTCGTCTTCGCTCAGGCCTTCGACCAGGCTTGGGTCGATGCTCACGCTCTTGACGTCGTGACGACCGGTCATCACCACGGTGACCATGTCGCCGCCGGCCTTGCCGGTGACTTCGGCGTTGGCCAGTTCTTCCTGCATCTTGGCCATTTTTTCCTGCATCTGCTGCGCCTGCTTCATCAGGCCGGCCATGCCACCTTTCATCATGGGAATCACCTCAAACGTACTTGGATAAAACAGCGCCCGGCCATCGCGGCCGAGCACCTTCAGTTATTAGCCTTGGGTGACCAAGGCGTCGACAGGTTCAATAGTATCGCTTCGCACCACCGCGCCGAACTGCTGAACCATCTGCTGGATGAACGGATCACCGTGGATCGACTCCTCTGCCTCGCGCTGGCGATTGGCGCGGCGACGGGAGGCAGCCTGGGCCGGGGTTTCCTGCTCGGGCTTGATCAGCTCGATGGTCAGCGTCAGCGTGCGCCCGTGGAACTGGTTCAACGCGTCGTTGAGACGCCGCTGTTGCGTGGCGTTGAACAGTGCGCTGTGGGCCGGATCAAGGTGCATCAGCCAGTGGTCGCCATCGACCGCAATCAAGGTGCAGTTGGCGGCGATGCTGCCGGTCATGCCGGAAATCGGCAGCTTCGGGAACAGCTCCAGCCATTGCAGGGCCAGGCCGGTGGCCGGCGCGGCGGCAGGTTCCGGCTCGGGCTCAGGCTCGGGATCGGTGGCGTGTTCGCTGGCCAGTTCGTCGAGGTAGCTGTAGGCCGAATCCATGTCCGGCTCGATGTAGTCTTCATCCAGCGGCGGTTCGTCGTCCATGTCCATGCCCGGCGTAGCGGCATCGACGTCAGCGACGGACGGCTCGGGAATCGGCGCAGCGGCCCACTCCGGCGCATCCGGCACCACGCTGTCCGGGGTCGGCAGCGGCATCGGCGGCAATTCCGGCTGCTCACCGGCGGTTTCCAGCACCGGTTCGACGGCGGGTTGCTGAACCGGCGCCGGCTCGGGCTCGGCTTCCACCGGGTCGTTCCACGGCAGATCGACGACAGCTTCGACGGCGACGGGCTCAGGCTCCGGTTGCGCTTCGACAACCGGCGCAACAGGTTCTGGCTCGGCAGTCGGCGCCGCTACCGGTGCGGGCCCAGGCGCCGGCGCAACAGCCGCAGCGACCACCGGCGCAGGCTTCGGCGCGGCAGCCACTGAGTTTGCGGAATCAACTGTGGCCTGGCTGATCCCCACTGGCTTTAGCGGTTGCCTCGGCGCGTCCGCGGTATCCGCCGGTCGGAACGCCAGCATCCGCAGCAGGACCATCTCGAAGCCACCACGCGGGTCCGGCGCCAGCGGCAAGTCGCGGCGGCCAATCAGGCCCATCTGGTAATAGAACTGCACGTCTTCGGCCGGCAACGCCTGGGCCAGGGCCAATACGCGATCACGGTCGCCGTGGCCGTTGTCGACGCCTTCCGGCAGCGCCTGAGCGATGGCCACACGGTGCAGCACGTTGAGAATTTCCGAGAGCACGCCGTTCCAGTCCGGACCTTGCTCGGCCAGATGCCGCACGGCTTCGAGCAGCGCCTTGGCGTCACCCTCGATCAATGAATGCAGAACGTCGTAGACCTGACCGTGATCCAGCGTGCCGAGCATCGCCCGTACGTCAGTAGCCAGAACCTTGCCTTCGCCGAAGGCAATGGCCTGATCGGTCAGGCTCATGGCGTCACGCATCGAACCATCGGCGGCGCGGCCGAGCAGCCACAGTGCATCGTCTTCGAACGGTACGTTTTCCGCGGTCAAAACGTGGGTCAAATGCTCGACCACACGCTCCGGCGTCATATTCTTCAGGGAGAACTGCAGGCAGCGCGAAAGAATCGTTGCCGGAAGTTTCTGCGGATCGGTGGTCGCCAGGATGAACTTGACGTAGGGCGGCGGCTCTTCAAGGGTTTTCAGCAGCGCATTGAAGGAATGGCTGGACAGCATGTGCACTTCGTCGATCAGGTAGACCTTGAAGCGCCCACGGCTTGGCGCGTACTGCACGTTGTCGAGCAGTTCGCGGGTGTCTTCGACCTTGGTGCGGCTGGCGGCGTCGATTTCGATCAGGTCGACGAAACGGCCTTCATCGATCTCGCGGCACACCGAACATTCGCCGCAAGGGCTGGAGGTGATGCCTGTCTCGCAGTTCAGGCACTTGGCAATGATCCGCGCGATGGTGGTCTTGCCGACCCCGCGCGTCCCGGTGAACAGGTAGGCGTGGTGCAGCCGCTGGCTGTCCAAGGCATTGATCAGAGCCTTGAGCACATGGGTCTGGCCGACCATTTCGCGGAACGAGCGCGGACGCCATTTACGTGCAAGAACCTGATAACTCATCGAAAACCGTCGCAGCGAAGGAAGCAGAAGCGGCTAATGCTAGCGGAGCAAGGGCAAAATTGCATCCGGTGTCCTCGTCTAATATGGCTAAGCTGCATCAGCAGAGGCTTTTATCGGCTCGGAACGGCGAATGACCGGAGCGTTTATGCGGTGGGCCCTTGGGGCATTGCTGGGAATCAGCCTCAACGCGATGGCAGGACAAGCGCCGTTGCGCTTCGCCGTGCCGGACAGCTGGGCGATGCCGATGGTGCAACTGCAAAGCGGCAGACCGACCCAGGGCATCCTGCATGACATCCTGCTCAGCCTGGCGACCCAGGTCGGCGCGCCGGCGCAATTCATCGTCCTGCCGCGCGCGCGGGTCCAGAGCGCCATGGAACACGGCGACATCGATGTGCGCTGCTATGCCGCACAGTCGTGGCTGCCGAATCAGTCCGGCGATTACATCTGGAGCGTGCCGCTGTGGTTTCAGCGCGACCTGCTGGTGAGCCGCGAAGATCAATCGGCGCAGATCAATCCCGCCGATCTGCCGCGACAGGCCATCGGCACCGTCCTCGGTTACAGCTACCCGACCCTGCAATCACTGTTCGACGCCGACCGGTTGCAACGCGAAGACGCGCGCAATCAAGAGCAGGTGCTGGAAAAGCTCCTCGCCGGCCGTTATCGCTACGCGGTGAGCAATCAGTGGACGCTGGACTGGATCAATCAGCGCCTGCTGCCGGAGCAGCAATTGCGAGGGGTCGCGGTGCTGCAGGAACAGCATATCGGCTGCTATGTGCGGAACGACCCGAAGGTGCCGGTGCAGCGGATTCTGCGCACGTTGCTGCGGATGAAAATGTCCGGCGAGATAGACGACATTATCCGGCTCTACACCGGCACCTCTTCAACCACACCCTAACCCCCTGTGGGAGCGAGCCTGCTCGCGAAAGCGTTGTGTAAGGCCACCCCGATGTTGAACGTGCCGACGCCTTCGCGAGCAGGCTCGCTCCCACAGGGTTGCCGGGTCAATAACCGTGCGATTCGCGAAATTTCGGCTCGCGGCTGTGGTGATAATCGATCCACTCCACCACGTCGTAGGGCAGGTAAAGCTGTTGTCGGGCGCGGGACACGGCGATATACACGGCGCAGATGCGCTGATCGAATTCGTAGGCGTCCTTGAATTTCTCATTGCTGAGCAACGCCCGGGTCAACAGAACGCGCCTGAATTCCATGCCGCCGGCCTGCTCGGCCATCATCAACAGACAGGCCTTGCCCGGCTCGATGATCCTCTGGCTCAGTCGGGTCAGGTCGGCAATCCTGAAGCCTTCTTGCAGCTGCGCTTCGATCCACACAAAGGCTTCATCGAAGCGGTTGGCCTCACGCACTTGCCGCCAATCTGCCATGTCGCTGAAATACGGGTGCGGCCCTTTCTCGCTGGACCCGGCGTTGTAGAAATCGCGCCGGAACAGTTCGATGGCGGTGGTCATGAAATGCTTGATGTCGTCCTGCGCTTCCCTGTCGGGAAAACTGAAGGCGCAATTGGAATCGTGCAGGTGGATGGCCCACATCATCGTGTCCCACGGTGACGCGGTCAGCACCACGCAACCCTCGGGCGGTACGAAGGCTTGCGGGTAGTACTCGATATCGACGTCAGCATGTCGCGCACCTTCGAAAGGCACTTTGCTTTTCTGCGTGTGCCGCGAGATCAGCGGATTGACCAAGCGCTCGACATTGCGCCCCGAACGCACCGAATAGCAGATATCGCTCTGGCGCACTTCTCGCTTGCGCTTGAGCGGCTCGCCCTTGGCGTGCTGATACTCATCGCCGAGGGTGATCAGCACCTGCTTCCCGCGCTCGATCATTTGTAGCAGCGACGCCGGCACATCCTGGCTTTCGTCGATGATCACATGGGTGTAGCGCGGCGGGACGCGGCAACCGGCGAGACTGGCGCGCTTGATCATCAACAACGTCTGAAAACCGCTCTGGCTGGCCCAGGCCGGGTTGGCCTCGAGATAAACCCAGAGGCGACTGGAATACTCCAGCAGCGCCTGCGAGTCTGCAGCGGTCAACGGCTGCTGGAAGTGCGGCAGATGCCTGGCGGACAGCGTGTGGTCTCTGGAGGCGCAATACAGCTCCAGCACGCGTAGGCAGACCTCAAGTATGCCCTGCCCGTCGTGGTGGCGAAAGCCGAACATATTCAGTTCCTGCGCCAGCGCCTGCTTGCTCGGGATGCGCGCTGGCGTCCTGGCCATATGCGACCGAGGGCCAAGCAACTGGGCCTGGGCAAATTCGAAAAAAGTCTGGCCGATTTCCGTGTCGTGTACCTGCACGATGTGCTTGCGCAACGTCGCCAGTTTCGCCGGGGTGCGCGCCAGCACCAGGGTGCGTTTGGAGCGCAGGCATTCAATCAGCGCGCTGAGCATGTAGCTCTTGCCGATGCCCGCATAACCCTGCACATGGAGGTCTTCGTCGAGGTTGGCGCGAAAGGTCCGCAGCAGCTTGTCCTGCGCCGCGCTCAACCAGTGTTCACGCTCGCGTGGCGTGACCATTTGCTGAATGAACGGGTTGTTCTGCTTCTGATGGCGAATCTTGTAGTCGACATCCCAGTGCCCATCGGGCAACAGATATTCCTGCGCAGTGACTTCATCAGCCATGAGAAAGCGCAGGTTCAGGCCCTTGAGCGCATTGAGGCCGAAATACAGTTTGCGCGAATCGAACAGTCGCCGCGCCTCGGACATCAGTCCCGCCGATCCAGAACGCCGAGCGGTGACAGACCAGTCGATGAGTCTGGCGAGAATTTTCTCCGCCGCGCTGGCGCTCAGATCCTGTTCCGTGGCCTGGGCGAGATTCTGGATGACCAGCACCGCCGCCAGTTCCGGATCGCTCAGGTTGGCCAGTGCCGCATCACCCTCGGGCTGCAACAACGCCGTACACACATCATGGGTGATGGGCAGAAATACCGGGGTGGCCAAATCAAAATGTTCCGGGTGCATACAACCTCGCTGCCTGGGCTTTGACACATCACCAGATCAGTCCTGGTCATTCTCGTCGTGCAATTCATGGGTGGGCGGCGAGTATTGCTCATTGCCGGCCTCGGGGTTGATCCGCAGCTTGAAGGAGTAGTCGCCCAGCGTGCCGGACATGCCGCGTCGCTCAGCGCCGCTAGCCACAGCCCCCGCATCGATCTGCGCGTGCACTTCGTAGAGCGCCATTTCCAGCAGTTTGCGCAGGTATTCAGGGTTTTGTGCGGTGGCGTGCAGTTGCAGGTCGTACTTTGCGCCCGGCGAGATTGAGTTGTGCTCGACGATGACCGGTTGAGGTTCCACCGGGTCCGGCTGTTCAGGCTCTTCGGCCGCGTTGAAAACAACAGATGCCGCCAGAATCGCGGCGTGCTCTTCATCCATCAGATCGAGCACTCGCGACAGCTCCAGCGTGCGCTCGGGCTGATCCTGCATTTGCGCTTTGACTTCCAGACGGCGTAACTGCCATTCGCGCAGTTTTTCCCGGGTCAGATCGTCAATTTCAGCCACTTGCCTTACCTCTCGATGCCAGGCGAGGGAGTATGCCACTGTTCAGCTTCGACAGCCGCACGGCCAACGGAACGCTGCGCTGCTGATCTGAGCTTTTCTGATGGCGGATCAACGCCAAAGGCCAAATCGCAGGCATAAAAAAACCGCAGTGGGCGAAACCCATGCAGTTCTGTCTGAAGCCTTCGGTGGTTCGTTAAGGTGGTGCCCCCACCAGCCACACCCCGGCACACAATGTTCCCGCTGTGGCTGCTTCCTTCCGGATCTGACCAGGTTCACGGGTAATCGTTGCGGGGGGACCGATGGGGTCACCATAACGACGCTTGCCTGTCGGCGAGCCGCGCCATTGTACCTGTCTGAGATGAAGTTACAACCGTTGGTTGCAGATAAAAAACATGAACGGGTTCAAGGACATAAAGATCGCAGCCTGCGGCACCTCCTACAGGGCCAGGACTTCGTCTGCACGACCGCCCGCCTGCTGGATCACCAGATGAATGAAGTGCAGCTTGGCGATCGCCGCTGCCGGCAGTACGAACGGATAGAAATCCGGCTGGCCCATGCTGCGCGACAGTTCATTGAGCATGCCGGCCAGTTCGATCCAGGCATTGACGAATGACAGGAACGCGCTCCCGCCGGGATGCTCGGGGTCGTACAGGGTGCTGGTCGGAAACGGCTGATAGTCGAAGTCCATTTCCCGTGCGCTCATGCCGAAGCCCAGCGCGGTGTCCACCGCGTCCATCATGTGCAGGTAATGCGCCCAGGTTTCCGCCCAGTCTTCCCACGGGTGCATGGTTGCGTAGGCGCTGACGTAGTGTTGCGGCCAGTCCAGTGGCGCGCCTTGCTGATAATGCCGGTCCAGCGCCTCGGCGTAACTGGCGCGTTCGTCGCCGAACAGGTTGCGAAATGCGCCGAGCCAGGGGCCGTTGGCGATGAGGCGATCCCAGTAGTAGTGGCCGACCTCATGGCGAAAATGCCCGAGCAGCGTGCGATAGGGTTCGTGCATCTGCGCCCTGACCTGCTCGCGATGAGCGTCGTCGGCCTCTTTGATGTCGAGGGTGATCAGGCCATTGGCGTGGCCGGTCATTGGCGCGTTACCTTGCAGGTCGACACCGATGAAGTCGAACGCCAGCCCGGTTTCTTCATCCACGGTTTTCGCGATGACGGGAAGACCAAGGGTGATCAATTGCGCGACCAGTCGACGCTTGGCGATCTCGACCTTGCGCCAGCGCTCGGGGTTTTCCGGGACCGACAGGTCGGGAATGGTGCGGTTGAGGCTGCAGGCGATGCACAAGGTGTCGTGATCGTTGGCCGGCAGGAGCCAGTTGCAGGCGGCGGGCATGTCGAGGTTGGCGCAGCGGCGGAACAGACCGGCGTCGGGATCGACCTCAAGTGTCCATGTGCCCTCTTGTGGCCCAGGCTGCAGCGAGGTCAGGCGACTTTGTTCAGGTTGATAACCGAGCAAGGCGTTACAGGCCAGGCACTGACTGTTGCGAAAGAACAGCGACTGGCCGCAACGGCACGGCCAGACTTTGCTGTTGCGTGAGGATCCGGCCACGAACGGCGCGATGATGCGGGAACTGAGCTGCTCGAAAAAACGGTGCATGGCGATCTCTCCCTGGGACTGGCCAAGACTAGATCATTGCGAAGACAACATCGTTCCCGAATACAACGCGCTACCCGATGACACCGCCGTTGTGGCGAGGGAGCTTGCTCCCGCCGGGTTGCGAAGCAGCCCCAAATCCATACACCGACGCTGGCCGGGAAAACCGCGCGCGCTGTTTTTGCGGCGACTTCGTCGCCGAGCGGGAGCAAGCTCCCTCGCCACAAAGAGCAGCGCATCCCTTACACGGTGACGCCGTGGGTTTTGAGGAAGGCGATAAACGCCTCTTCATCCATGACCTTCACACCCAGCTCATTGGCCTTGGTCAGTTTCGAGCCGGCACCGGGGCCTGCGACCACACAGTGGGTTTTTGCTGACACGGAACCGGCAACCTTGGCGCCGAGGCTTTCCAGATGATCCTTGGCCACATCCCGGCTCATCAATTCGACCTTGCCGGTCAGCACCCAGGTTTCGCCGGACAACGGCAGACCTTCGACGACCTTCTTCTCGCTCTGCCAATGCATACCGAAATCGCGCAGTTGTTGCTCAGACTGCTCGGCGAGTTGGCGATTCTCGGGCGAGGCGAAGAACTCGCGCACCGAGTTGGCCTGCTTCTCCGGCAGCGCCTGACGCATGTCCAGCCAGTCAGCGTTCATCACCGCTTCCAGCGAACCAAAGCGGTCCGCCAGTTTCTGTGCACCACCGGGGCCGACGAAAGGAATGTGCAGTTTGTCGAGCAAGCCGCCCAGCGTGGTACTGGCGGCGAACTCCGCGCCCAACTCCCCTTGGTCCTGAATCTGCAAACCATGGCCGAGCAATTCGCTGATGACCTGCTGGTTGTGCGCATCCTCAAAGAAGCTGTGAATCTCGTGCGCCACTTCCAGCCCGACGTCCGGCAGGTAGGTCAGCACATGTGGCAAGGCCTGCTGCACGCGCTCCAGTGAACCCAGCGACCGCGCCAGCACCTTGGCCGTCTCTTCGCCGACATCGGGAATGCCGAGGGCGTAGATGAAACGCGCCAGGCTCGGTTGCTTGCTGTCTTCGATGGCTTTCAGCAGCTTGTTGCTCGAGACCTCGGCGAAGCCTTCGAGGTCGACGATGTCATCGAACTTCAGCGCATACAGATCAGCCGGCGAACTGACCAGACCTTCATCGACCAGTTGCTCGACGCTCTTGTCGCCCAGACCTTCGATGTCCATGGCCCGGCGCGAAACGAAGTGAATGATCGCCTGCTTGAGTTGCGCGCCACAGGCCAATCGGCCGACGCAGCGATACACCGCGCCTTCGCTGAAGGTCTCCTTGCCCTTGCTGCGTTTGACCAGTTGCGTGCGTTCGACGTGGGAGCCACACACCGGGCAGCTTTCCGGAATGGCCACCGGGCGCGCGCTGTCAGGACGACGCTCGGTGACCACCTGCACCACTTGCGGAATCACATCGCCGGCGCGGCGAATGATCACCGTGTCGCCGATCATCAGGCCCAGTCGCGCCACCTCGTCCATGTTGTGCAAGGTGGCGTTGGCCACGGTGACGCCGGCGACTTTCACCGGCTTCAGACGCGCCACCGGCGTCACCGCACCGGTGCGGCCGACCTGGAATTCAACGTCGAGCAGCTCGGTGAGTTCTTCCATCGCCGGGAATTTGTGCGCGATCGCCCAGCGCGGTTCGCGGGCGCGGAAGCCCAGCTCACGCTGGTCGGCAATGCTGTTGACCTTGAACACCACACCGTCGATTTCATAGGCCAGCGAGTCACGGCGCGCGCCGATGTCGCGGTAATACTCCAGGCATTCATCGATGCCCTTGGCCAGCTTCAGTTCGTGACTGATCGGCATGCCCCACTTCTGCAACTGCTTGAGGTTGCCGATGTGGGTGTCGGAAATATCGTGGGAGACCTGGCCGATGCCGTAGCAGCAGAATTCCAGCGGCCGGTTGGCGGTGATCTTCGAATCGAGCTGGCGCAGACTTCCCGCTGCCGCATTGCGCGGGTTGGCGAAGGTCTTGCCGCCGATCTCCAGTTGCGACGCGTTGAGGCGTTCGAAACCGGCCTTGGACATGAACACTTCACCGCGCACTTCCAGCGTCGCCGGCCAGCCTTCGCCGTGCAGCTTCAGAGGAATATTGCGCACGGTGCGCACGTTGACGCTGATGTCCTCGCCGGCGGTGCCATCGCCCCGCGTGGCGCCGCGTACCAGCAGACCGTCCTGATACAGCAGGCTGACCGCCAGGCCATCGAGCTTCGGTTCGCAGCTGTATTCCACCGCCGCGCCGCCACCGAACAGATCGCCGGCCGGCACATCGAGACCTTCGTTGACGCGGCGATCAAACTCGCGCATGTCGGATTCTTCGAAGGCGTTGCCGAGACTGAGCATCGGGATTTCGTGACGCACCTGGGTGAACGCAGTCAGCGCCATACTGCCGACGCGCTGGGTCGGCGAGTCGCTGGTGACCAGTTCCGGGTTGGCTGCCTCCAGTGCCTTGAGCTCGTGGAACAAGCGATCGTACTCGGCATCGGGAATGCTCGGCTCGTCGAGAACGTGGTAGCGATAATTGTGCTGATCCAGCTCAGCGCGCAGCTCTAGAATGCGGGTTTTGGCGGCGGTCATGGGTGTTCTCTCACAAAGCAAAAGAGCAGCCGAGGCTGCTCCAGTGTCTAATCATAGTCGCTCAAGGTAGTAGACCTTGTGGCGAGGGAGCTTGCTCCCGCTCGGTGGCGAAGCCGCCGTAAATTTGGGGTCGCTTCGCAACCCAGCGGGAGCAAGCTCCCTCGCCACAACTGCGCTCTGGCCTTAGCGCTTCTGGGTCAGGGCGCGGCGCTCGAATTCGACGATGCGCTGACGGTAGTGCTCGATCGTCTGCGCGGTCAGTACGCTGCGCTGGTCGTCTTTCAATTCGCCGTTCAGTTCCTGGGACAGCTTGCGGGCTGCTGCGACCATCACGTCGAAGGCCTGCTTCGGATGACGCGGGCCTGGCAGGCCGAGGAAGAAGCTCACCGCCGGGGTGCTGAAATGGTCGATGTCGTCCAGATCGAAAATGCCCGGCTTGACCGCGTTGGCCATGGAGAACAGCACTTCGCCGTTGCCAGCCATGCTTTCGTGGCGGTGGAAAATATCCATCTCGCCGAAACGCAGGCCGCTTTCGAGAATGTTCTGCAGCAGCGCCGGGCCCTTGAAGCCGGCAGGGTCGCGGCAGATCACGCTGATCACCAGGACCTCTTCGGCTTGCGGCTGATCTTTTTCCGCCACAGCCGGTGCAGGCTTGCTGTCTTCGGCGAAATCGTCGTCACGGCTGCTGAAGCTCGGACCGCCGTCCAGATCCAGGTCGAGGTTCAGGTCGCCCTGCGCCGGGCCATTGCTGCCGCGCTTGCCACGTTTGGAACCGGATTCACGCGGTTCGCGGGCTTCGCGGTTAGGCATGCTCACCGACGGCAGATCGTGCTCGTCCAGTTGCGGCTCCTTGTGCGTGTCCAGCACGCGGGCCGGGCCCAACAGCTCGGCGCTGGTGTCCTCGTCCGGCAGATTGGACAGGCTCCGGTCGAGACGGAATTTCAGCTTTCCCTTGCCGCCGCGCATACGGCGCCAGCCATCGAAAAGAATACCGGCTATCACAATGATGCCGATGACGATCAGCCACTCGCGCAGACCGATTTCCATGTAATCCCGTGCCTCTATAAAAAATGCTGAAAAATAAGGGGTTTACACTGCGTAAACCGCTTTAAAACGTGGCGCCAACTCTATGTTCTGACAGGCGTTTTGCCCACGTATACGAAAAATTGACATTAAACTAGCACGATCAAAGGCTTCGCAGCTACAAGCTTTGAGCTCCAAGCCACAAGCCGTCCACCTGCAGCCTGGAGCTTGTCACTTGCAGCACCGCCGCTAGGCGTCCACCATCGCCATCGCCTCCTCGACATCCACCGCCACCAGCCGCGAACAACCCGGTTCATGCATGGTCACGCCCATCAACTGCTCGGCCATTTCCATGGCGATCTTGTTGTGGGTGATGTAGATGAACTGCACGGTCTGCGACATCTCTTTGACCAGGCGTGCATAGCGTCCAACGTTAGCGTCATCCAGTGGCGCGTCAACCTCATCAAGCATGCAGAACGGCGCCGGGTTCAACTTGAAGATGGCAAAAACCAGAGCCAGAGCAGTCAGGGCTTTTTCGCCGCCGGAGAGCAAATGGATGGTGCTGTTCTTCTTCCCGGGCGGCTGCGCCATGATCGTCACCCCTGTATCGAGTAGATCTTCGCCCGTCAGTTCCAAATACGCGCGCCCGCCACCGAAAACTTTCGGGAAAAGTGCCTGTAAACCGCCGTTGATCTGATCAAAGGTATCTTTGAAACGGTTACGGGTTTCCTTGTCGATCTTGCGGATGACGTTTTCCAGGGTCTCCAGCGCTTCGACCAGATCGGCGTCCTGCGCATCCAGATAACGTTTACGCTCCGATTGTTGCGTGTATTCATCGATGGCCGCGAGGTTGATCGCACCCAGACGCTGGATCCGCGCATTGATGCGTTCGAGTTCTTCTTCGGCTTCGCGTTCACTGGCTTGTGCGGTCAATGTCGCGAGCACGCCGTTGAGATCGTAGCCGTCTTCAAGCAGTTGATCCTGTAAAGCCTTGCGCCGTACGGTCAGGGCTTGCCATTCCATGCGCTGTTGTTCGAGCTGGCCGCGAATCAGCTGCGATTGCTGTTCGGCCTGGGTCCGGCGTTTTTCCGCGTCGCGCAATTCACGATCGGCGTCTTCCAGGGCGATCTGCGCAGTCTTGAGTTCTTCATCGACGGTCATGCGCTTGTCGAGCAACTCCTCGAGCTTGAGGCGCAACTCTTCCAGCGGTGCCTCGCCCTCCTCCAGATTCAGACTCAACTGTTCGCGCTTTTCAGTCAGACGCTCGGCCTGCATTTCCAGACGCTCCAGCGCCTGCCGCGTTGAGTCGTGCTGGGCGCGCAGCGAGCCGAGACGCACCGCCAGTTGATGGGCGTGATCCTTGTGCTGCCGGGCTTCCTGACGCACGCGGTCGAGGCGTTCGCGCAGGCTGTCGCGCTGGGCCAGCAGCAATTCGCGCTGCTCGGTGTCGAGCGCCATGGCGTCCAGCGCTTCCTGCAATTGCATGCGCGCTTCGCCGACCTGTTCGTGCTCGAGCTCACGCTGCTCGGCGAGTTCGACCAGTTCTTCATCGAGACGGGTACGGCGCAATGTCAGCTGTTCGGCCTTGGCCTTGCCGGCGGACAACTGTGCTTTCAATTCGCCTTGCTGGCGCGCTTCGTCCTGTAGCAAACGACGCAAATGTTCGCGGCCGTTTTCCTGCTGGCGCTGTTGCGCACGCAAGGTTTGCAGACGGGTTTCCATGGCCTCGACCGTGGCTTCACGCTCTTCGCGCTCAAGCTGCAAGTCTTCGATTTCCTGGCCGCGGGCGAGCATGCCGCTTTCCGCTTCGCTCGCGCGACGAACACGTAAAAAGTGTCGCCCAACCCAATAGCCATCGCGACTGATCAGGCTTTGCCCGGCGCTCAACTGACTGCGCAAGGCCAGCGCCTGCTCAAGGCTGTCGACCGGTTTGACCTGGCCAAGCCACGGCGACAGATCAATCTGCGCCTCGACTTTATCCAGCAGGCTGCCCGCCACCCGCACGCCATCGCTGGCCGGGCTGAGCAGGCGCAGATCGCCTTGGGTGAAACCGGACAGATCAAAACCGCTGAAGTCGTCGACCAGCACCGCTTGCAGGTCGGCACCGAGCACGGTTTCCACCGCCAGCTCCCAACCCGCCTCGACCTTCAGGCCTTCGGCCAGACGCGGGCGCTCGGCCAGATTGTGTTCTTTCAACCATTCGGCGGTACCGGTGCCGGGATCGAGCGCGGCCTGCTGCAAGGCTTCCAGCGATGCCAAACGCCCGTTGAGCCGCTGCAGATCGCCCTGCGCCTGCTGCTGCGCGGTCAATGCCTGCTGCAACTCCTGACGCAGCTGTTCAAGCTTTTCGACCTGCGCTTCTTCGCTGGTCTGCAAATCTTCCAGGGTCGCTTCGGACTCGGCGAGCTGCTCGTTGAGCGCCATGATTGCCGCGTCTTCCGGATCGGCGGACAGCAACGCGCGCTCTTCGCCGAGGCGTTTCTGCCGGTCGGCCAGGCGCTCCATGCTGCTTTCCAGCTGCTGGATCCGCGACTGTTGCACTTCAGCCTGACGCCGCGGTTCGGCAGCCGTCAGGTTGAAGGCGTCCCACTGCTCCTGCCAGCCGTGCATGGTGGTTTCGGCTTCTTCAAGCGCAGCGGCGGCTTCTTCGGCAGCGGCGCTGGTGACTTCCTGCTCGGGGGTGAGCATGTCCAGCTCTTCGCCGAGGGTCAGCAGCAAGGTGCGGTCGTGGCCCAGGTGCGATTCGGTTTCCAGACGCGCGCGTTCGGCTTCTTTCAGATCGTCCTGCAACTGGCGCAGCCGCTGCTGGCCGTGCTGGATGCTCTGCTCGACCCGGGCAATGTCGCCGCCGACCGAATAGAAACGCCCCTGCACCAGATTGAAGCGTTCGGACAGGTCATGGTGGCCGTCGCGCAGGCGTTCGATGGCCGCATCCGCATTACGCTGCTCGGCGACCAACGCTTCGAAGCTGACTTCCTGGTTGCCAATGATCGACTCGCGCTGGCCGACCTGCTCGTTGAGATCCTGCCAGCGCAGCGCCGACAGTTGCGCCTTGAGCTGACGCTCTTCGGCCTTGAGTTCCTGATACTTCTTGGCGGCCTCGGCCTGGCGATGCAGGCGTTCGAGCTGGCGCTCCAGCTCTTCGCGCAGGTCGGTCAGGCGGGCGAGGTTTTCGTGGGTGCGGCGGATGCGGTTCTCAGTCTCGCGGCGGCGCTCCTTGTACTTGGAGATGCCCGCTGCTTCTTCGATGAAATTGCGCAGGTCTTCCGGCTTGGATTCGATCAGCTTGGAGATCATCCCCTGTTCGATGATCGAGTAGCTGCGCGGGCCGAGGCCGGTGCCGAGGAAAATGTCGGTGATGTCGCGTCGACGGCATTTGGTGCCGTTGAGGTAATACGTGGTCTGGCTGTCGCGGGTGACTTTGCGACGAATGGAAATTTCCGCGTAGGCGGCGTATTCGCCGAGCAGCGTGCCGTCGGAGTTATCGAACACCAGTTCGATACTGGCCTGGCTCACCGGTTTGCGACTGGTCGAGCCGTTGAAGATGACGTCGGTCATCGACTCGCCACGCAGGTTCTTCGCCGAACTTTCGCCCATCACCCAGCGCACGGCGTCGATGATGTTCGACTTGCCGCAACCGTTCGGCCCGACGACCGCCGCCATGTTACTGGGGAAGTTCACCGTGGTCGGGTCGACGAAGGACTTGAACCCCGCCAGTTTGATGCACTTTAGCCGCACGCTCAGGCAACCGTCAGCGCAGACACCACCAGATCGCAGCTGCGCTGGGCATACGCCGTGAGCACGATGCGGATCTGCGGCAAGTCACGGGCGAGCACGGCGGCGAGCAGGCGTTCGAACAGCTCGAGAAATTCGCTCATTTCTGCCTTGCGCTGTTCGAGGGCAAGAAAGTAGGCGCGGCTCATCGCCGGCTGGAGGTTCTCGACGGTTTCTTGCAGGTAGGGATTGTTGGCAAACGGATAGGCGGCGCGCATTACCGCGAAGCTGTCATCGACGAAGCTGCGGATATCACCGCGCTCGTAATTGGCGGTCAGGCGCTGCTGGATCTGCACGAACGGCGCCATGTCCGACTGCACTTGCCAGCCGTTGGCGACCGAATTGCCGAGCAGGATGTACAGCTCGCTCATCAGCGTGCACAGGCTCTGCACCTTGTGCGGCGTCAGCTCGGTCACGTGGGCGCCACGCCGCGGCAGGATCGCGATCAGGTGACGGCGCTCGAGGATCAGCAAGGCTTCGCGGACCGAACCGCGACTGACGTTGAGCGCCAGCGTGACCTTCTGTTCCTGGATGCGCTCTCCCGGCTTCATTTCGCCACGAATGATGCGTTCGGCGAGGTGGTGAGCGATTTGCTCGGCGAGGCTGTCCGGCGCCTTGAACGTCATGGTTGTCCTTCAAACTCTATCGATCTGCACAAGCGGCGCAGTGTAGCGCAAATGCACGGTCATGGCGGAGTGCCCACTCAGCGGTTTTTGGCACGAATCCCGCAAAAAAGCGCGGTGACCGATGAAGGTCAATACTGAATAGACACGCTGTTGATCGACGAAACGGATTTTCCTGACCTTTAAGTCAGAAAACCATTGACCGAAAAGTCAGACCTGCTAAATTCGGTTCACGTCGGTTAACAACAATAATGAGTCTGCGAGGCCTTCCGTGATCCAGTTTTTACTCAACCAGGAACTCCGTAGCGAGCACGCCCTGGACCCGAATCTGACTGTGCTCAACTACCTGCGCGAACACGTGGGCAAGTCCGGCACCAAAGAAGGTTGCGCCAGCGGCGACTGCGGCGCCTGCACCGTGGTGGTCGGCGAGTTGCAGACCGATGATACCGGGCGTGAACACATCCGCTATCGCAGCCTCAATTCGTGCCTGACCTTCGTCTCGTCCTTGCACGGCAAACAACTGATCAGCGTCGAAGACCTCAAGCACAAGGGCGAACTGCACAGCGTGCAGAAAGCCATGGTCGAGTGTCACGGTTCGCAGTGCGGCTTCTGCACCCCCGGTTTCGTCATGTCGTTGTTCGCCCTGCAAAAGAACAGCGATGCGCCGGACCAGGCCAAGGCCCACGAAGCGCTGGCCGGCAACCTCTGCCGCTGCACTGGCTACCGGCCAATCCTCGCCGCCGCCGAACAATCCTGCTGCGCCAAGCCACTGGATCAGTTCGACGCCCGCGAAGCCGAAACCATCGCCCGCCTCAAGGCCATCGCGCCGACCGATATCGGTGAACTCAACAGCGGCGACAAGCGCTGCCTGGTGCCGCTGACCGTCGCCGATCTGGCCGACCTCTACGATGCTTACCCTCAAGCCCGGCTGCTCGCTGGCGGCACCGATCTGGCGCTGGAGGTCACCCAGTTCCACCGCACCCTGCCGGTGATGATCTACGTCGGCAACGTCGCCGAAATGAAGCGCATAGAAACCTTCGCCGACCGCATCGAGATCGGCGCCGCCACCGCCCTCTCCGACTGCTACGAAGCGTTGAATGCCGAGTACCCGGACTTCGGCGAATTGCTGCACCGCTTCGCCTCGTTGCAGATCCGCAATCAGGGCACCCTGGGCGGCAACATCGGCAACGCCTCGCCGATCGGTGACTCGCCACCGCTGCTGATCGCTCTCGGTGCGCAGATTGTGCTGTGCAAAGGCGAAACCCGCCGCACGCTGAATCTGGAAGACTACTTCATCGACTACCGCGTCACGGCGCGCCAGGAAAGCGAATTCATCGAGAAAATCATCGTCCCTCGCGCCAGCGCCGAGCAGTTGTTCCGTGCCTATAAAGTGTCGAAGCGACTGGACGACGACATCTCCGCCGTCTGTGCTGCCTTCAATCTGCGCGTGGAAAATGGCGTGATCGCCGACGCTCGGGTGGCCTTCGGCGGCATGGCGGCGATTCCGAAACGCGCTGCGCACTGCGAAGCCGTGCTGGTCGGTCAGCCCTTCAACAACGCCGTGATCGAACGTGCCTGCGCCGCGCTGGCCGAAGACTTCACGCCGCTCTCGGACTTCCGCGCCAGCAAGGAATACCGCCTGCTCAGCGCGCAGAACCTGCTGCGCAAATACTTCATCGAACTGCAAACACCGCACATCGAGACTCGGGTGACCGCTTATGTCTAACCATCACGCCGTAGAGAAGACCCAGGCTGAACTGGCCGAACTGTTCGCCCAGGACCTGACCACCGGTGTCGGCCGCAGCGTCAAGCACGACAGCGCCGCCAAGCATGTGTCCGGTGAAGCGCAGTACATCGATGATCGCCTGGAATTCCCCAACCAATTGCACCTGTATGCACGCCTGTCGGACCGCGCCCACGCGAAAATCCTCAGCATCGACACGTCGCCGTGCTACGCCTTCGAAGGCGTGCGCATCGTCATTACCCACGAAGACGTGCCGGGCCTGAAAGACATCGGCCCGCTGATGCCGGGCGATCCGTTGCTGGCCATCGATGACGTGCAGTTCGTCGGCCAGCCAGTGCTGGCAGTCGCGGCGAAAGACCTGGAAACCGCGCGCAAAGCGGCGATGGCGGCGATCATCGAATACGAAGACCTTGAACCAGTGCTCGACGTCGTCGAAGCCCTGCGCAAGCGCCATTTCGTGCTCGACAGCCACACTCACCAGCGCGGCGACTCGGCTTCGGCACTGGCCACGGCTGAACACCGCCTCCAGGGCACGCTGCACATCGGCGGCCAGGAGCACTTCTATCTGGAGACACAAATCTCCTCGGTGATGCCCACCGAAGATGGCGGCATGATCGTCTACTGCTCGACGCAGAACCCGACCGAAGTGCAGAAACTGGTCGCCGAAGTGCTCGACGTGTCGATGAACAAAATTGTCGTCGACATGCGCCGCATGGGCGGTGGTTTCGGCGGCAAGGAAACCCAGGCGGCGAGCCCGGCGTGCCTGTGCGCAGTGGTCGCGCACCTCACCGGCCAACCGACCAAGATGCGCCTGCAACGGGTCGAAGACATGCTGATGACCGGCAAGCGCCACCCGTTCTATGTCGAGTACGACGTCGGTTTCGACAGCAGCGGCCGTCTGCACGGGATCAATATGGAGCTGGCCGGCAACTGCGGCTGCTCGCCGGACTTGTCCGCCTCGATCGTTGACCGGGCGATGTTCCACTCGGACAACTCGTACTACCTCGGCGATGCGACCATCAACGGCCATCGCTGCAAGACCAACACCGCCTCGAACACCGCTTATCGCGGCTTCGGCGGCCCGCAAGGCATGGTCGCCATCGAGGAAGTGATGGACGCGATTGCCCGGCACTTGAAGCTCGATCCACTGGCGGTGCGCAAGGCCAACTACTACGGCAAAACCGAGCGCAACGTCACCCACTACTACCAGACTGTCGAGCACAACATGCTCGAAGAGATGACTGCCGAACTGGAAGAAAGCAGCCAGTACGCCGAGCGGCGTGAAGCGATTCGCCGCTACAACGCCAACAGCCCGGTCCTGAAAAAAGGCCTGGCGCTGACCCCGGTGAAATTCGGCATTTCCTTCACGGCGAGTTTCCTCAATCAGGCCGGTGCGCTGATCCACATCTACACCGACGGCAGCATCCACCTGAACCACGGCGGCACGGAAATGGGTCAGGGCCTGAACACCAAAGTCGCCCAGGTCGTGGCCGAAGTGTTCCAGGTGGAAATCGACCGTGTGCAGATCACCGCGACCAACACCGACAAGGTGCCGAACACCTCGCCGACCGCGGCCTCCAGCGGCGCTGACCTGAACGGCAAGGCTGCGCAGAATGCAGCGCAGACCATCAAGCAACGCCTGATCGAATTCGCCGCGCGGCACTACAAGGTCAGCGAAGAAGACGTCGAATTCCGCAACGGCCACGTGCGTGTGCGCGAACAGATCCTGACCTTCGAGGCGCTGATCCAACAGGCGTATTTCAACCAGGTCTCGCTGTCGAGCACCGGGTTCTACAAGACGCCGAAAATCTATTACGACCGCAGTCAGGCTCGGGGCCGTCCGTTCTATTACTTCGCCTTCGGCGCAGCCTGCTGCGAAGTGGTCGTCGACACCCTGACCGGTGAATACAAGATGCTGCGCACCGACATCCTGCATGACGTCGGCGCGTCGCTGAACCCGTCGATCGACATCGGTCAGGTCGAGGGCGGTTTCATTCAGGGCATGGGCTGGCTGACCATGGAAGAGCTGGTCTGGAACAACAAGGGCAAGCTGATGACCAATGGCCCGGCCAGTTACAAGATCCCGGCGGTGGCGGACATGCCGCTGGATCTGCGGGTGAAGCTGGTGGAAAACCGCAAGAACCCGGAAGACACGGTGTTCCACTCCAAAGCCGTCGGCGAACCGCCGTTCATGCTCGGCATCGCCGCGTGGTGCGCGATCAAGGACGCGGTGGCGAGCCTCGGTGATTATCAGCATCAGCCCAAAATCGACGCGCCGGCCACCCCGGAGCGGGTGTTGTGGGGGTGTGAGCAGATGCGCCAGTTGACGGCTGTCAAAGCTGTAGAAGCTGAAACCGAGCTGGCTCCGCTCTAGGACCGAGGCGCGGCCATTCGCGAGCAGGCTCGCTCCCACATTTGGAATGCATTGCCAATGTGGGAGCGAGCCTGCTCGCGAAGAGGCCGGCACAGACAACGAAGATGTCGAGGTGAACATGTACAACTGGATCGACGCCCTCGCCGACCTGCAGAACCAGGGCGAGCCCTGTGTGCTGGTGACGATCATCGAAGAACTCGGCTCGACGCCACGCAACGCCGGCTCGAAAATGGTCGTCAGCGCCGAGCGCCTGTTCGATACCATCGGTGGCGGGCATCTGGAATTCAAAGCCATGCAGATCGCCCGCGAGATGCTCGCCAGCGCCAGGCAGGACACGCATCTGGAGCGCTTCAGCCTCGGTGCCAGCCTCGGTCAGTGCTGCGGCGGCGCCACGGTGTTGCTGTTCGAACCGATGGGCCAGGTGCAAGCGCAGATTGCCGTGTTCGGTGCCGGCCACGTCGGCCGCGCCCTCGTGCCGCTGCTGGCCAGCCTGCCCTGCCGGGTGCGCTGGATCGATTCGCGCGAGGCCGAGTTCCCTGAACACATCCCTCACGGCGTGCGTAAAATCGTCAGCGAAGAGCCGGTGGATGAAGTCGATGACTTGCCCGCCGGCAGCTACTGCATCGTCATGACCCACAACCATCAGCTCGACCTGGAGCTGACCGCTGCGATTCTCAAGCGCAACGATTTCACCTGGTTCGGCCTGATCGGCTCGAAAACCAAACGTGCCAAATTCGAACACCGCCTGCGCGACCGCGGTTTCGACCCGAGCGTGGTGCAACGCATGCGCTGCCCGATGGGCATCGGCGAAGTCAAAGGCAAATTGCCTGTGGAAATCGCCATCTCCATCGCCGGCGAAATCATCGCCACTTATAACGCCAACTTCGGCCAGCACAGCGCCCGCGCCGAACCGATTGCCCGACTGCTGCCCGCCTCGCGCCGCAGTCAGGCGGCCAAACTCAAAGCCTCAAACTGATTAGAGAACCCTCATGCCTCTGACTCGCAAAGCCTACCGCGCCGCCATCCTGCACAGCATTGCCGACCCCGCCGAAGTCGGCATCGAAGCGTCCTATGAATATTTCGAGGATGGCCTGCTGGTGGTCGATGACGGCAAGATCAGCGCCCTCGGCCACGCCAGCGACCTGTTGCCTACCCTGCCGGCGGATATCGAGATCAACCATTATCAGGATGCGCTGATCACTCCGGGCTTCATCGACACGCACATTCACCTGCCGCAGACCGGCATGGTCGGCGCCTACGGCGAGCAATTACTCGATTGGCTGAACACTTACACCTTCCCCTGCGAAAGCCAGTTTGGCGACAAGGCCCATGCCGACCAAGTGGCGGACATCTTCATCAAGGAACTGCTGCGCAACGGCACCACCACGGCGCTGGTGTTCGGCAGCGTGCATCCGCAGTCAGTCAATTCGTTTTTCGAAGCGGCCGAAAAGCTCGATCTGCGCATGATCGCCGGCAAGGTCATGATGGACCGCAATGCCCCGGACTATCTGGTCGATACCGCCGAATCCAGCTACGTTGACAGCAAGGCGCTGATCGAGCGCTGGCATGGCAAGGGCCGTTTGCACTATGCGGTGACGCCGCGCTTCGCCCCCACCAGTACGCCGGAACAACTGACCCTGGCCGGGCAACTGCTGACGGAGTATCCGGATCTGTACATGCAGACCCACATCAGCGAAAACCTCAAGGAAATCGAATGGGTCAAGGAGCTGTTCCCGGAGCGCAAGGGCTACCTCGACGTCTACGATCACTACCAGTTGCTCGGCGAGCGCTCGGTGTTCGCTCACGGCGTGCATCTGTGTGACGACGAATGCGCGCGGCTGGCGGAAACCGGCTCGGCGATCTCGTTCTGCCCGACCTCTAACCTGTTCCTCGGCAGCGGCCTGTTCAATTTGCCGATGGCCGAGAAGCACAAGCTCAATGTCGGCCTCGGCACCGACGTCGGCGGCGGCACCAGTTTCTCGCTGCTGCAGACGCTGAACGAAGCTTACAAGGTGATGCAACTGCAGGGCGCGCGGCTGAGCCCGTTCAAGTCGCTGTACTTGGCGACGCTGGGTGGCGCGCGGGCGCTGCGTCTGGAAGACAGGATCGGCAACTTGCAACCGGGCTCCGATGCCGACTTCCTGGTGCTGGATTACAACGCCACGCCGCTTCTCAGCTATCGCTTGAAGCAGTCCAATAACATTGCCGAGACGTTGTTTGTACTGATGACGCTGGGCGATGACCGCACGGTGGCGCAGACGTATGCGGCGGGGACGTTGGTGCATCAGCGCTAGTTTTTTCCAGGGCATAAAAAATCCCCCGGTGGTGTGTACCCCGGGGGATTTTTGTTGGCCGTCAGATTGTCTTCGCGAGCAGGCTCGCTCCCACCTTTGAAATGCATTCCCCTGTGGGAGCGAGCCTGCTCGCGAAAGCCGCGACTCGGTTTCAGATCAGAGCTTGGCCGCTGGACGCCCCGGCTTCTTGGTCTGCAACAAATGCGAGAACACCGCGTGCAGATCATCCGACGCGCCTTCCTCGTCGAGGTTGAGTTTGCTGTCGATGTGATCCATGTGATGCATCATCAGGTTCACCGCCAACTCGCCGTCGCGCTTTTCGATGGCGTCGATCAACTGGGTGTGTTCGTCGTACGAGCAATGCGAGCGGTTGCCGCTTTCGTACTGGGCGATGATCAGCGAGGTCTGCGAAACCAGGCTGCGCTGGAAGCTGATCAACGGTGCGTTCATCGCCGCTTCCGCCAGTTTCAAGTGGAACTCACCCGAGAGACGAATACCGGCGCCGCGATCGCCACGGGAGAAACTGTCGCGCTCATCATTGACCATCTGCCGCAGTTCGGCGATCTGCTCGGCGGTGGCGTGTTGCACGGCCAATTCAGTGATCGCCCGCTCGACCAGACGCCGAGCGAGAAACACCTGACGCGCTTCTTCAACGCTCGGGCTGGCGACCACCGCGCCACGGTTTGGCCGCAACAGCACCACGCCTTCATGGGCCAGACGCGACAGCGCGCGGCGAATGATGGTGCGGCTGACCCCGAAGATTTCCCCCAGCGCTTCTTCGCTCAATTTCGTGCCGGGCGCCAGACGCTGTTCGAGGATGGCCTCGAAGATATGCGCGTAGACAATATCGTCCTGGGTCCCGCTGCGGCCGGCTTTGCCTGCACGCGGTTGTTTCTTGAGGGGTTGCAACTGTTCGTTCATGGGCACTCGAGTCGGGAAAACTGCGGCGAATAGACCGTGACTGTAATACGGCACAGTAGGTCGCTGGCAAGTATCGCGTAAAAAACAGCGCGATTGTACACAATGAATGGTGGCAACACGACTGTACGGCTGTTTGCGCCTGCGGCTGTATTGCAACGGTTTGTCAGGTTTGAGTTTAGGCTTGATCGCAGAATCCGCTGCTTGAACACCGCCTGCCCTGTAGGAGCTGCCGAAGGCTGCGATCTTTTGACCTTGATTTTGAAAAGCAAGATCAAGAGATCGCAGCCTTCGGCAGCTCCTACAGGGGATGTGTTGTGGCGGACATCTCCATTGGTATAAGGAACAGCGCCGTCATGACCGACGCCACCCACGCCCGCCTGCGCCCGCTGGCCGATACTTCGCCTTCCGCCATCGTCGCCGGTTTCATCGCGATGATGACCGGCTACACCAGTTCGCTGGTGCTGATGTTCCAGGCCGGGCAAGCGGCCGGCCTGAGCAGCGGGCAGATTTCCTCGTGGATCTGGGCGATCTCGATCGGCATGGCGGTGTGCTCGATCGGCCTGTCGCTGCGCTATCGCACACCGATCACCATCGCCTGGTCGACCCCCGGCGCGGCGTTGCTGATCACCAGCCTGGGCGGTGTCAGCTACGGCGAGGCGATCGGCGCCTACATTACCTGCGCGGTACTGGTGACGATTTGCGGCCTGACCGGCAGCTTCGAACGGCTGGTGAAAAAGATCCCGGCTTCCCTGGCGGCGGCATTGCTCGCAGGGATTCTGTTCAAGATCGGCAGCGAAATCTTTGTCGCCGCGCAACACCGCACCGGGCTGGTGCTGGGGATGTTCTTCACCTATCTGCTGGTCAAACGCCTGTCGCCGCGTTATGCCGTGCTCGCGGCGCTGCTGATCGGCACCGCACTGTCGGGTTTGATGGGATTACTGGATTTCAGCGCTTTTCATCTGGAAGTGGCGACGCCGGTGTGGACCACGCCGCATTTCTCCCTGGCCGCAACCATCAGCATCGGCATTCCGCTGTTCGTGGTGGCGATGACCTCGCAGAACATGCCCGGCATCGCGGTGCTGCGTGCCGATGGCTATAACGTCCCGGCCTCGCCCCTGATTACCACCACCGGCATTGCCTCGCTGTTGCTGGCGCCGTTCGGCTCCCACGGCATCAACCTCGCTGCCATCAGCGCGGCGATCTGCACCGGCCCGCACGCCCATGAAGACCGCAACAAGCGCTACACCGCGGCGGTATGGTGCGGGGTGTTCTATGGGATTGCCGGGGTGTTCGGCGCCACATTGGCGGCCCTGTTTGCCGCGTTGCCGAAAGAACTGGTGCTGTCGATTGCCGCACTGGCGCTGTTCGGCTCGATCATCAATGGTTTGAGCATCGCCATGAGCGAGCCGAAGGAACGGGAAGCTGCACTGATCACCTTTATGGTCACCGCGTCGGGGCTGACGCTGTTTTCCATTGGCTCGGCGTTCTGGGGGATTGTTGCGGGGGTGGTGACCTTGCTCATCCTGAACTGGCGCAAAGCTTAAGGCACAAGATCAAAAACCCCTCACCCTAGCCCTCTCCCGGAGGGAGAGGGAACTGACCGCGTTGATTGCCCGGCTTATGCCGACGAGAGATACCGAGTCGAACTCGAATCCTGAAAAGCCCAACAATCGGCTCCCTCTCCTTGGGGAGAGGGCTGGGGTGAGGGGTGAATCCACCACTGAATCCAAGTCGAACACCCAAACCCAGACGAAAAAAAACGGCGACCCGAAGGTCGCCGTTTTTTCAGTATCACTTGGCCGCGTTGATCGGCTTTTCCGGATACCACACGTCCAGCAGCGGGCTGACTTCGTACTTGGTCAGCTCGGAGCGGTTTTTCAGCCAGGCTTCAACGGCAGCGCGCTGCTCTTCGTTGACCGAGCCACGCTTCTGCAGGCATACCAGACCGAAGTCGTCGCCGCCAACATAACCCAGACCGTTGGCTTCCATGGCTTCTTTGATGAATGCTTCGAGGAAAGCGTCAATGGCTTCTTCGGACAAGTCTTCTTTGAAGTCCAGGTTCAGTTCGAAACCCAGCTCTTGAAATTCATCCACGCACAGTTTTTTGCGCAGACGCTGGGAACGGTTAGTCGCCATTGGAACAATCCTCTTAAGTAATAACGGCCGGCACTTTACCAGTTTAAGCCGGCGATTGCCCGACTCTCTGGCTGCTACGGCCGACCGCCTGTAAAAAAATAACCCCTTGGCTGGCCCTGACACGGCACAAGCTGTTACAGCTTGGGGCATAATGCCGACACTTTCATGACCACTGAGGGCCTTTTCATCCATGTCCTCGTCTTTCCCCCCTCTTTTGCAGGGTTTTATTGCATATGATCAAATCGTTGCGTCCACTGTTTCTCGCTGGCCTTCTTCTGCCTTTGGCCCTGCCCGTTTCCGCTGCCACCATCAACACTTCCCTCACCCCGAACGTCGAAAAAGCCCTCAAGGCCAGCAAGCTGCAGCCCACCGCGCTGTCGCTGGTGATGGTGCCGCTCGACGGTCCGGGCACGCCGACCGTGTTCAACGCCGATGTGTCGGTCAACCCGGCCTCGACGATGAAACTGGTCACCACCTACGCGGCGCTGGAAATGCTCGGCCCCAACCATCAGTGGAAAACCGAGTTCTACACCGATGGCGACCTCAGCGGCGGCATCCTCAACGGCAACCTCTACCTCAAGGGCGGCGGTGACCCGAAGCTGAACATGGAAAAACTCTGGCTGCTGATGCGCGACCTGCGCGCCAACGGCGTGACCCAGATCACCGGCGATCTGATCCTCGACCGCAATTTCTTCGTGCAGCCGCAACTGCCGGAATTCAACGATGACGGCAACGACGACAACAAGCCGTTCCTGGTCAAGCCCGACTCGCTACTGGTCAACCTCAAGGCCCTGCGCTTCGTCGCGCGCAATGACGGTGGGCGCGTGCTGATTTCGGTAGAACCGCCAATTGCCAGCATCCGCATCGAAAACACCGTCAAGGCGCTGCCATCCAAGCAATGCACCGGCGGCGTGCGCTACAACCCGGTGCCGCAGGCCGATGGCAGCGTGACCGTTACCGTCGGCGGCCAGTTGGGTGAAGGCTGCAGCTCGCAGACTTACCTTTCGCTGCTCGACCACGCGACCTACACCGCCGGCGCCGTGCGCGCGATCTGGAAGGAACTGGGCGGCAGCATCCAGGGCAAGGATCGTCTGGCGCCAACGCCAAGCAGCGCCAAACTGCTTGCCCGCGCGTACTCGCCGGATCTGGCCGAGATCATCCGCGACATCAACAAATACAGTAACAACACCATGGCTCAGCAGCTGTTCCTCAGCCTTGGCCAGCGTTTCCGCAACGACGCCGACGGTGACGACGCCCGGGCCGCGCAGCGCGTGGTGCGTCAGTGGCTGGCGAAGAAAGGCATTACCGCGCCGCATCTGGTGATGGAGAACGGCTCCGGCCTGTCGCGGGCCGAGCGAGTCAGCGCACGTGAGATGGCCAACATGCTGCAGGCCGCCTGGCACAGTCCGTATGCCGCCGAATACATCAGCTCGCTGCCGATTGCCGGTACCGACGGCACCATGCGCAAACGTCTGAAAACCACAGCGATGCGCGGCGAAGCCCACGTCAAGACCGGTACTCTGAACACCGTGCGCGCAATCGCCGGTTTCAGCCGTGACGTGAACGGCAATACCTGGGCGGTGGTGGCGATTCTCAACGACAAGGCGCCGTTCGGTGCTTCGTCCGTGCTCGATCAGGTGCTGCTGGATCTGTACAAACAGCCGAAACTGCCGCAGACCGCTTCGGTCCTGTAAGCGCGGCAGATTCAATTGTGGGAGCGAGCCTGCTCGCGAAGGCGTCGGTTCAGTCAGCTTGTTCAGTGACTGACACACCGCTTTCGCGAGCAGGCTCGCTCCCACAGGAAATCAGCGCCAGGGCCCATCTGCCCACCTGTCCCACAGGTCAGGTGATTCAGCTCATCTCCCGCTCAACCCGATCCCGGCCATTCTGCTTCGCTGCATAAACCCCTGAGTCAGCACGCAAGAGCAACGCATCCGCGCCCTCCCCCGGGCGCCAGCTGGCGATGCCGAAGCTGGCGGTGACCACGCCGACCACGTCCACCGGCGCGCTGCGCAGGCCTTCCCACAATTCCATAGCCAGGATGTAGGCGTGTTCGCCATCGATGTCCGGGCACAGCACCATGAATTCTTCACCGCCCAAGCGGCAGAACACGTCGGTGCGGCGCAGGCGATGGCCAATCCTCTCGCACACCGCTTGCAGCACACGGTCGCCGACGGCGTGGCCGTAGTGATCGTTGATGCGTTTGAAATGGTCGATGTCGAGCATGATCACCGACAACTCGCCGCCGCCCCGCTCGACCCGAGCCATTTCGGTGGTCAGGCGCTCCTGGAAATAGCGGCGGTTGTGAATGCCGGTCAGCGAATCGGTGATCGACAACGCACGCAATTCTTCTTCCACGCGCTTGAGGTCGGAAATGTCCGAGATGTAGCCGTGCCAGAGCACCCCGCCGCCCGGCAGCTCCTCCGGTGTCGCCTCACCGCGCACCCAGCGCAAGCCGCGCTCGGGCAACTGCACCCGGTATTCCTCACGCCACGGGCTGAGATTTTCCGCCGACTCGCGGATCGAGCTGCGCACACGAATCGCGTCCTGCGGGTGGATGCGGCTGAAGATCGCCTCGGAGTCGAGCAAGAGCACATCCGGCTCCAGCTCGTAGATTTCACGGATGCCATCGCTGGCGTAGATCACGCTGAAGCGCCCGTCGAATTCCATCTTGAATTGGTAGATGCCACCGGGAACATGGGCGCTGAGCTTCTTCAGCAACGTGTCGCGTGCTGCCAACACCTCGTGCACGCGCTTGCGCTCGGTGATATCGATGCAGATTGCCAGATGCCCGACCCACAAGCCCTGCTCGTCGAGTACCGGGGTGGCGAGCATGTTCACCGGCAGATGACTGCCATCGCTGCGCACCAGCGTCCATTCGCGTGCTTCATGACCGCCGACTTCGCCGCCCTCGACCAGCATCGCGTGGCAGGTCGGAATGTTTTTGCCGTAGCGCGCGCTCAACTCGGCCGAACGCGCCGCCAGTTCCCGGGGCAAATGCAGGTTTTCCAGGGTCATCCGCCCAACGACTTCGGCGCTGCTGTAGCCGAGCATCTGTTCAGCGCCGGGGTTGAAGGTGTTGATCACACCGCGCAGATCGGTGGCGATGATCGCGACCTGAGTGGCGGCATTCAGCACGCCGCGCAACTGCCCATGGGTGCCGCGCAGTTCCTGCTCGCGCTCATGCAATTCCTGGGTGCGCACCTCGACCAGACGCACCGCGCGCTGACGCTGGCTGACCAGCACGTATAGCAAGGCACTGAGCAGCGCGCTGAGCAAGCCACCCAGAATGACCACGCTGCCTACAGAGGAATGATTGGCCTGCATGAACGCGTAGCTCGGCAGGATATCGACCTGATAGTCGTGGTCGGCCATGCGCAGCAATCGCGTCGCCGCCAGATCGCCGGGCACCGCCTCGTTGGTCGATTCGAACAGCGCCTCGTGCTGCCCCTGGGTCGACAAGTCGAGAATGCGCACCGACAGGTAATCGTGCAGGGCATCCGGCAGACCGTCAGCGAGCAACTGGCGCATGCTGATCACCGCCATCACATAGCCGAACGGCTGCGCCTCTCCAGCGCGACTGACCGGCGCCAGCAACAACACCCCACGCGCGTACGACGGCTCGATCCCCACCAGATGCATCGGCTTTGACACCGCCATGCTGCCCAGTTGATCGGCGCGTTGCAGGGTCTCGCGGCGCAAGGGTTGGGCGAGCAAGTCGTAACCCAACGGTGGCGCCAGTCGGCTCTGGGTCTGGGTGTACAGCACCGGCACGTATTCGTCGCGCGGCGTCGCCAATTGCAGCTCACCCTTGGCGTCCAGTTCGCGAATGGTGAAATTGCTCAGGCCTTCATCGCGCACCTGCTGTTCGAACGCGGCCCGGTCAGCACCGCTGACTCTCGGCGCGTAGGTATAGGCTTGGGTGCGTAGCAACAAGGGTCGGGAGTAACCGTCGAATTCGGCGCGGGACACCGATTCGGAGTTGGTGAAAAACCGGCGCAGGCCATCGAGACGTTGCTCCTGGTCCTGAAAACGTTCGGCGATGCGGCTGTAGCGTTCATTGGCCAGCAGTTGAAAGCGCTGACGCGATTGTTGCTGAAACTGATTGTGGGTGCCCCACGCGAGCAGCCCGGTGAGAATCCCGCCGGCAAGCAATACCAGCAAAGCGACCAGCCAGGCTGAGACGTCTTCGCTGATAAAACCGAGAATTTTCGGGCGCACGGGGTGCAACGGCATAAGCACAACTCACTCCGCCAGATTCCCGGGAAAAACCCCATTGGCGGTGTGTGAGTTATAGCTATTAGCCACTAATTTAGCCAGCACCGCAGGATCCACGGAGCCGTTAAAAATCAAGGCTCTGTGGATCCAACGGGGGTCAAGCGTCAACGAGCCGTGATTTTCCAGGCGCGGTGGATCTTGGTATTGCGGGCGAAATCCGGATCAATGGTCTGCGCGCTGATTTCCTCGACCGCATAGCGCTCGGCGAGATTCTCTTCCAATTGGAACTTGCGGAAGTTGTTGGAGAAATACAGCACGCCCACCGGTGCCAGACGCGCCATCGCCAAGTCGATCAACTGCACTTGATCGCGCTGCACATCGAAGATGCCTTCCATGCGCTTGGAGTTGGAGAACGTCGGCGGGTCGATGAAGATCAGGTCGTACTCGTCGCGGCTGCTTTCCAGCCACGCCATGACGTCGCCCTGCTCGAGGCGGTTCTTGTCCGAAAAACCGTTCAGCGACAGGTTGCGACGGGCCCAGTCCAGATAGGTTTTCGACAGATCGACGCTGGTAGTGCTGCGCGCGCCGCCCTTGGCCGCGTGCACACTGGCAGTCGCGGTGTAGCAGAACAGATTGAGGAAGCGCTTGCCGGCGGCCTCTTTCTGAATGCGCATGCGCATCGGCCGGTGATCGAGGAACAGGCCGGTGTCGAGGTAGTCAGTGAGGTTGACCAGCAACTTCACGCCGCCTTCATTGACCTCGACGAACTTGCCCTGGGCAGCCTGACGTTCGTACTGCTTGGTGCCGCTCTGCCGCTCGCGGCGTTTGACCACCACGCGGTTCTTGTCGACATTCAACGCCTGCGGAATGGCCGCCAGCGCATCGAACATACGCGCCGAGGCTTTTTCCGGGTCGATGGATTTCGGCGCGGCGTATTCCTGGACGTGCACCCAGTCGTGGTACAGGTCGATGGCCATCGCGTATTCCGGCATATCGGCATCGTAAACGCGGTAGCAATCGATGCCTTCGCGTTTGACCCACTTGCCCATCGCCTTGAGATTCTTTTGCAGACGGTTGGCGAACATCTGCCCGCCTTCGCTCAAGCGCGGTTGCTCGATCACCGGCGCCGGAGCTGGCGTCGGCTTGATCGGGTTGCCGTTCTTGTTGAACTTGCGCTCTTGCGGCTCGTCCGGGGTCTGGTCGTAAGCTGCTTGCTCGCGCTCGGCCTGACGCTGTTCCGGGGTGCGGCGTTCGCCAGTGACGAACTGATCCGGCAAGACCTTGATCAGCAACAGCTTGCACGGCAGCGCGCCGTTCCAGAACGAATACTGTTTGTGGCTGCGGATGCCCATGCGCTTGCCCAGATCCGGGGCGCCGGTGAACACCGCCGCTTCCCAGTTCAGGCAGGCCTGACGCAGACGCTCGCCAAGATTCTGGTAGAGATACAGCAGGCTGGCTTCGTCACCGAGACGCTCGCCGTACGGCGGGTTGCAGATCACCAGACCTTTCTGGTTCTGGTCCGGGCGCGGCTCGAAGGTCGCCACTTCGCCCTGATAGATCTTGATCCACTCGCTGAGGCCCGCGCGCTCAACGTTGTTGCGGCCTGGCTGAATCAGCCGTGGATCGGCTTCATAACCGCGAATCCACAGCGGTGGCTTGGCCAGACCGGCAGCGGCGCGCTCGACGGCTTCTTCATGAAGTTTTTTCCACAGCGCCGGCACGTGACCTAGCCACGCGGTAAAGCCCCACTGCTCGCGACGCAGGTTCGGCGCCATGTCGGCGGCGATCATCGCCGCTTCGACGAGGAACGTACCGACACCGCACATCGGGTCAGCCAGCGCACCGCCCTCGGCGGCAATACGCGGCCAGCCGGAACGGATCAGGATGGCGGCGGCGAGGTTTTCCTTCAGCGGCGCCGCGCCCTGCTGCAAGCGATAGCCGCGCTGGTGCAGGCTGTGGCCGGAGAGGTCGAGGGAGAGAATCGCTTCGCCGCGATCCAGACGCAGGTGAATGCGCAGGTCCGGGTTGAGCTTGTCGATCGACGGACGGTCGCCCTGCGGGGTGCGCAGTTTGTCGACGATGGCGTCTTTGACTTTCAGCGCGCCGAAGTGGGTGTTATCGATGCCCGAGCCGTGGCCGCTGAATTCGACGGCCAGGGTGCCGTCGCTGAGCATGTGATCCTGCCAGTCGATGTCGAGCACGCCGTGGTAGAGGTCTTCGGCGTCCTTCATCGGGAAACGCTTGAGCACCAGCAACACGCGGTTGGCCAGGCGCGACCAGAGGCACAGGCGATAGGCGGTTTCCATGGTTGCCATGCCACGCACGGCAGAGGTGTGCTCGCGCGCTTCTTCAAGGCCAAGCCCGACGGCTTCCTCGATGAGCAGGCCTTCAAGGCCTTTGGGGCAAGTGAGGAAGAGTTCGAAACGATCGGACATGGTAATTCCAGAGCCTTTGGCTAGTGGGCCGGCAACGCATTGCCGACCCGGTTTTCAATCAGGCGCTTTTCTGAAAGAGCGCCCGCGTGGCACGAAGGTGTGCCGTTCCATCCCCGCTGCTCGGGTTAAAAGAGCTTAGATGCCGGGACAGATAAAAAAGTTGGTGAAACAAAAAGACTGAAAGCGACCCTTCGTCGAATAGTACCCAAGCGCAAACGTGGGTCATTCTCACTTAAGGATCGACCTGCTGAATCAGCGGGGCGCCGATCATACCGGGGTTTGCGCAATGAACGTTGAATAAATAAGCGGTTACTTATCGCCATAGCATCCTTTCAGTTACGTGCTTATGACAAAACGATCATTCCCTCGATGTGACTCATTGGTTAGAACTGAGCACAGGTTGACGTCGCAACGGCGTCAACACCTTGGCTCGCCACGCCGGCAGCGAGCCGCACGATGGCAGGTTTTTTCTGCCAGACCTCAATTGAGGTCAACGCGACACTACAGTCAACAAGTGAGGGAAACACCCTATGAGAAGACTTAAGCGTGATCCGTTGGAAAGAGCATTTTTGCGCGGATATCAATATGGCGTTGGTGGCAAATCCCGTGAGCTTTGCCCATTTACTCTACCGTCGGTACGTCAAGCCTGGATCAACGGCTGGCGAGAAGGACGCGGCGACAACTGGGACGGTATGACCGGCACTGCGGGAATCCACAGACTCAACGAACTTCACGCCGTCGGCTGACACAGGGCATTTATTCCGACACGACAATCTGAATCTGCACTGAATTAACCACGCACGTCCCTCCCGGACGGCGGGCTACGGCCCAGGGGCTCCTTTGAGGAGCCCTTTTTATTGCCTGAAGATTTTGTGCCGCACACAGAACCTGTAGGAGCTGCCGAAGGCTGCGATCTTTTGATCTTGTCTTTTCAAATCAAGATCAAGATCAAGATCAAAAGATCGCAGCCTTCGGCAGCTCCGACGGGGACCGGTGTTATTTGCGCAGTGCGGCGATCGCATCCACCGATTCACGAATCAGCGCCGGGCCTTTGTAGATGAAGCCCGAATAGATCTGCACCAGGCTCGCGCCGGCAGTGATCTTCTCCGCCGCGTGTTTGCCCTCGGTAATCCCGCCCGCAGCGATGATCGGCAAGCGCCCGGCCAACTCGCCCGCCAGCACCTTCACCGTGTTGGTGCTCTTCTCACGCACCGGCGCACCCGACAGACCGCCCGCCTCGTCGCCATGTTCCATGCCTTCGACGCCGACGCGGCTCAGGGTGGTGTTGGTCGCGATCACCGCGTCCATCCCGGTTTCGATCAGCGCCTGGGCCACCTGCGCGGTTTCTTCGTCGGTCATGTCCGGGGCGATCTTGATCGCCAGTGGCACATGCTTGCCGTGACGCAGGGCCAGTTCGGCGCGGCGCGTGGCCAGATCCGCGAGCAATTGCTTGAGCGAGTCACCGAACTGCAGGCTGCGCAGGCCCGGGGTGTTCGGCGAGCTGACGTTGACGGTGACGTAACTGGCGTGGGCGTAGACCTTGTCCAGGCAGATCAGGTAATCGTCGACCGCACGCTCGACTGGGGTGTCGAAGTTCTTGCCGATATTGATCCCCAGCACGCCCTGGTATTTCGCCGCCGCGACCCGCGCCAGCAGGTTATCCACGCCAAGGTTGTTGAAGCCCATGCGGTTGATGATCGCCTCGGCTTCCGGCAGGCGGAAGATCCGTGGTTTCGGATTGCCCGGCTGCGGACGCGGGGTCACGGTGCCGATTTCGACAAAACCGAAACCCAGTTGCGCAAAGCCATCGATGGCCGCGCCGTTCTTGTCCAGACCTGCCGCCAGCCCCACCGGATTCGGGAACTCGAGGCCCATGACCGTCACCGGCATCTTCGCCGGCGCCTTGCACAGCATGCCGTTGAGGCCCAAACGCCCACCCGCGCCGATCAGATCCAGCGACAGATCGTGGGAGGTTTCCGGGGAAAGTTTGAACAACATCTGACGGGCCAGGGTGTACATGGGCGGCAATGACTCGGGCGGCGAAAAGAGGCGGCGATTATAGCCGGGCATCGTCCCCCGGCGCGAGGCGCCTGGACAAATCAGGCGCCTGGCATATGCCTTGCACCGCCCTGCCTATCAGTCTGCCGACCAATGACGGCGCGCAGGCCAGGACAATGGCGTCGTCCCCGGGTTTGCCTGCGCAGAATCCGCGACGACGTTTTTTTTGAGGTAGCGTATGAACGAAACGTCCTTGGGGCCTCTGGCCTGGGTCAATGGCAGCGATGCGCCGGAAAAAAGCGCGATCAATCTCGGCTTCATGGCGCTGAGCGACTGCGCCTCGGTGGTAGTCGCCGCCACCCAGGGTTTTGCCCAGCCCTACGGGCTGACGCTGAACCTCAAGCGGCAGGCGTCATGGGCCAACCTGCGCGACAAACTGGTCAGCGGCGAACTGGATGCCGCGCACAGCCTGTACGGGCTGATTTATGCGGTGCACCTGGGCATCGGTGGCATCGGTGGCATCGCCCCGACCGACATGGCAGTGCTGATGGGCCTGAACCAGAATGGCCAGAGTCTCAACCTCTCGCATGGTCTACAGCAGGCTGGCGTGAACAGTCCTGAAGCGCTGGATCGGCATGTGCACCAAAGCCGCGCAAAACTGACCTTCGCCCAGACCTTCCCCACCGGCACCCACGCGATGTGGCTTTATTACTGGCTGGCGAGCCAGGGCATTCACCCGTTGCAGGATGTCGACAGCGTGGTGGTGCCGCCACCGCAAATGGTCGCGCACCTGCAAGCCGGGCGAATCGACGGTTTTTGCGTCGGCGAACCGTGGGCAGCCAGCGCGGTGCAGCAGGATCTGGGTTTCACTTTAGCCACCAGCCAGAGCATCTGGCCCGACCACCCGGAAAAAGTCCTCGGCTGCACCCGTGAATTCGTCGGGCAATACCCCAACACCGCGCGGGCGCTGGTCATGGCCATTCTTGAGGCCAGTCGCTTCATCGAAGAAAGCCCGGAGAACCGGCGCAGCACCGCGCAACTGCTCAGCGCTGGCGAATATCTCAACACCCCGGCCGCGTGCATCGAACCGCGCTTTATGGGCGACTACGCCGACGGCCTCGGCAATCGCTGGCAGGATCCGCACGCGCTGCGTTTTCATGGCAATGGCGAGGTCAATCTGCCCTACCTTTCCGACGGCATGTGGTTCATGACCCAGTTCCGCCGCTGGGGTCTTCTGCGTGAGGATCCGGATTATCTGGCCGTCGCCCGCCAGGTTCAGCGTCTGGATTTGTACCGCGAGGCGGCCAGCGCTGTGGGTATTGCGGCTTCGCACGCAGACCTGCGCAGCAGCCAGTTGCTCGACGGCAAGGTCTGGGACGGCAGCGATCCGGCGGGCTATGCGCGCAGTTTCAAACTGCACGCCCTGAACGACACCGCCGCCCTTCTCGCCCAGCGCTGACAGGAGACCGCGAACATGTTGCGCATTCTGCTGATCAACGACACCGCGAAAAAAGTCGGCCGCCTGAAAGCGGCGCTGACCGAGGCTGGCTTCGAAGTAATCGACGAATCAGGGCTGACCATCGACCTTCCGGCACGCGTCGAAACGGTGCGCCCGGACGTGATCCTGATCGATACCGAGTCACCGAGCCGCGATGTCATGGAGCAAGTGGTGCTGGTCAGCCGAGATCAGCCACGGCCGATCGTGATGTTCACCGACGAACATGATCCGGGGGTAATGCGTCAGGCGATCAAGTCCGGAGTCAGCGCCTACATCGTCGAAGGCATTCACGCACAGCGCTTGCAGCCGATTCTCGATGTAGCGATGGCGCGTTTCGAGAGCGACCAGGCCTTGCGCGCGCAATTGCAGGCCCGCGACCAGCAACTGGCCGAGCGCAAGCGCATCGAACTGGCCAAGGGTTTGCTGATGAAGATGAAGGACTGCAATGAAGAAGACGCCTACACCCTGATGCGCCGCCAGGCCATGAGCCGCCAGCAGAAGCTGATTCAAGTGGCAGAGCAGATCATCGCCATGAGCGAGTTGCTGGGCTGACCCTTGTGCTGAAAAATCAAAAGCCCCCCTCACCCTAGCCCTCTCCCGGAGGGAGAGGGGACCGATCGGGGGATGCTCTCGAAGTACGCCAACCAGTGATTTCTGCAGTGAATCCATAATCGACTCGGTCGTTCAGGTCGATGTTTGACGTCAGACACCTCGGTCAGTCCCCTCTCCCTCTGGGAGAGGGCTAGGGTGAGGGGCTTTTGCTTTTCAGCTGTTGGCACAAATCTCGCTATGTAAACCGCACAGGTAACCAACGGCGGTTGCCCCACCTACGACAAAGACGTCGCTCACCCCGTTCGCCCCCGGCGAATCAGGTAGCGGCGTTTTTGCGTTTTGGCCCCACAGAGCGGGGCCGGTGGTGCGGCCGTGAGGCGCTCCACCTGCTGTGCATGACTCCTTTCGAGACTCTTTTCAGCCGAGGTGCGCGATGAATTCAAGCTTCTGGAAATCCGGCCATACCCCGACCCTGTTCGCGGCCTTCCTGTATTTCGACCTGAGCTTCATGGTCTGGTACCTGCTCGGCCCGCTGGCGGTGCAGATTGCCGCCGATCTGCACCTGACCACCCAGCAACGGGGCCTCGTCGTCGCCACGCCGATTCTCGCTGGTGCGGTATTGCGCTTTGCCATGGGCATGCTCGCCGATCGCCTGTCGCCGAAGACAGCCGGGCTGATCGGTCAGGTCATTGTCATCTGCGCACTGTTCGGCGCGTGGAAACTGGGTATCCACAGTTATGAACAAGCGCTGATCCTCGGCCTGTTCCTCGGCATGGCCGGCGCGTCGTTCGCCGTGGCCCTGCCCTTGGCCTCGCAGTGGTACCCGCCAGAGCATCAGGGCAAAGCCATGGGCATCGCTGGCGCCGGCAACTCCGGCACTGTGTTCGCCGCACTGCTCGCGCCCGTGATTGCCGCTGCTTTCGGCTGGAGCAATGTTTTCGGTTTCGCCCTGATCCCGCTGGTCCTGACTCTGGTGCTGTTTGCCTGGCTGGCGAAAAACGCTCCACAGCGGCCAAAACCGAAAGCCATGGCCGACTACTTCAAGGCCCTCGGTGATCGCGACAGCTGGTGGTTCATGTTTTTCTACAGCGTCACCTTCGGCGGCTTCATCGGCCTGGCCAGCGCCCTGCCCGGTTACTTCAACGATCAATACGGTCTGAGCCCGGTGACCGCCGGCTATTACACCGCTGCCTGCGTGTTCGGTGGCAGCCTGATGCGGCCATTGGGTGGCGCGCTGGCCGATCGCTTCGGTGGCATCCGCACCTTGCTGGCGATGTATACCGTTGCTGCCATCTGCATCGCCGCCGTCGGCTTCAATCTGCCAAGTTCCTACGCCGCGCTGGCGCTTTTCGTCTGCACCATGCTCGGCCTGGGCGCCGGCAACGGTGCGGTTTTTCAACTGGTGCCGCAGCGCTTTCGTCTGGAGATCGGCGTGATGACCGGGCTGATCGGCATGGCCGGCGGTATCGGCGGCTTCGCTCTGGCGGCCGGCATGGGCGCGATCAAGCAAAGCACCGGCAGTTATCAACTGGCGCTGTGGTTGTTCGCCAGCCTCGGTGTGTTGGCGTGGTTTGGCCTGCACGGCGTCAAGCGTCGCTGGAGAACCACCTGGGGCTCGGCGGCGGTGACAGCGGCGCGGGTCTGAGGCCTCAATGGCCCTGCAACTGAGTTTCGCCGAAGCCAGTGCCACCGGCCCGCGCGCGGAGAATCAGGACGCCCTGCGCTCGGTGACTCCGGCGCCGGCATTGGCGCTGAGCAAGGGTTATCTGTTCGCCATCGCCGACGGTGTCAGCCAATGCGCCGATGGCGGTCTCGCCGCGCACTCGACCTTGCAGGCCCTGGCGCTGGACTATTACGCGACGCCGGAAACCTGGAGCGTGGCCCAGGCGCTGGATCGCTTGCTGCTCGCGCAAAACCGCTGGCTGCAGGCCAATGGCGGCGGGCAACCGCTGCTGACCACGGTCAGCGCGCTGGTGATGCGCGGTCGACGCTTCACCCTCGCCCATGTTGGCGATTGCCGGGTCTATCGCTGGCATGCCGAGCGATTGCAGCGCATCAGCGAGGATCACGTCTGGGAGCAACCGGGCATGCAGCATGTGCTCAAACGTGCGCTCGGGCTCGATCAGCATCTGGTGCTGGACTTCCTCGACGGTGAACTTCGAGAGGGCGAAAGCTTCGTGCTGCTCAGCGACGGCGTCTGGTCGACCTTGGGCGATACCGCGATCGCGGCGATTCTGCGTGATCAGCCGGATCTGCACAGCGCGGCGCAAACCCTGGTCAACGCCGCGCATCTGGCTGGTAGTCAGGACAATGCCAGTGCCCTGCTGGTGCGCATCGATGCGCTGGGCGAATCGAACATCGGCGATGCGCTGGTGCAGTTGCAGCAATGGCCGCTGCCTCCAGCGCTGAAACCCGGACAAGCGTTCGAAGGCTGGCAGGTGCAGGGCATCGTTGGCCAGAGCCAGCAATCGCTGCTGTATCACGTGCTCGATGACCAGGGCCAGGCCTGGCTGTTGAAGACCTTGCCGGCGCGCCTGGCCGACGATTTACAGGCCGGGCAAGCGCTGCTGTCCGAGGAATGGTTCCTCAAGCGCGTGGCCGGCCGGCATTTTCCGCAAGTCCATGCCTGCACCCAGCGTCAGCATTTGTACTACGTGATGCGCGAATATGACGGGACGACGCTGGCCGAGGTGTTTCACCACCGCGGCCAGCTGCCGTTGGCGCAGTGGCAGGACATCGCCGAGCGCCTGTTACGCGCGGTCGGTCTGTTGCATCGACGACAGATTCTGCATCGCGATATCAAACCGGAAAACCTTCTGCTGGGCGACGACGGCGAGCTGCGCCTGCTGGATTTCGGTCTGGCTTATTGCCCGGGTCTTTCGGAAGACGCGCCGTCGACCCTGCCGGGAACCCCAAGCTTTATTGCCCCGGAAGCGTTTCGCGGCGAACCACCGAGTGCGCAGCAGGATTTGTATTCGGTCGGTGTCACCCTTTATTACCTGCTCACCGGGCATTTCCCGTACGGCGAGATCGAAGCGTTCCAGCGGCCCCGATTTGGCGTGCCGGTCAGTGCCAGTCGCTATCGCCCGGATTTGCCGGAATGGCTGGCGCAGAGTCTGGAACGTGGCGTCGCAGTCGATCCGCAGCAACGCTTTGAAACCGCTGAAGAGTGGCTGCTGGTACTGGAACAGGGTGAGCGGCGCAGCCTCAGTGTGCGGCCCCGGCCGTTGTTGGAGCGCGAGCCGTTGAAGGTCTGGCGGACGATGGCGCTTCTGGCATTGCTCGGGAATGTGGTGCTGCTGGTTTTGTTGTTTCATGGCTGAGATTGAGTTGCGCCATTCGCGAGCAGGCTCGCTCCCACAGGGGGAGGTTGTGTCGTTCGCAGACACCTTGTGGGAGCGAGCCTGCTCGCGAAGGCATTCGGCGTCACACCGCATAACCCCAAGAATTAACGCGCCACGAACGAGCAACACGCCTCGATTCGGTGCAAAAAAACCTCCTGTCACAACCCCAATCCCCAACAAAACCACGTTCACCCAAGTTGGCACAACCACTGCATTACCCCATTCAACACGCACATAAAGCCCAGCCTTCAACGACGAAGGCTGCGCTTCCCGAGAGAACGGGACCAGGACAAAGGCGTCCTCGCTAGGCAACTAGCGGGACGCCTTTTTTTGTTTGCGCAAAATTTGTCGAGCAAGGCCCGACGGCCCACCAGAGGCCAGCCGCAGCTCCCGGAGAACCTGATGAAAAAACTCAAACTGGTGATGATCGGCAATGGCATGGCCGGGGTGCGTACCCTGGAAGAACTGCTCAAGCTGAGCGACGAGCTCTACGACATCACCGTCTTCGGCGCCGAACCGCACACCAACTACAACCGCATCCTGCTGTCGCCGGTGCTGGCCGGTGAGCAGACTTTCGAAGAGATCGTGCTCAACGACCTCGACTGGTACCTGGAAAACAACATCAAGCTGCTGCTCAACCGCAAAGTGGTGGAGATTGACCGGGTCAAACGCCGGGTGATCGCCGAGGACGGCACCGAGGCCGAATACGACCGCCTGCTGATCGCCACCGGCTCGACCCCGTTCATTCTGCCGATACCCGGCAACACCTTGCAGGGCGTGATCGGCTACCGCGACATCGCCGACACCCAGGCGATGATCGACACCGCCAGAACCCACAAACACGCCGTGGTCATCGGCGGCGGCCTGCTCGGCCTCGAAGCGGCCAATGGCCTGATGCTGCGCGGCATGCATGTGACTGTGGTGCACTTGGGTGAATGGCTGCTGGAGCGGCAACTGGACAAGACCAGCGGCCAGCTTCTGCAATCGGCGCTGGAATCCCGTGGCCTGCATTTCCGCCTGTGCGAACAGACCCAGGCCCTGCACGACGCCGGCAATGGCCGGGTCGGCTCGGTGCAGTTCAAGAACGGCGACATCATCCCTGCCGACCTGGTGGTGATGGCCGCTGGCATCCGCCCCAACACCGAACTGGCGGAAAAGGCCGGCATCCCGTGCAATCGCGGGATTCTGGTCAACGACACCCTGCAAACCTACGACCCGCGCATCTACGCAATCGGCGAATGCGCCAGCCATCGAGGCATTGCCTACGGTCTGGTTGCACCGCTGTTCGAACAGGCCAAGGTCTGCGCCAATCACCTCGCGCAACTGGGTTTCGCTCGCTATCAGGGTTCAGTGACCTCGACCAAATTGAAAGTCACCGGCATCGACCTGTTCTCCGCCGGCGATTTCATGGGCGGCGAAGGCACCGAGACCATCACCCTCTCCGACCCGATCGGCGGCGTGTACAAAAAACTGGTGATCAAGGATGACGTGCTGGTCGGCGCCTGTCTGTACGGCGATACGGCAGATGGCGGTTGGTATTTCCGGCAGATTCGTGAGAATCACGCCATCGGTGAGATCCGCGATCACTTGATGTTCGGCGAAAACGCTTTAGGCGACGTAGGACATCAGGGCCAGGACAAAGCCATGGTCATGGCCGACAGCGCCGAAGTGTGCGGCTGCAACGGTGTGTGCAAAGGCACCATCGTCAAGGCCATTCAGGAACACGGTCTGTTCAGCGTCGACGAGGTGAAGAAACACACCAAAGCCGCCAGCTCCTGCGGCTCCTGCGCCGGTCTGGTCGAGCAGATCCTGATCAATACCGTGGGTGGCGCGGCGGACGTCAAACCGAAAAGCGAAAAAGCCATCTGCGGTTGCAGCGACCTCAACCACGGGCAGATTCGCCAGGCGATTCGCCAGGAACACCTGCTGACCATCGCCGAGACCATGAGTTACCTGAACTGGCGCACGCCTAATGGCTGCGCGACTTGTCGCCCGGCGCTCAACTACTACCTGATCTCAACCTGGCCAGGCGAGGCCAAGGACGACCCGCAATCGCGTCTGATCAACGAACGCGCCCACGCCAACATCCAGAAGGACGGCACCTATTCGGTGGTGCCACGCATGTGGGGCGGCGTGACCAACCCGTCGGAACTGCGGCGGATCGCCGATGTGGCCGACAAGTACAACGTGCCGATGGTCAAGGTCACCGGCGGTCAACGGATCGACTTGCTGGGCATCAAGAAGCAGGACCTGCCTGGGGTGTGGAAGGACCTAGATATGCCGTCGGGCCACGCCTACGGCAAATCCATCCGCACGGTGAAAACCTGCGTGGGCAGCGAGTTCTGCCGCTTTGGCACACAGAATTCGACGCAACTGGGCATCGAGCTCGAGCACGACCTGTTCAACATGTGGTCGCCGCACAAGGTGAAGCTGGCGGTGTCCGGTTGCCCACGCAACTGCTCGGAAGCCGGCATCAAGGACGTAGGAATTATCGGCGTCGACTCCGGCTGGGAGATGTACATCGGTGGCAACGGCGGGATCAAGACCGAAGTCGCCGAGTTCTTCGTCAAACTGAAAACCGCCGAAGAAGTCCGCGAATACAACGGTGCCTTTTTGCAGCTGTATCGCGAAGAAGCTTTCTACCTCGAGCGCACCGTGCACTACCTGCAACGGGTCGGCATGGAGCACATCAAGAAAAACGTGCTCGAAGACGCCGAGCGGCGCAAGGCCTTGAACGAGCGCCTGCAGTTCTCCCTGTCGTTCGAACAGGACCCGTGGAAAGAACGCCTGGCGCAGCCGCAACTGAAAAAAGAATTCGACGTGATCCCCGTGAAAAACCTGGAGGTGCCGGCATGAACTGGCTGGATATCTGTGCGCTGGAAGAGATCAACGCCCTCGGTTCGCGGATCATTGCCGGGCCGAAAGGTGATATCGCGATTTTTCGCACAAGTGACGATGAGGTTTTCGCCCTCGATGACCGCTGCCCGCACAAGGGTGGGCCGCTGTCGCAAGGCCTGATCTACGGCAAACGCGTGGCCTGTCCGCTGCACAACTGGCAGATCGACCTCGAAACCGGCGAAGCCCAGGCGCCAGACATCGGCTGCGCCCACCACCATCCGGCGCGGGTCGAAAATGGCCGGGTGCAACTGGCCCTGCGGGACGCCATCTGATGAACCGCCAGACGACCGCCTCGACCTGCTGTTACTGCGGGGTCGGCTGCGGCGTACTGATCGAGCATGACGGCGAGCGCATCCTCGGCGTCAGCGGCGATCCGGCGCACCCGGCCAACTTCGGCAAACTGTGCAGCAAAGGCTCGACGCTGCACCTGACCGGCGACCTCGCCGCCCGCGCCTTGTACCCGGAACTGCGCCTGGGCAAAGGCCTGGCGCGCAGCCGCACTGACTGGGATACCGCCCTCGACCACGCGACCAACGTTTTTGCCGAAACCATCGCCGAGCACGGCCCGGACAGCGTGGCGTTCTACATCTCCGGGCAGTTGCTCACCGAGGACTACTACGCCTTCAACAAACTGGCGCGGGCGCTGGTCGGCACCAACAACATCGACAGCAATTCGCGGCTATGCATGTCCTCGGCGGTGGTCGGCTACAAGCGCAGCCTCGGCGCCGACGCGCCGCCGTGCAGTTACGAAGACCTGGAGCTGAGCGACTGCGTGATGATTGTCGGCAGTAACATGGCCTACGCCCATCCGGTACTTTTTCGCCGGTTGGAGGAAGCCAAAACCCGTCGTCCGCAGATGAAAGTCATCGTGATCGACCCGCGTCGCACTGACACCTGCGATCTGGCTGACCTGCATCTGGCGATTCTTCCGGGCACCGATGTCGCGTTGTTCCATGGGATTTTGCACCTGCTGCTGTGGGAAGACTGGGTCGATCGCGATTTCATCAAGGCGCATACCGAAGGCCTCGCCGAGCTTAAAACGCTGGTACGCGATTACACCCCGCAGATGGTTTCGCAGCTGTGCGGCATCAGCATCGAACAATTGCAGCAGTGCGCGGAATGGGTCGGCACTGCGCCGAGCTTCCTGTCGCTGTGGTGCATGGGTCTGAATCAGTCCAGCGCCGGTAGCGCGAAAAACAGTGCGCTGATCAACCTGCACTTGGCCACCGGACAGATCGGCCGTCCCGGTGCAGGACCTTTCTCCCTGACCGGTCAGCCAAACGCCATGGGAGGACGGGAAACCGGCAGTCTGTCCAATCTGCTACCGGGCCACCGCGATGCTGCCAACCCAGAGCATCGTGCCGAGGTGGCGGCCTATTGGGGTGTGGACAAGTTGCCCGAGGCGCCTGGCCTGAGCGCCATCGAGCTGTTCGAAAACCTGCGCAGCGGCAAAATCAAAGCACTGTGGATTGCCTGTACCAACCCGGCGCAGTCGATGCCGGATCAGAACGCGGTTCGAGCAGCGCTTGAGGCCTGTCCCTTTGTGGTATTGCAGGAAGCCTTTCGCACCACCGAGACCGCCGGGTTCGCCGACCTGTTATTGCCCGCCGCCAGTTGGGGTGAAAAGGAAGGCTCGGTGACCAACTCCGAACGGCGCATTTCCCACGTGCGCAAAGCGGTTGTCGCACCGGGCGAAGCGCGGCCGGACTGGGCAATCACGGTAGATTTCGCACAGCGCCTGGAGAAACGTCTGCGTCCGCAGCAGCCGAGCCTGTTCGCCTTCGATCAGCCTTCGCAGTTGTTTGATGAATTCAAACTGCTGACCCAAGGGCGCGATCTGGATCTCTCCGGAATCAGCCACGCGCTGATCGACGAGATAGGCCCGCAGCAATGGCCCTTCCCTGTCGGCGCCAGCCAAGGCACGCCACGCTTGTACGGCGACGGCATTTTTCCTACGGCCAGTGGCCGCGCGCAATTCATTGCCGAGCCGTATCGCGCGGCCAAGGAACAACGCGATGCGCGCTTCCCGCTGACCCTGATCACCGGCCGCCTGCGGGACCAATGGCATGGCATGAGCCGCACCGGCACCGCCGCGCAGTTGTTCGGCCACGTCAGCGAAGCCGTGTTGAGCCTGCACCCGGACGAGATGCGCCGGCATCGCTTGCAGCCCGGCGATCTGGTCAATCTGAAAAGCCGTCGGGGTGCCGTGATTGTCGCGGTCGGCAGCGATGACAGTGTGCGACCCGGCCAGGCATTTCTGCCGATGCATTGGGGCGATCGCTATCTCAAGGGCGGCGTTAACAAACTGACCTTGCCGGCGTTTGATCCGCTGTCCAAGCAACCGGAGCTCAAGCACAGCGGCGTGCGCCTGGAAGCAGTCAATCTGCCATGGCAACTGTTCGCCTTGATCGAGGGTGATGTTCAACGGCATTTCGAGACGCTACGCCCGCTGTGCGAGGCGTTTTCCTACGTGAGTCTCAGCCTTGTCGGACGTGAGCGGCCGGCGTTGCTGATACGCGCTGCTCACGCCGAGGCGCCCGCCCCCCAGTTGCTGGGCGAGATCGACCAATGCCTGTCGCTGCTGGATGGCCCGGTTCTGGCCTACGACGATCCGCGTCGCGCCATTGGCAAGCGGGTGCGCATCGAAAACGGCCGTATCACTGCCATTCGCCTGGCCGGTGAAACCCTCGCGCAACACTGGTTGCAGAGCCTGTGGCTGGAGGGCCGCGCCGACCAACAACTGCGGCGCTGGCTGCTCGCGCCGATGAGCGCGCCGCCGGGCGCTGTCGGAGCCATCGCGAGCGACAAGACCTTGTGCAATTGCGAAAACGTCAGTCTCAACACGGTCTGCGCCGGCATTCGCCAAGGCCTGGATCTGCAAGGCCTGAAAAGAACTCTCCGATGCGGTACGCAATGCGGTTCCTGCGTGCCGGAAATCAAGCGCCTGCTGGCTGCCGAAGCGCGGCCGGTCGCAGTTATTCAATGAGGACAACACCATGAATGCGAAAGTCTGGCTGGTGGGCGCAGGCCCTGGCGATCCGGAGTTGCTGACCCTCAAAGCGGTGCGCGCGTTGCGCGAGGCCGATGTGGTGATGATCGATGATCTGGTCAACGACGCGGTGCTCGAGCACTGCCAGGATGCGCGGGTCATCCCCGTCGGCAAACGCGGCGGCTGCCGTTCGACGCCGCAGGCATTTATTCATCGGTTGATGCTGCGTTATGCCCGCCAGGGCAAATGTGTGGTGCGGCTCAAGGGCGGCGACCCGTGCATTTTCGGTCGCGGTGGTGAAGAAGCGCAGTGGTTGCGCGAGCGCGGTGTTGAAGTGGAACTGGTCAACGGCATCACTGCCGGGCTGGCCGGGGCGACGCAATGCGATATTCCACTGACACTGCGTGGTGTGGCACGCGGGGTGACGTTGGTGACTGCGCACACACAGGATGACAGTCAGCTGAACTGGCAGGCGTTGGCGCAAGGCGGGACGACGCTGGTGGTTTACATGGGCGTGGCCAAACTGGGCGAGATTCGTGATCAGTTGCTGGCGGGAGGGATGGCGGCGGACACGCCGGTGGCGATGATCGAAAACGCCTCGTTGGCGCATCAGCGTGAATGTCGCAGCGATTTGAGCGCGATGGCTGAGGATGCGTCGGCCTTTGAATTGAAGAGCCCGGCGATTCTGGTGATTGGTGCGGTGGCGGCTGTTGCGGCAGTTGTTGAAGAGCAAAAGATCGCAGCCTTCGGCAGCTCCTGCACGGCGTATGGCGTGCAAGCGCTTTAAGCTCCGTAGCCAAATCGCAGACAAAGAAAAGCCCGGCCTGAGCCGGGCTTTTCCATCAGCGGCAGCTAATTACTTAGCTTGAGCTTCAACCTGCGCTTCTACGCGACGGTTTACAGCGCGGCCAGCGTCAGTTTTGTTGTCAGCAACTGGGCGGGATTCGCCGTAGCCAACAGACTGAACGCGGGACGATTCAACACCGTACTGGTTGGTCAGAACCTGCTTAACGGCGTTTGCACGACGCTCGGACAGTTTCTGGTTGTAAGCGTCAGGACCGACGGAGTCAGTGTGACCTTCAACAGTAGTGGTGGTGGATGGGTACTGCTTCATGAAGTCAGCCAGGTTTTTGATGTCGCCGTAGCTGTTAGGCTTGACTACCGACTTGTCGAAGTCGAATTTCACGTCCAGCTCAACACGAACAACTTCAGCAACTGCTGGGCAGCCATCAGCGTCAACGGTTACGTTGGCTGGGGTGTCCGGGCACTTGTCAACGTTGTCGCAAACGCCATCGTTGTCGCTGTCGGAGCAGACTTCAGCAGGTGCTGGAACTGGAGCAGCAGCTGGTTTGGAACCGCCACCGAAGTTCACACCGATACCGACGCTAGGAGCCCACTCGGTGTCGCCCTGGTCGATGTTGTACTGAGCTTCAACGCCGGCACGGGCGTAGAAGTTCTCGGTGAAGTACAGCTTGGCACCGCCGCCAACGTTGGCGAAGGTGGAACGGTTACGACCGTTCGAACCGTTCTGGTCGATGCTCTGGTCAGAGAAACCGGCCGAAACGTATGGACGAATCATGTCGCCTGGGTTGTTGAAGTGGTACAGAGCGTCCAGAGCGGTGTTAGCGCCTTTGACGTTCTTGCCATCGTCGGCACGTACGTTGTGCACTTCGTCGTAGCCCAGACGCAGTTCAACGTCGTCGGTCAGGAAGTAACCGATCGAACCGCCGAACAGGTTGCCGTTGTTCTTGAAGTTACGAGCGCTGTCGAATTGTTCTTTCTTAGCGAAGCCTTCGATTTCAACTGCGCCTTGGCCTTGTGCCAGAGCGCCGAACGAAGTGGCGGCAATCAGAGAACCAATGGCCAAGCCCAAGGTGTTTTTCAGTTTCATCCGTTAAATCCCCATCTGGTGATTGTGAAGCAGTCCCGCAAACCGGGGGACAACTCGGCGGCAAGTCTATCAGAACTTGCCTACACGTAAGAGATATTTGCGCTGAACTAAGTTTCAGCAATGCCTGCAAATTTCTCACGCAATTTATCTAGAGCGCGTTTGTAACGCATTTTTGTCGCACTCAAACCCATGTGCATGATGTCTGCGATCTCCTGAAACTCCAGCTCTGCGACAAATCGTAGCACCAGAATTTCACGGTCAATCGGATTCACATACACCAGCCAGCGATCAAGCCCACCCTTCTCCTCCGGCTTCGGCGCCTTTTCTTCAGACGCTTCTTCAAGAGGGTCCAGACTGAGAGCGTCCATCAAGCGACGCTTACGCCGTTCCTTCCGATACTGCGTGATGCATTCGTTGTAAGTGATGCTGTAAAGCCAGGTTTTGAACTTCGATTTCCCCTCGAAGTTCTTCAGGCCGTACAGCACCTTCAGCATCACTTCCTGACAGACATCGTCTGCGTCGCGATCGTTCCCGAGATATCTCGCGCAGACGTTAAATAATGTTCGCTGGTAACGCCGCATCAACTCTTCGTAGGCGCGCGTTACGTGAAACAGCTCGGTATGCGAGCGCGCGACCAACTCCTCATCAGAGAGCTCGCGGGGGTCGTAGCGCGTGGATAGCGGTTGGGCTTTATTCAAAACAAGTCGTGCCGACAGTCAGGTCAATGTCCGCCACAACCAGCCTCGGCTGGCATTTTGCGGCGGCATACATTAGCAGGGTTTGCCGGTTTAGCGGCTACTCACATGCTGTTCCAGCAGGATCCGATTGGAGAGAGAGACTAGCTCACCCTCATCGGTCAGCAATGTGGTTTTAACCGTGCCGATCTCTTCGATCTGGCCTTCGACCTCGCCAACACGCACTTGTTGCCCAACCTCGTACAGCTCACGCACATAGATTCCCGCAAGAATCTGACCGGCGATTTCCCGGCTTCCCAATCCCATGGCCAGCGCAACTGCCAGACCAACGGTAATCAATACGATGACAATTACATGGTTCAGCAGGTCAGTCTTGACCTCAAGCTGGCTGATCGCAACCGAGATACTGATGATGATCACCAGCCCCTGCGCAATGCGTCCCAGCCCGGAAGCGTAGTCCAGGCCTACGCCTTCTGCCGCGCCGCGCACCAGCCCGTTGGCCAGTTGCGCCAGCAGGACACCGACCAGCAGCACCAGCGCAGCACCGAAAACTTTCGGCAGATACAAAGCCAGCATGTCCAGCGTAGCTGAAACTCGCTCAAGGCCAAGGGATTCTGCCGCAGAAACCAGAAAAATCAGCAGAACGAACCAGTAGACGATTTTACCGATCAGCGTCGAGATCGGCACCTGCAGCCCGGCACGGGACATCAGCTTGGTCAAGCCGGTGCCGCCCATCAGGCGATCGAGGCCCAGTTTGGCGAGCAATTTCGAGAGCAAGGTATCGAGCAGTTTGGCCACAACGAAACCCAACAGCAGCACAACCAGTGCGCCGAACAGGTTCGGAATGAAATTAGCGACTTTGGTCCACAACGCAGTCATTGCAGTGACGAGGCTCTGAGTCCAGAGATCAAGTTCCATATTCAATCAGCCTTATCAGCAGTGCGAGCAGTGGTTTTACGCAGACGGGAAACCGGCGAGACATGCGCCGAGCCATTGTTCAGGGCGATCATCAGCGCGGGCAGCCAGCGGCCCAGCAGGCTGAACAGATCACCGGCGCCGACCTGGCGGTTGGCGGTTTTGAGTACGCGGCCCAGGCACGCATCGTCGTCGCGGCTGGACGGCGAAGCGTTGAGCATGTCGCGCAAAGACTGTTCAAACGGATCGTGCATACGCACCTCTCGTGATGTCTGTGAAAGACGCGGGCAGATTTGCTCGGGTCACATGCGCCATGTTCACACCCAGCGCAAACGGCGGAACAACCACCACTGGCCGAACGCCAGGGCGAGTACCGTCAGGCAGGCAATCAGAAAACCATACGGGCTTTCGGCGAACGGAATACCGCCGACATTGATACCCAGCAGACCAGTGATGAAACTCATCGGCAAAAAGATGCAGGTAATGATGCCGAAGCGGTACATGGTGCGATTCATGTGCACGCTCAAACGCCGGTCTTCCGCCTCCAGCACAAGCCCCACGCGCTCCCGGGTCAATTCGAGCTCTTCCAGATAGCGGGTCAGGCTGTTGTTCAATTCGTTCCAGTAGTCGGCGTCGTCTTCGACGAACCACGGCAATTTGATCCGCGTCAGCTGTCCGAAAATATCCCGCTGTGGAGCGAGAAAACGCTTCAGCCCGGCCGCCCTGCGACGGATGTGCAAAATGGCCCCATGCTCGGGCGTATACCGTTCGTCGGCATCGAGTTTTTCTTCCTCTTCGTCGACCACTTCCGACAGGCACGTGACCAGATCCTGCACTTTATTGGTGAGGAACTGCGCCAGATACAACATCAATTCGGAGGATGTTTTCGGGCCTTTGCCATCACCCAGCAGCGCCAGCAGCTCATCGGTGGCGCGCAACGGGCGCAAGCGCAGGGAAATCACCCGCTGCGCAGAGGCGAAAATCCGCACCGAGACCATGTCTTCCGGCTCCGCGCCGGGGTTGAGGTTGACCCCGCGCAGGAAGAGCAGCAGCTCGGAGTCGGGCAACGGCAACAAACGCGGCCGGGTATTCTCTTCCAGCAGCAGATCGCAGGTGAATTCGTTGAGCCCGCTGGACTTGCGCAGCCAGGTCCGGGTCTGCGGATGGCTGCGATCCCAGTGTAGCCACAGGCTTTCATGAGCCTGCAGTTGCAAATCGTCGAGCTCAGTCCGGGCTATCGAACGCGCACCGCCCTTGCCGTCCAGCACCAGGGCATGCACCAGCCCCCATTGCGCGTTTTCTTCCTCGAACATCCGCATCCCTTGTCGAAAATCTTATTCAGGCATTTTCAGCGGGCTCGGCGATACGATCACGCCGTTGTTGTCCGCATAAATGTACTGGCCCGGGTGAAAGGTCACGCCGGCGAATGTCACCGGGACGTTGAGGTCACCAATGCCGCGCTTGTCGGTTTTCATCGGGTGGCTGGCCAGCGCCTGCACGCCAAGATCGGTCTGGGCGATGACGTCGACGTCACGGATGCACCCGTAGATCACCAGCCCTTCCCAACCGTTCTGCGCGGCCTTGGCGGCGATCATGTCGCCCAGCAGGGCGCGGCGCAGCGAACCGCCGCCATCAACGACGAGCACTTTGCCTTTGCCGTTGAGTTCGGCCTGCTCCTTGACCAGCGAGTTGTCTTCGAAGCACTTGATGGTCACGATTTCGCCGCCGAAGGAATCACGGCCGCCGAAATTGCTGAACATCGGTTCCAGCACCTGCACCAGCTCCGGGTAGGCGTCGCACAGATCAGGCGTAAGGTAATGTTCCATCGAAAAACTCCTGTAACAAGGAAGACCATCAAGGATGCCGCATGCTGATAAGACGAGTTCCGGCGGTCGCTGTTTACCTTAGTCCATGCCATGGTCGCTGACGCAACCTGAACAATCCCTGAAACGTAATAGCTAAACAGTCACGAAATATGACCGGAACCGCACAACGCGTCATATCTTAGCCGCAAGCCAGGCTGAACGGAACGCCCCTTACACCGCCGCGGCCAGATTCCCTGCCTGTTCAAGCAACGGCGTCTGCTGATCGTTCAACCAGCGCGCCACCAACGGCCACACTTCTGTCTGCGCCGCTTTGCTCACCAGCATTTCGATATGACCGAAATTATCCGAGAAGCCCTGCTCGCGGCCCAGATTGATGAACTGCTTGCACTCCGAGCCGATCTGCTCGAACAGCTTTCGGCAAGCCCACGGCGGATCCTGATGATCCCCCGCTGCCGTCACAGCCAGCACCGGCACCTGAACGTCGGCGAGCCCGGCCCACCAGTCCTTGTCCTTGTCACCGAAGCGGCCGAACAAGCCGTACCAGCGCATGCTTTCGATGGCCAGGCCGATCGGCTCGTCTTCCGGGCCGCGTTTGAGACGTGAACCGGACAACTGCGCGAAGCGCTTGAGAATAAAGCGTCCGCCCCACTCCACCGGTGGAATTTTCAGTGGCCAGTAAGTACGGCTGACCTGCGTGCCGAAAAACGCCGCCGAGGCCACTGCCGGTTCGCCGAGGTATTCGCCACCGAGCGCGGCGGCCAAAGTGATACCGCCCAAAGAGTGGCCGATCCAGTGCGGAATCTGTCCGCTCTGCTCGCGCACGAATGCGGCAATTGCCGGCAGATCGTAGCGGGCGTAGTCGGCGACGCGATTGCGCCGGTAGTCTTCGTTGCGCTGGGACAGGCCGTGGCCGCGCATTTCCGGAATCCACACGTCGAAGCCCAGCCGCGTCAGATACGCACCAAGTCCGAGGCCTTTGGGGGAAAACCAGAAGCGCCGATTGGAAAAGCTGCCGTGCAACAGAATCACCGGCACGCCGCGTGGTACCGAGTCATCGGCCATGCCCAGGCGGGTCACGGCGATTTCCACGGACCAGTCCGGGCTGTTGCCGGGTTTCAATCGATAGACGTCTTCGCTCAGATCGCCGCGCCGCTCGGCGCTGATCAGGGCGACAGGAAACAGGTTGCTGCTGCTTTGCATAATGCTCTTGCACAAAAAAGGGCGACATCCGGAGACCCCGCCCTGTTTGAATCTCAAAGTCCGGCCCATGTGGGAGCGAGCATGCTCGCGAAAGCGGTGTGTCAGCGAACATCCATGGCGGATGTTGCTCCGTCTTCGCGAGCAGGCTCGCTCCCACACGGGGCGCGGGCCGATTACATACTGCTTACGCCTGACCTTCGGCGAGGAAGAACCAGGTTTCCAGCACGGTGTCCGGGTTCAGCGACACGCTTTCGATGCCCTGCTCCATCAGCCATTTGGCCAGATCCGGATGGTCCGAAGGTCCCTGGCCGCAGATGCCGATGTACTTGCCGGCCTTGTTGCACGCCTGAATGGCGTTGGCCAACAGCTTCTTGACCGCCGGATTACGCTCGTCGAACAAGTGGGCGATGATCCCCGAGTCGCGGTCCAGACCCAGCGTCAGCTGGGTCAGGTCGTTGGAGCCGATCGAGAAACCGTCGAAGAATTCGAGAAATTCCTCAGCCAGAATCGCGTTGGATGGCAATTCGCACATCATGATCACGCGCAGACCGTTTTCGCCGCGCTTCAAGCCGTTTTCGGCGAGCAGATCGACCACCTGGCTGGCTTCGCCGAGAGTACGGACGAACGGCACCATGATTTCGACGTTGGTCAGGCCCATCTCGTTGCGCACACGTTTCAGCGCGCGGCATTCGAGTTCGAAGCAGTCGCGGAACGATTCGCTGATGTAACGCGAAGCGCCACGGAAGCCCAGCATCGGGTTTTCTTCTTCCGGCTCGTAGAGCTTGCCGCCGATCAGGTTGGCATATTCGTTGGACTTGAAGTCCGACAGGCGCACGATGACTTTTTTCGGCGTGAACGCGGCCGCCAGGGTGCTGATGCCTTCGACCAGTTTGTCGACATAGAAGTCGACCGGGTCGTTGTAACCGGCGATGCGCTTGTCGACGCTGTCCTTGATGTCCTGCGGCAGGCCGTCGTAGTTCAGCAGCGCTTTCGGGTGCACGCCGATCATGCGGTTGATGATGAATTCCAGACGCGCCAGACCTACGCCGGCGTTCGGCAGTTGCGCGAAATCGAAGGCGCGGTCCGGGTTGCCGACGTTCATCATGATCTTGAACGGCAGTTCCGGCATGGCGTCGACGGAGTTCTTCTTGATGTCGAAGCCCAGCTCGCCTTCAAAGATGTAGCCGGTATCGCCTTCGGCGCAGGACACAGTCACGCCTTGGCCATCCTTGAGCAGTTGGGTAGCGTTGCCGCAACCGACCACCGCCGGAATCCCCAGCTCGCGAGCGATGATCGCCGCGTGGCAGGTACGCCCGCCACGGTTGGTGACGATAGCGCTGGCGCGCTTCATCACCGGTTCCCAGTCCGGGTCGGTCATGTCGGAAACCAGCACGTCGCCCGGCTGGACTTTGTCCATTTCCGAGACGTCTTTGATGATCCGTACTTTACCGGCGCCGATGCGCTGACCGATCGCCCGACCTTCCACCAGCACAGTGCCGGTTTCTTTCAGCAGGTAACGTTCCATGACGTTGGCCTGGGTGCGGCTTTTCACGGTTTCCGGACGCGCTTGCACGATGTACAGCTTGCCGTCGTCGCCGTCCTTGGCCCACTCGATGTCCATCGGGCAGCCGTAGTGTTTCTCGATGATCATCGCCTGCTTGGCCAGCTCGCTGACTTCAGCGTCGGTCAGGCAGAAACGCGCGCGCTCGGCCTTGTCGACATCGACGGTCTTGACCGAACGACCGGCCTTGGCCTCGTCGCCGTAGATCATCTTGATCGCTTTGCTGCCCAGGTTGCGCCGCAGGATCGCCGGACGACCAGCCTCCAGCGTGCCTTTGTGTACGTAGAACTCATCCGGGTTGACCGCGCCTTGTACGACGGTTTCACCCAGGCCGTAGGCGCCGGTGATGAACACCACGTCACGGAAGCCGGATTCGGTATCGAGGGTGAACATCACGCCGGCGGTGCCGGTTTCCGAACGCACCATGCGCTGCACGCCCGCCGACAGGGCGACCAGTTTGTGATCGAAGCCCTGGTGCACGCGGTAGGAAATCGCACGGTCGTTGAACAACGAGGCGAATACCTCTTTGGCGGCGCGAATTACGTTTTCCACACCACGGATGTTCAGGAAGGTTTCCTGCTGACCGGCGAAGGAAGCGTCCGGCAGGTCTTCGGCGGTGGCGGAGGAACGCACGGCCACGGCCACGTCAGGGTTGCCCGCCGACAGCGCGGCGAACGCGGTGCGGATCTCGGTGTTGAGCTTTTCAGGGAATTCGGCGTCCATGATCCATTGGCGGATCTGCGCACCGGTCTTGGCCAGGGCATTGACGTCGTCGACGTCGAGCGCGTCGAGGGCCTTGTGGATCTGATCGTTCAGGCCGCTCAGTTCGAGGAAGTCACGATAGGCCTGAGCCGTCGTGGCGAAGCCGCCGGGGACCGAAACACCGGCGCCTGCCAGGTTACTGATCATCTCGCCCAGGGATGCGTTCTTGCCCCCCACATGCTCAACATCGTGTTTGCCGAGCTTATCGAGGGAAACTACGTACTCTACCAAGGTGATCTCTCCACTAACTGTGTTGGAAAAGCTCAGAAACCGGCGGCCCGGGGGAGCCTCGGCCGGTTGTATGGCCTGGACCTGGAAAATAAGTGAGAATGCGGGCCAATGGCGGCCGGCAAATCGCGCCTATCATATCCAAGAATGTTCATTAGTCTAAGGCCCCAGGTGCAAATGAAACGATCTGCTTTCTTCATCTCCGATGGCACCGGCATTACTGCCGAAACCCTGGGTCAAAGCCTTCTGGCGCAGTTCGAAAACATTACCTTCGCCAAGTTCACGCGGCCCTACATCGACAGCGTGGAAAAAGCGCGGGCCATGGTACAACAAATCAACAAAGCCGCTGAAACCGACGGCTTTCGGCCGATCATCTTCGACACCATCGTCAATCAGGACATCCGTGAGATTCTCGCAACGTCCAATGGTTTCATGATCGACATTTTCTCGACCTTCCTCGCGCCGCTCGAACAGGAGCTCACCGAGCATTCTTCCTACACCGTGGGCAAGTCCCACTCCATCGGGCACAACTCCAATTACATGGAGCGCATCGAGGCGGTGAACTTCGCCCTCGACAACGATGACGGCGCGCGCACCCACTATTACGACAAAGCCGATCTGATACTAGTAGGCGTGTCGCGATGCGGCAAAACGCCGACGTGTCTGTACATGGCTATGCAGTTCGGTATCCGTGCGGCCAACTATCCGCTGACCGAAGACGACATGGAACGCTTGACGCTGCCGACGGCCCTGCGCGCCCATCAGCACAAGTTGTTCGGCCTGACCATCGACCCCGATCGCCTCACCGCGATCCGCAACGAGCGCAAGCCCAACAGCCGCTATTCGAGCTATGCCCAGTGCGAATTCGAAGTGCGCGAAGTGGAAAACCTGTTCCGCCGCGAGAACATTCCGCACATCAATTCCACGCATTTTTCCGTGGAAGAGATTTCAGCGAAGATTCTCGTCGAGAAAGGGGTTGAGCGGCGGTTCAAGTAGTTTTGCGGTGCCTGATCTGGCGCCTTCGCGAGCAGGCTCGCTCCCACAATGGACCTGCATCGTAACGACTGTGGGAACGAGCCTGCTCGCGAAGAACGATAACGCGGTCTGTCAGAGCACAAACAGGTCGATGAATCGATTCACCGGCGTGGCTTCCAGCCGCGCCTGATCCTCGCACAGCGCAAAAATCTCAGCGCAACGCTGGCCGGCGAAACGCGTGGCGAGGTTGGTCTTGAACTTGTCTTCCAGCAACGGAATGCCCTCGGCGCGGCGGCGGCGATGGCCGATCGGGTATTCCACCAGCACGTTGTCGGTGCTGCTGCCATCCTTGAAAAATACCTGCACCGCATTGGCGATTGAGCGCTTGTCGGCTTCGAGGTATTCGCGGCTGAAACGCGGTTCTTCGACGATGACCATCTTTTCGCGCAACACGTCGATGATCGGGTGCGCCTTGTGGAAGTCGTCTTCGTAGTGCTCGGCCACCAGATTGCCAAATGCCAGCGGCACGGCGGTCATGTATTGCAGACAATGATCGCGGTCGGCAGCGTTGGCCAGCGGGCCGACTTTGGAAATGATGCGGATCGCCGATTCGTGAGTAGTAATGACGATGCGGTCGATTTCATGCAGGCGATTGCGTACCTGCGGATGCAAGGTCACCGCCGCCTCGCAGGCGGTTTGCGCGTGAAATTCGGCGGGGAAGCTGATCTTGAACAACACGTTTTCCATCACGTAACTGCCGAACGGTCGGGAAAAGCTGAAAGCGCGCTTGTCCTCGGGCTTGAGCGCCAGATCGTTGTTGGTGTGGCTGAACGATACGTCATAGAAGCCCCACTGGTTCGCGCTCAGCACCCCGGGAATGCCCATCTCACCGCGCATGGCGATGCCGGCCAGCCTTACACCGCGACTCGCCGCATCCCCCGCCGCCCAGGATTTCCGCGAGCCGGCGTTCGGGGCGTGGCGATAGGTACGCAACGCCTGACCGTCGGCGAAGGCATGGGACAGCGCCGACAACAGCTGCTCGCGGTTGGCGCCCATGAGTCTGGCGCTGACCGCAGTCGAGGCGACTTTCACCAGAATGACGTGATCGAGTCCTACCCGGTTGAAGGAGTTTTCCAGAGCAATTACACCTTGAATCTCGTGGGCCATGATCATCGCTTCCAGCACATCGCGAAGGGTCAGTGGTGCTTCACCGTTGGCGATGCGTTTCTGCGACAGGTGATCGGCAACGGCGAGGATGGCACCGAGGTTGTCCGACGGATGGCCCCATTCGGCGGCGAGCCAGGTGTCGTTGTAATCGAGCCAGCGGACGATGCAGCCGATGTCCCACGCGGCTTTGACCGGGTCGAGCCGGTAACTGGTGCCGGGCACTCGCGCACCGAACGGCACAATCGTGCCTTCGACAATGGGTCCAAGATGCTTGGTGCATTCGGGAAAACGCAGAGCCAGCAGACCGCAGCCGAGGGTGTCGATCAGGCAATTGCGCGCGGTGTTCAGCGCTTCGGCGGATTCGGGCTTGAAGGTGAGGACGTAGTCGGCGATGTCCTGCAGGACACGGTCGTAGTCGGGACGGTTGTTCAGGTCGACGTTGGCGCTCATGGTGGTTCTCCTGTTCGGGGAAATGAGTGGTTGGGTCTTCCTCAAGGGCTTGGCTGGTTTATGGTTGGTGATGTCTGGTTTCTTTGTGTTGTGTCAGAGGGCAGCCCCTCACCCTAGCCCTCTCCCGAGGGAGAGGGGACCGATTGGGGGATGCTGTGGCGGTTCACCGACCTGAAAGTCCATCGCTGAATCCATAATCGCCAACCTGCGTGGTCGACGAATCACAGCAGATACTTCTTCCTCGCCCCACATCGCCGATCCCCTGCTGAATCCATAATCGCCTCGGTCTTTCAGGTCGATGTACCACGCAAGACACCACGGTCGGCCCCCTCTCCCTCTGGGAGAGGGCTGGGGTGAGGGTAAAATGTCGGGTCAGAACGAGTCAGCAGGCACGCGCACATACCCTTCCATCAACACCCGCGCACTGCGGCTCATGATGGCTTTCTTCACCACCCACTCGCCATTTTCCAGCGTCGCCTCAGCGCCCACGCGCAACGTCCCGGACGGATGGCCGAAACGCACGGCGTTGCGTTCAACCCCACCCGCAGCAAGATTGACCAGCGTGCCGGAAATCGCCGCCGCTGTGCCGATCGCCACCGCAGCCGTGCCCATCATCGCGTGGTGCAGTTTGCCCATCGACAACGCGCGCACCAGCAGATCCACATCACCAGCGGCAATCGCTTTACCGCTCGACGCGACGTAATCCGCAGGCTTGGCGACAAACGCGACTTTCGGCGTGTGCTGACGCTTGGCCGCTTCTTCCAGATTGGAGATCAGCCCCATCCGCAACGCGCCGTAAGCGCGAATGGTCTCGAACATCAGCAGCGCTTGCGGATCGCCATTGATCGCGCCTTGCAGTTCGGTGCCGGTATAGCCGATGTCTTCGGCGTTGACGAATATCGTCGGGATCCCGGCATTGATCATGGTCGCCTTGAACGTGCCGACACCCGGGACCTCAAGCTCATCGACCAGATTGCCGGTGGGGAACATCGAGCCACCGCCGCCCTCTTCTTCCGCCGCCGGATCGATGAATTCGACCTGCACTTCGGCCGCCGGAAAGGTCACGCCGTCGAGTTCGAAATCACCGGTTTCCTGCACTTCGCCGTTGGTGATCGGCACGTGGGCGATGATGGTCTTGCCGATATTGGCCTGCCACACGCGCACCACCGCCACGCCGTTGTGCGGGATGCGGCTGGCCTCGACCAGACCGTTGCTGATGGCGAACGAACCGACCGCCGCCGAGAGATTGCCGCAGTTGCCGCTCCAGTCGACGAACGGCTTGTCGATGGACACCTGGCCAAACAGGTAATCGACGTCGTGATCGGCACGGGTGCTTTTCGACAGGATTACGGTTTTGCTGGTACTGGACGTCGCGCCGCCCATGCCGTCGATCTGCTTGTCGTACGGGTCGGGGCTGCCGATCACCCGCAGCAGCAACGCATCGCGGGCCGGACCGGGCACCTGCGCGGCTTCGGGCAGGTCAGCGAGGCTGAAAAACACGCCTTTGCTGGTGCCGCCGCGCATGTAGGTGGCAGCGATTTTAATTTGAGGGGCGATTTGTGGTGCGTGAGCCATGATTGCTCCTTTGAAGCGGCCAAGGGACTGATCACCCATTGGCCGCTGAACCTGTTTAAACGGCTACCGCCGATCCTTCGAGGAAGTCCTGAGCGAAGCGCTGCAATACGCCGCCCGCCTCGTAGATCGACACTTCTTCAGCGGTATCGAGACGGCAGGTCACCGGCACTTCAACGCGCTCGCCGTTTTTGCGATTGATCACCAGCGTCAGGTCCGCGCGCGGTTTGCGCGCACCGATCACGTCGTAGGTTTCGCTGCCATCGATGGCCAGGGTGTGGCGGTTGGTGCCGGGTTTGAATTCCAGCGGCAACACGCCCATGCCCACCAGGTTGGTGCGGTGAATACGCTCGAACCCTTCGGCGGCAATCGCCTCGACACCGGCCAGACGTACGCCCTTCGCCGCCCAGTCGCGGGACGAACCCTGACCGTAATCGGCGCCGGCGATGATGATCAGCGGCTGCTTGCGTTCCATGTAGGTTTCGATGGCTTCCCACATGCGCATCACCCGGCCTTCCGGCTCGACGCGGGCCAGCGAACCCTGCTTGACCTTGCCGTTTTCCACGACCATTTCGTTGAACAGTTTCGGGTTGGCGAACGTTGCACGCTGGGCGGTCAAGTGGTCGCCACGGTGGGTGGCGTAGGAGTTGAAGTCCTCCTCCGGCAAGCCCATTTTCGCCAGGTATTCGCCGGCAGCGCTGTCGAGCATGATCGCGTTGGATGGCGACAGGTGATCGGTGGTGATGTTGTCCGGCAGCACCGCCAGCGGGCGCATGCCTTTCAATGGGCGGGCGCCGGCCAGTGCGCCTTCCCAATACGGCGGACGGCGGATGTAGGTGCTCATCTCGCGCCAGTCGTACAGCGGCGCGACTTTCGGCCCGGTGTCTTCATGCACGGCGAACATCGGGATATAGACCTGACGGAACTGCTCGGGCTTGACCGACGACTTCACCACCGCATCGATTTCTTCGTCGCTCGGCCAGATGTCCTTGAGGCGAATTTCCCGACCATCGACCACGCCCAGCACATCCTTCTCGATATCGAAACGGATGGTCCCGGCGATCGCGTAAGCAACCACCAGCGGCGGCGAGGCGAGAAACGCCTGTTTGGCGTACGGGTGAATGCGCCCGTCGAAATTGCGATTGCCGGACAGCACGGCGGTCGCATACAGATCGCGGTCGATGATCTCTTGCTGGATCAGCGGATCGAGGGCGCCGGACATGCCATTGCAGGTGGTGCAGGCAAACGCGACAACGCCGAAGCCGAGCTGCTCCAGCTCAGTGGTCAGCCCCGCTTCGTCGAGGTACAGCGCTACGGTTTTCGAACCCGGCGCCAGCGAGGATTTGACCCACGGCTTGCGCGTCAGGCCGAGCTTGTTGGCGTTGCGCGCCAAGAGGCCAGCGGCGATGACGTTGCGCGGGTTGCTGGTGTTGGTGCAACTGGTGATGGCGGCGATGATCACCGCGCCGTCGGGCATTTGCCCAGGCACATCATCCCACTGGCCGGAAATGCCTTTGGCGGCCAGATCCGAGACCGCGACGCGGGCGTGCGGGTTGCTCGGCCCGGCCATGTTGCGCACTACCGAAGACAAATCGAAGGTCAGACCACGCTCGTATTGCGCGCCTTGCAGGCTGTCGGCCCACAGACCGGTGAGCTTGGCGTACTGCTCGACCAATTGAACCTGCTGGTCTTCACGACCGGTCAGTTTCAGGTAATCGATGGTCTGCTGATCGATGTAGAACATCGCCGCCGTGGCGCCGTATTCCGGGGCCATGTTGGAGATGGTCGCGCGGTCGCCGAGGGTCAGCGCCGCTGCACCTTCGCCGAAGAACTCCAGCCAGGCGCCAACGACTTTCTGCTTGCGCAGGTACTCGGTCAGAGCCAGGACCATGTCGGTGGCGGTGATGCCCGGTTGCAGCTTGCCGGTCAGTTCGACGCCGACGCTTTCCGGCAGACGCATCCACGAGGCGCGACCGAGCATCACGCTCTCGGCTTCGAGGCCGCCGACGCCGATGGCAATCACACCCAGCGCATCGACGTGCGGCGTGTGGCTGTCGGTACCGACGCAAGTGTCGGGAAAGGCCACGCCTTCACGCACCTGGATCACCGGCGACATTTTCTCCAGGTTGATCTGGTGCATGATGCCGTTGCCCGGCGGGATCACGTCGACATTCTTGAAGGCCTTCCTGGTCCAGTTGATGAAGTGGAAACGGTCTTCGTTGCGGCGGTCTTCGATGGCGCGGTTCTTCTCGAATGCCTGGGCGTCGAACCCGCCGGCCTCGACGGCCAGCGAGTGGTCGACGATCAGTTGCGTCGGCACCACCGGGTTGACCTGCGCCGGGTCGCCACCCTGCAAAGCAATGGCGTCACGCAGGCCAGCAAGGTCGACCAGCGCGGTCTGGCCGAGGATGTCATGGCAGACCACCCGCGCCGGAAACCACGGGAAATCGAGATCACGCTTGCGCTCGATCAGTTGCTTGAGCGAAGCGGTCAGCGTGCTCGGGTCGCAGCGCCGCACGAGGTTTTCCGCCAGCACGCGGGAGGTGTACGGCAGGGTGTCATAGCTGCCGGGCGCAATCGCCTCGACCGCCGCGCGGGTGTCGAAGTAATCCAGCGGCGTGCCGGGCAGGTTCTTGCGGAATTCTGTGTTCATCGGGTCAGGACTCGGGTCACGGTGATTACAAGTGATGGGCGTTACACTGACCTTGAGGTTCACACGGTTCCCCTGTAGGAGCTGCCGAAGGCTGCGATCTTTTGATCTTGCTTCAAAAAATCAAAGTCAAAAGATCGCAGCCTTCGGCAGCTCCTACATGGGGTCTGCGGTGTGCTCGGTCAGCCCACCATTCAGCGACGTTCGATTGGCACGAACTTGCGCTGTTCGACGCCGGTGTACTCGGCGCTTGGACGGATGATGCGGTTGTTGGCGCGTTGTTCGAACACGTGGGCAGCCCAGCCGGTCAGGCGCGAGCAGACGAAGATCGGTGTGAACAGCTTGGTCGGGATGCCCATGAAGTGATACGCCGAGGCATGGTAGAAGTCGGCGTTGGGGAACAGTTTCTTCTGCTCCCACATGGTCTTGTCGATGGCTTCCGATACCGGGAACAGCACCTTGTCGCCGACCTCGTCAGCGAGCTTTTTCGCCCAGCCCTTGATCACCTCGTTGCGCGGATCGCTGTCCTTATAGATCGCGTGGCCGAAGCCCATGATCTTGTCCTTGCGCTCGAGCATACCGAGGGTGCCCTTGATCGCCTCTTCGGGCGAGGCGAAGCGCTCGATCATTTCCATCGCCGCTTCGTTGGCGCCGCCGTGCAACGGGCCGCGCAGCGAACCGATCGCCGCCGTGACGCACGAGTACAGATCGGACAAAGTCGAGGCGCAAACGCGCGCGGTGAAGGTCGAGGCGTTGAATTCGTGCTCGGCGTAGAGGATCAGCGACACGTTCATGACTTTGACGTGCAGTTCGCTCGGTTTCTTGCCGTGCAGCAAATGCAGGAAGTGGCCGCCGATGGTCGGCTCGGCGCTGACGCAGTCGATGCGCTTGCCGTCGTGGCTGAAGCGATACCAGTAGCACATGATCGCCGGGAACGCGGCGAGCAGGCGGTCGGTCTTGTCGCGTTGCTCGGAGAAATCTTTCTCCGGCTCGATGTTGCCGAGGAACGAGCAACCGGTGCGCATGACGTCCATCGGATGCGCGTCAGCGGGAATGCGCTCAAGCACTTCTTTGAGCGCTGGCGGCAGGTCGCGCAGCTTGCTCAGTTTGCTTTGATAGTCGGCCAGTTGCGCTTTTGTCGGCAGCTCGCCGTAAAGCAGCAGATAAGCGACTTCTTCAAATTGCGCGTCGGCGGCCAGTTCACGCACGTCGTAGCCGCGATAAGTCAGCCCGGCACCGGCCTGGCCCACGGTGGACAGTGCGGTTTGCCCGGCAACCTGACCCCGGAGCCCGGCGCCACTGAGTACTTTTGCTTCGGCCATTGCTGTCTCCAATTTTTGAATTTGTTAGGGAATCTGCAATTACGGTGTTGTTCGCAAAAGATCGCAGCCTTCGGCAGCTCCTACATCGACCGCGTTCCTGTAGGAGCTGTCGAGTGAAACGAGGCTGCGATCTTTTGATATTTCAATCATTTTTTCGCAGCAAACAACGCATCGAGCTTCTGCTCGAACGTGTGGTAATCGATACGATCGTAGAGCTCCATGCGAGTCTGCATGGTGTCGATGACATTCTGTTGCGTGCCGTCGCGGCGGATCGCGGTGTAGACGTTTTCCGCGGCCTTGTTCATCGCGCGGAACGCCGACAGCGGGTACAGCACCAGCGACACGTCAGCCCCGGCCAGTTGTTCGGTGGTGTACAGCGGCGTGGCGCCGAACTCGGTGATATTGGCCAGGATCGGCGCTTTCACGCGGTTGGCGAACAGCTTGTACATGTCCAGCTCGGTAATCGCCTCAGGGAAAATCATGTCAGCGCCGGCCTCGATGCACGCCGCTGCCCGATCAAGTGCCGATTCCAGCCCTTCCACCGCCAGCGCATCGGTACGCGCCATGATCACGAAGCTGTCGTCGGTGCGCGCATCGACAGCGGCTTTGATGCGATCAACCATTTCCTGCTGGCTGACGATTTCTTTATTGGGGCGATGGCCGCAACGCTTGGCGCCGACCTGATCCTCGATGTGAATCGCCGCCGCGCCGAACTTGATCATCGATTTGACCGTGCGCGCGACGTTGAATGCCGACGAACCGAAACCGGTATCCACGTCCACCAGCAGCGGCAGGTCGCAAACATCGGTGATCCGCCGCACGTCGGTCAGCACATCATCCAGCCCGGTGATGCCGAGGTCCGGCACGCCGAGAGAGCCTGCGGCCACGCCGCCACCGGACAGGTAGATCGCCTTGAAACCGGCGCGCTTGGCCAGCAGCGCGTGGTTGGCGTTGATTGCGCCGACCACTTGCAAAGGATGCTCGCTGGCGACCGCATCGCGGAAGCGCTGGCCCGGCGTATTCAGGTTGGAACTCATGCGTCACCTCGTTCAGTGGCTGTCTTGTTGTGGGCGCCGTCCTCGTAGTGACGGGCGATGTTGCGTTTCGAGGCGCCGATGTGGCGGCGCATCAACAATTCCGCGAGCTCGCCGTCACGGTCGGCGATGGCATCGAGAATGCGGTGGTGTTCGGCGAAGGCCTGGTGCGGGCGGTTCGGCGTGGTGGAAAACTGGATGCGGTACATGCGCACCAGTTGATACAGCTCCCCGCAGAGCATCTGCGTCAGCGTGCGATTGCCGCTGCCCTGGATGATCCGGTAGTGAAAGTCGAAATCGCCTTCCTGCTGGTAATAACCGACGCCGGCCTGAAACGCCGCGTCGCGCTCGTGGGTTTCCAGGACCCGGCGCAACTCGTCGATTTCCGCGACGCTCATGCGCTCGGCGGCGAGGCGGCAGGCCATGCCTTCGAGGGACTCACGGATTTCGTAGAGTTCGATCAGTTCGGCATGGCTGAGCGAGACCACCCGCGCACCGACGTGCGGCACACGCACCAGCAGGCGCTGGCCTTCCAGACGATGGATCGCCTCACGCAACGGTCCCCGGCTGATGCCGTAGGTGCGCGCCAGTTCCGGTTCGGAAATCTTGCTGCCCGGGGCGATCTCGCCCTTGACGATGGCGGCCTGAATGCGTCGGAAAACGTTTTCCGACAGCGTCTCGGAATCGTCGCCGCTGATGACCGGGGGATCGAGTTGATCCAGCATGATTGTCGACACCTTCAAATCCAATGCGGCAAAAACTAGCTAATAAGGCCGCATCAGTCAAAGGATAAATAGGTATTGTCGACAATCGTCTAATAACCTCAGCTAATCGATCATTTATTACTGTGGGAGCGAGCCTGCTCGCGAAGGCGGCATGTCAGTCGGCATCTGCATCGAATGACACAGCGCTTTCGCGAGCAGGCTCGCTCCCACGGGGTAATCTGCTCATGGGCCATGCTCCGCCCTCCAGGCGCTGGCGCCATAAAACCACCGTGCTAGAATGCCGCCCGCATTTGCGGGTCTTTGTACGGCTTGCCATAAAAAGCTGCCAGGCACACGCAGGGGCTTGCGCACGGTTGTGCGGGCACCTGAACCGATAACGGAACGCTGCGCACCAGGATTTATGAGACTCAAGCCTTTCCCCACCTTTTTTGCTCTGTTTTGCCTGCCCGGCCTCGCCGCCGCGGGGGAAAAAACCGTGTACGGCCTCAACGAATACGCTTCGCTTGACGGCATCAATCTCGAAGTCGCGGCCAAACTCGACACCGGGGCAAAAACCGCCTCGCTGAGCGCCCGCGACATCAAACGCTTCAAACGCAACGGTGAATCCTGGGTACGTTTCTACCTGGCGATCGATACCGCGCATTCGCACCCGATCGAACGGCCGCTGGCGCGGGTCAGCAAGATCAAGCGCCGCGCCGGCGATTACGATCCGGAAGAAGGCAAGCAGTACACCGCCCGTCCGGTGATCGAGCTGGATATCTGCATGGGTTCGGCATTGCGCAGCATCGAAGTGAACCTCACCGACCGAAGTGCGTTCCAATACCCGCTTTTGATCGGCTCCGAGGCGCTGAAACGCTTCGACGCGCTGGTCGACCCCAGTCTTAAATACGCTGCCGGCAAACCTGCCTGCACCATCGCCGCTCATACCGCCGAGTAATTTCCATGCGTTCTCTAACCTTCCACCTGAAAATCCTGATCGCCGTGCTGGTGCTGCTGGGCGTTTCGGTTACGGCCTATCAGATTTTCGTGCTCGGCATCCCGGTGACCGAAGACGCCACCGACGACCTGTGGAACATCGATGCCAAGGTCGAATTCGTCGCCAGCACCAAGGATCCGGTAAAGATCCAGATGTTCGTGCCGCCGTTGAGCCGCGATTACGTCAGCCTCAACGAAAGCTTCATCTCCAATAACTACGGCGTCGCGGTCAACCGCGTCGACGGCAACCGCAAGGTGACCTGGTCGGCCCGCCGCGCCAAGGGCAACCAGACTCTGTATTACCGCCTGGTGCTGACCAAGCGCTACACCGCTGAGAAATCCAAGGTCAAAGGCCCGACTTTCCGTGACAGCATGGTCATCGAAGGCCCGGAAAAGATCGCCGCCGAAGCCCTGCTCGCACCGATCCGCCAACACTCGGCCGACGTCGAAACCTTTATTGGCGAGGCGATCAAGCGGGTCAACAACCTCAACGACGACAATGTGAAGTTGCTGCTGGCCGGCGATCCGTCGACCTCGCACAAAGCCAAGATCGTCGAACTGCTGCTGTCCATCGCCCACGTCCCGGTGGAAAAAGTCCACACCATCCGCCTCGTCGCCGATCAGCCACAGACCCCCGAACTGTGGCTGCGCAGCTTCAACGGCAACGACTGGCTGTACTTCAACCCGGAAACCGGCGAGCAAGGCCTGCCGACCGACCGCCTGCTGTGGTGGACCGGCGACGAAAACCTGATCACCGTCGACGGCGGCAAGAAAGCCAACGTGACCTTCAGCCTGAACAACAGCGAGATGAACGCGATTCGCCTGGCCAAGCTGACCGACGAGAACACCGACGCCAACTTCCTCGATTACTCGCTGTACGGCTTGCCGCTGCAGACCCAGCAGACCTTCATGATCATGGTGATGATCCCGATCGGCGTGCTGGTGATCCTGATCCTGCGCAACCTGGTCGGCCTGCAGACCCTGGGCACGTTCACCCCGGTGCTGATCGCCCTCGCCTTCCGCGAAACGCAGCTGGGCTTCGGCATCCTGCTGTTCACAGTGATCACCGCGCTGGGCCTGTCACTGCGCTCGTATCTCGAACATCTGAAGCTGCAAATGCTGCCGCGCCTGTCGGTGGTGCTGACGTTCGTGGTGGTGTTGATTGCGGCGATCAGTCTGTTCAGCCACAAACTGGGGCTTGAGCGTGGCCTGTCGGTGGCGCTGTTCCCGATGGTGATTCTGACCATGACCATCGAACGCCTGTCGATCACATGGGAAGAACGCGGCGCCAACCACGCGCTGAAAGTCGCGATCGGTACGCTGTTCGCCGCCTCCCTGGCGCACTTGATCATGACCGTGCCGGAGCTGGTGTACTTCGTCTTCACATTCCCGGCGATCCTGCTGATTCTGGTCGGCTTCATGCTGGCGATGGGTCGCTATCGCGGCTACCGCCTGACCGAACTGGTGCGCTTCAAGGCTTTCCTGAAGAAGGCTGACGCCTGATGTTCGGTTTCTGGAAGACCTGGATGGCCCTCGAGGCGCGCGGCATCATGGGCATCAACCGCCGGAACGCGGACTACGTGCTCAAGTACAACAAGCGCAGCCTGTACCCGATCGTCGATGACAAGATCCTCACCAAGGAACGCGCCATCGCCGCCGGCATCCACGTGCCGGAGCTGTACGGGGTGATCTCCACCGAGAAGGAAATCGACAAGCTCGACGAGATCATCGGCGGGCGCAGTGACTTCGTGATCAAACCGGCTCAGGGCGCCGGCGGCGACGGCATCATCGTCATCGCCGACCGCTTCGAGGGCCGTTATCGCACGGTGTCGGGCAAGATCCTCGCCCACGAAGAGCTGGAGCATCACATCTCGAGCATCCTCACCGGCCTGTACTCGCTGGGCGGCCACCGCGACCGCGCGCTGATCGAATACCGCGTGACCCCGGACCAGATCTTCAAGAGCATCAGCTACGAAGGCGTGCCGGACATTCGCATCATCGTGCTGATGGGTTACCCGGTGATGGCGATGTTGCGGCTGCCGACACGTCAGTCCGGCGGCAAGGCCAACCTGCACCAGGGCGCGATCGGCGTTGGCGTCGATCTGGCCACCGGCCTTACGCTGCGCGGCACCTGGCTGAACAACATCATCACCAAACACCCCGACACCACCAACGCGGTGGACGGCGTGCAACTGCCCTACTGGGACGGTTTCATGAAACTCGCCGCCGGCTGCTATGAGCTGTGCGGGCTGGGTTACATCGGCGTGGACATGGTGCTCGATCAGGAAAAAGGTCCGCTGATTCTCGAGCTGAATGCGCGGCCGGGGCTGAATATCCAGATCGCCAACGATTGCGGACTGACCTTGCGCACCCACGCGGTTGAAGCGCGGCTGGAAGAGCTGAAGGCGCGTGGCGTGACGGAGTCGGTTGAGGAGCGGGTGGCGTTTACCCAGGAAATGTTTGGGCATATTCCTGCGGTCGAGGGCTGACAAGCCTAAAAGCGAAAAGCCCCTCACCCTAGCCCTCTCCCGGAGGGAGAGGGGACTGACCGTGGTGGATGCGAGAGCTACGCCGACCTGAAATATCCGGTCGAACTCAGGCCTTTAAAAGCATGAACATCGGCTCCATTGCCCGAAATGACGAGCGGATCTCGGATCTTGAAAAGCAGAAGATCGGCTCCCTTTCCCAAAATGACGAGCGGATTTGGGATCTTGAAAAGCATGCAGATCGGCTCCCTTTCCCAAAATGACGAGCGGATTTGGGATCTTGAAAAGCATGCAGATCGGCTCCCTTTCCCCCTCGCCCCCTTGGGGGAGAGGGCTGGGGTGAGGGGGTAGGCTTTTGACTTTGATCTGGCCAGCGAGAGGACTACAATCCCCACCCCGCCTCAACGGCCGATCTGCCCCGCCCATGTTGACCTGCTCCGTACATCCGTTGCCCTACCGCGCCAATCCCGCCGACTATTTCGCGGCCATTCGCAACGCCCCCGGCGCCGTGCTGCTCGACAGCGGCCGGCCGAGCGCCGAGCGCGGCCGTTATGACTTGCTCAGCGCCTGGCCGCTGGAGCAACTGGCGGTGCTGCCGGACGAAAGCGGCGCGCATTTTCTCCAGCGCCTGCGCGACAACCTCAGCCGTTTGGGCGAAGCGCAATTGCCTGCCGGGTACGAATTGCCGTTCGCCGGCGGACTGATCGGCTATCTGAGCTACGACTTCGGCCGGCACCTGGAAAACCTGCCAAGCCAGGCGCTGGATGACCTGCAATTGCCCGATGCGCGCTTTGGTCTTTATGACTGGGCATTGATCAGCGATCACCAGGCGCAAACCAGCCAATTGGTCTTTCATCCTTCGCTTGTCGACAGTGAACGGCAGCGATTGGTCGCGCTGTTCACTCAGCCTCAAGTTGACGCACTGGCGCCCTTCAAACTGAACGCTCCGATGGCCGCTGATCTCGCGGCAGACGATTACCGCCAGGCCTTCGAGCGTATTCAGGATTACATCCAGGCCGGCGATTGCTACCAGGTCAACTTCGCGCAACGCTTCCGCGCTGAGTGCCAGGGCGATCCATGGCTGGCCTATTGCGCTTTGCGTCGGGCCTGCCCGACACCGTTCTCCGGTTTCCAGAGCCTGCCCGACGGCGGCGCAGTGCTGAGCCTGTCGCCGGAACGTTTCGTCAGAGTCAGCCAACGCCAGGTCGAAACCCGCCCGATCAAAGGCACCCGCCCCCGTGGCCTGACTCCAGCCGAAGACGCTGCCAACGCCGCCGAACTGTTGGCCAGCCCCAAGGACCGCGCGGAAAACCTGATGATCGTCGACCTGCTGCGCAACGACCTCGGGCGCACCTGCCGCATTGGCTCGGTGCGGGTGCCGGAGTTGTTCAGTCTGGAGAGTTATCCGAATGTGCATCACCTGGTCAGCAGCGTGACCGGTGAACTGGCGGATAATCGCGACGCACTGGATTTGATCGCCGGCAGTTTCCCCGGTGGCTCGATTACCGGCGCGCCGAAGATTCGGGCGATGCAGATCATCGACGAGCTGGAGCCGACCCGGCGCGGACTGTATTGCGGATCGTTGCTGTACCTGGACGTGCGCGGCGAGATGGACAGCTCCGTCGCCATTCGCAGTCTGCTGGTCAAGGATGACCAGGTGTGCTGCTGGGGCGGCGGCGGGATTGTCGCCGATTCGGACTGGCAGGCGGAGTATCAGGAGTCGATGACCAAAGTGCGGATCCTGCTCGATACCCTGCAAAACCTCTGACGAATGATCGTTTGTGGCGAGGGAGCTTGCTCCCGCTGGAGTGCGAAGCGCTCCCAGGATCTTCGCGACTGCTGCGCAGCCGAGCGGGAGCAAGCTCCCTCGCCACAGGTATCGGTTACAGGCTCAAGTCTCGGTTCGAAGCCTTGAGAAATTCCTGCTTCAGCTCTTCAAACGTATGCACCGCCGGGAACTGCGGGAACTCGCGAATCACATTGTCCGGCGCGTGAAACAGAATCCCCGCATCCGCCTCGCCCAACATCGTCGTGTCGTTGTACGAATCGCCCGCCGCAATTACCCGGTAATACAGGCTCTTGAACGCCAGCACCGACTGACGCTTGGGATCTTTCTGACGCAACTGATAGCTGGTCACCCGCCCGGTTTCGTCAGTGATCAGACGATGGCAAAGCAAGGTCGGGAAGCCCAGCTGGCGCATCAGCGGCTGCGAAAACTCATAAAAGGTATCCGAGAGAATCACCACCTGAAAACGCTCGCGCAGCCAATTGACGAACTCCACCGCGCCGTCCAGCGGTTTCAGCGTGGCGATCACTTCCTGAATATCGGAGAGCTTGAGGCCATGCTCATCGAGAATGCGCAGGCGCTGCTTCATCAATACGTCGTAATCGGGAATGTCCCGGGTGGTGGCCTTGAGAGCGTCGATTCCGGTTTTTTCGGCGAAGGCGATCCAGATTTCCGGTACCAGTACCCCTTCAAGATCCAGGCAAGCAATTTCCACAGGACACTCCCGTTTGTAGTGATTATTGGGTCGAGCGAGGCCGAACTCTAGCCTTTGAACATGAGGCGCGCAACGCAGAGGACGCCCCGACCGCGACAGCTTTTTGTTACCATCGGCCCCCTATAGAGCGCCCGAGCGCCACTGACCTGTAGGAAGCCGCCCTGATGAGCCCAACGTTCGACGTCGTGGAACTCGCCACGACCTATGCCAACAAATCCGCGCAGGACATCCTCAAACTCGCGTTTGCCGAGTTCGGCGATGACTTGTGGATATCTTTCAGCGGCGCCGAGGACGTGGTGCTGGTGGACATGGCGTGGAAGCTGAACAAGAACGTAAAAGTGTTCAGCCTCGACACCGGTCGCCTGCATCCGGAGACCTACCGCTTTATTGAGCAGGTGCGCGAGCACTACAAGATCGATATAGAAATCGTCTCGCCGGACTACACGAAACTCGAACCCTTCGTGAAGGAAAAAGGCCTGTTCAGTTTCTACAAGGATGGCCACGGCGAATGCTGCGGCATCCGCAAGATCGAGCCGCTGCGGCGCAAGCTGTCCGACGTCAAGGCCTGGGCCACCGGCCAGCGCCGCGACCAGAGCCCGGGCACCCGCAGCGCGGTAGCGGTGCTGGAAATCGACACGGCGTTCTCGACACCGGAGCGCACCCTGTACAAGTTCAACCCGTTGGCGCAAATGACCAGCGAAGAGATCTGGGGTTATATCCGCATGCTCGAACTGCCCTACAACAGCCTGCACGAACGTGGTTTCATCAGCATCGGCTGCGAACCCTGCACCCGCCCGGTACTGCCGAACCAGCACGAGCGCGAAGGCCGCTGGTGGTGGGAAGAAGCCACGCAGAAAGAATGCGGGCTGCATGCGGGCAATATCATCAGCAAGAGCAAGGCTTGATCATTTGCTGAAATGAATCCCCCTGTGGGAGCGAGCCTGCTCGCGAAAGCGCCGTTCCAGTCAACGTTTCAGTTGCCTGATCCACAGCATTCGCGAGCAGGCTCGCTCCCACATTGGTATGTGCCAGGCGCTCAAAAGGTGTACACAAGGTTGTCACCATCGGTGCCATTTATGTGTGCACTTTCAGTTTTCACGCCCTGAAAAGTTACATTCCCCAGCAGAATCCCATCTGCCTGCCTTTCTGCAAAATCTCTCCCCGGAAAAAAATACCTGTCCAGTCGATCAATTTATATCGCCGTTTTTTCAGCGACTTATGAACCATCGATAACTATTCGAAATGAGCCGCGCTGCCGCTAGTTCTGCATCTGGCACAAATCTGGCTTTATCGCATACATGTTTTGTATACAAAACTGCAGAACATGCACACTTTCGATCCGCAAGCCTGAAGCGCCCTATCCCGTACAGGCTGCAGATGCCCCGTAACCAGTGATGGTTTCACCGCCGCGACGAAGATTTGTCGAGCCTGAGTGCTCATGCACAGTCATCGCGGGAGTGAACGTCAGGAGCCTGCCGGAATGCGTACAAGTCTTTCGAATAACATCGCGCTGAATCTGCCCTCCTCCACGCTCGATCAACCGTTGCCCCATGACGGACTGAGCGAGCCTCTGCAACTGAGCCCGCGCTTGCACAACAGCGATCTGGCGCCGACCAAAGCCGAAGGCCGGCGCTGGGGCCAGTACAGCATCTTCGCCCTGTGGACGAACGATGTGCACAACATCGCCAACTACTCGTTCGCCATCGGCCTGTATGCGTTGGGCCTCGGCGGCTGGCAGATTCTTTTATCGCTGGGGATCGGCGCGGCGCTGGTGTACTTCTTCATGAACCTGTCCGGCTACATGGGGCAGAAAACCGGGGTGCCGTTTCCGGTGATCAGCCGGATCAGTTTCGGCATTCACGGTGCGCAAATTCCTGCATTGATCAGGGCGGTTATCGCCATCGCCTGGTTCGGTATTCAGACGTACCTCGCCTCGGTGGTATTCAGGGTCTTGCTGACTGCCGTGCATCCGGGCTTCGCCGAATACGATCACAACTCGATTCTCGGCCTGTCGAGCCTGGGCTGGGTGTGCTTCGTGGCGATCTGGCTGGTGCAACTGGCGATCCTCGCCTACGGCATGGAGATGGTGCGCCGTTACGAGGCGTTTGCCGGGCCGGTGATTCTGCTGACCGTTGCCGCCCTCGCTGCATGGATGTATTTCCAGGCGAACGCGACCATCGCCTGGTCAATCCGCGAGCCGCTGACCGGTGCCGAGATGTGGCGCAACATTTTTGCCGGCGGCGCGTTGTGGCTGGCGATCTACGGCACGCTGATCCTCAACTTCTGCGACTTCGCCCGTTCTTCGCCGTGCCGCAAAACCATCAAGGTGGGAAATTTCTGGGGTTTGCCGGTGAACATTCTGGTATTCGCCGCGATTACCGTACTGCTGTGTGGCGCGCAGTTCCAGATCAACGGGCGGATAATCGAAAGCCCGACCGAGATCATCGCCTCGATCCCCAACACCCTCTTTCTGGTGCTCGGCTGCCTGGCTTTTCTGATCGTCACCGTCGCGGTGAACATCATGGCCAACTTCGTCGCCCCGGCGTTTGTCCTCAGCAACCTGGCGCCGAAGTACCTGACCTTCCGCCGCGCCGGGCTGATCAGCGCGACCATCGCCGTGTTGATCCTGCCATGGAACCTCTACAACAGCCCGCTGGTGATCGTTTACTTCCTGTCGGGCCTCGGCGCCCTGCTCGGCCCGCTGTACGGGGTGATCATGGTCGATTACTGGCTGATCCGCAAAGGCCGGATCAACGTGCCGCAGCTCTACAGCGAAGACCCCAACGGCGCTTATTACTACAGCCGCGGCATCAATTTCCGCGCGGTGGCGGCGTTTATTCCTGCTGCGCTGATCGCCATCGTCCTGGCGCTGGTGCCCGGTTTCCACAGCGTTTCGCCGTTCTCCTGGCTGATCGGTGCCGGCATCGCCGGCATGCTTTACCTGATCATCGCCAAACGCCAGACGCATTACGCCGAAGTCAGCGGCGAATGCATCGCCGTGGATAACGTCAGCCACTGATCCCTTCGCGGCCCGGTTTTCGGGCCGCACCACTGCCCGCAATAAGGATTTTCCATGCGTATTCTCGTGGTCAACGTCAACACCACCGAATCCATCACCGACGCCATCGCCCGCTCGGCGCAGGCCGTCGCCTCCCCCGGTACCGAAATCGTCGGGCTCACGCCGTACTTCGGCGCCGAATCGATCGAAGGCAATTTCGAAAGCTACCTGGCCGCCATCGCCGTGATGGACCGGGTGATGGCTTACGACCAACCGTTCGATGCAGTGATCCAGGCCGGCTACGGCGAGCATGGCCGCGAAGGCTTGCAGGAATTGCTCAACGTACCGGTGGTGGACATCACCGATGCGGCGGCCAGTACAGCGATGTTTCTCGGCCATGCCTATTCAGTGGTGACCACGCTGGATCGCACCGTGCCGTTGATCGAGGACAGGCTGAAATTGTCCGGCCTGTGGAATCGCTGTGCCTCGGTGCGCGCCAGTGGTCTGGCGGTTCTCGAGCTGGAACATGAACCGCAGCGGGCACTGGAAGCGATCGTGCAGCAGGCGGAATTGGCGGTTACCCAGGACAAGGCCGAGGTGATTTGCCTGGGCTGCGGCGGCATGGCCGGGCTGGACGAGCAGATCCGTCGGCGCACCGGCGTGCCGGTGGTGGACGGGGTCACGGCGGCGGTGACGATTGCCGAATCGCTGGTGCGCTTGAAGTTATCGACGTCCAAGGTGCGGACGTATGCGACGCCACGGCCGAAGAACATTATTGGTTGGCCAGCGCGGTTTGCTCGCTGAGTTACCCATTCGAAACCTTTTCGCGAGCAGGCTCGCTCCCACATTTGGAATGCGTTCCCCTGTGGGAGCGAGCCTGCTCGCGAATGAAAACGACTCGGTCCCAAGCCCTACTCAAATAGCACTAAACCGCCGCCCCAGTCCCTGCTCTGCAAACTGCTCAATCACAAAATCCACAAACGCCCGGGTCTTGCCCGGCAACAATTTGTGCTCGGCGTAATAGATCGAAATGTTGCCGTCATCGATAAACCAGTCCGGCAACACCCGCTGCAACGTCCCCGCCTCCAGATACGGCACCGCAAACGGCATGCTCACCAGCGCAATCCCCAAACCTTGCATCGCCGTCGCGCACGCCGCCTCGGAATCGCTCATGGTCATCCGCGCCCGCAACGTCAGCGGGCTGTGTTGCTGATCTCGGTGGGTGAGTTGCCAGGAGCGCACACGCCCGGTCTGCGGTGAGCGAATCAGGATGCCGTCGTGTTGCTTGAGGTCATCGGGATGGCTGATCGGCGCATGGTTCTGCAGATAATCCTGCGACGCCACCAACACCCGATGCGCCGGCGTCAGTCTGCGCGCAACCACGCCTTGTGGCAGTTCAAAGCCGCCGCCGATCGCCGCGTCGAAACCCTGCGCGATCAGGTCGACCTGACGGTTATCGAAATGCCAGTCCGGGTTGATCGCCGGATAACGCCGCAAAAATTCGCCAAGCAGCGGCACGATATACACACGGCCGAACACCGTGCCCATGCTGACTTTCAGCGTCCCGGCCGGTTGCCCACCAGCGCTGGCCAGATTGGCCACGGCATTCTGGATGGTGGTCAGGCTGGCGCTGACTTCGCTCAAGAACAGCTGACCCGCCTCGGTCAGGGTCAGGCTGCGTGTACTACGCTGGAACAGCCGCACGCCGAGGCGCGCTTCCAGTTTCGCCACGCTCTTGCCCACCGCTGCCGGGGTCAGGCTCAAGCGCCGCGCGGCCTCGGCAAAGCTGCCGACCTCGGCGCTGCGCACAAAGCATTCGATACTGCTGAACGTTTCCATGATCGCCACTATAAACTTCTGGTTTACACAGACTATAGCAATCAGGGTCTACCCGGTTGTCGATGCCACGCCGATACTCGGCACCAACACCAAGGCATTCCGCCTTGAACACTTGGAGATCGCACATGACCACTCAACACCTCAGCGGCAAAGTCGCTCTGATTCAAGGCGGTTCGCGCGGCATCGGCGCGGCCATCGTCAAACGTCTGGCCGCTGAAGGCGCCGCCGTCGCTTTCACCTACGTCAGCTCCGCCGCCAAAGCCGAAGAATTGCAGAACAGCATCACTGGCGACGGCGGCAAGGCCTTGGCGATCAAGGCCGACAGCGCCGATGCCGACGCGATTCGCCAGGCAGTCAGCGCCACGGTCGAAGCGTTTGGGCGCCTGGACATTCTGGTCAACAACGCCGGCGTGCTGGCCATCGCGCCGCTGGAAGATTTCAAACTGGAAGACTTCGATCAAACCCTGGCCATCAACGTGCGCAGCGTGTTCATCGCTTCGCAGGAAGCGGCGAAGCACATGGGCGAAGGCTCGCGGATCATCAACATCGGCAGCACCAACGCCGACCGCATGCCCTTCGGCGGTGGCGGCGTCTACGCGATGAGCAAATCGGCGCTGGTCGGCCTGACCAAAGGTCTGGCCCGCGACCTCGGCCCACGCGGCATCACCATCAACAACGTACAACCTGGCCCGGTCGACACCGACATGAACCCGGCCCATGGCGACTTCGCCGAGAGCCTGATCCCGCTGATGGCCGTGGGTCGTTACGGCACTGCCGATGAAATCGCCAGCTTCGTTGCCTACTTGGCCGGGCCGGAAGCTGGCTACATCACCGGTGCCAGCCTGACCATCGACGGTGGTTTCGGCGCCTGACAGACCGGCAAGAAAAAAACGCCGCCCTTCTTTATATGAAGGGCGGCGTTTTTGTATGGGCGGTCAAGCCAGTTCCAGCGTCGGCAGGCCAAAAGCGCTTGGCCTGAAGTCTTTCAGTGAACGAAGAATGCCGTCAGCGTGGGCATATTTTTCATCGGCCATCGCGGCGTCAGGGATGGCAATTGCAGTCATGCCCGCCGCTTTCGCTGCGGTGACGCCAAACGGCGAGTCCTCGAACACCAGACAATCCCTGGGTGCAACGCCCAGCCGCCGGGCGGCGGTGAGGAAGATGTCCGGCGCCGGTTTGGCCGCGCCGACTTCCGGATCATCCGCTGTGACAATGAAATCGAACAGCGCGAACCAGTCACGGTGCAAGGTGGTCTTCTGCCCGAACGACTGGCGCGACGAACTGGTGCCGACCGCGATCGGAATGTTATGCGCCTTGAGGTGACGCACCAGCGCCTCGGCCCCCGGCATCGCCTGCGCCTTGGGGAAACGCTCGCGCATCAGCGGCTCGCGAATCTCAAGAAACTCTTGCGGGGTAATCGGCAACTCCAGCGCCTGCACCACGTAATTGGCCAGATCATTGGCCCCGCGACCAATGATGTTCTGCTTGACGCTCCAGTCGAACGTCTTCCCGTAGCGCCCGGCAATCAGCGAGGTGACCTCGGTGTAAATGCCCTCGGTGTCGAGCAGCAAACCGTCCATATCGAAAATCACGGCCTTGATCGGGCCGAACGTCTTCAGCGGTGCATTCATCATCGGATCCGTTAACAAAGACATCCCGGGCGACAGGCAAAGTGCCGCAACGCGGATCTGATTAATGGGTTCAGCAGCATAGCGAGGCCGATGGACATTGAGCAACGGGCAATGCCATCGACACCTTTTCGCATTTAGCGAAACCTCCTACAGACACTGCCTACTTCCCCGACTTCTTTCCTTTTTGATCCCCCGCAAAGTCCGCGCTCCCGTTTCTTCATATGCGCGAGCGACTGCGAATGTTTCAACCCGATCGGCTCCTGGCCCTGAACAACAGCATCGGACTGCTGGTAGTGGCCGCCCTGAATCCCAAGCAGCCAGATTTCGAAGCGCTGATCGATGAGTTCCGCCTGTGCCTGAACAACTACGACGCCTGGGCCGAGCAGTTCTGGACCGGGACGGCGCTGGACATCGAGCAGGTGTTCAAAGTCGGCAATGACGTGCAACTGAGCGCGCCGATCACCTCGCGCGCGCCCATCAGTTCATCGGTGGTCATGTGTTCGGCCAGCGGTCCGTTGACCTTGGTGCACATGTTTGAAGCGGCGCGCTTCGTGCCGATCGGCGACACCCCGGTAACCCTCGAACCGCTGCTCAGCGAAGTCGACGGCGTGCAGACCTTCGGCGAACCACTGCGCCACACCATCGGCCCGAGCGGTATCCTTGAGGTGACCGATTGCATGCGCGGCCAGCGCTACCGCGTCACCTTCTTTCCCGATGTATCCACCACCCATGTGCGCGCGCTGTATGCCTCTTATGAAGGCGTCATCGCTGGGCTTGAAGGTTGGCTGCGCGGCGAATGGACAGACCTCCAACCGCAATGGACGGAGTTTTCCAGCGCCGGTTTTCTCGATCGTTACGGTCAGTTGCAACGGGCCGATTGGCGCGGTCTGGAAAAAGCCCTGAACGGCGTCTGGGATGAGATCCAGCAACTGTTCGCGCTCCTCGCCGATCTGCAGGAGCACAGCGAAAAGCTTCTTGAATATTTGAGTGAAGTCGAACTTGAGGCGCTGCTTGCCGCTTCAAATGAAGCGATTGCCAACGCCTTGCTGATGCTCAGCGACGAGCCGTTGCTGTTCATTCATCTGGCGGCGTTCACCAGTTGGTTGAAGATGCTGCCGCCGCAATACCTCGCCGAGGTGGTGGCTGAAGTTCGCACCGAGTTGCTGATCAGTTTCCTGTTGATGCGCGTGGCGGGTGGTGCCGGCGTATCGCTGCGTTTGAGCAGCAAGGTCCTGGCGAAGATCAAGTCGCCGCGGGCGCGGGAATGGCTGGCTGCCTCCGCCTTGCGTCTGGCTGAGCTGACTTCGACGCCGCAACTCACGCAGCACGCGAACACGCTGAAGCCGCTGATGTTTCATGCCCGGGATGTTCAGCTGAAGCCGACACCGTCGATTCCGCTGAACATTCGCCAGGCCGACGCGGTGGTGTTGAGCGTGCCGAATCCGGCGCCACTCGCGCGGGAAAAATCCCGAAACATGGCGCGCCTTGAGCGCCATGAGCCCCACGACGACGTCCCCGACCAGGCGAAAAACCCCAACGGCGATGCTGCCGACTGCGTGCCCAACACCTGCAAGAACGGCTGCCCGGTGTCGATGGTCACCGGCGAAGAACTGCTGACCCTGACCGACGCGGTGCTCGACGGCGTGCTGCCCTTCGAGTTCACCCGCTTGTATCGCAGCAGTGCCGTCGAGATCGACATCGGCCTGGGTTTCGGCTGGAGTCACACCCTGGCCCATCGC
>NZ_JAADJI010000004.1:0-505137 GCF_036283065.1 Pseudomonas moraviensis subsp. stanleyae
ATCTTTAAAATCAAAGTCAAAAGATCGCAGCGTTCCGCAGCTCCTACAGGGGGCTCGGCGTTAGCTTTCACATGTGCGGCGGGTCATGAAGCGCTCGCGCAGTACGTCGTAACCCCAGTGGTAAATGTAGGTGTATGGCAGGAAAAACAGCAGCACGCCGATGTCGAGCAACAACGCCTGCCACAGACTGACCGACAGCCACCAGGCAATCAGCGGCACGCCCATCACGATCAGTCCGCCTTCGAACAGCAAGGCGTGCACCACGCGGACCCAGGCGTTGTGCGCTATGTCCATCCGCGCCAGAGCACGGTCGAAAAATCGGTTGAACACCACGTTCCACGCCAGCGCCAACATCGCAATCAATACGGTCACCGCGCCCATGTCGAGCAGCGGCTTTTGCATGATCCACGCCAGCAACGGTGTGCAAATCAGGATGGCGAGAAATTCGAAACCTACAGCCTGGAAAACGCGTTCGGTGATGGACTTGTGGGCAGTCATGGCCTGACTCCTTGTTTGACGATGGTTGCCATGATCCAACTGAATACCGATACTTCATAACCAATAACCATCGATCAAGGCGATAGTTCATGGCTTCGCAGGAAGTGCTGTTGGCGTTTGTCCAGGCAGCGACGCAAGGCTCGTTCTCTGCGGCGGCGCGCAAGTTGGGGCGTAGCCAGTCGACTATCAGTGCAGCGGTGGCGAGCCTGGAGATCGATCTGGATCTGCAACTGTTCGACCGCAGCAGCCGCAAGCCGACCCTCACCCCCGCCGGCCACGTCATGCTGCAAAAAGCCGAGGCGATTCTGGCTGCCATCAGTCGTCTGGAAATGAGCGCACGGCAATTGGCGCAAGGCGTGGAACCGAAACTGACCGTGGCGATTTCCGATACCTATCAGTCTTATCGTTTCGAGGCGGCACTGGTGAGTTTCGAGCAGCGCTATCCGGAGCTGGAGCTGGAATGTCTGATTGCCGAATGCGATGACCTGATTGAACTGGTCCAGCGCGGCCGGGCGCATCTGGCCTTCGCGGAAATGCAGGACAACTACCCGCCGGATCTGGTGACCTCGACCGTCGCCGAGCGCACGGAGATTGCCCTGTTCGTCAGCCGCGAGCATCCATTGGCGAAGCTTGAGCATGTCGATCAGCAGATCCTCGAGCAACACCGCGAGCTGCGTCTGGCGACTATCGTCAATCCCTATGACAGTCGCGGCAAAGGCCGGGTGTGGTCGGCGCCGAGTTATCTGATGTTGCTGGAGATGGCTGAAAAAGGCTTTGGCTGGGCACCTTTGCCTAGGTGGCTGGTGCAGCGTTATGCCCATGATTTGCTGGTGGAGTTGAAGGTGCGCGGCTGGCCGAAACCGGTGTTTGTCGATGCCTTGTGGTCACGGTTGTATCCGCCGGGGCCGGCGGGAAGCTGGTTGTTGAGCAAGATGCTCGAATAAGCGGTGCTGCCATTCGCGAGCAGGCTCGCTCCCACAATTGGAATACGTTCACCTGTGGGAGCGAGCCTGCTCGCGAAAGGGCCAGCATCGCCAACGCAGATCCAGATCAATCCAGTTCCTTCAGTCGCCCCTCGATAAACCGCCGCTCCGGCTCCTGCCGCGTCAGCTCCAGCGCCCGCTGATACGCCGCCCGCGCTTCCTCCACCCGCCCCAACTGCCGGCAAAACTCCGCCCGCGCCGAATGCGCCAGGTGATAATCCTGCAACTCGCCCCGCGCCAGAATCCCTTCGATCAACAACAACCCGGCCAACGCCCCATCACGCTTGGCCACCGCCACCGCCCGGTTCAGCTCGATCACCGGCGACGGCAGCGCGCGCAGCAAGACGTCGTACAGACCGACAATCTGCTGCCAGTCGGTTTCTGCCGCCGACGGCGCTTCCGCATGCACCGCTGCAATTGCCGCTTGCAGGCAATAGGGCCCGAAGCGCCGCGTGCTCAGCGCGCGCTCGACCAGCGCGCAACCCTCAGCCATTAAACCGGCATCCCACAACGCGCGATCCTGATCGTCGAGCAGCACCAGTTCACCGCTTGGCGAAGTGCGTGCCGGTCGGCGGGATTCGTGCAGCAGCATCAGCGCCAGCAGGCCCATGACTTCCGGTTCCGGCAGCAGCTCCATCAACAAGCGCCCCAGGCGGATCGCTTCGCGCGTCAGATCCTCGCGGGTCAGCTCTGCACCGACCGAAGCCGAATAGCCTTCGTTGAACACCAGATAAATCACCCGCAACACGCTGTCGAGGCGCTCGGGCAATTCGTTCAGCGTAGGCACTTGATAAGGGATTTTTGCGTCGCGGATCTTCGCTTTGGCACGGACGATGCGCTGGGCGATCGCCGCCGGTGCCGAGAGAAAAGCACGGGCGATTTCTTCGGTGGTGAGGTCGCAGACTTCGCGCAAGGTCAGCGGCACTTGCGCATCCGCCGCCAGCGCCGGGTGGCAGCAGGTGAAGATCAGCCGCAAGCGATCGTCTTCCACGTCTTCACCACTCCAGTCAGCCTGTTCCAGCTCATCGAGTTGCGCCAGCAGCAGCGGTTGCGAAGCCTTGAACCGCGCGCGCCGGCGCAGCACATCGATGGCTTTGAAACGTCCGGTAGAGACCAGCCAGGTGCGCGGATTGTCCGGGACGCCGTCGCGTTGCCAGCGTTCGACCGCGACGAAGAACGCCTCGTGCAAGGCTTCTTCGGCGAGGTCGAAATCACCCAGCAAGCGAATCAGCGTCGCCAGGATCCGCCGCGAATCCTCGCGGTAGGCCTGCTCGACCCGCGCCCTGACGTCAGACATTCAACTGCCGCACCGGACGCACTTCAACGCTGCCGACCCGGGCTGCGGGAATGTTGCCGGCGACCTGAATCGCTTCGTTGAGATCCTTCGCATCGATCAGGTAGAAACCGGCCAATTGCTCCTTGGTTTCAGCGAAAGGCCCGTCGGTGATCGACAACTTGCCGTTGCGCATGCGCACGGTGGTCGCGGTCTGCACCGATTCCAGCGCTTCGGCGGCGATCATCCGCCCGCTGCCCTGCACCGACTCGGCGTACGCCCAGCATTCGGCGTCCTCGGGACTGTCGGGCAACGAGTGCAGCAGGCGTTCATCGCTGTAGACCAGGCAGAGATATTTCATGGCGATCTCCTGATTCGAACGGATCAACTATGGCTGAAGATCAGGGTTGCACATCGAACAGCGTCGCGCCGCTCATCGGATCGAACGGTGCTGACCAGTGCTCGTGAGCAATCTTCCACGCCCCGCCAACCTGCCGATAACAGGCAGTGACCCGCATCCAGCAACTCTGGGTTTCGCCCTTGTCATTGGTGCCGCCGCAATTGGCCACCCAGTGAGCGAAGGCGATGTTGTCGGCGCTTTCGATGGCGATTTCGTGGAACTCGAAGATGTGCGGGCCTGGGCACATTTCCATGCACTCGACCCAGTGCGCACGGTACGCCGCTTTGCCTTTGAATTGCAGGGCCTTGATCGCATCGAACGAGACGATGTCATCGGCATACAAGGCCATGACTTTCTCGACGTCCTTGGCCATCACCGCTTCGCGATAGCTGTTGATCAGGGTCTGGATATCAGTCTGTGCGCTCATGGTGTTCTCCGTGGTTTTTGTTGTGAAGACACCCTTAGTCGTTTGCCCTTTGCGCAGATCGACAGGGCAAACAAAAAAATTTCGCTGCCGACAATGTCGCTAGAATCCGAGGCTCACTCTTTGTAGGAAAAAGGAAATTCCCGTGTCAGCCCAACTCGTGCCGTACGACAGCCTCAGCCCTTTGCAGCGTCAGCAAGTCGAGGCCATTGAAATTCACCCCGAGCAAATCAAATTCTCCGGCGACATCCACGGTGCCTTGCACACCCTGCTGTCGAAGCCCGGCCCCGGCGTGAAAGGTTTTGCCCTGCTGGCGGACGACGTACCGGTGGCATTTTTGCTGCTCAAGCGCCCGCCGGTATTGCCCGACTGGGCCAACGAACACAGCGCCACGTTGCATGCCTTGCAGGTCGATCGCCACGCGCAGGGCAAGGGCTACGGCAAGGCTTGCCTGCAAGCGCTGCCCGCTGTCGCGCGCGAGGCCTGGCCGGAGATCAAAGGACTGGAATTGTCGGTGGACGCTGATAACGAGGCGGCGATTGCGCTGTATGCCAGGCATGGCTACGTCGATAGCGGCGAAGCGTACAAGGGCCGGATCGGTTACGAACGGCGGATGGGGCTGTTTTTCTGAGTCTCCAGAAACGCCGACAACAACCTTCGCTGACCCGACACGATCCCCGGTAGGAGCTGCCGAAGGCTGCGATCTTTTGATCCTCAGCTTTTTAAGCAAGATCAAAAGATCGCAGCCTTCGGCAGCTCCTACAGTTTCGAGCGGCGTTGTGGATCAGAGCGTCAGGATCATCTCGTGCCACGCCATGCCGCCATGGTCGGACTCCGAGGGTTTGATGTAGGCAAAACCAAACCCGGCATACAGGGCGATGTGCTGCTCTTTGCACATCAGATGAATCGTCGCTTTATCCATCACGCGCATGCGCTCGATGAATTCGCCGAGCAGGCGCTTGGCCAGGCCCTGCCCCTGGTAATCCGGGTGTACTACCACTGACATGATCACCACGTTCGGGCCTTTCGGGTCGTGGCCGATCAGTTCCTTGAAGGCCTCGTCGGACATCTGCACGTCGAACGCCGCGCCGGCATTGATGAAACCGGCGACTACACCGTCCACCTCGGCGACGACAAAGCCGTCCGGCCAGGTGGCAATGCGCGTGGCGATCTTCTCGCGGGTGGCGGCTTCGTCGCCTTCGTAGGCGACGGTTTCGATGGCGTAGCAGCGCTCGAGGTCGGCGGCGCTGACGTTGCGGATCACGGTGTTCATGGCAACTCGGAAATCAGTGGAAACAAGGCCCGCCAGCATAAAGCACAACCACCGGGGCGGACATGCTGCGCCTCGATTGTTACGCCGCTCAGGCCTTGATCGGCAGCCAGACTTCCAGGGTGCCGGTGTTGAGTTTCGGATTGAAATCCTCGCTGTAGCGCTCGAATTCCGGTGCGTCCGCCGCTTCGTGGCCGGACTGCGGCAGCCAGGTGTTCCAGATGTACTGGAAGGTGTCAGGGAGTTGCGTCAGTGACCCCTTGTGCTCGAACACCGCATATTTCTGCGGCTGGATTTCAACCCATCGATACTGCTCCGGCAGCTCGTCGAGCTTGTCGATCTGCACCCCTGCGATGTATTCGAAACCGCCCTCGCCGTCCGCGTTGCAGCAAACGCCGTAGGTCACTTCGTTGACTTGCGCGGGGATTTTTCCCAAGTGCGGGATCAGTTTGTCCCACAACGCGGGGATGTCTTCGGTGGTCTCCTGAGTGAATCGCCCGCCAAAACCGGCAATCAACAAAAACGGCCCGTGTTCGAAGCGAGGTTCGGCTATTTCCACGCGTGTTTGTTCATCCATGACGCGGCTCCTCAGAACGGTAAAGTGGGTTCGGCTGGGAGTATAGAAAGCCCGACCCATTTCGCACGTTTACAGCGCATGCAACTGCTCGACGGCGCCTGAACCGACAAACTCGTTGTAACCCGAAACGATCACGTACACCGCGAAATAGCAGAAGATCGCTGCCGATGCCAGATAGGAGTAGCGCAAAAGCTTGTCGCCCAACAACTTGCCACCGTGGCTGGCGGCGAAACACAAACCGGCCGACCACAGCAGCCCGGCGCAGAGAAAGCCGCCCAAAAACAGCGCCGAACTCAACGGACCACCGCCACCGGATCGCGCGATCAACGTGCCGCCGACCGCAGCAAACCAGAGAATCGCGCTTGGCGACGACATGGCGAGAAAGATGCCGCGAAAGAATTCCTTGCGATGTGAGTTCTGCCCCACCTCGGCCGTCTCCGCCAGCAGCGCTTCGTGATGAATCGCCGAGTAGATCATCTTCGCCGCGAAGTAGATCAGCAGCGCCGAGCCGCCAATCCACAGGACCCAGCGCAGGCTTTCGTATTGCAGCAAAACGGTCATCCCGGCCAGTGCCAGCACCGCATAAATCAGGTCGCCGACGCAGGTGCCCAGGCCGAGGGCGAAGCCCTGAAAGTAGCCGCGCTGCATGGCCAGGGTGATCATCGCGATGTTGGCCACGCCGATATCCAGGCACAGCGAAAGGCTCAGCAGGAAGCCGCTGGTGAATTCCATTGACCGATTTTCCTTGAAAAAAATGTTTACAACCGCGCTGGACAGTATGCCATCACTGCCCTTATCTTCCGCCACAGGTCACCGCAGTGACCAGCGTCGCTCGGACGGTTCCGGGCGCTTACGTTATCCGAGGCAACAATGGCCGAACAAGGTTCGCCGCGCCGCTTTGCGCGCATAGATCGACTCCCCCCTTACGTTTTCAACATCACCGCCGAGCTGAAGATGGCCGCTCGCCGCCGTGGTGAAGACATCATCGACCTGAGCATGGGCAACCCCGACGGCGCCACGCCGCCGCACATCGTCGAAAAACTCGTGCAGGTCGCCCAACGTGAAGACACACACGGTTACTCGACGTCCAAGGGCATTCCGCGCCTGCGCCGGGCGATTTCCAACTGGTACAAGCAGCGCTACGAAGTCGATATCGACCCGGAAAGCGAAGCCATCGTCACCATCGGTTCCAAGGAAGGCCTGGCGCATTTGATGCTGGCGACCCTGGATCAGGGCGACACGGTATTGGTGCCGAACCCGAGCTATCCGATTCATATCTACGGCGCGGTGATTGCCGGCGCTCAGGTGCGTTCGGTGCCGCTGGTGCCGGGGGTGGATTTCTTCGATGAGCTGGAGCGCGCGATTCGCGGGTCGATCCCCAAGCCGAAAATGATGATCCTCGGCTTCCCGTCGAACCCGACGGCGCAGTGCGTGGAGCTGGATTTCTTCGAACGGGTGATTGCCCTCGCCAAGCAGTACGACGTGCTGGTGATTCACGATCTGGCTTACGCCGACATCGTCTACGACGGCTGGAAAGCGCCGTCGATCATGCAGGTGCCGGGCGCCAAGGACATCGCGGTAGAATTTTTCACCCTGTCCAAGAGCTACAACATGGCCGGCTGGCGCATCGGGTTCATGGTCGGCAATCCGGAACTGGTCAGCGCCCTGGCGCGGATCAAAAGCTACCACGACTACGGCACCTTCACCCCGCTGCAAGTGGCGGCGATTGCCGCGCTGGAAGGTGATCAGCAATGCGTGCGCGACATCGCCGAGCAGTATCGCCAGCGCCGTAACGTGCTGGTCAAGGGCCTGCATGAACTGGGCTGGATGGTCGAGAATCCGAAAGCGTCGATGTATGTCTGGGCGAAGATTCCGGAGGCGTATGCGCATCTCGGCTCGCTGGAATTTGCCAAGAAACTGCTGGCCGAGGCCAAGGTCTGCGTGTCGCCGGGGGTGGGGTTTGGTGAGTATGGCGACGACCACGTGCGCTTTGCCCTGATCGAAAACCAGGACCGCATCCGCCAGGCCGTGCGCGGGATTCGCGGGATGTTCCGCGCGGATGAGTTAGTCGCAAGAACTGGCGGCTAACGCAGTACCTGCAGAACAACACTTATGTGGCGAGGGAGCTTGCTCCCGCTGGACTGCGCAGCAGGCCCAAATCCTGCAATCGCGGGCTGTCTGGTTCACTGGGTGCAGAGGTTTTTACGACTGCTGCGCAGCCGAGCGGGAGCAAGCTCCCTCGCCACAACATCGTGTGACCACAGATTTTTTACCCACAAAAAAACCGCATCACTGCGGTTTTTTTGTGCCTGCAAACGGCCGCTTAAACGAACAGCGACAACAACAGGATAAAGCCCAACGCGACGATGGACAGAATGGTTTCCATCGCGGTCCAGGTCTTGAAGGTTTCGGCCACGGTCATGTTGAAGTACTGCTTGACCAGCCAGAAACCGGCGTCGTTGACGTGGGACAGGATCAGCGAACCGGCACCGGTAGCCAGTACCAGCAGTTCACGGTTGACGCCCGGAATCATGCCGACAACCGGCACCACAATACCGGCACCGGTGATGGTCGCCACGGTCGCCGAACCGGTGGCGATACGAATCACCGCCGCCACCAGCCACGCCAGCAGGATCGGCGAGATCTGCGCGCTCACCGCCATGTGGCCGATCACGTCACCTACGCCGCTGGTCACCAGCATCTGCTTGAAGCCACCGCCGGCACCGATGATCAAGATGATCGCGGCGGTTGGCGCCAGACTCGCGTCCAGCCATTTCAGCATCTGGTTGGAACCGATGCCCTGCTTGTAGCCGAAGGTGTACAGCGATAGCAGCAACGCCAGCAGCAGTGCGGAGATCGGGTGGCCGATCATGTCCATCCAGATGCGGAAGAAGTTGCCGTCCGGCAGCGCCACGTCAGCGAAGGTTTTCAGCAGCATCAGGAACACCGGAAGCAGCACGGTGACCAGGGTGATGCTGAAGCTCGGCAGGATGGCCGAATCGTTTTCGCGGGCCAGTTGATCGACCAGTTCCTGATTCGGGTGACCTGGGATGTGCTTGGCGATGAAGGTACCGAAGATCGGACCGGCAATGATAGCGGTCGGCAGCGCGACGATCAGGCCGTAGAGAATGGTCTTGCCGATGTCAGCGCCGAACACGCCGATGGCCAGCAGCGGACCCGGGTGCGGTGGCACCAGACCGTGCACGGCAGAGAGGCCGGCGAGCAGCGGGATACCGATCTTGATGATCGACACGCCGGTGCGGCGCGCTACGATGAAAACCAGCGGAATCAGCAGCACGAAGCCAATTTCGAAGAACAGCGGAATGCCCACCAGGAACGCGGCGAACATCATTGCCCATTGCACCTTGTCCTTGCCAAAGGCGCGGATCAGGGTCTGGGCGATCTGATCGGCGCCGCCGGATTCGGCCATCATCTTGCCGAGCATGGTGCCCAGGGCGAGGATGATGCCGACGAAACCGAGTACGCCACCGAAGCCGTCCTGGAACGCCTTGATGATGGTGTTGATCGGCATGCCGGAAGTCAGGCCGAGGAACGCGGCGGCGATGGTCAGGGCAATAAAGGGGTGAATCTTGAATTTGGTGATCAGGATAATCAGGCCGATTACCGTGACCACCGCATCGAGCAGCAGGAACGTCTCGTGGGACATGCCAAACATGGGGGGTGTCTCCTGGATTGTTGTTGTTATTAAAGCGGGTTGAACAGAAGTCGGGAGGACAGCGCTGTCTTTTTCAACATACTCATACCGCTTGTTTCAGGCCGTTGGCCTGCCACCAGACGTGAGCCTGCAGGGCCAGCTCTTCGACGCTGTGAACGGAGGCATTGAGAGCCAGGGTCAGCGGCTCGCCCTTGGGCGATTCGAGGGTGGCGAACTGGCTTTCGATCAACGTCGCCGGCATGAAGTGGCCCGGGCGGTGCGATACACGCTCGGCGGCGACTTCCGGAGTCAATTCAAGAAACACGAAGCCCAGGCCCGGCAAGGCACTGCGCAGACGTTCGCGGTAACTGTGTTTAAGGGCCGAGCAGGTCAGCACCGGGCGCTGGCCTTCGGCATCGACGCGACGCAGTTCATCGCACAGGCTGTCGAGCCAGCCGGCACGGTCTTCGTCGTTCAGGGGGATCCCCGCGCTCATCTTTTCGATGTTCGCGGCCGGATGAAAAGTATCGCCTTCAATGGCAGTGGCGCCGCTCAAATGGCACAGGGCCTGGCTGACGCACGTCTTGCCGCAACCGGCAACGCCCATGATGACCAGGGCGGTGATGGGATGACTCATATAACACCTCAGCGCGCAGACAGCGCTACCTTTGCTAGCTATGACTCTAGTGCACAGGCAGAAGTTGCCGACGCCTTCTTGTCGTTTTTTTGGGTTGCAGCAGGTTTGTTCCCGAAGCCAAAGAGCACAGATCAGGCAGGACCGCGCTCACGCATTTGCAGCTGCATCAGGACAGCGCTACCTTAGTGCCTTGATTTTTGTTTGGCAAGCCGCCCGATGACCTCCCCCAAGAACGATAAAAATACCCGCACCACCGGCCGTCCGACCCTCAACGAAGTAGCCCGCCTGGCCGGCGTCAGCCCGATCACGGCCTCGCGCGCCTTGCGCGGGGTGAGCACGGTGGCCACCGAACTGGTGGAAAAAGTGCAGAAAGCCGCGCTCGAACTCAACTATGTGGTCAACCCCGCCGCCCGCGCGCTGGCCTCGGCGCAGAGCCATTCGGTGGTGGTGCTGGTACCGTCGCTGTCCAACCTGCTGTTCATCGACACATTGGAAGCCATTCATCGGGTGCTGACGCCCAAGGGCTTCGAAGTGTTGATCGGCAACTTCCACTACTCGCGCGATGAAGAAGAGAACCTCCTGCGCAATTACATGGCCTATCAGCCGCGCGGGTTTCTGCTGACCGGTTTTGATCGCACGGAAAGTTCGCGGCGGATGATCGAGCTCAGCAACATCCCCTGCGTGTACATGATGGAGCTGGACAGTGCTGCCGGAGTCAATTGCGTGGGCTTTTCGCAGTTGAGCGCCGGCGAGACTGCCGCCGAACACCTTCTGTCTCGCGGGCGCAAGCGCCTGGCCTACATTGGCGCGCAGCTGGATCAGCGTACGTTGTTGCGTGGTGAGGGTTTCCGCAAGGCACTGCAGAAGGCTGGCCGCTACGACCCGGATCTGGAAGTGCTGACGCCGCGTGCTTCGTCGGTGGGTTTGGGTGGCGAGTTGTTTCTGCAACTGCTGGCGGCGCATCCGGATGTCGATGCGATTTTCTTCGGCAACGATGACCTGGCCCAGGGTGCACTGTTGGAAGCCTTGCGCAACGGCATCAAGATTCCCGAGCAAGTGGCGATTCTCGGTTTCAACGATCTGCCGATGTCCGAGCACATGGTCCCGCGCCTGAGCAGCATCAACACCCCGCGTGAGGCTATCGGCCGGCGCGCGGCGGAACAGATGCTGACGTTGATGGCGGGCAACAAAGTAGCGCGGCCGGTAGAGGATATGGGGTTTGAATTGAAGGTTCGCGAGAGTACCTGATCCTCCGCTGATCGTGGGGTCAAACACAATTCCTGTGGGAGCGAGCCTGCTCGCGAATGCGGTGTGTCAGGTTAGCAAGGCGCGACTGACATGACGCCTTCGCGAGCAGGCTCGCTCCCACAGGGGATCTCTACCAAACTCAATGGCTGAGCAGGTCAACCAAGGCCTGTGCGCCCTTCTGCAATGGCTGGCTCTTGAGCCACACCGCGTGCACCGGCAGGACCAGGCCATTTTCGATGTTGCGAAAATTCAGCCGTTTCAAGCGTCCGGCCTCCAGCCACGGCTGCACCACCGATAGCGGGAAATTGCCCCAGCCCAATCCCGCTTCAACCATTTCCATCGCCGTCTCGAGATTGTCCGTGCGCCAGTAGGATTCAGCCACCAATGGCCGCGTCTCGCTGATTGGCAAGTCGCGGCTGGCGACGATGATCTGCCGCACCTGCACCAGATCTTCGAGAAACACATCGCGCCCCTGCAGCAACGGACTGTCCGCCGCCAGCGTGGCGATCATGCGTTCGCTGCCGACGAACTGGAAACGCTCCAGCGCATTTACGCTCAACCCGGCGAAGGCCAGGCACACGCTGACCCGGCCGCTGTGCAACATCGCCAGCACATCATCCTGCGGCGCGGTCAGCACTTCGATGTCGAGCAACGGATGTCGCTCGGCAATCACTTTGATTGCTGCCAGCAAGCGCCGTCGATCAAGGTCCGCGACCACGCCAATCGACAACCTGCTTTCCAGCCCCAGCGACAACTCCACCGCGTGCACCTGCAACTGCTTGAGCTGCTCGGCGATCAGTCGCGCGTGCGGCACCAGTGATTGGGCCATCGCCGTGGGTTGCGGCTCGCGATGGCTGCGATCGAACAACGGGTAACCGAGTTCGGCTTCAAGATTGGCGATGCCCATGCTTACTGCCGACGGCACCTTGCCCAACTGTCGCGCCGCTGCGGAAAACGAACCGCGCTCGATGACCGCGAGAAACAATTCAATGCTGTCGCTGTTGAAATTCAAACGATCCACCTATCAATAAAACTGAAAGCTACCGACTTTTTCTGTCAGGTCTATTGAAGCTATCTTTCGCCGCCTTCGCCAGCCCTGCTGGCCAACATTCGGCAAGAAAGAGGCAAATCTGCATGCAAGGCGTGAAACGTAAACTGGTCTACGTGTCGCTCTATGAAGTGATCGGCATGACCTTCTCCGCCCTCGGTCTGGCCCTGTTGTCGGGCACTTCCCCGGGCAGCACGGGACCACTGGCAGTGATCATCACCAGCATCGCCGTGACCTGGAATTTCATCTACACCTCGTTGTTCGAACGCTGGGAAAGTCGCCAGATCTCGCGCACCCGCACAGTAAAACGGCGCATCGCCCATGCGGTCGGCTTTCAACTGACGCTGATCGTGTTCCTGATTCCGCTGATCGCATGGTGGATGAACATCAGTCTGGTGCAGGCATTCCTGCTGGATCTGGCGCTGATCATTTTCATCCCGTGCTACACATTCGTGTTCAACTGGCTATTCGATCGGATCTTTGGCCTGCCGAGCTCGGCGCTGCCGGATTCTACCGCTGCGGCATAAATCACTAATTCGTAAGCAGATATTGCGGGAATGTAGCGGCTTAACCGAGTTACCCGCCCATATTCACAATCCGCGAACACCGATAGCAGGCTAAGCTTTTCCATCAATAAAAAATGGATCAGCTCATGACTGCTCACACTTCCGCTGCCGCGCACAGGGACGGCATAGACCCGGTACGCGCCGCCGAAATTTCCGCCCGCATCGATCGGCTGCCCGCCGTCGCCACGATCTGGCGTCTGGTGGCGCTGCTGTCGATCGGCGGATTTTTCGAACTCTACGATCTGTTCCAGACCGCCTATATCAGCCCCGGCCTGATCCGCGACGGCCTGTTCGCCACCGGCAACCAGGGCGTATTCGGCTTCTCCGATCAGGCGGCTTTTGCTTCGGCGACTTTCCTCGGCCTGTTCCTCGGCGCCAGCCTGCTCAGTCCGTTGGCCGATCGTTTCGGTCGCCGGGCGATCTTCACCTTCGCACTGATCTGGTACACGCTGGCGACCGTTCTGATGGGGATTCAGACCTCGGCGCTGGGCATCATCGGCATGCGTTTTCTGGTCGGCATCGGCCTCGGTATCGAGTTGGTGACCATCGACGCTTACCTCTCGGAACTGGTGCCCAAGCGCATGCGCAGCTCGGCGTTTGCCTTTGCGTTTTTCGTGCAGTTCCTCTCAGTGCCGGCGGTGGCTTTGATGTCGTGGTGGCTGGTGCCGCAAGCGCCGTTCGGCGTGTCTGGCTGGCGCTGGGTGGTATTGGCCAGCGCGGTGTTCGCGCTGTTTATCTGGTGGCTGCGCAAGCGTCTGCCGGAATCGCCGCGCTGGCTGGCGCAACACGGTCGCTTCGATGAAGCCAATCGCATCCTCGATAACCTCGAAGCGCGCTGCGCCAAGGATCACGGCAAAGCGCTCGATACGCCGGAACCGGTGCCGGTGGATGTCGAAGGCAAGGGCCGCTTCGCCGATATCTGGCAACCGCCCTAACGGCGCCGCGCGTTGATGCTGATCGTTTTCCACATCTTTCAGGCGATCGGTTTCTTTGGTTTCGGCAACTGGTTGCCGGCGCTGCTTTCCGGCCAGGGTGTCAGCGTCACCCACAGTCTGATGTACGCGTTCATCATCACCCTCGCCTACCCGCTCGGGCCGTTGCTGTTCGTGAAGTTCGCCAACCGCTTCGAAAACAAATGGCAGATCGTCGGCTCGGCCCTCGGCGCGATGACCTTCGGCACCCTGTTCGCCCTGCAGACCAGCGCGTTCGGGCTGATCTTCTGCGGGGTGATGATCACCTTTTGCAATGCCTGGCTGAGCTTCAGTTATCACTCCTATCAGAGCGAACTGTTCCCGACCAACATTCGCGCTCGTGCGGTCGGATTCTGCTATTCGTTCAGTCGTTTATCGACGGTGTTCAGCAGTCTGCTGATCGGCATGTTTCTGGACAATTTCGGCACGCCGGGAGTGTTGGCATTCATCGCCAGCAGCATGCTGATCGTAATGCTGACCATCGGCTGGTTCGGCCCACGCACGCGCAATCTGGCCCTGGAGAATATTGCCCATCGCTGAAGGCCAACACAGGACTCCACTGTGGGAGCGAGCCTGCTCGCGAAGGCGCCGTGTCAGACAGGCATGTATTAGCTGACATAACGCTTTCGCGAGCAGGCTCGCTCCCACATTGGGCATTGGTGATGTTGAAACAGGTCAGTTCAATTGCAGGGTTTCATTGAACTGGCTGATCGCATCCACTACATGCCGCGAACCCTGCTGAATCTCGAGGATCACCTCGCCCGCCTCGTTCGCCAGTTCCACGCCCAGCCCGGTGCGACTCAAACTCGATTGCATGCTCGACACTGCGCTCAGCGACAGGTCATGGTTCTTGCGCACCACGTCGACGATTTCCACAGTCGCCTGACTGGTGCGCGCCGCGAGGCTACGCACCTCGTCCGCTACCACGGCAAATCCGCGCCCGTGTTCCCCGGCACGCGCCGCTTCGATCGCGGCGTTGAGCGCCAGCAGGTTGGTCTGATCGGCAATGCCGCGAATGGTCTGAACGATGCTGCCGATGATGTCCGACTGTTTGCTGACCGCATCGATGCTCACCGCCGCTTCGTTCAGATCGCGGGAAATGTCCTGAATGATCTGCACGGTCTGCTGCACCACTTGTGAGCCTTTCTGCGCGCAGGCGTCGTTTTGTACCGAGGTGCTGTGGGCCGATTCCGCAGCGTTTTGCAGGGTGGTCATCTGTTTGGTGATGTCACTGGCGAACTTGACCACTTTGTACAAGCGGCCCTTGGCGTCGAACAGCGGGTTATACGAAGCCTCCAGATAAACCATCTGCCCGGATTTGTTCTTGCGCTCGAAACGGTGCGAGTGATATTCGCCGCGATTGAGCGAAGCCCAGAACGCTTTGTACTGTGCGGATTCGGCTTCGGCGCGGTGACAGAACAGGCTGTGGTGCTGGCCGACAATTTCGTTTTGCGAGTACTGCATGGTCTGCAGGAAGTTATCGTTGGCCCTGATGACATTCCCTTCGGGAGTGAACTCGATCACCGCCATGGAACGGCCGATCGCCGCCAGCATGGCTTCCTCTTCGTGCTCTTTGTTGATGCGCGCGGTGATGTCCGCCGCAACCTTGATGACACTTCTGACCTGTTTGTCGGGACCGAACACCGGCATGTAACTGGCTTCGAGCCAAATCTCGCGGCCGCTCTTGTTCAGGCGCAGGAAAGTGCCGCTGAGCGGTTCACCGCGGGCCAGGTCGCGCCACAACTTTGCGTAATCTTCGCTGCGATAAAAGCTTTCTTCACAGAAGATCCGATGGTGTTTGCCGCGCACTTCATCGGCGCTGTAGCCCATGGTCTTGCAGAAGTTCTCATTGGCGTCGAGGACGATGCCTTCCGGGGTGAACTCGATCATCGCCATCGAGCGGCTGATCGCTTCGATTTTCGCGTTGGCCTCGGTCAGCGCACAGCTGAAGCGCTCGATTTCCCGCAGGTCAGCCTTGCGATGTAGGTTGAACATGGTTGTATCACCTTCCGCGCGTTCTTTTGATTTGATGAAAGTTCAGGTCTTCCAAGATCCATCACTACGTTCCACAGAACAGGCTCACGCCTTCCTCCAAGGGAGGAAGTTGTCAGGTGATAAACGATGATCAATCGGAGGGGTCGTGCAGCGACGCTCTGATCAAGACATCCTTTTCTTGATAGCCCGCATGCGGGCCAGCCCTAACGCGTAGAAGAACTTCCATGTAGGTGATGCTCCTTGTTGGTTCAGTGTCGGTGCCTTGAATTGCGCACTCTGGCAGCATGAATCACGGACCAACCGGTGCCGTCGCCTGTCGGCATGACGGTCGACATGGTTAGTTACCTGCAAGGATAGCCAGCCTGACGCCGGGCGCAAGGCCACTAGTCGGCCAGTATCTGGCATTTTTTGCACAAGAAACGGTTCAGCGCGGGGAAATTGGTGACCAGGGCAGGCGCTTTCGCGAGCAGGCTCGCTCCCACAGTTGGTACGCATCCCAATGTGGGAGCGAGCCTGCTCGCGAAGACGTCATGTGATGCACCACAGAAACATCGGAGAAGAACTACAAACTCCCCTTCACCTTATTCGCCACCTCCCCCGGCACCCAAGCCGCCCACACCTGCGGCTGATCACGCAAAAACGCCTCGGCCACCGCCCTTGGTTGCAAGCGTTTTTCACTCATTCCCGCCAACGTCTGGTTGAGCAGATCAATCGGCAGATCGACTTTTTCAAAGAACGCGACCAACTCCGGATACTGCGCCTTGAACGGTGCGGACACGCCAATCGCCAGGCTTGCCGGCATTGACCGCGTGCCTTTTGGATTCGGGTTGTTGGCATCGGCCAGGGTCTTCCACGCCTCGGCATCGAACGGCGGCTCTTCGAGCTTCACCAGTTTGAAGCGCCCGAGCAGCGGCGTCGGCGACCAGTAATAGAACAGCACCGGTTTGCCGCGTTTGATCGACGACGCCACCTCGGCATCCAGTGCCGCGCCAGAGCCGGTGCGGAAGTTGACGAAGCTGTCGGTCAAGCCATAGGCCTTGAGCTTCTGGCTGTTGACGATTTCCGAAGTCCAGCCGGTCGGGCTGTTGAGAAAACGCCCACGGCCCGGGTCTTCCGGGTCACGGAACACATCCTTGTAGCGCGGCAGATCGGCGACCGATTTCAGTTCCGGCGCCAACGCCTTGATCCCGCGTTCCGGGTCACCCTTGATCACATATTCCGGTACCCACCAGCCCTCGGTGGCACCTTTGACCGTGTCGCCGAGGCCGAATACCTTGCCCTCGGCGGCAGCCTTGACCCACGCCGGACTGCGCCCGGCCCACTCTTCGCCGATCACCTGAATATCGTTCTTCGCCAACGCCGCCTCCAGGCTGACCGTGCTGCCCGGCAACGTGTCGGTCGGATAGCCATAGCCTTTTTCGACGATCAGGCGCAGCACCTCGGTGATGAAGCTGCCGCTTTCCCAAGTGATGTCGCCGAAGTGAATGGGTGCGGATTTCTCCGCCGCTGAAACAGCGCCGACGCTTAGGCTCAGCGCCAGCAGCGTGCGGCCGAGCAGGGTTTTGATCGATCTCATGCGGACCTCTTTTCTTCCAGGAATTGATTGGCGCTGTGGCGATCGCACAGCGCCTGGGAACGAGCCATGTACACGCTCACCGAACGTTGCGAGATGCCCAGTTCGGCAGCGATTTGCGGGTAGGTCAGGCCATCGATGCGCGCCAGCAGAAACGTCGAACGGACCTTGGCCGGCAGGCGATGCAGGCTGCGGTCGAGGCGATCGAGGGTTTGCGCAAGCTGTGCGAGGTCTTCAGGCGAAGTTGCGACATCAAGATCGGACTGCAGAAGATGGCGACGCTGCAGATCAGCACGGCGCCAGTGTTGGTAGAGCAGACGCTGCGCGATCGTCGTCAGCAAGGCGCGAGGTTCGCGAATGGCAGTCAGCGATGGGGCTTCGAGCAATTGGGCGAAGGTTTCACAGGCGATGTCCTCAGCGCCGGACACGTCAAGCAGGTGTCGACGCAGGCAATTGCAAAGCCAGCCGTAGTGCGCGCGGAACAGACATTCCACGGTGTCGCGATGGGATTGATCGGCGCCGGACATAGTGGCTCCTCGGTAAGGGTCGCTGAATGTCCGGTGTTCCGGTGGCGCGATCGTAGCAAGGCGCCTTATGCGTTAATAATATTTAAATCTTATGCTTATATTCGATTTGGGAATTTCAACTGACTAGCGCAAATAGCGGTAACTGCGATCTGCCGCCTCCCGTTGATAGTCAAGGAGGACCTGATAGTCGTCTTCGCTGGCCGGGAGAATTTCAGGCAAACCCAAGGTCTGCACCACATCAGGCAATTCATTCAAGGTGCGATTCATCGCTTGCAGCAGCCGTTCGACCTGCTCGTCGCTGGCACCGGCAGCCGTAATGAATGGCAGCGTCGGACTCGACGCACTGCGCCCAACTACACGCAAACCGCTGACTTCTTCCGGTGCATGCCGGGCGATGTAGGTGAACGTTACGCTGTCGATAGCGGCCAGATCGGCAAGGTTTTCCCGCAGCCAGCGCAGGCTTTCGCGGTGACCGCCACTGATGCCGACACTGGCGAAAAACCGGCCGTTTTCCTGCAGCGGCGCCAGACGCTGGCGCAGCAGATTCATGCCGCTGTTGGAGTCTTCGCTGTTGATCACGCCACGGCTGTGGCGAAAGTCGCCCAGCGAGTAGCGCGGATCAGCGGCGCGGCCAAGGATCAGGCTGCAATGCTGGCCGGCGCTGGCGTCAGGCAATTCATAGCGCGGTCGGCCAATGAGGCGGATCCGGCCACACAGCGCTGTCATCAGCGGATAGCCGCAGGTCTGGGTGAGCAGCAGATGCGGCGATAGCCACAGTTCGGGCAGCGTCAGCTTTGTCGCGTCGAGTCGGCTGTGGCCCAGGTATTCGAGGATGCGCGCCAGCCACTGCTCGTTGGCCACGCGGACGGGCTCGGGGGCTGGATACATCGGTAGCTCGGCGTGGTGTTGGGTCATCGAAGCTTTTCCATTCGGTGAAATACCCTGTGGGAGCGAGCCTGCTCGCGAAGGCTTTGTCCCATTCAGAATAGTTTGGACTGATACACCGTTTTCGCGAGCAGGCTCGCTCCCACAGGGGTTTGCGGTGGCCTGACAATTAGTGAAACGGATGTTCCGGGCTATCAATCGGTTTGAAGCCATTGCGCCGCCACAATTGCCCATATCCGCGCACGACAAATCCGCCACTGCGAGCAATCCAGCGCTCACGGTGCATCCGGTAGACCCTCGGCAAGTCGTACCACGCCAGCCCCGGCAAGTCGTGATGCACCAGATGAAAATTCAGGTTGAGAAACAGCCAGCGCCATGGCCAGCCTGCTTCGTTGAGCACGGTACGTTGCTCGGCCTGTGCATGCGGTCGATGCTCGTGAAACGAACGGATCATGGCAATCGACAGCGCCGGTACGCTGATCAACAGCAGGTAATGCCAGACCGGCAGGACGCTGTGACTGGCGATGAACCAAAGCATCAGCAGGGTGACGAAACCGTGGTTCAGCCACATCAGCCAGGCCTGCGGATCGAGGTTTCTCAAGCGCTGCAGCTCCTCACGCGCCAACCCGATCAACGCCAGCGGCGCGCCAATCACAAAGCGGCCGAGCAGTGTCTTGTTCAGCCAGTGCAGGCTGCGCTCGAACATCGAGCTGCCCTGCCAGTTCGCCGACTTCAGATAGCGACTTTCCGGATCGACACCGGGCACCGTCAAGTCTTCATCGCGGTGATGACGCAGATGACTGTCGCGGTACAGGGTGTACGGATACCACACGGCAAACGGCGCGTAGCCGAGGATTTTATTGACCAGAGTCCAGCGAGTCGGATGACCGTGGAGCAGCTCATGCTGCAGCGACAGCCACAACACCAGCAGCGGGATCAGCAGCAACGTGCTCAAGCCGCGTCCCAGCCAGGCGCTGTCAAGCACAATGGCGAACCAGCCGGCGTACACACCGATCAGCAACAGCCAGGTCGGCCATTCGCTGCGGGCGGTAAAGCGCTGGCGCAGGGTCTCGATTTGCTGGCGATGCTCGGCATCAAAGTAAAAAGCCATGGCGTTGCTCGGAACGGGAATCGTCCCCTTCTGTGCAACGACGGCTTTGAATCTTGCAGATTATTTTTTCAGATGGCGTGGAAGCCCGAGAAACGGGCTTCCGAATGGTTTGCTCAATGGCCGAAGATGTCGACTTTCTTGGCTTTCTTTTCCGCGCGTTTTTCAATCGCGGTCTTGGCCGGCTTCTTCTTCGCGGCTTTCTTTGAATCCATACCTTTGGACATGATCGATACTCCACTCACAGGGGTGTGAGTTCAGGTATACACCTATCCGCAAGCGCGCGTTCTTTTATAATCAGCGCTTTTCGCAGCGACAGCCGAACCCATGTCCGACATCCACTACAGCCAGCTCGACGAATCGTTGTGGCCGCTGATGAACAAGTTCTACCGCAGCCACCAATCGTCGATGAAAGCCGTGCGCGAGGCGCAGTTGTGGGTCGCAAGGCGCAGCGAGATTGTAGCGGCGCTGTGCCTGCGGCGGGTATCGGGCGGGCATTGGCTGACCGGGTTGTTTGTTGATCCGCAATGTCGTGAGCAGGGTGTTGCTGCGCAGTTGATTGCGACGGCGGTAGCTCAGGTGAACGAGCCGGTGTGGCTGTTCTGTCATCCGGATCTGCGCGGGTTTTATGAGCGGCGCGGATTCAGCTTCGACCCGCCGCTGCCGCAAGCGATGGCCGAGCGGTTGAGCCGGTACGCGCGGAGCAAGCCGATGATTGCGATGGGGCTCAATCCCGCAGATTTACGCTGAAACCCTGTGGGAGCGAGCCTGCTCGCGAATGCGGTGGGTAAGCGCCGAATCTGGTTCTGATATTCCGCGTTCGCGAGCAGGCTCGCTCCCACAGGGGTTGATGGTGTTCTGACAATCAGTCATCAGCGTTGGGATCAAGATCCGGGAATAGCACTTCGGTAAAGCCGAACTTGCTGAAGTCGCTAATTCGCGACGGATACAGCCGGCCGATCAGGTGATCGCATTCATGCTGCACCACGCGTGCATGAAACCCCGAGGCCACACGCACGATCGGCTCACCCTTCGGATCAAAGCCCTCGTAGCGAATCTGCTGATAGCGATCCACTGCGCCGCGCAGGCCCGGCACCGACAGGCAGCCTTCAAAGCCCTCTTCCATCAGCGGATTCAACGGCGTGATCAGCGGATTGATCAGGATCGTCTGCGGCACCGCTTCGGCGTCCGGGTAACGCTCGCTGTGCTCGAAGCCGAAGATCACCAGTTGCAGGTCGACGCCGATCTGCGGCGCCGCGAGGCCGACGCCGCCGACGCTTTCCATGGTCTGGAACATGTCGTCGATCAGTTGCCACAGCTCGGCGCTGTTGAACATCTCCGGCGGTACCGGCGGGGCGATGCGCAGCAGGCGCTCATCGCCCATTTTCAGAATTTCACGAATCATGGTCGCGCTTCATCAGTGTCCGGCTTGAGCGAATGATCGCGGCCCAGGCCCGAGACGTGTTGTTTGGTGGATTCGTCGGGCTCGCCAGGGGCTTTCTCGCCCTTGTCCTTGCCTTCGGCGGACATGTGCTCGATCACCGCATTCATTTCCGCGCCGAGCAACAGCACCGCCGCAGAAATATAGAAATACAGCAAGAGCACGATGATCGCCCCGATGCTGCCATACATCGCGTTGTAGTTGGCGAAGGTTTTCACGTAGAAGGCAAAGCCCAGTGAAGCGAGAATCCACACCACCACCGCCAGCACAGATCCTGGGGTGATGAAGCGGAAGTCCTGCTTGACGTCAGGCATCACGTAGTAGATCAGCGCCACCGCGACCATCATCAGGATCACGATCACCGGCCAGCGTGCGATGGTCCACACCGTGACGATGAAGTCTTCCAGCCCCACCTGTGCGGCGATCCAGCCCATCACTTGCGGCCCGAGCACCATCAGCGCGGCGGCGATCAGCAGCATGCCGGCGATGCCGACGGTGTAGACGATCGACAGGGGAAAGCGCTTCCAGACCGGCCGGCCTTCGACCACGTCGTAAGCGGCGTTCATTGCGCTCATCATCAGGCGCACGCCGGCGGACGCGGTGTACAGGGCAATAACAATACCGATTGAAAGCAGGCCACCCTTGGATTGCTGCAACTGGTCGATCACCGGGTTGACCTGCTCCAGCGCCTGCGGCGGCAGGACCAGTTCGGATTGCAGGCGCAGCCAGGAGAAGAAGTCCGGCAGGTGCAGGAAACCGATCAGCGCGATCAGGAAAAGAATGAACGGAAACAGCGAGAACAGCATCTGGTAGGCCAGTGCCGAGGCGTAGGTCGACATTTCGTCATCGACGAATTCAGTGACCGTGCGCACCATCACCCGGTGCAGGGGCAGACCTTTCATGTCCGGAAATATCATTCGCGTCTCCTTGCGCCGCAAAAGGTTGAAGTCGTGGCGACTCAGGGGCCGTTGTTTACCTCAAGGTAGCCTGTTTGGCGATCCTTTGGCGGATGACCGCAGGGTTCTGATACAAAAACGGCCATCCTTGGATGGCCGCTCGTGTGATTCGTTCAAGGCTTGCTTACGCCTTGTCGACGCCCTTTTTCACAGCGTCCTTGGCGTTGCCGACCGCTTGCTGGGCTTCGCCTTTTTTCTCTTGGACTTTGCCTTCAGCACGCAGCTTGTCGTTGTCAGTAGCTTTGCCGACGCCTTGTTTGACGTTGCCGACGGCTTCGTTGGCCATGCCTTTTACTTTATCGCCTGTGCTGCTCATGGTGTTTCTCCGTGATGCATGTAGGGAAGAAAAGTCATTACGTAACGATTGACCGGTGCGCTTGGCGCCGAGTTTCATTTATTTTGCCGGCATTTCGTCGCGATCCGCAGGTTGCGCTTTATGTTTGCCGGCGTTGCCCCGAGAATGCTCAGCCTATGGGCGTTGCGCCCCGCACACCGATTCGCAGGAATGTCATGAAGCTCAATAAAACCCAGGCCATCGCCCGTCGCAACCAGCAACTGGGCGGCGCCGTGCTCGGCACCAACAACTGCCACTTCGCCGAACTGAACCGCAACCGCAACATCTGGTGGTTTGACTTGCCGGTATCGCGCCTGGCCATCGGTCAGTACGAGTGGATTCACTTGCTGCTGCACACCCCGGCCACCGACGAGTTGCTGCACCTGAAAGTGCCGACGGTGTTCCTGCGCGAAAAGCTCGAAGGCCTGGTGATTCGCAACGAAGGCAAGCGCAAGGCGGCGCTGAGCCTGGAATTGAGTGCGGACAAGGATTCGTATCTGCAGGACATGCGCCCGGCGGGGACCAATGTGAATTTCGCGCCGTTTCGTCAGTAACAGCTTCGCGAGCAGGCTCGCTCCCACACTCAACCGCGTTCGCCAGTTGCAACACGGTCAAATGTGGGAGCGAGCCTGCTCGCGAAGGCGGCTTCACAGTTGATACAAGTCTAAAGTCACGCACCAACAAAAAGCCCCGCATCTGCGGGGCTTTTTATTTACGCGGCAGACTTGGCCTTGAGCTTCTTCAGCTCTTCATCCCGCAATTCGCGGCGCAGGATCTTGCCGACGTTGGTGGTCGGCAGCGCGTCGCGGAATTCCACCGAGCGCGGCACCTTGTAGCCGGTGACGTTGGCGCGCATGTGGTCCATGACCTGTTCTTTGGTCAGGGTCACACCCGGTTTGGCGACGATGAAAATTTTGATCGCCTCGCCCGATTTCTCGTCCGGTACGCCAATCGCCGCACACTGCAACACGCCCGGCAAAGTCGCCAGCACGTCTTCCAGTTCGTTCGGATAGACGTTGAAACCAGACACCAGAATCATGTCTTTCTTGCGATCGACAATGCGCATGTAGCCGTCCGGCTGGATCAGCGCGATGTCACCGGTTTTCAGCCAGCCGTCGCTGTCGAGCATTTCATCGGTGGCTTCCTGACGCTGCCAGTAGCCCTTCATGACTTGCGGGCCCTTGACGCACAGTTCACCGATTTCGCCCAGCGGCTGCTCGACACCGGCATCGTCGATGACTTTGCACAGGGTCGACGGCACCGGAATGCCGATCGTGCCGATCTGGATGTGCTGGATCGGGTTGACCGTGGCCACCGGGCTGGTTTCGGTCATGCCGTAGCCTTCGCAGATGGCGCAACCGGTCACGGCTTTCCAGCGCTCGGCTGCGGCCAATTGCAGGGCCATGCCGCCGGACAGGGTGACTTTCAGCGCGGAGAAATCCAGCTTGCGGAAACCTTCGTTGTTGCACAGCGCCACGAACAGCGTGTTCAGCCCGACGAAACCGCTGAACTTCCACTTCGACAGCTCCTTGACCATCGCCGGCAGGTCGCGCGGGTTGCTGATCAGGATGTTGTGGTTGCCGATCAGCATCATCGCCATGCAGTGAAAGGTGAACGCATAGATGTGATACAGCGGCAGCGGCGTGATCAGGATCTCGCAGCCTTCGTTGAGGTTGGAGCCCATCAGCGCCTTGCATTGCAGCATGTTGGCGACCAGGTTGCGGTGGGTGAGCATCGCGCCCTTGGCCACACCGGTGGTGCCGCCGGTGTATTGCAGCACCGCGACATCGCCGCTGTCCGGGTTCGCTTCGGCCACTGGCTGGCCGTGGCCCTTGCTCAGCACGTCGTTGAACTTGATGGCTTTGGGCAGGTGATAGGCCGGGACCATTTTCTTCACGTACTTGATGACGCTGTTGATCAGCAGGCGCTTGATCGGCGGCAGCAGGTCGGCGACTTCGGTGACGATGATGTGCTTGACGCCGGTCTTCGGCACTACGGCTTCGGCCAGGTGCGCCATGTTCGCCAGGCACACCAGTGCTTTGGCACCGGAGTCGTTGAATTGGTGTTCCATTTCCCGCGCGGTGTACAGCGGGTTGGTATTGACCACGATCAGCCCGGCGCGAATGGCACCGAAGACCGCGACCGGGTACTGCAAGACGTTGGGCAGTTGCACGGCGATTCGATCACCGGGCTGCAAGTCGGTATGCTGTTGCAGATACGCGGCAAAGGCACCGGACAGCTCGTACAGCTCACCATAGGTGATTGTCTTGCCCAGGTTGCTGAAAGCCGGTTTGTTGGCGAAGCGTTGGCAGGATTGCTTCAACACTGCCTGAATGTTCGGATACTCGTCTGGATTGATCTCGGCTGCGATTCCAGCCGGGTACTTATCCTTCCAAAAGTCTTCGATCATGGAAGCCCACTCCTCAGCAACGCGAATTCTTCACCGCATTTGATGCGATTATTATTGGTGTGTGTTTTGTATTGGTGAATCCGGCGTTTTACAGGCCGAGAAGTCACAAAGCGCGCCGAGAGTAGCAGCTTTGCCAAGGGTCGACCAGAGCCAAACGTGGGCCCTACAGTCATATTGATGACTCAAGACTTGCCAGCGGTCATTTTAGAGCAAAAATCCTATAACTCCCTAAAACCCCCGAATTCAGCGGGCACAAAAGATTCGCGAGCAGGCTCGCTCCCACAGTAAACATCGATACCTGTGGGAGCGAGCCTGCTCGCGAATGTCACAAGCGCTGCGGTTCAGGCCTGGGCAATATCGCGCAACTCGCGCCGCAGAATTTTCCCTACAGGCGTCATCGGCAACGACTCACGCAGCACGATGTGTTTCGGCACCTTGTAGGCCGTGAAATTCTCTTTGCAGTAGGCCTTCAGCTCTTCCAGGCTGACCCCGCTTTCCCGCGCCACCACAAACAGCTTCACCGCCTCACCCGAACGCTCGTCCGGCACACCGATCACCGCGCAGTTGGCGACTTTCGGGTGCGCCATGACCACGTCTTCGATTTCGTTGGGATAAACGTTGAAACCGGAGACGATGATCATGTCCTTCTTGCGATCGACGATGCGCACAAAACCGTCGGGGTCGATCACCGCAATATCGCCGGACTTGAACCAGCCCTCGGCATCGAGCACTTCGGCAGTGGCCTCGGGTTTGTTCCAGTAGCCCTTCATGATCTGCGGGCCTTTGATGCACAGCTCGCCACGCTCGCCCGGCGGTTGCTCGACGCCGTCATCGTTGATGATTTTCACCAGCGTGCCCGGCACCGGCAGGCCGACAGTGCCCAAGCGCGATTGGTCGCCGTAAGGGTTGGTGCAGGCCACGGGCGAAGTTTCGGTCAGGCCGTAGCCTTCGGTGATACGGCAACCGGTCATCTGCTCCCAGCGCTCGGCGGTGGCCTTGACCAGCGCGGTGCCGCCGGAGTTGGTCAGCTTCAGGCTGGAGAAATCCAGGGTCTTGAAATCGGGATGATCCATCAGCGCAACGAACAAGGTGTTCAAGCCCAGCAGCGCCGAGAAACGCCAGTTCTTCAGTTCCTTGATGAAGCCGGCGATGTCGCGCGGATTGGAAATCAGCACGTTGTGGTTGCCCGACACCATCATGCACATGCAATTCGCGGTGAAGGCATAGATGTGGTACAGCGGCAGCGGCGCGATCATCACTTCCTGGCCTTCACGCAACAGCGGCTGACCGTCCGGGCCGAGCTGTGCCAGACAGGCGCGCACTTGCTGCATGTTCGCCACCAGATTGCCGTGGGTGAGCATCGCGCCTTTCGCCAGGCCGGTGGTACCGCCGGTGTATTGCAGCACGGCGATGTCATCGAGGCCGACGTTAAGCGGCTTGATCCCCAGGCCGCGGCCCATGCGCAGCGCGCTTTTGAACGAGATGGCCTGTGGCAGCGAATATTCGGGAACCAGTTTTTTCACCTTGCTGACCACGGTGTTGACCAGCCAGCCCTTGGCGGCGGGCATCAGGTCGCCCATCTTCGCTTCGATCAGGTATTGGATGTCGGTGTCAGGCAGCACTTCCTGGACTTTCTGCCCGAACAGGTTCAGGTAGACCAGCGCCCGCGCGCCGGAATCCTTGAACTGGTGGCGCATCTCCCGTGGCGTGTACAAGGGATTGGTGTTGACCACGATCAGCCCGGCGCGCAGTGCGCCGAACACGGCAATCGGATAATGCAGGACGTTGGGCATCTGCACCGCAATGCGATCACCCGGCACCAGATCAGTATGAGCCTGCAGGTAACCGGCAAACGCCGCGCTCTGGCGCTCGAGTTCGGCGTAGGTCAGGGTGATGCCCATGCTGCTGAACGCCGGGCGGTCAGCGAATTTCTTGCAGGAACGCTCAAACACTTCGATGACCGACTTGAACTCGCCCATGTCGATGTCCAGCGGTACGCCGGCCGGGCGTTTGTCATTCCAGAAATCAGGTTGCATTGTTCTTGTCCTCTTTACCTGAGCCGATCCGGGAGCCGCTTTCTGTCGTTTCTGCTTCGTCCATGGAAGGCGAAAAGCACAAAGCGGAGCTTCACGGACACTAGCAGCTATGGCCAGTGAGGCAAATATGACGCAAGCCGTCATTGATCGCGTGAATCTTCCTGCCGTGGCGTGGGCTGATCAGACGCGCTATACACTGTGGCGATGCTGAGCAAAGGAATCGCCATGACCCACGACACCTTCTGGCTGGACGCAAGTGACCGCAGCCGCCTGTACGTCAACCGCTGGCTGCCGGCCACGCCTTTGAAAGCGGTGATTCTCGTCGTCCATGGCATGGCCGAACACAGCGCTCGCTACGCCCGTCTCGCCGACACGTTTTGCGACAAAGACTATGGCGTCTACGCACCCGATCTGCGCGGCCATGGCCGCACCGCCGACAACGGCACCCTCGGCCACTTTGCCGATGACGATGGCTGGTGCAAGGTCGTAGGCGATCTGGCCAGCCTCAACCAGCACATCGGCCAGCAGCATCCCGGCGTGCCGATCATTCTGCTCGGCCACAGCATGGGCAGTTACCTGGCCCAAGCCTATCTGCTGCACCACAGCGCAAGTCTGCATGGGGCGATTCTCAGCGGATCGAATTTCCAGCCAGTGGCCCTGTATCGCGTCGCCCGGCAGATTGCCCGGCTGGAAAAACTGCGGCAGGGCGGCAAGGGCCGCAGCGCGTTGATCGAGTGGCTGTCGTTCGGCTCGTTCAACAATAAATTCAAACCGCTGCGCACCCGCTTCGACTGGCTGAGCCGCGATCCGGCCGAGGTCGACAAGTACGCCGCCGACCCGTTGTGTGGCTTTCGCTGTACCAATCAGTTCTGGATCGACCTGCTCGGCGGCTTGCAGCAAATCAGCAAAGCGTCCAATCTCGCGCAGATCGATCCGGGCCTGCCGCTGCTGGTGATTGGCGGCGAATGTGATCCGGTGAGCGAGGGCAAGCGTCTGACTGATCTGGCCAACGCCTTGCGCAGGGCCGGCAGCCAGCACCTGCAACTGAAGATCTACCCGCAGGCCCGGCACGAATTGTTCAATGAAAGCAATCGCGACGAAGTGACCGCCGATGTGCTCGCCTGGATCGATCAGGCCTTGAGCCATCCGCGCCCGCAGCGCAGCGAATAATTTTTTGTGGATTCACTGAATCCGTCACAGGAATCGAAACCGATGACCCAGGTTACCAACATCCCTTACGAAGCCCTCGAAGTCGGCCAGACCGCCAGCTACAGCAAGACTGTCGAAGAGCGCGACATCCAGCTGTTCGCCGCGATGTCAGGCGACCACAACCCGGTGCACCTGGACGCCGAGTTTGCCGCAGCGAGCATGTTCAAGGAACGCATTGCCCACGGTATGTTCAGCGGTGCGCTGATCAGCGCCGCGGTCGCTTGTGAACTGCCTGGGCCGGGCACTATTTATATCGGTCAGCAGATGAGTTTTCAGAAACCGGTAAAGATCGGCGACACGCTGACGGTGCGTCTGGAAATTCTCGAGAAGCTGCCGAAGTTTCGTGTGCGCATTGCCACTCGGGTGTTCAACCAGCGTGACGAGTTGGTAGTGGATGGCGAGGCGGAGATATTGGCGCCGCGCAAGCAGCAGACGGTGACGTTGCCGACTTTGCCGGCGATCAGTATTGGTTGATTGATTGATGGGGTGTCAGGTAGATCTTCTCCCCCTCACCCCAGCCCTCTCCCCCACGGGGGCGAGGGGGAAAGGGAGCCGACTTCCTGGCTTTTCAAATCCTGAGTTCGACTGGATATTTCACAGCGACGTAACTTTCAGGAACACCTCGGTCAGTCCCCTCTCCCTCCGGGAGAGGGCTAGGGTGAGGGGCTTTTCCTGCGGGCACAAAAAAACGCCAGACTAGCTGGCGTTTTTTGTAGCCGACTAACTCTTACGAGTTGGCACGAGCCTGGTTACGCAGGGCTTTCACCTGGTCGTGGTTGCGTTGTACGCCGTGATACTGACGCTCAACCAGATCCTTGATGCCTACCAGATTGTGCTTGTTGATTTTCTCGAGGGCTTCACGATAAGCCTTCAGCGCATGGTCTTCACCGCGCTCGGCTTCGTTCAGCACAGCTTCTTCGTCTTTGCCGGTGAACATGGATTTTACGTCAACCCAGCGACGGTGCAGGTCACCGGCAACGCTGGTCGAAGTTTCCGGATCACCGCCCAGCGAACGTACCTGAGCCTGCAGCTCGGCAGCTGCGGTGGCGCAATCGGCGGCGCGAGTCACAAACAGAGATTTCAGTTCAGGATGCTTGATGTCTTCGGCGCAAGTCTTGAACCCTTCCTGACCGTCCTTGCAGGTTTCAATCAGGTCATTGAGTACCGAGATGGATTCTTTGTTTACGTCAGTCATTTTCCAATTCCTTGCGGTTGGTTGAAGATGCAAGGGATATTGCAGTGTGCGTGCCAGTTTGCTTTGCGAGAATAAAACCTTGTTTTTCATGGACTTATAAAACATTGAACCATCTGTATGCTGGTTTTTTGCATGATCTGTCATTTGGCCTGCATGCAGAATGCCTGTATTTTCCCTGCTGTAATGTGAATCGATGAAGCGTGCTGATGAATCCGGAAAAACTCGAACTGCTGATCACCCGCGAGATGCCTTTCGGCAAGTACAAGGGCCGAATCATTGCCGACCTGCCTGGCCCTTATCTGAACTGGTTCGCCCGTGAAGGCTTTCCCCACGGCGAACTCGGTGGCCTGCTTGCGCTGATGCAGGAGATCGACCACAACGGCCTGTCCGACCTGCTCGAACCGCTACGCGCCAAACACGGCAAACCCGCCCCGCGCCACTGACGCGCCCTCCTCTCTTGAGCCTTGTCGACCATGCCTGACAACACCCGCCGCGCCCGTGATGAAGCCTTCTGGCAAACCTTCGCCGACCGATACGATGTGCAGCCCGGCCCGGTCAACCTGGAGAACGGTTACTTCGGGCGCATGTCGCGCACGGTGATCGAGGAATACCAGCGCAACATCGAGCTGATCAACACCAGCAACTCGGTGTACGTGCGCCAGCGCTTTGAGCAACACGACAACCTCGAGATCCGCGCGCAGGTGGCCGAATTGATCGGCGTACGCGCGCAAAGCGTGGCCCTGACGCGCAATGCCACCGAAGGCCTGCAATCGCTGATCCGCAATTACAATCGCCTGCAACCGGGCGATCAGGTGCTGATCTGCGATCTCGAGTACGACACGGTCAAGGGCGCCATGCGCTGGCTGGCGAAACATCGTGGCGTCGAGGTGATCGAGATTGCCCACCGCCATCCGGCCAGCTTCGACAGCTTGCTGGAGACCTACCGCGAGGCTTTTCTCCGCTACCCGAAACTCAAATTGATGGCCCTGACCCATGTCACCCATCGCACCGGCCTGGTCATGCCGGTGCAGGCCATCGCTGCATTGGCGAAGGAGCATGGCGTTGACATCATCCTCGACGGCGCCCACGCCCTCGGCCAGATCGAATTCGATCTGCAAGCGTTGGGCATCGCTTTCGCCGGCTACAACCTGCACAAATGGATCGGCGCGCCGCTGACCCTCGGCTTCATTTATATCGCCCCGCAGCGTCTGGCCGACATCGATCCAGACATGGGCGAGATGCATTATCCGGTCACCGACATTCGCGCGCGCACCTCGTACAGCACGCCTAACATCCCGGCGCTGATGACCTTGCCGCTGGTCTTCGAAGAGCACAATTCCCTCGGCGGTGCCGCAGCCAAAAGCCCACGCCTGAACTACCTGCGCAACCTATGGGTCAGCGCCGTGCGGCACCTGCCGGGCATCGAAGTACTGACGCCGGACGATCCGCAACTGTATTGCGGGATCACCGCGCTGCGTTTCACCCGCCAAGCCGATCAACAGGCGATGGCCGAGCGCCTGCTCAGCGAATTCAACCTGTTCACCGTGGTGCGCACCGGCGCCGCGTGCGGGCCGTGTATCCGCATCACTCCGGGGCTGACCACCACGGCTGGCGAGATGGAGCAGTTGGTCCACGCATTGAACCAGCTGCGCTAGAACGGCGCAGCGGAGTTTTTTTCGTAGCCTTCGAGGCCAAGCTGCGACGACACGGCGAAGGTGTCGATGCCGAGGGTCTGGCAGGCGAAGGCACCGTCTTCGAGATTCTCGCCAGCGATCGGCTGCAACACCAACCGCAAGGCGTCCTCAGCGATCGCCTCACAACCGCAGCGACCGGGCAGGTGCAAGGTGCCGGCCCAGGCTTCGTGGTGAGCTTGCGCTCCTGCTTCATCGCCGGGAATAAACACGTTGAGGCTCAGGCAAGCAGTGCCGGGGGCCGGGCGATCCGGATAGATGCTGGTAAAGCGCACGATGCCATGGCTATCGGTGGATTGACTGCCGGAGAGGCTGGTGCCGCCATCAACTCGCTGTTGAATGCGCACCAGCGCACCGATGACCGGCTCGCTGGTCATCGCATCGACCAGCGCCAGACGCAGGATCAGCGGCAGGCCTTCGACACCCTGGCTGATATTGCGCACCCTGGATCCGGCTGCGGGCCGATCGGGCCGGCCAAGAGGCCGTTGCTTCGGTTGATAAAGGGATTGTGGCGCAAGGGTCAGAGACTGAAGGTCGTCCATGAGGCGTTCTCTCTTCCATAAGATGAACGCAGGTTAACCCCGGCAAACGGACCGCGTGCGTTAACTATGTATCGCGGCATGTATGTTTACTTTCTTCGGCGCAAAAAAAAGGTGCGCCGACCAAGCGCACCATAAAGCCGTAAAGCACACAACGAGGTGTAGGGGTAAAGATCAGTCCAGCAGCGCCAGGGCTTCGGCGGTGCATTCCTGAATGCGCGCCCAGTCGCCGTTCTTGATCCACTCCGGATCAAGCATCCAGCTACCGCCCACGCACATGACGTTTTTCAGCGCCATGTAGCTTTTGATATTGGCCGGACCGACGCCGCCAGTCGGGCAGAATTTCACTTCGCCAAACGGACCGCCGAGGGCCTTGATTGCCGCCACGCCACCGCTGACTTCCGCCGGGAACAGCTTGAAGCGGCGATAGCCCAGACCGTAGCCTTCCATGATCCCCGAGGCATTGCTGATCCCCGGCAACAGCGGAATCGGGCTGTCCACGCTGGCTTCGAGCAGGTCGCGGGTGATGCCCGGGGTGACGATGAATTGCGAACCGGCCGCTTCCGCCGCCGCGAGCATGTTGCGGTCGAGCACGGTGCCAGCACCGGTCATCAGTTCCGGGCGCTGTTCGCGCAGGATCTGGATCGCTTTGAGGCCGAACTGCGAACGCAGGGTCACTTCCAGCGCGGTCAGGCCACCGGCAGCGAGGGCGTCGGCCAGCGGCAGCACGTCCTGTTCGCGAGCGATGGTGATCACCGGCAGAATCCGCGCCTTGGCGCAGAGACTGTCGATCAGGGCAACTTTGTCCGCCATGGAAACGGTCGGGGATGGGGTTGTCATAGCGGCTGTTCCTTGGCTCATGGGCACCAGTAAATCTCTAACGTAGGTTGCAGAAACGCGCGCACCGGCATGGCCGAGACGTCATCGGATGCCAGCGCGGCATTCAGAGTGGTCAGTTTCGATTGACCGGAAATCGACAGAATCTTGTGCCGGGCCGAGGCCAGCAGTGCACGGCTCATGGTCAGGCGCTGACGCGGCACGCTTGGCGCCAGCATCGGCCAGCAACGACGCGTGCCTTCGGTTTGCAGGGCTTCGGCGAGGTTCGGGCTGTCGGGGAACAGCGATGCGGTGTGGCCGTCATCACCCATCCCCAGCACCAATACGTCGATCGGCGGCAGCTCGGCGAGCAGACGGTCGGCCTGTTCAGCAGCCTGTTCGACGTTGGCCGCCGCACTGTAGAGGCTGAGGAACTGTGCCTTGGCCGCCGGGCCTTTGAGCAGGTATTGCTTGAGCAGGCCGGCATTGCTGTCGGCGTGCTCGACCGGCACCCAGCGCTCGTCGGCCAGGGTCACAACGACTTTCGCCCAGTCCAGCTCCTGCTTGGCCAGGTGCTGGAAAAATGCTACCGGGCTGCGCCCGCCGGACACCACCAGCACCGCGTTGCCGCGTGCCGCAATCGCTTCGCTCAGTTGCTGGGCAACGTTCAGCGCCAGACCTTCGGCGAGCAGCACCGCGCTGTTGAATTCGCGGGCAGTCACGCCCGTTGGCAGTTGCACATCAGATATCGCCATACCACGACCTCCCGTCCCGCGTGATCAATGCAATGGAGCTCATCGGCCCCCACGACCCGGCCGCATACGGCTTGGGCGCGTCACCGGATTTTTTCCACCCGGCGATCAACTGGTCACACCACTTCCACGCGGCTTCGATTTCATCTTTACGGACAAACAGGTTCTGATTGCCGTTCATCACTTCCAGCAACAGCCGTTCGTAGGCGTCGGGGATCCGCGCGCTACGCCAGGTGTCGGAGAAATTCAGTTGCAGCGGCCCGCTGCGCAGTTGCATGCCCTTGTCCAGGCCCTGCTCCTTGGTCATCACCCGCAAGGAAATGCCTTCGTCCGGTTGCAGGCGGATGATCAGTTTGTTGCTGATCTGCAGGCGCTGCTCAGGGGCGAAGATATAGTGCGACGGTTCCTTGAAATGGATGACGATCTGCGACAGCTTCTGCGGCATGCGCTTGCCGGTGCGCAGGTAGAACGGCACGCCGGCCCAGCGCCAGTTACGGATATCGGCACGCAGGGCGACGAAGGTTTCGGTGTCGCTCTGGGTATTGGAATTCGGTTCTTCGAGGTAACCGGGAACGGATTTCCCCTCGCTGTGTCCGGCGATGTACTGGCCGCGCACCACTTGCGTGGTCAGGCCTTCCGGGCTGATCGGCGCCAGCGCCTTGAGCACCTTCACCTTTTCGTCACGGATGCTGTCGGCGGACAGGTCGGCCGGCGGGTCCATGGCAATCAGGCAGAGCAGCTGCAACAGGTGATTCTGGATCATGTCGCGCAGTTGGCCGGCCTTGTCGAAATAGCCCCAACGGCCTTCGATGCCAACCTTCTCGGCCACGGTGATTTCCACGTGGGAGATGTAATTCTGGTTCCACTGGGTTTCGAACAGGCTGTTGGCGAAACGCAGGGCGATCAGGTTCTGAACGGTTTCTTTGCCCAGGTAGTGGTCGATGCGGTAAGTGCGGTCTTCCGGGAAGAACTGCGCGACGGCATCGTTGACCTTGCGCGACGACTCAAGGTCAGAGCCGATCGGCTTTTCCAGCACCACCCGGGTATTTTCGGCCAGACCGACTTTTTCCAGGTTCTCGCAGATCGCGCCGTACACCGCCGCCGGAGTGGCGAAGTAGGCGATCATGCGCTGGCTGCTGCCGGCCAGTTCCGCCAGCGCCACGTAGTCTTCGGCCTTGAGGAAGTCGACGTGCAGATAGGTCAGGCGCGCGAGAAAGCGCTCAGCTACGGTTTCGTTCAGCTCTTTGCCGACGTAACGGCGCAATTCGGCGGCGATGAACGCCATGTGCTGCTGCTCGCTGCCGGGCTCACGGGCCAGCGCGATGATGCGCGTGTCCTCGTGCAGCAAGTCGGCACCGTCAAGGTGATACAGGGCAGGAAACAGCTTGCGCAGGGCCAGATCGCCCAGCGCGCCGAACAAGGCAAAGGTGCACGGTTCAACCGTAATGGAAGGCATGATGTTTGTTCTTTTATCAAGTTAAGCTACAAATACCTTTTTTCAAGGCATCACTCAAGGGAAAATGTAGTAATAACCACAACATTTTCCCACAATGCACAATCCGAGTGGTGGTCGCCCGGACGCATCAGTAGGATAGGCCACCGTCACGGGCCATATCAAAGGCCCAATTTGCATAGCCCGACGCAACTCTGCGTTGGTGAATCAGGAATTCCATATGGACCGCGTGCGAAATTTACTGGAACAGATCCAGAGTCGCCTTGAAGAGCTGAACAAGGCCGAACGTAAGGTCGCCGAGGTGATCCTGCTCAACCCACAGCAGGCCACCCGCTTCAGCATCGCCGCCCTCGCCCAGGCCGCCTCGGTGAGCGAACCGACGGTCAACCGTTTCTGCCGTTCGTTCGGTGTCAGCGGTTATCCCGAACTCAAGCTGCAATTGGCCCAGAGCCTGGCCAGTGGCGCGGCGTATGTCAGCCGCGCGGTCGAGGCTGACGACAATCCCGAAGCCTACACGCAGAAGATTTTCGGCAGCGCCATCGCCTCGCTTGACAGTGCTTGCCAGGCGCTGGACCCGAACCTGATCAGCCGCGCCGTCGACCTGTTGATCCAGGCGCGGCAGATCCACTTCTTCGGCCTCGGCGCTTCGGCTCCGGTGGCACTGGATGCGCAACACAAGTTCTTCCGCTTCAACCTCGCCGTCACCGCGCATGCCGATGTGCTGATGCAGCGGATGATTGCCTCGGTGGCGCACACCGGTGAGCTGTTCGTGATCATTTCCTACACCGGGCGTACGCGCGAACTGGTGGAAGTGGCGCGGATTGCCCGGGAGAACGGCGCGTCAGTGCTGGGCCTGACCGCGGAAAATTCGCCGCTGGCCAAGGCCAGTACCCTGAGCCTGAATATTCCGTTGCCGGAAGACACCGACATTTATATGCCGATGACGTCGCGGATCATCCAGCTGACCGTGCTGGATGTGCTGGCGACCGGGATGACCTTGCGCCGTGGCGTGGATTTCCAGCCGCATTTGCGAAAGATCAAAGAGAGTTTGAATGCCAGCCGGTATCCGGTGGGTGATGAGTTCAATTGAAGCGTTAAATGCGAAAAGCCAACCCTCACCCCAGCCCTCTCCCGGAGGGAGAGGGAGCCGACGGAGGTGTCTCGCGCTGGACATCGACCTGAATGACCGAGTCGATTATGGATTCACCGACATTCGTTCAGGTCGGTGGATCTCCTGAATATCCCCCATTCGGTCCCCTCTCCCTCTGGGAGAGGGCTAGGGTGAGGGCCCGCGCTCCAACTGACACACTCAAGCCGCCGCCCACGCCTGCAAACTCAAATGCGCCTTCTCCCCCGGCGCCAGGTGCAGACTGTCCGTTCCGCCCGCCGCTGCTTCCACGCAAACAAACTCGGAAATCTCGTCCCAGCTCACTCCCAGCAACGGTCGCGCGCCGGGATGCCACACCACGGTGTCACCACTGTCGCCGGTATCGATGCACAACTCGCGCTGCCAGGCGTGATCCTTGATCTGCAATTCGCCGTCATGCTGGAACACCCGCTGACAACCGCCATCAACCCGCAACTCACCTTCCTGCTGACAGACCTGACGGTTCAACTGGTCATAACCCTGTGCGCCTTCGAGGCCAGACAGCGCTATCTCACCGACATCGCCAATACGCCAGTAAGCGTGCAAAGCCTGGCTCAACTGGCACGGCATGTCGTCCTGATGCTCGGTGCTCAAGCGTAATTCCATGCGTTCGCCCAGATGCGCGTGCAGGTCGACCTGCCAATCGCACAGCTGCAGTTGCCAGTGCAGGCGCACGCCATCCTCGGCGCTGCTGCTGTCGAGCAGTTTCCAGTCGAGCAGCCGCGCCCAGCCATGTGACGGCCAGGCGTTTTCGCTCGGATGACGGCCATACCAAGGCCAGCACACCGGCACGCCACCACGGATCGCGCCGACATGCGGCCACTTCGCCGCGCACCACAACCACGGCTTCTGCCCACGCGGTTGAAAGTGCAGCAATTGCGCGCCTTGACGACTGAACACCGCCTGACACAGCGGATGATCGATCACCAACACGTCGCGCATCTGATAGCGCTCCCAGGCGAACACCGGTCGCTCGCGCAGGGACTTGAAAAAGCGTTGCAGCGGATGCTCATGCATTTGCCACGATCCTGAAAATCATCGAGTACCAAATTCCACATTGCTTTTGTGGCGAGGGCGCTTGTCGAATCGTCGCACCGTCCCGCCGGACTGCGAAGCGGCCCAAAAACCATTTACTGCTGTGTGTCAGCAAGACTGCATTGACCGGGTCTACGACTGCTGCGCAGCCGAGCGGGAGCAAGCTCCCTCGCCACAAATGCGTACGACACAAGGCTTGTATACGGGTCTGGCAAAAAAAAGCGGACAGCCTGGGCTGTCCGCAAAATGCGCACATAGAGAGGAGCTTATCGCAGACGCGTCAGAACGTTGACTGAATTTTCAGGCCAGCGACCAAAGCGTTATCGACTTCATCCACACCGCCCGGATGGGTGATGTATTGCAGGTTGGGACGCACGGTCAGCCAGTTGGTGACGTGGATGCCGTAGTTGAGCTCGTAGTTGTATTCGGTTTCACGAATCGGCGAGAACGCGGCGTTGTCGTAGTCGGACACACCGTTGGAAGCGTTCAGCAGTTCAGCGTTGCGCTTGACGTCCTTGTTGACGTGGATACGCGCCGCGCCAATACCGATGTCATCCTTCGGACGTGCATCGAACGGGCCTTTGTAGACAAACATCACCGACTGGTAGTTGTCGATGAAGTTGGTGTCCTTGTCGTGGAAGGTCGCGTTGGCAGCGATGTTCAGACCGCGAGTGGCATCACCGTTGTGGCTGGTGAGTTGTTGTTGCGCGACGAACCAGTAGCCGTGCTTGCTGTTGTGCGACTTGTAGTCGTCACCGGTGGTTGCTGCGTCGAAACCGTTGACGTCTTCGCGAACGTCGTCGGCGTCGGCCGTGCTCTTGTAGTAACCGACGCGGTATTCGCCCGGCAGGCTGTTGACCTTTGGCGACCAGACCAATTCAACGGGCAGAACGGTACCCTTGGTGCCGCTGCCGCTGAGCTTGAAGCCGTTGCCGTGTTCCAGCTGCGACGGGTTCTGGTTGTACGCACCGATCTGTGCGTAGAGCTCGTCGTTGATGTTGTACTTCACACGGATCGCGGCCTGGCTGACTGGCCAGTTGTACCAGATGTTGGTCGCCCAGTTACCCACTTGCGAACCGCAGAACGCGAGGTTCTGGAAGTCGCACGGGAAGGTGTTGAAGTCTTCGCCTTCGCCGAAGTAACCGGCCTTGACGTCGAGCTTGTTGTCGAAGAACTGGTGCTGAATCCACAGCTGGGTCAGACGCACCATGTGGCCACGGCCGTAGACTTCCTGCGAGGAGCTGAGGGTGCCGGCACGCGGATCGCCAACGCGGTCGTTGGAGATGTTGTAGCCGTTACGGTTGGTCAGCTGGATCTTCGCTTGGGTGTTGTCCCAGCCCCACAGCTTCTGCAGGTCGAGGGCCACGCCGAGGCCGAACTGGTCGCTGTAGCGGCCGGTCTTGTCGTCGTCATAACCGCCGTGAAGATTGGCGCCCATCTCGCCAACGTAGTCGGCCTTGATGTCGATACCCTGCTCGATCAGCCTGGTGCGCTCGCCGCCCCAGTCGCCGGTCATCCATTTGGAGTCGGAGCTGAAGGCATCCGCCGCCATTGCGTTACCGGCCAGCACCAGTGCAGCTGCCGCTGAAACCTGGCAGATCAACCGGGCATTGACGTGTTTCTTTTTCATCCCTACATCCTCGTCTTTATTGTTATTAACTGTTTTTATCTAACGCGGTTTACATAAAGTGCGACGAATGACAGGCCATTCACCGCGTGCTCCTTGTAGGAGTGAGCCTGCTCGCGATAGCGGTTTGACATTCAACATCTCTGTCGACTGATACACCGTCATCGCGAGCAGGCTCACTCCTACATTGTTTTTCAGCGCCCTTTGAACTGCGCCACGTTCGCAGACCGCGCATCGGTCTGTGGTTGGCCGGCAGTGCCCAGACGCTCGCCGGTATTGGCATCAAACAACAACACTTTCGATGGATCGAACTGCAGCGTCAGGCTTTCGCCCACCTGCGGTGCCACGTCCGGTGCCAGTCGGCAGCAGACCTTGGTGTCATTCAGGTTGACGAACACCAGGGTGTCCGGCCCGGTCGGTTCCGTGACCTGCACTTCCGCGCGGATGCTCGGCAGGCCATTGCCCTCGCCGTTCGCCAGACAGATCTGCTCCGGCCGCAGGCCGAGGATCACTTCGCGATCTTCAAGCCCGGCGTCCTGCATGCTCATCGGCAATTCACAACGCGCCTGACCGCTGTCGAGCAGCGCCAGCAGACGACCATCCTTGCGCTGCAGACGCAGGGGGATGAAGTTCATCGGCGGCGAACCGATGAAGCTGGCGACGAACAGGTTCGCCGGGTCGGTGTAGATGTCTTTCGGCGTGCCGAACTGCTGGATGATGCCGTCCTTCATCACCGCCACTTTATCGCCCAGAGTCATCGCTTCGATCTGGTCGTGGGTCACGTAGACCGTGGTGGTTTTCAGGCGCTGGTGCATCAGTTTCATTTCGGTACGCATCTCGACGCGCAGCTTGGCGTCGAGGTTGGACAGCGGTTCGTCGAACAGATAAATCTTCGGACGCCGCGCCAGGGCACGACCCATCGCCACGCGCTGTTGTTGACCACCGGAGAGCTGGCCCGGCTTGCGATTGAGCAGGTGTTCGATCTGCAGCAGCTTGGCCACGCGGGCGACTTCTTCGTCGATCGCCGCCTGGGGCATCTTGCGGATTTTCAGGCCGAACTCGATGTTTTCGCGCACGCTCATGGTCGGGTACAGCGCGTAGGACTGGAACACCATGGCGATGTCACGATCCTTGGGGCTCATGCCGCTGACGTCCTGATCACCGATCATGATCGCGCCGCCGGTGATGGTTTCCAGACCGGCGATGCAGTTCATCAAGGTCGATTTGCCGCAGCCCGACGGGCCGACGAGGATCAGGAATTCACCATCCTTGATCGACAGTTCGATGTTCTTCAGGGTGTCCGGCAGGCCGGCCCCGTAGGTCTTGTTTACGTTGCGAAGTTCAAGCGTAGCCATGATTACCCCTTGACCGCGCCGGCCGTCAGCCCGCGCACGAAATACTTGCCTGCGACCACATAGACCAGCAGGGTCGGCAGGCCGGCGATCATCGCCGCTGCCATATCCACGTTGTATTCCTTGGCGCCGGTGCTGGTGTTGACCAGGTTGTTCAGCGCCACGGTGATCGGTTGCGAATCACCGCTGGAGAACACCACCCCGAACAGGAAGTCGTTCCAGATCTGGGTGAACTGCCAGATCAGGCAGACCATGATGATCGGCGTCGACATCGGCAGGATGATGCGGCGGAAAATCGTGAAGAACCCGGCGCCATCCAGGCGTGCAGCCTTGACCAGCGCATCGGGAATGCTCACGTAGTAGTTGCGGAAGAACAGCGTGGTGAACGCCAGACCGTAAACCACGTGAACGAAGACCAGGCCGGTGGTGGTGCTCGCCAGGCCCATCTTGCCAAGGGTGAACGAGGCCGGCAGCAGCACGGTCTGGAACGGCAGGAAGCAGCCGAACAGCAACAGACCGAAAAACAGCTGCGAACCCCGGAAGCGCCACATCGACAGCACGTAACCGTTCAACGCACCGATGGCGGTGGAGATGATTACGGCCGGTACGGTGATCTTGATCGAGTTCCAGAAGTAGCCATCAACCGTGGCCCAGGCCTTGACCCAACCGATGCCGCTGACCACGGTCGGCCAGCTCAGCAGGTTGCCGGTGCTGATGTCTTCCGGTGTCTTGAAGCTGGTCAGCAACATGACCACCAGCGGCACCAGATAGAGAAACACCGCGAAGATCAGCACCGCATAGATTGCGATGCGGCTCAAGCTGATAGCGGGTTTGGCAGCGAGACTAGTCATTACGCTTGGTCCTCAGCTCGGAGTACAGGTAAGGCACGATGATCGCGAGGATCGCACCGAGCATCAGAATCGCACTGGCCGAGCCCATGCCCATCTGGCCGCGACTGAAGGTGAAGGAATACATGAACATCGCTGGCAGGTCGGAGGAATAACCCGGCCCGCCGGCGGTCATTGCCGCAACGAGGTCGAAGCTCTTGATCGCGATGTGCGCAAGGATCATCACCGCACTGAAGAACACCGGACGCAGGCTTGGCAGCACGACTTTCCAGTAGATGCGCGGCATGCTCGCGCCGTCGATCTGCGCGGCACGGATGATCGATTGATCGACGCCACGCAGGCCGGCGAGGAACATCGCCATGATGAAGCCCGAGGCTTGCCACACAGCGGCGATCACCAGGCAATAAACCACGCGATCCGGGTCGATCAGCCAGTCCAGACGGAAGCCTTCCCAGCCCCAGTCACGCAACAATTTGTCCAGGCCCATGCCCGGGTTGAGCAGCCATTTCCACGCAGTACCGGTGACGATCATCGAGAGCGCCATCGGGTACAGGTAAATGGTGCGGATAAAGCCTTCGCGACGGATGCGCTGGTCGAGGAACACCGCCAGCAACACGCCGATCACCAGGGTGATGCCAATGAACATGCCGCCGAACACGGCGAGGTTCTTGCTCGCCACCCACCAGCGATCGTTGTCGAACAACCGCGCGTATTGCGCCAGACCGGCCCACTTGTAGTTGGGCAGAAAGGTCGACGTGGTGAACGACAGAATGAACGTCCACAGGATGTAGCCATAGAAGCCCACCAGCACGATGAACATGCTCGGCGCCAGCACCAGTTTCGGTAGCCAGCGCTGCAATGCATCGAACGGCGAGGCCTTGCTGAACACAGCAACAGAACTCATGAGCAAATCCAGAAAAGAAAGAGAAGAACAGCTGCAAGCTGCAAGCTACAAGACCAACAGCGCGCAAGCCTTTAACTTGCAGCTTGAAGCTTGAAGCTTGCAGCTCGCCGCCAAGGCGCTTATTTAGCCGACTGCACTGCCGCGCCAAGTTTCTTCGCCGCATCAGCCGGGTCGGCTTTCGGGTCGTTGATGTAGTTGGTGACTACGTCAAAGAACGCGCCCTGCACGGCCAGCGTGGTCGCCATGTTGTGCGCCATGCTTGGTTGCAGGCCGCCGGACTTGGCGTCCGCGAGGAAGTCCTTGGCAGCGGTCTGTGCGCAGGAATCGAAGCCGAGCTTGTCCATGTTGTTCAACATGTCGTTGCGTACCGGGATCGAGCCTTTGTTGATGCTGAAGACTTTCTGGAAGTTCTCACCCAGCACGACCTTGGCGATGTCCTGCTGACCGGCCGCCGTGCCTGCGTCCTTCTGCTTGAACACGGCCAGCGAGTCGATGTTGTAGGTGAACGCCTTGTCGGTGCCCGGGAACGCTACGCACTCGTAGTCCTTGCCGGCGACTTTCTTGGCGGCGGTCCATTCGGACTTGGCCCAGTCACCCATGATCTGCATGCCGGCCTTGCCGTTGATGACCTTGGCCGCTTCGAGGTTCCAGTCCTGACCTTTGCCGTCAGCGTCCATGTAGGTCGCGACTTTTTTCAGCTCGGTGAGCGCCTTGACCATTTCCGGACCGGTCAGCGCCTTGTTGTCGAGATCGACCAGGGCTTTCTTGTAGCCGTCCACGCCCATGACCGAGAGCACCACGGCTTCGAACACGGTGCTGTCCTGCCAAGGCTGACCGCCGTGGGCGAGCGGAATGAAGCCCGCGGCTTTCAGCTTGTCGCCGGCAGCGTAGAATTCTTCGAGGGTGGTTGGATTCTTGGTGATACCGGCTTTCTTGAAGACTTCCGGGTTGATCCACAGCCAGTTGACGCGGTGAATGTTCACCGGCACGGCCACGTAATCACCGTCGTACTTCACGGTATCGGAGACTTTCTTGTCGAGCAGGCTGTCCCACTTTTCCGACTTGGCGACGTCTTTCAGCACGTCGGTGTCGAGCAGTCCGGTCGACGCCCATTCCTGGATGTCCGGGCCTTTGATCTGCGCAACGCCAGGCGGGTTACCGGCAACGGCGCGGCTCTTCAGCACGGTCATGGCAGTCGCACCGCCACCACCGGCGACAGCGCCGTCCTTCCAGGTGAAACCGTCTTTTTCGACTTGGGCCTTGAGCACATCAACAGCGGCTTTTTCGCCACCGGAAGTCCACCAGTGCACGACTTCGACCGAACCTTTGGAATCGGCAGCGGAGACACTGAACGGCAGGATTGCGAGCGGGAACAGGGAGGTGACAGAAATGACAGTAGCGAGGCGAGAAATCGCATTCATTCGAGATGTACCTTTCTTGTTGTTATGCATTGCAAGTCTGGTGCTTGCGCTGCACGGAGTTTAAACAGAGCGTTTCGCTTCGCAGGTAACGAAGGGACGCGTAAATGTCACGACATGGTTACACAGGAACAGGCCGAGATAACCGCGCCAAAGCCGTGGCCATGCTCGGCGCCAGCGGCAACCGCGGAATCAGCACAGCCTGCCAGGCGTGATAAAGATCGGGCTTGCCCGGCCAGATATCGGCACTGGGCACATTCTGTGGATTGAGTTCGTGGTGCCAGCTGCCGTTGCAGCGGTCGATGAAATTCGTCTCACAGAATTCCCAGAACAGTCGGTACCAGCTTTCGTATTGCGCGTCGCCGGTGCGTTTGAGCAAGGCACTGGCGGCGGCGCTGGCTTCGGCATGCGTCCAGTGCAGGCGATGGCGGACCACGGCCTGGTTATCCCAGTCGAGGGTGTAGACGATGCCCGGCGCACCATCGACATCCCAGCCGTGGCGGCAAGTGTTTTCAAACAGCTTTTGCGCATCAAGGGCCAGCCAGCCCGGCGTGAGCATACCCGCCTGCCCCCGCGCGGCTTCGAGGTGCAGAAGCAATCGCGCCCACTCGAAACCATGGCCCGGCGTGGTGCCGTAAGGACGGAAACCGTCAGCAGGATTGTCGTGGTTGTATTCGCGCAGCGGCTGCCAGTCGCGATCGAAGTGTTCGATGACCATGTAATCATTGGCCGCCGCGTGACCGTGGATCACCCGTTCAACGATGCGCTGCGCGCGCACCAGCCAGCGCGGATCCTCGGTGACATCGGCCAGCGCAAGGAACGCTTCGGTCGCGTGCATGTTGCTGTTGGCGCCGCGATAGGCTTCTTCTTCGCTCCAGTCGCGATTGAAGAATTCGCGCATGGCGCCCTCTTCTTCGCTCCAGAAATAGGTGTCGATGATGTCGATCGCATCATCGAGCAAGGCCTGGGCGCCGGGCCGTTGCGCGACCACGGCGGAACTGGCGGCGAGCGCGACAAAGGCATGCAGATAGGCGTTCTTGCCGGTGTTGTCGTCGCGGTGTTCGGCCACCGCAAACCAGCCACCGTGCAACGCATCACGCAGTGGCCCGCGCAGAGCGGCGATGCCGTGGTCGACCAGCTCGGCAAACCCCGGCAGCCCCTGAATGTGGGCCATGGCGAAGCTGTGGGTCATGCGCGCGGTGTTCATGGTTTCGGCTTGCGCGTGCGCCGGCAAATGGCCGCGCTCGTCGAGATTGCCGAAACCTTCGGGCAGCTTCGCCGCCTTGGCGAAATCCAGCAGACGCAGGCCTTCGGCGGCGAGCCATTGCTGGTGGGCAGGGGCGTTCAGCCAACTGCTGAAGTCTGGGTGAAAGGTGTCCATGGAGTGACCCTTTTTTGTTGTTAGGACTGCGGGCAGTCTAAACAACGGGCCGGGGCGGGCTTGTAACGAAGGGGACGGTGTTTGTCACTGGCTTGTGACATTAGCAAAGCAAAGTCAAAAGATCGCAGCCTTCGGCAGCTCCTACATGGAAATGCATTCCCAAATGTAGGAGCTGCCGAAGGCTGCGATCTTTTGATCTTCAATCTACCGAGCGCGGCAACTGCAACGTCACTCGCAACCCGCCTTCACGCAGGTTCTGCAGCGTCACCTCACCGCCGTGGCTGTGGGCAATGTTGCGCGCAATACCCAGACCGAGTCCGTAGCCCTGCTGCTGCCCCGCCAGGCGGAAGTGCGGTTCGAACACCTGCTCCAAGCGCTGCTGCGGTACGCCCGGCCCTTCGTCATCGACGTGCAGGACAAAGGCGCTGTCATCGTCATCAATGTGCAGGTGCGCGTTCTGTCCGTATTTCAAGGCGTTGTCGATCAGGTTGCCGATGCAGCGCTTGAGCGCCAGCGGTTTGCCCGGATATGCCGACAGCGCGCGGCCATGCTGGGTTACGCGGCCATTGCCGTTCGGCGCCAGATACGGCTCGACCAGGCAATCGAGGACGTGATTGAGATCCACCGGCTCGATGTTCTCGTGGATGTCGGTGTCTTTCACGCATTGCAGCGCGCCCTTGACCAGCAGCTCCAGCTCATCCAGATCGCGGCCGAACTTGGCTTGCAGTTGTTCGTCTTCGAGCAGTTCGACGCGCAAACGCAAGCGGGTGATCGGCGTGCGCAGGTCGTGGGAAATCGCGCTGAACAACTGGCTGCGTTCGGTCAGGTAACGGCTGATGCGTTCGCGCATGGTATTGAACGCGCGGCCGACTTCGACCACTTCACTGCCACCGCCCTCCGCCACTGGCTCGACATCGGCGCCCAGCGACAGATCCCGCGCCGCCCGCGCCAGACGCTTGAGCGGGCGACTCTGCCAGTGCACCAGCAGGCCGATGAACAGCAACAGAAAACCGCTGGTGAGGACGATGAACCACACCTGCTGCGCCGGCAGGCCTTGCTCTTCGAGACTGGTGTACGGCTCGGGCAGCAACGAGGCGATGTACAGCCACTCGCCCGGGGCCATCTGAATTTGTGTGACCAGCACCGGCGGGTTCACCGGTTCCAGGGTCAATGCGTAATGCGCCCAGGAGCGCGGCAATTCATCGAGTTTCAGTCCGGCGTTGAAAATGCGCAGGTCTTCGGGGCTGACAAAGGTCACCGAAATATCCGTGTCATGGCCGAGGGACTGGCGCAGCACTTCGTCCACCGCTTGCATCACCGCGGCTTTGCGCGGCGTTACTGGCAGCACGTCCATGCCCAGCGGCTTGTCGTTGAGGGTCACGACAAATCGGGTGCCGCCCATGCTGCGCAATTGATCGAGCACCAGCGGGCGATAGGCCACCGGCAAGGAACGGAAATAACTGACGCTGGCGGTCATCGAATGGGCCAGGCTGCGGGCACTGGTGACCAGGCCTTCGAGCTGGGTGGCGCGCAGTTGCGAAACCCAGATCACACTCGACAACGTCTGTGCGAACAGCACCGCCAGCAGGGTCAGCAGTAACATCCGCCCGAGCAGCGAACGCGGCACCGGCACGCGGCCGGCGAACTTGCGCAGTGACTCAGTGAGCATTGCCGGCAACCACATTGGCTGCCAACTGGTAACCGCTGCCACGCACTGTGCGAATCAGTCGTGGCGGTTTTTCGGTGTCGCGCAGGCGTTGGCGCAAACGGCTGACGGCCATGTCGACGATGCGATCGAGCGGCATCAGATCGCGGCCACGGGTGGCGTTGCCGATGGTGTCGCGGTCGAGGATTTGCTGCGGGTGGTCGAGAAACAGTTTCAGCAAAGCGAAATCGGCGCCGGAAAGAATCACTTCCTCGCCGTCGGTGTGGAACAGCCGATGGCTGACCGTGTCCAGGCGCCAGTCGTCGAAGGCCAGCACTTCACTGCCGCTGCGTTCGTGGGCGAATTGCGCGCGGCGCAACAAAGCCTTGATGCGCGCTTGCAGTTCGCGCGGGCTGAACGGTTTGCCGAGGTAGTCATCGGCGCCGAGCTCGAGACCGATCACCCGGTCGGCTTCGTCGGAACTGGCGGTCAGCATGATGATCGGCACCTGCGCCTGGCGCGGATGCTGGCGCACCCAGCGGCACAGGCTGAAACCGTCTTCGTCGGGCAGCATCACATCGAGGATCACCAGATCGCTCGGCGCCTCGTTGAGCGCCTGACGAAAACCGGCACCATCGGCGGTGGCCCGCACCTGAAACCCGGCGCGGGTCAGGTAGGTTTCCAGCAACTCGCGTATTTCCTGGTCGTCATCGACCAACAATATCGACTTGTTGACTGAGCTCACTTCGAAGGCATCCTTGTTGTTGGAGTTGGGGCGGATTATGCCTTAAGCGCTGATTTTACAAACACCACAAAACCATTGTAGGAGCGAGCCTGCTCGCGAATCGGTTTTACCTTCAACACATTTGCTGACTGATACACCGCTTTCGCGAGCAGGCTCGCTCCCACAGGGGTGATTGCATCTCAGGTTCGGATTGCCTGGTCCAGGGCGACGCCGGCGCCGACCAGGCCGGAATACGGCGCCGTCACCAGCCACACCGGGATGCCTTTGAAGTAATCGCTCATGCAGCCCTTGTCGGCGAAGCAGCGGGCAAAGCCGCTTTCGAGGAAGAAATCGGCGAAGCGTGGAATCACCCCGCCAACGATAAACACGCCGCCGCGCGCGCCGGTGGTGAGCACGTTGTTACCGGCAACGCGACCGAGCCAGCAGCAGAACTGCTCGAGCACTTCCAGGGCAATCGGGTCACCGGCCAGACCGGCGGCGGTGATTGCTTCCGGCGTTTCAAGCTTTGGCTCATGACCATCCACCGCGCAGATTGCCCGGTAAAGGCGCGGCAAGCCGCCGCCGCTCAACGCGGTTTCCGCGCTGACATGGCCGATTTCGTTGTAGATGTGTTGCCACAATTGCGTTTCGCGCGGGCTGCTCAGCGGCAGATCAACGTGGCCGCCCTCGCCCGGCAGCGCCGCAAAGCGCCCGTCGCCGAGATCGAGCAAGGTGCCGACACCCAGGCCAGTGCCCGGGCCGATCACCACCGCCGGGCGCAACGGCTCCGGCGTGCCTTCGCAGACCACGCGGAATTCGCCGGGCTGCAAACGGGTCATGCCCAGTGCCATCGCCGAGAAGTCGTTGGTCAGCAACAACTGCTCGACCTGCAAGGTCTTGCAGAACGCGCTGCGACTCAGCCGCCAGTGATTGTTGGTGAACTTGAATTCATCGCCGCTCACGGGGCCGGCCACCGACAGGCACACCGAACCGATCGAACCCGGCGTCAGGCCGAGCCCGCTCAGGTACAGGCCGATCGCCTCTTCCGGCGTGGCGAAGTCGGCTGTGGCCAGCACCTGAACCGATTGCAGTTGCTGGTTTTGCCACAACGCGAACCGCGCGTTGGTGCCTCCGATGTCACCGACCAAAGCCAGTTTCAATTAAGCGTCTCCAGGGCAGAAGTGAAGGCGCTGGCGCCCTGCTCCGCCGAGCTGAAGGCCATGCGCATGAAGCCAAACAGCTCGCGGCCGCTGCCAATGTTGTTGCCCAACAGGCCCTTGGCAGGTTCGCGCGCTGCAAATTCGGCGGCGTCGACCTTCAGTTCCAAGGTGCCTTTGACGCCATCGACGCGGATGATATCGCCCTCTTGCACCCGCGCCAAAGCACCACCGACATAAGCTTCGGGGCTGACGTGGATCGCCGCGGGGATTTTCCCCGAGGCGCCGGACATACGCCCGTCGGTAACCAGCGCGACTTTGAAGCCGCGATCCTGCAGCACGCCGAGGAACGGCGTCATCTTGTGCAGCTCTGGCATACCGTTGGAGCGAGGGCCCTGGAAGCGCATCACGGCAACGAAATCCTTCTCCAGCAGACCGGCCTTGAATGCGTCCGCCAAGTCCTGTTGGTCCTGGAAGACCATCGCCGGGGCTTCGACGATCTGGTTTTCCAGCGCAACGGCAGAAACCTTCATCACACCGCGACCGAGGTTGCCTTCCATCACTCGCAAGCCGCCCTCTTGCGAGAACGCACGGGACACCGGACGCAGGATGTTTTCGTCGAGGCTGTCGGTCGGCCCTTCGCGCCAGACCAGCTCACCGTTATCGAGGAACGGCTCCTTGGTGTACTGGCTCAGGCCGTGGCCGAGCACGGTGTTGACGTCTTCGTGCAGCAGACCGGCGCCAAGCAGTTCGCGGATCAGGAACGACATGCCACCAGCCGCCTGGAAGTGGTTGATGTCGGCCTTGCCGTTCGGGTAGACGTGGCTCAGGGTCGGGACGACTTCGGAGAGGTCGGCCATGTCCTGCCAGGTCAGTTGAATGCCCGCCGCCATGGCGATGGCCGGCATGTGCAGAGTGTGGTTGGTCGAACCGCCGGTGGCGTGCAGGGCAACGATGGAGTTGACCAGCGCTTTCTCGTCGACGATTTCGCCGATCGGCATGAAGTTGCCGTTCTGCTTGGTCAGGCGCGTCACCTGATGCGCGGCTTCGCGGGTCAGCGCGTCGCGCAGCGGCGTGTTCGGGTTGACGAAAGAGGCGCCCGGCAAGTGCAGGCCCATGACTTCCATGAGCAACTGGTTGGTGTTGGCGGTACCGTAGAAAGTGCAGGTGCCCGGGCTGTGGTAGGACTTCATCTCCGATTCCAGCAGCTCTTCGCGGGTCGCCTTGCCTTCGGCGTACTTCTGGCGAACGTCGGCTTTTTCCTTGTTGGAAATCCCCGACACCATCGGCCCGCCCGGTACGAAAATGGTCGGCAGATGACCGAAGCGCAGCGAGCCCATCATCAGGCCCGGCACGATCTTGTCGCAGATGCCGAGCATCAGCGCGCCGTCGAACATGTTGTGCGACAGCGCCACGGCAGTCGACATGGCGATCACTTCGCGGCTCGGCAGGCTCAGTTCCATGCCCGGCTCGCCTTGGGTCACGCCGTCGCACATCGCCGGAGTGCCGCCGGCGAACTGGCCGACCGAGCCGATTTCGCGCAGGGCATTCTTGATCTGTTGGGGGAAAACTTCGTACGGCTGATGCGCCGAGAGCATGTCGTTATACGAAGACACAATGGCGATGTTCGCCGAGTTCATCATCCGCAGGCTGTGCTTGTCTTCGCTGCCGCAACCGGCCACGCCGTGGGCGAAGTTGGCGCATTGCAGCTTGCCGCGCATCGGGCCGTCGGTGGCCGCGCCGCGAATCAATGCAAGGTAAGCCTGACGCGTGGCGCGGCTGCGGGCGATAAGCCGTTCGGTGACCTCAAGAACGCGGGGATGCATGTGTAGAACTCCAGGCTAACGGATGTGGCGACCTGATTGTCTATGCTGGTCAAACGCCGTTGTTGTTGGAATGACAGACGGTTTCTTTGACCATTCGGACCAGTTGATTCAGGTCACTCGTTGTAGATAAAACAAAATATTGCCACTAAAAAGGCTTGTTTTCTATTTTTATGCGAATAATCTTGTAATTCCAACAACAAAACGACGGCGGCGCTGTTCCATGACTCTTCGAATCGCAATCAATGGTTTTGGCCGCATCGGCCGTAATGTGCTGCGCGCACTGTATACCCAAGGCTATCGTCAGGACCTGCAGATCGTCGCGATCAACGATCTGGGTGACAGTTCGATCAATGCCCATCTGCTCAAATACGACACCGTCCACGGCACTTTCGACGCCGAAGTTGCCCACGATAACGAAAGCCTGACGGTCAATGGCGACCGCATTGCGGTCAGCGCCATTCGTAACCCGGCCGACCTGCCATGGGCCGCGGAAAAAATCGACGTGGTCTTCGAATGCACCGGTCTGTTCACCGACCGCGCCAAAGCCGCCGCGCATATCAGCGCCGGCGCCCGCAAGGTGATCATCTCAGCGCCGGCCAAAGGCGCCGACGCCACCGTCGTCTACGGCGTCAACCACGACATTCTGCGCCAGTCGCACCAGATCATTTCCAACGCTTCGTGCACCACCAACTGCCTCGCGCCAGTGGCGCAGGTGCTGCATCGCGAGCTGGGTATCGAAAGCGGCTTGATGACCACCATTCACGCCTACACCAACGACCAGAACCTCACCGACGTCTATCACAGCGACCCGTACCGCGCCCGTTCGGCCACGCAGAACATGATCCCGAGCAAGACCGGCGCTGCCGAAGCGGTGGGCCTGGTGCTGCCGGAACTGGCCGGCAAACTGACCGGCATGGCCGTGCGTGTGCCGGTGATCAACGTCTCGCTGGTCGACCTCACCGTGCAACTGAAGAAAGAAGCCAGTGCCGACGAAGTCAACGCACTGCTGAAAGCGGCCAGCCAGCATTCGAAAATTCTCGGTTACAACACCTTGCCGCTGGTTTCCAGCGACTTCAACCACAACCCGCTGTCGTCGATCTTCGACGCCAACCACACCAAAGTCAGCGGCAAGTTGCTCAAGGTGCTGGCCTGGTACGATAACGAATGGGGCTTCTCCAACCGCATGCTGGATAACTGCCTGGCGTTGTGTAACGCCGAATAATTGCGGATATCCCCAAACCTGTGGGAGCGAGCCTGCTCGCGAAAGCTTTCTGTCAGTGGATATGGAATTGACTGACACGACGCCTTCGCGAGCAGGCTCGCTCCCACAGGGATATGCATTGCAATCGATGAAATCAGCGCTTGACCATTCAGTTGGATGATAAGCATTATCATTCGCTCGAAATGGATCAGGTCCTCCCGTGAGTCAATCGCGCTTCAACAACGTCTTCCTCGCCCAGCGCACTTCCCTGCTGCGCACGCTGGAACGGATGGTCAACAATCACAGCACCGCTGAAGACCTGTTGCAGGAGACCTACCTGCGCGTGACCCGGGCGTTGAGCGAGCGGGCCATCGATCACCTTGAACCCTTTGTCTTCCAGACCGCGCGCAATCTGGCGCTGGATCATTTGCGTGCGCGCAAGATCCATGCGCGAACCATGGTCGATGACGTTCCCCAAGCCGTGGTGCAGAGCATCGCCGCGCCCGCCAGCAGCGCCGAAGACGCCGCCCACGCCGAACAACTGCTGGAGCGTTTGAACGTGAGCCTCAGCCAACTCAGCCCGCGCCAGCAGCAGATCTTCATCCTCAGCCGCCTGCACGGGCACAGTTATCAGGAAATCGCCGACGAACTGAACGTGTCGCTGAGCACCGTGCAGAAAGAACTGAAACTGATCATGTCGATCTGCATCGGCGTCGCCGAACGACATAACAGCAGCGGCAAGCTTTGAGCTGCAAGCTACAAGTAAAAACAAAAAGCAGTAAGGCATCCGGCTTGCAGCTTGCAGCTTGCAGCTTGAAGCTAGAAACTGCTTCTCGCCAGAAGCCCCGAGGAACCACCGTGACGGATACCCACCGCTCGCCTTCGCCCGATTCGGCGCGGGACGCTGCAGCAGCAATGGACCAGGCGCTGGACTGGCTCATCGTGCTCGGCAGCCCGGACGCGGAACAGACCCGGCAATTTCATGCCTGGCTGGCGGCTGATCCGTTGAATGCCGAGGCGTTCGCCAAGGCCCAGGCGATCTGGGACGGCCCGCAAGTCGCGCTGTGCGCCGAAGCCCTGGCAGCAAAACCGGCCAAGATCACTTTCCTCAAACGCTTGCGTCCGCACTGGAAACCGCTGGCCACTGCTGCGGTGCTGGTGCTCGGGCTGTTCAGTTTCAGCAACCTGCCGATGCGTCTGCAGGCCGATCATCTGACCGTGGTCGGCGAGCGCCAGCGCTTGCAACTGGAGGACGGCTCGAAGGTTCTGCTCAACACCAATTCGGCATTCTCCAGCACCATCAATGACCAGCAACGCGTGGCCCGGCTGTTTCAAGGCGAGGCGTTTTTCGAGATTGCCAGCGGGCGCAATCTGCCGCTGGAGATCGACGCCGGCCCGGTAACGGCCAGTGTGCACGACACTGCATTTGCCGTGCGCAATCTCGACGGGGTCGCGCAAGTGAATGTGCAGCGCGGCGATGTCGATCTGCGCGCCACCCACAACGATGCCCGCGTGCGCCTGCGTGCTGGGGAAAGCATTCGCATCGGCCCCAACGGTTTTGATCGCCCGGCCAAACTCGACAGCAATACCGATCTGGCCTGGGTTGAAGGCCGCCTGGTGTTCGAGAACTGTCCGCTGAACCAGGTGCTCGCCGAGCTGCGCCGCTACTATCCGGGCTGGATCATCAACAACAACGAGCAACTGGCCGACGTCGCCGTCACCGGCAATTACCGTCTCGACCAGCCGCTCGACGTGGTCCGCTCCCTCGCCCACATCACCTCGGCGCGACTGCAGGAATTCCCGGCGCTGGTGATCTTGAACTAAATGAGAATTATTTTTACTCGATAGCCAACGGTAGTACGTCTCGTTATAGCCAATGCAATTGATTCGCATCTAACCATGCCGATCAGCACCTATAAAGATTCGTGCGACACGGAGCGCTATCGATGTCCTCACGCCTTACCCGCCAGACCTCTTCCCCTTCCCGCGTACTGTCGCTGCTGACCGCGGCCATTCTCATGGCCAGCACCGCGCCGCTGCTGGCAGCTGCCGAGCAACCGGCGCGCAACATGGGCAATTACGCGTTCGCCATTGGCCAGCAACCGCTGGTCTCGGCACTGAACGCCTTTACCGCCGTGACCGGTTGGCAGGTCGGCTTGCCGGCAGAGCTGGGGCAGAACGTTTCATCGCCCGGCGTGCGCGGTTCGCTGCCGCCGGAGAAAGCCCTGGAGCGCCTGTTGGTGGGGACCAACCTGAGCTTTCGCAAGCTGGGCAACAACAACATCGTGCTGGAAAAACGCAGCGGCAGCGGCACGCTGAATCTCGATCAGGTGACCATCAGCGCCACCCGCCAGGAACAGTCGGTCAACAGCGTGCCTTCAACAGTCAGCGTGCATGATCGCGTTGAACTCGATCGCAACAACGTCAACACCATCAGGGATCTGGTGCGCTACGAGCCGGGCGTTTCCGTCGGCGGCGCCGGCCAGCGCGGCGGCATCAGCGGCTACAACATTCGCGGTATCGACGGCGACCGCATCCTGACCCAGGTCGACGGCGTGGAAATCCCCAACGGTTTCTTCAACGGCCCATACGCCAAGAGCCAGCGCAATTACGTCGACCCGGAAATCGTCAAGCGCGTCGAAATCCTCCGCGGCCCGGCCTCGGTGCTGTACGGCAGCAACGCCATCGGCGGCGCGGTCAGCTATTACACGCTGGACGCCGACGACATCATCAAACCGGGCAAGGATGTCGGCGCACGTCTGAAAAGCGGCTACAGCTCCGCCGACGACAGCTGGCTGAAATCCGCCACCGTCGCCGGGCGCAGCGGTGAGTTCGACGGTCTGCTGCATTACAGCCAGCGCGACGGTCACGAAAGCGAATCCTTCGGCAGCCACAACGGCACCGGTCTGGACCGCACCGCCGCCAACCCGGAAGACGTGCGCACGAGCAACGTGCTGGCCAAGCTCGGCTGGAACTACAACGACGATTCGCGCCTGGGCCTGACCTACGAGAAATACAAGGACGATCGCGACACCGATCAGAAAAGTGCCTACGGCGGCCCGTACTTCAACGGCGCGCCGACTATTCCAAGCAGCGTTCTGCCCGGCGGCATGTACCAGTGGCGCACCGGTAACGACACCATCACCCGCGAGCGTTTTGGCATCGAACACTCGTTCGCCCTCGACAGCCTGCTGGCAGATAACGTGAAGTGGAGCCTCAACCACCAGATCGCCAAGACCGACCAGAGCACCGAAGAGTATTACTTCCCGATCACTCGTAAAGTACTGCGTACCCGCGACACGATCTACGAGGAAAAGCAGTGGGTGTTCGACGCGCAACTGGACAAGGCGTTCGCCATCGGTGACACCGATCACCTGCTGACTTACGGCACCACCATCAAACAGCAGAAAGTCACCGGCTCGCGCAGCGGCGACGGCACGTGCGTGGCGGTCGGTCGCGGCTGCACGGCGATTGGCGCGACCAGCGCGGCGGACGTGCTGGCCAAGGCCACTGATTTCCCCGATCCGACCATCAACACTTACAGCCTGTTCGCTCAGGATCAGATCAGCTGGAACGACTGGACCTTCCTGCCGGGCCTGCGCTACGACTACACCCAGCTCAAGCCGCACATCACCGAGGAATTCCTCAACACCGTGAATGCCGACGGCAAAGGCACGGTCAGCGACAAGAACAAGACCTGGCACAAAGTCTCGCCGAAATTCGGCCTGACCTATGCGCTGACGGAAAACTACACTTGGTACGGCCAGTACGCCGAAGGCTTCCGCACGCCGACGGCGAAAGCCCTGTACGGGCGTTTCGAGAACAACACCAGCGGCTACACCGTGGCGCCCAATTCCGACCTTGAGCCGGAAAAAAGCAAAGGCTTCGAAACCGGCCTGCGCGGCAATTTCGAGCAGGGTTCGTTCGACGTCGCGGTGTTCTACAACAAGTACCGCGACTTCATCAATGAGGACGCGGTCAAGCCGGGTGATGACCAGTTGACCTTCCAGAGCCACAACATCAAGCGCGCCACGATCAAGGGCGCGGAAGTCAAAGGTCGCTTGAATCTGGATGCCTTCGGCGCGCCGCAAGGCCTCTACACGCAAGGCTCGATCGCCTACGCCTACGGGCGCAACAACGACAACGGCGAGCCGATCAACAGCGTCAACCCGCTCACCGGCGTGTTCGGCCTCGGTTACGACCAGGACACCTACGGCGGCCTGCTGAGCTGGACCGTGGTGAAGAAGAAGGACCGTGTCGACGACAGCAACTTCAAATCGCCGGACGGCGTCAGCAGTCAGTTCAAGACCCCGGGCTTCGGCATTCTCGATCTGGCCGGCTACTACAAAGTCACCAACGACGTCACCGTCAGCGGCGGCCTCTACAACCTCACCGACAAGAAATACTGGCTGTGGGATGACGTGCGCGGTTACGACAGCGTCGGCGAAGCCTCGGTGACGCAACCGGCCAACCTCGATCGCCTGACCCAACCGGGACGCAACTTCGCGATCAATCTGATCTGGGACATCTGATCCCGCCGGCCTCACTGCGCACGTTATCGCCGCGCAGTGAGGTTTTTTTACTGTCCGGCGCCCGCCCGTACGTCTTGTTATCAAGCGCCTCATTTATCAAGGACACCCCCAATGACTGCCTCGGAAAAAGCCCTGCGTTCGCAACGCCTGAACCAGATCACCCATGAGCCGCACAGCAAACTCGATGCGCTGGTCAAAGCCCACGCACCATTCGAAACCCGCGCCAGCTTCGCCCGTTTCGTCGTTGCGCAATACCTGTTCCAGGCGGAACTGGTCGAGCTGTACAACGATGCTGAACTGACCGCGATCGTCCCCGACCTGCCGGCCCGCTGCCGCGCCGAAGCGGCCAAGGCTGACCTCGCCGACCTCGACAGCGAAGTCCCGGCCCCGGTGGCCGGCGCCCTGAAAAACCCGAGCAAGGCGCGCGCACTGGGCTGGATCTTTGTTTCGGAGGGTTCCAAGCTTGGCGCGGCGTTTTTGATCAAACGCGCGGTGGCGCTGGAGTTGAGCGAAACCTTTGGGGCCAGGCATTTGGCCGAACCGCAAGGTGGCCGTGCCGAGGGCTGGAAGAGCTTTGTGCGCACCCTCGACGCGCTGCAGTTCACGGCAGAGGAAGAAGCCGAAGTGGAGCAAGGCGCGCTGGATGCGTTCAACCGCTTCACCGTGTTGCTGGAACGGGCTTATGCCGTCGAAGCCGAACCTGCCTGAGAGCCACGCTTAACCGGTGTAGGAGCTGCCGAAGGCTGCGATCTTTTGATCTTCAAAGCAACATCAAAAGATCGCAGCCTTCGGCAGCTCCTACAGGGGTTGCCGTAAGTCTGTAAGATCCCCGTTCCGCTCCAGAAGCCGCCGCTGAGCCCATGCCCGCACCCGCCCCATCAAAACTCGTCCGTCTGCTGTTCGCCCTGCTGGCCTATGTCAGCCTCGGCATTGGCCTGATCGCCATTGTCGTGCCCGGCCTGCCGACCACCGAGTTCATCCTCCTTGCCGCGTGGGCGGCGACCCGCAGTTCGCCGCGCCTGAGTGCCTGGCTGGAAAACCATCGTCTGTTCGGGCCGATCCTCAGTAACTGGCGCAACGGCAAGATCATCGCGCGCAAGGCCAAGCTCAGTGCCACCGTGAGCATGCTGCTGTGCGCAACGTTGATGCTGGTGCTGCTCGATCACGGCTGGCCGATCTATCTGGCGATCGCCGGGATGGGCTTGGGCAATCTGTGGATCTGGTCGCGACCGGAAACAGCCGCTGCCGTCACGAAACATTCCTGTAATTAAAGACTTTTCAGCACTTTCCCCTGCGCAAACGTTTAGCTGCGACCGTCTGTCGGCGAGCGCCTCATGCCGTCTCGCTTGACGCCGATGAGCATTGAATGGCGCTGAATGGATTTGGCAAACCGGGCTGCGGCCCAGGCCACCTGTTTATTCCATTCGCGAGATCGCCCCATGTTCGACGCTCTGTCCATTCGCCTGAAAATCGTCCTGCTCTCCGGCCTGTGCCTGCTCGGAGTGGTGGCGCTGATTGTCAGCATGAACATTTACCAGACCAACCAGAACGACGAACTGGTCAGTCAATCCAGCAACCAGTTGCTCACCGCCAGCGTGCAGAACCTGTTGCAGGCCAAGGCTGCCGAGCAAGCGGTGCGCGTGCAGAAAACCTTTGGCGAAAGCCTGCTGGTGGTCACCGCCCTCGCCGACCAGATCAAGGATCTGCGGGCGATGGCGGCCAAGCGTTCGCTCGAAGCCGGTGCGGTTCGTGAAGAGTTGAACCAGAACCTGAAAACCGCCTTCGAGCGCAACGACAAAGTGCTGGGCATCTGGCTGGCTTTCGAACCCGACGGCCTCGACGGCAAGGACAGCGAATTCGCCAACGACGCTGCACGCCAATCCAACGAAGCCGGGCGCTTCGCTTCGTACTGGAGCCGTGCCGCCGGCGCCGCGCTGAACACGATCATGGTCGAAGATGACCTGACCAAAACCACCCTCAGCGTCAGCGGCACGCCATACAACAGTTGGTACACCTGCCCTCGCGACAACAAGCGCACCTGCCTGCTCGACCCGTATGCCGACACCGTCGGCGGCAAGGAAATGCTCATGACGACCATTTCCGTACCGCTGCTGATCGACGGCAAAGCCATCGGCGTGGTTGGTGTCGACATCGCGCTCGATGCCTTGCAAGCCGCCGCCGTCGACTCGCAACGCAGCCTGTTCAACAACGCCGGGCACATGTTGATTGTTTCCGGCAGCGGTGTGCTGGCGGCTGACAGTGCTGACGCGACGCGGGTCGGCAAAAAAATCAGCGAGACCCTTGGCGCTGACGGCAAGGACGTATTGCAACTGGTCGGCAGCGGCACCGCGAAAATTCTCGAACAGGGCGATTTGATTCGCGCGGTTTACCCAGTCGATCCTATCGGCAATTCGCGCGCTTGGGGCGTGGTCATCGACCTGCCCGAACACGTGCTGTTGGCCGATTCGGTCAAGCTGCAAGCGGTGCTCGATGACGCGCAACAAACCGGCGTGATCACCGCGCTGCTGGTCGCGGGCGTGGCCGGTCTGGTCGGCCTGCTGCTGATCTGGCTGACCGCCTCCGGCGTCACCCGTCCGATCAACAGCGTCGCCGACATGTTGAAGAACATCGCCAGCGGCGAAGGCGATCTGACCCAGCGGCTGAATTACAGCAAGAAAGACGAACTGGGCGAACTGGTGAACTGGTTCAACCGCTTCCTCGACAAGCTGCAACCGACCATCGCGCAGATCAAACAGAGCATCACCGAAGCCCGTGGCACGGCTGACCAGTCTTCGGAAATTGCCCGGCAGACCAGCGAAGGCATGCAGGTGCAGTTCCGCGAAATCGATCAGGTCGCCACCGCGTCCAACGAAATGAGCGCCACCGCCCACGACGTCGCCAACAGTGCCTCGAACGCCGCCAACGCGGCCAAGGGTGCCGATCAGTCGGCGAAGGACGGCATGGCGATCATCGAGCGCAGCACCCGCGACATCAATCAACTGGCCGACGAGGTCAGCAAAGCGGTGACCGAGGTCGAAGCGCTGGCGGTCAACAGCGAGCAGATCGGTTCGGTGCTGGAAGTGATCCGCAGCATCGCCGAACAGACCAACCTGCTGGCCCTCAACGCTGCCATCGAAGCTGCGCGCGCCGGCGAAAGCGGTCGCGGTTTTGCCGTGGTCGCCGACGAGGTGCGCAACCTGGCGAAACGCACGCAGGATTCGGTGGAGGAAATCCGCCTCGTCATCGAGCGCATCCAGACCGGCACCCGTGGCGTGGTAGCGACCATGCACTCGAGCCAGACCCAGGCGCACAACAACGCCGGGCAGATTCGTCAGGCGGTCGATGCACTGGGCAAGATCAGCGACGCGGTGACGGTGATCAGCGACATGAACCTGCAGATTGCCAGCGCCGCCGAAGAGCAGAGCGCCGTGGCCGAAGAGGTCAACCGCAACGTCTCGGCGATTCGCACCGTCACCGAAACCCTCACCGAGCAAGCCACCGAATCAGCGGCGATCAGCAGCCAGCTCAACAGCCTCGCGAGCCAGCAGATGAAATTGATGGATCAGTTCCGCGTGTAACAATCCAGCATAAATCCCTGTGGGAGCGAGCCTGCTCGCGAAGAAATCGTCATATCCAACATCAGTGTTGGCTGACACGACGCCTTCGCGAGCAGGCTCGCTCCCACAGGGGAAATGGGTTCACATCCTGGTTTCATCTAAACCGCGATTTTTTTGCACTATCATCGCCCTCTCGCTCCGGAGGGCCTTCGATGACTGATCTGCTCACGTCCATCCAAACCGCGCTCGACCTGCCCCGCAGGCCAATCCCCTTCAACGGTGACGGCACGCTGCCCTCGGCATTCGCCGTCACCGAGCTGGCCTGCGCCAGCATCGCCGTTGCCGGGCAAGCAGTCAGCGAATTGCTCCACCAGCAAACCGGTCACTTGCCTGCGGTTGCAGTCGACCGCCGCCTGGCCTCGTTCTGGTTCTCCACCTCGCTGCGCCCGATCGGCTGGCAAGTGCCGCCGTTGTGGGATCCGGTCGCTGGCGATTATACGACCCGGGACGGCTGGATCCGCCTGCACACCAACGCCCCGCATCACCGCGCCGCCGCTGAACGCGTGCTCGGTGCGTGCGCAGATCGTGTAGCGATGGCGGCGAAAGTCGCACAATGGCACAGCGCGGATCTGCAACAAGCGGTAGTCGCCGCCAAGGGTTGCGCCGCTGAAATGCGCAGTTGGGCGCAGTGGCAGCAGCACCCGCAAGGGCTGGCGGTGAATGCCGAGCCGCTGGTGCAATTTATCGAGCAGCCGGATGAGAACCGGACAGCGTGGCAAGGTTCGATCGCACGACCTCTGGCCGGAATCAAGGTGCTGGACCTGACCCGCGTCCTCGCCGGGCCGACCGCCAGCCGCTTTCTCGCAGGGCTTGGCGCCAATGTGTTGCGCATCGATCCACCGAGCTGGAACGAACCCGGCGTGGTTCCGGAAATGACCGTGGGCAAACGCTGTGCGCGGCTGGATTTGCGGATTCCAGCGGATCGCACAGTGTTTGAGAATTTATTGAAAGACGCCGACATTCTGCTGCACGGCTATCGCGCCGATGCACTGGAACATCTGGGATTTGGTATTGAGCGCCGTCGGCAACTGGCACCGGGACTGATCGACGTCTGCCTCAACGCCTACGGCTGGAGCGGGCCCTGGCAGAACCGCCGGGGTTTCGACAGCCTGGTGCAGATGAGCAGCGGCATTGCCGAAGCCGGACAGCGCTGGAAGCACAGCGATAAACCGGTGCCGCTGCCGGTGCAGGCGCTGGATCATGCGACCGGGTATCTGATGGCGGCGAGTGCGATCAGGTTGCTGACTGAACGACTGGCCAACGGACGCGGGGGTTCGGCACGGTTGTCGCTGGCACGTACGGCGAAGCTGTTGATTGAGCATGGGCCGGGCATGCTTGAACCGCTGCGGGCCGAAGACGCGCTGGATCAGGATTCGGCGCTTGAACAGACCGCGTGGGGTCCGGCGCGGAGGTTGCGCGTACCGGTGCAGATCAGCGGGGTGGCGGTGCGGTGGGATTGGCCGGCGATGGAGTTGGGCTCACATCCTGCGCAGTGGCTCTAGAAGAAGCCCCTCACCCCAGCCCTCTCCCGGAGGGAGAGGGGGGCCTACCGAGGTGTCTTGCGCTATACGCCGACCTGAAAAAACCAGTCGATTATGGATTCGGTAAAGGTCTTTCACGTCGGCGTAATTCGCCAATATCCCACAATCGGTCCCCTCTCCCTCTGGGACAGGGCTAGGGTGAGGGGCGGCTTTTCAGATCACAACGACAACACCCCGCTATACAACCCATAAGCCGCCAGCCCCGCGCCAATCACCACGCAGGCAAAAATCCCTTTCTCTACCATGGTAAAAACCGGCTGGCCCTGTTCATGCTTGGCCTTGGCAAACAGGATCACCCCAGGGGCATACAACAGCGCCGACAGCAGCAGATACTTCACCCCGCCGGCATACAACAGCCACACCGCGTAAACCAGTGCGATGCCGCCGATCAGCAGATCCTTGGTGCGTTCGGCCGAGGCGTGTTCGTAGGTTTCGCCGCGCCCGCTGAGCAGCACCGCGTACGCCGCCGACCATAGGTACGGCACCAGAATCATCGACGAGGCCAGGTAAATCAGACTGGTGTAAGTCCCCGCCGAGAACAGCGTGATCAGCAGGAAAATCTGGATCATCGCATTGGTCAGCCACAGCGCATTGACCGGTACGTGATTCTTGTTTTCCTTCTTCAGGAACGCCGGCATGGTCTTGTCCTTGGCCGTGGCGAAGAGGATTTCTGCGCACAGCAGAGCCCACGACAGCAATGCGCCCAACAGCGAAATCGCCAGCCCGACGCTGATCAGCAACGCGCCCCACGGCCCGACAATGTGTTCGAGCACCGCCGCCAGTGAAGGGTTCTGCAGATTGGCCAGTTCCGGCTGGCTCATGATCCCCAGCGACAGCACGTTGACCAGCACCAGCAGCGCCAGCACGCCGAGAAAGCCGATCACCGTGGCGCGGCCGACGTCGCTGCGTTTCTCCGCGCGGGCCGAATAGACGCTGGCGCCTTCAATGCCGATGAAGACGAACACGGTGACCAGCATCATGTTGCGCACCTGATCCATCACCCCGCCGAAGTTCGGATTGCTGCGGCCCCAGATGTCGCGGGTGAAGATGTCCGCCTTGAACGCCACGGCAGCGATGACGATGAACATGATCAGCGGCACGACCTTGGCCACGGTGGTCAACTGGTTGATCAGCGCCGCCTCCTTGATCCCGCGCATCACCAGAAAATGCACCGCCCACAACAGCACCGAGGCGCAGCCGATGGCGATCGGCGTATTGCCCTGGCCGAACACCGGAAAGAAATAGCCGAGGGTGCTGAACAGCAGGACGAAATAACCGACGTTGCCCAGCCACGCACTGATCCAGTAACCCCAGGCCGACGAGAAACCCATGTAATCGCCGAACCCGGCCTTGGCGTAGGCATAGACGCCCGAGTCCAGCTCCGGTTTGCGATTGGCCAGGGTCTGAAAGACGAACGCCAGCGTCAGCATGCCGATCGCGGTGATGCCCCAACCGATCAGGATTGCCCCGGCATCGGCGCGCGCCGCCATGTTCTGCGGCAGAGAGAAAATCCCCCCGCCGATCATCGACCCCACCACCAGCGCGATCAACGCACCAAGGCGCAGCTTTTGCGTCGGTTGCGACATGCAGATCTCCTTGGAAAAGCCGCTGTTGCTCATTTGTAACAACAGCTGACTAAAAAGCTAAGAGTAGATGACGTTTATCAGGTAATGCCTGATCGAGGACACTTTTATATAGCTGATGACGATAACGCGTAGCACGTTAAGTCAGTTTTGTGCGCTGATCCTGATAATTCGATTCTGTACTGAAAACAGATGACGGACATTTGCCAAACGCGCAAAAGCAACTAGCGTCATAGTTCGAAAGCATTAATAGCTATTCCCAATTGCGTTAGCGAAACGGCTCTGGAACGGGCCTCCCAGAGCACCGAGTCTTGCCCCGCAACGGGTGGATAAGTCATTCATTAACAATGGAATGTGACCATGCACTGATCCAAGTCAGCTGTTCGAACAGACAACGGTACTAGGCTGTGAGCTCTCCTTTCCTGCAATGGAGTCATGCAAATGTCTGAAGCGCCCGGAAAACTAAGACTCGGTGCACTGGTTGCACTGGTAGTCGGTTCAATGATCGGCGGCGGGATATTTTCCTTGCCACAAAACATGGCTGCCAGCGCCGACGTCGGTGCCGTGCTGATCGGCTGGGCCATTACCGCCGTCGGCATGCTCACCCTCGCTTTCGTCTTTCAGACCCTCGCCAATCGCAAGCCTGACCTGGACGGCGGGGTCTACGCCTACGCCAAGGCCGGATTCGGCGACTACATGGGTTTCTCGTCCGCCTGGGGCTACTGGATCAGTGCCTGGCTGGGCAACGTTGGCTACTTCGTTCTGCTGTTCAGCACCCTCGGCTACTTCTTTCCGATCTTCGGCGAAGGCAATACGCCGGCGGCGGTGATCGGCGCGTCGTTGTTGCTGTGGGGCGTGCATTTTCTGGTGCTGCGTGGGATCAAGGAGGCGGCGTTCATCAACCTCGTGACCACTGTCGCCAAGGTCGTGCCGCTGTTGCTGTTCGTGCTGATCGCCATCTTCGCGTTCAAACTCGACATCTTCACCGCCGACATCTGGGGCGTGAAAAACCCTGATCTGGGCAGTGTGATGAACCAGGTGCGCAACATGATGCTGGTCACCGTCTGGGTGTTCATCGGCATCGAAGGCGCGAGCATCTTCTCCGCCCGCGCCGAGAAACGTTCGGATGTGGGCAAGGCGACCGTGATCGGCTTCATCACCGTGCTGCTGTTTCTGGTGCTGGTGAATGTGCTGTCGCTGGGCATCATGACCCAGCCGGAACTGGCAAAACTGCAGAACCCGTCGATGGCCGCCGTGCTTGAACACGTCGTGGGCCACTGGGGCGCGGTGCTGATCAGCGTCGGTCTGATCATTTCGCTGCTGGGGGCGCTGCTGTCGTGGGTGCTGCTGTGTGCGGAGATCATGTTCGCCGCCGCCAAAGACCACACCATGCCGGAGTTTCTGCGCAAGGAAAACGCCAACCACGTGCCGGTCAACGCCCTGTGGCTGACCAATGCGATGGTGCAGATTTTCCTCATCATCACGCTGTTCTCGGCCAGCACTTATCTGTCGCTGATCTACCTCGCCACCTCGATGATTCTGGTGCCCTACCTGTGGTCGGCGGCCTATGCCCTGCTGCTGGCGGTGCGCGGCGAGAGCTACGAAGGCTTTGCCGCCGAGCGGCGCAAGGATCTGATCATTGGCGGTATCGCCCTGATCTATGCGGTGTGGTTGTTGTACGCCGGCGGGGTCAAGTACCTGCTGCTGTCGGCCCTGCTCTATGCGCCTGGGGCGATCCTGTTCGCCAAGGCCAAGCTGGAACTCAAACAACCGGTTTTCACCACCGTCGAGAAGCTGATTTTCGCCGCAGTGGTCGTGGGCGCCGTGGTGGCGGCCTACGGTCTCTACGATGGCTTCCTGACGCTGTAACCCCTGATTGATCTGTCATCTGGAGGAACACAGAAATGACCACGGAAAAAGTGAAGTACGGCGTCCACTCCGAAGCCGGGAAACTGCGTAAAGTCATGGTTTGCTCCCCAGGTCTGGCCCATCAGCGGCTGACCCCGAACAACTGCGATGAACTGCTGTTCGACGACGTGCTGTGGGTGGCGCAGGCCAAGCGCGACCACTTCGACTTCGTCACCAAGATGCGCGAGCGCGGCATCGACGTGCTGGAAATGCACAACCTGCTGACCGACATCGTTGCCATCCCCGAGGCGCTGGACTGGATTCTTGAACGCAAGGTCACTGCCGACTCGGTAGGCCTGGGCCTGATCAGCGAAGTGAAATCCTGGCTGAAAAGCCTCGAGCCACGGCACATCGCCGAATTTTTGATTGGCGGCGTCTCGGCCGATGATCTGCCGGACAGCTTCGGTGGCAAGACCATCCAGATGTTCCGCGACTTCCTCGGCCACTCCAGCTTCATCCTGCCGCCGCTGCCCAACACCCAGTTCACCCGCGACACCACCTGCTGGATCTACGGTGGCGTGACGCTAAACCCGATGTACTGGCCGGCGCGCCGTCAGGAAACCCTGCTGACCACCGCCATCTACAAATTCCATCCGCAATTCACCAACGCCGAATTCGAGATCTGGTACGGCGACCCCGACAAGGATCACGGCAACTCGACGCTTGAGGGCGGCGACGTCATGCCGATCGGCAACGGTGTGGTGCTGATCGGCATGGGCGAGCGTTCATCGCGTCAGGCCATCGGCCAACTGGCGCTGAACCTGTTCAACAACAAGGCTGTGGAAAAAGTCATCGTCGCCGGCCTGCCGAAGTCTCGCGCGGCGATGCACCTGGACACCGTGTTCAGCTTCTGCGACCGCGACCTGGTGACGATCTTCCCGGAAGTGGTCAACCAGATCGTCGCCTTCACCCTGCGCCCTGACGAAAGCAAGCAGGGCGGCATCGACATCCGCCGCGAAGAAGGCAGCTTCCTCGACACCGTCGCCGCTGCGCTCAACCTGCCGAAACTGCGCGTGGTGGAAACCGGCGGCAACAGCTTCGCCGCCGAGCGCGAGCAATGGGACGACGGCAACAACGTGGTGGCGATGGAGCCCGGCGTGGTCATCGGCTACGACCGCAACACCTACACCAACACCCTGCTGCGCAAGGCTGGCGTTGAGGTCATCACCATCAGCGCCGGCGAACTCGGTCGCGGCCGTGGCGGCGGCCACTGCATGACCTGCCCGATCATCCGCGACCCGATCGATTACTAAACCTCTGAGCCCTGGCCGGCACTTACCCAGTGCGGCCAGGGGGATAACCGACACCGAAGGAGATCCATCATGGCTTTTAATATCCACAACCGTAATTTGCTGAGCCTGGAACACCACACCCCTCGCGAATTGCGTTATCTGCTCGACCTGTCCCGCGATCTCAAACGCGCGAAATACACCGGCACCGAGCAGCAACACCTGAAGGGCAACAATATCGCCCTGATCTTCGAGAAAACCTCGACCCGCACCCGTTGTGCATTCGAAGTGGCGGCCTATGACCAGGGCGCCAACGTCACCTACATCGACCCGAACTCCTCGCAGATCGGCCACAAGGAAAGCATGAAGGACACCGCCCGCGTGCTCGGGCGCATGTACGACGCTATCGAATACCGTGGCTTCAAACAGGAAATCGTCGAAGAGCTGGCCAAGTTTGCCGGTGTGCCGGTGTTCAACGGCCTGACCGATGAATATCACCCGACCCAGATGATCGCCGACGTGCTGACCATGCGTGAGCACGCCGACAAGCCGATCCATGAAATCAGCTACGCCTACCTCGGCGATGCGCGCAACAACATGGGCAACTCGCTGCTGCTGATCGGCGCCAAACTCGGCATGGACGTGCGCATCTGCGCGCCAAAAGCCCTGTGGCCGCTGGACGAGCTGGTGGCGCGCTGCAAAAAATACGGTGAGGAAAGTGGTGCGCGCATCACCCTCACCGAAGATCCGAAGGAAGCGGTCAAAGGCGTCGATTTCATTCACACCGACGTCTGGGTGTCGATGGGCGAGCCAGTGGAAGCCTGGGCCGAGCGCATCCAGCAGCTGCTGCCGTATCAGGTCAACGCCGAGCTGATGAAAGCCACCGGCAACCCGCGCACCAAGTTCATGCACTGCCTGCCGGCGTTCCATAACAGCGACACCAAGGTCGGCAAACAGATCGCCGAGCAATATCCGCATCTGAAAAACGGCATCGAAGTGACCGACGACGTGTTCGAGTCGCCGGCCTGCATCGCCTTCGAGCAAGCGGAAAACCGCATGCACACGATCAAGGCGATTCTGGTTTCGACCCTGGCTGATCTCTGACGCCACTGCGCTCCCACTGAAGGAACAGGAGCCAAAGGTGGGAGCGAGCCTGCTCGCGAAAGCGTCATTTCAGACAACATCACTGTTGAATGACATACCGCATTCGCGAGCAGGCTCGCTCCCACAGGTTCCCGGTTTCGACAGAGAGATCGAGTCGTTTGCCACTCCTCTGCTTAGAAGGATTGCACCATGCGTATCGTCGTAGCCCTGGGCGGTAACGCCCTGCTCCGCCGTGGTGAGCCGATGACCGCTGACAACCAGCGCGCCAACATCCGCATCGCCACCGAGCAAATCGCCAAGATCCATCCCGGCAACCAACTGGTCATCGCCCACGGCAATGGCCCGCAAGTCGGGCTGCTGTCGCTGCAAGCGGCGGCCTACACTTCCGTCACTCCGTACCCGCTGGACGTGCTCGGCGCCGAAACCGAGGGCATGATCGGCTACATCATCGAACAGGAACTGGGCAATCTGCTCGACTTCGAAGTGCCGTTCGCCACCCTGCTCACCCAGGTCGAAGTCGACGCCAACGACCCGGCCTTCAAGAACCCGACCAAGCCGATCGGCCCGGTGTATGAAAAAGCCGAAGCGGAAAAACTCGCCACCGAGAAGGGCTGGGCGATTGCTGCCGACGGCGACAAATTCCGCCGCGTCGTCGCCAGTCCACGGCCGAAACGCATCTTCGAAATCCGCCCGATCAAGTGGCTGCTGGACAAGGGCAGCATCGTCATTTGCGCCGGTGGCGGCGGCATTCCGACCATGTACGACGAGCAGCGCAATCTCAAAGGCATCGAGGCGGTGATCGACAAGGACCTGTGCTCGTCGCTGCTCGCCGAGCAACTGGAAGCCGACCTGCTGGTGATCGCCACCGACGTCAACGCGGCGTTCATCGACTACGGCAAACCCACTCAGAAAGCCATCGCCGAAGCCCACCCGGACGAACTCGAACGCCTCGGTTTCGCCGCCGGCTCCATGGGGCCGAAGGTGCAGGCAGCCTGCGAATTCGCGCGCCATACTGGCAAGGTCGCGGTGATCGGTTCGCTGGCTGATATCGAAGCCATCGTCCAGGGCACCGCCGGTACGCGGGTCAGCACGGCGAAGCCGGGGATCAGCTACCGATAACAATAAACACCGGGGCAGATTCAACACCTGCCCCGCTCCCATGCCTTGAAAGGAGTAGCTCAATGGCCCAATTCGAACCCGGTCACCTGCATATCGAGCGGCACGCGTTGACGCCGGATGACGTCAATTACAACGTGCATCTGGACTATGAAGTGTTCACCGATCCGCAGAAAGGCAAAGGGATTCAGTTCACCCTGCATGGCAGCATGCAGGGCAAGGACATGAAGGAGACGTTTTTCCTGCCCAAGGAAGAGGCCTACAACTTCGCCCGCGATGTCACGCGGATCGCCGAGAAGTACGGAATCCCCAAGGCTCACAGCCAGATCGGCTCGGTGCACAAGCATTACGATCTGATGTTCGAAGACATTCGGCAGAAGTTGAATATGCAGTCCGGGGATCCGGTCAATCCCGAGCATTTCGAATAAAAATCAAAAGCCCCTCACCCTAGCCCTCTCCCGGAGGGAGAGGGGACCGATTGGGGGATGCTGCAGCATTGCTGCCGACCTGATGTTGCATCACTGAATCCATAATCGACCGGTTTTCTCAGGTCGATGCATAACGCCCAGACGCCTCGGTCGGCCCCCTCTCCCTCCGGGAGAGGGCTGGGGTGAGGGTGCTTTTGCTTTCACCTCTATCCAAGCCCAAGGCATACTTGCCCCCCTCCGCTCTGCAGATCACTGAACCGCCCCCATGCGTATCCACGTCAGCTTCATCGACCGCGTCGGCATCACCCAGGAAGTCCTGGCTATCCTCGGTGGGCGCAATCTCAATCTGGATGCGGTGGAGATGATTCCGCCGAACGTCTACATCGACGCGCCGACCCTGAGCCCGCAAGTGCTCGAAGAACTGAAAGATGCGCTGTTTCGCGTGCTCGGCGTGGTAGCGGTAACCGTGGTCGATATCCTGCCCGGCCAGCGCCGGCATTTGCAGCTCGACGCATTGCTCGCGGCGATGACCGATCCGGTGCTGGCGCTCGACAGCGCCGGCAAGGTGTTGCTGGCCAATCCGGCGTTGATCGCGTTGTACGGTCGCGAACCGGCCGGCGAAAGTGTCTCGGCGCTGTTCAATGATCCCGGCCTGCTCGACACCCTGCTCGAAAACGGCTTCCGCCTGCCGCTGCGCGAAATCACTGTCAACGGCCAGACCCTGTTGCTCGACGCCACGCCGATCACCGACGCCGGCGCCCTGCTCACCCTCTATCAACCGAACCGCATCGGCGAACAACTCTCGGCTTTGCACCACGACCACGCCGAAGGCTTCGACGCGCTGCTCGGCGAGTCCCCGGCGATCCGCACGCTCAAGGCCCGTGCGCAACGGGTCGCGGCCCTTGATGCACCGCTGTTGATTCAGGGCGAGACCGGCACCGGTAAAGAACTCGTCGCCCGCGCCTGTCACGCGATCAGTGCGCGGCACAGCGCTCCTTTTCTGGCGTTGAACTGCGCGGCACTGCCGGAAAACCTCGCCGAGAGCGAACTGTTCGGCTACGCCCCCGGCGCCTTCACCGGCGCCGCGCGTGGCGGTAAACCGGGACTGATGGAACTGGCCAACCAGGGCACGGTGTTTCTCGATGAGATCGGCGAGATGTCGCCGTACTTGCAGGCGAAACTGCTGCGTTTTCTCAACGACGGCAGCTTTCGTCGAGTGGGCGGGGATCGTGAAGTGAAGGTCAACGTGCGCATCCTCAGCGCGACCCACCGCAACCTGGAAAAAATGGTCAGCGAAGGCCTGTTCCGCGAAGACCTGTTTTATCGCCTCAACGTGCTCAACGTCGAAGTGCCGCCGCTGCGTGAACGCGGCCAGGACATTCTGCTGCTGGCGCGTTACTTCATGCAGCAGGCCTGTGCGCAGATCCAGCGCCCGGTCTGTCGTCTGGCACCGGGTACGTATCCGGCGCTGCTTGGCAATCGCTGGCCGGGCAACGTGCGGCAGTTGCAGAACGTGATTTTCCGCGCGGCGGCGATTTGCGAAAGCAGCCTGGTCGATATCGGCGACCTCGACATCGCCGGCACCTCGGTGGCGCGCCAGGCCGACACTGATGTGGAAAGTCTCGAACAAGCGGTCGAATCGTTCGAAAGGGAGCTGCTGGAAACGCTCTATGTCAGCTATCCCTCGACCCGCCAACTGGCGAGCCGCCTGCAGACCTCGCACACCGCCATCGCCCATCGACTGCGCAAGTACGGCATCCCGAACAAACCCTGAGAGCACCTCATATCCCTATTGCGGGAAATTCCCCATGTGGGAGCGAGCCTGCTCGCGAAAGCGGTCTATCAGCAAAATAGCTGGCGCCTGACACGCCCTCTTCGCGAGCAGGCTCGCTCCCACAAGTTTTTATGGCGAATTCGAAATCCGTTCAAAAACGACCTCCATCTGTACCGAAAGCGCTACAGCGGAACGATATCGCTACACGCTCCCTTGATCACCGCTGCGCAAGGCTTTGATCCCGTTCAGCTTTTATCCTCGCACCTGGCTGTAGCGATTTCGCTACAGAAGCAACTTCCCGCAAAACACCGCATCCAGCCAAACCATTGATTTGCATGAATAATTCAACCTTGGCCGCATTCTTGCTACCTGTCTCCTCATCCATGAGGGCTTCCCCGCCCCACGCTTACCACCGCGTCCACCAGACGAGTCTGGCCCTGAGGAGTTTCCATGAGCGAGTTGCGTTTTACTGAAGATCACGAATGGCTGCGCACCGAAGCCGACGGCAGTGTCACTGTCGGCATCACCGCATTCGCGCAGAACGCCCTGGGCGACGTGGTGTTCGTGCAACTGCCTGAGCTGCAGGCTTACGAAAAAGGCGCCGAAGCCGCCACCGTGGAATCGGTGAAAGCCGCCAGCGGTGTGTACATGCCGCTCGATGGCGACGTGCTGGAAGTCAACCCGGCGCTGCAAGATGCTCCGGAACTGGTCAACGAAGACCCGCTGGGCGAAGGCTGGTTCTTCCGCTTCCAGCCAAGCGACGCCGCCGCTGTCGGCAAACTGCTAGACCAGGACGCCTACGACCGTCTGATCAAAGCCCAAGCCGAAGCCTGAGGAGTTACGCCATGACCGCCATCAATCTCGGCACCGCCAACGAATTCATCGCCCGTCACATCGGCCCGCGCGCCGGTGATGAGCAAGCCATGCTCAACAGCCTCGGCTTCGACTCCCTCGAAGCCTTGAGCGCCAGCGTCATTCCGGAAAGCATCAAGGGCACCAGCGTGCTCGGCATGGACGACGGCCTCAGCGAAGCCGACGCGCTGGCGATGATCAAGTCGATCGCGGGCAAAAACCAGCTGTTCAAAACCTACATCGGCCAGGGCTACTACAACTGCCACACGCCGTCGCCGATCCTGCGCAACCTGCTGGAAAACCCGGCCTGGTACACCGCTTACACACCCTACCAGCCAGAAATTTCTCAGGGCCGTCTCGAAGCGCTGCTGAACTTCCAGACCCTGATCAGCGACCTCACCGGCCTGCCGATCGCCAACGCATCCTTGCTCGACGAAGCCACCGCCGCTGCCGAAGCCATGACCTTCTGCAAGCGCCTGAGCAAGAACAAGGGCAGCCACCAATTCTTCGCCTCGATCCATAGCCACCCGCAAACCCTCGACGTGCTGCGCACCCGTGCCGAGCCTCTGGGCATCGATGTCGTTGTCGGCGATGAGCGCGAGCTGACCGACGTGACGCCATTTTTCGGCGCACTGCTGCAATACCCGGCGAGCAACGGTGACCTGTTCGACTACCGCGAACTGACCGAACGCTTCCACGCCGCCAACGCGCTGGTGGCCGTGGCCGCTGATCTGCTGGCACTGACCCTGCTCACCGCACCGGGCGAGTTCGGTGCTGACGTGGCGATCGGTTCGGCGCAACGCTTCGGCGTGCCGCTGGGCTTCGGTGGCCCGCACGCCGCTTACTTCTCCACCAAGGATGCGTTCAAACGCGATATGCCGGGCCGTCTGGTCGGTGTCTCGGTTGACCGCTTCGGCAAGCCGGCCCTGCGTCTGGCGATGCAGACCCGCGAGCAACACATCCGTCGCGAAAAGGCCACGTCGAACATCTGCACCGCCCAGGTCCTGCTGGCCAACATCGCCAGCATGTATGCCGTTTATCACGGTCCGAAAGGACTGACCCAGATCGCCAACCGCGTGCATCATCTGACCGCGATCCTGGCCAAAGGCCTGACCGCTCTCGGCGCTCAAGTCGAACAAACCAGTTTCTTCGACACCCTGACCGTCGCCACCGGCGCACACACCGCCGCACTGCACGACAAGGCGCACGCTGCGCAGATCAACCTGCGTGTGATCGACGCCGAACGTCTGGGCCTGTCGGTCGACGAAACCACCACCCAGGCGGATATCGAAACCCTGTGGGGCCTGTTCGCCGACGGCAAGACCCTGCCGGACTTCGCTGCGCTGGCTGCTTCGGTACAGAGCAGCATCCCTGCTGCGCTGGTGCGTCAGTCGCCGATCCTCAGCCACCCGGTATTCAACCGTTATCACTCGGAAACCGAGCTGATGCGCTACCTGCGCAAACTGGCCGACAAGGACCTGGCACTGGATCGCACGATGATCCCGCTGGGCTCGTGCACCATGAAACTCAACGCTGCCAGCGAAATGATCCCGGTGACCTGGGCCGAGTTCGGTGCGCTGCACCCGTTCGCCCCGGCCGCACAAAGCGCCGGTTATCAGCAACTGACTGACGAGCTGGAAGCGATGCTCTGCGCCGCCACCGGTTACGACTCGATCTCGCTGCAACCGAACGCCGGTTCGCAAGGTGAATACGCTGGCCTGTTGGCGATCCGCGCCTATCACCAGAGCCGTGGCGATGAGCGCCGCGACATCTGCCTGATCCCGTCGTCGGCCCACGGCACCAACCCGGCCACCGCACAAATGGCCGGCATGCGCGTGGTCGTTACCGCGTGCGATGCGCGCGGCAACGTCGACATCGAAGACCTGCGTGCCAAAGCCATTGAGCACCGCGAGCACCTCGCCGCGCTGATGATCACCTACCCGTCGACCCACGGCGTGTTCGAAGAAGGCATCCGCGAAATCTGCGCGATCATTCACGACAACGGCGGCCAGGTGTATATCGACGGCGCCAACATGAACGCCATGGTCGGCCTCTGCGCCCCGGGCAAGTTCGGCGGCGACGTCTCCCACCTGAACCTGCACAAAACCTTCTGCATCCCGCACGGCGGTGGCGGCCCGGGCGTCGGCCCGATCGGCGTCAAATCGCATCTGACCCCGTTCCTGCCGGGCCACGGCCAGATGGCACGCAAGGAAGGTGCGGTCTGCGCGGCGCCGTTCGGCAGCGCAAGCATTCTGCCGATCACCTGGATGTACATCCGCATGATGGGTGGCGCCGGGCTGAAGCGCGCTTCGCAACTGGCGATCCTCAACGCCAACTACATCGCCCGTCGTCTTGAAGAGCACTATCCAGTGCTGTACTCGGGCAGCAACGGCCTGGTCGCACACGAGTGCATCCTCGATCTGCGTCCGTTGAAAGACAGCAGCGGCATCAGCGTCGATGACGTCGCCAAGCGCCTGATCGACTTCGGCTTCCACGCCCCGACCATGTCGTTCCCGGTCGCCGGCACGCTGATGATCGAGCCGACCGAAAGCGAATCCAAGGAAGAGCTGGACCGTTTCTGTGACGCGATGATCCGCATCCGCGAAGAAATCCGCGCAGTGGAAAACGGCACCCTGGACAAGGAAGACAACCCACTGAAAAACGCCCCGCACACCGCAGCGGAACTGGTCGGCGAATGGACCCATCCGTACAGCCGCGAGCAAGCGGTTTACCCGGTCGCGTCGCTGATCGAAGGCAAATACTGGCCGCCGGTCGGCCGGGTCGACAACGTCTTCGGCGATCGCAACCTGGTATGCGCCTGCCCGTCGATCGAAAGCTACGCTTAAGAGCGGCAGCTGCAAGTTTCTAGCTGCAAGCTGCAAGTTAAAGGCGGATCGGCTTTTTACTTGCGGCTTGCGTCTTGCTGCATGTATCGCGGCGCGAATACCAGCTGCAAGGAAAACCCGATCCGCTTTTACTTGCAGCTTGCAGCTTGAAGCTCACAACTGCTCCGCAGGAGCCCCCCATGTCGTTAAGCGTGTTCGACCTGTTCAAGATTGGCATCGGTCCCTCCAGTTCCCATACCGTCGGCCCGATGCGCGCCGCTGCGCGTTTCGCCGAGGGTCTGCGCCGTGAAAACCTTTTAACCAGCACCGCCAGCGTGCGCGTCGAGCTGTACGGTTCGCTGGGCGCTACCGGCAAAGGTCACGGCAGCGACAAAGCCGTGTTGCTCGGCCTTGAAGGCGAGCACCCGGACACGGTCGACACCGAAACCGTTGCCGCGCGCTTGCAGGAGATTCGCGGCAACGGCCGGCTGAATCTGCTCGGCGAGCACAGCATTGCGTTCAACGAGAAAGAACATCTGGCAATGATCCGCAAACCGTTGGCCTACCACCCCAACGGCATGATCTTTCGCGCCTTCGATGCGGCCGGAATTCAGATTCGCAGCCGCGAGTACTATTCGGTCGGCGGTGGTTTTGTCGTCGATGAAGATGCCGCTGGCGCTGACCGCATCGTCGAAGATGCGACGCCGCTGACTTTCCCGTTCAAAAGCGCCAAGGACTTGCTTGGCCATTGCGCCACCTACGGGCTATCGATCAGCCAGGTGATGCTGACCAATGAAAGCGCCTGGCGCCCGGAAGCGGAAACCCGTGCCGGCCTGCTGAAAATCTGGCAGGTGATGCAGGACTGCGTTGCTGCCGGCTGCCGAAACGAGGGGATTCTGCCGGGTGGTTTGAAGGTCAAGCGCCGGGCCGCAGCGTTGCATCGGCAACTGTGCAAGAACCCGGAATCGGCCCTGCGTGATCCGCTGTCGGTGCTTGATTGGGTCAACCTCTACGCACTGGCGGTCAACGAAGAAAACGCCAACGGTGGGCGCGTGGTCACTGCGCCAACCAATGGCGCGGCCGGGATCATTCCGGCGGTGCTGCATTACTACATACGGTTTATCCCCGGGGCGAATGACGACGGCGTCGTACGCTTTCTGCTGACCGCTGCCGCGATCGGCATTCTTTACAAGGAAAACGCTTCGATCTCCGGCGCCGAAGTTGGCTGTCAGGGTGAAGTCGGTGTGGCCTGTTCGATGGCGGCCGGCGCCCTGTGCGAAGTGCTCGGCGGCAGCGTGCAGCAAGTCGAGAACGCCGCGGAAATCGGTATGGAACACAACCTCGGCCTGACTTGCGACCCGATCGGCGGCCTGGTGCAGGTGCCGTGCATCGAGCGCAACGCGATGGGCTCGGTGAAAGCCATCAACGCCGTGCGCATGGCCATGCGTGGCGACGGCCAGCATTTCGTCTCCCTCGACAAAGTCATCCGCACCATGCGCCAGACCGGCGCCGACATGAAAAGCAAATACAAGGAAACCGCCCGCGGCGGCCTGGCGGTCAACATTATCGAATGCTGATCACGAACCAAGCCAAACGAAAATTGACCACCTCTCCCCCAGGGAGAGAAACGTAATTAGCCCCCTCTCCCTCCGGGAGAGGGCTGGGGTGAGGGGCTTTTGATCTTGATCTTTCCGCTTACCCCCAAACTCAAATTTTCAAGGAGCCACGCATGTCCACCGAACAACTGTCGAAAACCCCGCTGCACGCGCTGCACCTCGAACTTGGCGCGCGCATGGTGCCGTTCGCCGGCTATGACATGCCCGTGCAATACCCGCTCGGCGTGATGAAAGAACATCAGCACACCCGCGAACAGGCCGGGTTGTTCGACGTCTCGCACATGGGCCAGATTCGCCTGACCGGTGCCAGCGCCGCCAAAGCCCTGGAAACTCTGGTCCCGGTGGACATCATCGACCTGCCAGTGGGCATGCAGCGTTATGCGATGTTCACCAACGAAAGCGGCGGCATCCTCGACGACCTGATGGTCGCCAATCTTGGCAATGACGAGTTGTTCCTGGTGGTCAACGCCGCGTGCAAGGATCAGGATCTCGCGCATTTGCAAAAACACATCGGCGATCAGTGCACCATTACGGCGCTGTTCGAAGAGCGCGCCCTGCTCGCTTTGCAAGGTCCGGCAGCCGTAACCGTGCTGGCGCGTCTTGCGCCGGACGTGGCGACGATGACTTTCATGCAGTTCAAGCGTGTGTCATTGCTGGGTGTGGATTGCTTTGTCAGCCGTTCGGGCTACACCGGTGAAGACGGTTTCGAAATCTCGGTACCGGCCGCTGAAGCGGAAAAACTCGCTCGCGCCCTGCTCGCCGAGCCAGAGGTCCAGGCTATCGGCCTCGGCGCCCGCGATTCGCTGCGCCTGGAAGCCGGCCTGTGCCTGTACGGCCACGACATGAACACCGAAACGACGCCGATCGAAGCGAGCCTGCTCTGGGCCATCTCCAGGCCACGCCGCGCCGATGGCGCACGGGCCGGCGGTTTCCCGGGTGCGGATCAGATTTTCGCCCAGCAACAAAACGGTGTCGCCCGCAAACGCGTCGGCCTGCTGCCACAGGAACGCACCCCGGTGCGTGAAGGCGCAGAAATCGTCAACGAGGCAGGCGAGATTATCGGCAGCGTCTGCAGCGGCGGCTTCGGTCCGACCTTGGCCGGGCCGTTGGCGATGGGCTACCTCGACAGCGCTTATGGTGCGCTGGATACGCCCGTGTGGGCCATTGTCCGTGGGAAAAAGGTGCAGATGCTTGTAAGCAAAATGCCATTTGTTCCACAACGCTACTATCGCGGTTGATCGACTGTTTCTATAAGTAACGCGCTTGCGTTATACGTGCACTAATGTGTAACGCAATCGCCATAAAACAGTGCGTTTTTTTACATCCGTTTCGAATATGAACGTTGCTTATAACGTTTGCAAAAAATAGAACCAGACAATCGTCTAAGACTGTACTAGTGAACTGATGAACTGCCATCAAAGGCAGTAAAACCGGGGCCTTCGCGGGGCTTGTTTTTTCTCCCGTAGTTGGCGTAGAGTTTGTCCACTGTGTTTGCATGGGTCAGCTTGGAATCGTGACCTGGGCAGTAGCCTACAAGTTAGCTACATCCCGCTCGACGTCTTCTTACTCCTTGCAACCAGCTCCAGTACTCTTTCATGTGAAAGGGGCTGTCATCAATTTATGCGTCAAAGGAAATAAGAAATGTCCACACGTCAGAGCGGTACCGTCAAGTGGTTTAACGACGAGAAAGGTTTTGGTTTTATCACTCCAGAAAGCGGTCCGGATCTGTTCGTACATTTCCGCGCCATTCAGGGCAACGGCTTCAAAAGCCTGAAAGAAGGCCAGAAAGTGACTTTCGTTGCTGTGCAAGGCCAGAAAGGCATGCAGGCTGACGAAGTACAAGCAGAAGCTTGATCTGCTGATACGAAAAAGCCCCTGATATTGATATCAGGGGCTTTTTTGTGCGCGCCAATCCGTAAAATGGCGCTTCCATCCGCATCCCGAGGCTGCCATGTCGAAACACCTGCTCACGCCGCAAGGGGACTTTCCTCCCGTTGCTCTTGGTCGTCGTCTGGCTGCGATGTTCTATGACTTCCTGCTGTGCACCGCCCTGCTGATCGTCACCGGTTTCATTTACAAGTTGATCCAGGCCGCGATCATTGGCGAAGAACGCCTGCGGGCGATGACCGATGCCGGCCAGCTCGACGGCGATCCGCTTTATTCCACGGTACTGCTGTTGGTATTGTTCGGCTTCTTCGCCAAGTTCTGGACCCATGGCGGGCAGACACTCGGTATGCAGGTGTGGGGCATTCGCGTGCAGAACGCCAACGGCACAGCGATCAGCCTGTGGCAGGCGCTGTTGCGCTTTATGGTGTCGATCGCGTCGTGGTTGTGTATCGGGCTGGGTTTCTTCTGGTCGCTGTTCGACAAGCAGAAGCGCACCTGGCATGACATTTATTCGGATACCCGCGTGGTGCGGATTCCGAAAAAGAGCAAATAACCGCCTGACACCGAATACCGCTGTGGGAGCGAGCCTGCTCGCGAAAGCGCTGTATCAGTCAATGTTTTAGTCGACTGACACACAGCTTTCGCGAGCAGGCTCGCTCCCACAGGTTTTGTGTTGTTTGTGAACCTTATGCGTTACCGGCCAATTTCATCCGCGCTGCCTGGGTGAAGTCGAGCATGCGCTTCAAAGGGCGGATCGCTTGGGGAATCAGCGCCGGATCGACAAAGATCTCGTTCGTGCCTTCCTTCAAGCTCTTGAGTGTTCGCTCAAGGGTATTCATGGCCATCCACGGGCAATGTGCGCAGCTGCGGCACGCCGCGCCGTTACCGGCAGTAGGCGCCTCGATGAAGACCTTGTCCGGGCAAAGCTGCTGCATCTTGTAGAAGATGCCACGATCGGTGGCGACGATCAGGGTCTTGTTCGGCAGGCTCTGTGCGGCTGCGATCAACTGACTGGTGGAACCGACGGCGTCCGCCAGCTCGATCACCGATGTCGGCGACTCCGGGTGAACCAGAATCGCCGCGTCCGGATACAGCGCCTTCATGTCCTCGAGCTGCTTGGACTTGAACTCTTCGTGAACGATGCAGGCACCGTCCCAAAGCAGCATGTCGGCGCCGGTCTTGCGCTGAATGTAAGTGCCCAGGTGCTTGTCCGGGCCCCAGATGATCGTCTCGCCGTTGTCCATCAGGCTTTCGACGATTTCCAGTGCGCAGCTCGACGTCACCACCCAGTCAGCCCGAGCCTTCACCGCGGCGGAGGTGTTGGCGTAAACCACCACGGTGCGCTCCGGATGCTGATCGCAGAACGCCGAGAACTCGTCGACCGGGCAACCCAGGTCCAGCGAGCAGGTCGCCTCAAGGGTCGGCATCAGCACGCGTTTTTCCGGGTTGAGAATTTTTGCCGTCTCCCCCATGAACTTCACGCCGGCGACCACTACTGTCTTGGCAGGATGGGCGTTGCCGAAGCGGGCCATTTCCAGGGAATCGGAAACACAGCCACCGGTTTCTTCGGCCAGGGCCTGAATCACCGGATCGCAATAGAAGTGAGCCACGAGCACCGCGTCCTGAGCCTTGAGCTCGGCGGCGATGGCGGAACGGTAGTAGGCCTCCTCCTCTGCCGTCAGCGGTTTGGGCTGCTTGGCGTCGAGGTGGGCTTGAACCAGAAGGCGTTCGGAAATCTGCGTCATGTTCGCAAGACCTGCAGGCGCATTCGCGCGAAAGTCGAGTATACACCCGGCTCCGGACCGCTAGAGGGTACCGCCGGGAAAGTGAGGATCATCAGGCACGGACAGCGTTGAAGCTGCGCAAGGCTACAGAATATCCCGTTGATACAAAAGATGATTCTGACCTGTGTCAGGCCGGGCGGCGCTGCAACGCAGAGCAGCCGAATCGCGGGCAAAAAAAAACCCGGAAATCCTCACTTTCGTGGGCCTTCCGGATTTTCTAAACCGCCAAATATGGTGGGTCGTGTGGGATTCGAACCTACGACCAATTGGTTAAAAGCCAACTGCTCTACCAACTGAGCTAACGACCCGCTGTGTGGTGGCGCGTATAATACTGATTTTTAAGGACTATTCAACACCTTTTTTGAAAATAATCAAAAATAAGGTGTTGGATCCGCCACACCAGCTGCCGCGAAGCCGTCTGCACGCAGGCGGCAGCTGTCGCATTTGCCGCAGGCGCGGCCGTCATCGTCGGCCTGATAGCAGGAAACGGTGAGCCCATAATCCACGCCGAGCTTCACGCCAGCCTGGACGATCTGCGCCTTGCTCAGGTTCTGCAACGGTGCCTGAATGCGGAAGCCGTTACCTTCCACGCCAGCCTTGGTCGCCAGATTGGCCATGCGCTCGAACGACTCGATGAACTCGGGACGGCAATCGGGGTAGCCGGAATAATCCACCGCGTTGACGCCGATAAAGATGTCGCGGGCGCCGAGCACTTCGGCCCAACCCAATGCCAGCGACAGGAACACGGTGTTGCGCGCCGGCACATAAGTCACCGGAATGCCTTCGCCCAGCTCCTCCGGAATGTCGATGCTGGTATCGGTCAGCGCCGAGCCGCCCATGCCGTTGAGGTTCAGGCCAATGACCTTGTGCTCGACCACACCCAGATCGCGAGCGACGCGGGCGGCGGCGTGCAATTCGGCATGCGATCGCTGGCCGTAATCGAAGCTCATGGTGTAACAGGCGTAGCCTTCTGCGCGAGCCATCGCCACGACGGTGGCCGAGTCGAGGCCGCCGGACAGCAGAATGACTGCACGTTTTTCGGTGGTATTCATTTGTTCAGTCATCTCAGCGCCCCGGCTCGTCGTTCCAAAGATATTTATGCAGCTGCAATTGCAGGCGTACCGGCAGGTTATCCGCCACTACCCAGTCTGCCAGTTCACGGGCATTGAGGTCGTGGTGACTTGGGGAAAACAGCACTTCGCCAGCTCGCTGGTCGAGACCGTACTGGATCAGTTTCGATACCGCCCAGTCATAGTCCTCACGCGAGCAGATGACAAACTTCACCTGATCGTTGCGGGTCAGCAGCTCGATGTTCTCGTAACGGTTGCGATGGGCTTCTTTCGAGCCCGGCGTTTTCAGATCGACGACGCGACTGACACGCGGATCGACAGCGGATACGTCAAGGGCGCCGCTGGTTTCCAGCGACACCTCGTAACCGGCATCACATAAGCGTTCAAGCAAAGGAATGACATTCGGCTGGGCCAACGGCTCACCGCCGGTGACACAGACGTAGCGCGGACGATATCCGGCCACTTGCTCAAGGATGTCGTCGAGGGTGCGGACGGTGCCGCCGCTGAACGCATAAGCGCTGTCGCAGTACTGGCAACGCAACGGGCAACCGGTCAGGCGCACGAAAACCGTGGGCAGCCCGGCAGTCCGAGTTTCCCCCTGCAACGAGTAGAAAACTTCGGTGATTCTCAATGTGTCTTGCATAGTCGCCACGGGCGTAACAGCTAAACAGGCTGTCCGCCTCCGTCAGGCACTTCAGGCAATCCCGCCAACGCGTAGACCGCAAGAAGCGTGTTTCAGAAAAAGGGCGTGAATTCTAACGAAAAAACCCGCGACAAGCGCGGGTTTCTTCAAAACACGGATAAACAGGCTTACATGCGCTGCAGATCACGCTGAGCCAGCTGCGCGGCGGACGTGCCCGGATATTGGGACACCACCTGCTGCAGAATGCCTTTGACCTTGTCGGTGTGACCGAGGCGGCGCTCTACGTCAGCCAGTTTGTACAGCGAGTCCGGCACTTTATTGTGCTTGGGATACAGCTGCGAAACCTTGGCAAAGGCCTGACCTGCACCTTGCAGATCACCCTTGGCCAGGTTCACTTCGCCCAACCAGTACTGGGCGTTGCCCGCGTACTGGCTGTTCGGGTATTTGCGCAGGAAAGCGGCGAAGGCCTGGCTGGCCTTGTCGAAATCCTTGGCTTTGATCAGGTCGAAAGCGGCATCGTAATACAGCTTTTCCTTGGCCGGATCAGCCGGTTCGCTACCCGCAGCAGGGCCTTGGGCTGCCGCAGCAGCACCCGCGCCTGCAGCAGCACCGGCGGCAGCACTTGCATCGCCACCGGCAGAAGAATTCTCGGGAGTCGCGGCTGGTGCAACGCCGGATCCTATGCGCCGATCAAGATCCTGGTATCGCTCCAGGGATTCCTGCTTCATGCGCGCAACCTGATTCTGCAGTTCTTCGATCACGCCCTGTTGGCGCGAGATCTGATCCTGCATCTGTTGCAATTGGTTGAACAGCATGCCTTGTGCCGAGGCAGGGGCCGAAGCCGCTCCCCCGGCATAGGCGCCGTTCGTACCGTAACCCGCAGGCGGATAACTGCTCCCGCTATTGTTATAACCGGAGTTGTCATCGACCACAGGAACCGCAGCCCACGCCGCAAGCGGCGCAAGGCTGAGAGCCAGAACAGTTACAGCACGACGGCACGTTCGCATATCGAATTACTTACGCAGTTCGACGCGACGGTTCTGGGCCCAGGACTGCTCGTCGTTGCCGGTAGCAACTGGACGCTCTTCGCCGTAGGAAACCAGTTCCAGCTGAGCTGGGGAAACACCTTGCAGTACCAGGTAGCGCTGAACGGCTTTCGCACGACGCTCGCCCAGTGCCATGTTGTACTCACGAGTACCACGTTCGTCGGTGTTGCCTTCCAGAACAACGCGAGCGCCGTTTGCTTTCAGGTCTTTGGCGTGAACGTCCAGAGCGCGCATGGCTTCTGGCTTCAGGTCCGAGCTGTCGTATTCGAAGTAGAAGGTGGTGATTGCGCGCAGAGCAGCTTCTTCGCTCAGGGAACCGTCAACGGCACCAGTGTTTGCGCCGTAACCAGCGTTTGGATCAACAGCGCCTTCACCGGCGTTGTCGCCGCCTTTGGACGAGCAACCTACAGCTACAGCCATGGCCAGAGCCAGCGCAGCAAATTTACCAAACTTCAGCATTTCCATCGTGAAACTCCTAATGAACCCCAGTGTGTTAAGTAAAACGTGTAGCGCCCGCTCACTTCAGGTAAGGGGACCAGGACGGTTCTCTGACTTCGCCTTGAGCGGTAGGAAGCGGGAGCCTCACGCGTCCATTGATGGACACGAGCATCAAGACTCCCCGGCCCTGTTGGCGGGTGGCGTAGATTACCATGGTGCCGTTGGGCGCAACAGTAGGTGACTCGTCCAGAGTGCTATCAGTGAGGATCTTTACACTACCCCGCTGCAGATCCTGAGCTGCCACCTTGAAATTGGTGAAGCCATCCTGACGATGAATCATCACCAAAGTCTTTTCATCAGCCGACAGTTTCGGGTTGGCGTTGTAGTTGCCAACGAACGTCACACGCTCGGCACCACCGCCACCAACGCTGGTTTTATAGATTTGCGGCTTGCCGCCACGGTCGGAGGTGAAGTAGATGGTCGAGCCATCCTTGCCCCAGAACGGTTCGGTATTGATCCCCTGGCCGTTGGTTACACGGCTGATCTGACGCGAACCGAGGTTCATCACGTAGATGTCCGGGTTGCCGTCTTTCGACAGCACGAATGCCAGGCGATTGCCATCCGGCGACCAGGCTGGCGCGCCGTTGAGGCCTTCGAAATTGGTGATCTGCTCACGGCGACCGGTGTCGATGTTCTGCATGAAGATGCGCGGACGCTTCTGCTCGAACGACACGTAGGCGATACGCTTGCCATCCGGTGCAAAACGCGGCGACAGGATCGGCTCACGCGATTGCAGCAGAGTCACTGCGCGGGCGCCGTCATAGTCGGAACGTTGCAGGGTGTAGCGCGTGTTCTTCTCGGAGAAACGCTCGGCCGTTACGTACAGCAGACGCGTCGAGAAAGCACCCTCGATACCGGTCAGCTTCTGGAAAGACTGGTCGGAAATGAAGTGCGCCATGTCACGAATCTGATCGGTCGTGCCGGAAACACTGCCGTCAGCCACTTTCTGCTCGGTGGCGACGTTGAACAGTGCCCACTGCACCTGCAGGCGACCGCCCGCCGGAGCGATGCTGCCGACCATCATGTATTGAGCACCCACCGCCTTCCAGTCACGGAAGATGATTTCGCTCGGCTGGCTTGGCTGGCTGATCATGTTGGCTTTTGGAATCGGCGAGTAATAGCCCGAGTTGCGCAAGTCGTTGCCAATGATTTCAGCCATGTCGTCTGGCAGCACGGCGCCGCCCTGCATGCCGAACGGTACGACGGCGATCGGAGTAGCCCGATCGCTGCCGCTGGTGACCAGAATGTTCTTTTCATCTGCCGCCGCGATCCCTGCCATGCAGCAGATCACGACCAGCATTCCTCGAAGAAGGTTTCTCACAAGGCTAGATCCTCAGGTGTGAATGTCATCTTGAATGAACGATACGGAGCGAAATCGCTCGGCTTCATTCCCTGCATTTCTGTCAAACGTCCAATATTCTTCACTGCCGCAACTGCCGAAGCATCGAACGGACCGTCGCCGCTGGATTTGGCCACGCTGACCGAAGTCACCGTACCATCCGGCAACATGCCGATTTGCAGCACGACCGTCATGCCTTTGCGCGCCGAAGGTGGACGAGCCCAGCCTTCTGCTGCGCGAGCGCGAATCAGGTCATCGAAACTGCCGGCAACCTCGTCACCCTGCTCATCTGCCAGGGCCTGCTGGCGCTGTGGCGTGTCGGAAAGCAAATCTGCCAAGGCCTGGGCCTTTTTGTCTTCGGCGGATTTGCGTGCCGCTTCCTGCGCTTTTTTCTTCGCAGCATCGGCAGCAGCTTTCTTCTTCGCGTCTTCGGCGACTTTCTTCTTCGCCTCTTCAGCTTCAGCTTTTTTCTTGGCGTCTTCGGCGGCTTTCTTTTTCGCGTCTTCGACGATCTTTTTCTTGGCTTCTTCGGCAGCGGCTTTCTTCGCCTCTTCCTCAGCAGCCTTCTTCGCTTCGTCTTCGGCCTTCTTCTTGGCTATATCAGCCAATTGTTTCTCTTCGGCCTTTTTCGCTTCGGCTTTCTTCGCGTCGTCGGCTTTTTTGGCTTCATCAGCCTTTTTTGCTTCGTCGGCTTTTTTCGCCTCGTCGGCCTTCTTGGCTTCTTCGGCCTTTTGAGCCGCTTCCTCTTTCTTTTGTTCCGCCGCCTTCACCGCTTCCTGCTCGATCTTTTTCTGTTCCATCTGCTCGACTTCGGTCTGGCGCGCGGCGGATTTCTTCGCCTCACCCGCAATCTTCTGATTGGTCTGGGTGGTTGCCTGACTTTTCGATTTCAGTTGGTACAGAGTCGCCTGGACGATCGGCTTGGCCGGCGGCAGTTCGGGCGTGAAGGCAAAACTGACGAACAGCATGCCGAATACCAGCACGTGCAGGACAATTGCCAGAACACTAGGCCAGAAGTAGCTTTCCGAGGCGGACGGCTCTCGCTGTTGCTGCATCAGGGGGCCTCGGTAATCAGACCAACGTTACCGACCCCGGCTTTCTGCAACCCGCCCATGGCACCCATGACGGCGCCGTAGTCGACAGTCTTGTCGCCACGAATGAACACCTGGGTGCGTTTGCCGCCCTCGGTGCCGGCGCGAATGATCTTGGTCACCGCGTCGGTCATTTGCGGCAGGGTCATGGCCCTGTCCTGTTGCTTCTCGGTGTCGACTTCGCTGCCAAGGTTCCAGTAGTAGGTCTTGTCAGCCTTGATCGAAATGGTCAGGACCTGGGTGTTGTTGTCCTGCGGCAAGGCTTCGCTGGAAACCTTGGGCAGATCAACTTTCACGCCCTGATTGAGCATCGGCGCGGTCACCATGAAGATGACCAGCAGCACCAACATCACGTCGATGTAGGGCACCACGTTCATCTCGGCGACCGGCTTGCGCTTTTTGCGGGCTCGAGCGATTAAAGCCATCGGGAAATACCTGCTTATTCTTCGCTGGTGTGCACTTTGCGGTGCAGGATCGCCTGGAATTCATCGGCGAAGGTGTAGTAGCGGCCCAGCAAGGTTTCGCTGCGCGCAGCAAAACGGTTGTAAGCGATGACCGCCGGGATCGCAGCGAACAGGCCGATCGCGGTGGCGATCAGGGCTTCGGCGATACCCGGGGCAACGGTGGCCAGGGTCGCCTGCTGGGCGCTGGCCAGGCCGCGGAAGGAGTTCATGATCCCCCACACGGTGCCGAACAGACCGATGTACGGGCTGACCGAACCGACGGTGGCGAGGAACGGCAGGCTCTGCTCGAGTTTCTCTTCTTCGCGCGAGATGGCCACGCGCATCGCACGGGCGACACCTTCCATCACGGCTTCAGGATCGACACCTGGCTGCTGACGCAGACGGGAGAATTCCTTGAAGCCGGCACGGAAGATCTGCTCCACGCCCGAATCCGGATCAGGGTTGCTGCCGGCCTGACGGTACAGTTTCGACAGGTCGATACCCGACCAGAAGCGCTCTTCGAAGCTCTCCAGGGCGCGTCGACCGGCACGCAGCAAATTGCTGCGCTGAAAGATCATGATCCATGAGGTCACCGATGCGGCCACCAGGGTCAACATTACCAACTGCACCACGATGCTGGCATTGCTGACCAGGCTCCACATGGAGGAATGGTCGACGACGTTAGCTTCCACGCTTTATCTCCTGCTTTGAGTGTGTACCCGGGCCGACCGCGTCGGCGAAGGCCGCACGCAGGTCTTCGGGAAGGGCCCGGGGTTTCAAACTGTCGGTGCGCACGCAGGCCACCAAAAACTGCCCTTCGCAGAGCAGCACATTATCCGTGGCCCGCCTGACCTGCTGTCGGAAGCGCAGGCTGGCACGGTTCAATTCGATTACATCAGCGCTTACCAGCAGTTCGTCATCCAGTCGCGCCGGCGCGTGGTAGCGCGCTTCGCTGGAATGCACGACGAACAACAGGTCCTCTCCGGCAAGCTGCGATTGAGCAAAGCCCAGTTCCCGTAGCCGTTCGGTTCGAGCCCGTTCCATAAACTTGAGGTAATTAACGTAATACACGATGCCGCCCGCATCGGTGTCCTCGTAATAAACGCGACAACGATGTGCGAACGGCTCAAGCCCGTTTTGCGCGCGCATACTCTAGTGCTTACTCCTCAGGTTGCCAATCCGGCCAGACAACTGTTTTTCGTGGTTTCAAAGCTTTAACGCAAAAGTACCGTCGTCTGACAGTACAAACCCTGAATAAATCACCAACAAATGTGTATCAATCGTCGACGGCGTCGAGAAACTCGTCTGCCACGGGCATCTCTCCCATGCGTGACGGAACGTTCAAACCGAAATGCAGATAGGCATGACGCGTCACCACCCTGCCCCGTGGCGTGCGCATGATGTAGCCCTGCTGGATCAGATACGGTTCGAGCACGTCTTCAATGGTGTGGCGTTCTTCACTGATCGCCGCCGCCAGACTGTCGATACCGACGGGGCCACCGTCGAACTTCTCGATCATGGTCAGCAGCAGCCGCCGGTCCTGGTGATCGAAACCGTGTTCGTCGACATCCAGCAGATTGAGCGCGAGATCCGCCACCGCTTTGGTGATGTGGCCCTTGGCGCGAACTTCGGCGAAGTCCCTGACTCGACGCAGCAGACGGTTGGCGATACGCGGCGTGCCACGAGCACGACGGGCTATCTCGAATGAACCTTCCGGATCCAGCGGCAGACCGAGAATCGCCGCCGAGCGACTGACGATGGTTGCCAGGTCCGCGGTGCTGTAGAACTCCAGGCGCTGGACAATACCGAAGCGATCACGCAGCGGATTGGTCAGCATGCCGGCGCGAGTGGTAGCACCGACCAGAGTGAACGGCGGCAGATCGAGCTTGATCGAGCGCGCCGCAGGGCCTTCGCCGATCATGATGTCGAGCTGGAAATCTTCCATCGCCGGGTACAGCACTTCTTCAACGATCGGCGACAGACGATGGATTTCGTCGATGAACAACACATCGTGCGGTTCGAGATTGGTCAGCAATGCGGCCAGATCACCGGGACGCTCGAGCACCGGGCCCGAAGTGCTCTTGATCGACACGCCCATTTCCTGGGCAATGATGTTGGCCAGCGTGGTTTTGCCCAGCCCCGGCGGGCCGAAGATCAAAGTGTGATCGAGGGATTCGCTACGGCCACGGGCGGCCTGGATGAATAGTTCCATCTGCTCGCGCACGGTCGGCTGGCCAATGTAGTCGGCCAGACTGACCGGGCGAATCGCTCGGTCCTGGACTTCTTCGCGCTCGCGCGGGCTGTGCGCGGCGGCGATCAGACGATCAGCTTCAATCACTTAAATCATTCCCTTCAGAGCGCGGCGGATCAGGTCTTCGCTGCTCAGGTTCTTGTCTTTGATCGCGGAAATCGCCTTGCTCGCTTCCTGCGGCTTGTAGCCCAGCGAGATCAGCGCGCTGACCGCATCGGTCTCGGCGCTGTTGACCGGCGCCGGGCCGTCCGGCTGATTCGGCACCAGTGCGAACATCGCCGGCGAGGTCTCCCAGGCCTTGAAGCGATCCTTGAGTTCGACCAGCAAACGCTCGGCGGTCTTTTTGCCAACCCCCGGCACCTTGGTCAGCGCGGAAGTATCCTGGGACTGCACGCAGCGCACCAGCTCATCGACTTCCAGGCTCGACATCAACGCCAGCGCCAGTTTCGGCCCGACCCCGTTGAGACGAATCAGCTCGCGGAAAAAGTCTCGCTCGCGCTTGCCGGCAAAACCATAGAGCAATTGCGCATCTTCGCGTACGACCAAATGGGTGTGCAGGGTCAGCGGTTCGCCGACCGACGGCAGGCGATACAGGGTGGTCATCGGCACTTCCACCTCATAGCCGAGGCCGTTCACATCGAGAATCAGGTGCGGCGGCTGTTTCTCAGCCAGGGTGCCGCGCAAGCGTCCAATCACGTTTGAAATCCTTGAGCGCTGGCCAGCCGTGGGCTGGCGACGATTGAAGGTGACTGCCGTGCCGACAACACAGGCACCGCAAGGCCACTTTCAGGAAAATTGATGCTGATGCTATCAGAGACGCAGGCGCCCGCCACGACTGCGTGCGGTTCCCAGACCGTGGGGGAGCAGGCTCGAGCGTGTATGCGCATGGCAGATGGCGATCGCCAAGGCGTCGGAGGCGTCGATTTGCGGCTTGCTGGTCAACTTGAGCATGTGCATGACCATCATCTGCACCTGCTCCTTATTGGCCGCACCCGTGCCAACCACGGCCTGTTTGACTTGCGTGGCAGTGTACTCGGCAATTTCCAGACACTCTTCTGCACCGGCGACAATCGCCGCGCCACGCGCTTGGCCGAGCTTCAGCGCCGAGTCGGCGTTTTTCGCCATGAACACCTTTTCGATGCCCATGGTCACCGGGCCGTAGGTCTTGATGATTTCGCGCACGCCGCGATAGACGATTTGCAGACGCTCATGCAGCTCGCCGGACCCGGTGCGAATGCAGCCCGAAGCCACATAGATGCAGCCGCCCCGCCCGGTATCGCGAACGATCCCGTAACCGGTGATGCGCGAACCGGGGTCGATACCAAGAATTAGAGTCATAACGCCTGCAGATTCATAAAAAACGATTTACCTGACATCCAATAGCAAATGTGGGAGCGAGCTTGCTCGCGAAGGCGGTATGTCAGCAGATACAGGTGCTGAATGACACACCGCTTTCGCGAGCAGGCTCGCTCCCACAGGGAAGACTAGTCGCTAATCAGCCTAGCTGAGCAGCGACGTCTTCCGGGATATCCGCGTTGGAATAGACGTTCTGCACGTCATCCAGATCCTCGAGCATGTCGATCAGCTTGAGCACCTTCTCCGCACCTTCCAGATCCAGTTCGGCGCTGGTGGTCGGCTGCATGACGATTTCCGCGTCGTCGCCCTTGAACCCGGCCGCTTCCAGCGCATTGCGCACCGCATAGAAGCTGGTGAAGGAGGTGAACACGTCGATCGATCCGTCTTCGTGGGTAACCACGTCATCGGCATCGGCTTCCAGCGCCGCTTCGGTCAGTGCGTCTTCATCGACGCCCGGAGCGAAGCTGATCTGGCCCTTGCGCTCGAACAGATACGCCACCGAACCGTCGGTGCCGAGGTTGCCGCCACACTTGCTGAACGCATGACGCACGGCTGCGGCGGTACGGTTGCGGTTATCGGTCATGCACTCGACCATCACCGCCACGCCGCCCGGGCCGTAACCTTCGTAGGTCAGCTCTTCAACGTTGTCCGCTTCAGTGGCACCGGCACCGCGCGCGACCGCGCGGTCAATGATGTCGCGGCTCATGTTGGCGCTCAACGCCTTGTCCAGGGCCAGGCGCAGACGCGGGTTGGAACCCGGATCACCGCCACCCTGACGGGCCGCAACGGTCAGTTCACGGATCCACTTGGTGAAGATCTTGCCCCTCTTGGCATCCTGACGTTCTTTGCGGTGCTTGATGTTTGCCCACTTGGAATGACCTGCCATAACTTGCTCCGAATGCTCTTTGAAACCTTGCCCGCCCTGCCGAGGCAGTGGCCGGCAATTGAAAAATTCGACCTGAGAAAGAAAAAAGGCGCATCCGAAGATGCGCCTTCAGGCCCGTCTTACTCAGCCTTTGGCGTTTCGCGCAGGCGAATGTGCAGCTCGCGCAGCGCCTTGGCATCGACCACGCCCGGAGCCTGCGTCATCACGTCGGCAGCACTCTGGGTTTTCGGGAAGGCGATCACTTCACGGATCGACTGGGCGCCGGTCATCAGCATCACCAGACGGTCCAGACCGAAAGCCAGGCCACCGTGCGGCGGTGCACCGTACTTCAGCGCGTCGAGCAGGAAGCCGAACTTCTCTTCCTGTTCCGCTTCGTTGATGCCCAGCAGACGGAATACCGCTTGCTGCATTTCCTTGCGGTGGATACGGATCGAACCGCCGCCCAGCTCAGTGCCGTTCAACACCATGTCGTATGCGCGGGACAGCGCACCGGCCGGGTTGGCTTCGAGTTCCTGCGGGGTGCACTTCGGTGCGGTGAACGGGTGGTGCAGCGCGGAGAAGCTGCCGTCGTCGTTTTCTTCGAACATCGGGAAGTCGACGACCCACATTGGCGCCCACTCGCAGGTCAGCAGCTTCAGGTCGTGACCAAGCTTGATACGCAGCGCGCCCAGGGCTTCGCTGACGATCCTGGCCTTGTCGGCACCGAAGAACACGATGTCGCCATCGACTGCGCCAACGCGATCGAGGATCACGTTGAGCTTGTCTTCAGGAATGTTCTTCACGATCGGCGATTGCAGACCTTCAACACCGGCAGCACGCTCGTTGACCTTGATGTACGCCAGGCCCTTGGCACCGTAGATGCCGACGAACTTGGTGTAGTCGTCGATCTGCTTGCGCGGCATGCTCGCCCCGCCTGGAACACGCAGTGCGGCGATGCGGCACTTGGGATCGTTGGCCGGGCCGCTGAACACCTTGAATTCAACTTCCTTGAGCTGGTCGGCAACGTCGACCAGTTCCAGCGGAATGCGCAGGTCCGGCTTGTCCGAACCGTAGCGGCGCATGGCTTCTTCGAAGGTCATGTGCGGGAATTCGCCGAATTCCAGATTCAGCACTTCCTTGAACAGGTTGCGGATCATCTGCTCGGTCAGGCCCATGATCTCTTTTTCATCGAGGAAGCTGGTCTCGATGTCGATCTGGGTGAATTCCGGCTGACGGTCGGCACGCAGGTCTTCGTCACGGAAGCATTTGGCGATCTGGTAGTAACGGTCGAAGCCGGCGACCATCAGCAGTTGCTTGAACAGCTGCGGCGATTGCGGCAGGGCGAAGAACGAACCGGCGTGGGTACGGCTTGGCACCAGATAGTCACGCGCACCTTCAGGGGTGGCACGGGTGAGGATCGGCGTTTCGACGTCGAGGAAGCCGTTCTCGTCGAGGAAGCGACGGATGCTGGTGGTCATGCGCGAACGCAGACGCAGCTTCTCGGCCATTTCCGGACGACGCAAGTCGAGGAAGCGATAGCGCAGGCGGGTTTCTTCGCCGACATCGGAAAACTCGTTGAGCGGGAACGGCGGGGTTTCCGACTCGTTCAGCACTTCGAGTTCGTAGCCCAGCACTTCGATCATGCCCGAGGCCATGTTGGCGTTGGTCGCACCGGCCGGACGCAGACGCACCTTGCCGGTGATTTTCACCACGTATTCGCTGCGCACGCGATCGGCGGCGGCGAAGCTCTCGGCGCGATCCGGATCGAACACCACCTGAGCCAGACCGTCACGATCACGGATATCGAGGAAAATCACCCCGCCGTGGTCGCGGCGACGGTGAACCCATCCGCAAAGGGTAATTTCCTGGCCTTCCAGGCTTTCGTTCAGTTGGCCGCAATAGTGGCTGCGCATCATGGTGTGGTTCGCTTCTCGTAATTCGAAATTCGGTGGAGCAACCGTCGCTTTCAAGCAAGGCGGCCACTCACGCGTGTCGTTCGTTCAGGGTTTGAACCCTAGTCAGCTTTGTCGCCACCGGCCAGATTCTTCTTGGCTCCGGTCTTGAAATCGGTCTCGTACCAACCGTTGCCGCTGAGGCGAAAACCCGGCATGGACAGCTGCTTCTTCAGTTCGGGCGCCTGACAGGCGGGGCAGTCGACCAACGGTGCGTCGCTGATCTTCTGAATGGCTTCCAACTGATGACCACAGGAAGCACATTGGTAATCGTACATTGGCATGGGGGTGTCTCGGCGATCAGATTGTTGCCGCGCGCAGGGCTTTGCGGCGAAAGCGCGGGATTATATCGATTAAATGCAGGCTGTGCAGCCGTAACACTGCACAGCCTGCAACCTCGTTGCAACCGCCGTTTCAGGGCGAAACTGCGGGTGCGAGGTCTTTGATCCCGTTCATGACGCAAACCACCCGTACCAGCGCACTGAAGTTCTTCACCCCGCCGTGACGCAGATGCACCTCACGGTCGACATGGGACAGCAGTGTGCTGATCGAACAGTGATTGGCCTCGGCCATGCCGCCGAGGATATTCCAGTAGACCTGCTCGAGGCGCAGGCAGGTCGCAAAACCGTTGAGACGAATCGATCGCGACAACGGCCGGATCAGATTCATGTCGAACCCGCTGACAAACGGGTCGACCTTTATTACGTGCCGCGAAGCCGACATCCTGTCGCTTCGCCTGTCTCCTTCCACCATAGCGTTGACACTCCTTTGCCATGACTGCTGATTTATAAGGCAACATCCTGCGCCTTCATAAAAACCCAGTGACAAAGTTCGCGCCATACGACTTGTTGACCAGCCTCGTAGGATAAGCCAACGACAGTGGTAAGAGTCTGGACAGCGTGCGGACGACCTCAAGCCGTCCGCAGCGGCCGGATCACTCCTCGAGCAGCGCGCGCAGCATCCATGCGGTTTTCTCGTGCACCTGCATACGCTGGGTCAGCAGGTCAGCGGTCGGCTCGTCGCTGACCTTGTCCAGCAGCGGGAAGATCCCCCGCGCTGTGCGGGTCACCGCCTCCTGGCCCTCGACCAACTGCTTGATCATGTCCTCGGCGCTCGGCACACCGACTTCTTCCTTGATAGAAGAAAGACGGGCGTACGTCGCGTAGGCACCCGGTGCCGGGAAGCCCAACGCACGGATACGCTCGGCGATCGAATCGACGGCCAGCGCCAACTCGTTGTACTGCTCTTCGAACATCAGATGCAGCGTGCGGAACATCGGGCCAGTGACGTTCCAGTGGAAGTTATGGGTTTTCAGATACAGCACGTAGGTGTCCGACAGCAGTCGCGACAGCCCTTCGACGATGGATTTGCGGTCTTCTTCGCTGATACCGATATCAATTGCCATGCTTACCCCCTAACAGTGATTGAATTCATCCAGCAGGTTCAGCCCCACTTTAGCAAGGCAAGCGCAGGCTCGCAGCTATGAATCCGCACGCAGAGTGCGACAAATCGACCGTTTCCCTGCCGCTGGCCGGGCTGATTTGAGTAGCCGCAGGCTTTGCTGTTAAATAGGCAGTGTGTCGCCATCCCCCATTTTCCGGGGTGTTGCGCATAGGCTGATCCGTGTACGTGTCCACCGCCTCTTATTTTGTCCTGAAGCGAACCGTGCGCCTTCAGCTCTTCCTTGTGAGCCGTCATAACGTGAGCCAATCAAAATGTTGAAAATCGTCCACCTGCTAATGGGCGCAGCAGCCTTGCTGCTGTCGTTCATACCCAGCCTGAAAGCCGAAGCCGTTCCTTACCTGCAACAGCCCGATGCACTTTACCTGGCCTTTTTCGGCCTGCTGAACCTGGTCATCGCTCCAGTGATCCCCTACTGGAACAAAGGCCCGCGCCAGCATCTGCAAAATCTGGTCAGCGCCCTCCTGGTGCTGACTGTCGTCCTGCAAACCCTGACCCTGATCGCGCCGATGCCAGTCATCGCTGGCCAGCCGGCCGTGTTGTTCAGCCTGGCGATCGCGCTGGTTGCCGTGCTGTTGCACCTGGCCGTCAGCTTCTACAAGTCGTCACCGGCCGCTGCGCCGACCAGCTATGACATGAGCAATCGCGATACCGGCACCGTGAAGTGGTTCAACACTTCCAAGGGTTTCGGCTTTATCTCCCGGGATTCCGGCGATGATATTTTCGTGCACTTCCGCGCCATTCGTGGCGAAGGCCACCGTGTTCTGGTCGAAGGCCAGCGCGTCGAGTTCTCGGTGATGAACCGCGACAAAGGCCTGCAGGCCGAAGACGTGATCGCCGCACTGCCGCGCCGCTGATCCAAAGCAAAAAAAAACCGCGAACAGCCTGGCTGTCCGCGGTTTTTTTATGCCTGCCGAATGGCTCAGTAATGCGGCGGTGGCGTGTCTTCTTCAAAGGCACCGAACTGCCCGACCATCTCTTCGTGACGCTTGATCAGCGCTTCCATCTGCAATTGCAGGCGCTCGATGACTTTCTGCTGGGCCACCAGTACATCGTTCAATGCTTGAATGGTGTCATCCTGAAACGCCTGACGGCTTTCAAGATCGGTAACGCGCTCTTCAAGGCTCATGACTCAGCCCTCCACAAAGGTGAATTCTTCGGTCAGCACCAGACGCAAGCGTTCGCGAATGACCGCAACCTCCTCGGCGCTGTACGGCTTGGCGGGGTGCTTGCCCCAGATCGGCGCCGGCCACGCAGCATCATTGCGTTTACGCACGATGACATGCATGTGCAGTTGACTGACAACGTTACCCAGTGTTGCGACGTTCAGTTTGTCAGCGTCGAACGAATCCTTGAGCAACTCGGCCAGCGTCGTGGTTTCCTGCCAGAGCTGCTGCTGATCGGCGACATCCAACTGAAACAACTCGCTTATATCCTCGCGGCGAGGCACCAGGATGAACCACGGGTAATTGCTGTCGTTGGACAGCAACAGCCGGCACAACGGAAAGTCGCCGATGACCAGGGTGTCCTGTTGAAGTCGTGAATCCAAGGCAAACACTGTACGTACTCCCGGCTGTATCTATAACTCAGCTTAGCGGCGGCTCTCGAGAGACAGCGCGCCAAGCGACAGAACGGCAGCATACCTGCGAATGCAGTGAGCTTCACTCTGCCCCGGCAGTTAATCGCCAGCCGCTTCGACATGAGACATTTGTCCGTGCCGCGCACCAACATAAGCCATGACATGAGCCTTGACGTGAAAAGCCGGATGAAAAGTCTTGATCTGCCAAGCCTCGACTCACTCATCGCCAGATCACCTCAGGGCCATTGGTGATTTTTTTGCACCAAAACTGCACAACACGTCTACGCTCAGTGGGTCGGGCATCCGCCAAATACTCAATGCGGGGTGAACCGGTAACGTTTTTGGTTGTCCTGCGCGCCTTTGGTGCGTTGCAACACCATTGGGAGATCGTCGTCAAGCCCGGGATAAAATGGGCGCAGGACCCCGTTTTCACAAGGTTTTCACATATGCGGGTACTGCCTGAAAAAATAACCGCACCGATTTTGCGGTTTGTGCACGCTTGTTGCATTCGTAACGGTATGGACTATAAGCGCACCACTGGAAGTGGTCGCCTGAAGCCAATAAAAACAGTGGCAGGGTTGCCCGATGGAGATTCAAGCGTTTTGCCAGGGACTCTTTTTTAGCGATGCAAAAAGGCCCGGAAACAGCGATAAAGTTGTCAGTCCGGCTGCATCGGTACTGTGAATTTGCGACATCCAGCGCTCCTTTTGCGACAACGCCGTAAAGAAGCTGAAAGGTTGGTTTCGCAAGTATCGCCAACATTGTCAGCGTGATATAAGTTTGCGCCGACACAAAAAGAAAGAGCCGCCCAGATAATAAAACAGGTGGGACGGCAGTACTCTTCTAAAACCAAAGGAGCAAATCACGATGCGCGTGATGAAGTGGAGCATGATCGCACTGGCAGTTGCTGCAGCTGCTGGTTCTCAGTTGGCTACGGCCGCACCATTTGTAAGTGACCAGGCAGAAGCCAAAGGCTTCGTTGAAGGCGCGACACTCACTGAAACGGTGAAGAACTACTACTTCAACCGTGACAACAAAGATGGCGGCGCTGATCAGAAAGACTGGACCCAGGGTTTTCTGACCAATTTCACCTCCGGCTATACCCAAGGTACCGTTGGTGTTGGTATTGATGCGTTCGGTTATCTGGCGTTGAAACTCGACGGTGGTGACGGTACTTCCGGCTCGGGCAACATGAGCCGCAGCGACACCGTTGACCCATTCAATGATTCGCGTGACGTCAATGACAGCCAGGGCAAAGCCGGCGCAGCGATCAAATTCCGCGTATCCAAGACCGAGCTGAAATTCGGCGACATGCAGCCTAGCACCTCGCCTGTATTCGCTGTGGGTGGTTCGCGCATCCTCCCGCAAAGTGCCAGCGGCTTCCAGCTGCAGAGCAGCGAGATCAAAGACCTTGATCTTGAAGCCGGTCACTTCTACTCGGCGACCAGTCAGGACAAGAACTCCCGTGAGGGCGGCCTGTACTCCAACTACTCGGGCATCGAAGCCAACTCCATCGATTACTTCGGCGGCAAATACGGCATCACCGATAACCTCAGTGCATCGCTGTATGGCGCCAAGCTGGAAGACATCTGGAACCAGTACTACGCCAACGTGAACCTGACCACGCCATTGGGTGGTGACACGTCGTTGAACACTGACTTCAACATCTACCGCACCACCGACACCGGTGATAAAGATGTTGGTGACATCAGCAACACCACGTTCTCTCTGGCAACTGCGCTGTCGTTCCTGAAGGCACACACCTTCACCCTGGCCTTCCAGAAGGTCAATGGCGACACGCCGTTCGACTATATCGGCGTGGGCAAGAACAACCGTGGCGGCGACTCGATTTTCCTCGCCAACTCCATCCAGTACTCTGACTTCAACGGTCCTGGCGAGAAATCGGTTCAAGCCCGTTACGACCTGAAAATGGCCGAGTACGGTGTTCCTGGTCTGAGCTTCATGGTTCGCTACGTCAAAGGCTGGGATATCGACGGTACTGGTCTGGCTGACAACAGCCAATATCGCACCAGAACTGGCGCACCTCTTTACGGTGAAGATGGTGAGCACCACGAAACCAACTTCGAAGCCAAATATGTTGTTCAGTCTGGCCCGGCAAAAGATCTGTCCTTCCGCATTCGTCAAGCTTGGCACGTTGCCAACGATGACCAAGGTGAAGGTGATGTCAAAGAGTTCCGTCTGATCACCGAGTACCCGCTGAACATCTTGTAATAGTCAGTGGTTAGTTTTAAAGCATGAAAAAAGGCCCATCTTTCGATGGGCCTTTTTTATTTTCACCGGGATTCTAAGACTGGCGAATATTACTTAGCTAGCAACCTATCATTGCGCCGCCGATTCCTGCACTACGCGTATAACGCGCTGCGGAAATGGAATATCAATACCGGCACTCTTCAAACGATCACGCGCCTGCTCATTAAACATGAACATCACATCCCAATAATCCGCAGTTTTAACCCACACCCGCAGCGAGACAGTGATCGAACTGTCGCCCAGTGTCGAAATTACCGCCTGTGGCTCCGGGTCCTGCATGACGCGGGCATCCTTGGCCAGATCCAGCAGCACCTGACGGGCCTTTTGCAGATCCGCTTCGTAATCCACGCCCACGTCGAACACGACTTTGCGGGTTGGCTGACGATTGGTGTTAGTGATGATGCCGTTGGACAGATTGCCGTTGGGCACGATGATGGTCTTGTTGTCGCCGGTGCGCAGCACGGTGTGGAAAATCTGGATGCTGTCGACGGTACCCGCCACGCCTTGGGCTTCGATCCAGTCACCGATACGGAACGGACGGAACAGCAGAATCAGCACGCCGCCAGCGAAGTTCGCCAGGCTGCCCTGCAAGGCCAGACCGATTGCCAGGCCGGCAGCACCGATGGCCGCGACGAACGAAGTGGTTTCGACGCCGATCATCGACGCGACGCTGACAATCAGCAGCACCTTGAGAATGATGTTGGCCAGGCTGCTGATAAAGCCTTGCAGCGCCAGGTCGGCATTGCGCAGGGCCAGCAGCCCGCCGAGTTTTTGCGTGACCTTGTTGATCAGCCACCAGCCAATGGCCAGGGTAATCACTGCGAGCAGCACGCGGCTGCCGTATTCCATGATCATCGGGATCCACGCCTGGGACGCCTTGACCAGGTGGTCCACTTCCGCATTCAAATCCATGTTCTATCTCCTGATTTCCGGCTTCCCGGGGTATACACAAAAAAATGTGGGAGCGAGCCTGCTCGCGAAAGCGCTGTGTCATTCAGCAATAAATTGACTGACACATTGCATTCGCGAGCAGGTCGAGGCGTCGAACCGTCGCTCCCACACAGTCACAAAACAAGCTTAGTCGCGGAAGTTGTTGAACTGCAGCGGCATGCCGAATTCCTTGGCACGCAGAGCCGCGATGGCTTCCTGCAGGTCGTCGCGCTTCTTGCCGGTGACACGCACCTGCTCGCCCTGGATGGCGGCCTGTACCTTGAGCTTGGCTTCCTTGATGTGGCCGACGATCTTCTTCGCCAGCTCCTTGTCGATGCCTTCCTTGAGGATGGCGTCCTGTTTCATCAATTTGCCGGAAGCGTAAGCGTCCTTGACCTCGAGGCACTGCACGTCGATCTTGCGCTTGGTCAGCGCCAGCTTGAGGATTTCGATCATCGCTTCGAGCTGGAACGCGGCTTCGGCGGTGAGGCTGACGGTCAGGTCTTTTTCCTTGAACTCGAAGCTGCCTTTGCCTTTCAGGTCATAACGACGATCGAGTTCCTTCACGGCGTTCTCGACCGCGTTGGTGAGTTCGTGTTTGTCCAGTTCGGATACCACGTCGAACGACGGCATGTAATCTCTCCAATAAAAAGGCGCGCTCGATGTACATGGAGCGCGCTTGGCTTGCGGTTAAAATCGGGCTCATTATAACGGGTCTTTTCCTACCGATACGGCGAGCCGCACATGCCTGCAAGCAATCGAGCAAAAAACTGATGTCGACGATCTGGCATGTACTGGGCGCCGGCAGCCTCGGCACACTCTGGGCGACCCGTCTGGCCCGCGCCGGCTTGCCCGTGCGGCTGATCCTGCGTGACGCGGCGCGCTTGCGAAGCTATGCGGTGACTGGTGGATTAACCCTGGTAGAAAACGGACAAGCTCATATCTATGCAGTTCCCGGCGAAACCCCGGACAGCCCCGAGCCCATTCGCCGTCTGCTAGTCGCGTGCAAGGCCTATGACGCCGAAGAGGCCGTCGCCCGCCTCGCTTCACGCCTCGCTCCGGATGCCGAATTGATCCTCCTGCAAAACGGCCTTGGCAGTCAGGACGCCGTTGCCGCGCGGGTGCCGCAAGCGCGCTGCATCAGCGCATCCAGCACCGAGGGCGCATTTCGCGACGGCGATTGGCGCGTGGTATTTGCCGGCCACGGTTTCAACTGGCTGGGCGATATCGGCAATCCGCTGGCGCCGGTCTGGCTCGACGATCTGCAAGCGGCAAACATTCCCCATGAATGGAGCGCAGACATTCTCACTCGGCTGTGGCGCAAACTGGCGCTGAACTGCGCAATCAACCCGCTGACCGTGCTCCACGACTGCCGTAACGGCGGGCTGACAACGCATCACTGCGAAGTCGCCACGCTTTGCGGCGAACTGGCCGAACTGCTCGAGCGTTGCGGCCAACCCGCGGCGGCGGAGAATCTGCAAGCGGAAGTCGAACGGGTAATCCACGCCACCGCTGCCAATTATTCCTCGATGCATCAGGACGTCGCCGGCCAGCGCCGCACCGAAATCAGTTATCTATTGGGCCACGCCTGCAAAGTCGCCGAGCGCCATCAGTTGCACCTGCCGCACCTGCAGCAGTTACAGCAACGTCTGGTGGCTCATCTGCGCAAGCGTGGATTGCCCAGCGACTGAGCAGCCGCTAGGCTGACAACTTGTTCCCCTGCAGCGATAAACCTGATGCCATTGCGCCAGCGCCTTGAAAACCTGCCGGTCGGCCAGAAACTGCTGGCCGCCCTGCTGGTGTTGTTGACCACGGTTCTGCTGGTCGCCAACCTGACCTTTATCAGCGCCGCCTATTACATTTCCCAGGAAAGCATGGCACCACAGGCGCTGCAGACCATCGGCCGGCTGATCGCCAATCCAAGTCTGGTCAGCGACGCGCTGGAATCACCGCGCAGCGCCGAGCGCCTGCTCAAGGAACTCGACAGTTATTCACCGCTGCGCGCCGCCGCCCTGTACGACGGCAAGGGCGAACGTCTGGCACAAGTGCAGCGCGGCGAAAAGCTCAGCCTCCCCGAGCGCTATCGCCATGTCGAGGCGTGGCAACTCACCGAGTTTCGCAGCAATCAACTGATCACCCTGCCCCGCCCCGGTGCAGCGCCGGGGCATCTGTTGCTGGTCGCCAGCAGCGAATTGCCGATGGCGTTCTACACCGGCACGCTGACCGCCAGCCTCGGCATCCTGATCTTCAGCGTCTTGCTGTGGCTGGTGATTGCCCGGCAGATCAAACGCCTGATCACCCGCCCCATTCACCAGCTCGAAGAGCTTTCGCGGCAGGTCACCCGCGAAGAGAACTACGCCCTGCGCGCTGCCCGCGGCAATCACGACGAAATCGGCAGTCTGGCCGAGGCGTTCAACACCATGCTCTCGCGCATCGAAGCCCGCGAGCAGCAGCTCAAACGTGCCCGCGACGACTCGCAGGCCGCTTACGATCAGGCGCAGGGGCTGGCCGAGGAAACCCGCCACACCAACCGCAAACTGGAGCTGGAAGTCCAGGTGCGCAGCAAGATCGAGAAGAAGCTCACCGGCTTCCAGAATTATCTCAACAGCATCATCGACTCGATGCCTTCGGCGCTGATCGCTCTCGACGAGCAGCTTTACGTCACCCAGTGGAACCAGGAAGCCAGCGCGCTCTCCGGCACGCGCCTGGATGAGGCGCTGAACCAGCCGATCTTCCTCGCCTTCGAGCCGCTCAAGCCATTCCTGCCGCAGCTCAAGGCCACCGTCGAACAACACACCGTGGCCAAAGTCGATCGGGTGACCTGGTTCAAGGACGATGAACCCAAACACTACGCACTGACGTTTTATCCACTGATGGGCGGTGCCGGGCGCGGCGTGGTGATCCGTATCGACGACATCACCCAGCGCCTGTCGCTGGAAGAAATGATGGTGCAGTCGGAGAAGATGCTCTCGGTCGGTGGCCTTGCGGCTGGCATGGCCCACGAGATCAACAACCCGCTCGGCGCGATCCTGCACAACGTGCAGAACATCCGCCGGCGTCTGTCGGCGGATCTGCCGAAGAACATCGAGACTGCTGAGCAACTGGGCATTGAACTGGATGCCGTTAATCGTTATTTGCAGGGCCGCGAAGTCCCGCAATTGCTCGATGGCATTCAGCAGGCCGGCGCCCGTGCAGCGAAAATCGTCACGCACATGCTCAGCTTCAGCCGCCGCAGCACCCGCCAGATGGCGCCATGCGATCTGCCGGCGCTGATCGATCAAGCCGTTGAAATTGCCGGCAACGACTTCGATCTGGCCATCGGTTTCGACTTCAAGGGCCAAGCCATCATCCGTCAGTTCGACCCGGCACTTGGGCCGGTGCCGGGCACCGCCAACGAGCTGGAACAGGTGCTGCTCAATCTGCTGAAAAACGCCGCCCAGGCGATTCATCAGCGCGAAAACGACAGCGAACCGGGCCGGATCATTCTGCGCACCAGACTCAATCCGCCGTGGGCCGAGATCCAGGTCGAGGACAACGGCATCGGCATGAGCGAGAACGTACGCAAGCGCACCTTCGAACCGTTCTTCACCACCAAGGAAATCGGCCAGGGCACGGGCCTGGGCCTGTCGGTGTCCTACTTCATCATCACCAACAACCACAAGGGTCAGATGGAAGTGCAGTCGGCACCCGGCCAGGGCACCTGTTTCACCCTGCGTCTGCCGTTGGTGCAACCGGCGCCATTGACCACCGAAACCAATTCACTACCGAGGTAACCCATGGGCTTTCGCTTGTCGAAGATCTACACCCGCACCGGCGACAAAGGCGAAACCGGCCTCGGTGACGGCCGTCGTGTACCCAAGGATCATCCGCGCATCGAGGCGATCGGCGAGATCGATACGCTGAACAGTCAGGTCGGCGTGCTGCTGGCCGGTCTGCTCGCCGAGCGCGAGTTGCATCCGGGGCTGAATGAAATCATCGAGGTGTTGGCACCCTGTCAGCATCGCCTGTTTGACCTTGGCGGTGAACTGGCGATGCCGGCGTATCAGGCCTTGAACGAGGCCGAGATCGAGCGGCTGGAAGCGGCAATTGATGTGTGGAATGAAGAGTTGGGGCCGCTGGACAATTTCATCTTGCCGGGCGGTTCGATGTTGATTGCGCAGGCGCATGTTTGCCGCAGTCTGGCGCGCAGTGCCGAGCGCCGTTGCCAGCATTTGAACTCGATCGAGCCGTTGGCCGGGGTTGGCCTGGCGTATATCAATCGGTTGTCGGATTTGTTGTTTGTGGTGGCGCGGTTGATTGCGCGGCGGCAGGGGGTGGCGGAGATTTTGTGGCAGCCGGCTGCGAAACCTGGAGGAAAGTAGCGTCTTTCAGGGCGCCTTCGCGAGCAGGCTCGCTCCCACATTTGTCTGCATTCTGACTGGAGAAATGCAATCCATTGTGGGAGCGAGCCTGCTCGCGAAGAGGCCGGTAGCCCTTACACAGAATCCGGCCAAAACGCCCGAATCCCCGCCACACCCTGAGCCCCAACATCCCAAGCCTTCTCACGTTCCGCCGGCCCTACCCCACCAAGCAGAAACACCGGCTTACTAAAGCCTTCGATCAACGCCCCAGCCTGCTGCCAACCCAACGGCTGCGCGTCCGGATGAGTCAAGGTGGGCTGCACCGGCGACAGGGTGACGAAGTCGACGCCCATCTGCTCGGCCAGCGCCAGCTCTTCAGCGTTATGGCATGACGCCGCAAGCCAGCGCTCGGCCGGCAGCGGACGCCCTGCCGCCGCGTATTTGCGCAGTTGCGCAGCGGTGATGTGCCAGCCGGCAGAAGGGAAATCGCCGAGCCATTCGAATGGTCCCTTGATCATCAACTGCGCCTTGCCCGCGCACAGACCCACCGCATCCACCGCCAGATCACGGTATTTCGGGTCGTAGCCGTTCGGTGCGCGCAGCTGGACCAATTTGATTCCGCCGGCGATCGCTTTCTGAATCCCGCGCAACAAGGCCGGGCCTTCGAGGTCTTCCGGAGTGATCAGGTATTCGGCAGGCAAACGCGCTGCCGCGACGATCGGCTGGTTGGCCGCCGGGAACTCATAGTTGATCAACTCCCGGGCGCTGACCCAGGCCAGTGGCTGGCCTTCAGCACCGTGCGGTTCGCCGCTGAACGCCGAGACTTCCCAGACATCCAGCAACACCTGTTTGTCCGGGTAATCGTGGCGAACCTTGATCAGTGGGCGGGCAGCATCAACGACGATGCCCAGCTCTTCGTGCAGCTCGCGAGCCAGTGCCGATTCGACTGATTCCTCAGCCTCGACCTTGCCACCGGGAAATTCCCACAAGCCGCCCTGATGCTGGGTGTCGGCCCGCCGGGCGATCAGAATTTTGCCGGCGCCGTCACGGATGACGGCAGCGGCGACGTGGACGCGTTTCACGGGTTTAACTCCTCCAGTCCAGCCTTGTGCCACGCTTTGAACGCGGGCCATTGGTAGACGGTTTCAACATAAGCTTCGTCGACTGCCGGCAGCTTCACCTGATAGGTGCGCAGGCGCACGGCGATCGGCGCGAAGAAAGCATCGGCGAGACTGACCCGACCGAACAGGTATGGCCCCTCTTCCGTTGCCGCCGCGCGGCATTCAGCCCAGAGCGCGAGCATGCGTTCGATATCGACCTTCACTTCTGGCGGCACCGGGTTCAGCGGCGCATCCTGGCTGAGGTTGAACGGCATGTGGTTGCGCATGGCGAAGAAACCGCTGTGCATTTGTGCGCAGGCCGAGCGCGCCTGGGCACGGGCGAAAGTATCGCTGGGCCAGAGTTGTTCGGACGGAAACTGCTCGGCGAGGTATTCAGCGATGGCCAGCGAATCGGCGATGGTGCCGCGGGTGGTTTGCAGCAGCGGCACCTTGCCGCTCGGCGAATGCTTGAGCAGGCGCTCGCGGGTGTCGGGCTTGCCGAGTTTGATCAGCTCTTCGCTGTAGGGTGCGCCGGTCAGTTCCAGCGCCAGTGCCGCACGCAGGGACCAGGAGGAAAGCAGTTTGTCGCCGATGATCAGGTGCAGGGACATGGGGTGGCGCCTTTTCGTCAGAGGAATGCTTCTGAATGGGTTGTGTCCGGACCGCCGTTTTCGCGAGCAGGCTCGCTCCCACGATGGACCGAGCTGCAGCGAAAATCCCCTGTGGGAGCGAGCCTGCTCACGAATCGAGCGACTCGGTCCCTGATCAGGTCAAGTGCGGTATTCAGCGTTGATCTTCACGTATTCATGCGACAGGTCGGTGGTCCAGATGGTTTCGCTGCAATCGCCGCGACCCAGTTCGATGCGGATGGTGATTTCTTCCTGCTGCATCACCGCCGAGCCCTGGGCTTCAGTGTAGGTGGCCGCACGGGCGCCACGGCTGGCGATGCACACGTCGCCGAGGAATACGTCGATCTTGCTCACGTCCAAGTCCGGCACACCGGCACGACCCACGGCGGCGAGGATGCGCCCCCAGTTCGGGTCGGAGGCGAACAGCGCAGTCTTGATCAGCGGCGAGTGCGCCACGGTGTAACCGACGTCCAGGCATTCCTGGTGATTGCCGCCGCCATTCACTTCTACGGTGACAAACTTGGTCGCACCTTCGCCGTCACGCACGATGGCCTGGGCCACGTCCATGCACACTTCGAACACCGCCTGTTTCAGCTTGGCAAACAGCTCGCCTTCCGCGCGGGTGATTTCCGGCAGCGCGGCTTTGCCCGTAGCGATCAGCATGCAGCAGTCGTTGGTCGAGGTGTCGCCATCGATGGTGATGCGGTTGAACGACTTGTTGGCACCGTCGAGCATCAGGTTGTGCAGCACGTCGCGGGAGACTTTGGCGTCCGTGGCGATGTAACCCAGCATGGTTGCCATGTTCGGACGAATCATGCCGGCGCCTTTGCTGATGCCGGTGACGGTGATGGTCACGCCGTCATGCTCGAACTGGCGGCTGGCGCCCTTCGGCAAAGTATCGGTGGTCATGATGCCGGTGGCGGCAGCTTCCCAGTTGTTTTCCGACAGGTCATCCAGCGCAGCTTGCAGTGCACCTTCGATTTTTTCGACCGGCAGCGGCTCGCCGATCACACCGGTGGAGTACGGCAGAATCTGGCTGGCATCGACGCCGGTCAGCTCAGCGAGTCTGGCAGTGGTGCGCTCGGCGGCGGCCAGGCCTGGTTCGCCGGTGCCCGCATTGGCATTGCCGGTATTGGTCAGCAAGTAACGCACGGCGTTGTTCACGCGTTTTTTCGCCAGGATCACCGGCGCGGCGCAGAACGCGTTCAGGGTGAACACGCCAGCCACGGTCGAACCTTCTGCACAGCGCATCACCACCACATCCTTGCGCCCGGGGCGCTTGATGCCGGCCGAGGCGATACCGAGTTCAAAACCGGCAACCGGGTGCAACGTTGGCAAAGGACCAAGACCAACAGCCATGAATGCGCTCCTTACTCAATGATGTCAGCACCGCCACGGGAAAGGACGGTGGGATAAATGGCAAAACGCCGCGACGGCAGGAGCCGGTCGCGGCGCGGGGTGTTCAGCGATTGAAACGGGTTTTACTGGATCTGCCCGTGGCAATGCTTGTATTTCTTGCCCGAACCGCAGTAGCACAGTTCGTTGCGGCCCAGCTTCTGTTCGTTGCGCACCGGGGCAGCGGCAGTGGCCAGCGCCACATCGACCTCTTCTCCCAGCGCTTCCGGCTGATCCAGCCCAGGCGCTTCGGCGTGTTCGAACTGCATGCGCGCCGCCAGTGCTTCGGCTTCCTGACGCAGGCGTTGCTCTTCGGCTTCCGGATCTTCGCGGCGGACCTGAACGTGGGAGAGCACGCGGATCGAGTCGCGCTTGATCGAATCGAGCAGCTCGGAGAACAGGGTGAACGACTCGCGCTTGTATTCCTGCTTCGGGTTCTTCTGCGCATAACCGCGCAAGTGAATGCCGTGACGCAGGTGATCCATGGTCGACAGGTGGTCTTTCCACAGGTCGTCGAGTACGCGCAGGACAATCTGCTTCTCGAACGAGCGCAGCGCCTCGGCACCAGCCTGGTCTTCTTTCTCGTTGTACGCGGCGATCAGCTCGGTCATGAGCTTCTCGCGCAGGGTTTCTTCGTACAGGTGATCGTCTTCGTCGAGCCATTGCTGGATCGGCAGTTTCACGCCGAAATCGCTTTCGATCGACGCTTCCAGACCGGCCACGTCCCACTGCTCTGGCAGCGACTGCGGCGGAATGTGCGCGCTGACGGTAGCGTTGAGCACGTCCTGACGGAAGTCGGCGATGGTTTCACCGATGTTGTCGGCGGCCAGCAACGTGTTACGCATGTGATAGATCACTTTACGCTGTTCGTTGTTGACGTCGTCGAACTCGAGCAATTGCTTGCGGATGTCGAAGTTGCGGCCTTCAACCTTGCGCTGCGCCTTCTCGATCGCGTTGGTCACCATGCGGTGCTCGATCGCTTCGCCCGGCTGCATGCCCAAGGCTTTCATGAAGTTCTTCACCCGGTCAGAGGCGAAGATGCGCATCAGGCTGTCTTCCAGCGACAGGTAGAAGCGGCTCGACCCGGCATCGCCCTGACGGCCGGCACGGCCACGCAGCTGGTTGTCGATACGGCGCGATTCGTGACGCTCGGAAGCAATCACCTGCAAGCCGCCGGACTCCAGCACTTGCTGGTGACGCTTCTGCCAGTCGGCCTTGATCTGGGCGATCTGCTCAGGGGTCGGGTTTTCCAGCGAAGCGACTTCCACTTCCCAGTTGCCGCCCAACAGGATGTCGGTACCACGACCGGCCATGTTGGTGGCGATGGTCAGCGCACCGGGACGACCGGCCTGAGCGATGATTTCAGCTTCTTTTTCGTGGAACTTGGCGTTGAGAACCTTGTGTTCGATGCCTTCTTTGACGAGCAATGCGGACATGTGCTCGGAAGTTTCGATGGTCGCGGTACCTACCAGCACCGGACGACCGGCCGCCATGCTTTCCTTGATGTCCGCCACGATTGCCGCGTATTTCTCTTCGGCGGTGAGGAACACCAGGTCGTTGTAGTCTTTACGCGCCAACGGCTTGTTCGGCGGGATGACCATGACTTCCAGACCATAGATCTGGTGGAATTCGAACGCTTCGGTGTCGGCGGTACCGGTCATGCCGGACAGCTTGGTGTACAGACGGAAGTAGTTCTGGAAAGTCGTCGAGGCCAGGGTCTGGCTCTCGGCCTGAATGTTCAGGCCTTCCTTGGCTTCGATCGCCTGGTGCAGGCCTTCGGAGAGACGACGACCCGGCATGGTCCGACCGGTGTGCTCGTCGACCAGTACGACCTGGCCGTCCTGCACGATGTATTCGATGTTGCGGTTGAACAGTTTGTGCGCACGCAGACCGGCATAGACGTGGGTCAGCAGGCCGAGGTTGTGCGCCGAGTACAGGCTCTCGCCTTCGGCCAGCAGGCCGACGCGGGTGAGCATTTCTTCGATGAACTGGTGACCGGCTTCGTTGAGTTCGACCTGACGGGTCTTTTCGTCAACGGTGTAGTGGCCGGCCTTGGTGACCTGGCCTTCGACTTCCTCGACGTGCAGTTCCAGCTGCGGGATCAGTTTGTTGATCTCGGTGTACAGCTTGGAGCTGTCCTCGGCCTGACCGGAGATGATCAGCGGGGTACGTGCTTCGTCGATGAGGATCGAGTCGACTTCGTCGATTACGGCAAAGTTGAGTTCGCGCTGGAATTTTTCATCCATGCTGAACGCCATGTTGTCGCGCAGGTAGTCGAAACCGAATTCGTTGTTGGTGCCGTAGGTGATGTCGGCGGCGTAGGCGGCACGCTTTTCTTCCGGCGGCTGGAACGGCGTCACGACGCCGACGGTCAGGCCGAGGAATTCATACAGCGGGCGCATCCAGTTGGCGTCGCGGCGGGCCAGGTAGTCGTTCACGGTCACAACGTGCACGCCCTTGCCGGACAATGCGTTGAGGTAAACACCCAGGGTGGCGACGAGGGTCTTGCCCTCACCGGTGCGCATTTCGGCGATCTTGCCTTCGTGCAAGGTCATGCCGCCGACGAGTTGCACGTCGAAGTGGCGCATGCCCATCACGCGCTTGCCGGCCTCGCGGGCTACGGCAAAGGCTTCCGGCAACAGCTTGTCGAGGGTTTCCCCTTTGGCGATACGGGCCTTGAACTCGGCGGTCTTGGCACGCAATTGATCGTCCGAAAGGGCCACCATTTGCTCTTCGAAGGCATTGACGAGCTGCACCGTCTTGAGCATGCGTTTGACTTCACGCTCGTTCTTGCTTCCAAAAAGTTTCTTTAACAAAGGCGCAAACATATCGGCAGGATCTTCCACACTAAAGGGATGGAGGGCGGCCCCGTGAGTCGCCCGTGCAGCCCTCATGGCCGCATGCGAACGAGCATTCTACCCGGAAACGGTGGTGAGGAAAGTGGCGATGTTCCACGATGCTGGCACTGCGCTTTGACGGGGCTCACTTAAAATAGGGGCGTTTTGCTCAACTTCAACCCGTCGGGGGAAAGAAGTCAGGCGTTGATTTAATGAGCAAAGCAGGGACAAAAGCAATGGGCCAGTGGTTCCACAGCTTTCTGCTAACATGGCGCCTCTGTTACCTAAGGTGTTCGATCATGGCGTTTCGCCCTCTCACGGCCAGAGCACCCGCCGCTCTGTTACGTGAAGCCAAACCGCTCAAAGCCATCCTCGGCCATGCCCAGCGCCTGGAGCATTTGCAGCGCTTGCTCGAAAGCCAGCTGCAACCGGCCGCGCGCGAGCATTGCCGTGTGGCCAAGTGGCGCGAAGGGGAGCTGTCGCTGGTGGTCACTGACGGCCATTGGGCGACGCGCCTGCGCTACCAGCAGAAACGCCTGCAACGGCAGTTGCAATTGTTCGAAGAATTCGCCAGCCTGACCCGGATCAAATTCAGCGTGCGCCCGCCGATCATTCAGCATCGGGCAGCTGGGCACACGATGGATCTGTCGAGCAGTGCGGCGGAGACGATTCAGTCGACGGCCGACGGGATCAGCGATCCGGGATTGCGCGCTGCGCTGGAGCGGTTGGCGGCACATGCCAAGGGTAAAGCCTGAAGCAAAATCAAAAGATCGCAGCCTTCGGCAGCTCCTACAGAATGAATGCATTTCAACTGTAGGAGCTGCCGAAGGCTGCGATCTTTGCTTTTAGCGGCGCTTGCTGCCGCCGAGCAGCGACCCCATCAACCCGCGCACCAACTGCTTGCCGAGATTATTGGCCGCGTGACGCATCGCCGATTTCAGTGCCTGCCCTGCCGCCGTGCCGAGGAACTCTCCTGCGCGATCAGCCAGGCTTGGCTCTGCGGCCGCCGGTTTGCCCGCGGGGGTTTCAGCCTCGGGCGCCAGCCCTTTGCGTCCCATCAGAATTTCATAAGCCGATTCCCTGTCGATCGGCTTGTCATAACGCCCCTTGAACGGCGAGCCGGCGATCAGCACGGTGCGCTCGGTTGCAGTCAACGGGCCGATCCGCGATTGCGGCGGTGCCACCAGCACGCGCTGGACCATTTCCGGGGTGCCCTTCTCGGTCAGCGTTCCCACCAGCGCTTCGCCAATCCCCAGTTCGGTCAGCACCGACAGGCTGTCGAACGCCGGATTCGGCCGAAAGCCGTCCGCCACGGCACGCAGGGATTTCTGCTCTTTGGCGGTGAACGCACGCAGACCGTGCTGAATGCGCAAGCCCAACTGCGCCAGCACATCGTCCGGCAGATCCGCCGGCGACTGGGTGACGAAGTACACGCCCACGCCTTTGGAACGAATCAAGCGCACCACTTGCTCCAGGCGTTCCTGCAAAGCCTTGGGCGTGTCGCCGAAGAGCAAGTGCGCCTCGTCGAAAAACAGCGCCAGCAGCGGCTTGTCGGCATCGCCGCGCTCGGGCAGTTGCTCGAACAACTCGGCCAGCAGCCACAGCAGGAACGTTGCGTAGACCTTCGGCGCCTCGTGCACCAGCCGACTGGCGTCGAGCAGATGGATGCGTCCACGGCCATCGGCGCCCGGGTGCAGGATGTCTTCGAGTTGCAGCGCCGGCTCGCCGAACAGCGCCTCGGCGCCCTGCTGTTCCAGCGTCGCCAAACGGCGCAGCAGTGCCTGGCTGGAACCGGTGGTCATCAGCGCGGCGTCTTCGCCGAGCAACTGCGGATTGTCCTTGAGGTGATTGAGCAGCGCTTTCAGATCCTTGAGATCGAGCAGCAACAGCCCTTCGCGATCCGCCACTTTGAAGGCCGCGTACAGCGCCGACTGCTGACTGTCGGTCAGCTCGAGGAGGCTGCCGATCAGCAACGGGCCCATTTCGCTCAGGGTGGTGCGCAGCGGATGACCGGATTCACCGTGGATGTCCCACAGCGTCACGGGATAAGCCTGCGGCGTGTGACCGAGCCAGGGCATGCCGGCGATGCGCTCGGCTACTTTGCCCTGCGGGTTGCCGGCAGCACCGAGGCCGCACAGGTCGCCCTTGATGTCAGCGGCAAACACCGCCACGCCAGCATCGCTGAACGCTTCGGCCAGACGCTGCAAGGTCACGGTTTTACCAGTGCCGGTGGCGCCGGCGATCAGCCCGTGGCGGTTGGCCAGGCGCATGGCCTGAGCGATGGGTTGCGCGGCCGGATCAGCGCCGATAACGAGTTGCGAGGAGTCAGGCATTTTCTCACCCAATGGTTAATCTTTGATGACACATGGCCGATACATAAAGTGAACGAACCCGTCAGAAAATCGGGTCAGACATTTCCCTAAGGAGAGCCGGAAATATCAGTTTTTCAACCTTGCCCATAGTGCGCGCCTCTATCAAAGCACGCCCAGGACATTAAGACCTTAGCGGAACCCCAAGCCATGAACAAAAACCTGCGCTTCAGCCATAAGATTTTGCTTGCCGCCGCTCTCATCGTCATTGCCGCTTTCGCCTCGTTCACGTTGTACAACGACTGGCTGCAACGCAATGCGATTCGCGATGATCTGAACAACTACCTCAACGAAATGGGCGAGGTGACTGCCGGCAATATCCAGACCTGGCTCAGCGGGCGCATCTTGCTGATCGAGAACGCCGCGCAGAACATCGCCATCAACCCGGAACCTGCCACGGTCGCCAGCCTGCTCGAGCAGAAAAGCCTGACTTCGACGTTCATGGCCACCTATCTGGGCGATGCCACCGGGCACTTCACCATCCGCCCGGACGTGAAAATGCCGGACGGTTTCGATCCGCGCGTACGCCCTTGGTATAAAGGCGCCGAAAGCAGCAGCACTTCAACCCTGACCGAACCCTACATCGATGCGGCCACCGGCCAGTTGATCATCTCCATCGCCACCGCGTCGAAAAAGGCCGGGCAGAGCGTCGGCGTGGTCGGCGGCGACCTCAGTCTGCAATCGCTGGTCGATACCCTCGCCGCGCGGGACTTCGACGGCATGGGCTATGTGTTCCTGATCAGCGCTGACGGCAAGATCCTCGTGCATCCGGACAAGGCTTTGGTGATGAAGTCGCTCAAAGAAGCCTACCCGCAGGACACGCCGCAGATCAGCAGCGATTTCAGCGAAGTGACGGTCGACGGCAAAACCCGCATCGTCACCTTCGCCCCGATCAAAGGCCTGCCGTCGGTGAACTGGTACATCGGTCTGTCGATCGACAAGGACCAGGCCTACTCGATGCTCAGCGAATTCCGCACCTCAGCGGTAATCGCGACCATTATTGCCGTGGCAATCATCATCGCCCTGCTCGGCATGCTGATTCGCCTGCTGATCCAGCCGCTGCACGTGATGACCCGCGCCATGGAAGACATCGCCGATGGTGAAGGCGACCTGACCAAGCGCCTGAACATCGTCAATAACGATGAATTCGGCACCCTCGGCACCGCTTTCAACCGCTTCGTCGAGCGTATTCACGGTTCGATCCGCGAAGTGTCCTCAGCCACCGGCCAGGTCAACGAAGTCGCCCTGCGCGTGGTCGCTGCGTCGAACTCGTCGATGTACAACTCGGATCAGCAAGCGTCGCGCACCAGCAGCGTCGCCGCCGCGATCAATCAGCTCGGCGCCGCCGCCCAGGAAATTGCGCGCAACGCTGCGCAAGCCTCGAATCAGGCCAGCGACGCCCGAGGTCTGGCCGAGGATGGCCAGCAAGTGGTCGAGCGCAGCATCAAGGCGATGAATCAATTGTCGAGCATGCTCAGCGCGTCGAGCACCAACATCGAGTCGCTGAACAGCAAGACTGTCAACATCGGTCAGATTCTCGAAGTGATCACCAGCATTTCCCAGCAGACCAACCTGCTCGCGCTCAACGCTGCCATCGAGGCGGCACGTGCGGGTGAGGCAGGTCGCGGCTTTGCCGTGGTGGCCGACGAAGTGCGCAACCTCGCGCACCGCACTCAGGAATCGGCGCAGCAGGTGCAGACCATGATCGAGGAGCTGCAAGTCGGCGCCCGGGAATCGGTGAGCACCATGAGCGACAGTCAGCGCCACAGCCAGGACAGCGTCGAGATCGCCAACCTTGCCGGCGAACGCCTGAACAGCGTGACCCTGCGCATTGGCGAAATCGACGGCATGAACCAGTCGGTGGCGACCGCGACCGAAGAGCAGACTGCGGTGGTCGAGTCGATCAACGTCGACATTACCGAGATCAATACGCTGAACCAGGAAGGCGTGGAGAACCTGCAAGCGACCTTGCGCGCGTGCTCGGATCTGGAGCAGCAGGCTTCGCGTCTCAAGCAACTGGTGGGCAGCTTCAGGATTTAAGCTGCGGCGACTGGCCTCTTCGCGAGCAGGCTCGCTCCCACAGGGAAAAATGCATTCCATTGTGGGAGCGAGCCTGCTCGCGAATATCTACCTTTAAACAAAACCCCACTGACACCCCACCGCGCAATCCCGACCGAACATCTATTCTGGATAACGGTCAACCAAGGGAGAACAACACAGCGGAGGGTTGCTCACCGTGCATATCGCCGACATCACCATGTTCTACGCCCCGGCCAGCGGAGGCGTACGGACTTATCTGGATGCCAAACACCGTCGCCTCGGCGACCGCAACGCCATTCGTCACAGCCTGCTGATCCCCGGCGCACGACTGGGTGAACATGACGGCATTTATACGGTTCCAGCGCCCGCGCTGCCCTTCGGCAAAGGCTATCGCTTCCCGCTGCGCCTGGCGCCATGGCGAAACGTCCTGCAGGATTTGCAGCCGGATCTGATCGAAGTCGGCGATCCCTACCTCACCGCGTGGGCGGCGCTGGATGCCCGGCGGCAGCTGGATGTACCGGTGATCGGTTTTTATCACTCGGATCTGCCGCTGCTGGCGGGTAATCGCATGGGCCATTGGGTCACGCCGAATGTCGAGGCGTACGTTACCCGCCTCTATGGCAATTTCGACCGCGTTCTCGCGCCGAGCCAGGTCATGGCCGACAAGCTCACCGGGCTTGGCGTGCGCAATGTTCATGTGCAGCCGCTGGGCGTTGATCTGCATACCTTCCATCCCGACGCCCGCGACGCCGGCCTGCGGGCCGAACTGGGGATTGCCGAAGACACCCGCCTGCTGGTCTTTGCCGGGCGCGGTTCCAAGGAGAAAAACCTCCCGGTGCTCCTCAAGTGCATGCAGCGCCTTGGTCCGCGCTATCACTTGCTGCTGGTCGGCTCGTCGATGCCCGCTGCGGTGCCGGACAACGTCAGCGTCATCGACGAATTCTGCCCGGCGCCAAAAGTCGCGCGGCTGATGGCCAGCGCCGATGCGCTGGTGCATGCCGGTGATCAGGAAACTTTCGGTCTGGTCATTCTTGAAGCCATGGCCTGCGGCATTCCCGTGGTGGCGGTGGCGGCCGGTGCGTTTGAAGAGATCGTCAATGATGCCTGCGGTCTGCTCTGTGCGCCGAATAATCCTCAGGCGATGGCCAACGCCGTGCGCGAGCTGTTCAGTCGCGGCTGTGATCGGCTCGGCCGTCAGGCCCGCCAGCACGTAGAACGGCATTACGCCTGGGACACCGTGGTCGACAGCCTGCTCAGCCACTACCACGCGGTGCTCGGGCATACGTTGCCAAGGGTGGCCAATGGTTGAGCAAATGAAAACGGTTTGTCTGGTGTTGCATGATGTGGCGCCCTCGACCTGGGCGGACTACCAGCCCTTCGTCGAGGCCGTCGATGCCTTGGGCAAGGTGTCGATGACGTGGCTGGTGGTGCCGGACTTTCACCGCCACGATGCGCTTGATGCCAACCCTGCCTTCCGGCGAGTGCTCGATGCCCGGGTTGCCCGCGGCGATGAACTGGCGCTGCACGGTTATTACCACGACGATCAGGAACCCCTGCCACACACACCGCGCGATTGGTTCATGCGGCGGGTCTACACCCATGAAGGCGAGTTCTATCGCCTGTCCCGCGAAGTCGCCCTCGCCCGCCTGCATGCCGGTCTGGAAATTTTTCAGCGCTACGATTGGCCGGTGCACGGCTTCGTCGCCCCGGCCTGGCTGATGAGCGACGGCACCCGCCAGGCCTTGCGCGAATTGCCGCTCACTTACACCAGCGATCCGCAGCATCTTTATCGCTTGCCCGATTTCAGCGCCATTGACGCCCCCGGATTGGTCTGGAGCGCGCGCAGTGCCTGGCGGCGTGGCTTGTCGAAAATCCTCAGCGACCAGCGTGAACAACGTTGGCGCGAGGCGCCGGTGATTCGCCTGGGTCTGCATCCGGTCGACATGCGCCACCGTTTCTCTCGAGATTATTGGTTGCACACGTTGCAACGCCTGCTGGCGGAAGGACGCGTGCCGCTGACCAAGATCGACTGGCTCGAACAACAACGCGGTCAACTGGAACGTGCGGCATGAAGCGCAGCCTGTTGTTGCTGATCGGCCTGCTTGCGGCAGTGCTTATTCCGGTGTTGCTTGGCGGCGGCGAAACCTGGGCACGCCTGCGCAGTTTTCCGCTGAACTGGTTGTTGATCATGTTCGGCATGATCCTGCTCTGCTGGGGCATCAATACCCTGCGCCTGCGTTTGCTGCTCGGTGACCAGCGTGAAAAGGTCGCACCGTTGAAAAGTCTCGGGGTAGTGATGGCAGCCGAGTTTGCCTACTGCGCCACGCCCGGCGGCAGCGGCGGACCGCTGACCATCATGGCCTTGCTGGCCCGTTGCGGCGTGCGTCCGGCGCGGGGCAGCGCAGTGTTTGCCATGGATCAGCTCAGCGATCTGCTGTTCTTCCTCTGCGCGCTGAGCGGGATTCTGATCTACGCGCTGTTCCAGCACCTGAGCGATCGTCTCGAGTGGCTGCTGACCGTCAGCGCCGTTTCGCTGTTTGGCGGCTTGTTCAGTTGCGTGTTGATTGCGCGTTATCACCGCGCATTGATCCGCCTCAGTGGGCGGCTGTTGGCGGGGATGAATGTAACGGCGCGCACCCGCCGACGCTGGGCGCGCAAGTTGCTGCACTTTCTCGCGGCGTTTACCGATACCTTGAAACTTCCCTGGCAGACGCTGGTTCAGGTGTTCGCCCTGACCTGCGTGCACTGGCTGCTGCGCTACAGCGTGCTATATCTGGCCTTGCGCGGGCTCGGTGCCGACTTGCAGTGGGCGTGGAGTTTTCTGGTGCAAATGCTCTCGCTGGGTGCCGGCCAGTTCAGCCTGTTACCCGGCGGCGCGGGGGCGGCGGAATTGACCTCGGCCGCGCTGCTCGCGCCCATGGTAGGTAAATCCACCGCTGCGGCGGCGATTCTGATCTGGCGGGTGGTGACGTATTACTTCTATCTGCTGGTTGGCGGCCCGGTGTTCGTGTTGATGCTGGGCAAGCCGTTGCTGAAGAAGTTGATGAACGTCAGGCAGGCTTCTTAGGTTCGCCCTGCTCTCGTTTCACCTGTTCCCACAACTCGGCGGCGCCGGGGAATTCAGTGCCATCCTCGGGGCTCATGTCGTCGGGGTCGTAGCGACTCAGGCAACCTTCACCAAGGGTGGCGGGCGCTTTGGAAGTGGCTTTGTCCAGTGGATCGTTCATGGCTTTTCCTCGGGCTCAAATGACAAGGGCCTGAGCGATTCAACGCCCAGGCCCTTGGTTTTTCAAGCAGGTCGTGCGCTATCAGAACACAACCGTCTTGTTGCCGTGCACCAGCACGCGGTCTTCGAGGTGATAGCGCAGGCCGCGGGCCAGCACCATTTTCTCGACGTCACGGCCGAAACGCACCATGTCTTCGATGCTGTCGCTGTGGCTGACACGCACCACGTCCTGCTCGATGATCGGGCCGGCGTCCAGCTCTTCGGTCACGTAGTGGCAGGTCGCGCCGATCAGCTTGACGCCACGCAGCGACGCCTGGTGATAAGGCTTGGCGCCGACGAACGAAGGCAGGAAGCTGTGGTGAATGTTGATGACCTTGTGCGCGTATTCGCGGCACATGTCCGGCGGCAGGATTTGCATGTAGCGCGCCAGCACCACCACTTCGGCGTCGTGCTGCTTCACCAGGCGCGATACTTCATCGAACGCTGGCTGCTTGTCCTGCGGATTGACCGGCACGTGGTAGTAAGGGATGCCGTGCCACTCGACCATGCTGCGCAGGTCGTCGTGGTTGGAGATCACGCAGGAGATTTCGCAATCCAGTTCGTCGCTGTGCCAGCGGTGCAGCAGGTCGGCCAGGCAGTGGGATTCGCGGCTGGCCATCAGCACCACGCGTTTCTTCTGCTCGGTGTCGGTGATGCGCCAGTCCATCGAGAATTCTTCGGCGATCGGCGCGAACTTCTCGCGCAACTCTTCGATACCGAACGGCAGCGAATCGGCACGGATTTCGTGACGCATGAAGAACCAGCCCACTTGATTGTCAGAGTGGTGGCTCGCTTCGGTGATCCAGCCGTTATGAGAGGCCAGAAAATTACTGACTTTGGCAACGATGCCAACGCGGTCCGGGCAAGATATCACCAGCCGAAAAGTGCGCATGAGGGGGAAACTCCAGAACTTCACAAAGGCCGCCATTCTAGCGACTGTGCAGGAAAACTGCAGTACGCATGCGCGCCGGAGCGCAACGAAGCTTGGCGAAACGACTTTCTGACGCGGGTCTTCGTCAAGACCGTGACGCTTTAGCGAGGTTTTTGTCAGACAACTGTAAATATCTATGCTGACTGCATCACATTATTTAACTGAACATTCAATTGCCGGCTAATCCCTGTAACTCATTTAAATAAAAAGCCGATCTAAATGTTTACTTGATGAAACAGCCTGACTATTATTGCGGCACTGTCCCCTGTCATTCAGCATTCTACAAAAGGTAGTACTCATGTCCTTGATCAACGAATATCGCGCCACCGAAGAAGCCATCAAAGAGCTGCAAGCCCGTCTGAAAAACCTGTCCGAAGACGACAAACTGCAAGCCGAACTGGAATTCGAAGGCAAACTGCGCACGCTGATGGGTGAATACTCCAAGTCGCTGCGTGACATCATCGCGCTGCTGGACCCGGAAGCCAAATCCAAGGCTCCACGTGGCGGCGCAGTGAAAACTACCGGCACCAAGCGTGCACGCAAAGTTAAGCAATACAAAAACCCGCACAACGGTGAAGTCATCGAAACCAAAGGTGGCAACCACAAGACTCTGAAAGAGTGGAAAGCCAAGTGGGGCGGCGACGTGGTTGAAGGCTGGGCGACCCTGCTGGGCTAAGCCGCAACGTCTTCGCCGAGCGATCCGCGAAGAAAAAACGCCAGCTAGCGCTGGCGTTTTTTTATGCCCGTAAATTAATTCCGGGTATGTTCGATTTCAAAGATTCAAACGTTTGCGTAATGCCTGGACATAGTTCTGCCAGTCATTGAGTACCTCTCTCTGCATTGGCGTCGCACTAAGCGACCATTGCTCGGCAGCCTCGATAAATGCCTGCACGGTATTCGGCGCACCTGCCTCGGGTTGCGTCAGACGCTGCTGACAAAATAATTTCCAGCGCTCCTGCTCGGCAACATCCAGGGTGTCCGGAAAGTTGCGCGCTCGATATCGAAAAAGTAATTCGGGCAAACGTTCATCATCGAAAGGCCACTGCTCTTGCGCCAATTGCGCAGGATCGGCCGTTCGAACTTGTTCGCATAGCCGCCGATCGCGATCACCGATAAATCCATCGTACAACTGCTGCTCGGGATCTTCGCTGGGGGTGAAATCTTCGCTGGCATAAATCGCCGCGATTTTATCTTTCCAGAGTTGTTGTGCGTCAGTTAGTCGCACTGTGCGCTCCTGATAAAGCGCCATATCCAGACCGAGGCGTTGCCGGTCTTCTGCGCGCAATACCTTCAGCGGTGCCACAACCGGGCATCGATTGATGTGAATGAGCTTGAGCGGCACCGGCAGTTCACCTTCGGCCAAGTCATCGCGGCGGGTATACAAGCGCTGGCGCAGAGTTTGCGCATCGAGATCCAGCAGCCCCTGCGGATCGAGATGCAAGTCACAGACGATCAAGGCGTTGCGATTTTTCGGGTGCCAGGCCAGCGGCAGGACCACGCCGACATAACTGCGCGCCGCCGAGAAACGCCCGGACACATGCACCAGCGGCTGCAGCAGACGAATCTGGTCCATGACTTTCTGTTTACTGCGCAAATGGAACAGCCAGTCGTAGAGCTTGGGCTGTTTCTCGCGAATCAGCCGCGCCAACGCGATGGTAGCGCGCACATCCGACAGCGCCTCGTGGGCATGCCCGTGATCGATATGGTTGGCCGCCGTGAGACGTTCGAGCTTGAGGGTCACCCGGCCTTCATCATCGGTCGGCCAGACCAGACCATCAGGGCGCAATGCGTAAGCGGCGCGCACCACATCGATCAGATCCCAGCGACTGTTACCGCCCTGCCACTCCCGCGCATAGGGGTCGAAGAAGTTGCGATACAGGCTGTAGCGAGTCATCTCGTCGTCGAAACGCAAGGTGTTGTAACCGGCGCCACAGGTGCCCGGTGCGGCCAGTTGCGCATGCACGCGAGTCATGAAATCAGCTTCGCTCAGGCCCTTTTCGGCGAGCTGGCCGGGGGTGATGCCGGTGATCGCACAGGCGGCCGGGTGCGGGAGGATGTCTTCGCTGGGCTGGCAATACAGATTCACCGGCTCGTCGATTTCGTTGAGCGCATGGTCAGTACGAATTCCGGCGACTTGCAGCGGACGGTCGTTGCGCGGATTGATGCCAGTGGTTTCGTAGTCGTACCAGAAGATTGAAGTCACGGGCGAATCCTGAACAGAAGATCGGCGAAGTCTAGGCGCTCCAGGGTTGCCACGGCCAGCCTCGCAGCCCTTGAACAGCAATTTCTCCAGATTCCTACAGCTGAATTGCATTTCCCTTGTGAGAGCGAGCCTGCTCGCGAAAGCTTTCTGTCTGTTGCAAATGGACTGACTGATCCACCGCATTCGCGAGCAGGCTCGCTCCCACACCCGAGAGGCTGCTAGCATCAGGCGCAATTGCATCCCGAACAGGCGAACATCAGGTAGCCCATGCTCGAGCCCACAGCACCGCCAAGGAAAGCACCGCTGGCCCCGCCGCTGGATACGCGGCATCAGGTCGAAACGCCGGAAGGCGTCGACCTGCCGTTGCGCCCTGCCGGGTTGATGGTGCGCGCCGTGGCGTTTGCCATCGATCTGGGCATTCGCGGCCTGATTCTCGGCGTGCTGTTTATCGCACTGGCATTTCTCGGCAAGCTCGGCATGGGCCTCGGTTCTTTGCTGCTGTTTGCCATCAGCTGGTGGTACATGGTGCTGTTCGAAGTGCTGCGCCAGGGCCGCTCGCCGGGTAAGCAATGGCTGGGTTTGCGTGTCGTCCACGATGACGGCACGCCGATCGGCTGGTCGGCCTCACTGCTGCGCAACCTGCTGCGTTTTGTCGATCTGTTGCCCTTCGGCTATTGCCTCGGTGCGCTCAGTTGCTTGCAACATCCGACCTTCAAACGCCTCGGCGATATTGCCGCTGGCACCCTGGTGGTCTACAGCGAGCGCGCGCTGAGCCGACCGCAATTGCCTGATGCCGAACCTCGTCGCTGCCCCGTCCAACTCTCCCTGAGCGAACAACGCGCGGTGCTCGGTTTCGCCGAGCGGCAGGCCGAGTTGTCGCCGGCACGGGTCAGCGAGCTGGCGGCATTGCTGGCCCAGCCGCTGCATATTTCCGCGCCCAAGGCCGTGTCCGAACTCAATGGCATCGCACGCGGACTGCTGGGGCCGACCCCATGAAGCAAAGCCTGTTCGAAAGTCGCCACAAGGCCGAATGGGAGCACTTCGCCTTGGCGCTCGAGCACCTTGAACAGGGCAAGGACACCGCGCAAGTGGCAGCTTTTCCCAAGGCTTATCGGCGCCTCTGCCAACATCTGGCCCTGGCTCAGGCGCGGGGCTACAGCAGTTTTCTGATCGATTCGTTGCAACAGCAAGTGCTGCGTGGTCATCAACAGCTGTATCGGCATCGCAGCCGCCTCGGCGCGCAAATCATCAGTTTCATACTCGCCGATTTCCCGCGGCTGGTGCGCGAAGAATGGCGCTTCATCGCGGTCGCCAGCCTGCTGTTCTTTGGCAGTCTGATCGGTTTCGCCGTGCTGATTTATCAGTTTCCGGAACTGATCTACAACCTGATCCCCGCCGAACAGGTTCGTGAAATGCAGGGCATGTACGACCCCGTCGCCGGCCACCTCGGACGCTCGGCGGAACGCGCAGCGAGTGAAGACTGGGTGATGTTCGGCTATTACGTGATGCACAACATCGGCATCGCCTTTCAGACCTTCGCCAGCGGTTTGCTGATGGGCGTAGGCAGCGGTTTTTTCCTGCTCTACAACGGCATGATCATTGGCGCGGTGGCCGGACATCTCAGCGAAATCGGTTTTGGCCAGACCTTCTGGTCGTTCGTGATCGGCCACGGTGCATTCGAACTGACCGCCATTGCCCTCGCCGGTGCAGCGGGCCTCAAGCTGGGCTGGGCGCTGATTGCACCGGGGCGCCTGACCCGCGGCGAGGCACTGCGCCTGGCCGCGCAAAAAAGCGTGTTGCTGGTGTGCGGGGTCATGCTGTTCCTGTTGATCGCAGCATTCATTGAGGCGTATTGGTCGTCGAAAACCAGTGTCGCACCGCTGACCAAATACGCCGTCGGCGCCGCGTTGTGGCTGGCCGTTGCGGTTTACCTGTCGTTTGCCGGAAGGACCCGCCATGCGCCTGAGTGACGCCAGCGTAGTGATCCGCCCGCGCACGACCTGGGAATCAATGGACCTGGGTGTGTTGATGAGCCAGCAGCATCGCCGGTTGTTGATGACCAGTTGGGCGATCATCACCCTGCCGCTGTTCGCCCTGCTCAGCCTGTTGCTGTGGGATTCACCGTCGCTGGCGGTGTTCATTTTCTGGTGGCTGAAACCGGCCTACGAGCGCCTGCCGCTGTACATCCTCTCCAAAGCGCTGTTCGGCGAAACGCCAACCCTCAAACAAGCCCTGCGTGAATGGCCGCGCCTGCTCAGGCCGCAATTGCTGGCCAGTCTGACCTGGCGACGGCTGAGCCTGAGCCGCAGCTTTGTACTGCCGGTGACGCAACTCGAAGGTCTCGACGGCGAGGCCCGACAACAACGTTTGCAAGTGCTGCTGCAACGCAACGGCGGCGCCGCGCAATGGCTGACAGTTATCGGCGTGCATCTGGAAACCGCACTGTGGATCGGCCTGATGGTGCTGTTCTACATGCTCTTGCCGCAGCAGATCGAAACCGATTGGGACTGGCAGTCATTGCTGCTCGCGGCCGATCAGGACTGGCGTTGGCTGGAGCACCTGACCAACGCTTTTTACGCGCTGATCCTGGTGGTCTGGGAGCCGGTGTATGTTGCCTGCGGCTTCAGCCTCTATCTGAACCGGCGCACGCAACTGGAGGCCTGGGATATCGAGTTGGTGTTCCGCCGTTTGCGCCAGCGCTTGAACAACGGCGTGCTCGGTGTGTTGCTCGCCGCGTGCCTGTTGCTGCCGAACCTGCAACCCGTATGGGCGGCTGATACGCCGGACGCGCCACGACTGCTCAATCAGCCGCTGACCAGTCAGGCCGCGCACGCCAGCATTCAGTCGCTGCTGGAACAACCGCCGTTCAAGAACAAAGAGAGCGTCACCCGCTATCGCTTCGGCGATGACCCGGCGAGTCCGGCCAGGGACAAGCAAACGGGCAAGGCACCGCAATGGCTGAAGACCCTGCTCGGCTGGCTCGACGGTCGGCACCTCGATACCCTCGCCGGCGTGATTGAAGTGCTGCTGTGGGGCGCGTTGATCGCGGCGCTGGGCTGGCTGATCTGGCGTTATCGCGAATTTCTCCAGGCCTTTGTCAGCCGCCGACCGACCCTGCCAACGCGCAGCAAACGCCCGGCGCCGCCACAGGTTTTCGGCCTCGACCTGAACCGTGATTCCTTGCCCGCAGACATCGCCGCCAGCGCCGAACAATTGTGGCTCAGCGAACCTCGCGCCGCGCTGGGCCTGCTCTATCGCGGCCTGCTCAGCCATCTGCTGCACGATTTCGACCTGACGCTGAAAGCCGCCGACACCGAAAACCAGATCCTCGAACGCATTGAACAACTGCAACGCCCGGACCTGCTCGCCTACAGCCGCAACCTAACGGTTCACTGGCAGAACATGGCCTATGGGCACCGGGTTCCAGCCGCGCACCTGCAAGCCGAACTGTGCGACGGCTGGCGTGAATTGTTCAGCAAAGGGGCTCGGCATTGAACCGGCGCATCGGCTGGTCGCTGGGTGCATTGGCGCTGTTGCTGCTCGGCTGTCTGAGCCTGTTTGTGTTTCTCAAAGCCCGGCCGTATCAGGAAGTCATTGATCACGGCCCCTCGCCCACGGCGCAAGCCAACCCGTATCTGGCGGCAGAAATGTTCCTGCGCGAACGTGGTCTGGCGGTCAATCACGCCGAAACGCTGGCGGTGCTGCCGCAGATCGATCCGCACAGCCACACCCTGCTCTTGTTCGGCGAACGCGCACGGATGACGCCGCGTGAAGTCGATCAGGTGCTGAACTGGACTCGCGCCGGCGGGCGTCTGGTGTTTGTCGCCGAGTCGCTGTGGGATGCGCAGACCCGGCAAAGCAACGATCTGCTGCTCGACCGCGTGCAACTGCACCAATCCCTGAGCAAAGACTTGAAAGATCCTCCGGCAGAAGTGGAAAAGGATCGCTTCCCGAAACTGACCAAACTGTATCTGGAAGACGAAGACGCGCCGGCCTACGCCGGGTTCGACACCGACTTCCACCTCGATGACCCGAACAACGTTGCGCAGGCCTGGGCCAACAGCGCCAAAGCCACGCACATGATGCAACGGGTATACGGCCTCGGCACGGTCACCGTGGTTACCGATGCCGAGCTGTGGAAAACCCCAGCCATCGGCCAATACGACAACGCCTGGCTGCTCTGGTACCTGAGCGCCGACACCGACGTCACGCTGGTTTACAACACGGCGCACGATGGCCTGTGGACGTTGCTCTGGCGCTACTTTGCGCAAGCCATCGTCGCCCTGCTCGCCTTGATCGGCCTTTGGCTGTGGCAGGCAAGCGTGCGTCACGGCCCGGTGCAGATGCCGGCGCCAGCGGGTCGGCGGCAACTGCTCGAGCATTTGCGCGCCAGTGCCGATTTCCTGCTGCGCCACAACGGCCAGCAAGCGCTGCTGCAAGCCTTGCAACAGGACATCTTGCGCCGCGCCCGCCGCCGCCATCCCGGTTTCGATCAATTGAATGTCGCCGAACAGTGGCTGGCGTTATCGCGCCTGACCCGGCAACCCACCCGCGCCATCAGCCAGGCCCTGAGCCCACGAGCGAAGCAGCGCTTGTCCAGCGCCGAATTCAGCCGGCAGGTCGCTCACCTGCAAACCTTGAGGAACGCGTTATGACTGAACAGATCGAGCCCGGCAGCGCGACGCATGCCGCTCAGCAACGCCAGCGTGCCAGCCAGTTGGCACAGGCGGTGCGCAACGAATTGAAAAAAGCGCTGATCGGCCAGGATGCGGTGGTTGACGACGTGCTGACCGCGCTGATTGCCGGCGGCCACGTGTTGCTCGAAGGCGTGCCCGGTCTGGGCAAGACCTTGCTGGTGCGGGCACTGGCGCGTTGCTTTGGCGGTGAGTTTGCACGCATCCAGTTCACTCCGGATCTGATGCCCAGCGACGTCACCGGCCACGCCGTCTACGACTTGCAGAGCGAGCAATTCAAACTGCGCAAAGGCCCGCTGTTCACCAATCTGCTGCTGGCCGATGAAATCAACCGCGCTCCGGCGAAAACCCAGGCAGCGCTGCTCGAAGCCATGCAGGAACGTCAGGTGACGCTCGAAGGTCGCGCGCTGCCGATCGCGCAGCCGTTCATGGTGCTGGCGACACAGAATCCGATCGAACAGGAAGGCACCTATCCGCTGCCGGAAGCCGAACTCGACCGCTTCATGCTCAAGGTGCGCATGGATTATCCCGATGCTGATCAGGAATTGAACATGGTCCGTCAGGTCTGCCGTTCGAGCCGCGCCGACATGCTCGATGTGCAGCCGCTGCGCACCGTTTTGCAGGCCAAGGATGTACAAGCGCTGCAACGGATTGCCAGTGATTTGCCGCTCGACGATCAGGTCCTCGACTACGCCGTGCGCCTGGCGCGCAGCACGCGTACCTGGCCGGGGCTGACCCTCGGCGCCGGGCCGCGCGCCTCGATTGCCCTGGTTCGGTGTGCTCGTGCCCGGGCGTTGTTGCGCGGCGGCGAGTTCGTGATTCCGGATGACATCAAGGGCTGCGCGCTGGCGGTGCTGCGCCATCGCGTGCGCATCGCGCCGGAGCTGGATATCGAAGGTCTGCAGGTCGATCAGGTGCTCGCGCAATTGCTCGATCAAGTGCCGGCGCCGCGCCTGTGAAACCCTCGCGGCTGCTCCTGATCTGGCTGGGCCTGCTGCTGGGCGTGAGCATTGTGCTCGGCGCGCTGCAAGCGTTGCAGATCGACATTCCGTCCAGCCTGATTGCGATCAATTGGGGTTTGCTCCTGGCGCTGTTGGCCTTGGCGGTTATCGACGCTGTGCGCCTCAGACGCCTGCCCTCACCGCGCATCAAGCGACAGATGCCCGGCAGTCTGGCATTGGGACGCTGGGCAGAGGTGCAGCTGGACATTACGCATGACTACGCCGCGCCACTGACTATTGATCTCTTCGACCACGTACCCGACGGCCTCGCGTTTGAACATCTGCCGATGCCTGTCGAGCTGCAACCTGGCCATGTCAGCCAGATCACCTACCGACTGCGTCCGGGCCAACGCGGGCATTTCGGCTTCGAGCACTGTGAAGTCAACCTGCCCAGCCCGCTGGGTCTGTGGGCAGGAAAGTGCCTGCTCAAAGTCGTCGATCAGACCCGCGTCTATCCGGATTTTGCCCGGCTTTATGGCGGTCAGTTGCGCGCCGTCGACAACTGGCTCAGCCAGCTCGGCGTACGTCAGCGACAACGTCGCGGTCAGGGTCAGGAATTCCATCAACTGCGCGAATTTCGCGAAGGCGACAGCCTGCGCCAGATCGACTGGAAAGCCACTGCCCGTCAGCGCACACCGATTGCCCGCGAGTATGAAGATGAGCGCGATCAACAGATCATCTTCCTGCTTGACTGCGGCCGGCAGATGCGCAGCCAGGACGGTGAGCTGTCGCACTTCGACCACGCACTCAATGCCTGTCTGTTGCTCGCCTATGTGGCGTTGCGCCAGGGCGATGCGGTGGGATTGAGTACGTTCGCCGATGATCAACCGCGCCATGTCGTGCCAGTCAAAGGCAGCGGGCAACTGAACGTGCTGCTGAACACGGTTTACGACCTCGACAGCACACAGCATCCGGCTGATTATCAGGCCGCCGTCAACCAACTCCTGACGCGACAAAAGCGCCGGGCGCTGGTAGTGCTGGTGACCAATTTGCGCGATGACGATGATCAACTGCTCGGTGCGGTCAAACGCCTGAGCGCGCAACACCGGGTGCTGGTGGCGAGCCTGCGTGAACAGGCGTTGGATACATTGCGCCAGACCACGGTGCAAACAATGCCCGAGGCACTCGCCTACTGCGGCACCATCGATTTTCTCAATGCCCGCTCGCAACTCCATGAGCGGCTGACTGCTCATGGCGTTGCAGTGATGGATGTTCGGCCCGCCGAGTTGGGAGCCGAACTGGTGACGCAGTATCTGAACTTGAAAAGCAGTGCGGCGCTTTGATCACCCCAAGATCGGAACATGCACGGACTTACTGTCCGAAGTGCCGTCAGGGTTCTCGACTCTGACCTCCAGGGAAACGGTTTCCGACGCGTCCATGACTCTCCAATGAGTTTTGAATTCACCGGCGGTATCTGTACTGGAATCGAGGAACGGCTTGCCGTTAATGGACACGAGAATTTTCCTTTTGGCTATCGGCTGTCCAGACGTCTTATCCACGATCGACGCCACCATGCCGACAAAGTCGTTCACTACGGCCGGATTCGGCGAAGCGACAACAGACTTCACCGCTGCTGGACGCTCAGTGACGGTCAACCAGAGCGTTTTTACTACCCAGCCAGCCAAACCGCCCTTTACCGACGCCCACACCGCAGCCTCGCCTGCTGCTCCCAAGACAATGCGCGCCGTTGCCTTGCCTTCGGCATCCGTCAGGGTTGTCGGCAGCGAAGTGCGGTCGTACTCCCACATCACTTCGACATTGGCCAAGGGTTGCGCGGTACTGGCTGACACTACCAGGACTTGCGCGGTCATCTCCTGCCCCGGATACCCGGTCAGATCATCGCTGATCACTTCCTTGATCTCCCGGGGCTCGTGCAGAACAAACGGTAAAGAAATCGATTCCGAATACAGCGCATCGCCCACCGTAGCGGTCAGTTGCGCCGCACCCGGTGTTGTCGGCACAAACCGTATCCGCGCTTCACCGTAGAAGTTGGTAATGGTGGTCACCTCACCAAGGTCCGGACTGCACCAGACAACCTTCATCCCCACCATCGGTCTGCCACTGATGCCCGACACAATGGTGATCCGCTCAGATACAGCCTCGCCCCAAAACAGCGTCTGACTGCTGCGCGAACGATCCGCAATTTTTACCACCTGCGCGCCTTGCCCCAGCGACATTGCAATAACCGGAGAAAGCCTCGCCAACCGCGCCGAGGAAAAGCGCAGGCCGAAACGCCCGTCCTTGAGGTCGCCCGCGTTGAACCGATAGGTCATTCCGGCGCTCGAGAAAAGCCTGGGGTCACCCAGACGTGGCTCCTCGAAGCGCATGCCCAATTCCGCCGGCCCGGTGCCGGTCATGCCCAGTGTCAGATATTGCTCATGCAGCGCACTGCCCGGCGGAGCACTCACGCGCAATTGGTGCTGCCCCTTGCGCCGGGGGAATTCAGCGCTATGGCCCAGTGGCTGAAACGGTCGGGAGTCGAAACTGTATTCCAATCCGGCCCAGGGATCCCCTTCCAGCGCTAGAACCTGCATGGAGCGGCGCTCTTCAAAACGGTCATAAGGGCTGATTACCGCCGCTGTCACCACATGCTCACCTGCAGTGGTTGGCGCAAAGGGAAAACCACTCCAGCCGTCGGACCCCGTCCTGTGCTCTTCGCTGCTGCCGTCGCCTGTCCATTGAACAGGCACTTGTTCCAGAGCGAGGTCGGGACGATAAGGGGAGCGTACCTTCAGCCACATCCACGCAGGATCCTGCCCAATGACCGGATCCACCGCAGATGCACGGGCGTCCTCGATCGTGATTTTATTGTGGCCCAGGGTCATCGTATTGATGTCGCTCAAGCCATGGGAACTGATAATGAACCGAAGTTCGAAAACTCCGGGCTTGGTACTTTTTGAACAGTCCAGGGTCCAGGTAAACCCGCTGTCGTCCACAACATTTTCGCTTTTGGGGGGTGGGCTCAGCTCGATTCCGAGCTCTGCTGCCGGGCTTCCATTCCACAGCAGATCCATGGCGATCCCCACTAAAGGACTCAGCGCATTGGTGCGGAAGATATAGCGATGTATTGCGCCAATACACGGAAAGAGCGGCTGCCCCCTGAGATCGGTCATCTGATCCAGGACCACGGTGATTTCGTCATGGAGGTCAGGTGATAACAGCCGGCAAGAAAAATCCTTGTTCGTGAGAGTGTCGGTGAGCAAACTCACCTCGAAAATACTGCTGGTACTTTCGATACGATCAGAGCTGAACAACCAACTCAGATCTTCCCCTTCGCGCAATATTCTCGGTATATCAAGGTCGCTCACCGCAAGCCCGATCTCTGGCTTTGCGTTGCGCCAACCGAGCGTAATTGCCTTGCCAATCAGCGGGCTGTTCTCAACTGCACGGACCGTCAGGATGTGCGTCTTGCCTCGCTTGCAAGCGATTCCGTCATTGATAATTGGAAAGCCATCAAACGTGATGCTGACCTTGTCCTTCCACTCGTCTTGTGCAAACGCCGTGACCGAAAACGTGTGTCCATTTGCCGGCCCGCCTTCGTAGGCACTCACACTGGCGGTAATCGTCTCGTTGCTCAAAGCCTTCGACGGCCAGTAATACAGGCTGGCCCAGCCCCCACTGCCAGTACGAGACTGGACAATACCCTCGGGGGTTTGCCAGTGGACGAACGCATCAATTACTGGCTCACCGGCACCTTTGTCAGTGACATGCACCACCTGCACCCGCATCAAGGTCTTTTCGTAGTTCTCGACAACCGGCGAAATATTCGGGCCGCGCGTATCAGCGATCCTGACCTTGTTGCGCGCCAGCGACATGGGTTTACGCGGCGATGGCAGTAACAGCTTCGAGCAGACCAATGCCAGTTCGAAGCGACCATCCAGCCAGTCCTCGCAGGCCAGCGTCCAGAGACTGTCGTCGCCATTGAAAGCGACCGGTTGCTGGAGTGGCGGGTTGACCCTGACCTTCAACTCTTCATGCCCGACGCCGCTCCAGTGCAGCGATAGATCAGTCGCCAGCAAAGGGCTGTCGGCGGGCAAGCGCACGATGAAGGGGTAATCAGTGCCGCGATTGGGATAACCGGTCGCGCTCCACTGGGTTACCTGCCCTTCGACAACGCAACGCAAGTCCATCCAGGGATCGGTCGCCAGCACCGTGACTGAAAATTCCAGGGTCACCTCGCCACTTGGGTAATAAGGGCTGTCGACCGACGCGGTGAGGACCAAATCGCCTGCTTGCTCAGGAACGAAATCGAAGTAGACCAAGCCTTGTTCATCGGTAGTGCTGGTGCCCAGCACACCTTGCCCGGCAGTCGTCCACCGGACTTCCCGGCCATCAAGCGCCTGACCGGTGTAGAACGACACAACCTGCACACCCAGGCGGACACTTTGCGCATACTCCAGAACAGGGTAATAGGCCGCGTTCTGTACTTCCCGAAGCGCTAATCGATGATGCCCCAACGACACGTCCATCGTGTATGGCTCGGCGTTGTATTGGTTCACCAGACTTATCGTGAAGTCATGAGCCTTTTCCTCCCCCATATCCGGGCAATCGAGCAACCACTGCGACAGTAGCGGTTGATAGGCGCCCCAGTCGGGGGTCGCCTTGACTGACTCCATCGGGTTGCCGTGAATGCTCAATGCGGTATCTGTATCCAGCCAGGCGCTGCCGTCTGCAGGGATAAAAGACAGGCCGTGTGGAATGTACAGAGAGTCGTCCGGGTCAACGCCAAGGGAAGCGCCCAGGCAGAGGTATAACGTCTGGCCTGGTGGCAGATCTTCGTTATCCAGCCGCACCGTCTGCAGTTGCAGCGGTTCAAGTTTCAGTTGCAGGTCGATTCGAGTGATGCAGATTGCCGACCGATTGTCGCCCGTGTTGTCAGGAACACCGCTGACCTCAAAGCTCAATGCGTCATCTCTGACGAATTCCAATTGATCCAGCGACCGTTGATACGCGCGCGGCTTGAATTCCAGCGGCTGTCCCGCCAGCCGTCGGGCATTTTCGAGCTCCGGATTCCGGCCTTCTTGCGCCGTGAGTTCGATGCTCATCAACACTTCACCGCGCTTGCGGATGTGCAACCAGCCCGATTCGCCCGACCATGACACGCCGGGCCGCAGTTCACACAGAAACGTCAGTTCGTAACCGACGTGGGCACCGGGGGTTTTGGGAGCCTTGACTTCCTGTGTAGCTGAAGCCCCGACACCGACCTCCATGAAATTGACAAACTCGCCATCATAAAACTCGCTCGCCAGGCCAACCCTACCGCTGGTACGCCACTCTCTTAGCCGATCATTGAAGTCACCATTGAGCAGCAGACTTTCATTTTTTTGCACGACGGGCTCATTCATGATCGCTGGCTCCATTGCTCTGGTTCTTCAGGCTGGTGTTTTCAGCCTCGGTCACCAGGTCCGCGACCTTTTGGGCGTACGTCGGCTCGCCGGTCTTGATGGAGTACCGCACGCGAAGAATGATATTGGTCAAGGATTTGAGCATTGCCGCTTGTGGCTGATTAAGCGGGCGAGGAAAACTCAGCCGCCAATGGGAAACGGCACCCGTGTATTCAAACGGGTTGAGCAATCCTTCGTCGGGTTTCTGGTTGGTCTGGCCATTATCGCCAAGCCCGACCGACAAAACGATCTGCTGACCGCTACGCAGGTTGAACAGCAGATCGCCAGGTGCGATTGCGGTGGGCTTATGCAAATACTGCACAGACTGTGTGGTCGGTCGGGTCGCGGTCACGCTACTGATCTGCAGCAACGTTGCCCGCACATCCTCGTAGGGACCGGCCAGCACAGGCAGATCGACTTCCACGGAACTGATCTGCCTGCAGAAATGCCCAGGATGATCACGGTCGAACAGCAACTGGGTCAGTCTGAACTCCAACACACCTGTTGCCATCAATTGCGCGTGTGCATCTGCCCAGCTGGATATGCCCTCTTGAGGCTCGATTCTGTCGTCGTACAACTGCTGCAGGGAAATGGTTTTGATCAGTTCCGGCCGCCGCTCGTAGCTTTGCAAGCGCCTGCGCTCCTGGTCCAGCAGGTACATGTGCAGTTGTTCACCAGAGCCCAGACCATAACGGTGATCGAGCCAGGCCTGAGGCAAAGGGACGGGGGCATCATAATCTCCGGTTTCGGCAGCCAGTGAGGCCTGAGCGCTGAGGCACAGGCTGACGACCGCGTCGTACGCCTGATAGTGCAGCGCCTTGAGCTGGCCAAGCATCCAGCCGAACAGCTCGGCATTGCTCGCGCGTTTCTTGAGGAAGTTGTACATGGTCAACGCTTGGCTGTTGGCCCTGAGCGTCTGTTCAAGGCTGGACCTCGCCGCGCTGACCGCATGGCTTTGCGCTTCAATCTGCGCATCGATTGCACCCACCTCCGCCAGCGCCTGATCGCGTTGCAGCGCCCACTCACTGCGGCGACGACGATAACCTTCGGTGGTGGCCTGTCGGTCGGCGTCGATTTGCAACAGTGATGAAGAAACCTCCAGGCCGAAAGCCACTGCATCGAAAGCGTGTTCGGGTTTGAAGCCACCGTTGGAAGTACCATAAATTTTTGGCAACGCCGCGATGACACCCCCTGCCACTCTGACGACTTTGGCCTGCAGCGCTGATGTTTTCGACTGGTGCAGACTGGCCATGACCTGATACTCGATCGGCGAAACGTTTTCGCTGTAACGCGTTGCATAGGCGTCGGCCCGGTCCTGCGCCATTGCCCGACTCTGCTTCAGCGCTGTGACATTCGCCTCCAGCTGGGCGATGGATTGTTCCTGCACCGTTTCGGCATAGCGACCCAGCTCCAGCAAATGGTTCTGCTGTGATTCTTCCTGCTCGGCACGGTCGCGTTGTTCGAGCAGACGCAGCACCAGACTGCCGAAATCTCGCAGGCTCTGTACTCCGCGCAACGCGACTTCGAACGTGACCCGCCAGCGATACGCATTGACCACCAGCCGCCCGCCCATCGGTCTGGGCCCGGCTGCGCTACCAGCGGCCAGATCGCGGAGCAATTGCCTGGGATCAGTCATCGGGCTGAACAGCAACACGTCCAGCGGTTTGCCATCGATCGTAAGATTGTTGCGCAGGTTATCAAGGCGTTGCTGCGGCTTTGCAAACAGGTCGAGCAGCGATTGGTTGATCGGAATTCTAAAAGGTTCGCAGGCCAACAAACCCAGGATCGGCGGGGTATCGGAAGCGATCGGGTAATCCGCCAGGTTGAAATCCAGCGTTGTTTCAAGCGCTTCGAGCAGGGGTCGCGATTCGCACTGCTCCAAAAGGTTTTCCACGGTGTCGGTCTGCCAACGAGTCGCTGTGTCGGCGGTGGGCGCCTTGCCCATCAGAAACCCGGCCTGGACATAGCACAGCTTGGCGGCCACCAGACTGTCACGGGTCAATTGGCGGTAATACCAATCGCCCCACGCCATCAGGTTTTCTACATAGTCGGTGAACATCAGGATCTGAAAATGCGCGGGTGCGGCATAGCCAATGGCATCCGGATCAAGGGGATTCTGGATTTCCCACCCTGGATTGCCCGGCGCTGTTGCGATATCCAGAGGCCGGCAACGCCAATACGCCGGTTTCGGGTTCGTGATCGGAACTGGCGGATTGGCCGGATCCGCGGTGGCCTGTGGATCGAATACGTAATGCAGCCAGCTCTGCGCTTCCTGAAAGCGTTCTTCGTCGCGCAACCGGGTGGCGATCAAATGCGGCAGGTGAAAAAACAGCTCCCAGAAGTTCAGACCATTGGCACCGCCGAAAGCACCATTGGGTGGTTCAACGAACTCTGCGCCAGTCGGCGACGGTTCGCGAATGAACTGGTTGGACCAGTCCAGCACGGCGTCCACGGAAATATTTGAGCATCGCACCAGTTCCGAGCCAAACAAGGAATTGAGCCGAATGAATTTCAATGCCAGTCCAGCTTGATTGAATGAAAGAAACTGTGCCCCGTCGGTACTGTTCTTGTGCAGAGTTGGCGGGACGAAGTCGATGAGATCGACAATCGTCAGGTCGAACTCTTTCTGTCCTGTCGGGGAAGTGGGAGAGGCGAATAAAAACGTGACTGGCGTGGGCCAGGTGCCTTTCGTCCGCGAGGAAGTCCACGACTGAGTTGCCCAGCCCCCGCCTGCATTCTGTTCTTCGAGGATCGGCGGCGGGTCACTATCAGAAGGCTGACCTGCAATTTGCAGCACCATTGTCAACCGAGCGCTGTCCAGGCCGGTGGGGCTGCAAAAACCCTGCACCGTCAGCACATCTTTGTCATCCGCGCGCGTTGCCATAACGTGCAGGTCGAGATAGGGCGTCAGGGAACCATGGCTCTTTATGCGAGTGACAACAGTCACCTGACTGTTCAGTGGGTGCTGAACCGTATCGTTGCTGACGAATCGCTCCTCAAGCGCCAGATCCAGCCATGCGCCACCGTCCAAAAGGGGGCGCATCAGAACGTCGTAGACACCATGCACCCGCAGACTGCCGGATGGCGAAGATAGGTTGCCCGTCAGTAAAATCCCCAACTTGCCCTTCGGATTCAAATAATCGACCTGCACCGTCGCAATCAGTCTGGAGCTCGCCAACCCCCCGTTCTTGTGTTCTGAACTGTGCACACACAACGGCGCAGACCACTGCCCGTTCTGCTTCATGAATGCCAGATTGATCACCAGTTTGCTCGGGCTGAGCGCCTCCGCTGCGCTAGCGACTACCGCGTCGCGCCATTCGGCCCAGACCACACATAACCGGCCATTCCAGAACACCGGGCGAATATCCAGAACCTGATCGGCGGTCGGGATTTCCACGGCTTGCCATTCACTCCAGACCGCCGGATTGACCGCTACGCTGGTTGCGCCCAGCTCGATCTCGGCCTTGCGCCAGAAATACTGAAACGGTTGCACCCGCTGCCGCCCCAGAAAGTAGTAATCGGCTTTGGCCGGTGTCACGCCGTCCATGAAGCAGCTGGTCACATCGAGATCGCAGATTTGTTCGAATGCCTGCAAATAATCCTGCAGCGCAGCCTGCACGGTATCTCTGTCCAAACGGGCCTGGTTCAAGTTGTTTTCCAGATTCTTGAACAGACTGGTTTTGCGCAGTCGCACCGATGGAACGATGAAGTTTTCCGCATAGCATGAAATCTGGTGGGGCACGGTCCAGTCGGGATAATTGCTGAAAATCTCCCATTCGCGCAGATGACGCTTGTCGAACTCGTGATCCTGGAACCCTGGTTCCAGCTTTCGATACACCGCATGGATGTACTGCTGCACACAACTTATCGCTTCGGCAACTCTGGAACTCTTGACCTGATAAGTATCCAGAGGGTCCATGCGCAGCAATTCAAACAAGTCTTCAGGTGTTTTCAGAAAAGGGTATTTATCATTGGCCACTTGACCGATGCAGTATTCGAGCAGTGCCGAGCGACGTTTTTCCAGCAGCCCGCCAATATTACTCAGTGCCATGATCTTGCTCCTTGGAATATGGCCCGGGGAAAAACGTTCGCCAGGCGGTACGCAACGCCCTGCCGCTACTCCTTGGCAAAGGTAATGGCATTGGGGAATATTCTTTCGCTTTCCCCAGACTGAGAGCGAACACCGAACACGAATGTGCCGCCCGTCTTGCTTGAGACAAAAACCCGGGTAAGCCCCTGCTGATCAGTGAACCCCTGCGCCGGCCGAACAGTGATGGCATCCATCTTCGCGGGCGGAACGCTCTTGCCGAACCACTCCACGAGCGAGTTTTGTCCGCGGTTTCCGTAGGCGTCCTCCAGCACCGCATACAGCTCTACTTCATGACCGTGTTTCACTGTTTCCAAAGGCGTAGGTGAAAGTTCCGCAATCGGAAACGATAACGTAGTGAAGTCGGCGGTGATTTCTATGGGAGGGGCGTATTGCGGCTCGAACAAGTCCAGCCAAAACATTGGCGTGTCGCGGCCCATGACCTTGCCGGGGATAAATTCGGCCAAAAGTGTGCCGTCCGTGCCGGTCGCCTTGTATGCAATGGTTCCCAATGTGGCGCGCCAATAAACATTGACGCCACTCAGCGACTTTCCATTGGCGTCTTTGAGGGTCACTTTATAAGTGACTTTTTCGCCTGGTTTGTTGGCCACCACGGTGCTGTGATCCACCACTTCGCACGTGATTGTGACCAGTTCTTTGACGTCGCCGGGAACATGCACGATCGGGGCACGAGTATCGGACTCGCCAAGCAGCGCATGTTCCGCGGCATCGGCATAGGATTTTTTGTCGACGGTTTCGGGCAGATTACCAATGAGAAAAATCGTTAACGCATCCATGCCGGTCTCGGTGGACAGCGCCAGAACGCGCATCAACAAATCGAGCTGGGCAAGGTTTTTCAACACCTTCAGGTCGGGATCGATGCGGCTCACACATTCGCGCACTTCCTGAACGCTCCAGCCAAAAAAATCGGCCAGTTTGATCGCCGCCGCCTGTTGTGCCAGCCATCTCGCATCTCCGGTGACATCCGGCAATGCGTTGACCTGACGCAGGTAGTCCAACAGCTTCTCTGGCGCTTGGCCGCTCGAGGTTGAGGCAAGAGCGAAAGCGCGCGTGAGCGTGGTCAGGTAATAAAGAGTGCGCACCGTCAACGCATGTTTGTCGTCCTGAACCAGCCAGTCCTTGTAGCCGCTATCCAGATAATCCTGCAACAGCGCCGCGCTTAACCCCAGTGTCGACACCACCTCACTGCGCCGGCGAACTTCAGCCAGTAGATCGAATGACGCGTCGGCAGCTCGGAAGCGAATTCGGCCGGCCCCTTCGCTCCCCGTATCCGTTTGCTCCAGCACATGCAGCAGCAATTGATGCACCGTGACGTCTGCCCAGTTCAGGACCGGCAATGCTTGATCCACGCCAACACCGGCGTATGCCGCCAGCGTCTCCTTGACCAGCGAAGTCTGCGCATCGCGCATCTGTAAAAACGCGCTGACCATGCTGTCGATGATGTTCTGCCGCAACACTGGCTCGATCTCACCCAAGGCGCTGTCGACCGCCCAAGCGATTTTTTTATGGACGGAGGCCAGATACATCTCAGCGCTTCCCTCCAGAGGCAGGATCAAACCATGCCCGTCGGTTATCGGCCCCAGGTTGTCGGCGGATGTCGCGAGAAATTCGATCCAGTCCGCGGCCCCGGCTGCCGGAACGCCTGCCATGAGAAACGTACTATTGGACAACTGTGCAGTCGGCAGCAAATTGCGAATCTGCTCGAAAAACTGCTCATCCTGTTCGGATGGATCCTGAGCCGCTGGCGCAGCGACCGCATGCTGCAACACCCACAACACCGGCAGATTGTTTTGCGCGCACCACTGCACGCAACTTTGCATAGCCTCGATCAGTTCCAGTGCATCCGGTGAACCGTCCGGTACATCGTGGATGACAGGAGTACCGGCCAAGCCATTGACCCAGTCATCGCCACCCAGGATCGATAGCATCAGCACGCCTTCAACCGGAGTGATGTTCAACAGCCGAGCCAGCCTCACCAAACGGTAGAAGCTCGAGATGATCGCTGCGTTGCGCTTCAATTTGTCGGTAAAGCCATGAGCCTTGGCCACTGCGTTCGCCAACACGTAATAAGTCTGCGGATCAATCGCCAGACCACTGCAGAGCTGGCTGATCGTCAGATCCACCTCGCCCGGTATCGGCGCGACCGCAAACTCATCGTTGTCGAGCTTGAAAGGCTCGCGATAACCGGTTTGAAAATTGAACACCTGATCGAATTGCGAGAGCGCTTCACCGCGGCCATAAACCGACAGCTCACCCACAAACACAGCAAAGTCCCCGGCGGTGCATTCGTAGCGCTCGCGCAACGTCTGGAACAACCCAAGCGCATGAACCGCGCCACTGGAGATGTCCATCTCGTTGCTGTGACCTTTCGTTGAATTGCCGCGCCCTGTTGCCCGGATGACCGATGTCAACACTGTGTCCACCTGTTCGAACGGCAATCCTGTCCAGTTGGCCAGGCGCACCATCTGATTTATCCGGGTATATCGGTTGAACCCGATGGCTTCGTCGGGGCTGACCGTCAATCGAAGGAAAGGCTTGGTTGCAGGATCGATTCGCAATGCGGGCGCAGTGTTGTCATTGATATAGATCGACCCTGAGCGCTCGCTTTCCGGATGCTCGGGCTTGACATCGGCATAAGTCACATTGGCCGAGCGCACGGGAGCAAAGTCGCCAATCGACAGCAGGGCTTCGATTTGTCGACTGTCGAGTTTGGTGCGCCCACCCAAGAACACCACCTGATTGAGATTCTGGTATTTGTCGAGGTTGGTGGTACCAAAGTTGTGCGCAAAAAAAGCTTCGCGAAGTTCGAAATCCGCACGCTTTTCTGTCAGCAACAGGCGCTGATAAGGGCCAAGCCGCGAGGCATGGGCGAAACCCTTTGCAGTATTGGCACCTCGAGCATTGGCTTGCAGAAAATAGGGATAAGCCAGGTCGACCCGGTGCTCGAAATCGCCCACCGACAAGTCGTGAAACTGCGCGATACCATCAATCGTGACCCAATGCTGGTAATAAGGCAGGCCATTGGGATAGCGGGCTTCGATCAGTGCGTCTTCGGTCGACTTGATATCCGTGTTCGCCTTGATGAATTTCTCCAGCACCTCGACGATGATGTCTACAGACGAGATCGATTGATAAACCGCATTGAAGTCGACGTTCAGTGCCAGCAAATCCGTGCGCCGGTTATGCAGCGCATATTTTTCTTCCTTGTTGATGCCCTCCAGACGGTCACGAACCCAGCGCAACAAGTCGATCAGATAGGCTACTGGCGACCAGATGGACTCCAGCGCATCTGGCGGGCACAACGCGGAAAAATCGGTACCGATCAGAGCGTGATAATTGGGACCGTCCACGATCGATAACAAACCGCTGGAGCTGCGCTTTGGCGCGGGCCTGGTGCCCCTCAGCGTCTGCTCGATAAATTGGCGCCGCTGAGACGTGGCTATGCTGTTGGCGCCGCGCCAATATTGTTGCGCTTGCTCAACGCTGAGCTGATGCTCCTGGAGCATGCATTGAACACCCCTTTCAACCAGTGGATAAATTGATCCACCGTTTTGCAGGTATGTTTCGAGGTTCTGCAGTCCGACGTTCTGTGCTCGTTGTTCCTCGCTGAACAACTGATCGAACAGTTGCAGGGCGGGACGGCGCGAATCAACCATGATCAGATTCCTTTAGGCGACAACTGGCCCGCGCAGCCTGACGTCCTTCGTCAGGCTACACATTCAGTAAGTACGATTGAGCGCTTCGAACGTCGCCAAGTCCACTGTCAGTTATGACAGGTTTTATAGCCGTTCGTCGGAAGCCGCGTTTCAGGAATTGTCGTTGCGCAAGCGTGCGGCTTCGACTTCAAAACGCGCACTGTCGGCCCAATCGGACACCGTCGCGTCATCCGCCGCGTCAGTCAGCGTCTGCCGGAATCGGTACCAGTTACCCGCCAGAGGCAGTTGCCTTGTCGCCTCCCCGCGCCAGTGCTCATCGATCACAGGTAACTGAGCCAGCCACTGAACATCCGGGTTGTACCAACTCACGACGGCGCCCACGCCCGGACGGCCCTTGCCGCTGAACTGCACTGGATGACTGACCCAGCGTCCCGGCGCCGGCTCGTCGAGGGCAGGCACAAAAGTACCCAAAATGACCGAGCGCAGGGTTTCAAATGATTCGAACCCGTCCAGTGATGCGATTGCCTCCAGCCGGTAAAGCCCCCCGTCGGGCGGACTTGCAGCGAGCATCACTGACCAGGTGCGATTTTCCTGCACGATGGCGCTTGCCGGTTCTGAGCGCGTGGCTCCGACCAGCGTCACCGTGACCGTATCGCCCGGCACGCCAAAACCGCACACCACAACCTGCTGTCCGATGGCATCGCCCTCGATCGGGGTTTCAAGGAAGGGGGCAGCTGGCACAACGTCAAAGTGCAGCGGCTCGCTGTCTTTCGACTCCTGCAGTTTGCCGCTTTCATCCGTGAATCTTTGCCGGGCCCAGATCGTTTTGCTGCCCACCGGCAACGTCACTTCGGCTTGCCAAATGCCCGCCCCACCCACAATGACATCACTGAGCAGAGGTTCGGCAAGCCCTTGCAGACAGACTTCGACAACCCCGCCCCTCATGCCCGTCCCCTTGAGCAACGCGGTTCGTGGCAACTTGCCGTTTGGTATCGGCTGGAGAAATTCCGGCGGCAGCAGCACCACCGTGAATTCATGCTCGTCACTGTGTAGCGACGGTCGACCGTCCAGTGTCTGCTGGGCGTCAAAGGTGTAGAGCCTGAATTGCTCAAGGCTCAGGTCAATCGACCAGTTGCCATCCTGGCTCAATATTTTCGGATCGCCCAAGGGGCGATCAAACTGCTTGTCGCGCAGTTGCAAAGTGGCGCCCACCATACCCATCGCGCCCTCGACCGTTACAGCACGACCGACTTGCGAGCCGTCCGGCGGCTGGGTGATCACTGGCGTGACCATCGCTCTCCTGACAATGAAGGTCGTGGATGTCGGCTGCGAAGTTTGCTGAGCGGCGAGTTGGGTTACCGTGACGGTATGTGTGATATCCAGGGCAAATTCTTTGTCGCGCCTGAACTGCCACGTGCCAGCACTGACGATGCCCTTGTGCACAATGCCGGTTTCGTCGCTGTACTCAATGTTCACGGTTGCACCCGGCCAGCACGTGCCGCTGAACCTGGGCGAAAGTCCGTCATCTTCAGGCTCGTTCAGGCCAGGGGCCTGCGGCGGGATGGTGACTTTGAGGACAAACCAGTTTGGTGACTGGTGACCGTCGAGATATTGCTTGATGTGGACCTGGCGCTCGAACGACGGTCCCCAGACCGTTGAAGCCTTGGTCGACCACCGCCCGCCAGCAACCTCTACTGCTGGCGCTTCGAGATCCCCGCTATTGGGCCTGCGTGGGTTCACCGTGGCGCCGTTGAAACCTTTGCCGCTGAAGGTCGGTTGGTAGTCGTTGGTGAATTGCACATCACTGACATCGGGGAGGGTATTTTTTACTTCGAAGGTCAGCGGCAGCGAGTCGATCCAGCCGCTGGCGTTGTCTCTGATCTTCTGGACGGCGTTGATTTTACAGGTGCCAAATTTCCAGCCCGTTACGGTGGTGCTCCAAGTGCCGTTGCGCTGTACTTGTGCATTTGGAGGCGCGACCGGCATTGGGTCGGCTGGACTTTCGAGGATCGTGAACTCGATTTCGGTTCTGAGCTTCTCGTCGAAATGTCCGGTGCCGGAAAATGTGATCGTTTCATTGGCTTGCGTATATGTGACCGTCGGCTTGCCCGTGCGTACTCGTATGCCGAAGGGTTCACTTGTTATTGAAGTAATCCCATTGACTGTGTGCGTGCCGAAAATCGAATGCGGGCCGGGTGAAAGGGTGCCTTCTCGGCGCCATTCTCCAGTCACGGGATCAGGCCAGCCCACGGTCACGGCGTTGCTTCCCATTTGCTCTGAATACACGTCGACCCTGTTCTGATAGAACCCCGTGGCGCCGGTCCCCTCGAACATCGTTTTGGCTTCCACGATTGGCGGCGAAGCGGGGTTGGGCTTTGGCGCTGTAAATACTGGAGGCCCGATAACGTAAAACTCTTGAGGATCCCCAAGGTCGGCAAAGATTCCGTTCAGACTCTGTTGGGCAACGAGGGTGTAGCGAGCCCCTCGCGCAAAAGTATAGGTACTGGTTGCGGCCCAGTCGCCGTCGGAAACCGCAGTGAAAGAGACGGCAGGCAACGTTGAACCTTTTATGTAAACCGTGATTGTGGCGCCTTTGTACGCCCCGCGCCCCTTGATTACGGGTTGAACACTCTCGACGGGCAGACTGATATTCGGGGACGTGATTTGGATTTTGTTCAGAACGGTGAACGTCCACGTTTCGGTATATCGACCCAGCGTTCCGTCGACGTCTTCACGGATCAGCAGCTCGTGCACGCCTTGAAGAAGACCGGTCGATAATGTGACAGTCCACGGTCCATGATCTGGAGTAGTGTGCGTCGTACTCATTACGGCTTTGTCGGCAGGACGCACAAGCTTTATCACACTGCCTGAGCGGGCAGTACCTGACACCGTCCCGCCGACTGTAACAACTGCTTTGGGGTGGAACTTGGCAGGAGCTCTCACTACAAGATGCTGGGAGGTCCAGTTTGACCAGTCGCCCTTGTAATCCCACTGACCATCAAATCGAGCGGAGGCACTTTCCTTCAGTCCGCTGATACGAACCGTATGCCAGGTGTAATCCCTGTACTTACTATCGATGACCCGCATGTAATCACCCGCAGCGGTGTGGAAATCGAGGTGCACGTTGTGATCCAGGCCATCTCTTTGCGGAATATTGAACGTTATGTCCATGGTTGTACCGACGAGCAAAACCTGACCGGCGTAATAAAACTGCAGGCCGTCAATCAACACTCCTGGCTTAACGTTACAGGCGTCTCGTAACGGGACAGTCGGTTCTTCGTTGTTGAATGCGCCCTGTTCAGGACTATCAGCACCTTGTTTCGAATCCTCGGACATGATGAGCTTCCCTTGCTTGCCACCGGCAGTTGTTAAGGGCATTGAACATGGGAACTAAGCACCCGCCACCTGTCAACTCTGACAGTCCCGACCAGCGGTAACTATTCCCACGCCGCAACATGCAGACGTCCTTCAGCCGTTAACACGCGGCTACATCAGGTTGCGCCGTTGCCTACACATCACTCAGAATCCGCCGGCTTGTGCGCTTTGAAGCTGCCCCGTAACGTGATCCGTGCCGCTGCCAATCAGTGGTCGGGTTTAGTCGCCCGGTAGGTATATGAAGGTGCATAAGCGTCATCCAGTCGGGTAATCCCTATCCCCGCACTCGATGGTGGCTGTGCGCAGGGCGCCTTCGGGCGCGCCGGTAATTCGTATGCCTCCCGGTCGACTAACCTGCGTTCAGCCGCCACCCCTTTTCGTTTAGTCGCGAACAGGTGCTGGCCCTCATCGAGGCAATACGACAATGATCAAACCAACACCCAATCCCCCGGAAACCGAAGGCTCGACCTCCCCCTACGCTTCCCCCGATTCCACCAGACTCCACGAGGCCGCCGAAAAAGCCCTCGACCACTACCTGAAAAAACCCGCATCTGCGCCATCGTGCAATTCCGTCGATCGCGGCATGCAGATGTTCATGGTCGCGCCTGACATCAACCCCGAAGCCATGGCCATCCAGACTTACGAAACCTTTTCTTCGGTCAGCATTCTGCTGCTCGACCTGGCGGACAGCCTAGAGGACAAGCCACGGCATCTGGCGATGGCGATCTATCAGTTGAGTGAGATGGGGTTATTGCTGGCGGAAAAGGCGCTGGATCAGGAGCGGGCGATCACGATCGCGTGACGACAAGATCAACAGATCGCAGCCTTCGGCAGCTCCTGGAGTTGGAATGCATTCCCCCTGTAGGAGCTGCCGAAGGCTGCGATCTTTTGCTGTTCAGGCGGAAGCCGGCAACGGCTGAAAACTGAAGTATTGCTGCAGCGCCAGCACCAGCTCGCCGAACTCCGCCGGCGCGCGACGCAGGATGAAACCGGCGTCGTAATGCCGCGGCGTCGCGTCTTCATGGCACCACACGCAGCAGGCGCTGAAATCGATGACCTGCTGGCTGCCATCACGGGCCGGGACTTTGAGGCGTAACTGGAAATCCGCACCGACCATCATCGGCAACTGGCTGATCAGCATCAGCCCGTCCGCCGACACATTGCCGAGAAAGCCGACGGGTTTGTCGGTAACGCTGTTGAATACTCTGAGGTAGTACGGCAACTGGTGCCGTTCGATCCGGCGGTCGGTAAACATGATGTGCTGTTCGCCATGCAGGGCTCCGCAAGGAGCCGCACCTGTGCTTCGGAACGAACCTGCGCGGCAGGCCCGCTCTCCCCGCTTCCGGTGTGACGGTCGTAACGATCGTAACGATCGCCGTCACCTTGTAACTGCCAGTCGCAGGTGTTGCGCCGTTATCGAGACAAGTCTCGAAACGGTTTCCTTGACTATAGCGGAGCTTGTACAGACGGCCAGATTTTGTACGACAACACTGTCAGAAGCGTGTCGGCCGCACCACCGCAGCAGCGCTGCGTGTCGGGTAATGGCCCAGGCTCTGCAAGGTTTCCAGACGCGCGCGGGCGCGGTAGGCGTATTCGCTGTTGGGGTACGAAGCGATGATGAATTGATAAGTCTGTACCGCGTCGATGTAGAGCTTCTGCCGTTCCAGGCACTGGCCGCGCATCATCGACACTTCCGGCCACACGTACGGACGGGCGCGGCTGGCGCGTTCGACCTTGGACAGTTCGAGCATGACCTGCTCGCAATTGCCCCGCTCGTAGGCGCTGTAGGCGTTGTTCAAATGATGGTTCATCGACCAACGGGTGCAGCCCGTCACGGCGAGGACGCTGAGGGCAAGGGCGGCAATGGGCAACAATCGCATGGGGGTTCTCCTGTCTTGTGCTCTGTATCGACCCCTGGTCGGAAATCTTCAGGCGCGCAGATCGCAAAGTTGCCGCGTTCAATAAAGAAAACGATAAGTAGTGCATTCGAACAATGACTACACCCTTCGAGCATAGTAGCCTCTGCCTGCGCTTGAACTCAGGAGTCTTTGCATGTCCGTCCGTCGTACCAAAATCGTCGCTACCCTTGGCCCGGCCAGTAACTCGCCGGAAGTTCTCGAACAGCTGATTCTGGCTGGTCTGGACGTCGCCCGTCTGAACTTCTCCCACGGCACCCCCGACGAGCACAAGGCTCGCGCGAAGCTGGTGCGTGACCTCGCAGCCAAGCACGGCCGCTTTGTCGCCCTGCTCGGCGACCTGCAAGGCCCGAAAATCCGTATCGCCAAATTCGCCAACAAGAAGATCGAGCTGAAGATCGGTGACAAGTTCACCTTCTCCACCAGCCATCCGTTGACCGAAGGCAACCAGCAAGTGGTCGGCATCGACTACCCGGATCTGGTCAAGGACTGCGGCGTGGGCGACGAGCTGCTGCTCGACGACGGCCGCGTGGTAATGCGCGTTGAAACCGCCACCGCCACCGAGCTGCATTGCGTCGTGACCATCGGCGGCCCGCTGTCCGATCACAAGGGCATCAACCGTCGCGGAGGCGGCCTGACTGCCCCGGCCCTGACCGAAAAAGACAAGGCTGACATCAAGCTCGCCGCCGAAATGGAAGTCGACTACCTCGCGGTGTCCTTCCCGCGTGACGCCGCCGACATGGAATACGCCCGTCAACTGCGCGACGAAGCCGGCGGCACTGCCTGGCTGGTGGCGAAGATCGAACGCGCCGAAGCCGTGGCCGACGACGAAACCCTCGACGGCCTGATCAAGGCTTCCGATGCAGTAATGGTTGCCCGTGGTGACCTCGGTGTGGAAATCGGCGACGCCGAGCTGGTGGGCATTCAGAAGAAAATCATTCTGCACGCACGTCGCCACAACAAGGCGGTGATCGTCGCGACCCAGATGATGGAGTCGATGATCCAGAACCCGATGCCGACCCGCGCCGAAGTGTCCGACGTGGCCAACGCCGTGCTCGACTACACCGACGCCGTGATGCTCTCGGCCGAATCCGCTGCTGGTCTGTACCCGCTGGAAGCCGTGCAGGCAATGGCGCGCATCTGCGTCGGCGCCGAGAAACACCCGACCGGCAAGACCTCCAGCCACCGCATCGGTAAGGAATTCAGCCGTTGCGACGAAAGCATCGCGCTGGCGACCATGTACACCGCCAACCACTTTCCGGGCGTCAAAGCGATCATCGCCCTGACCGAAAGCGGTTTCACCCCGCTGATCATGTCGCGCATCCGCTCCTCGGTGCCGATCTACGCGTTCACCCCGCACCGCGAAGCCCAGGCCCGCGCGGCGATGTTCCGTGGCGTCTACACCATCCCGTTCGACCCGGCCTCGCTGGAACCGCACGAAGTCAGCCAGAAAGCCATCGACGAGCTGACCAAGCGCGGCGTAGTGGAAAAAGGCGACTGGGTCATCCTGACCAAGGGCGACAGCTACCACACCACCGGCGGCACCAACGGCATGAAGATCCTGCATGTCGGTGATCCGCAGGTCTGAGTGAACGGCAGCTGAAACGCAAAAGCCCCGCCATGTGAATGGCGGGGCTTTTTTGCTTATGATTCAACAGATATTTTGTCTGGTAAGGCCCTTTCGCGAGCAGGCTCGCTCCCACACTTGAAATGCAATCTCCTGTGGGAGCGAGCCTGCTCGCGAAGGCGTCTTAACACTCAGCGAAAAAACCCGGTCAGCGCCGCCACTGCCTCCGGCGAACGCAACCGCTGGGTGAACAACGCGCCCTCCTCCTCGATCACCTTGCGCAGCAGATCCCGATCCGGTGCTCGCATCAATTGCTTGCTGATGCGCACCGCTTGGGCCGGCAATTCATCAAATCGCAGCGCCACTTCCCGCGCCTTGCTCAACGCCGCTTCACCGCTGTCCAGCGCTTGGGTGGCAATCCCCCACTGCGCTGCCTGTTCGCCGCTGAAGCCTTCCCCCAGCAACAATAACTCCGCCGCTTTTGCTTGCCCGAGCAAGCGCGGCAGGATCAGGCTGGAACCGAACTCCGGGCACAACCCGAGGTTGACGAACGGCATGCGTAGCCGGGCGTCGCGGCTGACATAGACCAGATCGCAGTGCAGCAGCATGGTCGTGCCGATACCCACCGCGGCACCGGCGACGGCCGCGATCACCGGTTTGCGGCATTCGAGCAGATTGAGCATGAAGTGAAACACCGGGCTGTCGAGGTCGCTCGGCGGTTGTTCGAGGAAGTCGGCGATGTCGTTGCCGGCGGTGAAACATTCGGCACTGCCAGTGATCAGTACGGCATTGATTTCAGGGTCGCTGTCGGCCTGTTTCAATGCTTCGGCGAGGCGGCTGTACATCGCGCGGGTCAGGGCGTTTTTCTTGTCGGGGCGATTGAGGCGCAGGGTCAGCAGACCGCGTTCGCGTTCGCGCACAATGGTTTCAGGCATGGCATGTCTCGCGTCTGAAAGGTCAGCGCTCAACCACGGCTCAGGAACACGTCGGCCAGCAGTTGGTTGCGCGGCAATCCGGCCAGGTACAGACGCTTGGCGAAGGCGTCGACGCTGGCCGTCGAGCCGCAGACTAAGGCCAGGGTTTGCCGGGAAACAAGGCGCAGTTGCGCCAAAGCGGCGGCCGACTCGGCCGCGGTCCACAGCTCGACGCTGAGGTTTTCCCGCTGCGCAGCCAGTGCGGCAAGGGGTTTGGCCAGATAATGCTCGCGCTCGTCATGGGCCAGGTGAATGACGCGGATGGCGCCTTGGTGATCCTGACGCAAGGCTTCGCGCAGCACACCGAACAACGGACCTAAACCAGTGCCGGCGGCCAGCAGCCACAGTGGCCGGGCGTGCCAGTCCGGATCGTAGTGCAAGGCACCGCCGCGCAGTTCGCCGAGACGGATCGAGTCACCGATCTGCAGCTGGCGTGCGGCATCGATGAATTCGCCGGGCTGGCGGCAATCGAGGTGAAATTCGAGGAAGCGGTCTTCCTGCGGCAGGCTTGCCAATGAATACGGACGGGCAATGTTGCCGATCCACAGCACCAGATGCTGACCGGCGCTGTAGCGCAGTGGCCGCTGCGGGGTCAGGCGCAGACGCAGAACGCTGTCGCTGAGCCAGTCCAGTGCTTCGACCACGGCCGGCAGACCGTCGGTAACCGGATCGAAGGTATGCACCTGCAAGTCCTCGCTCACCTGACATTGGCAGGCGAGGCGCCAACCGTCCTGACGTTGCTCGGCGCTCAAGGCGTCCGGGCGATTGTCAGCGGGCAGGCCTTGCACGCATTGCACCAGACAGGCGTGGCAACTGCCGGCGCGACAGCTGTAGGGCACGGCGACGCCGTTCTGATTGAGAGCATCGAGCAGATTGCTGCCCCGCTCGACCGTCCACTGCCGATTACCGACGCGCAGTTCAGGCATCGACGTTCTCCCACGCGGCGGCACAGCGATTGCGCCCGTCGCGCTTGGCGCGGTACAGCGCCTGATCGGCACGCTGCAACGCCTCATCCAGATCATCGCCAACGCACAACAGGGTCATGCCCGCCGACAGGCTCAGGTTGCGCACTTGCAGGCCCATCAATTCGACCTCGCTGAAGGCAATGCGCAAACGCTCGCAACAGGCGGTCAGGCGTTCGGCATCGCAATCGGGCACTAGCACCACGAATTCCTCGCCACCGTAACGCGCCAGCACATCGCCGTCGCGCAGGCAGGCTTGCGCCACACCGGCAAACGCTTGCAGCACCTGATCGCCGGCGGCGTGGCCGTGCAGGTCGTTGATGCGTTTGAAGTGGTCCAGATCGATCAGCGCCAGCCCGTGCATCACGTCGCTGTCCAGCGCATTCAGCTCGCGCGAGGCGATGCGCAGGAAATGTCGGCGATTGAACAGCCCGGTCAATTCATCGGTGGCAACCAGATCTTCGAGCTGGCGCATCATCCCGCGCAGGGTGTCCTGATGCGCCTGCAAGGCAAACCGACGCTGCCGCTGGCGTTGCCGCGAAACCTGCACAAACCGCGCGTAGAGCACCAGCCACGCCAGCACCATCGCCAGAATGCACACCTGCAACGCCGCGAGTGCAGGTTCGGCCAGGCGAAAGTGATAAGCGTCCCACAGGGTAATCGCGCAAAAGCTGAAGAACACCAGCAGCGCGCAGCGGATGAACACCTGTCGAGTGAGATGGAACAGGCCGAACAGCAGGATCAGCACGTAGAACACCAGGAACGCGCCGCGCGCCTCGTCTACATGAGCAATCAGCCACGTCTGCCAGCCCAGCCCCATCAGCACTTGCGCTTCGGTCAGGCTGGGGTCGGCGAAGCGCTGGTTGCGCCCGCTCCAGAACAACCCGAACAGCGTCGCCTGGCTGATCACCACCAGGGCGCTGCCGATGGCCACGCCACTGAGTGATTGCTGGTAATGCCCGGTAAAAAACGCCAGCCACAGCAGCAGCAAAGCCAATCCGTAGGTGGCCGCAGCGAGGGCGAAGCGTTTGAGCAACAGGCGTTGAATGGCGTTATGGGTCAATCGTTGACTCACCGTGCGATAGGAGGCTGACCGAGTGTCCTACTCTACAGACCGGATGCCACTTTAGAGGCCCGGTCGCTAAATGACCACCGATTTTCGGGCCGGGAAAATGGCGTCAAAAGTGTGGCCCGCCCGGCCCGGAAGGGCAGCTACAAGCCGCAAGCTTCAAGCGGCAAGCTCAAGCTGTCCGCGTACTGCTTTAACTTGCCGCTCGAGGCTTGCAGCTTGCAGCTGCTGCAATGAATGACTGCTGGCGCGTGTACGCCCCATCGAGCCGCGGTATACTGCCGCGCCTTTTTAGCGTCGCGCCACAGAGGGACAGCTACGAGCCGCAAGCTTCAAGCGGCAAGCTCAAGCTGTTCGCGTACTGCTTTAACTTGCCGCTCGAAGCTAGAAGCCTGTAGCTTCCCCACCGTTTTTTTTCGAGGAGCGCGACTCATGACCGTGATCAAGCAAGATGACCTGATTCAGAGCGTTGCCGACGCTTTGCAGTTCATTTCCTATTACCACCCCGTGGATTTCATCCAGGCGATGCACGAAGCCTACCTGCGCGAAGAATCGCCAGCGGCCCGTGATTCGATGGCGCAGATCCTGATCAACTCGCGCATGTGCGCCACCGGCCACCGCCCGATCTGTCAGGACACCGGTATTGTTACCGTGTTCGTCCGTGTCGGCATGGACGTGCGCTGGGATGGCGCCACCATGGGCCTGGACGACATGATCAACGAAGGCGTACGTCGCGCCTACAACCTGCCGGAAAACGTCCTGCGTGCTTCGATCCTGGCCGACCCGGCGGGCGCCCGCAAGAACACCAAGGACAACACCCCGGCCGTTATTCACTACTCCATCGTCCCGGGCAACACCGTGGAAGTGGACGTAGCGGCCAAGGGCGGCGGTTCCGAGAACAAGTCGAAAATGGCCATGCTCAACCCATCCGATTCGATCGTCGACTGGGTACTGAAAACCGTGCCGACCATGGGCGCCGGCTGGTGCCCGCCGGGCATGCTCGGTATCGGCATCGGCGGCACCGCCGAGAAAGCCGCGGTGATGGCCAAGGAAGTGTTGATGGAATCCATCGACATCCACGAGCTCAAGGCCCGTGGCCCGCAGAACCGCATCGAAGAAATGCGTCTGGAGCTGTTCGAGAAGGTCAACCAGTTGGGCATCGGCGCCCAGGGCCTCGGTGGCCTGACCACCGTGCTCGACGTGAAGATCATGGACTACCCGACCCACGCCGCTTCACTGCCGGTGTGCATGATCCCCAACTGCGCCGCCACCCGTCACGCACACTTCGTGCTCGACGGTTCCGGCCCGGCCTCGCTGGAAGCGCCACCGCTGGACGCCTACCCGGAAATCGTCTGGGAAGCCGGCCCTTCCGCGCGTCGCGTCAACCTCGACACCCTGACCCCGGAAGACGTGCAAAGCTGGAAGCCGGGCGAAACCGTGCTGCTCAACGGCAAGATGCTCACCGGTCGCGACGCTGCGCACAAGCGCATGGTCGAGATGCTCAACAAGGGCGAAACCCTGCCCGTAGATCTGAAAGGTCGCTTCATCTACTACGTCGGCCCGGTCGATCCGGTCGGTGACGAAGTGGTTGGCCCGGCTGGCCCGACCACCGCGACGCGGATGGACAAGTTCACCCGGCAGATCCTCGAGCAGACCGGCCTGTTGGGCATGATCGGCAAATCCGAGCGCGGCCCGACCGCCATCGATGCGATCAAGGACAACAAGGCTGTGTACCTGATGGCCGTCGGCGGCGCCGCTTACCTGGTTGCGCAAGCGATCAAGAAGTCCCAGGTGCTGGCATTTGCCGAGCTGGGCATGGAAGCGATCTACGAGTTCGAGGTCAAGGACATGCCGGTCACCGTTGCGGTGGACAGCAAAGGTGAGTCGGTGCACATCACCGGTCCTGCTATCTGGCAACAGAAGATCAGCGAAAGCCTGGCGGTAGAAGTGCAGTAAGCCTCTGGCGTGATGAAAACGGCCGGTGCATCCGCAAAGATGCCCGGCCGTTTTTTGTTGGTGCTAACCGATCGCGATAATAACGCTGGCAATGCACATAAAATGATCTTGTGCACCTGTCATATCTGACAGGTCCATTTCCCGGCTACTCCTGTTAGCGTCTATCCATACGCCTTACGCAGCGCGAATGGATTCGACCATGGCCGATCAAGATCTCAGCATCACTGCTCCCTCCATCGCCCGGAGCTCATCGATCGCCACCATCGGCAAGAGCTGGAGCGCCGTAGGGCCGACCGCCTCGGCTGGATGCGATTTGCCGATCCCGCTATCGAGCGGTCGTGGCTACGGCCCGCAAATACCCCTGTCAATCAACAGTCAGAGCGGTAACGGCCCGTTTGGCCTTGGTTGCAACCTGGGCCTGAGCCAGATCAGCCGCCGCACCAACAAAGGTGTTCCACGCTATACCGAGCACGATGAAATCATCGGTCATGACGGCGAAGTGTGGATGCCCGAGCTGGATGACGACGGCAACCTGAAATGGCGCAGCGAAAACAGTTACCGCGGCGTCTCTGTTGCCGAGCACAACGTGCTGTCTTACCGGGCGCGAATTGAAAGTGATTTTTCCCTGCGCGAATGCTGGCATCCGGCTGACGGTGGTCGCCCCTTCTGGCTAGTGCACGGCGCTGACGGCACGCTGCATGTCTATGGCAAAACGGCCGCCGCACGCCGCGCCGACCCCGACGACGAATCGCGTATCAGTAGCTGGCTGCTGTGCGAAAGCATGAACGCCCATGGCGAACATATCTGTTACGAGTACAAACCCGACGACCAGCCTGACGAGCAAGACCCGACTCACGACTACCGCGCCCAGCGTTATCTGCGACGGGTGTGTTACGGCAATGCCACGGCGAGCGACCGCCTCTATAGCTGGGACTTTGACCGGCCGACGGACCTGCCCTGGCACTTCCAGTTGCTCTTCGATTATGGCGAGCGCAGCAACTCGTTGAGCGAGGTCCCGACCTACGATGAAGCGAACCGCTGGCAGCTGCGACCGGATCCGTTTTCCAGCTATGGCCAGGGTTTTGAACTGAGCACTCGCAGGCTCTGCCAGCAGGTGTTGATGTTTCATCACTTCCCCGAGGGCCTGGCGACAGAGGCAAAACTTGCACGTCGCCTGCTGCTGGAATACCGACCGATCCAGAACACTGGGCAGTGGACCTACAGCCAGATCAGCGCAGCGCACTATCAGGCCTTTGACGCCAAAGGCCAGGTCGAGCACTCGCCACCGATGGAATTCGAGTACTCCCCCTTCCAGATCAATAAAACACCGGCGCGCCTGTTGGAAAACCAGACCCAACCGGGCATCGAAGACGGCGGGTTCTACCAATGTGTCGATCTGTATGGCGAGGGTGTGCCGGGCTTTCTCTGCCGCTACGACAACGCCTGGTATTACCGTGAACCGCTGCGCGCGGCGCCTGGCACCGACCTGATCGGTTACGGCCCATGGGCTTTGCTGGACAAGATTCCCGTGGCAGATCGCAACCGCGCCGTGGCGCAACTGATTGACCTGACCGGCGATGGGCGCCTGGACCTGATCATTGCCCGGTTGGGTTATTGCGGGTTTCATGCCCTGAATGCACAGCGACAATTCGAATTGTTCAGCGCTTTCGATAAATTCCCCAGGGAGCACCAGGATCTGGCTTTGATCATGGGGGACTTTAGCGGGGACGGTTTGATGTCTGCGGCCAGCATCAGCCCCAACCTTGTGCGTCTCTATGCCAGCCTGCGGGAAAAAGGCTTCGCCGCCGCACAAGAAATACCCCATGAATACGCTGGCGACCGTTTGCCGGTGTTCAGCAACTCGCCAACCGAACTGGTGCTTCTGGGTAACCTGCTCGGCAGCGACATGCCCGAGCTGTGTCGCATCCGCCATGACGAGGTCCGCTGCTGGCCGAATCTTGGTCACGGCAAATTCGGCAAGGGTCGCAAGATCAGCGCCCTGCCCTTCACCTACGAAGAATTCGACGCCTCGCGAGTGCGTCTGGCCGACCTCGATGGCTCCGGCGCGCCGGCATTGATCTATCTCAAATCCGAGGGGTTCGACATTTACCTGAACCGGGGCGGCAATGGTCTGGAGCAGATTCCCGTCAGCGTGCCGTGGCCTGAGAAGGTGCGCTATGACCGTTTGTGCCAGGTCAGTTTCGCCGACCTGCAAGGCCTCGGTTGCGCCAGCCTGATTCTGACGGTACCGCATATCCAGCCTCGGCATTGGCGCTACGATTTCGTTGCGGCCAAGCCCTATCTGCTGGTCAACAGTAACAACAACATGGGCTGCTCTTGCAGCGTGACTTATCGCAGCTCGGCCCAGGAATGGCTGGATGAAAAGGAGCGGCTGCTGGCGCTTGAGCGGGCACCGGTATGTCATCTGCCGTTTCCGCTGGCTGTGGTGAAAAAGCAGGAGCAACACGACGAGATCACCGATAACCGGTTGACCCAGTCATTCATCTGGCGCGAGGGATTTTACGACGGCAGGGAACGGGAATTTCGCGGGTTCGGCTATCTGCAGCAACTTGACTGCGAAGTCGGAACCGACCCCTCAGAGCCAGGTTTCAGCGAGCCGGTCCAAACGTGCACCTGGTTTCACAACGGTGAGGAAATCAATCGTTCGCGCGACGATTATTTCAGCGCGGACGTGGGCGCCTGCCCTTTGGGCGAAACCTTGTTCAGTCGTTACCACCCCAAAGGTGAAATCGATGAGCCCGTCACTCCAGAGGATGCCGACAGTCGCTATCGAGTTGCGCAGGCGCTGGTTGGCTCGGTCGCTCGAACAGAAATTTTCCCCTACCGCGCCGATGCGCAGGCGCCCGGTGCAGCCGCGCCGTACTCGGTAGAGGAGAAGCGTTATCTGGTGCGCGAGGTGCGGCCGCAGGGGCAATATGCCGCAGCCGTTCTGCTGCCCCTTCAGGTCGAAGCAATAAGTTATCAGTACGACGGTTTTATCGATGACCCGCTGTGCCGCCACGATGTCACCCTGCGCTGGGACGCTTATGGCGCCGCGACCCACGCACTTACGGTCAGCTATGCGCGCAGGTTGACCGCCCAGAGCCCGCCCCCCTTTACCGAAGATCACCTGAATCAATGGTGGTCCGACGCACACGACGACGCGCAGCAATACTTTTACATCAGTGAAACCCGTGCGCGTCTGATCAACCTGCCAGAGCCACAGCAATGGCGATTGGGCTTGCCGTATCTGGAACGGGGCGATGCGCTGAAATTTGCCAAAGGTACGCTCCCCGGCGAGCTGAACCCGTCACAGGTGTCTTTTGAATCGTTGAGAAAGCTGCAGGATTCGCAAGAATGGGCCATCGAACGGGTACTGACTTCCCAATCCATACAGCGCTATGTGGACGTAGAGGGCATTGAACTGGATGACGGCGTCGCCGGATTCGAAGCCCTGTCGCATTCTCTGGAGCTTGCCCTGCTGGATAAAACCGCGCTGGACGCTTATAGCATTGTGCCGGACGTGAATATCCGCGAGGCCCTCGCGGCAATTGGTTACGACCCCATGCAACTGCTGTTCGAAGCGCCGCCGAGCGAGGAACAAAACCTTTGGTCGTCGCGGTTCAATCTGGCTCGGTATGGCGGCTTGCAAGCGTTCTACAAAGTGCTCGATTTCAATGAAACGCCAAGCCATGGCGTGACCAAAGCCGAATACGATCAACACTACCTGGCGGTCATGCGCATGGAGTTGCCCGACGAGTGTGCGGTCGAGGTAGCGGAGTTCGATTACCACGCCCTCAAACCCAGGCTGATCAAGGACGCCAACGACAACTTCGAAGAAGTCATTTACGAGCCTTCCGGCCAGCCACTGGTCGTCAGCTTTTACGGTACCGAAAATGGTGAACCTGCCGGATTCGAGAAGCTGGGCGATGGCTGGACCTTGCCGGACACCAGTCCGGAATACGCCATCCAGTTTCCAGAGGACACCGTAGGCAAAGCAGCAAGTACGCTGCACAAAAACCCGTTTAGCTGGATGGGATCAATCCCCTCCTCCACGCTTCGAAACCGGTCGATCATGCAAGGCGACCTGTTGCCCGGCGGGCAGATCCGTGCCAGTGCCCGTCGCCGACTTGCGCAAAGCCACGCCCTGACGCCTGAAGACCAGCAATTGATCGAGGCAATTGAACTGGCTTACCGAGAACCGGTACACACCGTGGTGCTCAGCGCCGACCGCTACCCTACAGACCCAGTCGTCGCGCAGATCCAGATTGTCAAAACCTGTGTCGACGGCTTTGGTCGGGTACTGCAAACCCAGCAAAAGGTCGACCCGGGGCTGGCTTATGTGGTGGGCGAGCACGGTGAATTACTCATCGAAGAAGGTGAGCAACCGACGCAGACACGCTGGCGTATCAGCGAACGCGTCGAGTACAACAACAAGGGTTTGCCGATCCGCCAGTTCCGCGCGTTTTTCGCTAACACGCACCGCTACGTCAATGATCAATCGCTGCGCAAGCTCGGGCTCTTCGATCAGCTGTTCTATGACGCGCCGGGGCGCCTGGTCACGCTGGTTAATGCCAAAGGCTACTTTTCCCGCGAGACTTATCATCCCTGGTACCACACCAGCGAGGACTGCAACGACACCGCCGAGGAGGTGGTGCCCTCGAGTGAGTCGGGAGCATGACCGCCTCCCTGCACTGGCGCACGCCGGCCTTGGCCGTCAATGACAGCCGCGGCCTGCCGGTCCGACAGGTCACTTACTTGCGTACCGTGGCAGAGGACGCGGTGAGTGCTGTTGTGACGTCTCAGGAACACGATGTGGCCGGACATCCAGTCGCGCAACATGATCCGCGCCTGCCCATTGCAAACACCACCACTGTTTATTCCCTCAATGGCGATGCGCTGTTCACCGACAGTGTCGATAGCGGCTGGCGTTTGCTGCTGCCGGGGTTGGCCGGTGAGCCCCGGCAACGCTGGGACGAGCGCGGCCATGTCTGGCAATCGACCTTTGACGACCAATTGCGTGTGGTGCAGCTTGAAGTCTCGGGAAACGGCGAAAATCAGCTCGATATCTTCACTTACGCGTGCGGCTCTGCCGAAGCCGATTCCAACCTGCGCGGCCGGTTGATCCGGCAGAAGGATCCCTCAGGTTTGCTGGAAATCACCAGTTATGCCCTCACCGGGCAGGCACTGGTAGAAAAGCGCACTTTTCAAGATAACCAAGCGTTCACCAGCCGTCTGGTGTTCAGCCCGCTGGGCGCGGTGCTGGAGCAAATCGATGCCGGCGGCCATCGCAGAGCCTCCCGCTTCGGTCTTGCCGGGCAACTCAGGCAAATGGAGCTGCAAATCCAGGCGCAGGTCACGCAAGTTCTGCAGGATACCCAGTACAACGCCAACAACCAGATCATCGCGCAGCTGGCCGGCAACGGTGTGCTCAGTCAGTGGACGTATGACCCGACCGACGGACGCCTGCACATGCAGACCAGCGGAAAGACCAGGCAATCCCGATTGCAGGATCTGGAATATTTCTACGATCGCGTCGGCAATATCATCCGCATCGAAGACCACGCCTTCGAGCCGACCTGGTTCGCCAATCAACGGGTCGACGGCCACCGTGAATTCAGCTACGACTCCCTGTACCGGTTGATCCGCGCGACCGGTCATGACGACGCCCTGCCCCCGGACATTCCCGGCCTGCCGCAACCGCCCAACGAGAAAAACCGCCTCAACTACACGCAGACGTATAGCTACGACGATGGCGGCAATCTGACCGAACTGCGTCATCAGCGCGACGGCAACAGTCGTACCCGGCGCATGTACATCGACGATCAAAGCAATCGCGCGGTGCGCTGGGAAACAGGTGATGAGGTCCCGGACTTCGACGCTCTGTTTGACCTTCATGGCAATCAACACAAGCTGCGACACGGTCCGTCATTGCACTGGAACAGCCGGGATGAACTGCAGCGCGTGGAACTGCTTATCCGCCAGGACAGCGATAACGATGCCGAGTATTACCAGTACAGCCAGGGCCAACGGGTCTTCAAATGTCATGAATGGTTCACCGACAAGATCCGCCACTTCCACCAGGTGCGCTACCTGCCGGGCCTGGAAATCCGCAGCAAGGACAACGGTGAAGAGCTGCACATCATCAGCCTCGGTAATGCGCGCTGCCTGCATTGGGCGCAACGTTCAACGCCGATAGACGACCAGATGCGTTACACCCTCGAAGACCACCTCGGCTCCTGCGTGATGGAGCTCAATGAAGACACCGTGGTCACCAGCGCAGAAGGCTATTACCCATTCGGCGAAACCGCGTGGATGGCGCCGGAGTCGGAAATCGAATACCGCTTCATCCGCTATTCCGGCAAGGAAATGGATGTCAGCGGTTTGTACTACTACGGCGCCCGTTATTACGCGCCGTGGTTGCAGCGGTGGATCAGTACTGACGCCGAGCAGGCGGACGGCCTGAATTTATATGCATTCGTGGGAAATAATCCGATCCGTTTCGTCGATCCGGACGGCAACAAGCGAGCAGAAGGCGTGATCATGCTGTATTCGGCGTTCGCATCCGCCGTGGAAGGTCATTCCGAAGCAGTACTGGGGCAGCTGCACAGCATCATTCATCAGGATGTTGCACTGAACATGGCAATGAATCTGGCGGGAGAAACCCTCAGAGGAGTTATCGGTTATGAGGGTGGATCCCTCGGTGGTACGCAATTTGACACCATGATCCCCGCCCTTAAAGTAGAGGCAAATGTGTTGAAACCCTCAGGCTTGATTGGCGGCAACATCGGTGGGGATGTCGCCGCGGCGGTCGGCGAACCACTGGCTGACCATGTCAGGCTTCGTGTCGGTCCTTTGATACCGCAGACCTCGCAGATGTCCGTCGGCGCGATCGATCAAAGTCTGGGAATTCAGGAATCGGTCAGGGAGATCAACTCCTGGAAAGACTTCAGGAGGGAGCTGCTCCATCCGGCACTCAATGCGATCACCAACCCATTGTTTTGGATGAACAGAGTATTCGCATCGGTAATCCCCATCATTCCCGGCGCACTCAATATGGGAAGCCGGGCGCAGGAAGCACAAGACATCAAGAACCGCCTCGATCCGGTGAAAATCGAAAAGATCGAGAAAATGCTCAGCGACTGGAAAGCAGCCATCGAAGGACGATCTGCGTGGGCAGAGAATGCCTTTGATGCACTGGGCGTTGACAGTGTTTCGCCCACCAAGGTGCTGCCGAATGCAAATGGCAACACCTCCAGCGAAACGTTGGCAGTCATCACGCGTTCCGGCCTGCAGCAAAGAAACCGGGCTGTACTTGCAAACATCGCGCAAGCGCAGGCCGGCCTCGCGCATTACAAAGAGATGGGGTCGACGGACAACCAGTACTTGGCAAGGCAGCGACATCGGGCGGCGAAAAAAACCGGTAGCTCACTGGTCACCAGGTTCAAGAATGGGCAGTGAATCCATGCATGCGCACACGCCGTCCTTGTCGGCCACGGACGGCCGAGGCTTGCCTGTCCGTCAGGTCGATTACCTGCGCAACGTGGCCGGCTCTTCCCCCAAAGCCCTCGTGACTCGCCAGCAATACGATGTCGCCGGCCGTCTGGCCGTGCAGCAGGATCCGCGTCTGGCCCTTGCAAACGTCAGCATCGTTTACGCGCTGAACGGTGCTGCGCTTTACACCGACAGTGTGGACAGCGGCAAGCGTCTGGTGCTGCCAGGCCCGGCGGGCGAGCCAGTGCAGCGATGGGACGGCCGCGATCAGCATTGCCAGTCGTCATTCGACGAGCAACTGCGCATGGTGATGCTCCAGATCACCGGCAACGACCAGACGCAAATCGATACCTTCACCTATGCCGACGGTTATGCCGATGCAGGTTACAACCGCCGTGGCCAGTTGATTCAACAGACAGATGCCTCCGGTTCGTTCGAAGTGGTCAGTTACGCGCTCACCGGCCAGCCAGTGGAAGAGATCCGCCTCTTTCACGACCGCCAGTCTTTCACCAGCCGTCAGGTATTCAGCCCGCTGGGCGCGGTGCTGGAGCAAACCGATGCCGGTGGGCATCGCAGAACCTCCCGCTTCGGTCTTGCCGGGCAACTCAGGCAAATGGAGCTGCAAGTCCAGGCGCAGGTCACGCAAGTTCTGCAGGATGCGCAGTACAACGCCAACAACCAGATCATCGCGCAGCTGGCCGGCAACGGTGTGCTCAGTCAGTGGACGTATGACCCGACCGACGGACGCCTGCACACGCAGACCAGCGGAAAGACCAGGCAATCCCGATTGCAGGATCTGGAATATTTCTACGATCGCGTCGGCAATATCATCCGCATCGAAGACCACGCCTTCGAGCCCGTCTGGTTCGCCAATCAGCGGGTCGACGGGCATCGTGGATTCAGCTACGACTCCCTCTACCGGTTGATCCGCGCGACCGGTCATGACGACGCCCTGCCCCCGGACATTCCCGGCCTGCCGCAACCGCCCGACGAGAAAAACCGCCTCAACTACACGCAGACGTATAGCTACGACGACGGCGGCAATCTGAGCGAATTGCGTCATCAGCGCGACGGCAACAGTCGTACCCGAACAATGTATATCGACGACAACAGCAATCGCGCGGTGCGCTGGCAAACAGGCGATGAGGTCCCGGACTTCGATGCCCTGTTCGACCCCCATGGCAACCAACGCAAGCTGCGACACGTTCCGGCACTGCACTGGAACAGCCGTGATGAACTGGAGCGCGTGGATCTGGTTATTCGCCCGGACAGCGCCAACGACAGCGAGTATTACCAGTACAGCGCCGGCCAACGGGTTCTCAAATGTCACGAATGGTTTAGGGGAAACACCCGCCACTTCCACCAGGTGCGCTACCTGCCGGGCCTGGAAATCCGCAGCAAGGACAACGGTGAAGAGCTGCACATCATCAGCCTCGGTAATGCGCGCTGCCTGCATTGGGCGCAACGTTCAACGCCGATAGACGACCAGATGCGTTACCCCCTCGAAGACCACCTCGGCTCCTGCGTGATGGAGCTCAATGAAGACGCCGTGGTCACCAGCGCAGAAGGCTATTACCCATTCGGCGAAACCGCCTGGATGGCCCCGGAGTCGGAAATCGAATACCGCTTCATCCGCTATTCCGGCAAGGAAATGGATGTCAGCGGTTTGTACTACTACGGCGCCCGCTATTATGCGCCGTGGTTGCAGCGCTGGATCAGTGCCGATCCGGCGGGGGACGTGGATGGTTTGAATCTGTACGGTTTCGTCGGTAACAACCCAATCGTCCATGTCGATCAGACCGGTGCCTTCAAAGTGGTTTTTGACCTGCTCAGAAAAGCGGTCGGTATCTTTGATAAAGCGCAAACTGCCGCGGAGCAACTGCACAACCTGACCACCGAATTCGATGGCCTGATTCCTGAAGGCAAGAACATCGAAGAGGTGCGCAAAAGCATGACGTTCGGCAAGTTCATCACCTCCCGGGCCGGTATCAAATCGGTCTTTTACGGTATCGGCAAAGGCATCGCCATCGGCAGTGTCATCGGCACCGTGGTACCCGGAATCGGCAACGCCATCGGTTCCGGCGCAGGGGCAATCGCGGGGGCAATTGTGTTTCCGGTATTGCGTTACCACTTCTTCAAGAAAGGTTTGAAAGCAGCGCAGACACTGCACACCCAAGAGCTCAAGGACGGGCTGACGACGCTGGGTGACCGCGCTGCAAAAGCCGTGGACAGTGCGAAGGATCTGCTCGATGGAGGTGCCGCGCTCATCGAGAGCATCAAGACCTTCACTGATAACCTCAACAGCTACTCCGAGCACATCCAGAAAATGTTCTACGCCCAACTGGACGCACTGGATGCAGAAAAACAGCGTCAGGTCATGAAGCTGGCGAGGAACGGCGAAGACCCGTTCGAAGCCATCGACAAGGTGTTGCAAACCGCCCAGGCGATCAGCGAAGCGCCGAGCGAGACGCATGGCGTGACCGAACGCCTGCAGCAACTGGAGCGCTCGCTCGCTGCCGAACCTGGCAGCCGACCAGTGCCGAAGCCGAGGTTGAATCTTGCGCATCGACGTCAGGTTCAGGAGACCGCTGTATAGGTAACATGGCCGGCGCGAACTGCGCGCCCGGCCACCCCGGCCCATGCTATCGTGCCCGCCCGTCCTGCCATCCGTTCACCCAGCATGCTGCCGACTTCCCGTACCCTGCGTCTGTCGTTGTACTCCCTGCTGATCATCGCCGGCACGGTCGTGGCCGCGACGCTCGCGATGCGCCACGCCGAGCGTCAGGCGCTGGAAGAAGACGCTGCTCGCGCCAACCAGCAACTGGGGCTGTACGCCAACTCATTGCACACCCTGATCGACCGCTACCGCGCCCTACCCGCCGTGCTGGCGCTGGACCCGCAATTGCGTTCGGCACTCGCCGGCCCGGTCGATGACGCGCAGCAAGCGGCATTGAATCTGAAGCTGGAAAAGATCAACGGCGCGGCGCAGTCCTCGACCCTTGAACTGCTTGATCGCAGCGGATTGGCGGTGGCGGCGAGCAACTGGCGGCTGCCGAGCAGTTATGTCGGCCACAACTATGGGTTTCGCCCGTATTTCAGCCAGACCCGCACCCAGGGCACCGGGCGTTTTTACGCAGTGGGTGTGACCAGCGGGATTCCCGGTTATTTCCTTTCCAGCGCCGTACTTGGCGACAACGACGAGTTTCTCGGCGCCATGGTGGTCAAGCTGGAATTCCCCGAGCTGGAGCGCGAATGGAGCCAGGGCAGCGACACGCTGCTGGTCAGCGATGCGCGCGGGATCATCTTCATTGCCAATCAGCCGGGCTGGCGTTATCGCGCCTTGCGACCGTTGAGCGCCAGCGATCTGGCCGAGATCAAAACCACGCGCCAGTACGACAAGCAATCGCTGGTGCCGCTGACCCATTTGCCGCTACGGCGCTTCGATGACAACAGCGATCTGCGCCGGGTCGAAGGCCCGCAGGGCACGGCGGATTATTTGTGGGAATCGCTGCCGCTGACGACCGAAGGCTGGACTCTGCACCTGTTGCGCCGCCCGCAAGTGGCCTTCGAGGATTTGCGCAACGCCGCGCTGGCCGCCGCCGGTGTGTGGCTGGCGCTGGTGTTCCTGCTGCTGTTTCTCAATCAGCGCTGGCGGCTGGCCAAGGTGCGTCAGCGCAATCGCGAAGAACTCGAGCGTCTGGTCGAGGAGCGCACCCGCGACCTGCGCACTGCTCAGGAAGGTCTGGTGCAATCGGCCAAACTCGCCGCGCTGGGGCAGATGTCCGCCGCACTGGCACACGAAATAAACCAACCGCTGACCGCCCAGCGCATGCAACTGGCGACCCTGCGCCTGCTGCTCGAACATGGCCGCGTCGATGACGCCTACAAGGCGCTGAAACCGGTGGACGACATGCTCACGCGCATGGCCGCCCTCACCGGCCACCTCAAGACCTTCGCGCGCAAAAGCCCGAGCGGTTTGCGCGAACGTCTGGATCTGGCGACGGTGGTCGATCAGTCGCTGCAATTGCTCGACGCGCGCCTGCGTGACGAGCAGGTCAGTCTGGTCCTGCATCTGACACGCCCGGCGTGGGTGCGCGGTGATGCGATTCGTCTGGAACAAGTGCTGATCAATCTGTTGCGCAATGGCCTGGATGCAATGCAGGGCAAAACCTGCAAGCGCCTGGAAATCCGTCTGGAAGCGGATGAACAATTGTGGCGGCTCAGCGTCAGCGACAACGGCGGCGGCATCGCCGAAGAGCACCTGGGCCAGGTGTTCGATCCGTTCTTTACCACCAAACCGGTAGGTGACGGCCTGGGCCTGGGACTGGCAGTATCCTTCGCCATCGTGCATGAATCCGGCGGCCGCCTGAGCGCCGAAAATGGCGACCACGGTGCAGTGTTCAGCCTGACCCTGCCAATCGATCTGGAGGCACACATCTGATGCTCGACTCGGTGATGGTGGTCGACGACGAAAGCAGCATTCGCAACGCCGTCGAACAATGGCTAAGCCTGTCAGGGTTCCAGGTGCAGCTGTTCAGCCGCGCCGAAGAATGCCTCGCCGCGCTACCGGAGCATTTTCCCGGGGTGATGCTCAGCGATGTGCGCATGCCCGGCATGGACGGTTTGCAATTGCTCGCCGAGGTGCAAAAGCGCGACGCCGATCTGCCGGTGATTCTGCTCACCGGCCATGGCGACGTGCCGATGGCGGTCGAAGCGATGCGCGACGGCGCCTACGACTTTCTGGAGAAACCGTTCAGCCCGGAAACCCTCCTCGGCAGCCTGCGCCGGGCGCTGGACAAACGCCGTCTGGTCCTGGAAAACCGCGCCCTGCACGAACTGGCCGACAACCGCGCGAAGCTGGATGCGACGTTGCTGGGCGTGTCCCGGGGTTTGCAGACGTTACGTCGGCAGGTGCTTGATCTGGCGACGTTGCCGGTCAACGTGCTGATCCGTGGCGAAACCGGCAGCGGCAAGGAACTGGTCGCGCGTTGCCTGCATGATTTCGGCCCGCGCGCCAGCAAACCGTTCGTGGCGCTGAACTGCGCGGCGATCCCGGAACAACTGTTCGAGGCCGAGCTGTTCGGCCATGAAAGCGGCGCGTTTACCGGCGCCTCGGGCAAGCGCATCGGCAAACTGGAGTACGCCGATGGCGGCACGCTGTTTCTCGACGAGATCGAAAGCATGCCGCTGGCCCAGCAGGTGAAATTGCTGCGCGTGTTGCAGGAGCAAAAGCTTGAACGGCTGGGCTCGAACCAGAGCATTCGCGTTGATCTGCGTATCGTCGCGGCGACCAAACCGGACCTGCTCGACGAAGCCCGCGCCGGGCGTTTTCGTGAGGACCTGGCTTATCGCCTGAACGTCGCCGAACTGCGCCTGCCGCCGCTGCGTGATCGGCGCGAAGACATTCCGTTGCTGTTCGAGACCTTTGCGCAGAATGCCGCTCAGCGTCTGGGCCGAACATTTCCGCCGTTGACCGGTGCGCAGTTGAGCCACCTGCTCAGCCACGACTGGCCGGGCAACGTCCGCGAACTGGCCAACGTTGCTGAACGTCAGGTGTTGGGGCTGGATGAACCGGTGGTGGGGATTGATCCGGGGCAATCGCTGGCAGCGCAGCAGGAAGCCTTCGAAGCGCAATGCCTGCGCGCGGCGTTGACCCGGCACAAAGGTGATGTGAAAGCCGTGCTCGAAGAACTGCAACTGCCGCGCCGCACGTTCAATGAAAAGATGCAGCGGCATGGGTTGAGTCGGGAGATGTTTTTGGCGGAGTGACTGTTTGTGTGGCTGAGATCCATCCCCCTCACCCCAGCCCTCTCCCCCAGGGGGGCGAGGGGGAAGGGAGCCGATCTTCATGCTTTTCCGAATCTGTATTCGACTCGATATTTCAAGTCGATGTAACCCACAAGAACACCTCGGTCAGTCCCCTCTCCCTCTGGGAGAGGGCTAGGGTGAGGGGCTTTTGATCTTCACGCCGATAAGCGGAAATCCGCTCACCCAGCCCAATCAGTCGGCACAAATCCGCTCATTCATCCCCGCCACCCCCTCTAAACCGGCCCTCCGCCCCTTGGCACAGCTCCTGCTATAGCCCCAGCAGGCTGCGTTCCGACGCGCTCCACAAAAACAATTAAATGAAGGATCCTTCAATGGATAACTCCAACGCCCTGCCCCTTGGGTCGGCTGCCGTGCCGGCCAAACCGAGAACCACCGCCAGCCGGATCAAATCGATCTTCAGCGGCTCTGTCGGCAACATGGTCGAGTGGTACGACTGGTATGTGTACGCCGCCTTCTCCCTGTACTTTGCGAAAACCTTTTTCCCCGCCGGCTCCACCACCGCGCAACTGATGAACACTGCTGCGATCTTCGCCGTGGGCTTTTTGATGCGCCCGATCGGTGGCTGGCTGATGGGCATGTACGCCGACAAGGTCGGGCGCAAGAAAGCGCTGATGGCCTCGGTGTACCTGATGTGCTTCGGCTCGCTGCTGATAGCCCTGAGCCCGAACTATGAAACCATCGGCATCGGCGCGCCGATCCTGCTGGTGTTCGCCCGCCTGCTGCAAGGCCTGTCGGTCGGCGGCGAATACGGCACCTCGGCGACTTACCTGTCCGAGATGGCGACCAAAGAGCGTCGCGGCTTCTTCTCCAGCTTCCAGTACGTAACCCTGATCTCCGGCCAGCTCATCGCCCTCGGCGTGCTGATCGTGCTGCAGAACATGCTGACCACCGAACAGCTGTACGCGTGGGGCTGGCGTATCCCGTTCGCCATCGGTGCGCTCTGCGCAGTGGTGGCGCTGTACCTGCGTCGCGGCATGGAAGAAACCGAGTCGTTCACCAAGAAAGAAAAGTCCAAAGAAAGCGCCATGCGCACCTTGATGCGCCATCCCAAAGAGCTGTTGACCGTGGTCGGCCTGACCATGGGCGGCACCCTGGCGTTCTACACCTACACCACCTACATGCAGAAATACCTGGTGAACACGGTCGGCATGAGCATCTCCGACTCGACCACCATTTCCGCCGCCACGCTGTTCCTGTTCATGTGCCTGCAACCGATCATCGGTGGCCTGTCGGACAAGATCGGCCGGCGTCCGATCCTGATCGCCTTCGGCGTGCTCGGTACGATCTTCACCGTGCCGATCCTGATGACCCTGCACACCATCCAGACCTGGTGGGGCGCGTTCTTCCTGATCATGGCGGCGCTGATCATCGTCAGCGGCTACACCTCGATCAACGCGGTGGTCAAAGCCGAATTGTTCCCCACTGAAATCCGCGCCCTGGGCGTTGGCCTGCCGTACGCACTGACCGTATCGATCTTCGGCGGTACCGCCGAATACATCGCGCTGTGGTTCAAGAGCATTGGCATGGAAACCGGTTACTACTGGTATGTCACCGCGTGCATTGCCGTGTCGCTGCTGGTGTACATCACCATGAAAGACACCCAGAAGCATTCCCGGATCGTCACTGACTGATCGCACCGCATCGCTGGCAGGACACAAAATCCGTGTCCTGCCCCGAACCCGTAGGAGCTGCCGAAGGCTGCGATCTTTTGATCTTGATCCTGAAAAAGACAAAATCAACAGATCGCAGCCTTCGGCAGCTCCTACAGAGCCTTGTGTCCGGGTGGAAATATGCGCTGGGGCCTTGCACTATGACTGCATCCGAATGCAGCTCAGGAATCCGCTCCCCATGCCCGATGACATCCACTTCTACGAACCCGCCAACGGCCACGGCCTGCCTCACGATCCGTTCAACGCCATCGTCGGCCCGCGGCCCATCGGCTGGATCTCCTCGCAGGATGCCGAAGGCCGGCTCAATCTCGCGCCGTACAGTTTCTTCAACGCCTTCAACTACGTTCCGCCGATCATTGGTTTTTCCAGCGTCGGGCGCAAAGACAGTCTGAACAACATCGAGCAGACCGGGGAGTTCGTCTGGAACCTCGCCACGCGCCCGTTGGCCGAGCAGATGAACCAGAGCTGCGCGATGGTCGCGCCTGAGGTCAACGAGTTTGAACTGGCGGGGCTGACGACCGTGGCGTCGAAGGTGATTTCGGTACCACGGGTCGCCGAAAGCCCGGTGTCCTTCGAATGCAAGGTCACGCAGATCATTCAGTTGCAGCGCGCCGATGGCGAAACCGTGCCGAGCTGGCTGATGCTCGGTGAGGTAGTGGCCGTGCACATTGCCAAATGGCTGCTCAAGGACGGCATTTACGACACCGCCGCCGCACAACCGATTCTGCGCGGCGGCGGGCCGGCGGATTATTTCCAGCTGGGGCCTGAAGCACTGTTCAAGATGTGGCGCCCGGGGGCGCAGAAATAACTACCAGATCAGCTCGGCGTCATCAGTGACGCCCTTGAGTTTGTCCAGCTCGTTGATGGCCGCATCATCGGCAGCGATGGCGCCGGCAAACACCTGCTCGTTGAGCAATTTGTGAAAGCGCGGTGCGCCGCCATCGACCAGGGCCTTGACCGCGATGGCCGCGTAATAACCCTTGTTGCCGCCCAGCTCGACGGGGACGACTGCGGAAACTGCTTCGAAGCGTTCAAACTCTTTACGTGCCATGTCGCGGATCCTGGCTCAATCAATAAGCCGGACATTAAACCCTCAACCGGCGAGTTTGTGTATCGGCGCCGGGCATTGACCGAGGGCCTGCGCGGCGGAAACGTCCCTGAAGGTGTGAAAGTCGAGGCTATTGACCACGAGGTCCTGGACCAGCTCGGCGAAGACTTCCATCGACGGACTGTTGAAATACGCAGTCATCATCTGCTGGCTGCTCCAGTAACCGCTGACCAGCCACAGGTCGGCGTCGCACTGCGATTGTTGCAACGAGAAACTCAGGCAACCGGGCGCCGCGCGCGAGACCTCGATCAAAGCGCTCAGGCGCACACCGAGTTCCGCCGAACGCCCGGCCTGGGCACGAACGAAGGCCATATGACTGACAGGCATTTGCTTGGACATGATCAACCCTCCATGAAATCGCGTGGCAGCCGGGGGACGGGCTGCGACTGAAGCAAAGATTAAGGGCCGGGGCGGCTGCGCCGTTAGTCGATTCCTGCCTTCGCGTTGCACAATCCTGCGAGACTGCGCAGACGACCTGTAACAACCTGTAAACCCGCGCAACACGTCTGTCATACGCGTTTTGTGTAGGAGCTGCCGAAGGCTGCGATCTTTGGCTTTTGCCTTGAAGATCAACGGATCGCAGCCTTCGGCAGCTTCTATAGAATCGTATGGCGGGAGACCTGCGCGCACCTGCGGGCAGAATCAGGCAAGCATTTGGCAGAATGTGTCTACCGCCGCTGCTTGCACAAACATATGCTCTGCTGCATTCCCCCTCACTTGCCGAGGATGCCGTGCATGACGTCATTCGATCGTTTTCAAGCCGAACCCAGCGCCGACATGGAAAAGCAGCGCGCGGAGCTGGCGGCGATCATCCGCCGCAACACCAGCGATGATGGCAGCTACCAGACCGCCATTGGCTCGCTGGTCATGTCGCGCCACACCAAATCCCATGACTTCGCCCCGGTGCTCGCGCAGCCGGCGCTGTGCATCATGGCGCAGGGCCGCAAAGAGGTGCGCCTGGCTGACGAATTCTTCAATTACGATCCGCTGAATTATCTGGTGGTGTCGGTTTCGATGCCGCTCAGCGGCCGCGTGGTCAATGTTTCGCCGGAAGAACCGATCCTCGCTGTGCGCCTGGATATCGACCCGACCGAAATCACCGCGCTGATCGCCGACGCCGGCCCGATGGGCGTGCCGACGCGCCCGACCGGCCGTGGTCTGTACGTGGAAAAAATCGACAGCGCCATGCTCGACGCGGTGCTGCGTCTGGCGCGGCTGCTCGACGCACCGAAAGACATCGCCATGCTCGCGCCGCTGATTCGCCGAGAGATCCTGTATCGCCTGCTGCGCAGTCCGCAGGGTCATCGTTTGTATGAGATTGCGATTGCCAACAGCCAGAGCCATCGCATCAGCCAGGCCATCAAATGGCTCAACGGCAACTTCGAGCAGCCGCTGCGCATCGATGATCTGGCGCGGGAAGTGAACCTCAGCGTGTCGACGCTGCATCACCGCTTCAAGGCGATGACCGCGATGAGTCCGTTGCAGTATCAGAAGCAGCTGCGCCTGCAAGAGGCGCGGCGCCTGATGTTGACCGAAGGGCTGGAAGCGTCGGCGGCGGGGTATCGCGTGGGTTATGAGAGCCCATCGCAGTTCAGCCGCGAGTACAGCCGCTTGTTTGGCGCACCGCCGTTGCGGGATCTGGCGCGGTTGCGGCTTTCGGTGTGAGGCCTTAGAAGCCCCTCACCCTAGCCCTCTCCCAGAGGGAGAGGGAACCGATTGGGGAATATTGCAGAGGTTCACCGACTTGAACGATTACCTTTGAATCCATAATCGACTCGATTTTTCAGGTCGGCGAACATCGCAAGATACCTCGGTCGGCTCCCTCTCCCTCCGGGAGAGGGCTGGGGTGAGGGTTGGCTTCTACACCGATCGCACGACATGCTTGATTTCCTGAAACACCGCCAACCCCCAAGGCCCCAGCTCACGACCGACACTGCTCTGCTTGTAACCGCCCCATGCCGCCTGCGGGAAGATCACCTGCGGTGCATTGATCCACACCAGCCCTGCCTGCAAGGCATTGGCCACGCGCTCTGCTGCGGTGGCATCGCGTGTCACCACACTCGCCACCAGGCCGAACTGCGTGTCGTTGGCCAAGGCAATCGCTTGCGCTTCGCTGCCGAAACTGCGCACACACACCACTGGGCCGAAAATCTCTTCACGCCATAACGCGCTGTCCAGCGGCACGTCGGTGAACACCGTCGGTTGCAGGAAATAACCGCGCGGCAAATCCGCCGGACGATTGCCACCACAGAGCAAACGCGCCCCCGCACTCAGGCCACGATCAATATGCCCGAGCACCCTTTGGTATTGCGCCTGATTGACCAGTGCGCCCATCTCCACGTCCGGGTCGAACGGATCGGCTACTCGAATCGCCTGGGCGCGTTTTTGCAGACGCTGAAGGAATTCATCCATCAATTGCTCGGCGACCAGCACCCGACTGGTGGCCGAACACATTTGCCCGGCGTTGAAGAACGCACCGCCACACGCCAGTTCCACCGCCAGCTCAAGATCGGCATCCGCCAGCACCAGCAACGACGATTTGCCACCCAGCTCCAGGCTGACTCCCTTCACGGTTTCCGCAGCGCGTTGCATCACTTGCATGCCAACCGCGTTGCTGCCGGTGAAGGATATCTTGGCGATACGTGGATCCGCCGACAACGGCGCGCCCACCGCCAGACCCGTGCCGCAGACCAGATTGAATACGCCGTCGGGCAAACCGGAATCAGCGATGATCGCTGCCAGTTCCAGCTCTGGCAGCGGCGTCACCTCCGAGGGTTTCAGCACCACGCAGCAACCGGCGGCCAGGGCTGGCGCGAGTTTCCATGCGGTGGTGACCATGGGGAAATTCCACGGCACGATCAGCCCGACCACGCCGCACGGCTCACGACGCAGGCGCGCGCTGAAATCCTCGCTGGGCAGCGGCAAGTTGCTGTCCTGCCTGGCGTCGAGGCCTTCGGCGAGTCCGGCGTAATACTCGAACGTGGCGATCACGTCATCGACATCGATCGCCGCTTCGAACTGCGGTTTGCCGTTGTTGCTCGATTGCAGGTTCATCAATTGTTCGCGAGCGTTGCGCACGCCATTGGCAATGTTGCGCAGGATCGCAGCGCGCTCGGCGCCGGTGGTCTGCGACCAGTGTTCGAACGCATCGGTCGCGGCGCTGATCGCTTGGTCGACGGCCTGCTCGTCGCCGCCATTGACCGTGGTCAGCAGCGCTTCGGTAGCGGGGTTGATCACCCGCAGGTGTTCGCGGCCGGAGGACCATTGTCCATTGATGTAGAGGCCATCGAGCGTGGTTGGGAAACTGATCATTGGGCCACCGCCTGGATCCACTGGTTCTGGTCGATTTCAATCAGCGTCGGGCCTTGCCGGTCCGTCGCCTTGCGCAGCGCTGCGCGCAGTTCGTCGATGCTGCTGATGGCTTGCGCAGCGCAACCGAGGCCCTTGGCTACGGCGACAAAATCCGGGGTATAGATGTCCACGCCGACCGATTCGATGGCGCGGTTGACCATGTACTTTTTGATCTCCTCGTAACCCTGGTTATTCCACAGCAGGACGATCACCGGCACCCGCGCTTCGACGGCGCTGGCCAGTTCCGGCAGAGTGAATTGCAAGCCGCCGTCGCCGATCAGGCACACCACGGGCGGACGGGCGCCGTTATCGAGTTGTCTACCGAGCCACGCACCAATCGCCGCCGGCAATGCATAGCCGAGGGTGCCGTAGCCGGTGGATGCGTTGAACCAGCGGCGTGGGCGTTCGGGATTGAAGGTGAGGTTGCCGGTGTACACCGGTTGCGTGGAATCGCCGACGAACACCGCGTCGGGCAATTCGTGCAGTACGGTTTCAAGGAAACGCGTCTGCGCCAGGGTCGGCGCATCCCAGTTCGCGGCCAGCTCATCACGCAAACGCGCAGCCCGAGCCTGACCCCAATCGTTGCGGCGCTCGGCCAGCGGCTTCTGCGTCAGCGTGCTGAGCAATGCCTGCGCGGCGTTGCGCGAATCAGCGACCAGTGCGACGTGCGGCGGGTAGTTGCGCACGGTCTGATCGGCATCAATGTCGATGCGCAGCAGCTTGCCGGGAATCTCGAAGCCGCCGGCGAACGTGACGTCGTAATCGGTCTCGGCCAGCTCGGTGCCGATCGCCAGCACCACGTCGGCTTCGGCAACCAGTGCGCGGGTGGCGACCAGGCTTTGCGTCGAACCGATCAACAGTGGATGGTTTGTCGGCAGCATGCCTTTGGCGTTGATGGTCAGCGCCACCGGAGCGTCGAGCAACTCGGCGATTCGCCTCAGCTCCGGCGCCGCGTCGATAGCACCGCCGCCAGCGAGAATCAGTGGTCGTTGCGCGCTGGCGAGCAGTTCGCTCATGCGATTCACGGCAGTCGGCGCGGCGCCGGCACGGTCGATATTCACCGGCACGCTGGCGAGCAACTCATCGGCCTCCTCCACCAGCACGTCCAACGGAATTTCGATGTGCACCGGCCGTGGTCGCCCGGCCTGGAACAGCGCGAACGCGCGCGCCAGCACAACCGGCAGTTCGGCGGCGGACATCAGCGTATGCGAGAACGCCGCGACGCCGCCGACCAGTGCGCTCTGGTTCGGCAGCTCATGCAACTTGCCGCGGCCACCGCCCAACTGGCTGCGCGATTGCACGCTGGAGATCACCAGCATCGGAATCGAATCGGCGTAAGCCTGGCCCATGGCGGTGGTGATATTGGTCATGCCCGGGCCGGTGATGATAAAGCACACCCCCGGTTTGCCGCTGGTGCGCGCATAGCCGTCGGCCATGAAGCCGGCGCCCTGTTCGTGGCGAGGCGTGACGTGGTTGATGCTTGAACGCGCGAGGCCTCGGTACAGCTCAACGGTGTGCACACCGGGAATGCCGAACACCTGCTCGACCCCGTAATTCTCCAACAGCCTGACCAGTACTTCGCCGCACGTTGCCATGTTGATTGCCCTTTCGTTCACTGAAACTCCCCCTGTGGGAGCGAGCCTGCTCGCGAATAGGCGGCCCAGCCAATATCCATGTCGAACCTTGAACCGTCTTCGCGAGCAGGCTCGCTCCCACAGGGTCGGTGGAGTGCCCATTGGAACGGCGCGCAACTGGCAGCAACAATCGATTAAAAGTCATACTAGCCATGTCCTCACGTCATACCTCGGATCGCCATGAAACGCCTGCCACCCCTGCCCGCTCTGCACACCTTCTGGATCACTGCGCAATGCTGCAATTTCACCCGCGCCGCCGAGCAGCTGCACATCACTCAGGGCGCGGTGAGCCGGCAGATCGCCGGGCTGGAGGAACAGCTCGGTTATCCGCTGTTCATCCGTCTGGCCCGAGGTTTGGCGCTGACGGCCGAAGGCCGCGAATGGCTGCCGCAAGTGGAGAAAGTCTTCGGGTTGATCAGCGATGCAACCGAGCAGATCGGGCTAAGACATCAGACGTTGCAACTCAAGGCCCCGAGCTGCGTGATGCGCTGGCTGCTGCCGCGTCTGCTGCAATGGCAGAAGGAACGCCCGGACGTGCCGGTGAAACTGACGGCCTCGCTGCAGCACGGCGTGGATTTTCAGCGCGAGCAATTCGATGCCGCCGTGATCTACGGCCCGCCTCCGGACAATGCGCCAGGCGCACTGCATTTGTTTGACGAACAGCTGACACCGGTCTGCTCGCCGCAATTGCTCAAAGGCTCGCCCGCGCTGAATTCACCGCAGGATTTGCAGGAACATTTGTTGTTGCATCCGACCCACGACATTCAGGACTGGTCGGTATGGCTCGATGCGGCGGGTTTGCAGCTCAGCAATCTCGGCAGAGGCCAGCATTTCGAAACGCTGGATCAGGCAATGTCGATGGCCTCCCATGGGACAGGGGTGGCCATCGGGGACTGGTCGCTGATTGGTGATGATCTGAACGCCGGGCGGCTGGTGATGCCGTTTGCGTTGAAGGTGAAGACGGGGTTGGCGTATTACGTGGTGGTGCCTGCCACAGCCGAGCCGTCGCCGCAATTGGAAGAGTTGATGCTCTGGCTGGTTGAGCAGGCTCATTTGCGCTGAAGCCTCTCCCCTCACCCTAGCCCTCTCCCCAGGGAGAGGGAACTGATCGGGGGATGCTCAAAAAATTCACCGACCTGGCACAGCCGCGCCGAATCCATAATCGACACAGTCATTCAGGTCGATGCATGACGCAAGACGACTCGGTCGGCTCCCTCTCCCCCCGGGAGAGGGCTGGGGTGAGGGGAAAGGGTTCGACTCAGTAACCGACGGTGTAGCGCTGGCGCGAATGCTTCGGCGTTTCCACTTCATCAATCAGCGCAATCGCGTAATCGGCAAAGGTGATCCAGCTGCGCCCTTCGGCACTGACCAATAGATGATCCTTGCCGACGCGATACTGGCCGCTGCGCTCACCCTCGACAAACTCCGCCGATGGCGACACAAAGGTCCAGTCCAGTTCCTGCTCCTGACGCAGCGCTTCAAGAAACGCCGCCCCGGCACTCGCCTCGGTTTTGTATTCGGCCGGGAAACCGGCGCTGTCGATCACCTGCGTGTCATCCGGCAGCAACAGCGAACCGGCGCCGCCCACCACCAGCAGGCGCTTGACTCCGGCCTGCTTTACCGGCCCGACAATCGCCGAAGCTGGCACGCTGGCGAAGTGGGCTGCGCTGATGACCACGTCGTGACCGGCCACTGCCGCTTGCAGCGCCGCCGAATCCAGCACATCGAGATTCTTGCTGACGACACCCGCGCGTTCGCCGATCTTCGAGGTATCGCGGGCGATGGCGGTGACGCTGTGGCCGCGACGCAGGGCTTCTTCCAGCAGTTGGCTACCGGCACGTCCGGTGGCGCCGATGATTGCGATCTTGCTCATGACATTCTCCAGTTGGCTTGAAAATGCTGCGTGTTCAGGTTCGGCTTACCACTGCATCTCGCCCTTGGCGACTTTCGCGCTGAGTTCCAGCGAGCTTTCCTCGCCGAGTTGCGGGTAGCGTTTTTTCATCGCTGCGATCAGCGCAGCGGAATCCTTGGCCTTGGCGGTTTCGGCATCGAAGGCCTTGATGTAATCGGCGGTGAATATCACGCTGGCCAGCGAGCGGCTGCTGTCAGCCAGATAATGGCCGGGCACCACGGTTTGCGGTTTCAGGCTTTCGATGGTGTGCAAGGTGTGCAGCCAGTCGGCGTGGGATTGCGCGGTCTGGGTGTCGGCCATCCACACATGAATGTTCTCGGCGACCACCACGCCACCGACCACCGCTTTCAGCGATGGAATCCATACGAAGCTGCGATCCGGCTGTTTGCCGTCGAGGCCAATCACCTGCAACTTCTTGCCTTCCAGCGTCAGACTGTCACCTTTGAGCACTTCAGGAACAATGGTTGTCGCCGGCACGTCGGCGCCCATTTTCGGCCCCCAGTAGGCCAGTTTGCCGTCGACAGTGTGCTTGATGTGATCGACGGTCGGCTGCGAGGCCAGCACCTTTGCTTGCGGGAACGCCTTGGTCAGGGTCTCGAGGCCGAAGTAGTAATCCGGATCGCCGTGGCTGATGTAGATGGTGGTCAATTGCTTGCCGCTGGCGCGGATCTTTTCCACCACCTGCTCGGCCTGGGATTTGCCGAATTGCGCGTCGACCAGAATCGCCTCTTTCTCGCCACTGACCAGCACCGAGCTGACCGGGAAGATCGCTTCGCTGCCCGGATTGTAGACATCCAGGCTCAGCTCGGCAGCGGACGCATGGGCGGCAAAGCCGAACAACGCCGAGGCGAGCAGAACGCGTTTGAATTGGGTGAAGCCGATCATCTGTTGCTCCGAATTTCAAATGCCAGACTGGCGATGCAACAGAGCTTAGTTGCCAGACTCAGTACAAAAAATGCGATGCTTGAACATAGTTTGTTTCTGAAAGCGGGCAAATCATGGATCGGCTTCAAGCAATGCGGGTCTTCGTCACGGTGGTGGATCTGGGCAGCCAGTCGGCGGCGGCCGATCACCTCGACCTGTCGCGGCCGGTGGTCTCGCGTTATCTGGCGGAGCTGGAAGACTGGATCGGCGCGCGGCTGATGCACCGCACCACGCGCAAACTGAGCCTGACCGCCGCCGGCAGCGAAATCCTCCCGCGCTGTCGGCAGATGATCGACCTGTCGCACGACATGCAGGCCGCCGTCAGTGAACCCGATGATGCGCCGCGCGGACTGCTGCGGGTCAGCGTCAGCACCTCGTTTGGCCAAGCGCAATTGGCCGATGCGATGGCGGCATACGTCAAGCGTTACCCCGGTGTGAGCATCGATCTGCAGATGCTCGATCGCACGGTGAATCTGGTCGATGAGCGCATCGATCTGGCGATTCGCACCAGCAACGATCTCGATCCCAACCTGATCGCCCGGCGTCTTACCGTGTGTCGTTCGGTGGTCTGCGCGGCGCCGGCTTATCTGCTGGAGCATCCGGCGCCGTTACGGGTCGAGGAGTTGAGCCGACACAATTGCCTGACGCACTCTTACTTCGGCAAGAGTCTGTGGCACTTCGAGGAGGATGGCGAACCGGTATCGGTGCCGGTGCAGGGCAATATCAGCGCCAACGAAGCCAGCACCTTGCTGCGCGCAACCCTGGCCGGCGCGGGCGTGGCGATGCTGCCGACCTATCAGGCCGGGGTGCATATTCACAACGGCGAACTGCTGCGCTTGCTGCCTCATGCCGAGCCTCGGCAGATGAACATCTATGCGGTGTACGCCTCACGCAAACACATGCCCGCGGCACTGCGCAGCATGCTCGATTTTCTCGTTCAGCGTTTCCCGGAGAACCCCGCCTGGGATGTCGGCCTGTAAACCCGATCACTTGTGGGAGCGAGCCTGCTCGCGAAAAGGCCAGTACGTTCAACATTGATGTCGCTTGCGCCACCGCCTTCGCGAGCAGGCTCGCTCCCACAGGGGCATCACTCCGCTGAATGGCCATGTAAATCTTCAAGCGCACTCGCTGGCAAGTGTGCACCGCTGACCTATGCTCAAAGTAATACCGCAAGGTAGACGTTCAGAGGTCTACGCCATGAACATCAAAACAAAAAGATACGCCGCCATCTTCATCACCTGCGCCGCCACGCTGGCGCTGTACGGCACCGCTGCCTGGCGGGTCGAGCAGTTACGCCAGCTGCCGCGCGAGTATGCGAGTTGCAACTATGAGCGGTGCATTCCGCACAATGCCACGCTGAATGCATTGCGCTGACAAGACTGACCTGGAATGCATCCCTTGTGGGAGCGAGCCTGCTCCCGAAAGCGGTGTGCCAGTCAACCAGGATGCTGAATGAAAGGCCGTATTCGCGAGCAGGCTCGCTCCCACAGGAGGTCTTGCGGTGTTTTCAGGATTGCTGCTCGGCCTTCAAGCGGTCGCGGAATGCCTTTGGCGAAATCCCCACCCGGCGGCGGAACAGCCGCGTGAAGTTGGTCGGGTCGGAAAAACCCAACAACTCCGACATCTCGTAAATCGTCATGCTGGTGTAGGTCAGCAGACGCTTGGCTTCGAGCAACTGGCGCTCGTGCATGATCTGCAGCGCCGGTTGCCCGGCCAGTTCACGGCAGGTGCCGTTGAGGTGCGATACGGAAATGCCCAGGCGATGGGCGAGGTCTTCCACTTTAACGTGCTGGCGGTAAGTCTCTTCCACCAACTGAATGAAGCCATTGAGGTATTCGCGCTGACGTTGCGGGCGCTGACTGGCCTTGTGGCGGACGATCGCCTGACGGCTGACCCAGACCATGATCACGCTGACCAGCGAATGCATGAGCATTTCCCGCGCCGGTTGATGGCCGTTGTACTCGGCCTGCAATGCTGAGAACAGGCTGTTGAGGTAATCGCCATCCTTGCCGGCCGGGTAGTTTTCCGCGCGGGCCAGGGCGTGCACCGAATCGCCCAGTTGCGTCTGCAAATGGTTGATCAGTGGCGTCGCCAGGGTGACGATGAAGCCCTCGACGTCCTCGGAAAAGCGAAAGCCGTGCACCGACAGAGGTGGCAGCACTTGTATCGCCGGCGTCTCGAGCTGCGTGCGCTGGCCTTCGATTTCAAGCTCTGCCTGACCTTTGAAAACGAACAGCAGCTGGCACAGATCTGCGTGGCGGTGAGGTTTGATTTCCCATTGATGTTCGCGACTGCGCGAGGAAATGGTTTCACAGTGCAGCAAGTCCGGGGTCGGCCAGTCCAGGCTTTCACCATAGAGCTTGAACACCGGAATCGAAGGCAGGGCAGGCTTGTTCATACTTCAATCCAGGCCTCGGGTTTATGGGCGATAATCGCACCGATTGGCAGAATGTACAGGTATCGGCTCAGTTTTCACCTTCAATTGACAGACCCGCAAGGGAAAAATGCAAGCACTCGATCCATAAATCATTCACCGGCTATTGCTGCGTGAAGCTTGCGAGTCATAAAAACAATGAAAACCCTGAAAACCCAAGTCGCCATTATCGGCGCCGGTCCATCCGGACTGCTCCTCGGCCAGTTGCTGCACAACGCTGGCATCGACACCCTGATCCTCGAACGCCAGACCCCTGACTACATTCTTGGGCGCATCCGTGCCGGTGTGCTTGAACAAGGCATGGTAGAGCTGCTGCGTCAGGCCGGGGTCGGTCAGCGAATGGATGCTGAAGGTCTGGTTCATGGCGGTTTCGATCTGGCACTGGACGGTCGTCAGGTGCACATCGACCTGCACGCGTTGACCGGTGGCAAAACCGTAATGGTCTACGGCCAGACCGAGGTCACCCGCGACCTGATGGCCGCTCGTCGGGAGGCCGGCGCGCCGACTATTTATCAAACGAGCAATGTCGTTCCCCACGGCATGAAAAGCGACGAAGCTTTTGTCGCCTTCGAAAAGGACGGTGAATCGTGGCGCGTCGACTGCGATTACATCGCCGGTTGCGATGGCTTCCACGGCGTCGCGCGGCAGTCGATTCCTGCCGATTGCCTGAAGATCTTCGAGCGGGTTTATCCGTTCGGCTGGCTGGGCATTCTTGCCGACACACCCCCTGTTCACGATGAACTGGTCTACGCCCGTCACGAGCGCGGCTTCGCCCTGTGCAGCATGCGTTCGGCCACGCGCACGCGCTATTACCTGCAAGTGCCGGCGGATGAAAATGTCGATGACTGGAGCGATCAGCGCTTCTGGGATGAGCTGAAAAAACGCCTGCCGGTGGCCCTCGCGGAAAAACTGGTGACCGGCCCTTCGATCGAAAAAAGCATCGCGCCGCTGCGCAGTTTTGTCGTCGAACCGATGCAGTACGGCCGTATGTTCCTGGTCGGCGACGCCGCGCACATCGTCCCGCCCACCGGTGCCAAAGGCTTGAATCTGGCGGCCAGCGATGTCAGCACGCTGTTCAATATTCTGCTCAAGGTTTATCGCGAAGGCCGCACTGATCTGCTGGAAAAGTACTCGGAGATTTGCCTGCGCCGGGTGTGGAAAGCCGAGCGGTTTTCCTGGTGGATGACGTCGATGCTGCATCGCTTCGACGAGCACGATGAATTCAGCCAGCGCATCAGCGCTTCGGAACTGGACTACTTCGTCAGCTCGGAAGCCGGGCAGAAAACCATTGCAGAAAATTACGTCGGGCTCCCGTACGAGGCTATCGAATAGCTTCCTATCGACTTACACTGGCGAGCACCTACCCGCGCGCGATGGCCGCGCGGGTCAATCAATGCCCGCAGGCTCGCCCGTGACCAATCTCAATCACCCTGAAACGCCCAAACCGGCCATTCGCAGCGTGCTGGTCGCCCTGATGATGGCGATTTTTCTCGGTGCGCTGGACCAGACCATCGTCGCCGTGTCGATGCCGGCGATCTCCGCGCAATTCAAGGACGTCAGCCTGCTGGCCTGGGTGATTTCCGGCTACATGGTGGCGATGACCGTAGCGGTGCCGATCTACGGCAAGCTCGGCGATCTGTACGGACGGCGCAAACTGATGCTGTTCGGCATGGGCCTGTTCACCCTCGCCTCGCTGTTCTGCGGCATGGCGCAGAGCATGGAGCAGCTGGTGCTGGCGCGCATTCTTCAGGGCATCGGCGCTGGCGGCATGATCTCGGTGAGTCAGGCGATCATCGGCGACATCGTCCCGCCGCGTGAGCGCGGGCGCTATCAGGGGTACTTCAGCAGCATGTACGCCGTGGCCAGCGTCGCCGGCCCGGTGCTCGGTGGTTACATGACCGAATACCTGTCGTGGCGCTGGGTGTTTCTGATCAACCTGCCGCTGGGCCTCGGCGCGTGGTGGGTGGCGCGGCGCAACCTGCGCGGGTTGCCGATTCCGCAGCGCAAACCGGTGATCGATTATCTCGGCACGGTGCTGATGATCATCGGCCTGACTGCGTTACTGCTCGGCATCACCGAAGTCGGCCAGGGCCATTCATGGCGCAGCAGCGAAGTGCTCGGCCTGCTCGCCTGCGCCGTGATCGTACTGGCGTTGTTCGTCTGGCATGAGCGCCGGGCACGCGAGCCGTTGCTGCCGATGCACCTGTTCGCCAACCGCAATGCCCTGCTGTGCTGGTGCACGATTTTCTTCACCAGTTTCCAGGCCATCTCGCTGATCGTGCTGATGCCGCTGCGCTTTCAAAGCGTCACCGGCGCGGGCGCCGACAGCGCCGCGTTGCACTTGCTGCCATTGGCGATGGGCTTGCCGATCGGCGCCTATTTCGCCGGTCGCCGTACCTCGATTACCGGACGTTACAAACCGCAGATTCTCACCGGGGCGATCCTGATGCCGATCTCGATTCTCGGCATGGCCTTCAGTCCGCCGCAAGCGACGTTGCTCAGCGGGTTGTTCATGTTGCTCAGCGGTATTGCCGGCGGCATGCAGTTCCCGACCTCGCTGGTCGGTACGCAAAACTCAGTGGAACAACGCGACATCGGCGTCGCCACCAGCACCACCAACCTGTTCCGCTCACTGGGCGGTGCGGTGGGCGTGGCGTTGATGTCGGCACTGTTGCTGGCATTGCTGCACGACTCCAGCTTCGCCCACCTGGCGAGCAGTTCGCTGATCAGCGAGGGGCACACGGGCAACGTCCTGCTCGATGGTTTGAACGCAGCACCCGGAGATGCGCAGAACGCCTTGCGCGCGGAACTGCTGGTGACCTTCCGCCACTTGCTCTGGGTCAGCACCGCGGTGTCGCTGCTGGGGCTGGCAGCGGCGATTGCCATGCCGAACAACCTGCTGCGCGGACGCGAACACGGCGTCCGCTGACAGCAAAGATCGCAGCCTTCGGCAGCTCCTACAGAAGAACCCATTCCCATGTAGGAGCTGCCGAAGGCTGCGATCTTTTGATCTTCAAGGGCTGTAGTAACCCACCGCGACGAGGAAATGCCCGACCTTTTTCAGGTAGGCATGCTTGTCCTCGATCTTGCCGGTCACCGGGTTTTTCCAGCGATATTCATATTCGCCTTCATCCTGCTTGCCGATCAGCGCCAGAATCGGCTCCCCCACCGGTTTTCCTTCCGGATCCTTGACCTTGCCAAAATCAGTGTTGATCAAGCGCAGGTTGGTGCCGTGTGCGACGTAGCGCTGGTTGTTCAGATCGACCACGAACACATACAGATCGTCCTGCAGATAACCACCCTTGAGCGAGTTGATCGCGGTCAGCGTGCCCTTCTCGTCCGTGCCCAGATCCGTCGCGGCTTTGTCCAGCAAAGCCTTGGCCTGCTCGGCAGAGGCCCGCGGCAAGTAGTAGCCGACGGCAAGAATGCGCTGGCCGACGCGCTGATAGAACACATGCTTGCGCTCGACCTTGCCGTCGGCCCAGTTCTGCCAGCGGTATTCGGCCTGCTGGATGCCGTTGCCTTCCGGCACCTTCAGCGCGTCCTTGAACGCCTTCTGCAGATCCGGCCCGAGCACTTCGCTGACATCGCGGCCGATCAGCGCCGAAGACGGCCCGCCACTGGCAAGCATGACGCCGTTGGTGTCGAGGACGAACACGTAGCGATCCTTGTCGACGAACTCCCCTTGGCGGCTGAACGCAGCGAACGCCTTGTCGCCATTGTCGTGGTAATAGGCCAAGGCTTTTTCCAGCAGGGCGATAGCGGCCTGGCTGTCATCCCTGGCGGCGGTGGCGGCGCTGGCCTGGCCGAAACCGGCCAACAACAGCAGGCCGAGCCAGGCCACCTTATGCAAAAACCCCATAGCGCATCCCTCGTTCTTTTTGGTGTTTCAAGAGCGTAGACGGCTTGCGGTCATGTAGAGATATTCAGAGCGTTTCTGAACATTGCACAGCTTTTGTGGCGAGGGAGCTTGCTCCCGCTCGGCTGCGGAGCAGTCGCCAGCCCTGAAGGATCGGACTGGCTGGAGAAACAGTGGGAGCGCTTCGCACTCCAGCGGGAGCAAGCTCCCTCGCCACAGAAAATTTTGCTCACCGACCTTACGGACGGGAATTGATCTGCTGCTGCAGGTTCTGGATCTGCGCCTGCAAGGTATTCAGGTTGCGGGTCATCTGCGCGCGGAACGCATCGAACTCGGCGGTATTGCCGCCACCCTGTGGCGCGGCCGGGCGGTTGTCCTGCTGACTTTTCAACACCACGATGTCCTGCTCCAGACGATCGATCGCCGCGCTCGGGTTGCCCTGCTTCTTCAGCGCGGCGATATCGGCGCCGAGGCTTTTGAACTGGGCGTCGAAGGTTTTCAACTGCGCATCGACCCTGCTGGTATCGGCCGGCGTGCTTTTGATGGTCGCAAGCTCGGCACTCAGGGCTTTGACCTGCGCCTGCAATTGCGTATTGGCGTTCTGCTGTTCGGTGGTCTGCGCGGTCATCTGCGCCAGGCGCTTGTCCAGCTCGCTGGCCTGACCGGCGACGCCTTGCTGCTGCTTGCTCTGGTCGAGCAGCTTGCCTTCGAGTTGTTTGATCTGCAGCTTCAGCGCTTCGCTGTCGCTGCTGACGTTGCTCTGGCTGGCGACGACCTTGCCGGAAATATCCTGCAGGCGCCCCGCCGCTTCTTCGCTGATGCGCGCAAAGCTTTCCTGGGTGGCGACCAGTTGCTGCTCCATCAGCGAAATCTGCTGGAAGCTCCACCAGGCCAGGCCGATGAAGGCGAAAAACAACGCGCCGACCAGCGCCCACAGCGGCCCGGTGCTGGCGGCCTTGACCTTGACCACTGGCGCGCTGCGCGAATGCACGGAAGTGCGGGGGCTGGGCGGGATGTCATCATCGTCGAACGGATCGGCGCGCAGGCTTGGCACGTTATCGAAATCGTCGTCGTGGGCATCATTTCGCATGGACATTGAGGCAACCTTTGGCAAACGCGGTGATGGCTAAATGCTGCGAAGTATAACCGCCGCAGCCGCAGGCATTGACCCTCAAGCCGCAAGGCGGTTCATTGCCGCCCGGCCGAATCGTTTCAACGGATGTCCTGGGCTTTCCACCACGCACAGAACTCATCGAGGGCAGCCCACAGGCTGACTTTCGGGTCGTAGTCGAGATAATGCCGGGCGCGGCTGATATCCAGGGTGAAATTTTTCTTCATGACTTGCATGCCCAAGCGCGACAGGGTCGGCTCCGGACGTCCGGGCCAGAGCATGCACGCGCCTTCATTCAGCGCCGCGACGCTGTAGGCCAGACCGTAGGAGCGGTATTTGCGCACCTGATCGACTTCCATCCGCCGCATCACGTAATTGACCACGTCCCACAGCGGCACCGGCGTACCGTTGCTGATGTTGTAGGCCTTGCCCAGCGCCGAACCTTGGGCCAACAGGCTGCTGAGCATGGCTTCGTTGAGGTTCTGCACGCTGGTGAAATCGACCTTGTTCAGGCCGTTGCCGATGATCGCCAGACGGCCCTTGCGCTGCATCTTCAACAGGCGCGGGAAGATGCTCATGTCACCGGCGCCGGTGACAAAACGCGGGCGCAGGGCGATGGTTTCCAGACCGAATTCCTGGGCACCGAAGACTTTTTGCTCGGCCAGATATTTGGTCGCGGCGTAGGCATGCTTGAAGCGCTTGGGCACTTGCTCTTCGGTCAGACCGAGATGGTCGCGACCATCGAAATAGATCGACGGCGACGACAGATGCACCAGCCGCCGCACCCGCTGCTTGAGGCAGGCTTCGACGACGTTTTCAGTGACTTCGACATTGCCGTGATGAAAGTCCTGATAACGCCCCCACACGCCGACGGCACCGGCGCAATGCACCACCGCTTCGACGTCGCGGCACAGGTCGCGCACCAGGTCGGCGTCGGTCAGGTCGCCCGGCACAAACTCCGCACCGCGGCGCACCAGGTGCTCGACGCTCTCGGCCCGGCGACCGTTGACCCGCACTTCAAGGCCCTGCTCCAGGGCGAAACGCGCAAACCGCCCGCCAATAAAGCCGCTGGCGCCGGTAACCAAAATCTTCATCAAAAAACTCCAGGAGAACAGTTGCAAGCTTCAAGCTACAAGCTGCAAGTTGAAACGGTGCGCGAGCGCTTTACTTGCAGCTTGCAGCTTGACGCTTGCCGCTGCTCTCAGGCCACTAGCCATTGCTTTGCGGAGCGCAGCAGTTGTTCGGTGAGCAGGTTCAGCAACTGGCCGCCGTTGCGCCAATGATGCCAGTACAGCGGCACGTCGATCGGTTTATCTGGCAGCAATTCGCGCAGCACGCCGCGTTGCAATTGTTCGCGCACCTGCAGTTCCGGCACCAGACCCCAGCCGAGGCCGGCTTCGGTCAGGCGAATGAAGCCTTCGGAGGACGGGCATAAATGGTGCTCGAACGCGCCGTCGACGCCCAACAGCGCCAGATAACGATGCTGGAGGAAATCGTCCGGGCCGAATACCAGCGCCGGAGTGCGCGGCAGCTGTTCGGCGCGCACGCCATCGGGAAAATGCCGGGCGATGAAGGCCGGGCTGGCAAGAGCACGATAGCGCATGGCGCCGAGCAATACGCTGCGTGCGCCAGCCACCGGACGCTCGCTGGCGCACAGGCACGCGGCGACTTCACCGGCACGCATACGCTTGAGGCCGACGGTCTGGTCTTCGACGATCAGATCGAGCAACAAATGTTGCTCAGCGCAGAAATCGCCAACGGCCCCAGCCCACCAGGTGGCGAGGCTATCGGCGTTGAGGGCGATGCGCAGGCGATCCGGCAGGCCTTCTTCGTCCAACGCCGGCACCGCCGACTGCAAGTCGCGCTCGAGCAAACGCACCTGCTGCACATGGTTGAGCAAGCGCCGGCCGATTTCCGTCGGCGCTGGCGGTGTTTCGCGCACCAGCACCGGCTGGCCGACCCGCGCCTCGAGCAATTTGATGCGCTGGGAGATGGCCGACTGCGACAAGCCGAGCACCTGTGCGGCGCGATCGAATCCGGCCTGCTCGACCACGGCGGCCAGCGCGGAAAGCAATTTATAGTCGAACATCAGTTTTCCTAATGGGCGATCAGCACTATTGGTTTTTCTTATACAGGCACACACCGGAGAATAGCCAGCAAGCACTCTCTTTCAAGGATATCTCCCATGTGGCAAAGCTATGTAAACGGCCTGTTGGTGGCGTTCGGCCTGATCATGGCGATCGGCACGCAGAACGCGTTTGTATTGGCGCAGAGCCTGCGCCGTGAACACCATTTGCCCGTGGCGGCATTGTGCGTGGTGTGTGATGCGATTCTGGTGGCGGCCGGGGTATTCGGCCTGGCAACGATCCTGGCGCAGAACCCGACCCTGCTGGCGATCGCCCGTTGGGGCGGCGCGACATTTCTGATCTGGTATGGCAGCCAGGCGCTGCGCCGGGCCTGCTCGAAGCAGAGCCTCGAGCAAGGCGAGAACCAGACCGTGCGCTCGCTGCGCGCAGTCATGCTCAGCGCGTTGGCGGTGACCTTGCTCAATCCCCACGTTTATCTCGATACGGTTTTATTGATCGGCTCGCTGGGCGCGCAGCAATCGGTGCCCGGCGCTTATGTGGTCGGCGCGGCGAGTGCCTCGCTGCTATGGTTTTTCACCCTGGCTCTTGGCGCCGCATGGCTGGCACCGTGGCTGGCCCGGCCGAGCACCTGGCGCATTCTCGATCTGGTCGTTGCGTTGATGATGTTCGCCGTCGCCGCGCAACTGGTCATCGCTGGATAATTAATCCAGAGGGCTCTGGAACCTCTATCCCACACAGTTGTTGCGTGGTTAAGGCGCGACCCCGGTGCTATGATCCGAACCCTGCGCCGCAAAGAGTAAAAACTCGCCGGTGCATTTCCGGCCGCCCGTGATCGGCCTTGCGCTCACCGCAACAGACCTGATTAGGAGAATCATCATGGCTTTCGAATTGCCGCCGCTGCCTTACGCACACGATGCCCTGCAGCCGCACATCTCCAAGGAAACCCTGGAGTTCCACCACGACAAGCACCACAACACCTACGTCGTGAACCTGAACAACCTGGTGCCAGGCACCGAGTTTGAAGGCAAGACCCTGGAAGAGATCGTCAAGACTTCCTCGGGCGGCATCTTCAACAACGCCGCTCAGGTCTGGAACCACACCTTCTACTGGAACTGCCTGGCGCCAAACGCCGGCGGTCAGCCAACCGGCGCACTGGCAGATGCCATCAACGCAGCGTTCGGTTCGTTCGACAAGTTCAAGGAAGAATTCAGCAAAACCTCGATCGGCACCTTCGGTTCCGGCTGGGGCTGGCTGGTGAAAAAGGCTGACGGTTCCCTGGCCCTGGCCAGCACCATCGGCGCCGGCAACCCGCTGACCAGCGGCGACACCCCGCTGCTGACCTGCGACGTCTGGGAACACGCTTACTACATCGACTACCGCAACCTGCGTCCGAAGTACGTTGAAGCGTTCTGGAACCTGGTCAACTGGAAGTTCGTGGCCGAGCAGTTCGAAGGCAAGACCTTCACCGCCTAAGCTGCACGCCAGACAGGAAACCCGGCTTCGGCCGGGTTTTTTTATGCCCGGCGCATGGCGTTTGTCGCACGGCAAAAGCAGCTTCGCGCCGTTTGCCGCGAGCTCATAGCCGACTACCATAAGAGACAGGAAAAAATCTTTGACCCGGTGCTCAAGTTGCGGGCATTTGCAACCGACACAGTTGATTCAGAGCTATTACTCAAATGACCACATGGCGGCCAGGATACCGGCGAATTTTCCCGTGCCTGATTGTCCCTTTGACTGCCAACCCGGGATTGCCAATACTCATGGCAACTTGACGCTACCCGCACGGAACAAGGAATAACCCTTTGAAGCTGGAACTCAAGAACAGCTTGTCGGTGAAGTTGCTCCGGGTCGTGCTCCTGTCGGCATTGATCGTAGGCGTAGTCTTGAGCTGCGCGCAGATTGTCTTCGATGCCTACAAGACCCGTCAGGCCGTCGCCGGCGACGCCGAGCGCATCCTCGACATGTTCCGCGATCCTTCGACTCAGGCGGTCTACAGCCTGGACCGGGAAATGGGCATGCAGGTGATCGAGGGGCTGTTCCAGGACGACGCCGTGCGCCAGGCCTCCATCGGCCACCCCAATGAAGCGATGCTCGCGCAGAAGTCCCGCGAGTTGCAGCATTCCAACAGCCGTTGGCTCACCGATCTGATTCTCGGCCAGGAACGCACCTTCACCACGCAACTGGTCGGCCGCGGTCCCTACAGCGAATACTACGGCGACCTGAGCATCACCCTCGACACCGCGACCTATGGCGAAGGGTTCATCGTCAGCTCAGTGATCATTTTCATCTCCGGCGTGCTGCGCGCCCTGGCGTTAGGGCTGGTGCTGTATCTGGTCTATCACTGGCTGCTGACCAAACCGTTGTCGCGGATCATCGAACACCTCACCGAGATCAATCCGGACCGTCCCAGCGAGCACAAGATTCCGCAGCTCAAGGGCCACGAAAAAAACGAGCTGGGCCTGTGGATCAATACCGCCAACCAGTTGCTCGAGTCCATCGAGCGCAACACCCACCTGCGCCACGAAGCGGAAAACAGCCTGCTGCGCATGGCCCAGTACGACTTCCTCACCGGTCTGCCGAACCGCCAGCAATTGCAACAGCAACTGGACAAGATTCTCGTCGATGCCGGCAAATTGCAGCGCCGCGTCGCCGTGTTGTGCGTCGGACTGGATGACTTCAAAGGCATCAACGAACAATTCAGCTACCAGACCGGCGACCAGTTGCTGCTGGCCCTGGCCGATCGCTTGCGCGCCCACAGCGGTCGCCTCGGCGCCCTCGCCCGCCTCGGCGGTGATCAGTTCGCGCTGGTGCAGGCCGACATTGAACAGCCTTACGAAGCAGCGGAACTGGCGCAAAGCATTCTCGATGACCTCGAGGCGCCCTTCGCCCTCGACGATCAGGAAATCCGCCTGCGCGCGACCATCGGCATCACCCTGTTTCCGGAAGACGGCGACAGCACCGAGAAGCTGTTGCAGAAAGCCGAGCAGACCATGACCCTGGCCAAGACCCGCTCGCGCAATCGTTATCAGTTCTACATCGCCAGCGTCGACAGCGAGATGCGCCGCCGTCGCGAGCTGGAAAAAGACCTGCGTGACGCGCTGATCCGCGATCAGTTCTACCTCGTCTACCAGCCGCAGATCAGCTATCGCGACCACCGCGTGGTCGGCGTCGAAGCGCTGATTCGCTGGCAGCACCCCGAACACGGCCTGGTGCCGCCGGACCTGTTCATTCCGCTGGCCGAACAGAACGGCACGATCATCGCCATCGGCGAGTGGGTGCTCGATCAGGCCTGCAAACAATTGCGCGAGTGGCATGATCAGGGGTTCGTCGATCTGCGCATGGCGGTCAATCTGTCGACGGTGCAACTGCACCACGCCGAGCTGCCGCGGGTAGTCAACAACCTGCTGCAGATGTACCGCCTGCCGCCGCGCAGCCTGGAACTGGAAGTCACCGAAACCGGCCTGATGGAAGACATCACCACCGCCGCACAGCATCTGCTCAGCCTGCGCCGCTCCGGTGCGCTGATCGCGATCGACGACTTCGGCACCGGCTATTCATCCCTCAGCTATCTGAAAAGCCTGCCGCTGGACAAGATCAAGATCGACAAGAGCTTCGTCCAGGATCTGCTCGATGACGACGATGACGCGACCATCGTTCGCGCGATCATTCAACTGGGCAAGAGCCTGGGCATGCAGGTGATTGCCGAGGGCGTGGAAACCGCCGAGCAGGAAACCTACATCATCTCCGAGGGTTGCCACGAAGGTCAGGGCTACCACTACAGCAAACCGCTGCCGGCGCGCGAGCTGGGTATTTACCTCAAGCAGGCGCAACGCAGTAACGCGGCGATTCTTTAAAGATCAAAGATCGCAGCCTCAAAGATCAAAAGATCGCAGCCTCGTTGCACTCGTCAGCTCCCACAGTGAAACGAGCTGCGATCTTTTGATCTTCTTGCGCAAATAAGAAATATTTCCAAGCACGCCTTTACACATAATGCGAAAGATTTGCATTATGTCGCAGTTTTGCGCGCCCCCGGCGCCAGTCCACTCAACTACCGAAGCAGGATGTTCGCCATGATTCGTATGCCTCTGGCTACCGCCAGTCTGCTGGCCATCGCTATTTCCCTCGCCGGTTGCGGCGAAGGCAAGGACAAAGAAAAAGCCTCCGAAATGACTCCGGCTTCCAGCAGCGCTGCTCCAGCCCCGGCGCCGGCCGCTGCACCTGCTCCTGCTGCCGGTAAAGTTGACGATGCCGCCGCCAAGGCTGTGGTCGCGCACTACGCCGACATGGTCTTCGCCGTTTACAGCGATGCCGAATCCACCGCGAAAACCCTGCAAACCGCCGTCGACGCGTTCCTCGCCAAGCCGAACGCCGACACCCTGAAAGCCGCCAAGGCTGCCTGGGTCGCCGCGCGCGTGCCATACCTGCAAAGCGAAGTGTTCCGTTTCGGCAACACCATCATTGACGATTGGGAAGGTCAGGTTAACGCCTGGCCACTGGACGAAGGCCTGATCGACTATGTCGACAAAACCTACGAGCACGCGCTGGGTAACCCGGGCGCTACTGCCAACATCATCGCCAACACCGAAGTTCAGGTCGGCGAAGACAAGGTCGACGTGAAAGAAATCACTCCGGAAAAACTCGCCAGCCTCAACGAGCTGGGCGGTTCCGAAGCCAACGTCGCCACTGGCTACCACGCCATCGAATTCCTGCTCTGGGGCCAGGATCTGAACGGCACCGGCCCAGGTGCTGGCAACCGTCCTGCCTCCGACTACCTGGAAGGCGCCGGCGCCACCGGCGGCCACAACGAGCGTCGTCGTGCCTACCTGAAAGCCGTGACCCAACTGCTGGTCAGCGATCTGGAAGAAATGGTCGGCAACTGGAAGCCGAACGTGGCCGACAATTACCGCGCCACGCTGGAAGCCGAGCCAGGCGAAGCCGGCCTGCGCAAAATGCTCTTCGGCATGGGCAGCCTGTCCCTGGGTGAACTGGCGGGCGAGCGCATGAAGGTTTCCCTGGAGGCCAACTCCCCTGAAGACGAGCAGGATTGCTTCAGCGACAACACCCACTACTCGCACTTCTACGACGCCAAAGGCGTGCGTAACGTGTACCTGGGCGAGTACACCCGTGTTGACGGCACCAAACTGACCGGCGCCAGCCTGTCGTCGCTGGTGGCCAAGGCCGACCCGGCCGCCGACACCGCGCTGAAAGCCGATCTGGCCGCGACCGAAGCGAAGATCCAGGTCATGGTCGATCACGCCAACAAGGGTGAGCACTACGACCAGTTGATCGCTGCCGGCAATACCGCGGGCAACCAGGTTGTTCGCGACGCCATCGCCGCACTGGTCAAGCAGACCGGTTCGATCGAAGCCGCCGCCGGCAAACTCGGCATCAGCGACCTGAACCCGGACAACGCCGATCACGAGTTCTGATCACCGCGTCCGCGTCAAAAAGAGGCGACCTTCGGGGTCGCCTTTTTCATACCTGGCACACCGCTGTCCCTGTGGGAGCGAGCCTGCTCGCGAAGGCTTTATCCGGCGCGGCATTTTCAGCGCGTCGGGCGTCGCTTTCGCGAGCAGGCTCGCTCCCACAGTGTTGGCATCCGCTTCACGGCTTGCGTGATATCAAGCAAACGATAATTCCTCTTATTCAAACTCCCCCGCCCTGTTAGACTTTGCGCCTTTGTTTTCGTCCGTTTGCAGGATGTCTGATGCCGTCGTTGCCGCTTCGCTTGTCCGCACTGTTGCTGGCCCTGGGCCTGAGTGCCTGCGATGACGCCCCGCGTTTCACCGCGGCCGAGCCGGGTGAAGCGCGTTCGGGCGGTGCGGCGACTGTGCGCAAGAGCGATCAGAACGCGTTCTCCCTGCCATCGGCCAACCTGCCGCCGTCGCGGCGGGTGGATTTCAGTGTCGGCAACAGCTTCTTCCGCAGCCCGTGGGTGATTGCGCCGTCGACCACCACAGCGCGCGACGGCCTCGGTCCGCTTTTCAATACCAACGCCTGCCAGAACTGCCACATCAAGGACGGTCGCGGTCATCCGCCGGCACCTGATGCGACCAATGCGGTGTCGATGCTGGTGCGCCTGTCGATTCCCGACGCGCCGCCCTACGCCAAAGTCATCGAACAGCTCGGCGTGGTGCCGGAGCCGGTGTATGGCGGGCAGTTCCAGGACATGGCTGTGCCCGGCGTCGCTCCGGAAGGCAAGGTGCGCGTCGACTACACGCCAGTGCCCGTACGGTTCAAGGACGGCACGGAAGTGGAGTTGCGCAAACCGACCCTGCAGATCACTCAACTCGGTTACGGCCCGATGCATCCGGACACGCGTTTCTCCGCGCGGGTGGCGCCGCCGATGATTGGTCTGGGCCTGCTCGAAGCGATCCCCGAAGAGGCGATCCTCGCCAACGCCGCCGCCCAGGCGAAAGAGAACAACGGCATCAATGGCCGGCCCAACCGGGTTTGGGATGACCAGTTGCAGAAAACCGTGATCGGCCGGTTCGGCTGGAAAGCCGGGCAGCCGAATCTCAACCAGCAGAATGTTCACGCGTTCTCCGGTGACATGGGCCTGACCACCGGCCTGCGGCCTTTCGACGACTGCACCGAGGCGCAGACCGCCTGCAAACAGGCGCCGAACGGCAATGGCCCGGACGGCGAACCGGAAGTCAGCGACAACATTCTGCGCCTGGTGCTGTTTTACAGTCGCAATCTGGCAGTGCCGGCGCGCCGTGGCGTCAATGACCCACAGGTGTTGGCCGGCAAGAACCTGTTTTTCCAGGCCGGTTGCCAGTCGTGCCACACGCCCAAATACACCACCGCCGCCAACGCCGCCGAACCTGAGCTGGCCAATCAAGTGATTCGTCCGTACAGCGATTTGCTCCTGCACGACATGGGCGACGGCCTGGCGGACAACCGCACGGAATTTCAGGCCTCCGGCCGCGACTGGCGCACGCCGCCGCTGTGGGGCATCGGCCTGACGCAAGCGGTCAGTGGCCACACGCAGTTTTTGCACGACGGCCGCGCTCGCAACCTGCTCGAAGCGGTGCTCTGGCATGGCGGGGAAGCGACGGCTGCGCAGCAACAGGTTTTGTCTTTCAATGCCGAGCAGCGCGCTGCGTTGCTGGCGTTTCTGAACTCACTTTAAATACTGAAAAAGCATCGGGAGCCCGACATGTTCCGTCCCAAGTTACTGTTCACCAGCCTTGCCGCGCTCGCCCTCGGCGCCTGCTCGCCGCAGGATCCGCAAGCGGTCACCTCGGCGGCGATCGCCAAATCGGTGATCCTGCCGACCTACACCCGCTGGGTCGAAGCCGACCGGCAACTGGCGGTCAGCGCCCTCGCCTACTGCCAGGGCAAGGAAAGCCTGGAAACCGCCCGCGCTGATTTCCTCCACGCGCAGAAAGCCTGGGCCGAGCTGCAACCGCTGCTGATCGGTCCGCTGGCCGAGGGTAATCGTTCGTGGCAAGTGCAGTTCTGGCCGGACAAGAAAAATCTCGTCGGCCGTCAGGTCGAGCAATTGGTCGTCGCCCAGCCGCAGATTGATGCCGCTGCGCTGGCCAAATCCAGCGTCGTCGTGCAAGGCCTGTCGGCTTACGAATACATCCTCTTCGACGCCAAGCCTGATGTCGCCAACGATGCGCAGAAAGCCAAATACTGCCCGCTGCTGATCGCCATCGGCGAACGCCAGAAGCAACTGGCCGAAGAAATCCTGCAGGGCTGGAACAACACCGACGGCATGCTCGCGCAGATGAGCAAATTCCCCAACCAGCGCTACGCCGACTCCCACGAGGCAATCGCCGATCTGCTGCGCGTCCAAGTGACTGCACTGGACACCCTGAAGAAAAAACTCGGTACGCCGATGGGCCGTCAGAGCAAGGGCGTGCCGCAGCCGTTCCAGGCTGATGCGTGGCGCAGCCAGTCGTCGCTGACCGCACTGGAAGCCAGCCTCGCGGCGGCCAAAACCGTTTGGGAAGGCGTCGACAACAAAGGCCTGCGCGGTCTGTTGCCAGCCGAGCAGAAACCCTTAGCGGACAAGATCGACGCCGCATACGCCGCCTCGCTGAAGCTGTTCGACAGCACTCAGCGCTCGCTTGGCGAAATGCTCGAAGACGACGCCGGTCGCCAGCAACTCAACGATATCTACGACAGCCTCAACGTCGTCCATCGCCTGCATGAAGGCGAGCTGGCCAAGGCGCTGGGCATCCAACTGGGCTTCAATGCCAACGACGGTGACTGATGAGGGCGAGTGCCATGCTGCGACGTCAGGTTCTGACTTTAGGTAGTGCACTGCTCGGAGCAGTGACGCTGGGCGGCTGGACGCTGTTCAAACGCAAGGATCAGAGCCCGTTGCTGTTGTCGGCGCGCGATGACAGCGACGGCAAGCATTACGCCGTCGGTTATCGGCTCGATGGCACGCGGGTGTTCGCCACCCACGTCGGTCAGCGTTGCCATGACATCATCAACCACCCGACGCAGCCGCTGGCGCTGTTCGTCGCGCGGCGTCCAGGCACCGAGAGTTACCTGATCGATCTGCGCGACGGCAAGTTGCTGCAGACCGTGACTTCGCAGCCGAACCGGCACTTCTACGGCCACGCCGTGGTGCACAAGGACGGCGAGTACCTGTACGCCACCGAGAACGACACGTCCGATCCCGGCCGTGGCCTGCTCGGCGTGTACAGGTTCGAAGGCGAGCGGCTGGTGCACACGGGCGAGATTTCCACCCATGGCCTCGGCCCGCATCAGGTGTCGTGGATGCCCGACGGCGAGACCCTGGTGGTGGCCAACGGCGGCATTCGCACCGAGGCGGAAAGCCGCGTCGACATGAACCTCAACGCCATGGAACCGAGCCTGGTGCTGATGCAGCGCGACGGCACATTGCTGAGCAAGGAAACCCTCGCCCAGCAGATGAACAGCGTGCGCCACCTGGGCATCGCCAGCGACGGCACCATCGTCGCCGGCCAGCAATTCATGGGCGCGTCCCACGAGCGTTCGGAGTTGCTGGCGATCAAGCGGCCGGGGCAACCGTTCGTGGCGTTCCCGGTCGCAGAACCGCAGTTGCAGGCGATGGGGCATTACACCGCTAGCGTCGCGGTGCACAGCGATTTGCGCCTGGTCGCATTGACTGCACCGCGTGGCAATCGCTTCTTTATCTGGGATCTGGACAGCGGCGAACTGCGCCTCGATGCGCCTTTGCCTGATTGCGCCGGCGTTGGAGCGGTGAAGGATGGTTTTGTCGTGACCTCGGGTCAGGGCCGCTGCCGCTACTACGATTGCCGTCAGGCACAACTGCTGGCCAAGCCGCTGGAATTGCCGGCGGGGCTCTGGGACAACCATCTGCACCTGATGGCCTAGGCACCACCCAATTTGTGGCGAGGGAGCTTGCTCCCGCTGGACTGCGCAGCAGACCCAAACCCGGCAAACCGGTTTTTTCAGATACACCGAGCACAGCGGATTCGCGGCGGCTGCGCCCCCGAGCGGGAGCAAGCTCCCTCGCCACACTCATCATTCGGCTCAGGGGCGGGGGCACTGCTGAACAGCGAAGACCAAAACAGAGACCATCCCTCCCAAATGCCCAAACACCCCTGTGGCGAGGGAGCTTGCTCCCGCTGGACTGCGCAGCAGACCCAAACCCGGCAAACCGTTTTTTTCAAATACACCGAGCACAGCGGATTCGCGGCGGCTGCGCCCCCGAGCGGGAGCAAGCTCCCTCGCCACAGTCATCGTTCGGCTCAGGGGCGGGGGCACTGCTGAACAGCGAAGACCAAAACAGAGACCACCCCTCCCAAATGCCCAAACACCCCCTGTGGCGAGGGAGCTTGCTCCCGCTGGACTGCGCAGCAGGCCCTGCTTTTGCACAAAAAGAGCAGCCGCTTCGCGCCTCAGCGGGAGCAAGCTCCCTCGCAACATGGATTCCGGTGTGCAGCACCTGTAATAACTGCCAGTTGGAATCCCCCCTGTACTCGGAGTAATGTGCCCGCCTGTCTCATGATTTAATCCAAGGAACTGGACATATGCTGCGTCGCCGCATGCTGATCATGTTGGGTGTTGTGTTGCTGATCGTCCTGGTGCTGGGCGGATACAAGGCCTTTTCGATCTACACGATGATCCAGGGCTTTTCCAAACCGAAACCACCCATCAGCGTCGCCGTGGCCACGGCCGGCGAACAGCCGTGGCAGATGCGTTTGCCCACTGTCGGTTCGCTCAAGGCATTGCAAGGTGTCGACTTGAGTCTGGAAGTCGCCGGCACCGTCACTGAACTCAAATTCGAATCCGGGCAGAAGGTCAAGGCCGGGCAACCGCTGTTGCAACTCGACAGCGCCGTGGAAACCGCCTTGCTGGAAACCGCCCGCGCCGATCTCGGCCTGGCGCAACTGGACTTCGGCCGTGGCGCGCAACTGGTCGACAGCCGCGCGATCTCCAAAGGCGAATTCGACCGCCTCTCCGCCGTGCTGCAAAAGAACAAGGCCACGGTCAATCAGCTCAATGCTTCGCTGGCGAAGAAACGCATCGTCGCGCCATTCAGCGGCACCATCGGCATCCGTCAGGTCGACGTCGGCGACTACCTCGCCAGTGGCACCAAAATCGCCACGCTGCAAGACTTGAGCAGCCTCTACGCCGACTTCTACGTACCGGAACAAGCGGTGCCGAAACTCGCTATCGGCCAGCCCGTGCAGTTCACCGTCGCCGCTTATCCGGGACAGAACTTTGTCGGCAAGATCAGCGCGATCAATCCAATCGTCGAAAGCACCACGCGCAACATCCTCGTCCGCGCCACGCTGGCCAACCCCGACGGCAAGTTGCTGCCTGGCATGTTCGCCAGCCTTGAGGTGCTGCTGCCTGATCCGCAGAAGCACATCGTCGTACCGGAGAGCGCGATTACCTACACCCTGTACGGCAACTCGGTTTACGTGGTCGGGCAGAAGAAGGCTGAGGACGGCAGCGTCGCCAAGGACGACAACGGCCAACCGCTGCTGATCGCCGAACGACGTTTTGTCGAGACCGGTGAACGCCGCGATGGCCTGGTGATGATCAACAAGGGCGTGCAGAGCGGCGAACAGGTAGTGACGGCTGGCCAGATCAAACTGGACAACGGTGCCTCTATTGCCATCAGCGACGACAAGACCCTCGGCGAGCAGAACAGTCCGCCTCGCGCCGACTGATCAAGGAATCTCCATGGCTTTTACCGATCCGTTCATCCGCCGCCCGGTGCTCGCCACCGTGGTCAGCCTGCTGATTGTGCTGCTGGGCTTTCAGGCCTGGAGCAAGCTGCCGCTGCGCCAGTACCCACAAATGGAAAACGCCCTGATCACGGTGACCACGGCCTATCCCGGGGCCAACGCCGAAACCATTCAGGGCTACATCACCCAACCGATGCAACAGAGCCTGGCCAGCGCCGAGGGCATCGACTACATGACCTCGGTCAGTCGGCAGAACTTCTCGGTGATTTCGATTTACGCGCGCATCGGTGCCAATACCGACCGCTTGTTCACCGAGTTGCTGGCCAAGGCCAACGAGGTCAAGAACAAACTGCCGCAGGACGCTGAAGACCCGGTGCTGAGCAAGGAATCCGCCGACGCCTCGGCGCTGATGTACATCAGTTTTTTCAGCAAGGACCTGAGCAATCCGCAGATCACCGATTACCTGTCACGGGTGATCCAGCCGAAACTGGCGACGCTGCCGGGCATGGCCGAAGCGGAGATCCTTGGCAATCAGGTGTTCGCCATGCGCCTGTGGCTCGACCCGGTGAAACTCGCCGGCTTCGGCCTCAGCGCCGCTGACGTGACCGCTGCGGTGCGTCAGTACAACTTCCTCTCCGCCGCCGGCGAAGTGAAAGGCGAGTACACCGTCACCAGCATCAACGCCAACACCGAACTGAAATCCGCCGAAGCCTTCGCGGCGATTCCGCTCAAGGTCGATGGCGACAGCCGTGTGTTGCTGCGCGATGTCGCGCGGGTGGAAATGGGCGCGGAAAACTACGACTCGATCAGCTCGTTCGGCGGCACCCCGTCGGTATACATCGGCATCAAGGCCACCCCCGGCGCCAACCCGCTGGACGTGATCAAGGAAGTCCGCAAGCTGATGCCCGAGCTTGAAGCACAGCTGCCGCCGAACCTGAAAAGCGAAATCGCCTACGACGCCACACTGTTCATTCAAGCCTCGATCGATGAGGTGGTGAAAACCCTGTTCGAAGCGGTACTGATCGTCATCGTCGTGGTGTTCCTGTTCCTCGGCGCATTGCGCTCGGTGGTGATCCCGGTGGTGACCATCCCGCTGTCGATGATCGGCGTGATGTTCTTCATGCAGATGATGGGTTACTCGATGAACCTGCTGACGCTGCTGGCAATGGTGCTGGCCATCGGTCTGGTGGTGGACGATGCGATCGTCGTGGTGGAAAACATCCACCGGCACATCGAAGAAGGCAAGACGCCGTTCGATGCAGCGCTGGAAGGCGCGCGGGAAATTGCCATGCCGGTGGTGTCGATGACCATCACCCTGGCGGCGGTGTATGCGCCGATCGGATTCCTTACCGGGCTGACCGGGGCGTTGTTCAAGGAGTTCGCCTTGACCCTGGCCGGTGCGGTGGTGATTTCCGGCGTCGTCGCCCTGACCCTGTCGCCGATGATGTGCGCGTTTCTGTTGCGTCACGAAGAGAATCCCAGCGGACTCGCCCATCGCCTCGACCGGGTCTTCGAAGGCCTCAAGCGCCGTTATCAAAGCATGCTGCACGGCACGCTCAATACCCGGCCGGTGGTGCTGGTGTTTGCGGTGATCGTGCTGTGCCTGATTCCGGTGTTTCTCAAGTTCACCAAGTCGGAACTGGCGCCGGACGAAGACCAGGGCATCATTTTCATGATGGCCAGCGCACCACAGCCGACCAACCTCGACTACCTGAGCACCTACACCGACGAATTCATCACCATCTTCAAGGAGTTTCCCGAGTACTACTCGTCGTTCCAGATCAACGGCTACAACGGCGTGCAGGCCGGTATCGGCGGTTTCCTGCTCAAGCCATGGAACGAACGCAACCGCACGCAGATGGAAATCCTCCCCGAGGTGCAGAGCAAACTGGAGAGCATTCCCGGCTTGCAGATCTTCGGTTTCAACCTGCCCTCCCTGCCCGGCACCGGTGAAGGCTTGCCGTTCGAATTCGTGGTCAACACCGCCAATGACTACGAGCTGCTGCTGCAAGTCGCCGAGCGCATCGAGAAGCGCGCGATGGAGTCGGGCAAGTTCGCCTTCGTCGACCTCGATCTGGCGTTCGACAAGCCGGAAGTGGTGGTCGATATCGACCGCGACAAGGCTGCGCAGATGGGCGTGTCGATGCTCGATCTTGGCGGCACGCTGGCGACCTTGCTCGGCGAGGCGGAGATCAACCGCTTCACCCTCGACGGGCGCAGCTACAAGGTCATCGCCCAGGTCGAACGGGCCTACCGCGACAACCCGGACTGGCTGAACAATTACTACGTGAAAAACACTCAGGGCGAGTTGCTGCCGCTGTCGACCCTGATCAAGGTCAGTGACCGCGCAAGGCCGCGTCAGCTCAATCAGTTCCAGCAGCTCAACGCGGCGAAGATTTCCGGTTTCCCGCTGGTAAGCATGGGCGAAGCCATCGACACGGTACTGCAGATCGCCCGCGAGGAAGCACCGGCCGGATTTGCCTTCGACTACGGCGGCGCCTCGCGGCAGTACGTGCAGGAAGGCAGCGCGTTGTGGGTCACTTTTGCCCTGGCGCTGGCGATCATCTTTCTGGTGCTGGCTGCGCAGTTCGAAAGCTTTCGTGATCCGCTGGTGATTCTGGTGACCGTACCGCTGTCGATCTGCGGCGCGTTGATTCCGCTGTTCCTCGGCTGGTCGAGCATGAACATCTACACCCAGGTCGGGCTGGTGACGCTGATCGGCCTGATCAGCAAGCACGGCATCCTGATCGTCGAATTCGCCAACCAGTTGCGCAAGGACAAGGGCCTGAGCGCCCGTGAAGCTGTCGAGGAAGCAGCGGCGATTCGCTTGCGCCCGGTGCTGATGACTACCGCAGCAATGGTGTTCGGCATGGTGCCGCTGATTCTGGCGACCGGTGCGGGCGCCGTAAGCCGCTTTGATATAGGCATGGTGATTGCCACGGGGATGTCGATTGGCACGTTGTTTACGTTGTTCGTGCTGCCGTGCGTTTACACCTTCCTGGCGAAACCGGATCGCAAATAACACGCATCATCCTGTGGGAGCAAGCCTGCTCGCGAAGGTGTGTCAGTCGACATCAATGCAGCTGAACCAGCGCATTCGCGAGCAGGCTCGCTCCCACAGGGATGCACCTATATCCATCAAGATTTCGGCAAAAAAAAGGCCTCGCAACTGCGAGGCCTTTTATTTGGGCTTCAATCGTTTCAACTGGCTGGCCTCATTCCCTGAGACAGTCCGAACATGAACAACAGCAAATCATGATCGGGCTGGGTCGCCACGGAGGCTTTCGCCACCCGTGGAACCGAACAATGAGCGTCGTTCCCGGACGCTCCTATGACCTGCATGCGCGGCTGCTCCCAGGCAGCCACCGCCAGTGAAGCAACTGCCAAGGCCCCGACCAGGAACAAACCTCGTGCAATTTCGAGTTTCATCGCTATAAACCTTTGATAGCGCTGCCAAACGCCGTCTCATAAAAGTAGACGAGTTTTTTCCAGTCGGCATCGCGGAACGACGAATGGCGACGCAATTGCTTCATGTCGTGCTGCGCTGCGCTATATGCCGTCAGGCGCTGGCGGCATTTCTCCAGGTCGATCAACGCGACTTCAACCTGCGCCGCTTCGCCTTCACCGCTCACCCGCACGAAAACATGCTTGATATAGATGCAGCTGTGCTGCCAGCGGCCTTTGTGCATGCGCGCCAGGTTCTCGGCCAGGTCCTTGAGCACGCGCTCGTAAACCACGTCGCCACATTGATCGCGACCACCCGCGGCGGCCAGCCAGTGTTCCAGCTCCTGGAAACCATCGAGCGATTTGGTGACGAGCAGTGCGCGCCATTTATGCTGCGGATCCGGCTGAGCGCCGCAGAAGACGATTTGCGGAACACGTACACCGAGTTTGCTTACCCCGGTCAGCGCATCGAGCTCACGCAATACGGTCGGGCGACCGAACGGGTGCAACCAGCTGCGATAGATGTGTCCGGTCTGACGCTTGGCATACAGCAACTGGCCGTCACGGCCGACGATGCGCTGCACACCACTTTCGCCACCGCGGCGCACGTTGGGCTCTTCAACCCATTCGCCACGCTGGGCCCAGTAATAATCGAAACCATCCTGTGGAGCGACACTCGCTTCAACTGCTGCTTGCACTGCCATCTCTACCTCTTGCGTAATACGTAAACCCGCCACATCGCATAGAGCGGTATAAAGTCCAGTTGTTCCTGAATGCGGAAACCCGCCTGTTCAAATTCTTTCTCAATTGTCGCGGCCGGAATCAGAAAGCGATTCTGGTAGTCACGATTCGGCCGGTCGAGCTCGGCGCGTTTGCGCTTCCACGCCTTGAAGTTGCCGTCCACCCACAATGAAACAATCACGCTGTCACGGGTAACCCGCTCGAATTCACGCAGGATCACCTTACGGTGCTCGGCTTCACCAATATGGTGAAGAAGGCGCATGCAGAAGATGCTGTCGACCGCGTTATCCGGCAGAGCAATATCGAACGCCGAGGTGTGCAGCGGTTGTACACGCTTGACCACATCGGCCGGTTGCCCTTGCAGCGCGGTCTTGATCATCGACTCGGAATTGTCCGCACCGATGATCACCCGATTGGGCTTTTCCGCGAGCATTGGCCAGAAGCGCCCGGCACCGCAGGGTAAATCCAGCACCAGACCGGGATCCCCCGCGAGCGCCAGAGCCTTGCGCCCCAATTGCTCGTCGCGCAAGTGCGACAGGCGGCGGCCAAGGCTCTCCTTGTGCTTGCGCAGGTAGCGTTGTGCGTGTTGGTCGTCGTACTTTTCGGAAAAATCGAGCTTGATCGGGCCGGCCATCATCTGGACTCCTGAGTTCTGATGACGCCACCTTAAGCAGCGGCGTGTCAGCGTCAGGTCATCCAATTGTGAAAATTCTGTCAGGTAAATCTGTAAAGTATTACAACGTTATACAGGATTTAGACAGGTGCGCGGGAGTAGACTCGAGCCACTATTTGCCGGCATTCACGCCAAGATCTACCTCGAATCGGCAGCCATTGGGGTCCATCGTGCTCAGGCTGACCGTCCAGCCCTGGTTTTCGCAGATGCGCTGCACCAGCGACAAGCCAAGGCCCAGCCCCTCGCCCCGCTTTTCGCTGCCGCGCACGAACGGCTCGAACATCGCCTCGCGTTTTTCCTCGGGAATGCCCACCCCCGAGTCCTCGACGACAAAGCCGTTGGCAGTGAGGGTCAGGCGAATGAAGCCCTCTTCTGTGTAATGCAGTGCGTTGCGCAGCAAATTGCCCATCACCGCATTGAGCAAGGTCGCGTTGAAATGAGTGTCTGGTGGGTTACCCGGCTCGAACATCAGCGTCAAGCCCTTGCGCTCGATCGGATCGCGCCACAGGCACAGCAGGCTTTCCGCTACTTGCGTGAGGTTCTGCTGCGGAGCGGCGCCGGCCTCTTCGTTCTGCGCGCGCGCCAGCATCAGGAAGGTCTGCACCAGCTCGCGCATCTCCTCGCTGGCCCGGGCAATGCGCTGGACCTGGGCGCGGCCACGCTGATCGATGCCGGGGTTTTCCAGCAGCAGTTCGCAGGAACTGGCAAGGACCATCAGCGGCGTGCGCAATTCATGGCTGACGTCGCTGGTGAACAAACGTTCGCGGGTCAGCGCCTGCCGCAAGCGTCCCAGCGTGGCATCGAATGCCACCGCCAGTTCGCCGACTTCATCCGCCGCGTAATCTGGCGCCAAAGGTGGCGCCAGCCCGAGCAATTGGTCGCGATGGCGGACCTGCCGGGCCAGGCGCACCACCGGCGCCATCACCTTGCGCGCGAGCACCCAGCCGAGAAACACCGCCAATGCCAGGCTGAGCACGAAGCCCACCAGCACCACGGCAAACAGCACGCGCTCGCGCTCTTCGAAATCACTTTGATCCTGCAGCAGTACGTAGCGCCGGCCATCCACCACTTCGACCATGGCGTGATAGGACAGCTGTTCGCGAAAGACCTCATGAAAACCGGCATCGAGGTGACGCAGATCCTTGGGCAGGTCGAAATCCCCCGGCCCGCCGCTGAAATAGAACAGCTGATCCGGCTCGGGGCGGTGGCTCCAGTCGGAGACGTTGTCCATCAGCAGCAAACGTTGCAGGTCGCCGCCGAGCCCTGCGGAAATCAGTTTCTCTTCCACCAGGTGCACCGTGGCGACGATGCCCATGGCGAAAGCTCCCGCCACCAGCGCACTCATCAGCGCAAAGGCGATAATGATCCGCTGGGAAAGACTCTGCTTAAACTCCATCACGCCCCTCGGCCAAGCGATAACCGACACCGTGCACGGTGTGCAGCAGTGGCTTGGCGAATGGCTTGTCGATTACCTGGCGCAACTGGTGAACATGGCTGCGCAGGCTGTCGCTGTCCGGACAGTCATCGCCCCACAGCGCTTCTTCGAGAATTTCCCGACGCAGCACGTGCGGGCTCTTCTGCATCAACACCGCGAGCAGCTTGAGGCCGACCGGGTTGAGTTTGAGCAGCTTGCCTTCGCGGGTCACTTCCAGGGTATCGAGGTCGTAGCTCAGATCACCGACCTGCAACGCACGACGGCCGCCGCCCTGGGCACGACGCATGACCGCTTCGACGCGCGCCGCCAGTTCGGACAGGGCGAAGGGTTTGATCAGGTAATCGTCGGCACCGGATTTGAAGCCCTGCAGCCGGTCGTCGAGTTGATCGCGGGCGGTGAGCATGATCACCGGCGTGTCGCGCCGGGCATCTTCACGCAGGCGTTTGCACAAGGTGTAGCCGTCGATGCCGGGCAGCATGATGTCGAGCACGATCAGGTCGTAATGCTCGGTGGCCGCCAGATGCAGACCAGACAGACCATCCTGGGCGCAATCGACGGTATAGCCCTTGAGGCCCAGGTAATCGGCCAGATTGGCCAGGATGTCGCGGTTGTCTTCGACCAGCAGAATTCGCATGGGCACCTCCTCCGAACGGGGTAACGGCCGTCTTGGCCCGCGCAGCTTACGGCCAAGTGTGGCTGAGGGCTAGGGGCGTTTTTCGATAAACCTGCACTGCGCGCGCTGCGACGTTTTTTTCACTTTCGGTTAACAAATCGCCGACGCCAGCGCGCGCAGACTCCGCGCAATCTCGCTCTTTCCACTCCCTTCATCGACCAAGGAATCTGCCATGGTGTCGACCTCTGCCCTTCCCGCTTCAAGACCACTTAACGGGTGGTTGTGTCTGGGCATTCCCGCAGCGGCGGCGATCATTCTGCTGTTACTCGAACTGACCGATCTGGACATGGATCTGGCGCGAATGTTCTACGACCCGGTCGCGGGAGATTTCATCGGGCGGCACAGCTATTTTCTTGAAGACATCCTGCATGACCGGGCGAAACAGGTGGTCATCGGCTTCTCGGTGTTTGCCATTCTGGGTTTCATCGGCGCGTTTTTCATCGAACGGCTGAAACCGTTCAAGCGTGAATTGGGCTGTCTGGTGCTGTCGCTGGGGCTGGCGACTTCATTTGTCACTCCGGTCAAAGCCGTCACCGCCGTGCAGTGCCCATGGAGTCTGGAGCAATTCGGCGGTCACGAGACCTATAGCAAACTGATGGAGCATCGTCCCGCTACCGACAAGCCGGGACGTTGCTGGCCGGGCGGCCATGCGGCGACCGGGTTTACCTTGTTCGCGTTGTTCTTCGTGCTGCGCGACCGCCGCCCGCGACTGGCGCGGCAGGCGTTTGTATTTGCCTTTGCGCTGGGCTCGGTGTTCTCGATCAGCCGGATGATGCAGGGCGCGCATTTCTTTTCGCACAACGTGTGGACGGCGATCTTCTGCTGGCTGATTTGTCTGGGGGCCTATTACTGGGTGCTTTATCGCCCTGAAAGCAAGACTGCAACAGCTGTCAAAGCACGCCCCGTCAGCGCCTGAAATGGGGAACCTGTGGGAGCGAGCCTGCTCGCGAATGGTCGGGTCAACTGGCTTATATGCCGGATGAAAAACCGCTTTCGCGAGCAGGCTCGCTCCCACAGGGGATGTGGGTAAGTCTGGGATTTGGGCAATAAAAAACCCCGCTGACTTTCGCCAGCGGGGTTTTGCGTTACAGGGCCAGGGCTGGCTTACATCATGCCGCCCATGCCACCCATGCCGCCCATGTCTGGCATACCGCCGCCAGCTGCACCTTCTTTCTTCGGTGCGTCAGCAACAGCTGCTTCGGTGGTCAGGATCAGACCGCCGATGGAGGCTGCGGCTTGCAGAGCCGAACGGGTTACCTTGGTTGGGTCCAGGATACCCATTTCGATCATGTCGCCGTATTCGCCGGAAGCAGCGTTGTAACCGAAGTTACCTTTGCCGTTCTTCACTTCGTTGACGACTACGCTTGGCTCGTCACCGGAGTTGGCAGCGATCTGACGCAGCGGCGCTTCAACAGCGCGACGCAGCACAGCGATACCGACGTTCTGGTCAGCGTTGTCGCCGGTCAGCTCGGTCAGTGCTTCCAGAGCACGGATCAGCGCCACGCCACCGCCAGGTACCACGCCTTCTTCAACGGCTGCGCGGGTTGCGTGCAGGGCGTCTTCAACGCGGGCTTTCTTCTCTTTCATTTCAACTTCGGAACCAGCGCCAACCTTGATCACTGCAACGCCGCCGGACAGCTTGGCCAGACGCTCTTGCAGTTTTTCACGGTCGTAGTCCGAGGAAGTTTCGGCAACCTGGGCACGGATCTGAGCGATACGGCCTTCGATGTCTGCCTGCACGCCAGCACCGTCAACGATGATGGTGTTTTCCTTGGACAGGGTTACGCGCTTGGCGTTACCCAGGTGCTCCAGGGTGGTGCTTTCCAGGCTCAGACCAATCTCTTCGGAGATGACGGTACCGCCGGTCAGAACGGCGATGTCCTGCAGCATGGCCTTGCGACGGTCGCCGAAGCCCGGTGCCTTGACGGCAGCGACTTTGACGATGCCACGCATGTTGTTCACAACCAGAGTCGCCAGGGCTTCGCCTTCAACGTCTTCGGCCACGATCAGCAGTGGACGGCCGGCTTTGGCAACGGCTTCCAGCACTGGCAGCATTTCGCGGATGTTCGAGATCTTCTTGTCGACCAGCAGGATCAGCGGGCCGTCGAGCTCGGCAACCATGGTGTCCGGCTTGTTGACGAAGTATGGCGACAGGTAGCCACGGTCGAACTGCATGCCTTCTACAACCGACAGTTCGTTTTCCAGGCCCGAGCCTTCTTCAACGGTGATCACGCCTTCCTTGCCGACTTTTTCCATGGCTTCGGCAATGATGTCGCCGATGGAGTTGTCGGAGTTGGCCGAGATGGTGCCGACCTGAGCGATGGCCTTGAAGTCAGCGCATGGCTTGGACAGGGCTTTGAGCTCTTTGACAATGGCGATGGTCGCCTTGTCGATGCCGCGTTTCAGGTCCATCGGGTTCATGCCGGCAGCGACGGCTTTCAGGCCTTCGTTGACGATCGACTGAGCCAGAACGGTAGCGGTGGTAGTACCGTCACCAGCGTCATCGTTGGCACGGGAGGCAACGTCTTTGACGAGCTGCGCGCCCATGTTTTCGAAGCGGTCATCCAGTTCGATTTCCTTGGCGACGGAAACGCCGTCCTTGGTGATGGTCGGAGCGCCGAAGCTCTTCTCGATAACCACGTTACGGCCTTTCGGGCCCAGGGTCGCTTTTACCGCGTCAGCCAGAACGTTGACGCCTTTGAGCATCTTGGTACGGGCGGCATCGCCGAACTTAACTTCTTTAGCAGCCATGATCGATATTCCTTAAATACTTTGTAGTAGCGGGAAAATGAACGGGGATATCAGCCTTCGATAACCGCGAGGATTTCGTTCTCGCTCATTACCAGCAGGTCTTCGCCATCGACTTTCACAGTGTTGCTGCCGGAGTAAGGACCGAACACAACCTTGTCGCCTTCCTTCACGGACAGTGCACGCACTTCACCGTTTTCCAGAGCTTTGCCCGGGCCTACAGCGAGAATCACACCGTGGTTGGCTTTTTCAGCAGCCGAACCTGGCAGGACGATACCGCCAGCGGTTTTCTTTTCTTCTTCGCTGCGACGGATGACGACGCGGTCATGCAGAGGACGAAGCTTCATTGTCGATCTCTCCTAATTGTGGTTTTCATCGGCCGGTTGTAGTCCCGGCGGGTTTAACGAATCCGGCCTGCGCCGGTTGCGGTCCGTCGAGCGAACCGCGCAAGTCTGTCCGGTTTGAATACCGGAAACCTTTCGGTGACCGATACATAGGGGCGTACAAGCCGATTACAAGGGCTGGCGGAAAAAATTTTTCATTCAGACACACTGAATAACGGCCATAAAAGAACACGGCACCCGCAGGTGCCGTGTCGATGCTGATGTCACTTGTTGTCGCGGTGTTCGAACTCGCCTTCGATCACGTTCGGCTCTCGACCAAGCGGCTCGCGCGGGGCCGGGCCACCACGGGGTTGCAGGTCGTCGGCGAAAGCACGCTGGCGCATGGCCTGGTCTTCGGCGCGCTGGCGCATCTTGTTCGCCAGCAGACGCCGGGTGACCGGCAACAGCATGACCAGACCGACCACGTCACTGATGAAACCGGGAATGATCAACAGGCCACCGGCCAACGCCAGCATCAGGCCTTCGAGCATGGTCTGCGCGGGCAATTCGCCGCGGTTCAGACTTTCCCGGGCACGCAATGCGGTGGCCAGACCGGCGACGCGCAGGACGAACACACCGAACGCCGAGCCGAGAATGATCAGCAGCAGGGCCGGGAAGAACCCGATAGAGCCTGCCACTTTGACGAATACGAACAGCTCCAGCACTGGAAACAGCAGAAAGAGCAACAGAAAAGGGCGCATCAAAGTTTCCTCAACGCAAGAAATGCCTTGCAGTAAGCCTTAGATGACGTCGCCCTTGCGTGAATTCAAGCTTAACTTTGCGCTTTTTTCGGCCAGAACTGGGCGTGAGCCAGAGAAACCAAGGCCTCGCGCACTTGTGTCGGCGTATTACATGGTGCCGCGAAGGGCAACCAGTACAGCGCCTGGCCGATACGCAAGTGCATGCCTTCGCTGTCGATGCCGGCCAGTTGCGCCGGCACGCTGTTCGGCAGTCCGGCTAGTTCGACGTAATGCGCGATGGCCTTGGCGTGATCGCTGTTCATGTGCTCGACCATGCTGATTTCCGCCTTGCCGGCGAACGGGTTGGCCAGGGTCAGATGGTCGATCCAGTGAATCGCACCGAAACCGCCGATGTAGCGATGGCGCACCGGATCGAGCACCCAGAAATCGAAATCGTGGGCCTGGTGATAATTCTGCGAGTCGGGGAAATAGCGGTAATAACGCTCGGCGGCAGCCTCGATGGCTGCCGGATCTTCGAGCTTCTGCGCTTGCGCCAGATAAGTCAGACGCCCGACCGCCTGCACATCGTCGGCCTCGCGCTCGCCTACCAGCATCGAGCACTTCGGATCTTTTTGCAGGTTATGCGTGTGCTGGGCGATGCGGCTGATCAGGATCAGCGGCCGGCCCTGCTCGTCGAGGCAATACGGCACAACAGAGCCAAAGGGAAAACCCGGCATGGATTTGGAGTGGGTCGACAGCACTCCACGGTATTCCTTGAGAAGCAATTCTCGGGCATTCTTCGCCACTTCAGCGCTCAATTTGTGACTCCTTAAATGGGTTCCGTCTAGAAAACGGACAGGCGCGCAGCGAAAAGTAACCGGCGCGCATCGGGCAATGTTCCTGTGCAATCTGGCCCGGACCGGTGCCGATCAAGCGTTGCCGACAACAAAAACAACTCAGACCTGCCAGCGGGACATGCGAATGCAACTCAACGACAAAGTAATCATTATCACTGGCGGTTGCCAGGGTTTGGGCCGTTCCATGGCCGAGTATTTCGCCGGCAAGGGCGCGAAACTGGCCCTGGTCGATCTCAATCAGGAAAAACTCGACGACGCCGTCGCCGCCTGCAAAGCCAAGGGTGTCGAAGCGCGCAGCTACCTGTGCAACGTCGCCAATGAAGAGCAGGTCGAGCACATGGTCGCGCAGGTGGCCGAAGACTTCGGCGCGATCCACGGCTTGATCAACAACGCCGGGATCCTGCGCGATGGTCTGCTGCTGAAGGTCAAGGACGGCGAGATGAGCAAGATGAGCCTGGCGCAGTGGCAGGCGGTGATCGACGTCAACCTGACCGGCGTGTTTCTTTGCACCCGAGAAGTCGCGGCGAAGATGGTCGAGCTGAAGAACAGCGGCGCGATCATCAACATTTCCTCGATCTCCCGCGCGGGCAACGTCGGCCAGACCAACTACTCGGCGGCCAAGGCTGGCGTCGCGGCGGCGACCGTGACCTGGGCGAAGGAGCTGGCGCGTTATGGCATTCGTGTCGCGGGCATTGCGCCGGGCTTTATCGAAACCGAGATGACCCTGGGCATGAAACCGGAAGCTCTGGAGAAAATGACCTCGGGCATTCCGCTCAAGCGCATGGGCAAGCCGCAAGAGATCGCCCATTCGGCGGCGTATATCTTCGAGAATGACTACTACACCGGACGGATTCTGGAGATGGATGGCGGGTTGCGGATCTAAGTCGCATTACAAAACCCAATGTGGGAGCGAGCCTGCTCGCGAAGGGGTCGTATCAGGCAACTGATGAGTTGAATGACACACCGCTTTCGCGAGCAGGCTCGCTCCCACAGGTTTTTCGGCGCCGCTGATGGATCAATCGTCGCTGATGGTGATATTCGGCATCGCCGGCGTGGCTGCTTCCTGCAACACGATTCGCGCGCCGACGTGGCGGGCCAGTTCCTGATAGACCATGGCGATCTGGCTGTCCGGCTCGGCAATCACCGTCGGTTTGCCGCCATCGGCCTGTTCGCGGATCAGCATCGACAGCGGCAGCGAAGCCAGCAGTTCGACGCCGTACTGGGTCGCCAGTTTCTCACCGCCGCCTTCACCGAACAGATGCTCGGCATGCCCGCAGTTCGAGCAGATGTGCACGGCCATGTTTTCCACCACGCCCAGCACCGGAATGTTGACCTTGCGGAACATTTCCACGCCTTTGCGTGCGTCGAGCAGCGCCAGATCCTGCGGCGTGGTGACGATCACCGCACCCGCCACCGGGACTTTCTGCGCCAGGGTCAGCTGGATATCGCCGGTGCCCGGCGGCATGTCGATGACCAGATAATCCAGATCGCCCCACGCAGTCTGCGTGACCAGTTGCAGCAGCGCCCCGGAAACCATCGGCCCGCGCCAGACCATCGGCGTGTTGTCGTCGGTCAGGAATGCCATCGACATGACTTCCACACCGTGGGCCTTGAGCGGCACGAACCACTTCTGATCCTTGATTTCCGGGCGGGTGCGCTCGGGGATGCCGAACATGATGCCCTGGCTCGGGCCATAGATATCGGCGTCGAGAATGCCGACTTTGGCGCCTTCACGGGCCAGTGCCAGCGCGAGGTTGGCGGCGGTGGTGGATTTGCCCACGCCGCCTTTGCCGGAGGCGACGGCAACCACATTCTTGACGTTGGCCAGCCCCGGAATCTGTGCCTGGGCCTTGTGCGCGGCGATCACGCTGGTGACTTCGACGCGGGCGATGACCACGCCGTCGAGGTTTTCGATGGCCAGTTGCAGCAATTGCGCCCAGCCGCTCTTGAACAGGCCGGCGGCGTAGCCGATTTCCAGCTGCACATTGACGCGGTCACCGATGATCTCGATGTTTTTCACGCAACCGGCGCTGACCGGGTCCTGGTTCAGGTAAGGGTCGGTGTATTGGCTGAGGACGGCTTCCACCGCTGCGCGAGTGACGGCGCTCATGGGCAACTCCGATAACAAGACTGGAAAGGATGGCGGCTATCGTACCGCGCAGATTCGTTTGTGGTGAGCGCGATTTATCTGCAACCACCATTTGTGGCGAGGGAGCTTGCTCCCGCTCGGCTGCGCAGCAGTCGCAATCAAGGGATAACTGACCAATGAGGATCGGGCGGCTTCGCCACCCAGCGGGAGCAAGCTCCCTCGCCACAGTGATTGTGTCCGCCTCAGCATCAAACAGCGCACAGGGTGAAAAATATGCGCCGGCGCTTTATAGTGGCCGACCTCCGTTTCATCAAGTAGCGAAGCCCCATGTCCGAGCCACGCAAGATCCTCGTCACCAGCGCCCTGCCCTACGCCAACGGTTCGATCCACCTTGGCCACATGCTGGAATATATCCAGACCGATATGTGGGTGCGCTTCCAGAAGCATCGCGGCAACCAATGCATTTATGTCTGCGCCGACGACGCCCACGGTTCGGCGATCATGCTGCGCGCGGAAAAGGAAGGCATCACCCCGGAACAACTGATCGCCAACGTGCAGGCTGAACACAGCGCCGACTTTGCCGATTTCCTGGTCGGTTTCGACAACTTCCACTCCACTCACGCCGAAGAAAACCGTGAGCTGTCGAGCCAGATCTACCTCAAGCTGCGTGACGCCGGGCACATCGCCCAGCGCTCGATCACCCAGTATTTCGACCCGGAAAAGAAAATGTTCCTGGCCGACCGCTTCATCAAGGGCACCTGCCCGAAGTGCGGCACCGAAGACCAGTACGGTGACAACTGCGAAAAATGCGGCGCGACCTACGCACCGACCGACCTGAAGGATCCGAAGTCGGCGATTTCCGGCGCCACCCCGGTGCTCAAGGATTCCCAGCACTTCTTCTTCAAGCTGCCGGACTTCCAGGACATGCTCCAGGCCTGGACCCGTAGCGGCACTTTGCAGGACGCGGTGGCCAACAAGCTTTCCGAATGGCTGGATGCCGGCCTGCAACAGTGGGACATTTCCCGCGATGCGCCGTACTTCGGTTTCGAGATTCCGGGCGAGCCGGGCAAGTATTTCTACGTCTGGCTGGATGCGCCGATCGGCTACATGGCCAGCTTCAAGAACCTCTGCGACCGCACGCCGGAACTGGACTTCGACGCGTTCTGGGGCAAGGACTCCACCGCCGAGCTGTATCACTTCATCGGCAAGGACATCGTCAATTTCCACGCGCTGTTCTGGCCGGCGATGCTCGAAGGCGCCGGCTTCCGCAAGCCGACCGGCATCAATGTGCACGGCTACCTGACCGTCAACGGCCAGAAAATGTCGAAGTCGCGCGGCACGTTCATCAAGGCCCGCACTTATCTCGATCACCTGTCGCCGGAATACCTGCGCTATTACTACGCGGCCAAACTCGGCCGTGGCGTCGATGACCTCGACCTGAACCTCGAAGACTTCGTACAGAAGGTCAATTCCGACCTGGTCGGCAAAGTGGTCAACATCGCCAGCCGTTGCGCCGGTTTCATTCAGAAGGGCAACGGCGGCCTGTTGGTCGACAACAATGCCGCGCCGGAACTGACCGAGGCCTTCCTCGCCGCCGCGCCGAGCATTGCCGACGCCTATGAAGCCCGCGACTTCGCCCGTGCCATGCGTGAAACCATGGCCCTGGCCGACCGCGCCAACGCGTGGATCGCCGACAAGGCCCCGTGGTCGCTGAACAAGCAGGAAGGCAAGCAGGATGAAGTCCAGGCGATCTGCGCCACCGGCATCAACCTGTTCCGCCAGTTGGTGATCTTTCTCAAACCGGTACTGCCGCTGCTGGCCGCTGATGCCGAGGCGTTCCTCAACGTCGCGCCGCTGACCTGGAATGACCACACCACGCTGCTGGCCAACCATCAGCTGAACGAATTCAAACCGTTGATGACCCGCATCGACCCGGTAAAAGTGCAAGCCATGACCGACGCCTCGAAAGAAGACCTGACCGCCAGCCAGACCGACACCGGCGAAGCCAAGCCTGCGGGCAACGGCGAACTGGCGAAGGATCCGCTGTCGCCGGAAATCGACTTCGATGCTTTCGCCGCCATCGACCTGCGCGTCGCGCTGATCGTCAAGGCCGAACACGTGGAGGGCGCCGACAAGCTGCTGCGCCTGACCCTCGACATCGGTGACGAGCAACGCAACGTGTTCTCCGGGATCAAGAGCGCGTATCCGGACCCGTCGAAACTCGACGGTCGCCTGACCATGATGATTGCCAACCTCAAGCCACGGAAAATGAAGTTCGGTATTTCCGAGGGCATGGTGATGGCCGCAGGTCCTGGCGGTGAAGAGATCTACCTGCTCAGCCCGGACAGCGGCGCCAAGCCGGGTCAGCGCATCAAGTAAGACGTTGCGATAAAACGATCCCACCGACGTGCTCTGCATGCCGGTGGGATTTTTCATATCTGGCCGGATAGTGCCTAACCTTAAAAGATACCCGCCCGTTTCGCTGGCAGAACCATGACCGAACTCGTGTTAACGCTGATCAGTGCTGCGCTGCTCAACAACTTCGTGTTGCACTGGCCGCTGGGCGTCGCTCCGCTGCTGGCGGGTAGCCGACGGCAAGTGCATGCGCTGGGGTTGGCGACGTTGTGCCTGATGATGATCGTCGGCGTCATCGGTCAGGCGATCTGGCAGTGGATGCTGGTGCCACTGCAGCTTGAAGCGCTGCGTCTGTTCGTGTTCCTGCCGCTGAGTGTGTTGTTGATCGCGCCACTGCTGAAACTGCTGGCGCGCGGGCTGCCTGAGTGGCCGTTCGCTGGGCTGTGGCCGCTGTTGCTATGCAACGCCGGCGTAGTTGGGCTGGCGCTGATCAACGCGCAGAACGATCACGGCCTGCTGCACGCGACAGCCCTGAGCCTCGGCGCCGGGCTGGGTTTCTGGCTGGTGCTGAGCGTGTTCTGCGATCTGCGCGAGCGCACGGCCGATAACGACATTCCTCTGCCCTTTCGCGGCCTGCCGATCGATCTGATCAGCGCCGGACTGATTGCAGTGATTTTTCTCGGATTCAGTGGATTGATCAAAACATGAGTCTGATTCAACGCATCGATGCCCTGCTGCCGCAGACCCAATGCGGCAAATGCGGCCACCCCGGATGCAAACCCTATGCGCAAGGCATCGTTGACGGCGAGCCGATCAACAAGTGCCCGCCGGGCGGCGAGGAAACCATCGCTGCCCTGGCCGAGCTGTTGAAAATACCGGTGCTCGAACTGGACATCAGCCGGGGTGCGGCGCCACCGCAGGTGGCGTTCATCCGCGAGGCCGAATGCATCGGCTGCACCAAGTGCATTCAGGCCTGCCCGGTCGATGCGATTGTTGGCGCGGCAAAACTCATGCATACCGTGTTGATCGACGAATGCACTGGTTGTGATTTATGCGTCGCGCCTTGCCCGGTCGATTGCATCGAAATGCATCCGCTGCCTGCTAACACCATTCCAGTGGTCGGCGGTCTCGCATTCGATCTCGCAGAACAGCGTGCCCGCGCCGAAAAGCGTGACCACGCGCGCCAGCGTTTCGAGCGCCGCAACCAGCGCCTGCTCCGCGAAGAACAGCAAAAGCAGGCCGAACGTGAAGCGCGAGCTGCGCGTGCGGTACAGCCGCAAGTTTCGACCGCCGACCCGGTGCAGGCCGCGCTGGAGCGGGTGCGCGCGCAAAAGGCGGCGAACGCCGATGCGGCGCTGAAGAAGGCCAAGGTCGATGTGGCGATGAGCCGTGCGCAACTGCACAAATCGCTGAAAGCCTTTGGTCACCCGCCGACATTCGAGCAGCAGTCGCAACTCATTGTCCTGCAGCAACAATTCGAAGCTGCCGAGCAAGCGTTGGCGAATCTTCAAAGCAGCCAACCGGCAACTCCCGTCGCCCCTGCTCCGACCAACGACGCGGAGTTGAAGCGGGCCAAGATCCAGTTGGCCATGCGCCGTGCCGAACTGAAAAAAGCCCAGGCAGCAGAGGCTGCGCCGGAGCAGATCGCGGCGCTGGAACAAGCCGTGACTGACGCCGAACGCCGGGTGCAAGACCATGCCGCCTCTTGAGGCAGCGGACGTTCGCCTGCAACAGGCGATGAATGCTGTGCTGCTCGCAGCGCTGCCGGGGCTGTTCGCGCTGTTCTGGCTGTATGGCTGGGGGGTGTTGATCAATCTTTTGCTGGCGGTTGCCAGCGCGCTGATCGTCGAAGCTGGCGTTGCCCGTCTGCGTCGGCAAGCGGTGCAACCTGTGTTGCGCGATGGCACTGCGTTGGTCAGTGCTATGTTGCTGGCCGTTGCGCTTCCGGCCTATTGCCCGTGGTGGCTGACGGCCACTGCGAGCGCTTCAGGCCTGTTGTTCGGCAAACATCTGTACGGCGGCGTCGGCAAAAACCCGTTCAACCCGGCCATGCTTGGCTTTGCCTTGAGTATCGCGCTGTTCCCGCAAGCAATGACGCACTGGCCCGGTCATGGCCTTGATTTCGTTCCGGCGCTGCAACAGGTTTTCAATCCAGCCCCGGCGCCGGACGCTTGGGTTCAGGCCACGGTACTGGACACTCTGCGCATCAATAAAAGCCTGACCATGGACGAGTTGTTCGCCAGTAACCCGGCCTTCGGCGGTTTTGGTGGGCGGGGTGTGGAATGGGTCAATCTGGCGTTTCTGCTCGGCGGCCTGCTGCTGATGCAGCGGCGAATCTTTTCCTGGCATGCGCCGGTGGGCATGCTCGCCAGCCTGTTCGTCATCAGCCTGCTCTGCTGGAACGGCTCGGGATCGGATTCCCATGGCTCGCCACTGTTTCACCTGCTTAGCGGCGCCACGATGCTCGGCGCATTTTTCATCGTCACCGAACCGGTCTCCGGGGCGAAAAGCGCTCTCGCCCGACTGCTGTTCGGCGTGGGGGTCGGCCTGCTGACTTATCTGATTCGTACGTGGGGCGGTTACCCCGACGGCGTCGCGTTTGCGGTATTGCTGATGAATCTTCTGGTGCCGACGCTGGAGCGCTTCGCCGCGAGCCGCCAGCCTGCGGTGAACCCATGAATCGCTCGGCGAGTGTCGTGACAGTTGTGCTGCTGGCACTCGTTGGTGTGAGCGCGACATACGTGCTGCAGCGCAGCATTGCGCCACAGATCGCCAGGGAGCAACGCTTGCTCGACAGCCGCAAACTGCTCGATATGCTTCCTGCCGGGTACTACGACAATCAGCCGCTGGAGCAACCGCTGACGCTGGTCGACTCAGCGCTGCGCCATAGCAATTTGTCGGGCGGCTATCGCGCGACCCGATCCGGGCGAACGGTGGCGGTGCTGTTGCGCAGTCGCAGCCAAGGTTTCGCGGGCACTGTCGAGCTGCTGATCGCCATTGATGCCAACGGCAAACTCCTTGGTGTAAAAACCCTTGAGCAGCGCGAAACGCCAGGATTGGGCGGTTACCTCGGTGAATGGCCAAATGCCTGGCTGCAGAGTTTCATCGGTAAATCTCGCAGCGAACCGACAGACGCCGGTTGGGCGCTGAAAAAGGATCAAGGGCAGTTCGATCAGATCGCCGGGGCGACCATTACCTCCCGCGCCGCCATCAATGCGATGCATGATGCACTGCGTTATTTCGATGAGCATCGGGCGCTGCTGTTGGAGACTCGCTAATGAAACGCAGGGGGAGTTTATTGCTGCTGGTGCCGCTACTGGGCGCCACACAAACCTTGAACGCTGCGCTGGGGATGACTTTGATGATCGGCGCCGTGCTCGGTGTTTTTGCCGTCTGCATGTCGCCGCTGCGCGAGCGCCTGACGGGCACCAGTGCGCTGCTCGCCAGCCTGATACTTGCCGCGACGGTGACCAGTAGCGAGAATCTTGTGGCGCAGCGCTGGTTCTTGCCATGGCAGCAGACGTCTGAGCTTTATATTGGTCTGATCGCCTTGCACTGCGTCGTGCTTGAATTCCACGGCTTCTTCCGCGAGCCCTTTGCTGCCAGCTTCAAACGCTGTGCCATGTTCGGCGCGCTCATGCTGGTCATCGGCGGGCTGCGCGAGATCATCGGTCATGGCACCCTTGGCCGAGGCCTTTCGGCGCATTGGCAAGGTCTGGTTTTATTCCCCGAAGGCCTGCATCTGTTTACGCTGGTTCCCGGCGCTTTTGTTTTATCGGGTCTGCTTCTCGCCGCTCGTCAGGCGTGGACACGCCGCAACTCTGTCATCAAGGAAACGCATCGCCCATGAATGCTGCAAAACGTCTTGAGATATTTCGCCGACTGCACGAAGACAATCCCGAGCCGAAAACCGAGCTGGCCTACTCTTCGCCGTTCGAGCTGCTGATTGCGGTGATACTTTCGGCACAGTCCACCGATGTCGGCGTAAACAAGGCCACCGCCAAACTCTTTCCCGTCGCCAACACGCCCGCCGCGATTCATGCGCTGGGTGTCGAAGGGCTGTCCGAGTACATCAAGACGATTGGCCTGTACAACAGCAAGGCGAAAAACGTTATCGAAACCTGCCGTTTGCTGGTTGAACGTCACGGGGGCGAAGTTCCGCAGACTCGGGAAGAGCTGGAAGCCCTGCCCGGCGTCGGGCGCAAGACCGCCAATGTGGTGCTCAATACGGCTTTCCGCCAACTGACCATGGCGGTCGACACGCACATCTTCCGCGTCAGCAACCGCACCGGCATCGCGCCGGGGAAAAATGTGGTGGAAGTTGAAATGAAGTTGATGAAGTTTGTACCGAAAGAATTCCTGCTCGACTCGCACCATTGGCTGATTCTGCACGGGCGCTACGTGTGTCTGGCCCGTAAGCCGCGCTGCGGCAGCTGCCGCATCGAAGATCTGTGCGAATACAAACATAAAACTTCCGACGATTGAGCCGTCATCAGCTTTTTGCATCCGTCGATTGAAAAAATCTTTTTTACCCGCCGCAGTAATGTCGATATAAGGAGCGCCAAAGGCAGTCTTAGCCGGGAGTTGACTTCATGAGTACCGACACAGAGCAACTGGATGTTGAAGAAGATCTTATTGCCGCCGACCCCGATGACGCAGAACCGGTGGTTGAAGTGGCCAAGACCAACCTCAGCAAGCGTCGCACAATCGACAACCTGCTTGAGGAGCGTCGACTGCAAAAGCAATTGGCCGACTACGATTTTGATCTGTGATACCTGAAGGCCTCCGAAGCGGAGGCTTTTCATTTTCTGCGACAACCGAGCCTGATCGGCCCATGACGTTCTCAGTTGTCGATTCGCTCAGACCAGGCCATTGCGCTGCGCCAGCTCGATCAGATCAACCAGAGAACGCGCATTGAGTTTCAGCAACAGGCGAGTCTTGTAAGTGCTCACGGTCTTGTTGCTTAAAAACATGCCGTCAGCGATTTCCTTATTGGTCTTGCCGCGTGCCAATTGCTGCAACACCATCATTTCCCGGCCGGACAGACGATCGACCATGTCCGCTTCACTGGCATTGCCCAGACTGGTGCGCACGGTGTGCAGGGCCTGATTGGGGAAATAGCTGTAGCCGGAAAGAACTGCCTTGATTGCGCTCAGCAACTCGGTCAGATCCTGCTGTTTGCACACGTAACCCGCTGCACCTGATTGCATGCACCGCATTGAAAAATGTCCGGGAGCCTGGGAAGTCAGCACCAGCACTTTCACCGGCATGGCGGTGGAAGTCAGGCGCGCAATAACTTCCAGTCCGTCGAGTTTGGGTATGCCAATATCCAGAATGACAAGATCCGGCATTTGTTCACGAGCAATTTGTAGTGCATCAACGCCATTATCCGTTTCTGCAATGACTTCGTAGCCATGCCGTTCCATCAGCATACGTACCGCAAGTCGAATGACGGGGTGGTCATCCACGATCAGCACTTTATTCATGGGCAAGTCCAGTTTTCGCTGTTCGAATTTTTAGAACACGCACGATATCCCAGTCACTTGCCTGGACGCATAGCAACTTTTACACGCACTTGCATCGAGAGACATTCCCTACAGGCATTGAGGATAATTCCCACAAATAGACCCCGCCGCATTCATCGCAACCGCCCCCATCGTTCAAGACCGCACCGAATTCTCCGTTTACTGCGCCCGCGTCCTACGCAGCTCTGAATGCTCATTCCTCCATTCGAAACGCCATGAGCGCTCTTGCCGGCTACCAATTCGACATATGAAGTAACGATCCGCTGTTACTGCGAATTCGACACGCCAGCAGGCTTTCCATAAAACTTGAAACAACAGTCTGAAACTTCAATTAAGGCTTTTGCTATATATAGAAATATTCAACCTCAAGCAAAAAAACATAGAACTTAAACCATGCTCAAGATAAAGAACAAAATCACCAACCCAATGACAGTCATCGCGATATTCGCCATCCTTTCGGAAACTTCGGCGGCGGTCTCGCTGCCGTTTCTCGCCAACAAGGAGCGGGAAATTTATGTCTGGTTTCTGATCAGCTTTCCGTTTTACTTGTTATTTCTTTTTTTTATCACTCTCAACTTCAACTATCGCTCGCTCTACTCACCCTCGGATTTCGGCAAGGACAAAAATTTCCTGAAAGCAGCTGAAAACGCAGAACGTGACAGCGAACGCAAAGTACCGATGCGCAAAACCGATGGATCGTGCGGTTTCGAGATAACCAGCTGCGTGGTATCCAGCAACACAGGGGGCGGCGGATCCCAGCATTCATGCAGGATTCACAACGCGCCTGACCCACCGACCGATATCGATGGCCAAGCGAACCCCGTGGTCCAGACGATCAAACTGTCACCGCTGATAAGCGAACTGAACATCATCGACGCGAGAGACGTTGACGCGACCAGGGAGTTCGATGCAATTCTCGACACTCTGCGCAGCGCCGGTAGAAAAAATCCGCGAGTGCTGGTTTTTCTGTCGAATCATGTTTCGGACTCTCTTGCGCATACTTCACTGCAACAGATCAAACAGGCGAAGAAAAGCTCAGGTGCAACACTGTGTGTCGTTTACAACCTGTGCACACAGACAGTTACCCTGCTGGGGCGAACCAGCTGACAGGCATGACACATCCCCGCGCGCAGGCAAACAAGAGAAACGGCTTGATGAACCCGATGAAAATTCCGAAAAAAAAGGCGGCCCTGAACAGGCCGCCTTTTTATTGCGCGTCGCTCTGAATCAATCAGAACAATTTGCGGCCCTTGTTGGCAGCAATGCGCATGCGCAGCGCGTTGAGCTTGATGAAGCCCGCCGCATCCGCCTGGTTGTAAGCGCCGCCATCTTCTTCGAAGGTCGCAATGTTGGCGTCGAACAGCGAATCGTCGGACTTGCGCCCGGTTACGATCACGTTGCCTTTATACAGCTTCAGACGCACCACACCGTTCACGTTGACCTGCGAAGCGTCGATCATCTGTTGCAGCATCAGACGCTCAGGGCTCCACCAGTAACCGGTGTAGATCAGGCTGGCGTACTTGGGCATCAGCTCGTCTTTGAGGTGAGCGACTTCACGGTCCAGAGTGATCGATTCGATGGCGCGGTGAGCGCGCAGCATGATCGTGCCGCCCGGGGTCTCGTAGCAGCCACGGGACTTCATGCCGACGTAGCGGTTTTCGACGATGTCGAGACGACCGATGCCATGCTCGCCGCCGATCCTGTTCAGCGTCGCCAGTACCGTGGCCGGGGTCATTTCGACACCGTCCAGCGCGACGATGTCGCCGTTGCGGTAGGTCAGCTCCAGATATTGCGGGGTGTCGGGAGCCTTCTCCGGGGAGACGGTCCAGCGCCACATATCTTCTTCGTGCTCGGTCCAGGTGTCTTCCAGCACGCCGCCCTCATAGGAGATGTGCAGCAGGTTGGCGTCCATCGAGTACGGGGATTTTTTCTTGCCGTGGCGCTCGATCGGGATCGCGTGCTTCTCGGCGTAGTCCATCAGCTTCTCGCGGGACAGCAGGTCCCACTCGCGCCATGGCGCAATGACTTTCACGCCTGGCTTGAGCGCGTAGGCGCCCAGCTCGAAACGCACCTGGTCGTTACCCTTGCCGGTGGCGCCGTGGGAAATGGCGTCGGCGCCGGTTTCGTTGGCGATTTCGATCAAACGCTTGGCGATCAGCGGACGGGCGATGGAGGTACCCAGCAGGTACTCGCCTTCGTAAACAGTGTTGGCGCGGAACATCGGGAACACGAAATCACGCACGAATTCTTCGCGCAGATCGTCGATGTAGATTTCTTTGACGCCCATGGCCTGAGCCTTGGCGCGGGCCGGCTCGACCTCTTCGCCTTGACCGAGATCAGCGGTGAAGGTCACCACTTCACAGTTATAAGTATCCTGCAGCCACTTGAGGATCACCGAAGTGTCCAGGCCGCCGGAATACGCCAGAACGACCTTGTTTACGTCCGCCATGCCATCACTCCACGGGGTTCTACGGAAAGCCGGGGAGTCTACCGCTCAAACGCGATAATTTACAGAGGCGCGACAGCTTAAGACGACAAAGCGACAGAATCTGTCGAGAGCGCGACGATGACCGGCGAGTCAGGAAGTCGCTGCAGCCGTTGCCGGCGTACTCGCTTGCGGTGCCGGAGACGGGGCGGTGGTCGGTGCGACGCGTGCCAGTTTTACGTTGACCCGACGGTTCTTCGCGCGGTTGGCCTTGTTGGTGTTCGGCACAATCGGGTACTGCTCGCCGTGGAAACGCACGGTGATCTGCGATTCCTGGATGCCGTTGGCTTTGAAGAAATCAACCACCGCCAGCGCCCGGCGGCGCGACAGCTCACGGTTGGTCAGGCGATTGCCGCTGTTGTCGGAATAGCCGTCGAGCTCGATGTGGTTCACCGTCGGATCGGCCTTCATGTACTCGAGCATGACTTGCAGCTTGGCCTTGGCAGCCGAATCAAGATCAACGCCCTCCCCCGGGAAGCCGATTTGCGATTGCTTGATCTGATCAAAATTCTGCGGCAGCAACTTCGCCACGCAAGTCTGGTAATCGTTGAACGCCTTGCTGAACTTGACCGGCAACAGACGCACTTCCGAGACTCGCCCATCGCCAGACGCACGGCGCACAACCGGGCTGCGGCCGTCCAGCAGACCGCTGATCAGTCCACCGGCCTGCGACTGCGAACTGTTGAACAGGACGTTGCCACTGCCCAGACGCACAGAGCCCAGATTGATGTCGCCACGCCCCGGCTGCCACGGTGCAGCCGCCGCCAGCAAGGTCGCCGAACCGCCGCCGAGCATGGCGTTGTAGGCATTGAGACGAAAGATCGCCTGCTCACCGGCCTTGCGCACGAACTCGCCCGAGCCGAAATCAGTGATCGGTTGCGTCAGGCGGCATTCGAACTTGTCGCCGGCGACCGTCCACTCAATGTTCTCCAGACGGGTCTGGTAGGTCAGCGCCATCGCAGGAAGGCTGGCAAACACACTGAGCAGGGCTAGATAACGCTGGCGCACGGGAGGCTCCATTGGCTTGTGAAACACAAACACCGATTCACACAATGTTTACGGCATACCTTCGGGATATCGGACGCTTGTGGCAAAACTTGATAGCGGGTGCCTGCAAGAGTCTTTTCCGGTAGCATTCGCCTCAGTTTGACCCGCCTGGAATCCCCTCATGTCCGACCGCCTGACCCTGCTGCGTCCCGACGACTGGCACATTCATCTTCGCGATGGTGCCGTGTTGACCAATACCGTTGCCGATGTGGCCCGCACCTTCGGGCGCGCGATCATCATGCCGAACCTGGTGCCGCCGGTGCGCAACGCCGCTGAAGCCGACGGCTATCGTCAGCGCATTCTCGCTGCCCGCCCGGCCGGCAGTCAGTTCGAGCCGTTGATGGTGCTGTACCTCACCGACCGCACCCAACCGGAAGAAATTCGTCAGGCCAAGGCCAGCGGTTTCGTCTACGCCGCCAAGTTGTACCCGGCCGGCGCGACCACTAATTCCGATTCCGGTGTCACCAGCATCGACAAGATCTTCCCGGCGCTGGAAGCCATGGCCGAAGTCGGCATGCCGCTGTTGATCCATGGTGAAGTCACCCGTGGCGACGTCGATGTGTTCGATCGCGAAAAGATCTTCATCGATGAGCACATGCGCCGCGTGGTCGAGCGCTTCCCGACATTGAAAGTGGTGTTCGAACACATCACCACCGGCGACGCCGTGCAGTTCGTCAACGAGGCCTCGGCCAACGTTGGCGCGACCATCACCGCGCATCACTTGCTGTACAACCGCAACCACATGCTGGTGGGCGGGATTCGGCCGCACTTCTATTGCCTGCCGATCCTCAAGCGCAACACCCACCAGGAAGCCTTGCTCGATGCCGCCACCAGCGGCAGCGCCAAATTCTTTCTCGGCACCGACTCGGCGCCCCACGCCCAGCACGCCAAGGAAGCCGCCTGCGGTTGCGCCGGTTGCTACACCGCCTATGCCGCCATCGAGATGTACGCCGAGGCGTTCGAACAGCGTAATGCGCTGGACAAGCTCGAAGCCTTCGCCAGCCTCAACGGCCCGCGCTTCTACGGCCTGCCGGCAAATACCGATCGCATCACCCTGGTTCGCGAAGAATGGACCGCCCCGACCAGCCTGCCATTTGGCGAGCTGACCGTTATCCCGCTGCGCGCCGGTGAAAAACTGCGCTGGCGCCTGCTGGAGGAACACGCGTGAGTGAAGACAATTTCGACGATGAGCTGGACGGTCAAGGTGGCGGCGGCGGTTCCCGTCACCCGATGGCAGCCCGTTTTCGCGGCTACCTGCCGGTTGTCGTCGACGTAGAAACCGGTGGCTTCAATGCAGCCACCGATGCCCTGCTGGAGATCGCCGCGACCACCATCGCCATGGATGAAAAGGGTTTCGTCTACCCGGATCACACCTACTTCTTCCGTGTCGAGCCGTTCGAAGGCGCCAACGTAGAAGCGGCAGCGCTGGAGTTCACCGGGATCAAGCTCGATCATCCGTTGCGCATGGCCGTCAGTGAAGAAACCGCGCTGACCGACATCTTCCGTGGCATCCGCAAGGCGCTGAAAGCCAACGGCTGCAAACGGGCGATTCTGGTCGGGCACAACAGCAGCTTCGATCTGGGCTTTCTCAACGCAGCAGTTGCGCGCCTGGACATGAAGCGCAACCCGTTCCATCCGTTCTCCAGCTTCGACACCGCGACCCTGGCGGGTCTGGCGTACGGCCAGACCGTACTGGCGAAGGCCTGTCAGGCGGCTGGCATCGATTTCGACGGTCGGGAAGCGCACTCGGCGCGCTACGACACCGAGAAAACCGCTGAGCTGTTCTGCGGCATCGTCAATCGCTGGAAGCAGATGGGCGGCTGGGAAGACTTCGACGACTGATCCTCGTCGAGCAAATCCCGCGCATGAAAAAACCGGCCGCATGGGCCGGTTTTTTATACCTCGACGTTGCGCCTTACAGGGCAGCAGCGTTCTCGGTCAGGTAAGCCGCAACGCCTTCTGGCGAAGCGTTCATGCCTTTGTCGCCTTTCTTCCAGTTGGCCGGGCAGACTTCGCCGTGCTCTTCGTGGAATTGCAGTGCGTCGACCAGACGGATCAGCTCTTCCATGTTACGGCCCAGCGGCAGGTCATTGATGATCTGCGAGCGAACCACGCCTTTGTCGTCGATCAGGAACGCGCCACGGAAAGCCACGCCGCCTTCGGATTCAACGTCGTAAGCCTTGGCGATGTCGTGCTTCATGTCGGCAGCCATGGTGTATTTCACCTGACCGATGCCGCCATTGTTCACTGGAGTGTTGCGCCAGGCGTTGTGGGTGAAGTGCGAGTCGATCGACACAGCGATCACTTCAACGTTGCGTGCCTTGAAGTCAGCCATGCGGTTGTCCAGAGCGATCAGCTCGGACGGGCAGACGAAGGTGAAGTCCAGCGGGTAGAAGAACACCAGGCCGTATTTGCCTTTGATGGCCGAGGACAGGGTGAAGCTGTCAACGATCTCGCCATTGCCGAGTACGGCCGGGACGGTGAAGTCTGGGGCTTGTTTGCCTACGAGTACGCTCATTGATATCTCCTGGTGTAAAGACTTGAAGTTCAGGGTCCGGGCCAGCCTGCCACCCTCAGGCGACAGCCCTGTGACACGAACCCTCTTCGCAAGGGACGACCATCATACACTGCGTGTTTGGCCTGTCCGTAACGGATTTTCCCTGTACGGCTATCCATTGCGTATTCATTGGGTCAGACGAGCGCCTGACAAATACCGTTCGTCAGGCACCGGCAAATTGGCTGCGAAGCGTTCCGAAAGCACTTTGACAATCATTCTCGTTAACATTAAGATCCATCGCAATTGAGTCACAACCAGCGACGGTTCTTACTTATGTATGTTTGCCTCTGCACTGGCGTCACCGACGGACAGATCCGCGAAGCGATCTATGAAGGTTGCTGCAGCTACAAAGAAGTTCGCCAGGCCACCGGAGTCGCCAGCCAGTGTGGCAAATGCGCCTGCCTTGCCAAGGAAGTGGTGCGCGAAACCCTGACCAAGCTGCAAACCGCCCAGGCAGCAATCCCTTACCCGGTAGAATTTACTGCCGCGTAAATGCCCCATTTCAAAGAACCGGACTTGATGTCCGGTTTTTTTATGCCTGAAAATCAATTGCTTAGCGTGCAGACGCGGAACACAAACATTCTTATTCCGATTAATTTTCATTTATTATTCAATAACTTAGGTTTGACACTTATAAATACCAAGCTCAAACTCCGCCTTATATACGGTTAATACAGGGCAGGACTCCGATCATGAAAGGCGACATTACAGTCATCCAGCATCTCAACAAGATCCTTGCCAATGAGCTGGTCGCGATCAATCAGTACTTCCTGCATGCGCGCATGTACGAAGATTGGGGTCTGAACAAGCTTGGCAAGCACGAATACAAAGAATCCATCGATGAGATGAAGCACGCGGACAAGCTGATCAAGCGCATCCTGTTCCTCGAAGGCCTGCCGAACGTGCAGGACCTGGGCAAGCTGCACATCGGCGAACACACCCGCGAAATGCTTGAGTGCGACCTGCGCATCGAAAAGACCGGCCACGCCGATCTGAAAGCCGCCATCGCCCATTGCGAAACCGTTGGCGACTTCGGCAGCCGTGAGCTGCTCGAAGACATTCTCGAGTCGGAAGAAGAACACATCGACTGGCTGGAAACCCAGCTTGGCCTGATCGACAAGATCGGTCTGGAAAACTATCTGCAATCGCAGATGGGCGAAGAGTAGGAGCTGTCGAGTGAAACGAGGCTGCGATCTTTCGCGATTTGAGCCTTAACTTCGCAATACCTATGTAAACGCCAACAAAAAAGCCCCGCCCTCTATCGAGGAGCGGGGCTTTTTATTGGCTGAAGATCAAAAGATCGCAGCCTCGTTTCACTCGACAGCTCCTACAACAGCTCCTACAGGAGAAGCGAATCAGGCTTCGGACTTGTTCGCCGCTGCCGCTTCGACAGCCGACTTGATGGTGCTTTGCAGCGAACCGTCTGCAGCCATCTCGGTCATGATGTCGCTGCCGCCGATCAGCTCACCGCCGACCCACAGTTGCGGGAAAGTCGGCCAGTTGGCGTACTTTGGCAGATTGGCACGGATTTCCGGGTTCTGCAGGATGTCCACGTACGCGAACTTTTCACCACAGGCCATCACAGCCTGCGCAGCCTTTGCGGAGAAGCCGCACTGCGGGGCATTCGGCGAGCCTTTCATGTAAAGCAGAATGGTGTTGTTGGCAATCTGCTCTTTAATCGTTTCGATGATATCCATGGAGCACCTCGGCTGAACTTTCCGACTCAGAGGTCGGCACGGTGGCGCATTGTAACGGAATCCCGAGCGCCATGCTCGGTCTCCCCGACAGACCCGCTCAAGCTGCCGCCACCGTCACCGGCACACCGTTCAACGCCGCATTGCCCGACAATTCGTCGAGCTGACACTCGTCGGTCAGGTCGTTGGCGCTCGACCCCGGCTGGCCACTGGCGATCGCCATCTGCACGCCCGGGCGCGCATGCCCCCAACCGTGGGGCAGGCTGACCACGCCCTTCATCATGTCGAGACTGGCGAGCACTTCCACTTCGATCTGCCCGACCCGCGAACTCACCCGAACCCGTTGCCCGTCGGCCAGACCACGACTGGCCAGATCATCCGGATGCATCAGCAACTGATGCCGCGGCTTGCCCTTCACCAGTCGATGAAAGTTGTGCATCCACGAATTGTTACTGCGCACATGGCGGCGGCCGATCATCAACAATTCATCGGCAGCCGGTGCCTGCAATGCAGCAAAGCGTGCGAGGTCGGCGAGAATCTCCGGCGGTGCGGCCTGAATATGCTGATTCGGCGTTTTCAGGCGTGGCGCCAGATTCGGCTTCAGTGCGCCCAGATCAATGCCGTGCGGATGATCGAACAGCGTAGCCAGCGACAGCTTGTACTCGGACGCGTCACCGTAGCGGCCCATGCGCAGGCCCATGTCGATCATCTTCGCCGGCGGCATGGTCGGCTTCAGCTCTTTGCCGGTTTTCTCGGCGAACGCCTTGGCCAGCCCGACGAAGATCTCCCAGTCATGCAAAGCACCCTCGGGCTTGGCGAGAATCGCGCGATTGAAGCGAGTGACGTTGCGCACCGCGAACAGATTGAAGGTGGTGTCGTAGTGATCGTTCTCCAGCGCCGAAGTCGACGGCAGGATCAGATCGGCGTAGCGCGTGGTTTCGTTGATGTACAGGTCGATGCTGAGCATGAAGTCGAGGCCGTCCAGCGCCTGCTCCAATTGCCGGCCGTTGGGCGTCGACAACACCGGGTTGCCGGCCACGGTGATCAACGCGCGGATCTGCCCTTCGCCTGCGGTGAGCATTTCTTCGGCCAGCGCCGACACCGGCAACTCGCCGCCGTATTCCGGCCGTCCGGAAACCCGGCTCTGCCACTTGTTGAAATGCCCGCCCGAGGTTGACGCCACCAGATCCACCGCGGGCTCGGTGCACAAGGCACCGCCAACGCGGTCGAGGTTGCCGGTGACCAGGTTGATCAGTTGCACCAGCCAATGACACAAGGTGCCGAAGGCCTGGGTCGAAACGCCCATGCGTCCATAGCAGACCGCACTCGGCGCGGCAGCGAAGTCGCGCGCCAGTTGACGGATCTGCTCGGCAGGCACCGCGCAGAGCGGGCTCATGGCCTCGGCGCTGAACGCCGCCACCGCGCTGCGAACCTCGTCCAGGCCATCGACCGGCAAATGGCTGTCGCGGGTCAGACCTTCGCTGAACAGCGTATTGAGCATGCCGAACAGCAACGCTGCATCGCCGCCCGGGCGGACGAATACATGCTGATCAGCTATCGCTGCGGTTTCGCTGCGCCGCGGATCGACCACCACCACTTTGCCGCCGCGCGCCTGGATCGCCTTCAGGCGCTTCTCGACATCCGGCACGGTCATGATGCTGCCGTTGGAGGCCAGCGGGTTGCCGCCGAGGATCAACATGAAATCGGTGTGATCAATGTCGGGAATCGGCAACAGCAAACCGTGGCCGTACATCAGGTAGCTGCTGAGGTGATGGGGCAGTTGATCGACCGAGGTTGCCGAGTAGCGATTGCGCGTTTTCAGCAAACCGAGGAAGTAGTTGCTGTGGGTCATCAGGCCGTAGTTGTGCACGCTCGGGTTGCCCTGATACACCGCAACGGCGTTCTGCCCGTGACGTTCCTGAATCGCCGCAAGCTTCTCGGCCACCAGCGCAAACGCCTCGTCCCATGCGATCGGCAGCCATTCGCTGCCAACGCGGCGCATTGGCTGACGCAGCCGGTCGGGATCGTTCTGGATATCCTGCAGGGCCACGGCTTTCGGGCAGATATGCCCGCGACTGAAGGTATCGAGGGCATCCCCCTTGATCGAGGTGATCGCGACGTTGCCATCGGTTTCTGTGGTTTCGATGGTCAGCCCGCAGATGGCTTCGCACAGGTGGCACGCACGGTGGTGAAGAGTCTTGGTCATGGCCAGTCTCTGTCTTGTTCGGAGGCAGGCAATCACGCCCGCGGGATCAAAACTATGGCCCGTGCACAAAAGCCGCGCCAGCGACGTTCGTCTTGTGAATCGACGGTTATCAGGGCAGCCGATAAACCGTCGCGATCAATTCGACGGCAACTGCGGCGGTGCAGCCAGCTGGATTTCCTGGATGGTTTCGATCTGCTCATGGGCGACATGCACGCCGGTGAGCTCGCCGATCAAACGCCAGTGTTCGTCGAGCCCGGCGCTGATGGTGGCCATGCGATCGATCATGTGCCGGCCAGCGGATTTGACCACTTCGTCCTCACTGCGCAACAACTCGAAGGACATCGAGGTGACTGACGCAGTGAGATGGGTCAGAGAGCGAGCCGTGTGGCCCAGCAGCTCCATTAACAGTTGTTCTTTCGATTCCATGCGGAGGCTTCCTGCGTCGCTCGAAACTTATTTATAACCCAGCACTTTGCTTTAGCAAATGTTTCAGTCTGAACATCCGACCAAGCGAATCCGTGGCGCGACGGTCGTAAAGCGACCAAAGCCGCGCCGATGCCGTCGCGGCGGATTGCCAAGCGCGGCGGGGCCAGTGTACAAAGAAGCTCGCTGCTGTATTGAACCCCGGCTTCAACATGCGTGACCGAAACGTACGGTCCGCTCTCCGAATCCCGCTGAAACCGTAGCCTATTGGCGTAACGCGACATTTAGTGTCAATATCGCGCCTCCCCCTATTTCGTCGCCCCGTGCGGCTTACGCCGCAGGTCTCGCCCGTTGTTCCGTTAAACAAGGCTTTGAGCATCTGCGGTCTGTAGCAAAAAGGTAGTCAATGATGAGCGCAAGGCACTTTCTCTCCCTGATGGATTGCACGCCCGAAGAGCTGGTCAGCGTGATCCGTCGAGGCGTTGAGCTCAAGGACCTGCGTAACCGCGGCGTACTGTTCGAGCCTCTGAAAAACCGCGTGCTGGGGATGATCTTCGAGAAATCCTCGACCCGTACCCGGATCTCCTTCGAGGCCGGCATGATCCAGCTCGGCGGCCAGGCGATCTTCCTGTCCCCGCGCGACACCCAACTGGGCCGTGGCGAGCCGATCAGCGACTGCGCCATCGTCATGTCGAGCATGCTCGATGCGGTGATGATCCGCACCTTCGCCCACAGCACCCTTACCGAATTCGCCGCCAACTCGCGCGTGCCGGTGATCAACGGCCTGTCCGATGATCTGCACCCGTGCCAGTTGCTCGCCGACATGCAGACGTTTCTTGAGCACCGTGGCTCGATCCAGGGCAAGACCGTGGCCTGGATCGGTGACGGCAATAACATGTGCAACAGCTATATAGAAGCGGCGATCCAGTTCGATTTCCAACTGCGCGTTGCCTGCCCGGAAGGTTACGAGCCGAACCCTGAGTTTTTCGCCAGGGCCGGTGATCGCGTCACCATCGTCCGTGACCCGCAAGATGCCGTGCGCGGTGCACACCTGGTGAGCACCGATGTCTGGACTTCGATGGGTCAGGAAGAGGAAACTGCCAAGCGCCTCAAGCTGTTCGCGCCGTTTCAGGTCAACCGTGCCCTGCTCGACCTCGCTGCCGAGGACGTGCTGTTCATGCACTGCCTGCCGGCGCACCGTGGCGAAGAAATCAGTCTCGACCTGCTCGATGACCCGCGCTCCGTCGCCTGGGATCAGGCAGAAAACCGTCTCCACGCACAGAAGGCCCTGCTCGAGTTCCTCGTCGAACCGGCATATCACCACGCATGAGCCATGAACTACTGCTGAACCTGCGCAACCTCGCTTGCGGCTATCAAGATCAACGCGTGGTGCAGAACCTCAATCTGCACCTCAACGCCGGCGACATCGGTTGCCTGCTCGGCTCGTCGGGCTGCGGCAAGACCACCACCCTGCGCGCCATCGCCGGTTTCGAACCGGTGCATGAAGGCGAAATCACCCTCGGTGGCGAAACCCTCTCCAGCGCCGGTTTCACCCTGGCGCCGGAGAAACGCCGGATCGGCATGGTGTTTCAGGACTACGCGCTGTTCCCGCATCTGAGCGTGGCCGACAACATCGCCTTCGGCATCCGCAAGCACCCGCACAAGACGCGCGTGGTCGAGGAACTGCTGGAACTGGTCAACCTGAAAAATCTCGGCAAGCGCTTCCCTCACGAGTTGTCCGGCGGCCAGCAACAGCGGGTCGCCCTCGCCCGCGCCCTGGCGCCGGAGCCGCAACTGCTATTGCTCGACGAGCCGTTCTCCAACCTCGATGGCGAGTTGCGCCGCAAGCTCAGCCATGAGGTGCGCGACATTCTCAAGGCTCGTGGCACCAGTGCGATTCTGGTCACCCACGATCAGGAAGAGGCCTTTGCCGTCAGCGACCACGTTGGCGTATTCAAGGAAGGTCGGCTGGAACAGTGGGATACGCCGTACAACCTCTACCACGAACCGGCGACGCCCTATGTCGCCAGCTTCATCGGTCAGGGCTATTTCATTCGCGGTCAGCTCGTCAGTCCGGAGTCGGTGCAGACCGAACTCGGTGAACTGCGCGGTAATCGCGCCTACACCTGGCCGATTGGCGGTGCGGTGGATGTATTGCTGCGTCCGGATGACATTGTTTATGCGCCGGACAGCCCATTGCAGGCGCAGATTGTCGGAAAGACGTTCCTCGGCGCAGCGACCTTGTATCGCCTGCAACTGCCGACCGGGGCGCAACTGGAATCGATCTTTCCCAGCCATGCCGATCATCTGGTTGGCGCGCAGGTCGGGATTCGCGTAGCAGCGGATCATCTGGTGCTGTTCCAGGCCTCCGGCAGCACGGCGGCGCAGATTCCGACGGTGGAAAACGGCGTGCGCCGATTCAGCACCAGCCTCTGATCCGCACCGGATAAAATTGTGGGAGCGAGCCTGCTCGCGAATGCGGTGTTTCAGTCGCCGAAGATGTTGACTGAAAGACCGCCTTCGCGAGCAGGCTCGCTCCCACAGTTGGTTTTGCCTCAGCCTAAAAACAGGGTGCCACTGGCCACCAGCGTCGCATTGCCGCCAATCTTCACCCGCTCACCTTCCAGCCGACAGAACAACTCGCCGCCCCGCGCCGAGCGCTGGCACGCGGTCAGGTTCGTTTTGCCCAGACGCTTGGACCAGTACGGAATCAGGCTGCAGTGCGTCGAACCGGTCACCGGGTCCTCGTTGATGCCGATCGCCGGGGCGAAATAGCGCGAGACGAAGTCGTGCTGATTGCCGCGCGCAGTGACAATCGCGCCCAGCCACGGCAGTTTCGCCAGCGCAGCCATGTCCGGTTTGCAGTCGAGCACGGCCTGTTCCGACTCCAGCACCACGAACAGCTCGTTGGAGCCGAGCACATCGACCGCCTCAACGCCGAGCGCCCGCTCAACATCCAGTGTCACACCAATTTCCGAAGGCACGATGGTCGGGAAATCCAGCCACAGGCGGTCGCCTTCGCGGCTGACACTCAGCGGGCCGGACTTGCAGATGAAGTCGATACGCTCGGCGCTTTCCTTATGGATTTCGAACAGCACAAATGCGCTGGCCAGGGTCGCATGCCCGCACAGCGGCACTTCGGTGGTCGGCGTGAACCAGCGGATATGCCAGGCCTGCCCTTCGCGCACCAGAAATGCGGTTTCCGCCAGGTTGTGTTCGGCAGCGATTTTCTGCATCAAGTCATCGGCCAGCCAGCTGTCGAGCCGATAGACCATCGCCGGGTTGCCACTGAACGGCCGATCACTGAACGCGTCGACCTGATGAAACGCAAGCTGCATGATTTTCTCCCTGAATTGGTCGCCCGAGCATGCAACGGCTGCCCGGATCAGTGCCAGTGACAGAAACGCAATTTTTTCTTCATACAGCTCGCACGCTTGTTACGTGCGACCGATATCGGCGAACTTCGCCTGGGTGTGCTCGGCCAATACCGCTGGCGCCAATTCCACTTCCAGCCCTCGCCGGCCGGCACTCACATAGATAGTCGCAAAACCCTGAGCGGAATTATCAATGAAGGTGCGCAGGCGTTTCTTCTGCCCGAGCGGGCTGATGCCGCCCAGTAGGTAGCCAGTGGAACGTTGTGCAGCAGCCGGATCGGCCATTTCGACTTTCTTCACTCCGGCAGCCTGGGCCAATGCTTTGAGGTCGAGCGTTCCGACGACCGGCACTACGGCCACCAGCAGTTCACCTTTTTCACTGGTGGCCAGCAGGGTTTTGAACACCTGCGCCGGTTCGAGTCCAAGCTTCTCCGCTGCCTCCAGCCCGTAGGACGCGGCCTTCGGATCATGTTCGTAACTGTGCACGCGATGTTCGGCACGAACTTTTTTCAACAAGTCCAACGCTGGGGTCATGGCAGCTCCGGGTTCGGCAATCTCAGAAAAAACCTGCGGCCGATTCTAGGTCATCAACTGGCAAAAGGCTCTATTCCAAGCCGCGATTCCCGCGGCCTCGAGGTCAATTCACCCGGAGAGCCGCCCCGATCATTCACGTGGCGAATAGTTATATTGTGACTGACGGTTCACTTTCGACCTTTGACAGGTTTGTTTCTTGTCTATATTTTTTCGAATCTGAATAATGTAAGAATCATGCTCAGCGCAGTACCCAGCAGTAACCCGGGAACCGAATGGGGATTCCGACCCGGTGAAGATCGCGCCCTGCTCCGTTGGCAAGGCGCCACACAAGAAAAAGAACCGAGGTTTTCAATGACAGCTGCTTTACCGCAACCTTCGCTTTCCGGCCAATGCATAGCCGAGTTTCTCGGCACCGCCCTTCTGATCTTCTTCGGCACCGGATGTGTCGCCGCGCTCAAAGTCGCGGGCGCCAGCTTCGGCCTGTGGGAGATCAGCATCATCTGGGGCGTCGGCGTGAGCATGGCGATCTACCTCACCGCCGGGGTTTCCGGCGCGCATCTGAACCCGGCCGTGAGCATCGCTCTGGCAATCTTCGCTGACTTCGAAAAGCGCAAACTGCCGTTCTACATCCTTGCGCAAATTGCCGGCGCCTTCTGCGGCGCGCTGCTGGTCTATACGCTTTACAGCAATCTGTTCTTCGATTACGAACAAACCCACCAGATGGTGCGTGGCTCGGCCGCCAGCCTGGAACTGGCGTCGGTGTTCTCCACTTACCCGAACCCGGTGCTGTCGACGGCTCAGGCATTTCTGGTCGAGATGATCATCACCGCGATCCTGATGGGCGTAATCATGGCCCTGACCGATGACAACAACGGTCTGCCTAGAGGCCCGATGGCGCCGCTGCTGATCGGTTTGCTGATTGCCGTGATCGGCAGTGCGATGGGCCCGCTGACCGGTTTTGCGATGAACCCGGCGCGTGACTTCGGTCCGAAACTGATGACTTTCTTTACCGGTTGGGGTGAAATTTCCTTCACCGGTGGACGTGATATTCCGTATTTCCTGATTCCGATTTTTGCACCGATTGTCGGTGCCTGCCTCGGCGCTGCCGGGTATCGCGGGCTCATCGCCCGTCACCTGACCGGCGCCACACCTGCTACAAAGGATGCAGAACCGGCCATTGACGGCAAACCAAGAACTTCTTGAAACAGTCGGCGCCGGCTCCTGCCCATCCGAGCCCGTGCCATGGCCCACTCTCGTTTTATTCGTCCAAGGCAATCGACATGACCGACATTCAGAACAAGAACTACATCATTGCCCTTGATCAGGGTACGACCAGCTCCCGCGCGATCATTTTCGACCGCGACGCGAACGTGGTCTGCACCGCGCAGCGCGAATTCGTTCAGCACTATCCGCAGGCCGGTTGGGTCGAACATGACCCGATGGAAATTTTCGCCACCCAGAGCGCAGTGATGGTTGAAGCGCTGGCCCAGGCCGGCCTGCATCACGACCAGGTGGCCGCTATCGGTATCACCAACCAGCGTGAAACTACTGTGGTCTGGGACAAGACCACCGGCCGCCCGGTGTACAACGCGATCGTCTGGCAGTGCCGCCGCAGCACCGAGATCTGCCAGCAGCTCAAGCGCGACGGCCACGAAGACTACATCCGCGACACCACTGGCCTGGTCACCGACCCGTACTTCTCCGGCACCAAACTGAAGTGGATCCTCGACAACGTCGAAGGCAGCCGCGAGCGTGCACGCAATGGCGAACTGCTGTTCGGCACCGTCGATAGCTGGCTGATCTGGAAATTCACCGGCGGCAAGGTGCACGTCACCGACTACACCAACGCCTCGCGCACCATGCTCTTCAACATCCACTCGCTGGAGTGGGATTCGAAGATGCTGGAGATTCTCGACATCCCGCGCGAGATGCTCCCGGAAGTCAAAGCCTCTTCGGAAATCTACGGTCGCACCAAGAGCGGCATCGCCATCGGCGGTATCGCCGGCGACCAGCAGGCGGCGCTGTTCGGGCAGATGTGCGTGGAACCGGGCCAGGCGAAAAACACCTACGGCACCGGCTGCTTCCTGCTGATGAACACTGGCGACAAAGCGGTGAAATCCCAGCACGGCATGCTCACCACCATCGCTTGCGGCCCGCGCGGCGAAGTTGCGTATGCCCTCGAAGGTGCAGTGTTCAACGGCGGCTCCACCGTGCAATGGCTGCGCGATGAACTGAAAATCGTCAACGACGCCCACGACACCGAATACTTCGCCAACAAGGTCAAGGACAGCAACGGCGTGTACCTGGTGCCGGCGTTCACCGGTCTCGGCGCACCGTACTGGGACCCGTATGCCCGTGGCGCGTTGTTCGGCCTGACTCGCGGCGTGCGTGTCGATCACATCATCCGCGCCGCCCTGGAATCGATCGCCTACCAGACCCGCGACGTACTCGACGCCATGCAACAGGACTCCGGCGAACGCCTCAAGGCGCTACGCGTGGACGGCGGCGCGGTGGCGAACAACTTCCTCATGCAATTCCAGGCCGACATCCTCGGCACCCAGGTCGAACGCCCGCAAATGCGCGAAACCACCGCCCTCGGCGCGGCTTACCTGGCCGGTCTGGCCTGCGGTTTCTGGGGCAGCCTGGAAGAACTGCGCGGCAAGGCAGTGATTGAGCGCGAGTTCGAACCGAGCCTCGACGAAGCCGCAAAAGAGAAACTGTACAAAGGCTGGAAAAAGGCCGTCAGCCGCACCCGTGACTGGGCGCGTGAGGACGCTGAATAAGCCAGGCTGAGGACTGAGTAAAGCTGGAAACTGGTCGGGAGGGGATTCCTGCGGCATCATGGGCAAATTTTGCTTGGCAGCCCAAAGGAAGCCCCATGAATCTGCCTCCCCGTCAGCAGCAAATCCTCGAGCTGGTCCGCGAACGCGGCTATGTGAGCATCGAGGAAATGGCCACGCTGTTCGTTGTCACCCCGCAAACCATCCGCCGCGACATCAACCAGCTCGCGGAAGCCAATCTGCTGCGTCGCTACCACGGTGGCGCCGCTTACGATTCCAGCGTTGAAAACACCGCGTATGCGATGCGTGCCGATCAGATGCGCGACGAAAAACAACGCATCGGCGAAGCCATTGCCGCACAGATCCCCGATCACGCCTCGCTGTTCATCAACATCGGCACCACCACCGAATCGATCGCCCGCGCCCTGCTCAATCACAGTCACTTGAAAATCATCACCAACAACCTGCACGTCGCCTCGATGCTCAGCGCCAAGGATGATTTCGATGTGCTGTTGACCGGCGGCAACGTGCGGCGGGACGGCGGTGTGGTCGGTCAGGCGAGTGTGGACTTCATCAACCAGTTCAAGGTCGATTTCGCCCTGGTCGGGATCAGCGGGATCGATGAGGACGGCAGCCTGCTCGACTTCGATTATCAGGAAGTGCGGGTGAGCCAGGCGATCATTGCCAACGCGCGGCAGGTGATCCTGGCGGCGGACTCGAGCAAGTTCGGGCGCAACGCGATGATCCGACTGGGGCCGATCAGCCTGATCGATTGCCTGGTCACCGATCAGCAGCCGGTACCGGCGCTGGCGCAGTTGTTGAGTCAGCACAAGATTCGTCTGGAAGTCGTTTAACGCTTTCAGGCATCAAAAGATCGCAGCCTTCGGCAGCTCCTACATCTGGAATGCATTCCTCCTGAGCTGCCGAAGGCTGCGATCTTTTGCTTTTAATGTTCGGATATTTTCCTTTCTCGGCCCTTCGATGAGTTTTTTCAATCGAATGCGACTGGCTGCGCGCGTGTTTATGGGCTACCATTTTCGCAAATGAACATTAATGTTCGATTTCCAAGACATAAAACCAAAAGAACCGAGGCCAGCCGATGTCCACCTCTACCTTGCGTACGCCCCCTCTCTCCGAGATCTATGACGTTGCCGTGATCGGCGGCGGGATCAATGGCGTGGGGATCGCAGCGGATGCCGCCGGTCGCGGTCTGTCGGTGTTCCTTTGCGAAAAAGATGACCTGGCCAGCCACACCTCGTCGGCCAGCAGCAAGCTGATCCACGGTGGCTTGCGCTATCTTGAACATTACGAATTCCGTCTGGTGCGCGAAGCGCTGGCCGAGCGCGAAGTGCTGCTGGCCAAGGCGCCGCACATCGTCAAACCCATGCGCTTCGTGCTGCCGCACCGCCCGCACCTGCGTCCGGCGTGGATGATTCGTGCCGGCCTGTTTCTTTACGACAACCTCGGCAAGCGCGAAAAATTGCCGGGTTCGAAAAGCCTGAAGTTCGGCGCCGACAGCGCGCTGAGAAGCGAAATCAGGAAAGGCTTCGAATACTCCGATTGCTGGGTCGATGACGCCCGCCTCGTGGTCCTGAACGCCATGGCCGCCCGTGAAAAAGGCGCGCATGTGCACACCCAGACCCGCTGCGTCAGCGCCCGCCGCAACAAAGGTCTGTGGCATCTGCATCTGGAGCGCGCCGACGGCAGCCTGTTTTCAATCACCGCCAAGGCTTTGGTCAACGCCGCCGGTCCATGGGTCGCCAAATTCATCCGTGACGACCTGAAGATGGAATCGCCGTACGGAATCCGTTTGATTCAGGGCAGCCATGTCATCGTGCCAAAGCTGTACGAAGGCGAGCATGCGCACATTCTGCAAAACGAAGACCAGCGCATCGTCTTCACCATTCCGTACCTGAACCACTTCACCCTGATCGGCACCACCGACCGCGAATACACCGGCGACCCGGCGAAAGTGGCGATCACCGAAGGCGAAACCGATTACCTGTTGAAAGTGGTCAATGCCCACTTCAAGAAGCAAGTCAGCCGCGAAGACATCCTGCACAGTTATTCGGGCGTACGTCCGCTGTGCAACGACGAATCCGACAACCCGTCGGCGGTCACTCGCGATTACACCCTGGCCTTGTCGGGCGGCACTGAAGAAGCGCCGCTGCTGTCGGTGTTCGGCGGCAAACTGACCACTTACCGCAAACTCGCCGAGTCGGCGATGGCGCAACTGATGCCGTTCTTCACCCAGATGCGCCCGAGCTGGACGGCCACCGCTACCCTGCCCGGCGGTGAGGACATGACCACGCCCGAAGCCCTGAGCGCACGGATCCGCGACAAGTTCGATTTCGTCCCGACTGAAATCGCCCGGCGCTGGGCCGTCACCTACGGCAGCCGCACCTGGCGCATGCTCGAAGGTGTGCAAACCCTCGCCGACATGGGCGAGCACATCGGCGGCGGGCTCTACACCCGCGAGGTCGATTACCTGTGCAGCGAAGAGTGGGCGACCACCGCGCAGGACATTCTGTGGCGCCGCACCAAGCTCGGGTTGTTCACCACGGCGGATGAACAGCAGAAGCTGGCGACGTATCTGGGCAAGGTTGAGCAGAACCGCAAGATCGAGGCGGCTTGATCGTCGTTGATGGCTGAAACGAAAGCCCCTGAATTGTGAGATTCGGGGGCTTTTTTGTTGTGCCCGCAAGATCCAGCCCCCCTCACCCCAGCCCTCTCCCCCCAAGGGGGGCGAGGGGGAAAGGGAGCAGATTGGGGAAATCCTCAAGTCCTGCGCTTGCAGATATTTTCCCTCAACCCCAGCCCTCTTCCCCAGGGGGTAGAGGGGGAAAGGGAGCCGATCTCGGTGGGTTCCAAAATCCGAGTTCGACTCGGTCTCTCACGTCTACCTAACTAGACCATCCGCCGCGGTCAGTCCCCTCTCCCTCCGGGAGAGGGTTAGGGTGAGGGGCTTTTGATCGTTCGGTTTTCCGAACGCGACCTCCCAGTCGATTCGGTAAACCGGATCAGTTACCACAAAACAAAGCATCACAAAACTTTAATAACGTTATAAAACAGCCACTTAACTGACTATTCCTGCTCTGGCACGACTCATGCTCTACACTCTCTCGACGAATGCCTGTTGTGCCAACACTTCAGGAGCCGTCAGGCATTCGAAGCACAAAAAGGGCCGACAAACTGGCTCCATAAAAAAAACAATGTCGAGGAAAATTTGATGCGCATCGTTCCCCATATCCTGGGCGCAGCCATTGCTGCCGCTCTGATCAGCACGCCAGTTTTCGCCGCCGAGCTCACCGGCACCCTGAAGAAGATCAAAGAGTCCGGTGTCATCACCCTGGGCCACCGTGACGCCTCTATTCCGTTCTCCTACATCGCTGATGCGTCCGGCAAGCCGGTTGGGTACTCGCACGACATCCAGATGGCCATCGTCGAAGCGATCAAGAAAGACCTCGACCTGCCGAACCTGCAAGTCAAATACAACCTCGTCACCTCGCAGACCCGTATCCCGCTGGTGCAGAACGGCACCGTAGACGTGGAGTGCGGTTCGACCACCAATAACGTCGAGCGTCAGCAGCAGGTCGACTTCTCCGTCGGCATCTTCGAAATCGGTACCCGTCTTCTGTCCAAGAAAGACTCGAAGTACAAGGATTTCGACGATCTGAAGGGCAAGAACGTCGTGACCACCGCCGGCACCACCTCCGAGCGCATCCTCAAGGCGATGAACGCCGACAAGCAGATGGGCATGAACGTCATCTCCGCCAAAGACCACGGCGAGTCCTTCCAGATGCTGGAATCGGGCCGTGCCGTTGCGTTCATGATGGACGACGCGCTGCTGGCCGGCGAAGCGGCCAAGGCCAAGAAAGCCACCGATTGGGAAGTGACCGGCACGCCACAGTCGTACGAAATCTACGGCTGCATGATGCGCAAAGGCGACGCGCCATTCAAAAAGGCTGTGGATGACGCGATCGTCGCCACCTACAAGTCGGGCGCAATCAACAAGATCTACGAGAAGTGGTTCATGCAGCCGATCCCGCCAAAAGGCCTGAACCTGAACTTCCCGATGAGCGACGAGCTCAAGAACCTGATCGCCAATCCGACCGACAAAGCGGCTGACGACAAGAAGTCCTGATTTTCTGACTAACCTTATCCCCTGAGGAGGCGCCTGCCTTCTCAGGGGATGGTCACTCCCTGCTGGCATTTTTCTGGAAACACTCGAACCGGTGGCTGTCGAGCCGATCGCGTGTGCCCGGTCTTGAAAAAAGACTGGGGAGGGAACGGAGTTCCCCAGGCGGGCACTTGTACATCGATCGAATCGAGGGGAGACCCTAATGAATTACAACTGGGACTGGGGCGTGTTCTTCAAGTCCACCGGTGTGGGCAGCGAGACCTATCTCGACTGGTTCATCTCCGGCCTGGGCTGGACCATCGCCATCGCCGTCGTGGCGTGGATCATCGCCCTGCTGCTCGGCTCGCTGCTGGGCATCATGCGCACCGTGCCGAACCGCATCGTATCGGGCATCGCGACCTGCTACGTCGAGCTGTTCCGTAACGTGCCGCTGCTGGTGCAGCTGTTCATCTGGTACTTCCTGGTGCCCGATCTGCTGCCGGCGGATCTGCAGGAGTGGTACAAGCAGGACCTCAACCCGACCACCTCGGCCTACCTGAGCGTGGTCGTCTGCCTCGGTCTGTTTACTGCTGCCCGTGTCTGCGAGCAAGTGCGCACCGGTATCCAGGCGCTGCCCCGTGGCCAGGAATCCGCCGCCCGCGCGATGGGTTTCAAACTGCCGCAGATCTACTGGAACGTGCTGCTGCCCCAGGCCTACCGGATCATCATTCCGCCGCTCACCTCGGAATTCCTCAACGTGTTCAAGAACTCCTCCGTGGCGTCCCTGATCGGTTTGATGGAATTGCTCGCGCAGACCAAACAGACCGCCGAATTCTCGGCCAACCTGTTCGAAGCGTTCACTTTGGCGACGCTGATCTATTTCACCCTCAACATGAGCCTGATGCTGTTGATGCGCCTGGTCGAGAAGAAAGTCGCAGTGCCCGGCCTGATCTCCGTGGGGGGTAAATAATGGAATTCGATTTCAGTGGCATCGTCCCGGCCATTCCCGGTTTGTGGAACGGCATGGTGATGACCCTCAAGCTGATGGCCATGGGAGTGATCGGCGGGATGGTTCTCGGCACGATCCTCGCGCTGTGCCGTCTGTCGCACAACAAGCTGCTGTCGAGCATCGCTGGCGCCTACGTCAACTATTTCCGCTCGATTCCGCTGCTGCTGGTGATCACCTGGTTCTATCTGGCGGTGCCGTTCGTGCTGCGCTGGATCACCGGTGAAGACACGCCGATCGGCGCATTCACCTCGTGCGTCGTGGCGTTCATGATGTTCGAAGCGGCGTACTTCTGCGAAATCGTCCGTGCCGGTGTGCAGTCGATTTCCAAGGGCCAGATGGGTGCTGCGCAAGCACTGGGCATGAACTACGGGCAGATGATGCGCCTGATCATCCTGCCGCAGGCGTTCCGCAAGATGACCCCACTGCTGCTGCAGCAGAGCATCATCCTGTTCCAGGACACCTCGCTGGTCTACACCGTGGGCCTGGTGGATTTCCTCAACGCCTCGCGCGCCAGCGGCGACATCATCGGCCGCTCCAATGAGTTCCTGATTTTCGCCGGTCTCGTGTACTTCATCATCAGCTTCGCCGCCTCGCGGCTGGTCAAGCGTCTGCAAAAAAGGTTCGCCGTATGATCTCTATCAAAAACATCAACAAGTGGTATGGGGACTTCCAGGTGCTGACTGATTGCAGCACCGAGGTCAAGAAAGGCGAAGTGATCGTGGTCTGCGGCCCGTCGGGTTCCGGCAAGTCGACGCTGATCAAGTGCGTCAACGCCCTTGAGCCGTTCCAGAAAGGTGACGTGGTGGTAGACGGCACGTCGATCGCCGACCCGAAGACCAACCTGCCGAAGCTGCGTTCGCGCGTGGGCATGGTGTTCCAGCATTTCGAACTGTTCCCGCACCTGACCATCACCGAAAACCTGACCATTGCGCAGATCAAGGTGCTCGGCCGCAGCAAGGAAGAGGCGACCAAAAAAGGTCTGCAACTGCTTGAGCGCGTCGGCCTGTCGGCGCACGCCCACAAGCATCCGGGGCAACTGTCCGGTGGTCAGCAACAGCGTGTGGCGATTGCCCGTGCGCTGGCGATGGACCCGATCGTCATGCTGTTCGACGAACCGACTTCGGCGCTCGACCCGGAAATGGTCAACGAAGTGCTCGACGTGATGGTGCAACTGGCTCACGAAGGCATGACGATGATGTGCGTGACCCACGAAATGGGCTTCGCCCGCAAAGTGGCTGATCGGGTGATCTTCATGGACCAGGGCAAGATCATCGAAGACTGCCCGAAAGAGGAATTCTTCGGCGACATCAGCGCCCGCTCCGAACGCGCGCAGCACTTCCTCGAGAAAATCCTGCAGCACTGACAGCACCACCGATCTGCCCTTTGTGGCGAGGGAGCTTGCTCCCGCTGGATCGCGCAGCGGCCCCAAAACCTGCAAATTGCGTTGTATCCGACACAACGCATTCGCAGCGTTTACGACTGCTTCGCAGCCGAGCGGGAGCAAGCTCCCTCGCCACAGGTTCCAGGCTCGACCAAACCAGTGCGTCGTCCGCGGCAGCGCTGGTTGACCCAAGGCATCTGTGATGAAATGCGACCCCACTCTTTATCGCGCTGCAGAGCCATCACTTGCCGTGAAGCCCCGTCTGATCCGTCATCTGTTCCTGCCGCCGCTGATCATCGCCCTGATGGTCGGACTGGGTTTCATCGGTTTCTGGACCAGTGAACACTTCGGCATCCGCAGCCTCGGCGAGAACGGCCAGCGTCAGCTGGAACTGCACGCCCGCGCAGTCGAAAGTGAAATCAGCAAGTACACCTACCTGCCCAGCCTGCTGGAACTCGAAACCAGTGTGCCGCAGTTACTGGCCGACCCGACTCCGGAACACCGGCAGACGGTCAACGATTACCTCGAAGGCCTGAACCGCCGCAGCCGCAGCCGCGCCATCTACGTGATGGACACCACTGGCCGGGTCATGGCCACCAGCAACTGGCGCGATGTCGACAGTTATCTGGGTGAAGACCTGTCCTTCCGCGCTTATTTCAAAGACGCCGTGCGCGGCCAGCCCGGGCGTTTCTACGGCATCGGCAGCACCAACGGCGAACCCGGTTACTACCTGGCCCACGGCCTCGAAGAGCACGGCAAGATCATCGGCGTCGCGGTGGTCAAAGTGCGCCTGGAAGCCATGGAAGAACGCTGGCAACGCGCGCGTCTGGAAGCGTTCGTCAGCGACGAGAACGGCATCATCATTCTCTCCAGCGACCCGGCCAGGCGGCTGAAATCGGTAATTCCACTGAGCGACGAGGTCAAGGAAAAACTCGCTCGCAGCCTGCAGTACTACTGGTTCCCGCTCAACGAACTGCAACCGCTGGCCCGCGAGACCCTGGCCGAAGGCGTGGAGAAACTGACCTTCCCGGCCAACAGCGAATTGCAGCCCGACGAAGACGACATCAGTTATCTGGCGCAAACGCGGCTGTTGAGCGATACGCCGTGGAACTTCACCCTGCTCACGCCTTTGCAGGACCTGCGCCGTGAGGCGATCAATCAAGGGATTCTGGTGGCGGTGGCGTTTGCCCTGTTCGCGTTCCTGTTGATCGCCTGGAACGAGCGGCGCAAAGTCCTCGCCACCCGCCTCGCCGCCCGCGAAGCGTTGCAGGAAGCCAACAGCCAACTCGAACGTCGGATTACCGAACGCACCGCCGATCTGCGCGCCAGCAACGAACGCCTGAAGAGTCAGATCCGCGAGCGCCGCCAGGCCGAGGAGACCTTGCGCCGCGCCCAGGACGAACTGGTGCAGGCCGGCAAACTCGCCGCCATCGGCCAGATGTCGACGAGTATTGCCCATGAACTGAACCAGCCGCTGGCCGCCATGCGCACGCTGTCGGGCAATACCGTGCGCTTTCTCGAGCGCGGCCAGCTCGACGTCGCCAGCACCAACCTCAAGACTATCAATGATTTGATCGACCGCATGGGCCGGATCACCGCCAGCCTGCGTTCGTTTGCCCGGCGTGGCGACAACAAGGGTCAGGCCAGTCTTGGCAAAGCCGTCGATGCCGCGTTGCAAGTGCTCGGCGCGCGTATGGAAAACACCCCGCTGCAGATTCACCGGCAGTTTGCCGATGTGCAGTTGCAGATCGATCAGACCCGCCTCGAACAGATCCTCGTCAACCTGATCGGCAACGCCCTCGACGCCATGCACGCGCAACCGCAGCCGCAACTGTGGCTGGAGGGTGAAGAATTCAACGGCAAGTATCGCTTGCGTGTGCGCGACAATGGCCACGGCATCGACGCCGAAGCGCGCAAGCATTTGTTCGAACCGTTCTTCACCACCAAACCCGGCGAGCAAGGCCTGGGACTGGGCCTGACCCTGTCCGCCAGCCTCGCCGCTGCCACCGGCGGGCATCTGGGTGTAGAACACCCGGCCGGCGGTGGCACCACTTTCGTCCTCAGTTTACCGTTGGTAAGCCCTCTTTCTGCCGAGCCAATATGAACCCCGAACTCAGTGTGCTGATTGTCGAAGACGACCCCCATGTGCTGCTCGGCTGCCAACAGGCGCTGACCCTCGAAGACATTCCGTGCATCGGCGTCGGCAGTGCCGAAGAAGCGCTGGCGCAGGTCGGCGACAACTTCGCCGGCATCGTCATCAGCGACATCCGCCTGCCGGGCATCGATGGCCTGGAATTGCTCACCCGCCTCAAGCAACGTGACCGCAGCCTGCCGGTGGTGCTGATCACCGGCCATGGCGACATTTCCATGGCCGTCGGCGCGATGCAGAAAGGCGCTTACGATTTCATGGAAAAACCGTTCTCCCCGGAGCGTCTGGTGGACGTGGCGCGGCGGGCACTGGAGCAACGCAGCCTCGCCCGCGAAGTGTCATCGTTGCGTCGGCAACTGGCTGAACGCGACTCCCTTGAAGGACGGATCATCGGCCGTTCACCGGCGATGCAGAACCTGCGCGAGCTGATTGCCAACGTCGCCGACACCTCGGCCAACGTCTTGATCGAGGGCGAGACCGGCACCGGCAAGGAACTGGTCGCCCGTTGCCTGCACGATTTCAGTCGCCGTCACAGCAAACAGTTCGTTGCGCTGAACTGCGGCGGTCTGCCGGAAAACCTTTTTGAAAGCGAGATTTTCGGCCACGAAGCCAATGCCTTCACCGGTGCCGGAAAACGCCGCATCGGCAAGATCGAACACGCCGACGGCGGCACGCTGTTCCTCGACGAAGTGGAAAGCATGCCGCTGCCGTTGCAAATCAAATTGCTGCGCGTCTTGCAGGAACGCACCCTCGAACGTCTCGGCTCGAACCAGAGCGTGGCGGTGGATTGCCGGGTGATTGCGGCGACCAAATCCGACCTCGACGAAGCGAGCAAGGCCGGCGAGTTTCGCAGCGACCTGTACTACCGCCTCAACGTCGTGACCCTGGAATTGCCGCCACTGCGCGAGCGCCGCGAAGACATCCTGCAACTGTTCGAACACTTCACCCAGCAATCGGCCCTGCGTTTCGACCGCGCGCTGCCGGAGCTGGACAACCAGACCCTGTCGAACCTGATGAGCCACGACTGGCCGGGCAACGTGCGCGAACTGCGCAACGTCGCCGAACGCTTCGCCCTCGGCCTGCCGGCCTTCAAGAAATCCGGGGCCAGCGCGGGCCAGGGTCTGGCGTTTGCCGAAGCGGTGGAAGCGTTCGAGCGCAACCTGCTGGTCGACGCCTTGCAACGCAGCGGCGGCAATCTGACCCAGGCCAGCCAGGAACTGGGCATGGCCAAGACCACGCTGTTCGACAAAGTCAAAAAGTACGGGTTGAGCCACTGATGGATCTGATTCTGAAAGCGGCGATCGGCGCCGCAGTGGTGCTGATCCTCGCGGCACTGTCGAAGACGAAGAACTATTACATCGCCGGCCTGGTGCCGCTGTTTCCGACCTTTGCCCTGATTGCGCATTACATCGTCGGCAAGGGCCGTTCGGTTGACGATCTGAAGACCACGATCGTGTTCGGCATGTGGTCGATCATTCCGTATTTCGTCTATCTGGCGACGCTGTATGTGATGGTCGACCGCATGCGTCTGGAAGCATCGCTGGCGGTGGCTGCGGTGGCGTGGTTGATGGCGGCGACGGTGTTGGTCAGCGTGTGGGTCCGGCTGCATGCCTGAACCCACGCGCATCACCCCCTAGCGGCCGTAGACTCTGGCCAGTTGCGCGGACGACAAGGCATCCTCGAACGGCACCGGCACTGATTTCACCGCACCGTAGAGGTTGCGGTAGCGCCAGTAGCTGCCGTTCTGCGCCAGTTGATAACCGCGCTCGACCACCCGCTGGCCGTCGAGCACGTAACGCAGGGTTTCCTGCGCGGCGGGCGGCGGCGTCGGTTGCATCAGATCGGCGCTCAACACGCGCATGGATTCATCAATGCACTCATCCAGCACAGCGCTGACCTGCGCCAGGTCGAGGGCGCCGTCATCGATGCATTGCTTGCCGCAGCGACGAATCGGCTGGCTGGCCACTTCGATGCGCATGCGGTACAGCGGCGAGCCGGCGATATCCTGCAATTGCACCTGATTGACCAGCACGAAACTGCCGCGATCCGGGGTCAGCATCAGCTTCGGTTCGATCAGCAACCGTGCCGTGACCGCGCCCTCCCCCTGCTTGAATCCGGACACTTGCGACGCCGCTTGGAAGCGTTGTTGCAAACGCTCCTGCAACGGCACGCCAGCGAGCAGATCAGCCAGCGGCCGCGATTCGTTCAGCGCGGCTTTTTCGGCATCGCGCTGCAATGTACCGGAACCCATTTGCGTGTTGATCAGACTGGCCACCAGGATGCCCGCCAACCCGGCGCCTGCGCCGGAGCTCGAAACCAGCGTGTAACTGGAATTCGCCGCGTTCACCGCCGCTTTGCTGTCGATCACCGTACTCGCGCCGACAAACTCCGCCGGCAGTTGCACGTCCACTTTCAGCCCGTGCGCCTGCACGTAGCTGATAGCGGCCTGATCCTTGAAACCGGCCTCGGGTGCCGGTTTCTGCGCACAGCCAGGCAATGCCAGCAGGGAGATCGCCGCGAGTGTCAGGGCCAGACGTTTCATTGCGCGAACGGGGCGATCATTTGCTGACGGCTGTTATCCATCGCTTGATAGAACGCGTTGGACAGGTTGGTGTAGGACGGCTCGTCCCACTCACCTTGCGCGGCTTGAACAGCTGCGAATGGCTGGTACCACAAGAGTTTGTTGTCCGCCAGATCGATCACCATGCCCTGGCCGCCAACCTGGGCCATCGGCACGCTGGTGGGCACGACGCTGTAGTAGCTGCGCGTCGCACCAGTGGCGTAAATCGACACCAGCAACAGACGGTCAATGCCGTGGGCGACCTTCATCGGCGTCATGTCCTTGGTCATGTAGCCTTCACGGAAATCGACTTCCTTGAAGGTTTTCAGATCCACCTTTTCATCGATGCGCTTGGCTTTGTAGCCCTTGGCTTGCAGTTTGGCGACGATCGCGTCGGGCAAGGTTTCCAGGTCACGCACCTGCCAGGTCTCGACATTGGCGCTGAGCTTGCTGTTGACGCCGGCATTGATGGCGTAATCGAGGATGCCCTGATTGCCGGTCAGCGCCAGCACAGGCGACGGTACGACGGTAATGGCCACGCCGATGGTCGGCTCCTTGGCATCCCAGAATTGTTTGTCCAGAGGCACCGGCGGTTGTACGTGGGCACAGCCGGTCAGGGTCAGTACCGCGAGCAGGGCCAGCGCGGCCCATTGACGTGTAGCGCGAAAAATCATGGATCAAGTCCCTATGTCTGAAAACGTTCCTGCCCTTATCGGCAACAACGCGGCAAACAATAGTGGCACATTGATATTTTTTTGGCGACAGGATGCTGGCGCGGTTAAAGCAGATTGTTCTGCGCCGCCGGATCGACCCGAGCCCAATGCGAAGTGTCCTCGCGATGCGCCTGCAAATACGGCAGCACCGCCGCCAGCAACGGCTCCTTGAACGCTTCCTGAAAGCGATGCGCCAGTCCCGGAATCAGTTTCAGCTGACTGCCCTGGATGTGCGCTGCCAGGTGCACGCCGTGCATCACTGGCAGCAGCGGATCGGCCGTGCCGTGCACCACCAGTGTCGGTACGCGCAGTTGATTGAGCAAAGCCACCCGGCTCGGTTCGGCAAGGATCGCCATGATCTGCCGTTTGACGCCTTCGGGATTGAACGCGCGGTCGTAGGATGCCGCCGCCTGTTGCAATAGCGCTTGCCGATCATCAGTCACCGCCGGGCTACCGAGTGCAGCGAGCAGATCGGCTTGTTGTTCCAGCGCGACTTCACGGTTCGGCGCGCCCCGCCGCGAGAGCAATTGCACCAGCGCCGCACTCGGTGCTGGCAAGCCTTCAGCGCCGGAAGTGGTCATTATCAAAGTCAGGCTTTCCACCCGCTGCGGCGCCATGGCCGCCATGTGCTGGGCGATCATCCCGCCCATGCTCGCGCCGAGCACATGAAATTGTTCGACCTTCAACGCGGTCATCAAACCCAGCGCATCGCCGGCCATGTCAGTCAGGCTGTACGGTGCCGAAACCGGCAGACCGAGTTTATAGCGCAGCACTTCGAAGGTCAGATTGGCCTCGATCGGCGCCTGCCGCCAGGTCGACAGGCCGACGTCGCGATTGTCATAACGGATCACCCGGAAACCCTGCTGACACAGCGCGACCACCACTTCGTCCGGCCAGTGGATCAACTGCCCGCCCAGGCCCATGACCAGCAACAGCGCCGGGTCCGAAGCCCGGCCGATACTTTGATAGGCGAGGCTGACCTGTGCCAGCTCGGCGTGCTCGGTCGGCACGTTGACATCACAGCGCCCTGCTGCAAACGAGCCGGCCCCGAACAAAAGCGCGGCCAACGCGGCCGCGACTGAAAAGAATCTCTTGAACATGAAAAACACCAAAACGCAGCACCCCAGTAGATCGCGAGTCTGATGAAGTTCGTGCGAGCGCGCTGCCACACTTGCATGACAGTTTGATGAAGAGTGCCGAGCGGTCATCTGTCCGCGGCGAACCATAACTATGTACCGCCAGGTTCCGGCGCGTTTTCTGTTGAATGACCCGCACCGGAGCGGATGCCCCGCTCCCCCCTGCGAGTCAGTCACCATGCTCGATCCCCTGCCCCTTGATGTGCCGCCGTTTACGCCGCAGTCGCTTGCGCCGTCCATGCCATTGGCGAAAACCATCGATCAGAGTTTGTTGTTACAAGCCAATAGACGCTGGCGTGACAGTAGCGAAGGCTTGCGCAGGTTGTTCGCAACCAGCCCTGCCCTGCGCGACACGATCAACCAGTCACTAAGACAGCACCTGCAACTCGATGGTGAAACCAGCGGTTTGCGCTTTGCGGCCACGCACACGCAAGCCGAACACTTTGTCAGCCTCACCCAGGCCTGCGCTTTTGTCGTTCAGCACCCCGAACTGGAGACCACTCTGGATCAGCGCTGCCATGTCAGCGGTCTGAGCCGCGACCACCCGCTGCATGCCTTGAAACCACTGCAAATGCTGGAAAAACTGAAAGCGCTCGATCTACAAAAAGCGCATGCCACGGCCTGGGCCGAATTCTGGGAGGCCCGTGCCCCACAGACCGCCGTGTCGCGACGCACGCGCGCTACCGAACTTTATCGCATGCACTTCGAAGCGACCGCTGAGGCAGCTTTCGCCAGACAGATCATCAGCACAGAGCAGCTTGCCTGCCTGCAACAGGTTGTCGATGCGGGTTCCGGCTCGTTGTCGTTCAAGGGCCGCCCCCTGCACACCGAGAAACCGGCGCTGGTGCTGAGCAATCACAGCAGGGTCAAGCTGCCCGGGGCATGGGTGATCAGCACGGGTGAGCGGTCGACAGCACGCCCGCTGGTGTATCTGCCCAGCGGCCCCGAGGGCATCCGAGCCTTTGAAAACCGGGCACAAATGGAAACATGGCTGGCCAGCGAGGTGCAGATTCCCACCGGTCTTGCGCGCGAAATCCTGCGCTTCGATTACACCGCAGCGACCGCGCCAATGATCACCGGGGCAAGCGACTTGTTCGCCGACAGGCACCATGCTCAGGTGCACGCTTTGCACACCACCAACAGAGGCAAACCCGGCCTGCGGGAATGGGGTGCGCATGCGTTGGCACAGGTGGAACTGATCGATCGTCAGCGCAGTAACGTAATCATCGTAGCGGCACCGGCGAGAATGGCCGTCGCCAGACAGGACAGCGAAAGTGCCGAAACCCCGCTCTTCGGCAGTCTGTCTGCCGGTATTCCACTGAGCGTGCGGCACGCCGCGCTCAAGCGCGAGCGCGAAGCACTCGAACGGATGCAGGCCAACGACCCGGACGCCAGCCGATACCGCCAGTGCGAAGAGGCAATCAAGACCCTGGAAAACGCTGAGCAGGCCTGCGACATCGCCGCCAGATCGTTGCTGTACCGAGAACGCGCCTTTGATCTGGTTACCTTCAACACGGCATTTACCGGCATTTATCAGGCGCACAGAGACGGCTTGTTCGCCGAAGCCCGCCTGCAGGCAATGCTGGGGCTGATCTCCGACACTGAACATGAACTGCTCAAGGCCGTGCTGGATACACCGGTCGCTGCCGATCGCGCCGGGGACTTCGGCGCCGCCAGTCTGACGTTATCGATAACCGAAACCGCCAGCGCTATCACCACTGTCAAAAGCGCAACGCTCAAAGGCGCGCTGGTGTTCGCCCGCAAAGCCACACTGTCCGGCGCCAGCCCCGGCTCCAGCCTGTTGCTGTACTGCCCGGGCGCAGGTGGCGGACTGCAACGCTTCGCCGATCACCCGGCGCTCGCGCGTGAGGTGTTCAGGATTGCGGACAACGACATGCACCTGTCCCTGCGCCTGAACCCGGTGGTCACCGATCCTCTGTATCAGTCCCTCGACGCATTGATTTCCGACTTCGAAAGCACCGCCGCAGGGATGCGTGGCAAACCGGAGCAAGCCGACGCCATGGAAATTCTGCGACACAGTTGCCTCGCCAGCGTGCAGGTGCCGGTCAATGCTGCCCGAAGCCTGTCGTTCGCGCATGTCCGCGAACAGGAGCGCAGTGCCACCCTCGCCGCTCATTTGCCGGACTGGCTGACGCAGTTGGACAAAACGGCGCGAAGCAGGCTCAAACAGCGCATCAAGGCCTACCTTCACGCGATGGATAACAGCCACGCACTCATGTCCCGAGCGCTGTCGCCCCGCGACGATTTCACGCGCAAGCATCTGCATGCCCGGCTGCGCAAGGACTTCGCTATCAACGGACACTTTTGCGTTCAGGTCGAATTGCCCGATACGACCAAAACCGAAACCGTTGCAGTGGCCGGGCCGGCCGGACCGCGCAAGACCACTGTCATCGTGCCTGGCCCCACTCGCAGCAAAATGTCCCTGGAAGAACTCGCTCAGCTGAATATCGACAATGTCCCGTCCGTGCTCAACGACGCACTGTCGCAGCGCTTGATCTTCATGCGCCTGGAAATCACCGCCGCGCTGCCACGCGATCGCATTCGCCTGCTCAACGGCATCAATCTGACCTACCTGCGTAAAGTCCTGCCGGCGCTGGACCTGCCCGCCGCCTATGAACGAAAAATCCACGAGGCTTTCCATGGATCGGCCAGCGAATCGCTGTTCGTCAGGCAACATCGACGCGAAAGCCTGATCGAACCCTGGCGGCTGATGCTCAAGATACAAAGCGAAAACGCGCGGCTGCAAAAACACCTCGGTCCGGATGAGGCAGAGCTGCTGAACACCGCAATCGACGCCGACACCGCAGACGCCTGGCTCGCCCATGGCAAGCGCATCGTTCTGCGACCGGTATCCCTGAAAAGCGGTGGCAAGGATACGCCGCGCGAAGGGCCGGTCACCTTGTCGGGCTTGACCTTCATCGAGGAGCAGATCAGCGGCACCACTTTGCTGTACCTGCCCGACAGTCCCGATCAGCAGTATCTGCGCCGTTACGACAGTCTCGAAGCCGCGCGCAAAGGGCTTTTCATCCTGTGCGGGAATGACCGGTGGATCGAATACCTGGCGGGCAAGGCGCTACAAGGCGATATCAGGGCACATGTCGGCCGCATCGGCGAGGCGGTGACGAAAAACTTCGACGCTATCATTGAAGCTGGCGCGCGCTGGCCGGCGAGCACTTCGCTGGCCGCACACTTGCTCGATACCCACCAGGGCCGCTTGATCGAAGCCCATCGCGGCACCTCGCGCTCCAACGATGAACTGTTCTTCCAGCGATACGCACTCAAAGGCCCGCGCGCGTTCAACTATCTGAAAATGGCATTGGGGATGGTCCCGTTTGTGGGGACCGTCCTCGCGCTGCATGATGCCTGGAGTGCCGCCAATCAGGCCGCTGCGGCGTTTCTGCGCGGTGATGTGGCTGACGCAGTGGCCGAACTGCAGTCGATGTTTCTGTCATTGATCGACGCGCTCATGGACTTCCTGCCAGGCGAAGCGGTGGCCTCGAGTCTTTCGCGCACCACTCGCGCACTGACCAGGACCCGTCAACTGCGTAGCCTGCTCGGCAACGTTGCGGCATTGCACGGCAAGACGCAGCGCAATGCCCGGCAGGTGCTGGCGCGTTTCCAGGATTACGATTATGAAAAGCCGCTGTCGCTGGCAGGGATCGAGCCGACAACTCACGGCCTTTATCGCGGCATCTATCGACATGCCGAGGGCGATTTCATCGAGCGCCAGGGCCGCTTCTATCAAGTGGAGCTGGGCCAGGGTTCACGCATCTGGCGTCTGTCCGGCAACTCGCGCAAGACCTACAAGCAACCCATTGCCCTGGACGAAAGCGGCCAATGGGACACCTGGTTCGGTGTTCATGGAACCGCGCTGGAAGGCGGCCTGCTCGGTGGCGGTAACGTGGCGGGGCATCTGGCCAATGCACTGGACCCGTACTGGCCACCGGTCATCCGCCAGCGTTTACCGCGCTGGTGGAGTGACCGCAGCTTGCGCCGGCACCAGCAACTGACGATGGAAACCGAGCGTCTGGCGCGCGCAATCGATGCCCGGCTGGAGGCGAACAAGACGGCGATTCTGGCATTCCAGAACGCCCGCCGCGCCGATCAGCCCGCCCTGCTGCCGGCAGCCGAAGCTGCGTGCCTGGAAGATATCCGCATGGCCACGCAACGCTATGAGGTGCTGACCGAGTTGAAGCCGCTCACCAACGGCAACAAACAGGCATCGGTGAGCCGGGTGCAAAGCTCCGTCGCGTTGCGTCTGACCAGTCGATACGGCATGCGCTCGGCCCAAGTGTCCTCAGCCACTTTCACGGTGCTGGAAAAGATCCAGCGATTGAGCCTGAGCGTGAACGCCTTGCCGGCGGATGCACCGTCGCGACGGTTGGCGTTGCTCGCAGAAATTCGCCAGTTGCAGATCGACTACGTGAAAAAAATGGAGATGCTGGAAGACATTCGCAACCAGCTCAATCAATGGTACGAACGCATTACCGTGAAAGCCGATAAAACCGAGCTGGCAAAAAATGTTGCCCTGATCAACCGCCGACACAGCAATGCTCACCTGCTCTATCACAAAACCTACATGCAGCTCGATCTGGTCCTGGACCACCGCTACACCGATGACGTTTCGTGGATTTATTTCCGTGAGCGGACAGCCCAGCTCTGGAAGGACGTCAAAGAAGCCATGACCACCCAGTACGACCTGCCCGCGTTGCGTACCAGCGCGCAAAATCGTACCCGGATGCTGCAGCACTGCGTGGACGCCTACAGCCGGTTGCGCCGGCAAATGACCATCTTGATGAGCGACTACCCGGAACATCTTCATCTGGACGACATCGAACCGTTGCTCGACAACATCGAACAAATGGCCAGTCTGGCCCGCAGAGGCGTGATCGAGCCGCCTGTGCCGAAAACGCCTGGCCAGCCGGTCCAGCGCGTATTCGTGACGGCTGAGGGCAATCTGCTGTACGGCACCGAAAGATTTGATACCCGCGCCCAGCGCCGCGTGTATGAGCGACACCAGCGGGAGGGTGAAATGCAAGTCTGGGAAGAAGGGCCTGACGGCCGTTCGCGCCAGGTCAGCCTGCCTCAGGCTCAGCCACGGGCGCCACAAGTGGACCTTGGCGCACTGGTCGCTGAGGCGCGGCGTCGCCTCGACCGGGTTCCTGCCTACCAGAATGCGGTGCAACGCAACGCCGACAGAGGCATGTTACCGGTCGACCTGCAGCACATGATGGACACTCATGCCAGTGAACTCGGCACCCGCGCCGACGCTATCGCCGCCAGGTCTGCGCAGCATCCCCTCATCCAGACCCTGCGTGACAAAGCCACCGAGTTGACGGCTGCCGGCCGTAGCCTCCGCACGCAGAGCTCATTGGCCAGCCAGAAGCCCACCGATGGCATGCTCGATGACCTGATCGGTCAGGGCGCCGTGGAGATTCGCAGAACGCAACCGATCAGGTATCTGGGCCGGCATGACGATAATCCCGACTACCTGCAGGAATACGAGATATGGAACATCACCGCCCAACCGGCACAATTGCTGTGGTATGCGCACTTCCATTACCGCACCGCTGTGCCGGTCTTCAGGCGGTTTGAAACCGCCCATTTGAAACTGCCGCAGCACCGTTTCCTCACGCACGCCGATGACGCCACGCTGCCCTATTCGAAAATCGGCAAGCAATCGGTGGCCCTGCACCACTTCGAAGATCTTTAGGCGACTGCCGGATTTCCTTGAGCGTCAGTCATGACGGTCGGCGGAATCCGGCTGCGAGTCTGCCCCAGGACAGATCGACAATCAGGCAGACATGAGAGAAACTCAACGACAATCGATTTAACACAAAAGTTACTCATGGAGCTTCATCGGTGCTCGAAATCCGTCACTTGAAAACCCTGCACGCCTTGCGCGAAGCCGACAGCCTCGTCGATGCCGCTGACCGCCTGCATCTGACGCAGTCAGCCCTGTCGCACCAGTTCAAAGAGCTCGAAGAGCGCATGGGCATGCAACTGTTCGTGCGCAAGACCAAACCGGTGCGCTTCACCAGCGCCGGTTTGCGCCTGCTGCAACTGGCCGATGCCACCCTGCCGCTGCTGCGCGCCGCTGAACGGGACATCGCTCGTCTGGCCGGTGGCACCGCCGGGCGTCTGCACATGGCCATCGAATGCCACAGCTGCTTCCAGTGGCTGATGCCGACCATCGACCAGTTTCGCGATGCCTGGCCGGAGGTCGAGCTGGACCTTGCCTCGGGCTTCGCTTTCGCCCCGCTACCGGCACTGGCGCGCGGCGATCTGGATCTGGTGGTGACCTCCGATCCGCTGGAGATTGCCGGCATCACTTACGTGCCGCTGTTCACTTACGAAGCCATGCTCGCGGTAGCCAATCAGCATGCACTGGCGAGCAAGCCGTATATCGTTCCTGAGGACTTGCTGACGGAAACGCTGATCACCTACCCGGTGGAACGCGATCGTCTGGACATCTTTACGCGCTTTCTGGAGCCGGCCGACATTGAACCGGCGCAGGTGCGCACTTCCGAGCTGACCGTGATGATGATGCAACTGGTCGCCAGCGGCCGTGGCGTCTGTGGCATGCCGCACTGGGCGCTGCATGAATACAGCTCGCGTGGTTATGTGAAGGGCAAACGGCTGGGGGAAAAAGGTTTGTTCGCGACGCTGTATGCGGCGATTCGCACGGACATGCTGGATGCGCCGTATATGCGCGACTTCCTGCTCACTGCGAAGGACACTTCGTTTTCGACCCTGGATGGCGTCAGTGCCGTACGCTGATTCTTCAGAGCAAGAGGTCCCCCTGTGGGAGCGAGCCTGCTCGCGAAAGCGGTGGATGATTCAGCGATGATGTTGGCTGGACGGACGCCTTCGCGAGCAGGCTCGCTCCCACAAGGATTGTCGTGGTGGGTCAGAGCTCGCGCCACATGTGGATCTTGTCGAAGTAGTCTTCGCCCACCCGGACCGCCAGCGGTTCGAGGCCGTACTGGATGAAGCCGCAACGCTGATACAGCTGAAAAGCCGCGTCGTTGCCAGCGGTGACGGTGAGCTGGAGCAGTTTCAGCGCCGGATGCTTTTGCGCTTCGGCCAAAGCCGCCTGGACCAGATCAAAGCCCAGCCCCTGCCGACGATAATCCGCTGAGACGTACATGCCGAACAGCGTGGCCTTGTGCCGCGCCTTCTCACGCGGTTCGAAAGCCAGGCCGACAATCCCGGCCAATGTCCCGGCGTCGAACGCCCCCGACACCACGTCGAGCTTGCTGGTCAGGCGCCCTTCCCACCAGCTCAACGGCATCACCGCGCGCTCACGCACGCTTGAGGTGAACGCCTGCGGGTGACGGTCGTAGGCTTCGAGCATCAGCTCGCGGTAAACCAGGGCGTGGCTGGCATCCAGCCGTTCGATCCACACCTCAGGCGGCCCGCCGTTGTTCGAACATCAGCCGTACGGCAAGGCCGCCGAGCACCAGGCCCATGAAGTACCGCTGCAACGCCAGCCAGGTCGGGTTGCGCACGAACCACGAGGCGATGCCCGCAGCGAAGAGCGCGATCAGCAAGTTGACGGAAAAACTGACGCTGATCTGGGTCAGGCCGAGGATGATGCTTTGGGTGAACACCGAGCCGTGTTCGGGGCTGATGAATTGCGGGAACACCGAGAGGTAGAACACGGCGATTTTCGGGTTCAGCGCGCTGGTCAGAAAGCCCATGGTGATCAGTTTGCGCGCCGAGTCCGGCGGCAGTTGCTGAGCTTCGAACGGTGAACGCGCACCGGGTTTCAGCGCCTGCCAGGCCAGCCACAGCAAATACAGCGCACCGGCCCATTTCAACACTTCATAAGCCATCGGCACGGCAAGAAATACCGCTGTCAAACCGGCCGCCGCGGCGAACATGTGCACAAAGAACCCGCCGACCACGCCGAGCAATGAGGTCACTCCGGCGCGGCGCCCCTGACAGATCGAACGCGAGATCAGGTAGATCATGTTCGGCCCCGGCGTCAGCACCATCAGCAATGCGGCGGCGGCGAATATCAGCAAGTCTTGCAGCGGGATCATGGCAAAGTCCTTTGCGGGAATGATCAGGCGAGTGCAGTCAGTGAACGGCGATAAAACGGCAGGATGTGCTCGCGTGTCAATGGCGCCAGCTCGAGCGCCGGATCAGTGGCCGGATCGACCCAGATGACTTCCTCGATTTCCGCCGCCGGGCAGACTTCAGTATCGACGGTCAGTTGAAAAATTTCCGCATGCACGACGAAGCCCGGCTCGTTGGCGGCAGGAGCGGAGAAGCTGTTGAGGAAAATCGCCTGCGTCGGATCGATCTGCAGACCCAATTCTTCTTCCAGCTCCCGGGCAAGGGCGTGAATCGGCAGCTCATGGGCCTCGATCTTGCCGCCCGGTTGCATGAACGCCGTGGTGCCGCGCTTGCGCACCAGCAGGGTCTGGCCTTGCGGGTTGAGCAACAGCGCAGCGGCGATATGGAGAGTGCGGGGCGAAGCGTGAGAAGTCAGCGGCATGAGCGAGAAAAATCCCTGAGGCAAAAACCCAAGGATCCCATGTCCGCCCCCCTGCCGTCATGCCCGTTCGCCCTGCACCTGGAGCGCGGCCGCTGGCTCCTCGGGCTCTTTGACGAAGACCCGGTACTTGCCGCCTTCCATGGCTTCGAAGGCAATCAGTTTTTCGATCAGCGGGCCGCTCAGTACCTTGCCGGTGTTGAGCAGAAGCATGCCGTTATCGGCGTTGAGATTGCGCGCCAGGAGCATGCCGGCGACCAGCTCGCGGGTGCTCAACACTTTGACCTGCGGATCGATCAGGGCGATATCGTTGAGCAACGTCGCACAGACCTCGATGAACGCCTCGACCAGCTGCGGATCGTAGAGCCGGCCACTGTACTGACGCAGGTAGAGCAGCGCTTCGTCGTTGTTCATCTGGCGTTCGAGAATCAACCCGCGTTGCAGTTCGACGAAATCCACCGCCAGCTTGAGCAGCCGCGAGCCAAACGGGATCGCCTCGCCCTTGAGCCGGTCGGGAAAGCCACTGCCATCCCAGTGTTCCTGATGATGCAGGATCAACCGGGCGGCATCTTTCATCGGATCGAGGGTCATCAACAGCGATTCGCTCTGCTTCGGATAGCCGCGATAACGCTCGCGCTCGGCGGAATGCAGCAGATCCGACGGCGTGACCATCATCGAGTCCGGCCAGCTCAGTTTACCGATGTTGTACAGCGCGGCGGCCATGGTCAGGTCACGACTGGACGCTTCATCGAGGCCATGGACCTTGCTGTAGCCGCGCACCAGTTCGATGATCTGCCGGTTGGTCTGCTTGGCCGGAGGCAAGCGCAGGTTCGCCAGCAGCGAGAACACCTCTGTGCCGGTGACATAGCTGTGTTTGAGTTCCTCGTACGCCAGGTCAAGCATGTCGGCGGTCTGCTGCAACTCGGCGGTCCGCGCCGCGACGTGTTTTTCCAGCGCGCTGTTGAGCTGTTTCAGTTGCGCGTTCTGCGCCCGGGCAAGCTGCTCCAGGCGCTGCCGTTCGCGTTCCGAATGCTGATGCTCCAGCGCCTGACGCAAGATCACCAGCAGCTCTTCGTCGTTCCACGGCTTGCTGATGTAACGATGGATCTGCCCGTCATTGATTGCCTTGATGATGGCGCTCGGGTCGGCGTACCCGGTGAGCATGATCCGCAGAGTGCCCGGATGCCGTTCGCGCACCTGGGCCAGCAACGTCGCGCCGTCCATACCGGGCATGCGCGCATCGCTTATCACCAGATCCACCGGTTGCTGCGCCAGCAGGTCCAGCGCCTGGGCACCGCTGGTGGCCAGCAGAACGTCATAGGGTTGGCTGCGCAGCAGGCGGCGCAGGCTATTGAGAATCGATTCCTCGTCGTCGACCAGCAGCACTCTGGAGCGCTGACTGGGCGCAGTAGATTGTTCTTCCATGGGATGGCCTCAAGCGCAACAGTGAACGTGAACGATGCGGCGCTCTGCCCCCGCACCGATCCGCATCTGCCATGAAGGCTAGATGATTTTGCCGATTGCTCACACTAAACTTCTGCCGGGCTGCGCAGGCAAACTGACGAACGGCCGACTACTCTCAATACGATCAGCGGTCACGGCTGCCGACAAACCCGGGGAATGAGGGAAAGGGATGCTCTCGACGAAAATTGCGTACGAAAACCCAGGCAGCTCGGCATGAACACAGCCTTGTGCGGTAGCACCCTGTGAACCTGCCAACAGCTTTTCTGCGCCTGGTACTGACGCTGCTGCTGTGCGGCGGCGCTATCGCCGAACCGCTGAACGAGCCGCTCAAACCACTGCCGGGGATACCCCACCAGGATGCCGGGCGCGTGGCTCTGGGGCGGCAACTGTTCCACGATCCCAGGTTGTCGGTAAATAACACCCTGTCCTGCGCCAGCTGCCATCAACTGGACAAGAACGGTGCCGACAACCGCGCGCTGTCCTTGGGGTTCGACGGCAAGCCGGTGGCGATCAATACGCCCACGGTGTTCAACGCCAGCCTGAACTTTCGCCAATTCTGGGATGGCCGCGTCGAGACGCTCGAAGAGCAGAGCGATGTGGTCATCACCAGCCCTCATGAAATGGGCAGCGACTGGGACACGGTCGTCAAACGCATCGGAGAGGACGCCGATTACCGTCGCAGCTTCTCCGCGATCTACCCGGACGGTTTGACCAAGGTCAATGTTCAGCGGGCGCTCGCAGCCTTCGAGCGCACCCTGTTGACCCCCGGCTCCAGATTCGATCAGTACCTGCTGGGCGATACCGCCATCCTCAGCTACGAAGAAAAACAAGGCTACCAACGGTTCAAGGAATACGGCTGCATTGCCTGCCATCAGGGGGTGAACATTGGCGGCAACATGTTCCAGAAATTCGGGGTGTTCGGCGACTACATTGCCGATCGCGGCCAGGCGACGGAGGCCGACCTGGGGCGCTTCAATGTTACCGGCGACGAAGCTGACCGTGCGGTGTTCAAGGTCCCCAGCCTGCGCAACGTCGCCGTGACGGCGCCGTACTTCCACGACGGCTCGGCGGCGAGCCTCGAACAGGCGGTGGACATCATGTTCCAGTACCAGCTGGGGCGCATGCCGAGCGACGAAGACAAAACCCTGATCATCCAGTTTCTCAAGACCCTGACCGGCCAGTGGGAGGGCAAGCCATGATGAACATTTCGCGGCGCCGCAGCCTGCTGCTCTTGTCGTTGATCGCATTCGCGCTGGCTTCGGTGCTGTTGTTTCTGTACTTCAAATCCAGCTCCGACCAGACGATGACATACACCGAGTCACGGGACCTGATCCGGCAGATCAAACAGCAGGATTCGCTGTGGGAAAACGAGATCCTCAAGGCCAGGGTGGCGATCTCGCACAATTACGACCCGCTGGTCTCGCCAATGAACGCGATGAACCAGCTCTGGGTGCGTTTTACCGACATCGAATCGGGGCACGGGCGCAATGAAGCGGCGCAGTGGCACCAGGCGCATGTGGATTATCTGCAGGCGATGAAAGAGAAATCCCGGCTGGTCGAGCAGTTCAAATCCCACAATGCCTTGCTGCGCAATTCGCTGGCGTTCCTGCCAACCGCCGAGGATGACATTCAGCAGCAACTGGCCAACCTGCCCGACTTCGACAAATCGCAGTTGCAGAACATCACCACCGACACCTACGACCTGCTGCTCAGTGCACTGGAATTTGCCCAGGTCACCAGCGCCGAGCGCGCCGCTGAAATCGAGGTGGGGCTGAACAAACTTGCGGTCAATGCACAACGGTTGCCGGAAGAATTCCAGGCACCGATCAGGATTCTGAGCAATCACATTGCTCTGATTGCGCGCGAACAGCCGCAGGTCAATCAATTGCTCGAAAGCATCGAAGCGATCCCCGTGGCCGAACGTCTGGACACCATGACCACCCTGCTCGATCGCGATCAGCAGCGGGCCGACAGGATCGACCGCCAATACCATTTCTACATGTTGCTGTTTTCGGTGTTGCTGGTGCTGTCGCTGGTTGGCCTGACGATCCGCCTGATCGGCAGTTTTGCCGAAATCAACCGGGTCAATGCGGCGCTGCAGACCGCCAACGATGTACTGGAGCAGCGGGTCGATGAACGCACCCGCGAGTTGAAAAACGCGCAGAGCGAACTGCTCGATGCCGCACGCCAGGCGGGCATGGCGGAAATCGCCACCAACGTCCTGCACAACGTCGGCAACGTGCTCAACAGCGTCAATATTTCTTCCGATCTGATTGCGCGCAAATTGCGTAACAGCAAGACCCAGGGTCTGGCCAAGGCGATGCAGTTGATCAACGAGCACCCGGACGACCTCGGCGTATTCTTGCGCGAAGACGCCAAAGGCAAATTGCTTCCCGCCTACCTCAACCAACTGGTCGCTGCGATTGCTCAGGAACAACAGGAAATGGCCGATGAGCTGACGCAAATGAGCAAAAGCGTCGACCACATCAAGGACATCGTCGCCACCCAGCAATCCTATGCCGGCGCCAGCAGCATGACCGAGCCGCTGTTCATCGACGAGTTGCTCGAAGATGCCTTGCGCATGAACGCCGGTGCCCTGACCCGACACCACGTCACGGTGGTCAGGGAGTACGCCGACGTACCGCAAGTGATGGGCGACAAACACCGCCTGCTGCTGATCCTGATCAACCTGATCAGCAATGCGAAGTACGCAATGTCCGACCTCAGCAACCGCCCGCGAACCATGACTCTGGCGGTGAAAACTGTCGATGACAGCATTTTGCAGATCAGCGTCAAGGACGATGGCGAGGGCATCGCCGCGCAAAACATGACGCGGATCTTTGCCCACGGATTCACCACCCGCAAGGAAGGCCACGGCTTCGGCCTGCACAGTTGTGCCCTTGCCGCGATCGAGATGAACGGCCACCTCACCGCCCATAGCGACGGACCGGGCAAGGGCGCGCTGTTCACCTTGCAGATACCGCTGATTACCGTAACGGAGCACGCATGAGCGAATTGTCGAACCGCCGCATTCTGCTGATCGACGATATGCCGTCGATTCATGAAGACTTTCGCAAGATCCTCACGCCAGTCACGGCGCAATCGGTTGAACTGGACGAAATGGAGGCCGCACTGTTCGGGGCGCAGGCACGTCCCCTGCGCCCGTTGCTGGAGCTGGATTCGGCCTACGGTGGCGAGGAGGGTCTGGGCAAGCTGATCCAGGCCTCGCAGGAACAGCGCCCGTACGCATTGGCCTTTGTCGACATGCGCATGCCCGACGGCTGGGACGGCGCAAAAACCATCGAACACCTCTGGCACCACGACCCGCAATTGCAGGTCGTGGTCTGCACCGCGTATTCGGACTATTCCTGGGACGAACTGCTGGACCGTCTGCAGGCGCACGACCGCTTGCTGATCCTGAAAAAGCCCTTCGACAACATCGAAGTGCAGCAGATGGCCAACACCCTGCTGACCAAATGGCAGATGACCGAAAAGGCTTCATTGCAGATGCACCATTTGGAACATCTGGTGGATCAGCGCACCCTGGAATTCAAGCAGGCCAGCGAAGCACTGCAACGGGAAATCGATGAGCGCAAGCAACTGGAAAGCCAATTGGTGCAGTCGGAAAAGCTTGCTTCACTGGGGCAAATGGCTGCGGGCGTCGCCCACGAAATCAATAACCCGATCGGCTTCATTTCCTCCAATCTCGGTTCTCTCGACGGCTATTTCAAAAAGCTGCTGACCCTGCTCGAGGCGTATCAGAGCTACTTGCCAAGGCTCGACAGCGAGGCGGCAGCCAGATTGCAGCGTCTGCGTGAAGAGACCGAGCTGGAGTTTCTCCTTGAGGACGTTCCGCTGTTGATTCGCGAGTCCAAGGAAGGCATCGGCCGGGTCGGCCAGATCGTCAAAGATCTGAAGGATTTTTCCCGCGTCGATAACAATCAACAATGGCAGTGGGCCAATTTGCAGCAAGGCATCGAGTCGACCCTGAACATCGTTGCCAGCGAACTCAAGTACAAAGCCGACGTGATCAGGGACTACCAGCCGTTACCGGACATCGAGTGCCTGCCGTCACAAATCAATCAAGTGATCATGAACCTGGTGGTCAATGCCGCGCAGGCCATGGGGCCCGAGCGTGGCACCATCACCTTGCGCACCGGTGTGCAGCAAGACATCGCCTGGGTTGAGGTCGCCGACACCGGCTCGGGCATTGCGCCGGACACCTTGCAGAAAATCTTCGACCCGTTTTTCACCACCAAACCGGTCGGTCAGGGCACCGGCCTCGGCCTGTCGCTGTCCTATGGCATCGTTAAAAAACACGGTGGAGAAATCTCGGTACGCAGCGAGCCGGGCGTGGGTACGACCTTTCGCGTCGAGTTGCCGATGCGTCAGAGTCGGCCCGCTGCGTGAAGCCGTTTCAGGCAGCTTCCTGAAAATCCATCTCCGGTGGCTGGCGACGGAAGCCGCCCGTCAGCACCGCCAGATACACCACGCCAATCGCCAGCCAGCTCAGGCCCAGATACACCGCTAGATGATCAAGGCTAACCATCAACCACAAATCAGCCACCAGCCCGATGAAGGGGAAGATCAGAAACAGCAACAACTCGCGCAGGCCCTTTTTCTCTCCGCCGATCCAGTAATGGAAGATCACCGACAGATTCACCAGGCTGAATGCCAGAAACGCGCCGAAGTTGATGAACGAGGTCGAGGTGGTCACATCGAGTTTCAGCGCCAGCAACGCCACCGCCGCGCACAACAGAATGCTGTTGACCGGGGTGCCGAAGCGCGCATGCAAGTTGCCGAAAAATGACTTCGGCAAGACGCCGTCCCGACCCATTGCGAACAGCAGTCGCGAACCGCTGGCCTGCGCCGACAGCCCCGAGGCGAACTGGCCGACGATCAGACCGATCAGGAAGATCGACACGAACAGGTCGCCACCGATGTTGCGCGCAATTTCATAGGCTGCCGAGTCGACGCTGTCGAACTGCAACGACGGATGAGCGATCTGCACGAAGTACGAGACGCCGACGAAGATCAGGCCGCCGATCAAGGTGATCAGCATGATCGCCCGGGGAATGGTGCGGCGTGGATCGCGGGTCTCTTCGGTCAGGGTGCTGACTGCGTCAAAGCCGAGGAATGAATAGCAGGCAATCGCCGCGCCGCTCATGATCAGCGGCATCTGCATGTCGCCGTTGAAGAACGGTTTGATCGACCACAGCGGCGTATTCGCATCACCACCGATGTAGTGCACGCACAGCGCAACGAAGGCGATCAGCACGAGGAACTGCACCAGCATCAGCAAGGCGTTGATGCCGTTAGCCAGTTTCAGGCCGACGATGTTGATCGCACTGGTGATGCCGATGAACGCCAGCACCCAGATCCATTGCGGGATCGACGGGAACGCCGAGGCCAGATAAGCGGCGCCGATCAGCCAGATCGCCATCGGCAGAAACAGGTAATCGAGCAACACGGCCCAGCCGGCAATGAAACCGAGTTTCGGGCTGATCGCCTTGCGCACGTAGCTGTAAGCCGAACCGGCCACCGGAAAGGCAGCGGCCATGCGCCCGTAACTCATGGCGGTGAAAAACATCGCCACCAGCGCTGCCAGATAGGCGGCCGGAACCATACCGGCGGTGGCTTGGGCAAGGATGCCAAAGGTGCCGAGGACAATGATCGGCGTCATGTAGGCGATGCCGAACAGCACCACCGACCCTAGCGAAAGGGTGCGTTGCAAACGAGCCATGGGCGACTTACTCCGAATGTTATTGGATTTATGGCAGAGCCGGGTTCGGCGAATGTTTCGGGTGTTGCTGATTATTTTTGTTCGACTGAAGATCTTTTCCCCCTCACCCCAGCCCTCTCCCCCAGGGGGGCGAGGGGGAAAGGGAGCCGATCTCCATGGGTTTCAAATCCTGCGTCCGACCAGAGATTACTGATTCGAAGAACTTGAGTTCGACTCGGTATTTCAGGGCGACGCATGTGTTCCATTCACCTCGGTCAGTCCCCTCTCCCTCGGGGAGAGGGCTAGGGTGAGGGCAGCGGTTATCGGTGTGGAATCAACAACTCGCGAACACCGCAAGCCTGCTCCACCACCTCTCCCGGCAACTTCAGACGCTGATCATCCAGATAGCGATAATCCTTGCGCGCAATCTCCAGCTGCGCGAAATCCAGCTCGACGCTGAACTGCCCTTCTTCACGACCGGCCTCGAACAGCAGCGCACCCAGCGGATCGACCAGCGCGCTGCCGCCAGCAAACACCAGGCCGTCATCCCCCGCCTCGACACGATTGACCATCAGCGCAAACGCCTGGTTTTCCTGGGCGCGGGCCATGATCGCGGTGCGGTGGGTCGGGCCGTACGGGTCCATGTTGCCGTTGGTGACGATGAGCAATTCCACGCCCAGTTGCGCCAGCGCGCGGGCGGTTTCCGGGAACTCGATGTCGTAGCAGATCAGCAGGCCGACGCGCACGCCGTTCCACACGCAAGTGGCGTAACGGTCGCCGGCTTCGAACACGCCGCGATCCGACGCCCACAGATGGGTCTTGCGGTATTTCAGGACAATGCCTTGAGGGGTGATCAGCAGCGTGGTGTTGTAGAAGCGGCCGTTGTCGTTCTCGGCCATGCCGATCACCACCGCAATGTCACGCTCACGCGCGGCTGCGAGCACGGCGCTGACGGTCGGGCCGTCGAGCGGTTCGGCGATTCGCGCCACGGTCTCGGCATTGGGAAAGCCCATCAGGTGGGTTTCCGGGAACACGAGCATTTGCGTGTCGGACGCGCAGGCTGCAATCGCCGCCAGTGCGCGTTGCAGGTTGTAAGCCGTGTCGTTGTCACGGCCCGCCAGTTGGGCGAGTTGGACTTTCATGGATATCCCTTGTTATGTGGCCCGGCCCGGAAAGATTGCCCGGTGCCTGTCTGTGGGCCAGTATGCGCAGCAAGCAACCGGCCAGGGAATTACGCGGCCGGGGTAACCCGATAGGGGTAGATCGATGACACTTTCGTTGAATGACATCACTTGGCACCGCGCCGTCGGGCAACTGATCGACGCGCTCGACAAGCCCAATTTCTGGGCACAACTGCTGCGTCTGCTCGAGCAGTACGTGGCCTTCGATAGCTGGGTAGTGCTGCTGTTCAGCGCCGATCAGCACCCGCAAGTCTTCGCCGAATGCCCCGGCGAGGATGGCAGCCCGGACACGCTGTTCCAGGATTATCTGCGCGGTCTGTACTTGCTCGATCCGTTCTACATCGCCTGCCGCGAGCAGTCGCGCACCGGCCTGTATCGCCTCTCGGAAGTCGCGCCGGAGCATTTCGAGCTGACCGAGTATTACCAGCGATACTTTCGTCTGAATGTGGTGGCCGACGAAATCCAGTTCAATTGCCAGCTCGAGGGCGAGCGCACGCTGTGCCTGTCGCTGGGCAGTGAAAAACGTTTCACTGGCGAACAGATCGCTTTGCTGTCTTTGATTCAGCCTTGGATGCTGGGTCTGTTGCGCCAGCGCCTGCCGTACGAAATCAACGAAACCGTGGCCCTCGCCGCCGCACCTGCGCAGGCCGACTGGCGGGTGCAACTGGAAGCCTCGGTGCAACAGCTCAAGGGCGCACAATTGACCGCCCGCGAACTGGATGTCGGGCGTTTGATGCTCAGCGGTTGTTCCAGCAAGGAAATCGCCCGTAAGCTGGAAATCTCCGTGGAAACCGTGAAAGTCCATAAGAAACACATGTACAGCAAGCTGGGGATCAAATCCCAGTCCGAGCTGTTTTCGATTTTTCTGCAGGCGCAGAACGCCTGAAACAGTGTGATTAACGCTTTTTGTGGGAGCGAGCCTGCTCGCGAAGAGGCCCTCATGGCCGACATCAATATTGGCTGGTCTGGCCGTCTTCGCGAGCAGGCTCGCTCCCACAGGGATGCATGCAGTTGCACAAATCTGAGTCCGAACCAGGGAAACCGTATGAGCCTGTCTTTGCTGAGCCGCTACGCCTTCTTTGCCGTCTGTGTGATGTTCACCCTCGCCAGCCTGCCCTTTCTCGAACATGACTGGCTGTGGCCGATCACTGCCGTCACTGGGGTGCTGAGCCTGCTCGGCGTGTTCGACCTGATGCAGACGCGCCATGCAGTGCGCCGCAATTATCCGATTCTGGGCAACATCCGTTATCTGGTCGAAGGCATCCGCCCGGAAATTCGCCAGTACCTGCTCGAATCCGACAGCGACGCCCTGCCCTTCTCCCGCGCGCAGCGTTCGCTGGTGTACTCGCGAGCGAAAAACGAAACCGCCGACAAACCGTTCGGCACGTTGATCGACGTTTACCAGTCCGGCTTCGAATTCATCGGCCACTCGATGCGCCCGGCGCCGTTGAGTGACCCGAACGGTTTCCGCGTCACTGTCGGCGGGCCGCAGTGCACGCAGCCGTATTCAGCGTCGATCTTCAATATTTCGGCGATGAGCTTCGGCTCGCTCAGTGCCAACGCCATTCGCGCGCTGAACCAAGGGGCGAAACTCGGCAACTTTGCCCACGACACTGGCGAAGGCAGCATCAGCCCGTATCACCGCGAACACGGTGGTGATCTGACCTGGGAACTGGGCAGCGGCTATTTCGGCTGCCGCACCAGCGACGGCCGTTTCGACCCGGAGCGCTTCGCCGTGCAGGCGCAGAATCCGCAAGTGCGCATGATCGAAATCAAGATGAGCCAGGGCGCCAAACCCGGCCACGGCGGTATCCTGCCCAAGCACAAGGTCACCAGGGAAATCGCTGAAACCCGCGGCATCCTGATGGGCGAGGACTGCGTTTCGCCGTCGCGCCACAGTGCGTTTTCCACGCCGATCGAGATGATGCAGTTCATCCAGCAACTGCGCGAACTGTCCGGTGGCAAACCGGTCGGCTTCAAGTTCTGTCTGGGCCATCCGTGGGAGTTCATGGGCATCGCCAAGGCCATGCTGGAAACCGGCATCCTTCCCGACTTCATCGTCGTCGATGGCAAGGAAGGCGGCACTGGCGCGGCACCTGTCGAGTTCACCGACCACATCGGCGTGCCGATGCGCGAAGGCCTGCTGTTCGTGCACAACACGCTGGTCGGCCTCAACCTGCGTGACAAGATCAAACTCGGCGCCAGTGGCAAGATCGTCAGCGCCTTCGACATCGCCAGCGTACTGGCCATCGGTGCCGACTGGGCCAACTCGGCGCGCGGCTTCATGTTCGCCATCGGCTGCATCCAGTCGCAGTCGTGCCACACCAACAAATGCCCGACCGGTGTTGCTACGCAGGACGCATTGCGCCAGCGCGCCCTGGTGGTACCGGACAAGGCCCAGCGCGTCTACAACTTCCATCGCAGCACGCTCAAAGCGCTGGCGGAAATGCTCGCGGCGGCGGGCCTTGAGCATCCGGCGCAACTGTCGGCCAAGCATCTGGTGCGACGCATGTCGGCGACCGAGATCAAACTGTTTTCGCAGCTGCATGTGTTTCTGAAACCGGGGGAATTGCTTACTGGCGAAGTGAATGGCGAGTTCTATTCGCGGATGTGGCAGATGGCGCGGGCGGACAGTTTTGAGCCGCAGGACGTGGTAGCGGCGTAAGACTGGCGATCAGCTCGCGCGAACCAAAAAAGCCCCGATCTTGCGACCGGGGCTTTGTTTTTTTCAGCGGTTTGAACTTACGAAACCGAACGCACCGCGTCTTGCGAAACCTGATTCGGCTGCAGCTTGAACACGTAGAACAACACGGTCAGCAACACCAGAAACGCAGGCCCGACATACAGCGCCACACGGGTATCGGGAAAGTACGCCATCAGACCGACCACCAGCACCAGAAACGCCAGTGCGAAGTACGAGCTGACCGGATACAGCCACATCTTGTACTTGAGGCCGGCACGTTCGCTGGCGCTCAGGCCTTTGCGGAATTTCAGTTGCGCCAGCAGGATCATCACCCAGGTCCAGATCGCGCCGAAGGTGGCGATCGAGGTGACCCAGACAAAGACTTTTTCCGGCACCAGATAGTTGAGCACTACGCCCAGCAACAACACCGCGATCGATAGCAGCAGCGCCCGGCGTGGCACACCGTTAGTCGAGGTCTTGGCGAAACCGGCCGGGGCCTGGCCGTTCTGCGCCAGGCTGTAGAGCATGCGCCCGGTGCTGAAAATGCCGCCATTGCACGACGACAGCGCCGCAGTAATCACCACGAAGTTGATGATGCCGGCGGCGGTCTTGATGCCCAGACGCTCGAAGGTCATCACGAACGGGCTGCCCTGAGTGCCGATTTCGTTCCACGGATAGATCGACAGAATCACGAACAACGCGCCGACGTAAAACAGCAGAATGCGCCAGAACACCGAGCCGATGGCGTTGGGGATGGTCTTTTGCGGGTTCTTCGCTTCACCGGCGGTGAGGCCGATCATCTCGACGCCGAGGTAGGCGAACATGACCATTTGCAGCGACATCAGCACACCGGTAACACCGTTGGGCATGAAACCGCCGTGCGCCCACAGGTTGGAAATGCCCAGCGCCACGCCGTCATTGCCGAAACCGAAGGCAATGATGCCGACGCCGCCGATCACCATGGCGATGATGGTGACGATCTTGATCAGGGCGAACCAGAATTCGAATTCGCCAAAGGCTTTGACCGCGATCAGGTTGATCGAGCCCATGCTGATCAACGCCGCCAGGGCCCAGATCCAGCGCGGCACATCCGGGAACCAGATGCCCATGTACACCGCCACCGCAGTGATTTCCGCAACGCAGGTCACCAGCCACAGGAACCAGTAGTTCCAGCCGGTGAGAAACCCTGCCAGCGGGCCGAGATAATCTTGCGCATAGCGGCTGAACGAACCGGCTACCGGGTTATGCACGGCCATTTCGCCGAGGGCGCGCATGATCACCAGGATCGCCAGACCGCCAAGAATGTAGGAAAGCATGATCGCCGGGCCGGCCATTTCGATGGCCTTGGCCGAGCCGAGAAACAGGCCGACGCCGATACAGGCACCGAGCGCCATCAGGCGGATATGCCGTTCGCCGAGTTCGCGTTTGAGCGGACCGCCCGAAGCGGTGTCGCCGTACGGCTGAGGATTGCCAACTGGCATAGGGGTACAACCTCGTCTTGTTATTGGATATGACCACCGGGTTTCGAAGCGTCGGCCGATAGGCCTTGGCTGGGCAGGAAACCGCGTCGGCTTCGTGGGCGGACGCGTCTTGCAGGGCAGGCCTGAAAGATCAGCGGGGCGTGCAGTATAAAAAGCTCAGGGCAGGATTTTTCACTCTATAAGTCACAACATTCAGCGACAACTCTCGGCAAAAGCCCGGTTTGCGGAGAGGCTTTACCTACGCCATGTAGGAATTTTCGCCGCCAAAAAAGGCGCCGAGTATTGCACAGTCATGGTGCAGCGTCATGTTGCCCGCATGGGTTGCACCATTCGCGTGGGGAGGGGACTTGTCGAATCGCCGCGCCTTGCCGCTCGGGGGCGTAGCAGTCGTAAACCTGGCTGGCTGCAGCGGTTGGGACTGCTGCGCAGTCCAGCGGGAGCAAGCTCCCTCGCCACAGGGGGATCGGGTTGTTTGGCCTTCCCGGAACTTGCCCGCGCGTTTAGCAGAATCGTCTGACAGACTTCTCAGACTCGATTCAAGCAATCGGCAGCTAGGGTAAATAAGGAATCAATCATGAGGACGCAACGGAATGCGCAAATGCTTATATTCGCATCGACTTCGACGCGGGCGGTGCTCTGAGCCAGGACGCGCTTATCTGATCACGGTTGTCGTCTATCAACGCCGCCCGATCTTCACCGATTGGCGAATCGGTCGTTTGCTGGTAGCGGAACTCAAGCGAACCCAGGATCAACAATGGGTCAAGTCGATCGCATGGGTGGTCATGCCGGATCATTTCCACTGGCTCGTACAACTTGAAAACGCTTCGCTGGAGCGATTGATGCAAACCGTCAAGTCCCGCAGCACGCTGACCATCAATCGCGCGCTGAACCGAACCGGGGCCTTCTGGCAAACCGGGTACCACGACCGCGCGATCCGAGACAATGAAGACCTGCGCCCCTATGCGCGCTACATCATTGCCAACCCGTTGCGCGCCGGCCTGGTAAAGAAAGTCGCCGATTACCCACTATGGGACGCGTGCTGGCTCTGAAACACCCCCTTGTGGCGAGGGAGCTTGCTCCCGCTCGGCTGCGCAGCAGTCGCAAAAACCTGACTACGCGGTGAGTCAGGCGGATTGCGGTTGCATGGGTTGGGGCTGCTGCGCAACCCAGCGGGAGCAAGCTCCCTCGCCACAGAAGGTGTGCATGGCCGCGGATTAGCGCCTACTTCCGCCATCGCTGCGTTGCCTGCTGCCTCTGAAACAACATTGCCCATGCTCCCTGGCCAAAGGAAGGGTGCATGGCCGCCGATTAGCGCCTACTTCCGCCATCGCGGTCCTGCCTGCTGCCTCTGAAACAACACTGCCCATGCTCCCTGGCCAAAGGAAGGGTGCATGGCCGCGGATTAGCGCCCACTTCCGCCATCGCCGCCCTGCCTGCTGCCTCTGAAACAACATTGCCCATGCTCCCTGGCCAAAGGAAGGGTGCATGGCCGCGGATTAGCGCCTACTTCCGCCATCGCTGCGTTGCCTGCTGCCTCTGAAACACTGCTGCCCTTGTGGCGAGGGAGCTTGCTCCCGCTCGGCTGCGCAGCAGTCGCAAAAACCTGACTGCGCGGTGAGTCAGGCAAGTTGCGGTTGCATGGGTTGGGGCTGCTGCGCAACCCAGCGGGAGCAAGCTCCCTCGCCACAGAAGGAGTGCATCGCCCCGGACTATCAGCAACTTCCACTATCACTGCCTTGCCTGCTGCCTCTGAAACAACATTGCCCTTGTGGCGAGGGAGCTTGCGGGGTTTCAACGACCGCTCCTCCCGCAACCCTTTACATTTTTTTCCCCACGGCCAACCACCGTCTAAGCTTCAGACAAGTCCGATCAATCTGCGTGAATGGATCAGTCGACTATGGGCGCTTTGTGGCAAACCGATTCGAGTAAAACCGTGGTTCAGACTGAACGTGTGAATGAAGCGCCTGTCCCTGAAAAACCCCGTCGTCACCGGCACGGGTGGAAGGCTTTCTGGTTGCTGTTTTTGATCATCGCGGTGGTGGTGGGACTCGCTGCGTCAAAGGAAATGCGCACCTCGCGCTTCCAGGCGCGGGAGCTGAGCCAGTACGCCGCTTCGCTGACCTACAAGCTTGAACCCGGCCCCAGTGAAGCGATTCGTTATCCGGGCAACGGGCCGTTCGATCTGCGTCTGGGTTACAGCTCTCTGGACGAATTCCTGCCGCGCCTGCTCAAGCGCAATTATGTGATTACCGAGCAGACGCGCTTCTCCCCTGCCCTGCTCGGTTACACCGACAAAGGCCTGTTCGTGCCGTATTCGGAAAAGATTCAGGCCGGGCTGTCGATCACCGATTGCCGAGGCGCTCCGCTGTATCGCTACAACTATCCGCAGCAACTGTATGCCGACTTCGCGGCGATTCCGCCGGTGGTGGTCAGCAGCCTGCTGTTCATCGAAAACCGCTTTCTCCTCGACCCGAAACAACCACTGGCCAACCCGGCGGTGGACTGGCCGCGCTTCGGCATGGCGGCGTGGTCGCAAGTGGCGAAGTTGCTGCGCCTGCCCGGCCAGTCGGCAGGTGGCAGTACGCTGGCCACTCAACTGGAGAAGTATCGACATTCGCCGGACGGCCTGACCGTGTCCGGCGCAGAGAAGATCCGCCAGATGATTTCCGCCAGCGTACGGGCTTATCAGGATGGCCCCGAGACCCTCGGCGCGCGGCAGAACATCGTGCGTGATTATCTCAACAGCGTGCCGCTCTCGGCGGTGCCCGGCCACGGTGAAGTGCACGGCATGGCCGAAGGCTTGCGGGTCTGGTACGGCAGCGATTTCAACAAGGCCAACGAACAGCTGAACAGCCCGGCGACCGATTCGCAGACCATGGCCGCCAAAGGCCTGGCCCTGCGCGAAATGCTCTCGCTGATGATCGCCCAGCGCCGCCCTTCGCATTACCTGACCAAGGGCCGCGAGGAGCTGGCCAACCTTACCGACAGCCATCTGCGGCTGCTCAAGCAGAACGGCGTGATCGACAGCGCGCTTGCCGACGCCGCGCTGGCGAGCAGCGTGTCGTACCGCGACTGGCAGACCCAGCCGACCATGCAGCCGATCGAAACCAACAAAGGCATCAGCGTCGCCCGCAGTCGTCTGGCGAGCATGCTCAACCGGCCGCTGTACGACCTCGATCGTCTCGACCTGTCGGCCACCAGTACCTTGCAGGGCGATCTGCAAACGCAGGCCACGGCTTATCTGAAAAAACTCGCCGATCCGGCCTACGCAGCAGAGATCGGTCTGCTCGGCGAACGCTTGCTGACGCCGACCAGCACCACGCAAGTACGCTACAGCTTCACCCTCTTCGAACTGACCCCGGACGGCTCGCGGGTGCGCGTGCAGACCGACAGTACCGATCAGCCGTTCGACATCAACGAGGGCAGCAAGCTCGAACTGGGCTCGACAGCGAAAATGCGTGTGCTGACCACTTACCTGCAAATCGTCGCCGAGCTGCACGACAAATACGGCGCGATGGGCGTGCCGGAACTGAAGAAAGTCGAAGTGCCGGATCAGGATCGCCTCAGCCGCTGGGTCATCGACTACCTGATCCAGAACAAGGATCACGACCTGTCGAAGCTGCTCGGCGCCGCGCTGGATCGCAAATACTCGGCGAGCCCCGGCGAGGCGTTTTTTACTGGCGGCGGGCTGCACACCTTTCACAACTTTCGCAAAGAGGACAACGGTCGCCTGCCGACCCTGCGCGATTCGTTGCGCGAGTCGATCAACCTGCCGTTCATTCGCCTGATGCGCGACATCGTCCGTTACACCACCTATTCGGGACCCAACGCCGAACTGCTCAAGGATGATCGCGACCCGCGCCGTCAGGAATACCTGGCCAGTTTTGCCGACCGCGAAGGCACCTCGTTCCTGCTCAAGTTCTGGAAGAAGTACAGAAACAAGGACACCCAGGCGCGTCTCGATACCTTCCTCGACAGCATGCGCCCGACGCCGATCCGCATGGCAGCGGTGCATCGCTACCTGCTGCCGGAGGCCAGCCAGGAAGACTTCAACCGGTTCGTGCGCTCGCACCTCAAGGGCACCAGGCTCAACGAAAAACTCACCGACGAGCGTTTGATCCGCCTCTACGATTCCTATGGCCCCGGCAGTTACGATTTGCCCGACCAGGGCTTCATCGCCAAGGTGCATCCGCTGGACCTGTGGATGATCGGCTACCTGCTGCATCACCCGGAAGCGACCTTCAGCGAGATCGTCAAGGCCAGCCATTTCGAGCGCCAGGAAGTCTATAGCTGGCTATTCAAGAGTCGGCATAAAGGCGCGCGCGACAGCCGTATTCGCACCATGCTCGAGATCGAAGCCTTCCTCGACATCCATCAGCGCTGGCAGAAAGTCGGCTACCCGTTCGATCACCTGGTGCCGTCACTGGCCACCGCCATCGGCAGCTCCGGTGACCGCCCTGCCGCGCTCGCCGAACTGATCGGCACCATCCTCAATGACGGCGTGCGCATGCCGACGCTGCGCATCGACAGCCTGCATTTCGCCGCCGGTACACCTTACGAAACCAAAGTGGTCAACGATCCGCATGTGGGCAAACGGGTGATGCCGGTGGAAGTCGCCCGAGCCATGCGCGAGGCGCTGTCGCAAGTGGTGGATGCCGGTACCGCCAAACGGGTATCGGGAAGTTTCAAATTGCCCGACGGCACGCCACTGGCCATGGGTGGCAAGACCGGGACCGGGGACAACCGCATTGCGGCGATCGGTTCGGGCGGGCGGATCATCAGTTCGAAGTCGATCAACCGCACGGCGACTTTCGTGTTCTACATCGGCGACCACCATTTCGGCACTCTCACTGCGTTCGTCCCGGGGCGCTCGGCAGAGAACTTCAAGTTCACCTCGGCCCTGCCCACGCAAGTGCTCAAAGGCATGGCGCCGATTCTCACGCCGTATCTGCAACCGGGCAGCGATTCGCAATGCCAACCGCCCAAGGCGCCTGTGGTGGCGACGGCTAGCCCGGCGCTGGCGCTCCGCTGACCGAACGCAGGCGTCACGTGGCACTTGAAACGGCGTCTGCGCGAAAGGTGGTATTGGTGCATTTTTCCGATTCGAATTCTTGTCGCATCGGTAATGTGATCGAGTGTTTGTCTTCCGATCTTTGAACTTTTGTTTTGCCCTGCCGCCGGTACGCTGATCACTCCTCAAACAATCAAGGATGATTGGCCATGTCTGACTCCCCTCAGCCTGCCGAAGCCCCCGACAAGGGGCGGCATTACGCGTTCATCGAATCGGCTGTCAGCGCGCCGTTCAAAGCGGCGACGCTCAGCCGCAGCCTGGCCCTCGCCGCCACGCCACTGAAGCGCGAACCGTGGTACAGCGCACCCGGTACGTTTGCCAGCAGACTCGCCGCCGCCAATCTCAAGGCCTGGGACTCGCAGAACAAGGTCGATCACCTGCTGGCCAAAACCGACCTGTACGCCTTCGCCGAGCCGCTGCTCAAGGCAAGGATCAAGCAATGCCATGGCATCGAGCCGGACGTCAGGAAGACCTGGCTGCGCCTGTATATCCCCGCCAGCAGTCCCTGGTATGCAATCGACGTGGTCGACGGTTCGACGACCCGTACGGTCTCCATGCTCGATGCCGCACTGCATAACTTTGCCAGCAACGAGACGGTCGCCGCAGGCTCGGACTACATCACCCAGCCTGATGCGCGCGGGCATTTCGACGTCCTCCCGTTCAAAAACCAAATGCCCATCAGCCAGTTCCAGACACTGTGCCGCGACCTTGATCTGGGCGGGCAATACGCCAGGCATTTGCACGCTTACCTGCTGCCCGGCGAAGCCGTGGCCGAGAGCCTTTTGCAACACAAAGTCAGCACCAGCCTCAAGGATGCCCTCGCCGTCGCGGCGCACATCGCCTTGCTCAAGGCAGAGATCCAGTACGACACCTTCAGGATGGTTCTTGCCCTGAGCGCAGAGGAGAAACCGCGCTTGCGTCTCAACGGTCGTTCGATTCGCTGCAACGACCTGTCCATGCTTGGCACACGCCTGGCGGGCATTCTGTTGCTGATGCATGGGCACCCCGACAGTCGTGGCGTTCGCCGCCTGATCGTCTACGTGCCCCACGATCCGGATCATCCACTCAAGGAGTACGAGTCGCTGGCTGCGTTTCGTGAAGAACTGATTCGCCAGTTGCGCGAGGACCGCCTGAGCGCCTCGACCGGGCAGACCTACCGGCAATTCTTCAGCCAGTTCGTCGACCAGCAGCAACGAGGGCATTTCTTTGCCGAGCTTGAACAGCGCTTGTTCGTCGTCCGCCATCACCCGCACGAACAGAGCACCGACCAGCGCCCGGCATGGCGCAAGGACCCGGTGGAAAAACCCAGGCTGCAATTCACGCGCCTGCCGTTGCAGGGCGATTACTGGCGGCATGTCTATCAACAGAAACTCAACAAGATCATCAACGATGCGCGCGAGATCGCTGTGCCTACTGCCGATGCCGACAGCAACGCACGCTGGGCATGGTGGGACAACTTCAAGCAGATCGTCTCGGACATTTTCAATGTCGCCCTGCTGATTGCCACGCCCTTCGTACCCGGTCTGGGCGAGGTGATGATGGCCTACACGGCCTACCAACTGACCAGCGATGTGATCGAAGGCATCGTCGATCTGGCCGAAGGCGTCTGGGAGGAAGCTGCCGGGCACGTCCTCAGCGTGGTGACCGATGTCATTCAACTGGCGGCGTTCGGCGCCGGCGCGCAGATTGGTGAAACGCTGCGGATAAAACTCTCGCCGCGGGTCGATGCCATGCAAAGGGTCAAACTGCCCGACGGCAAACCGAGCCTGTGGCATCGCGACCTCAGCCCCTACGCACGGGACGAGCTGAGCCTGGCAACGCAATCGAAACCTGACCGTCACGGCCTGCATCAACATGCCAGCGGCAGCGTCCTGCCGCTGGAAGGCAAGCTGTATGTGGTCGAAAAGGCTTCGGCCGATGCCGCCAGCAAAACCCACCGGATCCAGCACCCGAACCGCGCCAATGCCTACCAGCCACGGATCGAACACAACGGTCACGGCGCCTGGGTGCATGAAGCGGAGTCGCCAGGCGACTGGCCCGACAGCCAGCTGATGCCTCGCCTGGGCCACAGCGTCGAGCGTTTTGCGCCTGCACAATTGGAGGACATCCGGCGCAGCAGCGGCACCAGCCACGATGAACTGCGGCGCATGCACAGCGACCACAGCCCGCCACCGCCGCTGCTGGCCGATACGGTCAGGCGCACCAGTGCGTACGAGGATGTCATCGAGGCTGGGCAGAACCTGCGTAACGGCAAGCCGATCGATGCCGACGCGGTGTGGCTGGAGCCGATGCTGACCAGCCTGCCGGGCTGGCCACCGCGACGCGCGCTGGAGGTTTTCGCTCAGCAGGACCTGACCGGCTACTCACGCAAGTACGGCAACCCGCTGGCGTCCGAAGCCGACACATTGCGCATCAGCCAGGCTGATCTCAACGCCGGGCAATTGCCGGAGCGGGTTGCCGGGTTCCTGCGCGACGACGAGCTCGATCATCTGCTGGGCCCGACGGTCACGCCCGAGCAACGCGTCCAGGTCCTGCGCAATCAACTTGCCGACGCGCTCAATCAGCAGCGCAGCACCGTGGCCCGCCACCTGTACCAGGGCGGGCAGCGCAATGGCAACGCAGACATCGCCGTAATCAGAAAATCGTTCCCCGATCTGCCATTACCGTTGGCCGAGACGGTTCTGAGCCAGGCGCGCGGCGCCGAACGGCAACGAATCAGCGACGAACAGCGCTTGCCGCTACGCCTGAAGAACCAGGCCCGCGAGCTGGATTTCGAGGCGTCGGCCAGTCGCGCATACGACGGCTTTCATCGCGACGACCTGATGACCGAACAGACCGAACGGCTGGCGCTCAATACCCTGAAAATCCACACCGACACCTTTGCCGATCTGCGCATCGAGGTGTTCGACGGCAGCCCGCACGGCCAGTTGCGCTGCAGTGTCGGGCCAGCGGACGCGACGACCGTAAGGCAGTTGCTCAGGCGCGGAGAAGGCCGTTATGAAGTGCGCGACACTGAGGGTCAGGTGCTCCATGCCAGTACCGATTTCCATGAAGCCATTCTGCGCGCCGTACCGCTCGAAACGCTGGCGAGTACCGGCTATCGACGCGGTCAGGGTCGCGCCTTGAAACTGTGGATCATGGAACAGTGCGCGCCGCCGGCCGAACGCCGTATTGCCCTGGCAGAACCACCGGTTCGAGCGGTGGTACCACGCGAAACCGAACTGCTGGTGCGCGGACTGCCACGCTTCATGCGCGCATCCACAGCGCAAGAAAGAATCAGGGATCTGTTCCCGTTGATGAGCGACAGGGAGGTCACCGCGTTCATCGAGGCGCTGGCCGGCAAAGGGCAGACGGACGACGCGATTACCCGCCTGGAAACCCAGCGCCGGGAATTGCACGACGAGCTGCGCAAATGGCGTGACAGTTATGCAACCGAACACGATGCCGAGACGGGCCACCCGTACCCGTCACTGGATTACATGCACAACGGCGGGGATTTCATCGAAGAACGATTGATCGATTGCTTTGATCGCAACAGCGAAATCTTTGGCGAGCGCAGTGTGCATCCTGCGCAGGGTTACACGCTGGATCTGTCGGCCGAACTGCGCAGTTACGAGATCGAGCGCTGGTGGGCCGACTTGCGCAGGCGCCCGAAAATGAAGCCGTATTTCGATCGCATCACTGCGCTGAAACTCGATAAGGCCCGTCTTCCTGCAGATCCCGGGGCACTGCTGAGCAACTTCCCCAACCTGCGGCAACTGAGTGCGCGTCAATGCGAGCTGAAGGAAGTGCCTGGCGTGATCGGTCTGATGCACCAGATGGAAAGTCTCGATTTGGCCGATAACACCATCAGACTGACGGCTGACGCCAGTCAGACGCTTGGCGCACTGGAGCGGTTGCGCGTGCTGAACCTCAATGGCAACCATCTGGAGGTGCCCCCGGACGTCGGGCGGATGGACCATCTGACCCACTTGCATCTGGCCAATACCCGTTTGCCGAGCTGGCCCACAGGCTTGTTCGATGTCGGCGCGACAGCCAAAACGCGCCCGCGAAGCTTCATGCTCGACATGCGTGGAACCACGGTGAACACCTTGCCCGAGGTCACCCCCGGCTCCGATCAGGCGTTTATCCTGAGTCGGGCGCGTTTCGAGCAATCCTATTTGAGCAATGAGGACCGTGCGCAGTATGGGCGATACCGTGCGTCCACGGGTTTTAGTGTGGTTCAGAAATACTTGCCGGCGGCCAGTGACGAACTCAGCTACTGGAAGCTGTTGCCCCGGGGTGCAGTCGATATCAGCCCCGGAGATTCACTGAGCAAATATCGCGAAGAATCCTGGCACGATCTGATCGCCGAACCAGATAGCGCAGGCTTTTTCAGCGTGATCCGCAAACAACGCGAGAGCGCCGATTACGCCACCGACCAGGGCCGCAGGCGGCTGACCCAACGGGTCTGGGACATGGTCGAAGCGGCAGCGGTGGATACAAAACTGCGCGAGACGCTGTTCAATCAGGCGGTATCGCCGGACGACTGTGGTGATCTTGGTGCGCAGCTGTTCAATTCTCTGGGCCTCAGAGTGCTGGTGTCCAAGGCGCACACCGAGTCGACATCACCCGCTGCGCTCGAATCCACGCTGGTACGCCTTGCCCGTGGCGCCGCACGGTTGAACCGGGTGACCGATGAGGCCAATTTCGAATACAGAACCCAGCAGAAGCTGCATGAAAGCGCCACCCGCGGCGTGGCGCCGGATGAGGTGGAAGTGCATATGGCATTCGAGACAGGCCTCTCGCAGCGCCTGCAGTTGCCTTGGCAAACCGAAGCCATGCTCGAACGCCCGCGCGCAAACGTGACCGCAGAGAAAATCGACGCCGCTTACGCAACGATCATCGAGAATGAAAAAGGCGACGGTCTGGTCAACGGGATGCTCGATCTGTACTCGGATAATTTCTGGCAGGATCATCTGCGCAAAACCAATGTGCAGCTCTATGAAGTCAACGATCGTACATTCGATCCCAAGGAAGGTTTGCTCGATGAACTGCAAAAGGCCAAAGCCGAATGGGCAAAACCGCACGAGCAAAGCAATCGACCAGAGCTTGCGCAACGGATACAGACCCTGGCCGCGCAACTGGACATCGCTGATGAACCCGGCCTGCTCGACCCGACGCCGCTGACCCGACAACGCTACGAAGAGTTATTGATCGACATCGGTTACAAACGCCAGGAACTGTCACGGCGCTTGACCCGAGAAGCGTTGGCCAGAGCGGGGCTTTGAAGCGCAGGGCGTGCCGGTCGAGCCGCTGTGCGGAACGACCGGCACGTCCGGTGAATCATCGGGGCGAAAAAGGCCTCATACATCGGAATCCCAAATGATCGTGATGTTGCCAGTGAGCCTGTCGTTTTTGCCGGGCCGCAGCAGCGTGTCTATCGCTGCTCGGGGTATTTCGAAACGCAATGAACCCGCTTTGCGATCCACATACTGTTGCGGTTGAAACGGACCGAACCAGAAATAATGCCGCAATGCCAAGGCCTTGACATCACCACCGGCCGGCCCCGTGATACCCGGCGGTAATGTCAGCAAGACCTCGACCTCGGTGCTGTCGCCCGAAGGGCTGCGTAACGTGCAACCTTTGCCACCGACGGGCGCATCGCACATCATCATGACCCGGAAGCGTGACGACGAAGAAAGATAGAACGCCTGGTCGCGGTAAATCCTCGCCGGTTTGCGCCCGCTGTCGATCCACGGTTTCCAGCCGCCTTCCGGTTCCAGCGACACTTTATTGCCGCCTGGTGGCAGGTCAACCTTCAGGGTGTGCTGCACATCCAGCACGAAATCCAGGGTGAGGCTGGAGTCATCCGGTTGCATCAGCGGCCCCAGATCGAAATCTCCTCCACTGCCCAGGCTGTACGCCAACGATCCGGTGTAAAGGCCTGATGCCATACCCAACGGATCAGGGGTTCGCAATTCGTAAGCAAAATCGATGGTGTCAAAATATATGGACGGAATTGGATAGGCGTTTCTCTTGATACAGGACGCTTCCAGGGGCGTCTTCCAAAAGAAACGATACGTGGTCGCCGAAAAGACCCCGACACCGCTGTATCGACACGGCGCAGGAGCATAGACCCAGCTATTGCTGGTCCAGAGTTTCTGATGTCCTTCGAGATCGCTACTGACACCCACCAGTTCCCTGGCGGGCTCGCTCAGAACGAATTTCGAACCGATGCCGGTAATGCGCACTTCAACGACTTCAGTCTGTTGGGTTTCACGGTTGGTCACCATCAGTTGCCGCCAATTGGCGGGAACCTTGATCGGTACCACTTCACCTTGATAAAGCGCGCGCGTGGAGCTGAAGCGTATGGGCAACTGAATACTGAACACCTGGTTCTGAGCGCATTCGCCCGGAAAGCTTGCGCAATAACCACTATTGGGGGTCTTGTTGATGAACACATTTTTGCTCGGCTGTGCTGGATCGGGCTGGAATAACGCACGGATCTCCTGATTGGCAGCCTGCACCGGTACTGTGCTCAACACCCATGTCGTCAACACCCAAATCAGCATCGCCCTGGCTGAAAAATACTTGAAACGCCCTTCATGCATCACATTCAACCCGCCTCCGGCGCGCTCGCGCTGAACAACAGCACCACGTTGCCGCTGTACTGCCCCGAACGAAAGCCGCTGGACGGTTTGATTGGCTCGATTTTCAGCAGCGCCCGCTTGCCCGCAGCGGCCTCTTCCTGCGAGACCACCTGACGCGGAGTGATGTGCGAGCTCAATTCCACGCCATTGAACGTGACGCGCAAGTCGATCACTTCGCCTGATTCACCGGTATCCAGAAAAGGCTCAAAGGCGAGACGCGCATCAATGGCGCTGCTGTCATGGCGCACATCAAAATATTTTTCCAGGTTGCCCAGGCTTTCCGTGACGGGATTCCATGCCAGCACCTGCGGCCGGTGAATCCAGTCCGGGTCGGCCGGAATGATGTAGAACGGTCGACTGGGAATGGTCAGCGACACTTCGAAGGTGTGCTCTTCCCGTGCGGCCCAGGCCAGCGTAGCGGTCAGCGCGGTGGCGACCATCAGTGCGCTGACGATGCATTGCTTGATCATGTTGATTACCCCGATACGTCGATGAAAGAACCGCCTAGCGACTGGCGATGCTTACGGTTTTCCTGTCGGCGCCTTCAATCAGGTGGAAGCGGTACTGGCGGCCCTTCTCTTTGTCGAACGCAAACGTCTTGCCCGCCAGCACGTGGTGTTTGGTGGTGGTGCCGCAGTCGTTCTCCTTGGCCAGCGAACAGTTCTTGAACTCATCGACGACGACTACCGTATTGCCGTCATTGCGCAGCTCGTAGCGGCTGTCCGTCTCGTTGACCACCGTGGCGTATCGCGCGTCCTTGGGGCGCACGAAGAAGATCGTGCCGAAACCGGTCATGACATTGACCCCGGCCGAAAGAGACTTCTTGTAGTCGTCGCGCTCCTCTTCGCTGACCACGAACTGGTCTTCCGATTCCGGCACCACCGGCACGAACCTGACGCGGAAGTAACGCTCGCGATCACGCTCGCCCATGTACAACAGACGAGTGCCCTGCATGCCTTGCGCCGGCACGATCAGGCGCGCCGGGCTGGCCATCAGGCCATTGCGCGAAGCACCGTCGGCGGAGTTTTCGACCGCCACTTCCTGCGGAACGCCCTCTGCGTCGTAGACGATTTCCAGAACATTGATCTTGACGAAGGCGGTGGCGTCACCGCTATTGAATACCCGCTTGAGATAGGTACTTTTATCGGCATCCAGATAGTCGTAGACCGTGCCGACATTGATCTGCGGCCCGGCTTGCGCCGTCAGGCATAACACGCTGAGCAGGCCCAGCAGAAAACCACGGTTCATCGTGTTCAACTCCAGCAATATTGCGAAAGATCGGATCGGCGCACTCATGCTTCCGAATCCCAGATGATGGTGACGTTGCCGCGCAGGCGGTCGTTCAGGCCGGGCCTGAGCAGAAAGTCGATGTGCTGCGTCGTCATATCGAAATGCAGATAGCCGGGCTTTCGCTCCACATACATTTCAGGCTGAAAGGCCGATGTCCAGCGATTGACCATTAACGGGTGGCGGTTTACCGGACCGCCGGGGCCACTGATGCCTGCCGGCAAGCTCATCCAGACCTCAACCCGGCCACTTCCGCCATTCGGGCTACCCAGGTTGCATACGTTTCCTCCCTGGGAACTGCACAACAACATGACCTTGAAACGCGACGAAGCGGTTATGAAAAACGGTTGATCGCGAAAGATCCGCGTGGGCTTGCGGCCGCTGTTGATCCACGGTTCCCAGCCCCCCAAGGGCTCAAGCGCAACCCGAGTACCGCCGGGTGGCAGATCGACTTTCAGGGTGTGCTGTACGTCGAGGACGAAATCCAGGGTCAGCGTAGGATCATCCGGCTGCAGCAGGCTCCCGCCCATGATCAAATCGCCACCGGCGCCCAGGGTGTAGGTCGTGGAACCGGTATATATACCGGCTGACATCCCCAACGGGTTGGGCGTCTTCAGCTCGTAGGCAAAATCGAGCTTGTCGAAAGATATTGCCGGGACGCGGTACGAAAGGGTTTTGACACACGCCGACTGCACCGGGGTTTTCCAGAAAAACCGATAGCTGTGCGTACCGTAGGCTGCTACGCCGCTGTATCGGCAGGGTTCTGGCACATATACCCAACCGCTGGTGATCCATAATCTGTCGTGTCCCTCCCCCGGCTTTGACGCGCCGGTGAGGCTGGTCGCCGAATCGCTCAATATGTAAGTGGAGCCAATCCCGATGATGCGCACTTCGACGGTTTCGGTTTCCTGCGTTTCCACATTGGTCACCGTCAGTTGCCGCCAGTCGGCCGGAGCTTTCAACAGCATCCAGTCGCCGACAATCAGCGGGCGAGTGGAGTTGAACCGTACCGGCAACTCGATACTGAACATATTGTTGTCGGCACATTGACCAGGGTAAGCCGCGCAGTAGCCGCTGTTGGGCGTCTTGTTGATGAACAGGTTCTTGCCTGGCTGCGTAGGGTCAGGCTGGAACAATGCACGGATTTCCTGATTGATTGCCTGCACAGGGGAACAGAGCAAGGTGAGCGCCAAAGCACAGGCGCCTTGAATGAATTTCATGAGATCAGCCTGCCTTTTGTTCAGTTGAATGGACGTCAGCGAGCGTGTCCGGCGTGCAGCGCAGATCACCGATCATCAACACATTGTTTTCACTGCGGTGGTTGGCCTCGTTGAGGCGGAACTGGCAAAGCAGCCGATTGCCCTGACGCACTTCGAGGGTCGGTGAACCGGCATTCATTTCCATCGAGAAAAAGCCGTCGACCTCAGTCACGCCACGACTGGCGTGGTTGATCACGTGGTGGCCCTTGAGCGGCAGGCCCTGTGCATCGACCAGACGGCCGAGCACGGTCAGGGTCTTCATCACACGGACCTTGCGATATTCGATACCGCCCTTGTTCAGGTGATAGCGGGTTCGCGCCGGTTCGATGGTCGCTGCGGGCACGTTGTTGCCCTCGAAATCGAAGCTCACGGAGCTGTTCTGATAGGCGGTGATCGGGATGAAATTGCGCCCCGGCTTCAAGGCCGCGCCGCCACCGCTATAGTCATCGGCTCGCAGGACGATGTCGTCGATGTCCGATTCGACATCGACGATCATGCCGGCGCCGCGCACTTCGCTGTGGCTGGTCAGGAGCATCTGCTCGCCACCGACGACCAGGGTGCTGTCGAGATTGAGGCCACCGGTGAAATTGCCGTTGTAGGACGAACGTTGAATGAAGCCGTCGCCGTTGACCGCATCGGTGCGGAAATTGGCCAGGCTGGACATGCCCAGGCCATAGGTGTCGGTGAGTGCGGTCACCGAAACGCTTTGCAGGACATGATCCTTGAGATCCTTGCGCCAGCCGAGCGAGGCATTGTTGTCGCGTTTGCCGTCTCGGGCGGTGCGTGAACCGATACTGCCGGTGAGCTGCTGGCCAGGCGCGCCAAGCGCCAGATTGATGCTCAGGTCGATTCCGCGATTGCGCGCATCGCCGCTGCTGTAAGCGCCCGGCCGGTCAAAGACCGACAAGCGCCAACTGGCATCGCTGCCCAGCAACACGGTACGCTGGGTCCAGCCCAGATCCAGGCCCATGCCTTCGACGTTGCCTTCGCTGTGCGATACACGGGCGTTGACCGAACTCTTGCTGCTGATGCGATGGTTGAGCGCCAGCGATGAATTGCTGGTCTGCCCGATGAAGACGTTGCGCGGGCGAATCCGCGTGCCATCGGGCAAGGTGTCGTAAGTATCGGTGGTGTCGAGCCAGCTGCGACTGTGGCTGACCACCAGACTGCCGGAGCCGTAGATGTACATGCTTTGCAGGTCGAACCCGGTGCCGAAATCTTCGGTTTTGTACACGTTGGCGTAGACACTGAGCTGCTGGGCCAGCGTCCAGTCGATGGACGTGCCGTATTGAAGTTTTTCCCGTATCTGCCGCGCCGAGGCGCCAAGGATCACTCGCGGATGCAGCAGATAGTTGACCGACGCACCGGCGGTCGGGCTGCCACTGCTTTGCTTGTCCCAGTTACTCAACAGTTTGCTTTCTTCGCCGGCAAACACGTTGTAGCGCCAGCGCTCATCGAGGTTGCGCCAGTTACTGGGCTTGTACACCAGCTCCTGAGTGGTGGAGGTGATCTGGCCATCCTCGATCAGGCGAACCTCCACCTCGTAAATACCGCCCGGCAGGGGCCGCGTATCGAGCGATTGCAGACCGGCCGGCACCGACTGCGTATTGATCAGCAAGCCGTTGCGCCAGATTTCCACCGAACCCTGACGATTGGCGGTCACGTAGATCGGGTAGACACTGGGCATGGGCGTGTTGATCGCCAGGCTGTCGGAGCTGCCGTACATGACGCCGACAGCAGTGTCGGGGCTGGTGCCGAACGTGCGCGGCTGACGCATCAGCCCTTCGGAATTGGGAGTGAAATAGCCCAGGCGAAAGAAACTGCCTTGCAGTTCGCGCTGGGTATGCAGCTCATGCACGGCGTGATACAGCTTGGTGTCAGGACCACCGAGCCGGGCCACTTGCAGATTGAGGGTCTGGCTCCAGTTACCCAGGCTGGAACTGGCCTCCAGGCCGAAGCGCCCACCCAGATCCTGATCCTGCCCGCCATTGAGATTCAATTGATTGCGAACCATCAGGCCGCGGCTGCCACCGTCGGGTTGCTCGTAATAGCGCTTGGCCTGAACATCGCGTTCGGCATTTTCAGTGAGGATCGAGACCAGCGAGCTTTGCAGGTTGTAATGCACTGCCAGAAACTGGTCCGGACAAGAACCGCTGCATGAGCCCAGAGGCACGCCGGGTTTGAGGTAGCTCGCCCACTTTTCCCGCTCGGCCGGCCCAAAGCGGTTTTCGCTGGTATCGGTGAATTCGAGAAGCGTGATGCGGTCATCGCGCGACAGCACCACCATGGCTTCGCCCAGGGGCTGTTGATCGACCTCGACCCGCACCGCCAGCGGTACATCAAAGAAATGCTCCTCGAAATCCGCCGGCAAGCCTTTGGCCTGCGCCAGCAAACTGCGTGGCGTGGTACCGGTGGCGTTGGAAGCCATGACTGCGCTGGCACAAAACAACAGCGCAAGCGCAGCCGCGATGGGTGTCATCGGGAACATGAACTCGTACTCTGATTTTCAGACAATGAAAGTCCGTCGGGGCAAACACGGGTGTCTGCCCCGCCGGTCAAACCCACCGTGAAGGCGAGCGTCTAGCAGGCGATCATGCGATCAGCGTGAACCGACCGGAGGTACTGCATCGAAAACCATTGCCACGGTACCGGTGTAATCGCCCGGCGCGTATATGGCGCTGGCACGCGGAGCGATTTTCAGCATTGCGCGGTAAGAACTGTCGGATTCGTCTTCGCCTACAACCATTTGCGGTACCTGGTTCAGAAGCTTGCCGTTGAATTCAACGTCCAGGGGGATCTGATCGGTACCCGATTGCAGGTAAGGAAGACCATTGAGGCTGGCGTGAACAGAGCCGTTAGAGTTACGTACGTCGAAGTAGCCTTTGACCTCGCGCATTTTGCCGGTGGCGGGGTTGTAGCTCATGTCCTGATCCTTGTTGACCAGATCAGGATCGACCGGTACGACGTAGAAGCTAGTAGTTGGCACTGTGGCGACAAGACTGATGGTATGCGACGCTTCGCCCGCAGCGAAGGCAGCAGTGGAAGACATTGCCAGAAGAGCCAGGGGAGCAGCGATTGCGATTTTCTTGAACATCGTTCAGTACCTGTTTGCTTTATATAAGGGGTGTCATTGAAAGTTCACAATTACCTTGCTCAGCGACCTCTGGAGCCAATTGAACTTCCAATGGCGAGCATCATCGACTGTTGCCTCTGGAATGTAAGCAGGCAACTTCCGACAAACTCGTAGTTAAACAACCCCGCACCCCGCCAGAAAAAAGATCGAAAAACAGATACTTGCAACATCCACTGTAAGCCATACCCTACATACAATTAAAAGCAAAAAACCATACAGCAACTTCGCCGCTTTACCCCGGCAACTTCCGACAAATTAGAATATATACTCAAGCACAACTAGAGCGATAACTTTAACTTTAAGGTCACCGCTTCGATTTCTTCATCAAAAAAATGTTTTTAGGCTGTTTTTCGCATTGACCGCTCGTCCGTCCAGGTCAGGACGAGGCAAAAAACGGCTTGCGAAGGCATTAAGATATATCTTAAGTTGTATCTAAATACGACGAGAGAGAAAGCGAAAAATGAGAGACCATCATTCCCCCCACCGCGAACACGGTGATGGCCGCGACGGCTTCGAGAAGCGCCCCGGTCGCGAACGCGGTGGCCGTGGCCCGCGGGTCTTTGCTCCCGGCGACCTGAAACTGCTGTTGCTGGCATTGATTGCCGAGCAGCCGTGCCACGGCTACGACCTGATCCGCCAGATCGAAAGCATGTTCGATGGCGCCTACAGCCCGAGCCCCGGGGTGATCTACCCGACGCTGACCTTTCTGGAAGAGAGCGATCTGATCGCCGGTGACGCCGAGGCTGGCAAAAAACGTTACAGCGTGACCGACGCCGGTCGTCTGTCTTTAAGTGAACAGGCGGTGGCGCTCGATGGCGTGCGCATGCGCATCGACGTCAGCAAACGCTCGCTGCGCGGCCACGACCGACCGCCGGAAATCCACGAAGCGGTGCACAACCTGCGGCATGCCCTGCAACTGCACCACGGCCGCTGGAGCGCCGAAGAAATCCTGCGCGTGCGCGACCTGCTCAACGACACCGCCAAAGCCATCGTCGACGGCCCTGCCGTTCAACCTGCCTCGGAGAAAGCCGAATGACTGCAGTCGATACTCAAACCATTCACCGCGTGATGCACGAAATCAAACGGCGCAAGCTTGAAGTGCTGCGCGTCACCGACCTGACCCCGCGCATGCGCCGCATCACTCTCGGCGGACCGGAACTGGCCGGGTTCATCAGCCTGGGCACGGACGATCACGTCAAACTGCTGTTCCCGCAGACCGCTGAACAGGCCGCCGCGCTGGAGACAATGCAGCTTGGCGCCGGCAAGGACAGCGGCCCGATGCCGGAGATGCGCGACTACACGCCGCGCCGTTACGACCTGGAAAAAATGGAGCTGGACATCGATTTTGTCCTGCATGGCGACGGCCCTGCCTCGACCTGGGCCGAGCAGGCACAACCCGGGCAATTCCTGCACATCGGCGGGCCGCGCGGTTCGATGATCGTGCCGGACATCTTCGACAGCTATCTGCTGATCGGCGACGAAACCGCCCTCCCCGCCATCGCCCGCCGCCTCGAAAATCTCGCGGCGAATCGCAAGGCGCTGGTAGTAATCGAGGTGGAAAACGGCGCCGAGCAGCAAGTGCTGGAAAGCGCGGCAGAGGTGCATGTGATCTGGGTATTGCGCGAAGGCGGCAAGGACAACCTGCTGACCACCGTCAAGCAACTGCAAGTGCCCAAGGGCAATCTGTATGCCTGGGTCGCGACCGAGACCAAGGTCTCACGGCAGATTCGCCGGGTGCTGATCGATGAGCATGGGCTGGATGAACAGTTCATCAAGGCTGTCGGCTACTGGCGCGCCGAAAGCACTTCCGAAGAGGAATGAGAACCCTGTGGGAGCGAGCCTGCTCGCGAATGCGGTCTGACATTCACCGACGATGTCGACTGACACACCGCTTCCGCGAGCAGGCTCGCTCCCACCCTGACCTTAACTTCGTACGGCTTGCCAGCGGTCGAGACCAATGACCACCAACCCAATCACTACAAACCCCACCAATATCCCCCCGGCATTTGCCAGCACCTGTGGATAACCCAGCACTGCGACATCAATGAACGGGTACGCATACGCGCCGAGCAGATGCCCGCGCAGCAAGGCGTAGATGAAATACGCCAGCGGATAAATCAGCCACAGCGGCAGGTGCCACAGGCGCAACGTGCCTTTGGGGACGCAGCACCACCAATAGCCGAGAAACAGAAGTGGCATGACATCGTGGAGCAATTCATCAGCGATGAACTGCCAGCCCTCGGGGTGCCACAAATGCCGCAACAGAATGCTGTAGGCCAGACCGACCACGGCAATGCTCACGGCAATCCCACTGGTGACCCACGGTTGCAGAAACCAGCGGCGCGCGGCGGATTTACGCTCGCTCACGGCGCAGGTCAGCACGGTCGCCACCAGGGTGTTGGTCAATATGGTGAAGTAGCTGAAGAAACTCACCAGCCCACCCAGCAGGCCGGCGCCGATGCTTAGTCTTGCAAAGAAAATCAGGTACAGCTGAATCGTCAATCCGGCCCAGCCCAGTGCGGCCAGGCAGCTAATCAGGCGTCGCCGCCTCGCGCTGTCCATCTCAGAGCGGTCGCTTGGTGCGCATCAGCTTCACGTACAGGCGCTCGACCTTTTCCCGCGCCCACGGGGTTTTACGCAGGAAGGTCAGGCTCGACTTGATGCTCGGATCGCTTTTAAAGCAGCGGATATCAATGCGCTCGGCCAGCCCCGACCACTCGTAATGAGCGACCAGCGCATTGAGGATCTGTTCGAGGGTCACGCCGTGCAGCGGATCGGGGGTCTGTTCGTTCATGCCGGGCCTTTGAGCGAAGTGAAGATGCGTAAAGCCGCGCACCTTAGCCGAGGGCGGTGCTGCGGTGGAAGGGCTTCCTTCAAATGTAGGTCAAGGTCAAAAGATCGCAGCGTTCCGCAGCTCCTACTGGTGTACGCATTTCATGTAGGAGCTGCCGAAGGCTGCGATCTTTTCGCACTGTTACGAAATCCGAAAAGATGCATGTTTATAAAAGGCCTTTGTCTTTTTGTTACAGATCATTATCCTGCCGCCCTTCCGCTGAAACGCTTCACTGCCTGCGACAAACTGAAGCGCTCGGCCTGCCCTCGAAAAACATCAAAAAAAGACTTATTCATGGCTGATTTTTCCTTCTCCCGAGATAGCGCTATCTCCATTCTGCGCACCCTTGGCAGCTGCACCGCGCTCGGCTTTGCCACTTGCGCCCAGGCGGCTCCGGCCTTCGACAGTGAGTCACCGTACATGCTCGGTGACTGGAACGGCACGCGCACAGAACTTTCGGAAAAAGGCTACGACTTCAAACTCGATTACACCGGCGAAATGGGCAGCAACCTGCACGGCGGTTACGACCACGACCGCACTGCGCGTTACAGCGACCAGTTCGGCCTCGGCACCCATCTGGACCTGCAAAAAATCCTCGGTTGGAACGACGCCGAATTTCAGCTGACCATCACCAAACGCAGCGGCAACAACATCAGCAACGATCGCATCAACGATCCGCGCGTTGGCGGCTTCACTTCCGCGCAGGAAGTCTGGGGCCGAGGCCAGACCACGCGCCTGACGCAGATGTGGTACCAGCAGAAATTCTTCGACCAGAAACTCGACATCAAGGTCGGTCGTTTCGGCGAAGGCGAAGACTTCAACAGCTTCCCCTGCGATTTCCAGAATCTGGCGTTCTGCGGCTCGCAGGTCGGCAACTGGGTCGGCGGCATCTGGTACAACTGGCCGGTCAGCCAATGGGCACTGCGGGTCAAATATCACCTGACGCCGGAACTGTACGCGCAGGTCGGCGCCTATGAGCAGAACCCGTCGAACCTCGATCGCGGCAACGGCTTCAAACTCAGCGGCAGCGGCACCCAGGGCGCGATCCTGCCGGTCGAACTGGTGTGGACGCCGAAGCTCAATGGTCTGCCGGGCGAATACCGCGCCGGTTATTACTACAGCAACGCCAAGGCCTCTGACGTCTATAAAGACCGCAACGACCAACCGGCAGCGCTGAGCGGCGAAGCCTACCGCAGCGCGTCGAGCAAGCACGGCGTGTGGCTGGGCGTGCAGCAGCAGGTCACCAGCATCGCCAGCGACCACTCCCGTGGTTTGAGCCTGTTCGCCAACGCGACGATGCACGACAAGAAAACCAATGCCATCGACAACTACGTGCAGGCCGGCCTGACCTACAAAGGCCCGTTCGACGCCCGCGCCAAAGATGACATCGGTTTCGCCCTCGCTCGTGTTCACGTCAACCCGGCCTATCGCAAGAACGCCGAGGCGAGCAACCGCGCCAACGCCGTCTACGACTACGACAATCCGGCGTTCCTGCCACCGCAGGACACCGAATACAGCGCCGAGCTGTATTACGGCGTGCACGTCACCAACTGGCTGACCGTACGCCCGAACCTGCAATACATCCGCCACCCCGGTGGCGTGAACGATATCGACGACGCCCTGATCGGCGGAATCAAGATCCAATCGTCGTTCTAAAAGATCACAGCTAACCCCTGTGGGAGCGAGCCTGCTCGCGAAGGCGGCCTGTCAGTCGCTGCAGTGTTGCCTGATACACCGCTTTCGCGAGCAGGCTCGCTCCCACAGGAATGCATTTCGATAGCCGAACAAGTTTTTATCTGAACCATGCCTGCGCCAAATCGTCATCTAAAGTGACTACAGCGCGGGACTACATAAACGTCACGGAGATTCACACTATGAGCACCGAAAGTGCTTCGAGTCGGGGCCGTCTGCTACCGGGCCTGCTCGGCATCCTGCTTCTACTGATGGGCCTGGCCATGCTGGCCGGGGGAATCAAGCTGAGCACGCTCGGCGGCTCGCTGTACTACCTGCTGGCCGGTATCGGCATCGCGCTGAGCGGCATCCTGCTGCTGATGCGTCGCCGTGCGGCGCTGGGCCTGTACGCGATCGTGCTGTTTGCCAGCACTGTGTGGGCCTTGTGGGAAGTCGGCCTGGACTGGTGGCAACTGGTGCCGCGCCTGGCGCTGTGGTTTGTCCTCGGTTTCGTGATGCTGCTGCCATGGTTCCGCCGTCCCCTGCTGCTCAACGGCCCGGCGAAAATCGGTACCGGCGGTCTGACCGTCGCCGTGATTCTGGCCGGCGTTACCGCTTTGGCCAGCCTGTTCACCCACCCGGGCGAAACCTTTGGCGAACTGGGCCGCGACACGGCGGACATGACCAGCACCGCACCGGCCATGCCGGATGGCGACTGGCAGGCGTACGGCCGCACCGAGTTCGGTGACCGCTACTCGCCTCTGAAGCAGATCACTCCGGAAAACGTCGGCAAGTTGCAGGAAGCCTGGCGCATCCAGACCGGCGACCTGCCAACCGCGGATGACCCGGTCGAACTGACCAACGAAAACACCCCGCTCAAAGCCAACGGCATGGTCTACGCCTGCACCGCGCACAGCAAAGTACTGGCGCTGGACCCGGACACCGGCAAGGAAATCTGGCGCTTCGATCCGCAGATCAAGAGCCCGGTCGGCTTCAAGGGCTTCGCCCACATGACTTGCCGTGGCGTGTCGTATTACGACGAAGCCGCGTACGCCAAGTCGGCAAACGCCGGTTCCGCGGTGATCTCCGAAGCCGGCCAGGCCGTTGCTCAGGCCTGCCCGCGTCGTCTGTACCTGCCAACCGCCGATGCCCGCCTGATCGCACTGAACGCCGACACCGGCAAGATCTGCGAAGGCTTCGGCACCAACGGCGTGGTCGACCTGACCCAGGGCATCGGCCCGTTCACCGCTGGCGGCTACTACTCCACCTCGCCAGCAGCGATTACCCGTGATCTGGTGATCATGGGCGGTCACGTCACCGACAACGAATCGACCAACGAGCCATCGGGCGTGATCCGCGCCTTCGACGTGCGTGACGGTCACCTGGTGTGGAACTGGGACAGCGACAAGCCGGACGCCACCGAGCCTCTGGCCCCGGGCGAAACCTATAGCCGCAACTCGGCAAACATGTGGTCGCTGGCCAGCGTCGATGAAAAACTCGGCATGGTCTACCTGCCACTGGGCAACCAGACCCCGGACCAATGGGGCGGCAACCGCACCCCGGGCGCAGAAAAATTCAGCGCCGGCCTCGTCGCACTGGACCTGGCCACCGGCAAGGTGCGCTGGAACTACCAGTTCACTCACCATGACCTGTGGGACATGGACGTCGGCAGCCAGCCAACCCTGCTCGACATGAAAACCGCCGACGGCGTGAAACCTGCGCTGATCGCTCCGACCAAACAGGGCAGCCTGTACGTCCTCGACCGTCGTGACGGCACGCCGATCATTCCGATCAAGGAAATCCCGGTACCGCAGGGCGCCGTGAAAGGCGACCACACCGCACCGACCCAAGCCCGTTCGGACCTCAACCTGCTGGCCCCGGAACTGACCGAAAAAGCCATGTGGGGCGCCAGCCCGTTCGACCAGATGCTGTGCCGCATCCAGTTCAAGGAACTGCGTTACGAAGGCCAGTACACCCCGCCATCGGAACAGGGCAGCCTGATCTATCCGGGTAACGTCGGCGTGTTCAACTGGGGCGGCGTCTCGGTCGATCCAGTCCGTCAGCTGCTGTTCACCAGCCCGAACTACATGGCCTTTGTCTCGAAAATGGTCCCACGCGAGCAAGTCGAAGCTGGCAGCAAACGCGAGAGCGAGACCTCGGGCGTGCAGCCAAACACCGGCGCGCCATACGCGGTGATCATGCACCCGTTCATGTCGCCACTGGGCGTACCGTGCCAGGCCCCGGCCTGGGGCTACGTCGCCGGTATCGACCTGACCACCGGCAAAGTCGTGTGGAAACGCAAGAACGGCACCAGCCGCGACAGCTCGCCAATCCCGATCGGCTTCACCCTCGGCGTACCGAGCATGGGCGGTTCGATCGTGACTGCCGGCGGCGTCGGCTTCCTCAGCGGCACCCTCGACCAGTACCTGCGCGCCTATGACGTCAATACCGGTAAAGAACTGTGGAAATCGCGTCTGCCAGCTGGCGGCCAAGCCACCCCGATGACCTACACCGGCAAGGACGGCAAGCAATACGTGCTGCTCGTTGTTGGCGGCCACGGCTCGCTGGGCACCAAGATGGGTGACTACATCATTGCGTACAAACTGCCGGATTAAGCGTTAGCCGGTGGTAATGAAAAGGCGATGTTCCGTGAGGGACATCGCCTTTTTTGTGTACGCAATTTGGCAAGCACCGCGAATACCTGTGGAGCGAGTGCATTGGTCGGCTTTCAGGCCGCCATCGCGAGCAGGCTCACGGCTACAAAGAACTGTGTTCGTCCTGCAGATGCTCGCCGAGATGCACCGGATTTCATGTCAAAAGCGGCATTTACGTCACTACTTACGCAGGTCAAAGCTCCCGAAAATGTCTATGTCGCCGGCGATTGGATCGCTGACAACCGCATGGAAAGACATCTTGTAATGGTGAGCTTGCGTATCAAAATCGACAGTGAACCTACCCTTCTGGGTATGAGCTTTCTCGAATTCATATCCTGATCGGGCTATATATGACATCAATAAAACCGTTGCTTGCCGGGTTGACGGGTCCAGTTGCACATGAAAGTACAAAGTTCTGAAGACCCTGGGATCCTCTTCCTCCTCTAATCCGTAGCAGTGATAATACGTGCCATCGAAATAGACGCTGAATTTGTTCGCGGTGAAATCAGCGCGCTTCTCAATTTTGGCCGTGAATGTGTCTGACGTTTTAGCAGTTATCACTTTCTCGATCCTCATATTCCGTTCCATCTGCATTGCGAAGTGGAAGGACAATCGTGCTGCGAAATCGATAAGCGCGTAACTGTCATATCTGACAGCCAGCTATAACAAATAGAGTCAATGAGGGGATGCGTTATAGCCGAGCGATGCGAAGCCGCGATGTTTCGATCTGGCTTTCGAACCAGCATCAAAAGATCACAGCCTTCGGCGGATTCTTCAGAACCAGCATTCACTCAAAGAACTGGTCGAATTCAGGCCACCTTCGCGAGCAGGCTCGCTCCCACAGAAAAGCAAAATCAAAAGATCGCAGCCTTCGGCAGCTCCTACACACGATGAGCGTTAGCTCGAGTTCCGCTTTTGATCCTGGAGCCCGTCGGCAGGCTGAGTGGAGGGATTGATCCGGGCGTGGGAGCGCAGCGACCGTACGACGCAGTCGTACACAGCGAGTGTAGGTGCAGCGAAGCAAACCGGAGACGCTGCGCCCGGATCAATCCCGCAGCGAAGGAACCCCGAGCCCCAGCGAGCGGGCCGAACGTCAGGGCAAAGCGTTTTGGTTACTTTTGGGCGTCTGCAAAAGTGACCCGCTGTAAGAGCGGAACCGCCATCCGCAACACCCAAAAAAACGGATATACACCCAAAACCCCCAGAGCATGGCCGGCCCAAAGGCCGCCAAGGCCCCCCTGAACACAAGCAGAAACACAGCCGCCCCATTGAAACCACCCCATCCCTGCCCCATCTAACACCCCATACCCCATTGCGCAGGTGCCCCATGACCGACCAGCAAGATCGCCCGGACAACCACGACGACTACGAAACCGACCACATCGAACACACCTCCTCCGGTACCGGCCTGGCGCTGCCCGGGCAGAACCTGCCGGACAAGGTCTACATCATCCCGATCCACAACCGTCCGTTCTTCCCGGCCCAGGTCCTGCCGGTCATCGTCAACGAAGAACCGTGGGCCGAAACCCTCGAACTGGTCAGCAAATCCGAACACCACTCCCTGGCCCTGTTCTTCATGGACACGCCCCAGGAAGACCCGCGCCACTTCGACACTGGCGCCCTCCCCGAATACGGCACGCTGGTCAAAGTCCACCATGCCAGCCGTGAGAACGGCAAACTGCAATTCGTCGCCCAGGGGCTGAGCCGCGTGCGCATCAAGACCTGGCTCAAGCATCACCGCCCGCCGTATCTGGTCGAAGTCGAATACCCGCACCAACCCACCGAGCCGACCGACGAGGTCAAGGCTTACGGCATGGCGCTGATCAACGCGATCAAGGAATTGCTGCCGCTCAACCCGCTGTACAGCGAAGAGCTGAAGAACTATCTCAACCGCTTCAGCCCCAACGACCCGTCGCCGCTGACCGACTTCGCCGCCGCCCTGACCTCCGCCACCGGCCCCGAGCTGCAAGAAGTGCTCGACTGCGTGCCGATGCTCAAGCGCATGGAAAAAGTCCTGCCGATGCTGCGCAAGGAAGTCGAAGTCGCGCGCCTGCAAAAAGAGATTTCGGCGGAAGTTAACCGCAAGATCGGCGAGCATCAGCGCGAGTTTTTCCTCAAGGAACAGCTCAAGGTGATCCAGCAGGAACTTGGCCTGACCAAGGACGACCGCAGCGCCGACCTCGAACAGTTCCAGCAGCGCCTGGAAGGCAAAACCCTGCCGGCGCAGGTGCAGAAGCGCCTCGAAGAAGAAACCCACAAGCTGTCGATCCTCGAAACCGGTTCGCCGGAATATGCGGTCACGCGCAATTATCTGGACTGGGCCACGTCGGTTCCGTGGGGCGTGTACGGCGAGGACAAACTCGACCTCAAGCACGCACGCAAAGTCCTCGACAAGCATCACGCGGGTCTGGACGACATCAAGGATCGCATCCTCGAATTCCTCGCCGTCGGTGCCTATAAAGGCGAAATCAGCGGCTCGATCGTGCTGCTGGTCGGCCCGCCGGGCGTGGGTAAAACCAGTGTCGGCAAATCCATCGCCGAATCCCTCGGCCGGCCGTTCTACCGTTTCAGCGTCGGCGGCATGCGCGACGAAGCCGAGATCAAGGGCCACCGCCGCACCTACATCGGCGCGCAGCCGGGCAAACTGGTGCAGGCGTTGAAAGACGTCGAAGTGATGAACCCGGTGATCATGCTCGACGAGATCGACAAGATGGGCCAGAGCTACCAGGGCGACCCGGCCTCGGCGCTGCTGGAAACCCTCGATCCCGAGCAGAACGTCGAATTCCTCGACCACTACCTCGACCTGCGCATGGACCTGTCGAAGGTGCTGTTCGTCTGCACTGCCAACACCCTGGACTCGATCCCCGGTCCGCTACTCGACCGGATGGAAGTGATTCGCCTGTCCGGCTACATCACCGAAGAAAAAGTCGCTATCGCCAAGCGGCACCTGTGGCCGAAACTGCTGGAAAAGGCCGGCGTGTCGAAAGGCAGCCTGAGCATCAGCGACACCGCGCTCAAAGCCCTGATCGACGGCTACGCTCGCGAAGCCGGCGTGCGTCAGCTGGAAAAGCAGATGGGCAAACTGGTGCGCAAAGCGGTGATGAAGCTGATCGACGACCCGAAAGCGGTGATCAAACTCGGCCCGAAAGACCTCGAAGCCTCGCTCGGCCATCCGGTGTTCCGCAATGAGCAGGTGCTGTCCGGCACCGGGGTAATCACTGGTCTGGCCTGGACCAGCATGGGTGGCGCGACCCTTCCGATCGAAGCGACGCGGATTCATACGCTTAACCGTGGCTTCAAACTCACCGGGCAACTCGGCGATGTGATGAAGGAATCGGCAGAGATCGCCTACAGCTACGTCAGCTCGCACCTCAAGCAGTTTGGCGGTGATGCGAAGTTCTTCGACGAAGCCTTCGTCCACCTGCACGTACCGGAAGGCGCAACACCGAAGGACGGCCCGAGTGCCGGCGTGACCATGGCCAGTGCCTTGCTCTCGCTCGCACGCAATCAGCCGCCGAAAAAAGGCGTGGCAATGACCGGCGAACTGACCCTGACCGGGCATGTACTGCCGATCGGCGGGGTGCGCGAGAAGGTGATCGCGGCGCGGCGGCAGAAGATTTACGAGCTGATTCTGCCGGAGCCGAACCGGGGTAACTTCGAGGAATTGCCGGATTACCTGAAGGAAGGGATTACCGTGCACTTTGCCAAGCGGTTTGCGGATGTGGCGAAGGTACTCTTCTAACCGGTAGCCCCTCACCCCAGCCCTCTCCCCGAGGAGAGGTAGCCGACCGAGGCGTCTGGGATCATCCATCGACCTGAAAAACCGGGTCGATTATGGATTCGGTGATGCGCGTTCATGTCGGCGTACCTCGCCAATATCCCGCGGTCAGTCCCCTCTCCCTCTGGGAGAGGGCTTGGCGTCAGTCGGGTCAATACAATACCCGCCTGTCACACTTTGTCTCATCTTCAGTTATGCTCGCCGTTCGTCGTAACTGCCGGAGCTGCTGACCCATGTCCCCCACTCGCCTGTTTCTCCCCCTCGCCCTTTCCTTGCTGGCCGCGTGCGCCACGCAACCGAAACACAACGTGACCGTGGAAAAACAAAGCGAATGCCCGGTGAAGCTCAGCACCGGGCAAAACCTGATCATCAGCCTGCCAAGCAACCCGACCACGGGCTACCGCTGGGCGATTCAGGATTCCGCCGGCGGCGTGTTGCGCGCGCTCAGCCCGGAGGTTTACAGCAATCCGGAAGATGCCGGCGTGGTCGGTGCAGCGGGGGTTTCGACCTGGCGCTTCCAGGCCTTCGCCGCCGGCACCGGCCGTTTGCGCCTGACTTCGCAACAACCGTGGGCTCCGGAAGTGCTGCCAGTGGAAACCTTTGACTGCGCCATTTCGGTGAACTGACTGCCTCAGCCCTCTTCCAGACCCGGCGCTGAACTTTTGTGGCGAGGGAGCTTGCTCCCGCTCGGCTGCGCAGCAGCCGCAAAAACTCGTGTATGAGGGATCCCGGCAGTCACGCGTGCACCGGGTTCAGGGTCGCTTCGCAACCCAGCGGGAGCAAGCTCCCTCGCCACACTGCGCATTCCACATCTCGGACGGGTGCTTTATCAGACAACCCAAGCATCCCCGCGCCACTTTGGCTAAAATGCCGGCCTTTTCCACCGACACCGCCGGACGCCGCCGTGAGCAAAGAACCCGATCGCCTATTCGCCCAGCCTTTGGCCCAGGTGCCTGACTTCGCCTTCAATGAAGACGTGGTGCGGGTGTTCCCGGACATGATCAAGCGCTCGGTGCCGGGTTACCCGACCATCGTCGAAAACCTCGGCGTGCTCGCCGCGCAATTCGCCCAGCCGAACAGCTTGCTCTATGACCTCGGCTCGTCGCTCGGCGCAGTGACCCAAGCCCTGCGCCGCCATGTGCGCACCGACGGGTGCCGGGTGATCGCTGTGGATAACTCGGCGGCGATGGTCGAGCGTTGCCGTGAGTACCTCAACGGTCAGGATTCGATGTTTCAGGAATTGCTGCCGGTGGAGGTGATCGAGGGCGATATCCTCGCGCTGGAGTTTCAGCCCGCCTCGGTGGTGGCACTGAACTTCACTCTGCAATTCATCGCCCCGGACCAGCGCACCGCGTTGCTCTCGCGCATTCGCCAGTCGTTGTTGCCCGGCGGCGCGCTGATTCTTTCGGAGAAGTTGCGTTTCAATGACGCCGAAGAGCATGCGCTGCTCACTGATCTGCACGTGGCGTTCAAACGCGCCAACGGCTACAGCGAACTGGAAATCGCCCAGAAACGCAGCGCCATCGAAAACGTCATGAAGCCCGACAGCCTCGAAGAACATCGCGAACGCCTCATGGCCGCCGGGTTCTCGAAAGTCGTGCCGTGGTTCCAGTGTCTTAATTTTGCCTCGTTGATTGCCTTGCCATGATTGATCTGTCCCCCCTCGCCCGCCGTCTGGCCGGCACTCCGCTGGCCGAATGGGCCAACACCCTGCAGCGTCAGCTCGACAAGAAAATGGAAAAAGGCCACGGCGATCTGGAGCGCTGGCAAAGTGCGCTGGACGCTTTGCCGAAGATCCAACCAAGCGAAGTCGACCTGCTCAACGGCCTGAAACTCGACACCGATTGCGACGCTGAAACTCGCGCGCAGATGCGCACCGCGCTGATGGGCCTGTCGCCGTGGCGCAAAGGGCCGTTCGATCTGTTTGGCGTGCACGTCGACACTGAATGGCGCTCGGACTGGAAGTGGTCGCGCGTGGCGCCGCATCTGGATCTGAAAGGCAAACGCATTCTCGACGTGGGTTGCGGCAACGGCTACTACATGTGGCGCATGCTCGGCGCCGGAGCTGACAGCGTGATTGGCGTTGATCCGAACTGGCTGTTCTTCTGCCAGTTCCAGGCGGTGCAGCGTTACCTGTCCGAGCCGAATGCCTGGCATCTGCCGTTCCCGTTCGAAGACCTGCCGCCGAATCTGGAAGGTTTCGACACCGTGTTCTCCATGGGCGTGTTCTATCACCGCCGCTCGCCGATCGAGCATTTGCTGGCGCTGAAGGATTGCCTGGTCAAGGGCGGCGAACTGGTGCTGGAAACGCTGGTGGTCGAGGGCGACAAGCATCAGGTGCTGGTGCCAGAAGATCGCTATGCGCAGATGCGCAACGTGTGGTTCCTGCCGTCGGTACCGGCGCTGGAATTGTGGCTGCGCCGCGCGGGATTCACCGATATTCGCTGTGTGGATGTCAGCACCACGACAGTCGAGGAACAGCGCGGGACGGAGTGGATGAAGTATCAGTCGCTGAGCGATTTTCTTGATCCAGAGGATCACAGCAAAACGATTGAAGGGCTGCCGGCGCCGATGCGGGCGGTGATTGTTGCGAAGAAGTAAGCGTAATTCCCTGATGATCGCGGTGAGCCTACCCCTCACCCCAGCCCTCTCCCCTGGGAGAGGGAGCAGATCTCTGAGCTTTTCAAAATTTGCATTCGACTCGGAGTCTCAAGTCGGCGGACTTCACCCATTCAACTCGGTCGGTCCCCTCTCCCTCCGGGAGAGGGTTAGGGTGAGGGGCTTCTGGCGCGTCTGGCGCGGAAGAATTCGGTCAACACCGCGCCACATTCCTCAGCCAACACCCCGCCCTCATACAACACCCGGTGATTCAAAAAGCCCTGGGCAAAAAACTGCCCCTGACTCTGCACAATCCCGGCTTTCGGCTCCAGCGCGCCATACACCACCCGCGCCACCCGCGAATGCACGATCAGCCCGGCGCACATGCTGCACGGTTCGAGCGTTACGTACAGCGTGCTGCCCGGCAGGCGATAGTTATCCACTGCCTGCGCGGCGGCGCGGATCGCGACCATTTCCGCATGGGCACTCGGGTCGCTGGTGCTGATCGGGCAGTTGAAGCCGCTTCCGATGACCACGCCATCCTGTACCAGCACCGCGCCCACCGGCACTTCACCCAACGCAGCGCCTTGGGCGGCGAGGGTCAGGGCTTCGCGCATGAAGTCGCGGTCGCGGCTGCGGTCGATGATCGCCGCCGGGCGGATCTGGCGCATCACTTCACCTCGATCGCGGCCATCAGGCCGGTTTCCATATGGTCGATGACATGGCAGTGGAACATCCACACCCCCGGATTATCCGCCACCAGCGCCACTTGCGCGCGCTCGTTCTTGCCCAGCAGATAGGTGTCGGTGAAATACGGAACGACCTTGTGCCGGTTCGACGCGATCACCTTGAAGCTCATGCCGTGCAGGTGGATCGGGTGCTGGTACTGGGTCATGTTCTTCAGTTCGAAAATATAGCTCTGGCCGAGCTTCAGACTGGCAATCGGTCGGTCAGCACAGGTCTTGTCGGTGATGTCCCAGGCCTTGCCGTTGATCTGCCACAGGCTCGGCGGTTTGCCGTTTTCGGTGTTCACCGAGACCGAGCCGACCCATTCGAAATTGAAGTTGAGTTTCTCGGCATTGGCCAGATCCGGCTCGGCCACCGGGTTGGCCGGCAGCGCTTTCGGCCAGTCCGTCGGCGCATCGGTGTTGGCCACCGAACGCAGCGTGCCCAGGCGTACCGGGCCGTTGCGCAGCGACAGCTCTTCGCCGGCCGCCGGCGCCTTGATGGCCAGGCAAATGCGCATGCCGGGGCCGAGCCAGTATTCCTTGCCCAATGGCCGGGGTTCGACCGGATTGCCATCGAGCGCGTAGATCTTCGCTTCAACGCCCGGAATGTTGATGCGATAGGTCAGGGTGTTGTCGAGGTTAAGCAGACGCACCCGAGTGACCTGCCCGGCCGGCAGATCAATCACCGGCAGCGGCACACCATTGATCGTCGACAGGCGCCCGGCGGTGCCGCCACGGGCTGCTTCGCGCGGAATGCTGAATTCGACGAACTGGCCTTGCTCGTCGACATGCCAGTTCTTCAGGCTGAGGGTTTTCTCGTACTTGAAACCGGTGGGCTCGCGCTCTTCGATGATCAGCGGCCCGACCAGCCCGCGTCCGAGTTCTTCGCTGCTGCTGACATGCGGGTGATACCAGTAGCTGCCGGCGTCCGGCACGCGGAACTTGTAGTCGAAGTATTCGCCCGGTAACACCGGCAGTTGCGATACGTAGGGCACGCCGTCCATCTCCAGCGGCAGGCGGATGCCGTGCCAGTGAATGGTAGTCGCCACCGGTAGATGATTGATGAAACGCACCCGCAGCCATTCGCCCTGACGCACGCGCAACTCGGTGCCCGGCGCCGACGGGCCGAACGCCCAGGCCTCGGTCTTGTGCCCCGGCACCAGCTCGACGTCCAGCGGCGCGGCGATCAGTTCATAGTCGTGGCCGGCCTCGGCGTCGGCCATCTTGCCCAGCCAGTAACGCGACGCGCCTCCCGCGCCCACGCCAACGACAACAAGACCGGCCAGGCCACCGAGGATTTGGCGACGGGTAAAGGACATGAACTCAACTACCTCACGTATCAGCGACAGACCCCGAGGGATCCGCAAAAAGGCGAATACGATACACCCGCAGTTGAGAAACAGTAAGGGCGACCTGCGGCCGCACGTCTTGTTCAGCCTTCAGCGCGCAGCCCGGTGATCAGGTGCAGCACGCCATCACCAAGCGACATGACGCCCGCCACGCCGGCGCCACTCAGCGCCTGAGGATCAACACGCGCCTCGTCATGCAGCGCCACCCGCACCCGGGTCAGCGCCACCGGTTGCTGCGACTTGAGGTTATCCACACCGCCCAGCGCCGCAACAATCTCGGCGCTCAAGCCGGCAACCGGTTCGGCGGCAACTTCTGTCTCGTCCGGGACCAGATCCGGCGTCAGTGCTTTCCAGAATGCCTGCTGCAATTTGTCGAACATGTTCAATTCTCCATAATCGGCGAGGCATCAACTTTCGCCTCATGGAACCGCTGCAAGGCTTCGCGCACATCGCCAGCGCTTTCCAGGTTCGAGACCTGTTCGGCGATGATTCGACAGTCGGCCAGATTCACTTCCCGCACTGCCGACTTGATCGCCGGAATCAACGGCACGCTCACCGACAATTCATCCACACCCAGCCCCAGCAGCAACGGCACGGCAAGGCGTTCGGAAGCCATCGCGCCGCAAACGCCGACCCATTTGCCGTGGGCGTGCGCAGCTTTTACCGTCATGGCGATCAGGCGCAGCACCGAAGGATGAAAGCTGTCGGCCTGGCTGGCCAGACGCGGGTGATCGCGATCCATGGCCAAGGTGTACTGGGTCAGGTCGTTGGTGCCGATGGAGAAAAAATCCACGTGCGGTGCCAGCACATCGGCCATCAGCGCGGCGGCGGGCACTTCGATCATGATCCCCAGTTTCGGCAAGTGCATCAGCCCCAGCACCCGCGCCTCCTGCTCGAGGATCTGCCGGGCCAGACGCAGCTCGGCAAGATTGCTGACCATCGGCAACATGATGTGCAGACGCGTCAGCTCAGTGCAGGCCAGGATCGCCCGAAACTGTTCGCGCAACAGTTGCGGTCGCTCAAGGCACAGGCGAATGCCACGCAAACCGAGGAAGGGATTGCTTTCGCTGTCCATCGGCACATAGGCCAGCGGCTTGTCGCCACCGACGTCGAGCGTGCGCACCACCAGATTGTGCGCCGGCCCGATGCCGCGGGCGATGGCGCTGTAGGTGGCGACCTGTTCGTCGTGGCTCGGCGCTTGCTGGCGATCCAGATAGAGAAACTCCGAACGCAGCAGTCCCACGCCATTCGCGCCCAGCTCCATGGCCTGCGCGGTTTCGCTCTGCGAGGCAACGTTGGCCGTGACTTCGATGTGCTGACCGTCACGGGTACAGGCCGCCTCGCTGGCCTGCGCCAATTCCTGCTGATGGCGTCGGCGCTGTTGCGCATGCCGCGTGCGCAATTGATCGATGGACTCGGCGTCCGGATGCAATTGCAATTCGCCCTTGTCGGCATCGAGCAGCACCCGCGTGCTGTTTTTGATCTCGAGCATTTGCAGCGGCATGCCGCAGATCGCCGGCAAGCCACAGGCCCGCGCCAGAATGGCCACATGGCTGGTAGCGCCACCACCAACCGTGGCGAACCCCAGCACTTTGCGCGTATCCAGCCCGGCCGTCTGCGAAGGGGTCAATTGGTCGGCGATGAGAATGGTGTCGTTCGGCAGCTCCAGCGTCTGCTCGTGAACACCGAGAATCAGCTTCAGCACACGCTGGCCGACATCATCCAGATCCGCTGCACGCTCGGTCAGCAAGGCATTGCCCAGCGAGCGAAACATCGCCGCCGTTGCATCGGTGCTGGTCTTCCAGGCAAACGCAGCGCTTTTGCCTTCATCGATCAGCGCTTTGGCCTGATCCAGCAGGCTCGGGTCGGCCAGCAGTTCCTGGTGCGCCCTGAAGATCTCCGCCTGCGCCTGGCCGTTGGCGGTGTCGCGCAGATGCTGCAAGGCCATGTCGGCTTCGATCAGCGCCTGGCTTAACGCCTCCTGTTCAATCGGCGGCTCGGCGCCGAACTCGTTGACCATGAGCGACGCTTCGACGATCTGCATGACCTGGCCCAGCGCCGAACCGGGCGAGGCGCAGACACCGCGCAGGATGTTCGGCATTTCTGCGGCGACGATTTCGACCGGCGCGGGCGCTGTGACAGCTTCGCCACAGCCTTCGCTCAGCAACCGAGTCAACGCTTCGACGGCCGCTTCGGCATCTTCACCTTCGGCGCTGACCTGCACACTGTCGCCATGGGCGGTTTGCAACGCCATGATCGCCACCAGGGATTTGCCGTTGGCTTGCGCTTGCAGTCTGTGCAGATGGATCGTCGCTGAAAACGCCTTCGCCGCTTGGGCGAATACCGCCGCCGGCCGCGCATGCAGACCATTGGGATTGGGCAGGTTGATCGGCTGCGAGAAGACCGCATCGCCTTGTGCCGTAGCTGGATTTTCGCCGACGGCTACGCCGACCACGACGTCCAGCACTGGCTGGCCAACCGCGACCAACCCCGTTGAGCCGACGAGCGATTTGAACGGCTCGCCACTGACCACCAGCATCAAGGTCAACAAACTGCGCGCATGCAGAGCAATGTAATCAGCATCGAACTCGATCAGCGCCTGCCCCGCTTCCACCCGCTGCCCCGTTTCGACACGGCGGGTAAATCCCGTACCGGCGAGATTCACCGTGTCCAGACCGATATGCATCAGCACCTGAACACCCGCATCGCTGGTAATGGTGATTGCATGCCCGCTGGCCTGCACATCACTGACCACACCGGCCAGCGGTGCGCAAAGCGTCGAGGAAGTCGGGTCGATGCACAGGCCATCGCCGATGATCCGCCCGGCAAACACCGGGTCGGGCACCTGGTCCAGCGCCATCAGCACGCCGGATAGAGGCGCCAGCAGCTGCAATTGTTGGGGTGTGGCCATGACTTCACCTGAGCTTGTATTGATTGAATGAGCGGTCGCACCCGCTTTGCTTATTTCCACCAGTATTCAACCTGCAAGCCGACATTGGCGCCGTGCCGCGCATTGCCGAAAGCGCCTGTATCGGACAGCGCCGAACCCTTGGCCAACAGGTTGGCGGCACGCTTGGCCGCCTGGTTCCAGCTGGCATAGGTGTAATACAGACGCACCTCGGGTCGCGCCCAGAATTCCGGGCCTTTCGGTGACCACGTCGGCGCGAAGGTGAACTTGCTCAGCTTGCGCGTGCCGTCCGCCGCCTCGACCTGATCGTGGCCCAGTTCGGTCACCAGTTTGAACTGCTCGCTCAGCGCATAGGCCGGGCGCACGCCGAGTGACAGCCAGTTCTGGTCGGCACCGCCCTGACGGATATCCTTTTGATAAACCGCCTGGAACTGCCCGCCAAAACGCGGCGTCACTTGCCAGTCGAAGAACTCGACGATTCGATAGCTCTTGTTGCGGTCATCGAGCCTGACGTTACCGGTATAGCCCAATCCGGTGCCCGGGCCTTCGCCGTATTGCAGCGCCAGTTTGTTCTTGCCGCCGAAGAAGTCCTGTTGCACATGCTGGGTGGTGATCGCCCAGCCACGGTGGGCGTCACGACTGTCGGGCTTATCGATGTAACTGAGGCCGAACTCCAGTTCGCCGCCCGGGTTGCTGTTGAAACCACCGACGTTGAAGTCATGACGGTTGATGTAATCCTTCTGGTAAAGGTTGTCCTTGCGTGAAAAGGCGTAGCTGTATTTCAAACCGCCGAGCAACACGTCCTCGATACCACCGCCGGTGGCGCTCTGGTTCCAGTAGTAGAAATCGGAAATGTGGATGTCGTTACGTTTGTAGTAGCGCCGCCCTGCCCACAGCGAGCCACCATTGAGCGCGGGCATTGCCGACCATTGCGCGTACGCCTGCGGCAAGCGAATCGAGCCGTTGTCCTCCTTGAACGTCAGGCTGCGGTCGTAACGGTTGTACAACGAGGCCATGCCGTCGACGCTCAGCACCGAACCGTCGTCGAGGGTGTACAGGTCCTGGCGCAACTCAAGCTCGCCGTACTGCTCGCATTCGTTGCCGAGGCGATATTTGGTCTGCGCGCCAGGCAACTGGAAACACGACTGGCCGCTGCTGTTGACCGAAGTGCCGACACCGCTGCGCAGATAGCCGCCGAACTCCAGCGCCTGTGAAGACGTGGGCATTGCCAGACAGAATCCTGCAACTGCCAGCCCGTAATTCATGGTAGTTTTCATATGCCACCCATTGTTTTTATTGTGTGGTTGCAGGAATTCAGCGCGCACAAATCCCCCGCGCAGTGTTCTGCGTGTTTTTTTCAAAGGTTGTTTTCAGTTAGTGATCAGGGATCGGTCAGGTGCAGCACGAAAGATTCGTAAGGCCGCAAGTGCAGCTGCCGAGTGCGTTTCGGACAGTCCGGGTAGTTGCTGATCAACAGGCGCTGCGCTTGGGTTTCGTCGATCAGCGGCGGTAGCTCGACGTCACACGCGGTGCCGTAGAAATTGTTCACCACCAGCAAACGCTCACCAACGCCCTCGCGCAGGTACGCCCAGACTTGTGGGTGCTCCGGCAGCAACTGGCGATAGATGCCATCGCAGATCAGCGCTTCAGTGCGGCGCAGGTTGATCAGGCGCCGATAGTGATGCAGCACCGATTCCGGGTCGTGCAGTTGATGCGCGACGTTGATCTGCGCGGCATTGGCCGGCACACCGATCCACGGTTCGCCGCGGGTGAAACCGGCGTTGTGCCCGGCGTGCCAGTGCATCGGCGTGCGCCCGTTGTCGCGGGACTTCTGCATGATCGCCGCCATGTTGTCGAGGTCGCTTGCCCCGGCTTCACGCTTGAGGCGGAAGATATTCAGGGTCTCGACATCGCGGTACTGCTCGATGCTCTCGAAGCCGGGATTGGTCATGCCCAGTTCTTCGCCCTGATAGACGAAGGGCGTGCCCTGCAGAAAGTGCAGCGCGGTGCCGAGCATCTTCGCCGACAGCTCGCGGTATTCGCCGTCGCTGCCGAAACGCGAAACCACGCGCGGCTGATCGTGATTACACCAGAACAGCGCATTCCAGCCGCCGCCCGCCTGCATGCCGGTCTGCCAGTCGGAAAGAATCTGCTTGAGCTGGAGGAAATCGAAATCGGCGCGCACCCACTTTTGCAGGTTCGGGTAATCGACCTTCAGGTGATGAAAGTTGAAGGTCATCGACAGTTCTTTCGACTGTGGATTGGAATAACGAATGCAGTGTTCGAGGCGGGTCGAAGACATCTCGCCGACGTTGATCAGCTCATGTCCCTCGAAGACTTCACGGTGCATCTCATGCAAGTACGCGTGCACGTTCGGCCCGTCGGTGTAGAAGCGCCGACCATCGCTGTCGTCCTCGGGGAAGTCCGCCGGTTTGGAGATCAGATTGATCACATCCAGACGAAAGCCACCGACGCCCTTGTCGCGCCAGAAGCGCATCATCTTGAACACTTCGTCGCGGACTTTGGGGTTGTCCCAATTGAGGTCGGCCTGGGTGTGGTCGAACAGGTGCAGATAGTATTGGCCGGTCTGCGCTTCGTACTCCCAGGCCGAACCGCCGAACTTGGATTCCCAGTTGTTCGGCTGGTCGCGCCAGATATAGAAGTCGCGGTAAGGATTATCGAGGCTGCTGCGCGCCTGCTGGAACCAGACGTGCTCGATCGAGGTGTGGTTGACCACGATATCGAGCATCAGCTTGATCCCGCGTTTGCCCGCTTCGGCAATCAGCAGTTCACAGTCGGCCATGCTGCCGTAGCTTGGATCGACCGCATAGTAGTCGCTGATGTCGTAGCCGTTATCGCGCTGGGGCGAACGCAGGAACGGCGTGATCCACAGGTAATCGACCCCCAGCCATTGCAGGTAATCCAGCTTGGCGACGATGCCGAGCAGATCGCCGGTGGCGTTGCCGGCATGGCTGTGAAAGCTTTTCGGGTAGATCTGGTAGATCACCGAACGTTGCCAGTCTTGCATGGCGCATTTCCCTCTTGAATTTTACGATCTCTGCAGGAGCTGCCGGAGGCTGCGATTTTTTGATTTTGAAAGGCAGGATCAAAAGATCGCAGCCTCCGGCAGCTCCTGCAGTTCGACTTCACGCGACCCGATAACCCCGACGGACGATCTTCATGCTCAGCACGCAGGTCAGGGCAAACGGCACGAGCATCGCAATCAGCATCCCGATGACGAACATGGGGATGAACTGCGGCATGATCGAAATGAAACCGGGCAGGCCGCCAACACCGATGGCCGAGGCCTGGATCTTGTTCAGCGAGAGGAACATGCAACCCAGCGCCGAACCGGCCAGCGCGGCGTAAAACGGAAACTTGTAGCGCAGGTTGACGCCGAACATCGCCGGTTCAGTGATGCCGAAATACGAAGAAATTGCCGAGGTCGAGGCCATGCTCTTGTCCCGCGCATTGCGCGTCATCCAGAACACCGCCAGTGCCGCACTGCCTTGCGCCAGATTGGACATGACGATCATCGGCCAGATGAAGGTGCCGCCCTGGCTCGAGATCAATTGCAGATCCACGGCGAGGAACATGTGGTGCATCCCAGTGATTACCAGCGGCGCATACAACAGGCCGAAAATCAGACCGCCCACCAGCGGCGCCAGATCGAACAGCATCACCAGCCCTTCGGTGATGTAGATGCCGATATGCCGGGTAACCGGGCCGATGATCGCCAGCGCCAGCACGCCAGTCACGACAATGGTGGTGATCGGCACCACCAGTAATTGCACGGCGTTGGGCACACGCGCCCGCAACCATTTTTCGATAACGCTCATTACGTACGCCGCCAGCAGGATCGGCAGGATCTGCCCCTGATAACCGACCTTTTCCACCTGGAACAGGCCGAGGATGTCGAAGTACGGCAGTTGCTGCCCGTCCAGCCCGGCGACGGCCTTGCCGTAGTTCCAGGCGTTGAGCAGGTCCGGGTGCACCAGCATCAGACCGAGGACGATGCCGAGGATTTCGCTGCCGCCGAAACGCTTGGCCGCCGACCAGCCCACCAGCGCCGGTAGAAACACGAACGAGGTATTGGCCATCAGGTTGATCAGGCTCCACAGCCCGTCGAGGTTGGGATAGGCATCGAGCAGGGTCTGCCCCTCGATGAACATGCCCTTGGCGCCGAGCAGATTGTTGATGCCCATCAACAGGCCGGCAATGATCAGCGCCGGCAGGATCGGCATGAACACATCGGAAAACACCCGCACCAGCCGCTGCATGGCGTTTATCTTCTCGGCGCTTTTCTGTTTAACGTCGGCGATGGTCGACGCCGCGAGCCCGGTCTGCTGCCTTAGTTCGGCATAAACCTTTTCAACATCACCCGGGCCGATGACCACCTGATACAACCCGCCCGTGAAGAACGAACCCTTGACCAGCTCGACGCCGTTGAGTGCGGCCACGTTAACCCGCGCCGGGTCCTTCAATGCCAGGCGCAGACGCGTCACGCAATGCGCCGCCTGCTCGATGTTGTCGCTGCCACCGAGGCTTTCCAGCAGCTCCCTGGCGATGTTCGGATAGTCATGGCTCATGCTTGTTCTTCCGTCGTGGATTGTTGTTATTGGCAGCACGCCGAAGGGAAAAATACTCGTCTGTACGAGTGAATGCAACAACTCGTCTGTACGAGTTTGTGTGCGTAGATAAACGTCAGATCCGCACGGATTTTTCCTACTTTGACCTGAGATGTTTTCCTTCGTCCGCATGGACAAACCCCTACCCTGCCCTTAAGGTTCGGGGTTTTCAGCACCGTCGGCACAGAGTCCAGCCATGAGCAAATACAACCAGATCTACAGCGATTTGCTTGCCAGCATCACCACCCAGCGCCTGGAGCGCGGCGCCCGGCTGCCTTCCGAAACCGAACTGATGGAGACCTATCAGGCCAGCCGCGGCACGGTGCGCAAGGCCATTGATCAGCTGCAGGAGCGCGGTTTCGCCCAGAAGATCCACGGCAAAGGCGCCTTCGTGCTGTCGACCAACCCGATCGAATTCCAGCTCGGCGGCATCGTCAGTTTTCAGGAGACCCACCCGCGACTGGGCAATGACGTCAGCACCGAAGTGGTGGAGATGTGTCAGGTGCCGCTGGAAGGTGCGCTGCTCGAACACCTCAACGCCGAGCCCGGCAGCGCGATTACCCGCATCAAGCGTGTGCGGCGCATCGACGGCAAACGCGTCATCCTCGACATCAACCACTTCGTCAGCGCAGTGATTCCCGACCTGTCTGCAGACATCGCCGAACACTCGATCTACGCCCACATCGAACAGACCCTGCAACTGCAGATTGCCTACGCCCAGCGCACCATCGAAGCCGTGCCGTGCAGCAAGGACGACCAACAACACCTGGACCTCGACGGCCAGAGCCATGTGATAGTCGTCAGCAACCAGACCTTCCTGCAGGACGGCCGCCAGTTCGAATACACCGAATCGCGGCATACGCTGGACAAGTTTTATTTTTCGGATGTGGCGCGGCGGTGACGGACGAGCCCGTTTCAAAATATGTGGCTCGCTGACAAACCAGCGCGACCTCCGCTAATATGCCGCCGTGGCTATGGAACACCTTCCTTCTATCCTCCATGAACTAGGGGTTCCGCTCTCCACACCGCGCCTGCTTATTGCAGGCGTTTTCGTATCGATTGCACAGGTGGGTTCCAGCTCACTGGAAACGGCGACCAAGGAAGAAATCATGATCAATCAGGAGCTGTTCCTGCGGCGCCGTACAAAACTCTACGTCCCTGCGGGCACTGGCGGAGCCACGCGTGCGCAGGTCGCATCAGCTGTCAAAGAAGTTACGGCGTTTCGATGCGTTCTTTCCGAGCCGCTGATTGAGCAAATCGGCATGCTCTCCCCGGTAGAACTCAAGAACTGGCTGCGTCAAGTCATTCGAGTCCTGCGGCGTCGCAGCGGTGCCCATGTACATCACCGACCGTTTTATCCTGACTTCCCCAATCGAGTCCTCGAAGCGACAGAGGCGGAGTTGTATCTCAACGCCGTCATTCACTACCACACACTTCGGCGCTTGCCACCCAGCGAACAGGTTCGGCCAGCCATGCTTGAAGGCAACTTCATCCATTGGGTCATCGAACCGGGAAGTGTCAGCGAGTTCGAAGCATTGCTTGAGCCGCTGGTCTCATCTCGCACCTCGCTGTCCGAAGAGGAAGCGGCGGATGTCACCTGGTTTATCCGAACGTACCAAAGCGACGTGTTCCGTCTGCTGCCCGAGACCATCCCGTTCCGCGAGATTCGCGCGCTGGTTGGCGGCGCGCTGATTCTGCATGTCAGTGACGACGCCCGGGTTGAGGCATTTCTGGAGCAAAACGTCGAAACGGCAACTGACGTGCTGCGCTTGGCGATCGCACTGCATGGTGGAGACGTGTCGCTGGCGACAGCGCAGACGCGCTTTAGAAAGATGAACCGTTCGATGCGTCGCCGGCTGTTGCGCCTGCTCGATCGTGCGCCCAATGCGGTGGAAGATGTGATGCGCCAGGCCGAACGCTGGAAACGTCTGGCCGAAGTCCTGCATCCAGGCGATTACGCTGAGAAGTATCCGCGAGCATTCGCCGCCATTACCGCAGCGCGACGCAACGATCCGCCGGCCTCGTTCGGGTCGCGTGTCGAAACCATGCTTGCCCAGCGCCAGATCGGCGCGCTGACGCCCCTACTGCAAGAGCGTCCCGGAGAATTCGCGCGTCGGCTGGACGTGACTTTGCGGCGAGCCACTGACCCGGACACCGTGCTCAAAGACTTTGATGCTGTCGCCTCGCAAGTTTCCTCACCGGTGCTGCTGCAGTTGCTGGCCCAGCTGCGTGCCCCACGGCCCCTGCCGTTGCGGGCGTTCACACCAAAAGGAGCACTGGCGAAAGTCTTCGGCACAGAAGATCGTCGAAAACCGATCGCACCGCAGGTATTGGCACGTGCCGCACAGATTTGCGAGAACGCCCTGATCGCGCGTTTCACGTTGCTGCCACCACTGGGGAGTTGTTTCATCGATCCGGCGTTGCGCGAATACCGAGTGCCGCTGGCACAGCGCGCCGCAGCGAAGTCGCTGCGCACGCTAGTGCGCGGCAGTCGACTGCCGATGCCCGACACGCGATTCATTCGCCTGTTCCTCTGGTGGAAAAATGGCCGTGACCGCACGGACATCGACTTGTCCGCCGCCTTCTTCGACACCGACTTCGTCTTCCAGGAAGTGGTTGCGTACTACAACCTCAAAGGCTACGGCGGCTACCACAGCGGCGACATCGTCGATGCGCCCAATGGCGCCTCCGAGTTTATCGACCTCGACCTTGATGCTCTCGTCAAAAAGGGCGTCCGCTATGTCGTCACGTCCCTCAACTCGTTTACCTGGCAGCCATATTGCGACCTTCCTGAATGCTTCGCGGGCTGGATGGCTCGCACCGACACAGCATCGGGAGAAGTGTTCGAGCCGCGCTCCGTAGTCGACCGCATCGATATCGCCTCCGACACGAGTATCTGCCTGCCCTTCGTGATGGACTTGCAGGAACGTCGCATGATCTGGGCCGATCTGGGACTCACTTCATCGCCCCGCTGGAACAACGTCGACAACAACCTCAGCGGGGTTTCGTTGATGCTGCGCGCCCTGGTGCATACACCAAGGCCGGATCTGCACACACTTTTCGATTTGCATGTGCGGGCACGAGGTGAACGAGTAGCCTCTGCGAAGCTGGCGCAGACGGTGTTCGCCCCTGATCAAGGGCTGACGCCGTTCGATACGGATCTGATTCGATGTGAATATCTTTGATATCTGCGACAGCATTCGCTCACTGTCGATAGGACAACACGCGATAGCCCGGTAACACCCTCACCTTGAGCGCAGCGGTCATCCTCGACCTTTGTATCTCAAGGATGAATACCCATGACCGCTCCCGAACGCCGTCTGCTGCCAAACGCAGCGGACAAGACCGTCCTCAAAACAATCGCCAGAACAATCGTGCAGACCTGCCCGAGCCTGCTTGATGCGGCCCGTCAAGTTGCCAACGAATTGCTGACAGACAAAGGTCTGTCCGGTCTCGATCCTGACAAGATCTTTTTCCACCGTTTCAAAACGGCGCAGAGCAGCACGCTGACCTTTACCGGTTGGGAACACTTACTGGAAAAGCCCTGCGAAACCCTCACTCTCACGCAACTGGTGATTCATCGCTTCCGTGCGACCGATCAAGACAACGCAGACCTGCTAGGCCTTTACGGCGGCTTCTATTCGGATGGCCCGGAAGCGGAGAATTTCAATCAGAGCAACGAATTGCTACTGCTTGGCAGTGATGTGCTGAAGGCATTCTGGGCAGTGGATTTCAGCACGCGCTACACCGCGCAATTGACGAAGTTCTGGCAAACCTCTTCGGATGATTTCCGTGCCTTGGCAAAATGCAACTTTCTCAGTGAGGCCCTGCAGGCACTGCACCAGGGCGGCCTTGACGGCACTGACTTTCAGCGGATCGTCAACTCGCTGGCTGGCCCCGTTACCTGGCCTGTGAGCCTGCAAATGTTGCGAGCGAGCTACCCGGCCGGCGCTGAAGTACGCGCACTTGATCTGGATGGTAACGTCGCCACCAATGTGCTGCGTCTGGTAGAACCCGATGGTCGGCAGACCCTTTATCTGCCGGGCGATGCCCAAGCCTTTCGCTTGATGGACAACGAGGCCGATCTGCACTGGTGGTTGCTTGAGCAGATGAATGACGAGGACAAACGCACCGCGTTTCTCAAGCACTTCGCGCTCGCCGACAGCCATCGCATGACCGAAAACCTGACCGATCTGATGAATCGACTGGTGAGCACCTGGGGCCACAGCGACCATCGGATGATCAACCGCAGCGACGTTGCGATCAACGATGACGCTTTTACCTGGCTAAGCGAGTCGACACGCAGTGCGATGGTTGCCGAGGCGCATCTGGTGCTCACGTCCAACAGTGACCTGCGCAGGAAGCTCTGGATTGGCTATCTCAGTGCCGGCCTGAAAATATTCGGTCCGATGGCGGCCGTCGGCTGGCCTGCGGCATTACCCCTGATTGGCGCCAGCATCGCCAACATGGGTTTGAACATCGATCAGGCCATCAACGGCTCCACGGCAACCGAACGCAAGGCCGGCGTCATCGGCGCAGTGCTCAACGCTATTGATATCGTGTTCAACGTCCCGTTCCTGATCGGCACCGGCGCGCAACTGGAAGTGGGTCCGCAGGTCGAGTTTGCCGAAGCTGAAGAAATGCTCGGGCTGATCGAGTTCGCTTCGGCTGATACGCCATTACTGCCGCCTCTGGATCCGCCGCCTCCTGCGGTGGTTGAAGAGACGAGTGCTGAACTGGCCAACGAAATCCCTGTCGAGAACTCAGTTGCATCTGTCCAGCAGTCGACCATGGCGGGGGCTCGGCAAGGTTCGTCCTCTGCGAAGATCCCCGCCAGTTATCGATGCAACGAATTGCTTGCCCACCGTTCCGTTGAGGCAGCACCCGGCAAATATGAGGGTATATACCGCCTCGACAAGGAGCCGAACCATGCCATCGAGATGGATGGCAACGCATACTACGTGCGCTACTTTGCCGACTCCGAAAACAGCGGCAATTGGGCCATCGTCAGTCCTGAACGGCCCAATCAATTCGCTTATTCGCTGCCGGTCCGCTTCGGTAGCGGCGGCAAGTGGGAACGTATGCCTGCGCTACGTCTGCGCGGAGGTGGCCAGTGCTTAGGCAAGGCATGTCGGCTTGACGACGAATTGACTTCTACCCCAGCTGCAACGACGCCGTCGGCGGAGCTACCAGTGGTTGAGCCGGTTTCACCGGTAGCGTTTCCGCTACGTCTGGTTACTCCCCTCGACGACATCGTCGGAATGGACATGGCGAAAATGAAAAGATGGGCAATGAACCTGCCCGAAACTTTTGCGCAGCTACCCGGCGCAAATCGTGGCCATCAATCAACCGCCAATGTGTATGCGGCCTACTTTCGCGACAGACGCACGATTCTCCTGAACGAGGCCAAAGAGTTTTATTCGGAACTGCGATGGACCAATCTGCCTGCACGCCCGGTGATTCCACAAGTTGATCCTGAAATGCCGACAGATACGCTGATCGAGCGCATCTTCGCCAATACCAATGGGCTGGTTATCGGTGAAACCCTCGATCGCATCGCCAGCATGCGTTTCATGATCGAAAACATGCCTGCGTTCGCTCGGCATATCAAGACTCTTTATATACGGGGCTTGCTGAGTGACTTTGCTCAGGCAGACCTCAATGAATTCCATATATCGGGGGAGATGTCTGAAGATCTTCGGACTTACCTGTCCAGCCTGGGGACCGATCCTGATGAACGATTCAACGTCCTGGAGCTGGTCAAAACCGCCCAAGCCAATGGCATCCGGGCGCACGGCCTTGACGTCGCTCACAGTTACAAACTGCAGATACCGCTCACTTCGATCGAAGAACAGATGATCCACGCCCGACTCGCTTCACAAATCATGTGGGGTGACGAACTGCTCAACAGGCCAGGCAAATGGGTAGCCCTGGTCGATGCCACAAACACCAATACCTTCAGGAATTTGCCTGGCATCAGCGAACACAGGGGCGGCATCGGGTTGCGGATCGAAGAGCTCTCACCGGGGGAGATGTCGGGGGTCAGTATCGATCCGGGACTGGAAATCGTCCGCGGCCCATTCGATAACGGGGCGTCGACGCGCAATGCATCCGACCTGCTTTTCGCTGATCTGCGCGTGCAGATCGACACACCGACGCCACAGTGGACTGATGCGACTCTGGATAGACTTCTGCATCGCAACGGTATGTTTCTGATAGAGAAGACCCAAAACAACGCATACACGCTGGTGCGTCGCAACAGCGCAAGTACCATTGTTCGAACAAACGTAAACCGCAGAAGGGATGGCCAGTTTTACATCTGGGATCAGTCGATGCCTCGTATCAGCGGCATCATGTTCCGTGACATCGCCGCGTTGGCCGACCGCCTGATAGAGATCGGCCTCACCCTGCAAAGCCGCCTGCCGACCTGACCGATTTACCGACCCCCGAAACGAAAAAACCCTTGGCTTGAGGCCAAGGGTTTTTCGTTATTCAGAGGGAAGCAGGATCACTCCCACTCAATCGTCGCCGGCGGCTTGCTCGATACGTCGTAAGTGACGCGCGAGATGCCTTCGATTTCGTTGATGATGCGGCCGGATACGGTTTCCAGCAGTTCGTAAGGCAGGTGTGCCCAACGCGCGGTCATGAAGTCGATGGTTTCTACGGCACGCAGGGCCACGACCCAGGCGTAACGACGGCCGTCGCCGACCACGCCCACCGATTTCACTGGCTGAAACACTACGAATGCCTGGCTGACCTTGTGGTACCAGTCGGCCTTGCGCAGCTCTTCGATGAAGATGTGGTCGGCGCGACGCAGCAGGTCGGCGTATTCCTTTTTCACTTCACCAAGGATGCGCACGCCCAGGCCCGGGCCCGGGAACGGGTGGCGGTAGACCATGTCGTACGGCAGGCCCAGTTCCAGGCCCAGACGACGGACTTCGTCCTTGAACAGTTCGCGCAGTGGCTCGACCAGTTTCAGGTTCATTTCTTCCGGCAGGCCACCGACGTTGTGGTGCGACTTGATCACGTGGGCCTTGCCGCTTTTCGCGCCAGCCGACTCGATCACGTCCGGGTAGATGGTGCCTTGAGCGAGGTACTTGATGTTCTCCAGTTTGTTCGACTGGGCATCGAACACGTCGATGAAGGTGCGGCCGATGATCTTGCGCTTCTTCTCCGGGTCGGCTTCGCCGGCCAGGTTGTTGAGGAACTGCTCTTCAGCGTTGGCGCGGATCACCTTGACGCCCATGTTCTCGGCAAACATGGCCATCACTTGCTCGCCTTCGTGCAGACGCAGCAGGCCGTTGTCGACGAAGACGCAGGTCAGCTGATCGCCGATGGCCTTGTGCAGCAGCGCGGCAACCACCGAGGAGTCAACGCCGCCGGACAGGCCCAGCAGGACGTTGTCGGTACCGACCTGGGCACGGATGTTGGCGATGGCGTCTTCAGCGATCTTCGACGGCGTCCACAGAGCTTCACAGCCACAGATGTCGAGCACGAAGCGCGAGAGGATGCGCCCGCCCTGTTTGGTGTGGGTCACTTCCGGGTGGAACTGCACGCCGTAGTAAGCGCGGTCGTCGTTGAACATACCGGCGATCGGGCAGCTCGGGGTGCTGGCGAGGATGTGGAAGTCTTCCGGCATCTTCGTGACTTTGTCACCGTGGCTCATCCACACGTCGAGGCCGAACAGGCCATCGGCGTCGATGTGGTCTTCGATGCCGTCGAGCAGGCGGCTCTTGCCGACCACGTCAACGCGGGCGTAACCGAACTCACGCAGTTCGGAACCTTCCACCTTGCCGCCCAGTTGCTCGGCCATGGTCTGCATGCCGTAGCAGATGCCGAACACCGGAACGCCGAGGTCGAACACCGCTTGCGGGCAGCGCGGGCTGTTGGCTTCGTGCACGGACTCGGGGCCGCCGGCGAGGATGACGCCTTTAGGGGCGAATTCGCGGATCGCATCTTCGTCCATGTCGAACGGGTGCAGTTCGCAGTACACGCCGATCTCGCGCACCCGGCGGGCAATCAGCTGGGTGTATTGCGAACCGAAGTCGAGGATCAGAATGCGGTGAGCGTGAATGTCGAGGGCCATGAAAGAAACTCTGAAAAGCAGTTGCAAGCTTCAAGCTGCAAGCTGCAAGTAATCGGAAGCCGAGCGGCACTGCTCTGACGCAGCACCGCTTGCAGCTTGTAACTTGTGGCTTAGAGCTGTCGGCGTCAGCCGACCCGGTAGTTCGGCGCTTCCTTGGTGATCTGCACGTCGTGAACGTGGGATTCGGCCATGCCGGCACCGGTGATCCGCACAAACTCGGGCTTGGTGCGCATTTCTTCGATGTCGGCGCTGCCGGTGTAACCCATCGAAGAACGCAGACCGCCCATCAACTGGTGAATGATCGCGCTCAGGGTGCCTTTGTACGGCACACGACCTTCGATGCCTTCCGGAACCAGTTTCTCGGCGCCTGCCGAGGAGTCCTGGAAGTAACGGTCGGAGGAGCCCTGGGCCTGGGACATGGCGCCCAGCGAACCCATGCCGCGATAGGCCTTGTACGAACGACCCTGGAACAGTTCGATTTCGCCCGGCGCTTCTTCGGTACCGGCGAACATCGAGCCCATCATCACGCAGGACGCACCGGCGACGATGGCCTTGGACAGGTCACCGGAGAAACGGATACCGCCGTCGGCGATCAACGGTACGCCGGTGCCTTCAAGGGCGGCGGCGACGTTGGCGATGGCACTGATTTGCGGTACGCCGACACCGGCGACGATACGGGTGGTGCAGATCGAGCCTGGGCCGATACCGACCTTGACTGCGTCGGCGCCCGCTTCGGCCAGCGCCTTGGCGGCAGCGCCGGTGGCGATGTTGCCGCCGATCACCTGCACTTCAGGGAAGTTCTCTTTGACCCAGCGTACGCGGTCGATCACGCCTTTGGAGTGACCGTGTGCGGTGTCGACCACCACCACGTCCACGCCGGCGTTGACCAGTGCAGTGACGCGATCACCGGTGTCTTTACCGGTGCCGACCGCAGCGCCAACGCGCAGACGACCTTGATCGTCCTTGCTGGCCAGCGGATAGGCTTTGGCTTTTTCGATGTCGTTGACGGTCATCATGCCTTTGAGGGCGAATTTGTCGTCAACGATCAGCACGCGCTCGATGCGGTGCTTGTGCAGCAGTTCGCGTACGTCGTTCTTGTCGGCGCCTTCCTTGACCGTGACCAGACGCTCTTTAGGCGTCATCACTTCGCGGACGGTGGCTTCCAGACGGTTTTCGAAACGTACGTCGCGGGAGGTGACGATGCCGACCAGGTCGCCATCGTGCAGTACCGGAACGCCGGAAATATTGTGCAGACGGGTCAGTTCGAACAGATCACGCACCGTGGCATCGGCCTCGATGGTGATGGGATCCTTGACCACACCGGCTTCGAACTTCTTGACCTTGCGCACTTCGGCAGCTTGCTGCTCGATGGTCATGTTCTTGTGGATGATGCCGATGCCACCTTCCTGAGCCATGGCGATTGCCAGACGGGCTTCAGTAACGGTGTCCATGGCGGCAGAAACCAGAGGAATATTCAGTTCGATGCCACGGGTAAGACGGGTCTTGAGACTGACTTCGTTGGGAAGTACCTCGGAATAACCGGGCACTAGGAGAATGTCGTCGAATGTCAGAGCTTCTTGGCTGATACGCAGCATCGCGGGGGCTCCCGAGCGGGAAAATGGAAGCGCGCCATTATAGTCAGACACCCCCTGCTGTTCAATGTAAAACTCAGCCTAATTGATAGATGGAAAACCTCGCTTTCTGTAGGAGCTGCCGCAGGCTGCGATCTTTTGACTTTGCTTTTCAAAGGCAAGATCAAAAGATCGCAGCCTTCGGCAGCTCCTACAGGGATCAGAGCTCGACCTTTACCCAACTTACGGGTTGATCGAGCCAGTCGGCGAACTCGTCGATAAAGCTCTGCTTGAACCCCGCCTCCAGCCAGTTATTGAAAATGAAGCCGAGGTTGGAAAATGCGCACTCCTGCAAAAACAGGAAACCGTTGATGTCGTCTTCATGCCCGCATTCCGGGCAGGTGAAATTGTCGGTGCGCCCCGGCATCCACTCTTCGAGGCTTTCGAACAGCGCCTCGCCCACTTCGCGGCGACATTCGGCGCAACCGGCTTCTTCGAGAAAGCCCTTGGCTGGGGTGTAGATGCAGCGTTTGGTGACGATCTCCAGGCCATTGATCGGCTCGCCGAACGGCAGCGCTTCGGGGTGCAGAACCACGGCGCGGGCACCATCGGCGATGGCGTGGGCCATGCGATTGCCGGTGCGGCCGCAGGTGGTCAATTGTTCTTCGATGATGTTCTTGCGCACCAGCCAGCGCACGATCGCCCGCGCCCGGGGTTCGTGCACCGGCAGGGTGGAGATTTTCGGGACGATGATGCTTTGCGAGTTCATGGAGAGTCCTGCGGTATGGCTTCTGACGCCTTCGCGAGCAGGCTCGCTCCCACACTGGAATGCAATCCCCTGTGGGAGCGAGCCTGCTCGCGAAGGCGCTCTAAAGGCCGGCAGCTTAATCCCTGAAGAAATCCGGTCAAGTGCTGAAATAGCGCACGATCAAGGCGATCCCGCTGGCCAGCACCAGCCACGTCACCAGCCGCACAAATGCCTCACGAGACAATCTCATGGTCAAGCGCCGGCCAATCCACAAGCCCAGCGCCATGGCCGGCAACAGACACAGCGCCAGCATCAACAAGGGTAGCTCGGCATACACACCGGCGATGACAAACAGGCTCAGGCGCACCACGGTGCTGCAACTGATCAACGCACTTTGCGTGGCCCGCGCTGCCTCCTTGGGTAAACGGCTGTTCAGATAGATCGCATAAAGAAAGCCGCCGCTGCCAAACAACGCGCCGAACAAACCGCCCACCGTGCCCATCGGCACCGCCCACGCCGCCGACAACTGCGCTGGCCGCGCTTTGACCCACAGGCTGTAAACCGCATAAACGCTGATAAACAGCCCCATCAACAACAGCAACAGATCGGATTTCAGATTCAGCAGGAAGATCACCCCCAGCGTGCAGCCGATCGCCATGCACGGCAGCAGCCTGAGCAACTCCGGCCTGGCCACGTCCCGCCGCGAGGGCAGCAGATTGCCGAATGCTGCGACGAAATCCAGCAGCACCAGTAACGGCACGATTTTCGACAGCGGCATGAACAGAATCAGAATCGGCCCCGCCACCAGCGCCGTGCCGAAGCCGGCGATGCCGAAGACGATGTAGGCCAGCGCAATGGCCAGCCCGATCACCGCCCAACCGCCAGCGCCCCACGACCATGTGCCCAACAGCTCCATCGTGCTCATCAACGCATTTCCTTATTAAGTCGCCAATACTCCGCTGTAGGAGCTGCCGAAGGCTGCGATCTTTTGATCTTGCTCTTGAAAAAACAAGATCAAAAGATCGCAGCCTCGTTGCACTCGACAGCTCCTACAGGGTTCGTGCAATGAGCAGAAGAATGCCTTTAAACTGCGCCCCATGATTAAAGATCCCTTTGCAAGACTTGGCCTGGACCGTGAAGTCCTGACCGTCAGCCAGCTCAACGGCCGCGCGCGGGTGTTGCTCGAAGACGTGTTCAGCAACATCTGGGTCGAGGGCGAAATCTCCAACCTGGCGCGGCCGGCGTCCGGCCACGTCTATTTCACCCTCAAGGACAGCGGCGCGCAGGTGCGTTGCGCGTTGTTCCGGCAGAACGCCGCGCGCGTGCGCCAGGCACTGAAGGACGGTCTGGCGGTCAAGGTGCGCGGCAAGGTTTCGCTGTTCGAAGGTCGCGGCGACTATCAACTGATCCTCGACACCGTGGAGCCTGCCGGTGACGGTGCGTTGCGTCTGGCCTTCGATGCGCTGAAGGAAAAGCTCAGCGCCGAAGGCCTGTTCAGTGCCGAACGCAAAGTGCCGCTGCCCGCGCATCCGCAACGCATCGGCATCATCAGTTCGCCAACCGGCGCGGTGATTCGCGACATCATCAGCGTATTCCGCCGCCGTGCGCCGCAAGTGCAACTGACCCTGATTCCCACCGCCGTGCAGGGCCGCGAGGCCACCGCGCAGATTGTCCGCGCGCTGAAAATGGCCGATGCCCGTGGCTTTGACGCGCTGATCCTTGCCCGTGGCGGCGGCTCGCTGGAGGACCTCTGGTGCTTCAACGAAGAAGCCGTGGCTCGCGCGGTCGATGCCTGTGTCACGCCGATCGTCAGCGCCGTCGGTCATGAAACCGATGTGTCGATCAGCGACTTTGTTGCCGATGTCCGCGCACCGACGCCCTCGGCCGCTGCCGAACTGCTCGCCCCGGATTCCAGCCATCTGATCCGTCAGGTCGAGAGCCTGCATCGGCGCCTGGTAATGCGCATCCGTGACCGCTTGATGCGTGATCGCCTGCGTCTGGAAGGCATGGCGCGACGGCTGCGGCATCCCGGCGAACGTCTGCGCCAGCAGGCCCAGCGTCTGGACGATCTGGACATGCGCATGCGCCGCGCCTTCGAGCGCAGTCTCAATACCCGCCGCGAACGCCTGATCCGTCTGGAAACCCGTCTTGCCGGGCAACATCCGGGACGCCAACTGGCGATGCTTCGCCAGCGCCTCGACAGCCTCGCCGAACGCCTGCCCCGGGCCATGCGCGATGGCCTGAAACAACGTCGTCAGCAATTGCACAGTCAGATGCAGACCCTGCACGTGGTCAGCCCGTTGGCGACCCTCGGTCGCGGTTACAGCATTTTGCTCGACGAGCGTGGCCACGCGATCCGCAACGCTGCGCAGACCCACACCGGCCAGCGCCTGAAAGCCAAACTCGGCGAAGGCGAATTGCAAGTGCGCGTCGAGGACAATCACCTGACGCCCGTCACCCTCTCTTTACTGGACTGATCCATGCCGCGTTTTCTCGCTCCGCTGCTGTTGCTCTGCCTGACCTTCAACGCCCACGCCGACAGTTACATCACCCGGCTGCTGAACAAACCGGTGCCGGGCGGCGTCGCCGTGGTGGATCTCGGCACTGCCGCACAGGCGCCGAAAGCCACTTATCAAGGCAAACCGGTGCTGGTGGTCAAAGAGCAGAACAACTGGCTGGCGATCGTTGGCGTGCCGCTGACGGTCAAGCCCGGCGCGCAGCAGATCAGCAGTGGCGGGCGCAATCTGCCGTTCACCGTCGGCAGCAAGAAATACCCGGAACAGCACATCACCCTGAAGAACAAACAGCAGGTCAACCCGAACGCCGACAACCTCAAGCGCATTGAAGGTGAACTGGCGGAACAGATCGCGGCTTACCGCAGTTTCAGCCCGAACACCCCGAGCAATCTGCTGCTGGACAAGCCGGTCAACGGGCCGCTGTCGAGCAAGTTCGGTGTGCGTCGCTTCTTCAATGGCGAAGAGCGCAATCCTCATGCCGGACTGGATTTCGCGGTGCCGGCAGGCACGCCGATCAAGACGCCGGCGGCGGGCAAGGTGATTCTGATCGGCAATTACTTCTTCAACGGCAACACGGTGTTCGTCGATCATGGCCAGGGCTTTATCAGCATGTTCTGCCACATGTCGAAGATCGACGTGAAGAACGGCCAGCAACTGGCCCGTGGTGCGGTGGTGGGCAAGGTCGGTGCGACCGGCCGCGCGACCGGGCCGCATATGCACTGGAATGTCAGCCTGAATGATGCGCGGGTGGATCCGGCGATTTTCATTGGTGCCTTCCAACCTTGAATATTTGTAGAGGCGACCGGCCCTTTCGCGAGCAAGCTCGCTCCCACAGGTGGAATGCATTGCAAATGTGGGAGCGAGCTTGCTCGCGAAGGCGGCCTGTAAAACACCGCCATACTCAATGAATCTCCAAAAACTCAATTGCGCCCCATTCCAGCCATACGCAAATATCAACAACCTCTACCGACTTAAGCGCAATAAAATTCTGCTAAATCCCGCTTTCCGAGTATTCCTCTCAATTTTTTTCGACTGCTTGCCATCCTTTCCCCTCGCGGTTAGGGTTGAAGCCATGAAAACCTCTCACACCCTCATTCAGCTTCGCCAGCACCGCAGCCTGTGCCTCGTCAGCGCACGACTGCCAGGCTGAATCGCTGCGCCTCGTCCTACGCTTTTCCAAGAACATTCGTTCAACCGGCAGGCCGCCTCTTTTCGGCCCAGACAACAAGGAATTTCCCGATGAGCATGCTCAAAGACCCGTCTTCGAAATACCGCGCGTTTCCCGTCATTAACCTGCCGGATCGCACCTGGCCGTCGAAAACCATCGACGCCGCGCCGATCTGGTGCAGCTCCGACCTGCGTGACGGCAACCAGTCGCTGATCGAGCCAATGGACGCGGCAAAGAAGCTGCGCTTCTGGAAAACCCTCGTTCAGGTCGGTGTGAAAGAAATCGAAGCGTCGTTCCCCGCCGCTTCGCAAACCGACTTCGACTTCGTGCGTACGCTGATCGAAGAAGGCCACATCCCGGACGACACCACCATTCAGGTGCTGACCCAGGGTCGTGAAGACCTGATCGAGCGCACCTTCGAATCCCTGCGCGGGGCGAAGAAAGCCATCGTTCACCTGTACAACGCCACCTCGCCTTCTTTCCGGCGCATCGTCTTCAACCAGGACAAGGACGGCATCAAGGCCATCGCGGTCAACGCGGCCAAGCTGTTCGTCAAATATGCAGCCATGCAGCCGGAAACCGAGTGGACCTTCGAATACTCGCCGGAGACCTTCAGCGCCACTGAGCTGGAGTTCGCCAAGGAAGTCTGTGACGCGGTGATCGAGGTGTGGAACCCGACGCCAGAGCACAAGATGATCCTCAACCTGCCCGCCACCGTTGAGTGCGCGACCCCGAATATCTATGCCGACCAGATCGAGTGGTTCGGCCGCAACATCAATCGTCGTGACAGCGTGATCATCAGCCTGCACACCCACAACGACCGTGGCACCGGCGTCGCTGCCACCGAGCTGGGCCTGATGGCTGGGGCCGATCGCGTCGAAGGCTGCCTGTTCGGCAACGGCGAGCGCACCGGTAACGTCGACCTCGTCACCGTCGCGCTGAACATGTACACCCAGGGCGTAGACCCTGAGCTGGACTTCTCCGACATCGACGGCGTGCGCAAAGTTGTCGAAGAGTGCAACCAGATCCAGGTGCACCCGCGTCATCCGTACGTTGGCGACCTGGTCCACACCGCGTTCTCCGGCTCGCACCAGGACGCGATCCGCAAAGGCTTCGCCCAGCAGAAACCGGACACCCTGTGGGAAGTGCCGTATCTGCCGATCGACCCGGCCGACATCGGCCGCAGCTACGAGGCGGTGATCCGCGTCAACAGCCAGTCGGGCAAGGGCGGTATCGCTTACCTGCTGGAACAGGAGTACGGCATCAGCCTGCCACGGCGCATGCAGATCGAGTTCAGCCAGGTCGTACAGCGTGAAACCGATCGCCTGGGCCTGGAAATGACCGCCAAGCAGATTCACTCGCTGTTGATCAGCGAATACCTGCAAGCCAACACCCCGTACGCATTGGTCAGCCATCGCCTGCAGGAAGAAAACGGCAACAGCGCCGTCGAAGTCGAAGTGGCCAGCAAAGGTCAGGGCGAAACCAACCTGCACTGGCGCGGCAAGGGCAACGGTGCGCTGGAAGCACTGGTCGCCGGCCTGCCGATTCCGGTGGAAATCATGGACTACAACGAACACGCGATCGGCGCGGGCACCAATGCCAAAGCGGCGGCCTATATCGAACTGCGGGTGAACGGTGAACGTGCGGTGCACGGTGTGGGTATTGACGAAAACATCACCACCGCCAGCTTCAAAGCGCTGTTCAGCGCGCTGAATCGCTCGTTGAGCCAGCCAGAGGCGAAAGCGGCGTAAGCCATCGCTAAATGCAAAAGGCCCCGGAGTGAATGCTCCGGGGCCTTTTTTGTTGTAGATCAAAGGATCGCAGCCTTCGGCAGCTCCTACAGGATGTACGCCGCCCCAATGTAGGAGCTGCCGAAGGCTGCGATCTTTTGCTTTTCAGGTGAATTCGAAAGTGTCGGCATCCAGGTTCGCCGGGAAGCGCTCGCGATACGCCGCCAGTGACGCAGCTTCCAGCACCACATTGAACACGCCATCCGCCTCCCCCGCCGTCAGCAAGGTTTCGCCCTGAAAGTCCAGTACCTGACTGTCACCGGTATACGCGAAGCCCTTGCCATCGCTGCCCACCCGATTCACCGCAGCTACGTAGCAGAGGTTTTCAATCGCTCGCGCCGGCAGCAAGCGGTTCCAGTGCAGTCGCCGGGCACCCGGCCAGTTGGCGGTGTACAGCAGCAGATCGGTGTCCTGCGCGTCACGGCTCCACACCGGGAAGCGCAGGTCGTAGCAGATCAACGGGCGAATCCGCCAGCCCTTGAGCTCGAACTGCACCTGACGCTCGCCCGGCGTGTAATGGTTGTGCTCGCCGGCCATGCGGAACAGGTGACGCTTGTCGTAATGCAGCACCTCGCCATCCGGCCTTGCCCACAGCAGGCGGTTGCGATGGCTGCCGTCGGCCGCCTGAATGATCACGCTGCCAGTGATGACCGCATCGAACTTCGCCGCCTGCGCCCGCAGCCATTTGCTGGTCGGACCGTTTTCGGCTTCGGCGAGGATTTCCGATTCCATGGAAAACCCGGTGGTGAACATTTCCGGCAGGATAATCAGATCAGCGCCACGGGCCTGTTCCAGCAACAACTCGAAGTGCTCAAGGTTAGCCTGGCGGTCATGCCAGGCCAGGCTGGTCTGGATCAGCGCCAGAGTCAGGTCTGGCAATGCACTCAGATCACGCATAGTTTCGCCGCCGCTTCACGCAGCGTCTCCTCGCGTTTGGCAAAGCACAGGCGTATCAGCCGCTGGCCTTGCGGTGGATTCTGGTAGAACACCGACACCGGAATGCTTGCGACACCGTGCTCGCGGGTCATCCACATGGCCATGTCGACATCATTCAAGTCGGGGCGGATCTGCGAATAATCGACCAACTGGAAATAGGTGCCGGCGACTCGGGTAAAACTGAAGCGCGACGGCGCGAGCAGATCGCAGAACAGATCGCGCTTGGCCTGATAGAAACCCGGCAGCTCTTCGACATGCTCCGGGTGCTCGGCCATGTAATCGGCCAGCGCGTATTGCAGCGGTGTCACGCCACAGAAACTCACGTACTGATGCACTTTACGCAGCTCGGCCGTCAGGGCCGGCGGCGCGACGACGTAGCCGGTTTTCCAGCCAGTGACGTGGTAAGTCTTGCCGAACGAGCTGACCACGAACGCGCGCTGATACAGCTCTTCATGGGCCAGCACGCTGACATGCGGGACGCCGTCGAAAACCAGGTGTTCGTAGACTTCGTCGCTGATCAGATAGATGTCGCGATCACGGATCAGCGCCGCCAGTTGATCGAGCTCGTCGCGGCTGATCAATGCGCCGCTCGGGTTATGCGGGGTGTTGATGACGATCATTTTCGTGCGCGGACTGAGGGCCGCGGTGAGCTGCTCGAAATCGATGGAGAAATCGTCCGGGTTCAGCTGCACATGCACGCAACGACCACCCGCCAGCTCCGTCGCCGGTGCATAGCTGTCGTAGCATGGATCGAACACGATGACTTCGTCGCCGCTGTGGATAACGGCCTGAATCGCGCAGAAGATTGCCTGGGTCGCGCCGGGCGTTACCGTCACCTCATGATCGGCATCGACATTCACGCCGTAGCTGCGGGCGATTTTGGCCGCGATCTGCTGACGCAACGCCGGCAATCCGGTCATCGGTGAATACTGATTGTGGCCACTGGCGATATGCCGCCCGACCGCATCACGCAGCGACTGCGGGCCGTCGAAATCCGGGAAACCCTGGGACAGGTTGATCGCGCCGGTCTGCGCCGCGAGCTGAGACATCTGCGTGAAAATAGTGATGCCGACATTCGGCAGCTTGCTGGTGATCATCGGAAGCCCCTTGCAGGTGAGCTGCAAGTTTCAAGCGACAAGCTGGAAGATTCAAGCGGCAAGTTGCAAGCTGCAAGCTGCAAGCTGCAAGCTAGAAGCAAAACCCTCGCGCAAAAAAAAGGGCTCCGACAGAGCCCCCCTTTTGCTTTACCGCTTTTACTTGAAGCTTGCAGCTTGAAACTCGCAGCTGCTTCTATTTCTTGTCGCGGCGTTTCTTGCTGGCTTTCTTGTTGTGCGACATCAAGCGGCGCTTCTTGTTGACCTGGCGGTCGGTCAGCGTGTTCTTGTTGCCTTCGTACGGGTTCTCGCCACCCTTGAACTCGATGCGGATCGGCGTACCGACCAGCTTCAGTACACGGCGGTAAGTGTTTTCCAGATAGCGCACGTAGGACTTCGGCACTTTCTCGATCTGGTTACCGTGGATCACGATGATCGGCGGGTTCGCGCCGCCCAGGTGAGCGTAACGCAGCTTGATCCGGCGGTTGTTGACCATCGGTGGCGCGTGCTCGCCTACCGCATCTTCCAGAATCTGGGTCAGGCGGTTGGTCGGCCAGCGGGTGACGGCGGACTTGAACGAGTTCTGCACCGAAGCGTAGAGGTTGCCCACGCCAGTACCGTGCAGGGCCGAGATGAAGTGGATGTCGGCGTAGTCGACAAAGAACAGTCGACGCTGCAGCTCGACTTTCACGAAGTCGCGCTCGCTCGGCGTCATGCCGTCCCACTTGTTGATCGCGATGACCAATGCACGACCGGATTCGATCGCGAAGCCCAGCAGGTTCAAGTCGTGATCGACCACACCCTCGCGGGCGTCCATGACGAAGATCACCACGTTGGCGTCTTTGATCGCCTGCAGGGTTTTGACCACGGAGAACTTTTCGACTTCCTCGTGGATCTTGCCGCGCTTGCGCACACCGGCGGTGTCGATCAGCGTGTACTTCTCTTCATTGCGTTCGAACGGAATGTAGATACTGTCGCGGGTAGTGCCGGGCTGGTCATAAACGATAACCCGGTCTTCACCGAGCATGCGGTTGACCAGGGTCGACTTGCCGACGTTCGGCCGGCCGATGATGGCGATCTTGATCCCGTCTTTTTCGCTCGGGCCAGGAATGCGCTTGGCTTCCTCGCCTTCGGCGACGACTTCTTCCTCTTCGCCTTCAGCCGGCTCGTCATCATCGCGCGGGAATTCGCTCAGGGCGGCTTCCAGCAATTGCGTGATGCCACGGCCGTGGGCGCCGGCGATCGGGATCGCGTGGCCCATGCCCAGCGGGGCGAACTCGGCGCGGGCCATTTCCGGGTCGATGTTGTCGACCTTGTTGGCCACCACGTGGGAACGCTTGTTACGTTTGCGCAAATGCTCGGCGATCATCTGGTCGGCAGCGGTAAAACCGGCCTTGGCATCTACCAGAAACAGCACCACATCGGCTTCTTCGATGGCCAGCAAGGACTGCTCGGCCATTTTTTCGTCCATACCATGTTCGTCACCGGAGATACCGCCGGTGTCGATCAGAATGTAGGAACGCCCTTGCCACTTGGCCTCACCGTACTGGCGATCACGGGTCAGACCGGACAGGTCGCCGACGATGGCGTCACGAGTCCTGGTCAGGCGGTTGAACAAGGTGGACTTGCCGACGTTCGGTCGGCCCACCAGGGCGATTACGGGAACCATGCGGCTCTCCACTGCGTTATTTCAGAAAATACAAAAGCCGCTGCGAGGCAGCGGCTGGTGCTCGGGGCAACACCCGGGGGCGCTGCAAACCCTGCTGATGCAGGGCCGCTTGGGGATGAACCCCAAGCATAGTTGTTACTTGATGGTCAGGGCTTCCAGTTTGCCGCTGTTGCCATACACATAAATCGTGTCGCCCACCACCAGCGGACGGGCACGCAGGCCGTCGCTGTCGATGCGCTCACGGCCGACGAAACGACCGTCGACCTGACTCAGCAGATGCAGATAACCTTCCAGGTCACCCACAGCTACGTAGCTGGAGAACACTTCCGGTGCCGACAGTTGACGGCGAGCCAGCGAATCGTTGCTCCACAGTGCGGTGGTCGAACGCTCGTCGACGCCTTCAACGGTGCCCGAGGACAGACTCACGTAAACGCTGCCGAAACCTTGAGCGATACCGGCGTAGCTCGACGCATCGCGCTGCCACAGCTGACGACCGCTTTCCAGATCCAGCGCCGCAACGCGACCCTGATAGCTGGCCACGTACAGGGTGCCGCCGGACAGCAGCAGACCGCCGTCGATGTCGACCACGCGCTCCAGTTCCGAACGACCTTGTGGAATGGCGATGCGCTGCTCCCACACCGGCACGCCGTTGGAGATGTCCAGCGCGACCACTTTACCGGTCGACAGGCCAGCTACCGCCAGACGGTTGGTCACCAGCGGAGCACTGGTGCCACGCAGGGTCAGGACCGCCGGGGTGCTGTCATACACCCAGCGCTGGTTGCCGGTGGCAGCATCCAGACCGATCAGACGATCGTCCTGAGTCTGCACGACCACGACGTCGCCGTTGTTGGCCGGCGGCGCGAGGACTTCACTGTTGACGCGGGCACGCCACTTCTCTTCACCATTGCTGGTGTCCAGAGCGACAACTTCGCCACGCAGCGTACCGATCAGTACCAGACCGTAACCCACGCCAACGGCGCCGGAGACAGGCAGTTCCAGATCCTGGTCCCATTTGACGTCACCGTTGCTGCGATCCAGCGCCATCACCACACCGGTCACATCGGCGGCATAGATGGTGTCGCCGTCGATCGCCGGCACCAGCATGTTGTAGGTTTCGCCCTGACCGTCACCGATCGAACGGCTCCACTGCTTGTGCAGAACCACTTCTTCTTTGAAGTCGGTCAGCTCGGCCGGTGGCAATTCTTTCTTGCTGTTGCTGCTGCAACCCGCGGCCAGAAGGGCCAGAGCCAGCAATGCTGCATGCTTCCAACGGATCACGTCACGCATCCCCTTTGGCCAGGTCGTCGAGCTTGATTTGAAGGCCACCGACCGCCGCTTCATCCGACAGTGCCGCCTTGGCTTTTTGATACGCCTTGTTCGCGTCATCGGTACGACCCAAGCGCACCAGCAGGTCGCCCTTGAGTTCTTCACGAGTGGCCAGGAACGCTTTGTCGGCATCGCCGTCGAGCAGTTTCAGGGCGTCTTCGGCCTTGTCCTGCGCACCCAGCACCTGCGCCAGACGCTGACGGGCGATTTCGCCCAGCGCCGGGTTGGCCGGTTTGTCGACGATGGCTTTGAGTTCGGTTGCCGCGTCGTCCAGCTTGCCGCTGTCGACCGCTACTTTGGCGACGAACAGGCTGCCGTACTGCGCGTAGGCCGAACCGCCGTATTCGCTATTGAGCTTGCCGGCCAGATCCGCAACACGGGCGGCATCAGGCTTGCCGTCAGGCGTCAGCGTGGTTTCCAGCAATTGCTGATAGAGCACCGAGGCGCCTTGCGACTGGTTGCTCTGGTATTTGTGATATGCCTGCCAGCCGAACACGATGACCAGCGCCAACAGGCCGCCGGTGACCAGAGGTTTGCCGTTGCGTGTCCACCAGTCCTTCAAATCCGCCAACTGTTCGTCTTCGGTACTCGACACCCCAATACTCCTTAATCGCTAAATCGGCTGTTAAGACAGCTTCAACCCTGCACGACGCAGGTGGCCAGGTGAGCGGCGAGCGCATCCCAGGCAATGCTTTGTTGTTCGCCCTGGCCACGCAGGGGTTTGAAACCTACCACTTGCTGGGCCATTTCGTCGTCACCGAGGATCAATGCGTACAGCGCACCGCTCTTGTCGGCCTTCTTGAACTGGCTTTTGAAACTGCCGGCGCCGGCATTGACTTGCAGGCGCAGGTTTGGAAGTTGATCGCGAACCCGTTCGGCCAAGGCCAGACCGGCCAGCTCGGCTTCTTCACCGAAGGCGCAGAGATAGACGTCGACCTGACGGGAAATTTCTTCCGGGATCTGCTCGAGGGTTTCGAGCATCAACACCAGTCGCTCGATGCCCATGGCGAAACCGACGCCCGCGGTTGGCTTGCCACCCATCTGCTCGACCAGACCGTCGTAACGGCCGCCCGCGCACACGGTGCCCTGGGCGCCGAGCTTGTCGGTGACCCATTCGAAAACGGTTTTGCTGTAGTAATCGAGACCACGTACCAGTTTCGGGTTGAGCACGTAAGGAATGCCCACGGCATCCAGACGCGCTTTCAGGCCTTCGAAGTGAGCGCGGGACTCGTCGTCGAGGTAATCGGCCATTTTCGGCGCATCGACCAGCACGGCCTGAGTGTCGGCATTTTTCGTGTCGAGCACCCGCAGCGGGTTGGTTTTCAGGCGACGCTGGCTGTCTTCGTCGAGCTTGTCGTGGTGCGCCGAGAGGTACTCGACCAGCGCTTCACGATAGTGACCACGGGACTCACTGGTACCAAGGCTATTGAGTTCGAGCTTGACCGCGTCACGAATGCCCAGCTCGCCCCACAGGCGCCAGGTCATGATGATCAGCTCGGCGTCGATGTCCGGACCGTCGAGGTTGAACACCTCCAGACCGATCTGGTGGAACTGGCGATAGCGGCCTTTCTGCGGACGCTCGTGGCGGAACATCGGGCCGATGTACCAGAGTTTCTGCACCTGACCACCGCCGGTGATGCCGTGTTCGAGCACGGCACGTACGCAGGCCGCGGTGCCTTCCGGACGCAGGGTCAGGGAATCACCGTTGCGGTCTTCGAAGGTGTACATCTCTTTTTCGACGATATCGGTGACTTCGCCGATCGAGCGCTTGAACAGCTCGGTGAACTCGACGATCGGCATGCGGATCTGCTTGTAACCGTAGTTATCCAGCAGGCGCGCCACGGTGCCTTCGAAATAACGCCACAGCGGGGTCTGTTCGGGCAGGATGTCGTTCATGCCACGAATGGCTTGCAGAGACTTGCTCACAAAATTTCCTTAATTCGTTCGATCAGCCGCGCGCGATAACGGCAGCGTCAGCTTCGACCTTTTCGGCCGCTTTCTGGCGGATCAGCTTTTCCAGCTCGTCCACCAGATTGTCATTCGTCAGCTTCTGCGACGGCTTGCCGTCGATGTAAATCAGGTTCGGCGTGCCGCCGGTCAAGCCGATATGGGCTTCCTTGGCTTCGCCGGGGCCGTTGACCACGCAACCGATGACCGCGACATCCAGCGGCACCAGCAGGTCTTCAAGGCGCCCTTCCAGCTCGTTCATGGTCTTGACCACATCGAAGTTCTGCCGCGAACAGCTCGGGCAGGCGATGAAGTTGATGCCACGGGAACGCAGATGCAAAGACTTGAGAATGTCGTAACCGACCTTCACTTCCTCGACCGGGTCGGCCGCCAGCGAGATGCGGATAGTATCGCCAATCCCTTCGGCGAGCAGCATACCTAGGCCCACGGCGGATTTCACCGTGCCCGAACGCAAACCACCGGCTTCGGTAATGCCCAGGTGCAGCGGCTGAACGATTTCCTTCGCCAGCAGGCGGTAGGCTTCGACGGCCATGAACACGTCAGAGGCCTTCACGCTGACCTTGAAGTCCTGGAAATTCAGGCGTTCGAGGTGCTCGACGTGACGCAGGGCGGATTCGACCAGCGCCGCGGGGGTCGGCTCGCCGTATTTCTTCTGCAGGTCTTTTTCCAGGGAACCGGCGTTGACGCCGATGCGGATCGGAATCCCGCGATCACGCGCAGCATCGACCACGGCACGCACGCGGTCTTCGCGACCGATGTTGCCCGGGTTGATGCGCAGGCAGTCCACACCCAGTTCGGCCACGCGCAAAGCGATCTTGTAGTCGAAGTGAATGTCGGCCACCAACGGCACTTTGACCAGTTGCTTGATCCTGCCGAACGCCTCGGCGGCGTCCATGTCCGGCACCGAAACGCGAACGATGTCGACGCCGGCGGCTTCCAGACGATTGATCTGCGCCACGGTCGCGGCGACGTCATTGGTGTCGCTGTTGGTCATGCTCTGCACAGCGATCGGCGCGTCGCCGCCCACCGGTACGTTGCCGACCCAGATCTTGCGCGATTCGCGACGTTTGATTGGAGATTCGCCGTGCATGACTTATTGACCCAACTTCAGGCGAGCAGTCTCGCCACTGGTGAACGGAGCGATATCGACCGGTTGGCCGTTGTAGCTGACCTGTGCTGCGCGGGCGACGCCCAGACGTACAGCGAGCGGCGGTTTGCCGGAAACACTCACGCTGTCGCCTTTATGCTTCAGACCACTGAAAATCACTTTGCCACGGCCATCGGTCACCTGCGCCCAGCAATCGCCGGTGAACTGCAACTGCACCTGGCCTTCGCCGGCAACTGGAGCAGTCGCTTCAGCGGTGGCTGCCGGAGCCGTCGGAGCGGTCACGGTTGGCGCCGGTGTCGCTGGAACATTCGGGGCTGGAGTGGCCGGAGCAGCAACCACTGGCGCCGGGGTGTGGGCCGGTGCGCTCGGTGCAACGGTTGGCGCGGCTGGCTCGGTGGCCGGAGCAGCGGTTCCGGCACCGGTGGATTCAGCACTGGTTTCCGACTGCGGCAGGTCCAGCGATGTCGAGTTGTCAGCCTGATTCTCGGCGACAGCCTGATCTTCCGGCTCGTCGATCGGGTGGATCTGCGTGGTGCCGTCGGCGCCTTCGACTTCGACGTGCTCCGGTGCGAGGCTGGTCAGATCGCGGGTGCGCTGCGAGGTTTGATCCTGCCACCAGACGAAACCGCCGCCGATGACCGCGATCAGCAGCAACAGACTGACAATACGCAAAATGGTGTGGGAGACCCGCACCGGCTCTTCGATGCGACCGAGGGCGTGAACGTTGCTGCCCTGGGAATCGGTGCCGGTGGACTGGTCGAACTGCTGAACCAGAACGGTCTGGTCCATGCCGAGCAATTTGGCATAGGCGCGAATGTAACCGCGAGCGAAGGTATGCCCCGGCAGCTTGTCGAAAGCGCCGGCTTCAAGATTGCTCAGGGACGTCACGGTGAGGTTGAGCTTGAGGGCCACTTCGGCCAGCGACCAGCCATTGCTTTCGCGGGCCTGGCGCAGAGTCTCACCGGGATTAACGCGATTCGCTGCTACAACTTCGGGATGCGCCGCTTTCATCATTGCTCCGACAGGTATTGCTGATATTCCGGCGTACCGGGATAGAGTCGTTTTAATTGCAGACCGTAACTGGCTGCCTTGTCGCGATCTTCAAACACTTTTGCCAGCCGAACGCCGAGCAATAGACTACGTGCATTTTGTTCGGTCAGCTGGCTGAAACGGTCGTAATAGTCACGCGCGGGCACATAATGCCTGTCTTCGAAGGACAACTCAGCCATTTCCAGCAATGCGCGTGGTTGTTGGCGGTTCAGGCGCAGGGCTTTTTCCAGCTGTTGCTGCGCCAGATCACGCTGGCCAAGCTTGGCGGCGGTCATGCCGAGGTTTTCGAAGACCCGCGAACGCTCAGGATACAGGGTATCGGCGGCCGCTTGTTCAAAACGCTCGTAGGCTTCCTTGTAGCGCTGTTCTTCGTAGAGAAAACTGCCGTAGTTGTTGAGGATGCGCGCATCGGCGGGACGGGAAGACAAAGCCTTGCGAAAGTGCTCGTCGGCCAGTGCCGGCTCCATCTCGGCCTGAAACACCAGACCGAGGGCCGCATTGGCGTCGGGATCCGAACTGTCCAGATCCAGCGCTTTCTTCAATGGCACCTTGGCACGTTCGGTCATGCCCTGCTGCAGGTAGCCCAGCCCCAGCTGCACGTAGGCAGCCCGCGCTTCATCGCGGCCCTTGCTGGTCTTCATCGGGTTGTAGTCACCCGACAGGACACAACCAGCACACAGGCTGGCCAACAGCAATAGCAGCGCAAAGCGCAGGGACATAGAGATCCTCTCTTAGTTAGTGTTCGCGGCGTTCTGTGCCAGATCGCTGTCGGCGCTCAACTCGCGCACGGCGATGTAACGTTCGCTGCGACGGGTGCGATCCAGCACCTGCCCTACCAATTGACCACATGCGGCATCGATGTCTTCACCACGAGTGGTGCGCACGGTGACGTTGAAACCGGCCTGATGCAACTGATCCTGAAAGCGGCGGATGGCGTTGTTGCTCGGCCGCTCGTACCCGGAGTGCGGGAACGGGTTGAACGGGATCAGGTTGATCTTGCACGGGATATCCTTGAGCAACTCGATCATTTCCACTGCGTGCTCAAGCTTGTCGTTGACGTCCTTGAGCAAGGTGTACTCGATGGTCAGCACACGTTTTTCGCCAAGGGCGGACATGTAGCGCTGGCACGACTCGAGGAGCATCTTAAGCGGATATTTCTTGTTGATCGGCACCAATTGGTTACGCAATGCGTCATTCGGTGCGTGCAGGGACAACGCCAGGGAGACGTCGATGTGCTTGGCCAGCTCATCGATCATCGGCACCACACCCGAGGTGGACAGGGTCACGCGGCGCTTGGAGATCCCGTAGCCGAGGTCATCCATCATCAGATGCATGGCGGCGACGACGTTGTCGAAGTTCAGCAACGGCTCGCCCATGCCCATCATCACCACGTTGGTGATGGCGCGGTCGACGGTGGCCGGGACGCTGCCGAAAGATTTGTTGGCAATCCACACCTGACCGATGACTTCGGCGGCGGTGAGGTTGCTGTTGAAGCCTTGCTTGCCGGTGGAGCAGAAACTGCAATCCAGGGCACAGCCTGCCTGGGACGAAACGCACAAAGTGCCGCGTTTGCCCTGGGGAATGTACACGGTCTCGACGCAGCTGCCGGACGCCACGCGCACCACCCATTTACGGGTGCCGTCGCTGGAGATGTCCTCGCTGACCACTTCCGGACCACGTACTTCAGCAATGGCCTTGAGCTTGTCGCGCAAGGCTTTGCTGACGTTCGTCATGGCGTCGAAATCATCGACGCCAAAGTGGTGAATCCATTTCATTACCTGACCGGCACGGAAACGCTTCTCCCCGATTGAGTCGAAGAATTTTTCCATTTCCGGCTGGGTCAGACCCAGCAGGTTTGTTTTAACAGTCGATGTAGTCATGGATTCACCTTCACTCTGCAAGCAATGCTTAGCGAGTGGTTACTTCAGTAGCTGCGAAGAAGTAAGCGATTTCGCGAGCGGCAGCAGCTTCGGAGTCCGAACCGTGAACGGCGTTGGCGTCGATCGATTCAGCGAAGTCAGCACGGATGGTGCCGGCAGCAGCTTCTTTAGGGTTGGTAGCGCCCATCAGCTCACGGTTGCGAGCGATAGCGTTTTCGCCTTCCAGAACCTGAACGACAACCGGGCCGGAAGTCATGAAAGCAACCAGGTCACCGAAGAAACCGCGCTCGCTGTGCTCAGCGTAGAAGCCTTCGGCTTCGGCTTTGGACAGTTGCTTCAGTTTCGAAGCTACAACGCGCAGGCCAGCGTCTTCGAAGCGAGTGGTGATCTTGCCGATCACGTTTTTAGCAACGGCGTCAGGCTTGATGATGGAGAAAGTACGTTGAACAGCCATGGTGTAACTCCAGAAACGGTAATTTGCGAAAAATTAAACCCGCGAATTATACGCGGGTTCTTGGGTATTGCCTAACCTGCGAGACGATCAGTCCAATTCTGCGGCCCAGAGCTCCTGAACCGCCTCGAGCACCTTCTCGCCGACCCGGCCAGATGTAGCATCGAAGTCAGGCAGTTCAAGAATCATCTGCTGCAGACGGACAAAACCTACAGAGTATGGATCGAGCCCCTCGTGGGCCTCGGCCAGCTCTTCGGCAATGCGTTGAACATCATTCCAACCGTAGCTCATGACAGTCTTACCAGTCAGTGCGGCGCTTCGGCCGCATGGTTAAGCGAATATTTCGGAATCTCGACGGTGAGGTCTTCTTCACCGACGATGGCCTGGCAGGCCAGACGCGATTGCGCTTCCAGGCCCCAGGCACGATCGAGGAAGTCTTCTTCCAGCTCGTCAGCCTCTTCCAGCGAGTCGAAACCCTCGCGGATGATGCAGTGGCAGGTGGTGCAGGCGCAGACGCCGCCGCAGGCACTTTCCATTTCGATGTGGTGTTCGTGGGCCAGTTCGAGAATCGATGTGCCGGGCGCAGCCTCGACCACCATGCCTTCAGGGCAGAACTTCTCGTGGGGCAGAAAAATGACCTGCGGCATCAGATATCCTCGATTTCATTCAGGTTGCGCCCCGACAGAGCGGCTTTCACCGTCAGATCCATGCGGCGGGCAGCAAAAGCATCGGTCACTTGCGACAGACGCTTGGTCTGCTGCTCGATGGCGTAACCATCGGTACCTTTCATCAGTTCGGCCAGTTCCTGCATTTGCAGTTCGATGACCATGCGCTCTTCGGCGTCGAGCAACCGCTCGCCATCGGCGTCCAGCGCGCCCTGCACGGCTTCGAGCAGGCGCTGGGCATCGACTTGCTGCTCACGCAGAACGCGGGCAACCTTGTCGTCATTGGCGTGCTGGAACGAATCCTTGAGCATCTTGGCGATTTCGCCGTCAGTCAGGCCGTAGGACGGTTTGACCTGAATGCTCGCTTCAACGCCCGAGCCCAATTCACGGGCAGACACGCTGAGCAGACCGTCGGCGTCGACCTGGAAGGTCACGCGAATCTTCGCCGCACCGGCCACCATCGCCGGAATGCCGCGCAATTCGAAACGTGCCAGGGAACGGCAATCGCTGATCAGCTCGCGTTCACCCTGCAAGACGTGAATCGCCATGGCCGACTGGCCATCTTTATAAGTAGTGAAATCCTGGGCGCGGGCGACGGGAATGGTGGTGTTGCGCGGAATCACCTTTTCCATCAGACCGCCCATGGTTTCCAGCCCCAGGGACAGCGGAATCACGTCGAGCAGCAGCAGTTCGCCGCCATCGCGCTTGTTGCCAGCCAGGGTATCGGCCTGGATCGCGGCCCCGATGGCCACCACTTGATCCGGGTCGATTTCCGTCAATGGCTGACGACCGAACGCTTCGGCAACGGCTTCGCGAACGCGCGGCACGCGGGTCGAACCGCCGACCATGACCACGGCGTGGACGTCTTCCAGCTCAATGCCGGAATCGCGAACGGCGCGGCGGCAGGCTTTCAGACTGCGCGCGACCATCGGCTCGATCAGCGCATCGAAGGCTTCACGGGTCAGTTGTGCTTTCCAGTCGCCGTAAGCCACTTCAACACTCGCCGCGTCGGTCAGGGCTTCTTTGGCCGCGCAGGCGGTCTGCAGCAAATTGCGTTGTGCGCCCGGATCGAGATCAGCGGACAGCCCAGCGCTTTCAATGATCCAGCCGGCAATCGCGTGGTCGAAGTCATCGCCGCCCAGCGCGCTGTCGCCGCCGGTGGCCAGCACTTCAAAGACGCCGCCGGTCAGACGCAGAATCGAAATATCGAACGTACCGCCACCCAGGTCATAAATCGCCACCAGACCTTCGGCGTGCTGATCCAGACCATACGCAACGGCAGCGGCGGTCGGCTCGTTGAGCAGACGCAACACGTTCAGACCGGCGAGCCTGGCCGCATCTTTGGTGGCCTGACGCTGAGCATCGTCGAAGTAGGCAGGGACGGTGATCACCGCGCCAACCAGTTCACCGCCCAAGGTCGCTTCAGCACGCTGACGCAAGACCTTGAGAATATCGGCGGAGACTTCAACCGGGCTTTTCGGGCCTTGTACGGTGTCGATGAACGGCATGTGCGATTCGCCGCCGACAAAGCGGTACGGCAGTTGCTCGCCCAATTGCTTGACGTCGGACAGCCCACGACCCATCAAGCGCTTGACCGACAGCACGGTGTTCAGAGGATCGGAGGATGCGGCGAGCTTGGCCGACTCGCCGACTTCGACGCGGTCGGCGTGATAACGCACGGCGGACGGCAGGATGACCTGCCCGTTGGCGTCGGCCAGCGGTTCGGAGAGACCACTGCGCAGCGCAGCGACCAGCGAATTGGTAGTACCCAAGTCGATCCCCACAGCCAGACGACGCTGGTGCGGTTGAGGACTTTGGCCGGGTTCGGCGATCTGCAGTAGAGCCATGGTGATCAGGTCTTGTCTGTCTGTCAGCGTGCAATCAGGGCAGCACTGGGTTAATCGTCGAGGCGCTCTTCCAGCTGGCGCACTTCGTAGGTGAGCTTGTCGAGGAACTGCATGCGCCGCATCAGGCGTTCGGCCTGCTCGCGTTGCGCTGCATCATCCCAACAGGCTGCGAAGCTTTCGTTGAGCTGCTCCTGAGCTGCCTTCAAGCGACGCTTGAATACCGCGACACCGTCGAGGTCGGCACTGTCCTGCAGGTCTTCGAGCTCTTCGCGCCATTGCATCTGCTGCAGAAGAAACTCGGGATCGTGGACAGTGACTTCCATCGGCACCTCATGCCCGCTGATCTTCAGCAGGTAGCGGGCGCGCTGGGCCGGGCTCTTGAGCGTCTGGTAGGCGTCGTTGAGCCGCGCCGATTGCTCGAGCGCCGAGCGCTGCTCGCGCTCCGAAGCGTCGGCAAAACGGTCGGGATGGACGCCGCGCGCCAACTCACGGTAGCGCGTGGCCAACTGCTCGAGATCCAGGCGGAAGCTCGGTTGCAGCTCGAATAAAGCGAAATGACAAGGAATACCCACGACCAGCCTCAGATGTTGAAGCTTTCGCCGCAGCCACATTCACCGCGCACGTTGGGGTTGTTGAACTTGAAGCCTTCGTTCAACCCTTCCTTGACGAAATCGAGCTCGGTGCCGTCCAGGTAGGCCAGGCTTTTCGGGTCGATGATCACTTTTTCGCCGTGACTCTCGAACACCTGATCTTCCGCCACTACCTCGTCGACAAACTCCAGCACGTAGGCAAGGCCGGAACAGCCTGTGGTGCGAACACCCAGACGAATCCCTTCACCTTTGCCGCGCCCATCGAGGGAGCGCCGCACGTGTCGAGCAGCCGCTTCTGTCATGCTGATAGCCATCGTTGACTCCTTACTCGTCGCCGAATCTTGAAATTCAGATCAAGCCTTTCTTCTGCTTGTAATCGCGAACTGCCGCTTTGATAGCGTCTTCAGCGAGCACGGAGCAGTGGATTTTCACTGGCGGCAAAGCCAGTTCTTCGGCCAGCTGAGTGTTCTTGATGGTTTCGGCTTCGTCCAGGGTCTTGCCCTTCATCCACTCGGTGGCGAGGGAGCTGGAGGCGATCGCCGAACCGCAACCGTAGGTCTTGAACTTGGCGTCTTCGATAACGCCCTGATCGTTGACCTTGATCTGCAGACGCATCACGTCGCCGCACGCCGGCGCGCCGACCATGCCAGTGCCGACATCAGGATCTTCCGCGTTCATCTTGCCGACGTTGCGCGGGTTTTCGTAGTGGTCGATGACCTTTTCGCTGTAAGCCATGATTCTCAATCCTCACTCATCAGGGCCGCTCTTGAGACCCTGCAACTGCGCTGCGTTAACGCCGCGTCGCTACAGGATCTGTATCCGGCGGCTTCTATAGTTAGTGTGCCGCCCACTCGATTTTCGAGATATCGACGCCGTCTTTGTACATGTCCCACAGCGGCGACAGAGCGCGCAGCTTGGTAACGGCCTCGCACACTTTCTGCGCGGCGTAGTCGATTTCTTCTTCGGTGGTGAAACGGCCGAAGGTAAAGCGGATCGAGCTGTGTGCCAGTTCGTCGTTGCGGCCCAGGGCGCGCAATACATACGAAGGCTCCAGGGACGCCGAGGTGCAGGCCGAACCGGACGATACCGCCAGATCCTTGAGCGCCATGATCAGCGACTCGCCTTCAACATAGTTGAAGCTCAGGTTCAGGTTGTGCGGAACGCGGGCGGTCAGGCTGCCGTTGACGTACAGCTCTTCCAGGTGCTCGACCTGCTGGTAGAAACGGTCGCTCAAGGCTTTGATGCGCACGTTTTCAGCGGCCATATCTTCCTTGGCTACGCGGAACGCTTCACCCATGCCGACGATCTGGTGGGTCGCCAGGGTGCCGGAACGCATGCCACGCTCGTGACCGCCGCCGTGCATGGTCGCTTCGATGCGCACACGCGGCTTGCGGCTGACGTACAGCGCGCCGATGCCTTTAGGACCATAAGTCTTGTGGGCGGAGAACGACATCATGTCGACTTTCAGCTTCTGCAGGTCGATTTCGACCTTGCCAGTGGACTGAGCGGCGTCGACGTGGAACAGCACGCCCTTGGCGCGCAGCATCTCGCCGATGGCGGCGATGTCGTTGATGGTGCCGATTTCGTTGTTGACGTGCATCACCGACACCAGAATGGTGTCTTCGCGCAGTGCCGCGTCGATCATTGCCGGGGTGATCAGACCGTCTTCGGTCGGCTCGAGGTAGGTCACTTCGAAACCTTCACGCTCCAGCTGGCGCATGGTGTCGAGGACAGCCTTGTGCTCGATCTTGCTGGTGATCAGGTGCTTGCCTTTGGAGGCGTAGAAATGTGCCGCGCCCTTGATCGCCAGATTGTCGGATTCGGTGGCACCGGAGGTCCAGACGATTTCGCGCGGGTCGGCGTTGACCAGATCGGCCACCTGACGACGAGCGTTTTCGACGGACTCTTCAGCCTTCCAGCCGAACACGTGGGAACGGGACGCCGGGTTACCGAAGTTTCCGTCGACCAGCAGGCATTCACTCATTTTCTGCGCAACGCGCGGATCAACCGGGGTGGTTGCAGAGTAATCAAGGTAAATCGGCAATTTCATGGACTATCTCCTAAATCAGGGCTGGCGTGCCGCGGGTAGCTCTTCGGCTGTCATTCGACGGCGGACGCTTCAATCTTGTCCAGGCGTGGCGCCTTGCTGCTGCAACGGCGCTGGTCCTGACGCTGGGCCACTTCTTGTACCTCACGGCGAGTCACAAGGTCGGCCAAGCTGATACCGCTCAGAAATTCGTGAATCTGCAGGCTCAAGTCGCACCACAGATGGTGGGTCAGGCAGGTATCGCCGGAATGGCAATCGCCCTGGCCCTGGCACTTGGTGGCATCGACCGATTCGTTCACCGCATCGATCACCTGGGCGACCTGGATGCCCTGCATGTCGCGGGACAACTGGTAGCCACCACCCGGACCGCGAACGCTGGAAACCAGGTTACTGCGGCGCAGCTTGGCGAACAGCTGCTCGAGGTAGGACAGGGAGATGCCTTGGCGCTCGGAGATATCGGCCAGAGACACCGGCCCGTGCTGCGCGTGCAACGCCAGGTCAAGCATGGCGGTCACGGCGTATCGGCCTTTTGTAGTCAGTCGCATGGACAGTTACCACGGAGTTCGGAATGGGCGGGAGTATGCAATTCCCGAGCATTTAAGTCAACTATAAGACCTAGTGCTTTAGTCGGGTTTACCCGCAAAAGAGCGCGCGCATCATAGCAAAGACGGGTTGCGGACAGCCAGCGCAACCGCGTGATCGTTCTTCGCGAGCAGGCTCGCTCCCACACTGGAATGCATTCATCTGTGGGAGCGAGCCTGCTCGCGAAAAGCAGCGCCGCGGTTCAGCCGGCTTTCGATTCGTCCTTGCCTTTGACGCAGGCGAAGTCTTCTTCGCGCAGCTCAGGCAGATCTTTCGCACAGTAATTGCTGCCCAGGTCCTTCAGCGCACCGCACATGCCTTCCAGACGCCCGTCCACCGCTTGCAGATGATCGAGCAACTGGCCGATGGCGCGGGCCACCGGGTCGGGCATGTCTTCGCTGACGCCGTAGGCGTCGAAACCGATCTTCTCGGCCATGGCTTTGCGCTTGGCGTCCTGCTCTTCATCAGTCTTGATGATGATCCGCCCCGGAATCCCAACCACCGTGGCGCCGGGCGGCACTTCCTTGGTGACCACGGCATTCGAGCCGACTTTGGCGCCGGCACCGACCGTGAACGGGCCAAGGACCTTGGCGCCGGCACCCACCACCACGCCATCACCCAGCGTCGGGTGGCGCTTGCCTTTGTTCCAACTGGTGCCGCCGAGGGTCACGCCTTGATAGATGGTGACGTCGTCGCCGATTTCGGCGGTCTCGCCAATGACAATGCCCATGCCGTGGTCGATGAAGAATCGACGGCCGACCTTGGCGCCCGGATGAATTTCGATCCCGGTCAGCCAGCGACCGAAGTTCGACACCAGCCGCGCCAGCCATTTCAGCTCGTTGCGCCAGAGCATGCCGGCCAGACGATGAATCCAGATCGCATGCATGCCGGGATAGCAGGTCAGGACTTCAAAAGCGTTACGCGCCGCCGGGTCTCGATGGAATACGCTTTGGATATCTTCACGCAAACGCTCAAACATCATTCAATCCTTCCGCTTTAGAAGCTCGCCACGGGCCGCTTTCTGGGTTTCCGTGAGGATGCCACGCAAAATATTCATTTCCGCCCGGCTGACCGAGCTGCGTCCGTACAACCGGCGCAGGCGCGCCATCAAGTGCCGTGGTTTTTCCGGGTCGAGGAATTCGATGGCAACCAGCGTCTGCTCCAGGTGCTCATAGAATCGCTCCAGCTCATCCATGGTCGCCAGCTCGGCGCTTTTCACCGAAGCGACTTCTTCCTTCTCGATCTTGCTCGGCTGACCTTGGGCGGCCAGCCAGGCCATGCGCACTTCGTAGCTCAACACCTGCACCGCCGCGCCCAGGTTCAGCGAACTGAACTCCGGGTCGGAGGGGATGTGCACGTGAAAGTGACATCGCTGCAGCTCCTCATTGGTCAGGCCGGAATCTTCACGACCGAACACCAACGCGATTTCTGCGCCCTGCCCGGCTTCCTCAACCACTTTGTTGCCGCATTCGCGCGGATCCAGCAGCGGCCAGGGGATGCGCCGGTCGCGGGCGCTGGTGCCGAGCACCAGATTACAGCCGACCAAAGCGTCTTCCAGGGTGGCGACGACTTGCGCGTTTTCAAGGATGTCACCGGCACCGGAGGCGCGGGCATCGGCCTCGTGGTGCGGGAAGACCCGCGGTTCGACCAGCACCAGTCGCGACAGACCCATGTTTTTCATGGCGCGCGCGGCCCCGCCGATGTTGCCGGGGTGGCTGGTGTTGACCAGGACGACACGAATGTTCTGCAGCAAGGGGGGCGCTCTCGGACACAGGAAAGGGGGGCAAATCTTACAGAACAGCCTACCGTTAAGCTATGAAAGCGAACAGCGTCCTTCACCTGAAGAAAAGTTCTGATAGAATGCGCGGCTTTCTTTAACAACCTTAGGTGACACATCCATGCAGCCCATGCTGAATATCGCGCTGCGCGCCGCCCGCAGCGCCAGTGAACTGATCTTCCGCTCCATCGAGCGCCTGGATACCATCAAGGTCGACGAAAAAGACGCCAAGGATTATGTATCCGAGGTCGATCGCGCCGCTGAACAGAAAATCATCGATGCCCTGCGCAAGGCTTACCCGAATCATTCGATCCAGGGTGAAGAAACCGGCCTGCACGCTGGCACCGGCATCGAAGGCGAAGAGTACCTGTGGATCATCGATCCACTGGACGGCACCACCAACTTCCTCCGTGGCATTCCGCACTTTGCAGTGAGCATTGCCTGCAAATATCGTGGCCGTCTGGAACACGCGGTGGTTCTGGACCCGGTTCGTCAGGAAGAATTCACCGCTAGCCGTGGTCGCGGCGCCCAACTGAACGGTCGTCGTCTGCGTGTCAGCGGTCGCACCAGCCTCGACGGCGCCCTGCTCGGCACTGGCTTCCCGTTCCGTGACGACCAGATGGACAACCTCGACAACTACCTCGGCATGTTCCGCGCCCTGGTCGGCCAGACTGCCGGCATCCGCCGCGCCGGTTCGGCGAGCCTGGACCTGGCCTACGTGGCTGCCGGTCGTTTCGATGCGTTCTGGGAATCGGGCCTGTCCGAGTGGGACATGGCTGCAGGCGCACTGCTGATTCAAGAAGCCGGCGGCCTGGTGAGCGACTTCACCGGCGGTCACGACTTCCTGGAAAAAGGCCACATCGTTGCCGGCAACACCAAATGCTTCAAGGCAGTGCTGACGGCGATCCAGCCGCACCTGCCGGCTTCGCTGAAGCGCTAAGCTTTCCGCGGAACGAAAAAAGCACCCTTCGGGGTGTTTTTTTATGCCTGCAATTCCAAACACCACAATTCCCTGTGGGAGCGAGCCTGCTCGCGAATGCGGTGCATCAGCCAACATCAATGTCGACTGTTGGAATGCTTTCGCGAGCAGGCTCGCTCCCACAGTGGGTCATGGATAGCCCTGAATCGCGGGTATAAAAAAAGCACCCCGCAGGGTGCTTCTTTTCAAAACCGTTTAAGCCTTACTGACCCGGCTCATTCTGCGACAGGATGAGCTTGCCTTCCTTGTCGACCGGAATCTGGTTGCCCGGATCGCGATCCATCCGCACTTTGCCTTCCTTGCCATCAAGCGAGTAACGCACGTCGTAACCGACGACCTTGTCGCTGATGTCATTGACCGTGTTGCAGCGGGTTTGCGTGGTGGTGTAGGTGTCACGCTCCTGCATGCCTTCCTGCACCTTGTTACCGGCATAACCGCCACCAACTGCACCGGCCACCGTGGCAATCTTCTTGCCGGTGCCGCCGCCAATCTGGTTACCGAGCAAACCGCCAGCCAGCGCGCCGACCACGGTACCGGCGATCTGGTGTTGATCCTTTACCGGCGCCTGCCGGGTGACCGTTACATCCTTGCATACTTCACGTGGAGTCTTGATCTGTGTCTTGACCGGCTCAACGGCTAATACTTGCGCATACTCAGGGCCGCTTTTAACCAGGCTGTAGGTGGCAACAGCACCCCCGGCTGTGACACCGACAGCACCCAATACCGCACCAACCAGCAACGACTTGTTCACATGAACCTCCTGACCATCACATGCGGGACGCGCCCGCGCTTCTCCCAGCCTTGGAGCATAAAAAAAGGCGCGAGTTCAACTCGCGCCTTTTGTTGGCTGACAGCCGGGAAATCTTTGGCCGTTATGGACGGTCGTCGACTTCCTTCTCGGTGTTGGCTGGAGGAATCAGATCCTCGGTGGTCAGGTTCAGCCAGATCAGCACCACGTTGGCGATGTAGATCGACGAGTAGGTACCCGCCAGCACACCGATGAACAACGCGATGGAGAAGCCGAACAGGTTGTCGCCGCCGAAGAACAGCAGCGCCGCGATCGCCAACAGCGTGGAGATCGAGGTCGCCATGGTGCGCAGCAGGGTCTGGGTGGTCGAGATGTTGATGTTCTCGATCAGCGTCGCCTTGCGCAGCACGCGGAAGTTCTCACGCACCCGGTCGAAAACCACGATGGTGTCGTTCAGCGAGTAGCCGATGATCGCCAGCACCGCCGCCAGTACCGTCAGATCGAAAGTGATCTGGAAGTACGAGAGGATACCCACGGTCACGATCACGTCGTGGATCAGCGAGACAATCGCGCCGACCGCGAACTTCCACTGAAAGCGGAACGCCAGGTAGATCAGGATGCCGCCGAGCGCCAGCAGCATGCCGAGGCCGCCCTGGTCGCGCAGCTCTTCACCGACCTGCGGGCCGACGAACTCGACGCGCTTGACCGTCGCCGGGTTATCGCCGCCGATCTTCTGCAGCGCTTCCGCTACCTGATGACCCAACTGCGGGTCTTCACCCGGCATGCGCACCAGCAGGTCAGTCGTGGCGCCGAAGTTCTGCACCACGGCTTCGTGGTAACCGGAAGTCGCCAATTGCTCGCGGACCTTGGTGACGTCGGCCGGACGCTCGTAGGTCAGCTCGATCAGCGTACCGCCGGTGAAGTCCAGGCCCCAGTTCATGCCCTTGGTGGCGACACTGAACAAGGCAATGACGGTAAGCAACACGGTGACGCCGAACGCGAAGTTGCGAACGCCCATGAAGTTGATTGTACGTAACATGGCAGCCCCTTAAATCCACAACTTCTTGAAGTCACGCCCGCCAAAGATCAGGTTGACCATTGCGCGGGTCACCATGATGGCCGTGAACATCGAGGTAAAGATCCCGAGGGACATGGTCACTGCGAAACCCTTCACCGGGCCGGTGCCCATGGCGAAGAGAATGCCGCCGACCAGCAAGGTGGTCAGGTTGGCGTCGAGAATCGCGGTGAATGCCCGGCCGAAGCCTTCGTTGATTGCCCGCTGCACAGTCATGCCGGCGGCGATCTCTTCACGAATCCGCGAGAAGATCAGTACGTTGGCGTCGACCGCCATACCCATGGTCAAGACGATACCGGCGATACCCGGCAGGGTCAGCGTAGCGCCCAGCAACGACATCAATGCCAGCAGCAGTACCATGTTCACCGCCAGCGCGACGGTGGCGATGACGCCGAAGAAGCGGTAGATGGCGATGATGAACAGCGACACGAACAGCATGCCCCACAGCGACGCATCGATACCTTTGGTGATGTTGTCAGCACCCAGGCTCGGACCGATTGTGCGCTCTTCAGCGAAGTACATCGGTGCAGCCAGACCACCGGCACGCAGCAGCAGCGCCAGTTCGGACGACTCGCCCTGACCGTTCAGGCCAGTGATGCGGAACTGTGCACCCAGCGGCGACTGGATGGTCGCCAGGCTGATGATCTTCTTCTCTTCCTTGAACGTCTGCACCGCGACGTCTTTCTCGACGCCATCGACCACTTGCTTGGTGTAAGTGGTGACCGGACGCTGCTCGATGAAGATCACCGCCATGCTGCGACCGACGTTGGAACGGGTCGCGCGGCTCATCAGCTCGCCACCGTGGCCATCCAGACGGATGTTCACTTCAGGCGTGCCGTGCTCGCCGAAACCGGCCTTGGCGTCGGTAACCTGGTCACCGGTGATGATCAGACCACGCTCGATCTGCGCTGGCGGACGGTTGCCTTCACGAAATTCGAACGACTCGGAAGTGGCTTTCGAAGCACCCGGCTCAGCGGCCAGACGGAACTCAAGGTTGGCCGTCTTGCCGAGAATACGCTTGGCTTCGGCAGTGTCCTGTACGCCCGGCAGCTCAACCACGATGCGGTTGGCGCCCTGACGCTGGACGATCGGTTCGGCAACACCCAGCTCGTTGACGCGGTTACGTACCGTGGTCAGGTTCTGCTTGATGGAGTATTCACGGATTTCCGCCAGCTTGGCCGGGGTCATCGCCAGACGCAGCACCGGTTGACCATTGAGGTCGGCCGGAACAATGTCGAAATCGTTGAAGTTCTTGCGGATCAGCGCACGGGCCTGTTCGCGGGAATCTTCATCGCTGAAGCCCAACTGAATGGCACCGCCCAGTTGCGGCAGGCTGCGATAGCGCAGCTTCTCTTTGCGCAGCAGGCTCTTGACGTCGCCTTCATAGACTTTCAGGCGTGCATCGAGGGCTTTGTCCATGTCCACTTCGAGCAGGAAGTGCACACCACCGGACAAGTCCAGACCCAGCTTCATCGGGTGCGCACCGAGGTTGCGCAGCCATTGCGGGGTGGTCTGTGCCAGGTTCAGCGCGACGACGTAGTCATCACCCAATGCCTTGCGTACAACGTCTTTGGCCGGCAGCTGGTCTTCAGCCTTGCTCAGACGGATCAGACCGCCCTTGCCGCCCGCGGTCAGAGTGGCCGCCTTGACGTTGATGCCGGACTCTTTCAGCGCTGTGCTGACGCGAGCCAGATCGGCGTCATTGACCTGCAGAGCCGTGCTGGCGCCGCTGATCTGAATAGCCGGGTCATCGGGGTAAAGATTGGGAGCGGAATAAATCAGACCGATCGCCAGCACCGCCAGGATCAGAATGTATTTCCACAGAGGGTATTTGTTCAGCATCACGCCGCCCGTTATGAACGCGGGGCGCCTTGCGCGCCCCGTCGATTGAGTAGAAGTTGTTGCTCTTAGATCGCTTTCAGCGTGCCTTTTGGCAGCGTGGCGGCGATGGCGCCTTTCTGGAACTTCATTTCCACGGTGTCGGACACTTCCAGGACCACGAAGTCATCGGCAACCTTGGTGATCTTGCCGGCGATGCCGCCAGTGGTCACGACTTCGTCGCCCTTCTGCAGGCTGCTCAGCAGGTTCTTCTGCTCTTTGGCGCGCTTGGCCTGTGGACGCCAGATCATCAGGTAGAAGATGACCAGGAAGCCGACCAGGAAAATCCACTCGAAGCCGCCGCCCATTGGGCTTGCAGCAGCCGGTGCAGCTGCGTCAGCCATGGCGTTAGAGATAAAAAAGCTCATTTAGCACTCCAGTTGCAAATGTTGAATCTTGGGGTCAGAAAACTCAGTCCAAAGGCGGGACGGGAAGTCCGCGTTTGGCGTAGAAGGCATCGACAAAGGCGGCCAATGTACCCTGTTGAATAGCCTCGCGCAAACCAGCCATCAGCACCTGATAATGGCGCAAGTTATGGATGGTATTGAGCATGCTGCCGAGCATTTCGCCGCACTTGTCCAGGTGATGCAGATAAGCGCGCGAGAAGTTCTGGCAGGTGTAGCAATCGCAGGTCGGATCCAGCGGCGATTCATCATGGCGATGGAACGCGTTACGGATCTTCAGCACACCGGTATCGATGAACAGATGCCCATTGCGGGCATTACGGGTTGGCATCACGCAATCGAACATGTCCACCCCGCGGCGCACACCCTCAACCAGATCTTCCGGTTTGCCAACGCCCATAAGGTAACGAGGTTTGTCAGCGGGCATCTGGCCCGGCAGATAATCCAGCACCTTGATCATTTCGTGCTTCGGCTCGCCCACCGACAGACCGCCGATGGCGAGGCCGTCGAAGCCGATCTTGTCGAGGCCTTCGAGCGAGCGCATGCGCAGGTTTTCATGCATGCCGCCCTGGACGATACCGAACAGCGCGGCGGTGTTGTCGCCGTGGGCATTCTTCGAACGCTGCGCCCAGCGCAACGACAGTTCCATCGATACGCGCGCGACGTCTTCGTCAGCCGGGTATGGCGTGCACTCGTCGAAGATCATCACGATGTCGGAGCCGAGATCGCGCTGCACCTGCATCGATTCTTCCGGGCCCATGAACACTTTGGCGCCGTCGACCGGAGAGGCGAAGGTCACGCCCTCCTCCTTGATCTTGCGCATGGCGCCGAGGCTGAACACCTGGAAACCACCGGAGTCGGTGAGGATCGGCCCCTTCCACTGCATGAAATCGTGCAGGTCGCCGTGTTCCTTGATCACTTGAGTGCCGGGACGCAGCCACAGGTGAAAGGTGTTGCCCAGAATGATTTCCGCGCCCGTGGCGACGATGTCGCGCGGCAGCATGCCCTTGACCGTGCCGTAGGTGCCGACCGGCATGAACGCCGGAGTCTCGACGGTGCCACGGGGGAAGGTCAGGCGACCACGGCGAGCCTTGCCATCGGTGGCCAGCAGCTCAAAGGACATTCGACATTCGCGACTCATTCTGTTTCCTCTGGGCCCGACTGTTCAGGGGCAGTTGGAGCGGGATTGCGGGTGATGAACATCGCATCCCCGTAGCTGAAAAAGCGGTAACCGTTTTCAACGGCGGCCTTGTAGGCGGCCATGGTTTCGGGATAACCGGCAAACGCGGAAACCAGCATCAACAGCGTGGATTCCGGCAAATGGAAATTGGTCACCAGGGCATCGACCACATGAAAAGGCCGGCCCGGATAGATAAAGATGTCGGTGTCGCCACTGAACGGCTTGAGCACACCATCGCGCGCCGCACTCTCCAGCGAACGCACGCTGGTGGTGCCGACCGCAATCACCCGACCGCCACGCGCACGGCACGCAGCGACCGCATCGACCACGTCCTGGCCGACTTCCAGCCACTCGCTGTGCATATGGTGATCTTCGATCTTCTCGACGCGCACCGGCTGAAACGTCCCCGCGCCCACGTGCAACGTCACGAACGCCGTCTCGACGCCCTTGGCGGCAATCGCCTGCATCAACGGCTCATCGAAATGCAGCCCCGCCGTCGGCGCCGCCACGGCGCCCAGACGCTGGGCGTAAACGGTCTGATAACGCTCGCGATCCGAGCCTTCATCCGGGCGGTCTATATAAGGAGGCAACGGCATGTGCCCGACGCGGTCGAGCAGCGGCAACACTTCCTCGGCAAAACCCAGCTCGAACAGCGCATCATGACGCGCCAGCATCTCGGCTTCGCCACCACCGTCGATAAGGATCTTCGAACCCGGCTTGGGCGACTTGCTGGAGCGCACATGAGCCAGCACGCGGTGCGCATCGAGCACGCGCTCGATGAGAATTTCCAGCTTGCCGCCGGACGCTTTCTGCCCGAACAGCCGCGCCGGAATCACCCGGGTATTGTTGAACACCATCAAATCGCCCGGGCGCAAATGCTCAAGCAAATCAGTGAATTGACGGTGTGCCAGGGCGCCGCTCGGCCCATCAAGGGTCAGCAGGCGACTACCGCGACGCTCGGCCAACGGATGGCGGGCGATCAGCGAATCAGGAAGCTCGAAAGTAAAGTCAGCAACGCGCATGATGGGGTTCGTCTAGCAGGGCCGGAAAGTCTAGCGGAAATATCAAAAATTGACCATGAAACGTGATTGACCAACGGTAATCACCTCTCTATACTTCGCCGCCATTGAGCCCTGATGGCGGAATTGGTAGACGCGGCGGATTCAAAATCCGTTTTCGAAAGGAGTGGGAGTTCGAGTCTCCCTCGGGGCACCAACACAGAGAAAAAGGTCTTGCGAAAGCAAGGCCTTTTTTTTCGTCTGGAGGAAAGTGGAGGGTTGTTTTTGTCTTTTTTCCAAAACAATCAGGGCAACCAGCTTTTCACTCTTGCGGCGCCGGGGCCAACGCGCCACCGGCTAGCCTAATGCCCAACCGTCTAGGGCAACAAGCCCATCAAAAAACCTCAATCGAACCTGCAGTAATTGCTCTGACTCCATGTCCTGACGCTGGGGAACTGGCCGGATCGGTTACGTGCCGCAGGTTTTGCCAAACGCCCGGTCATAATCGCCTGATCCCGGCTAGTTCGGGCTCAAAGCCTACTTTCGATTTCCTCCCAGATGTACGCGTATTTGTACTTCAGCCAACGAACCAGCACTTTATCGAACTGGCGACGAAACCAGTTTCGCTCCCTAGCTTCCAGCCTTTCCTCAATCGATTCTCTGAGTATGTCGGGGTCGAAACCCGTCCATATCGGAGGCACAGGAGCAACGAGATTGGTAAAGCACACCGGCGCGACCTCTGAATAAAGAATTGAGTAAAGGATTTCAGGGTCGACACCTCTCACCTTATTCGCCAAATAATCATATTCCACGGGAAAATCATTGAATGGCTCGGAAAGCGCGGCTCTGACTTTTGTCAGTTGTGGCTCGGTCAGAAGATGTCCCAATGTGTGAGCTCCTCTAACTCTTCATCCAGTGAACTCGCGACCGCTTCGCCTGCGACACCACCGGCGATTGTTCCTGCCAATACAACCGCTATTGCACAAATGGGCGCGCCTGGGCCGCAGAGTGCGCTAACGCCCATCCCCGCAAGAACACCGCCGACCGCCCCCGAACCAACAATGATGCCTTGGCGAGCAGCTTCTTTGGGTTTGTTGTCAGCATTCAGAATTTGATAGGTTGCCAGAGCCGCCGTCACGAGAACACCAAGCTTGCCCATGATCAGCATTTTTTTGGTGCCGGCCGTGAATCTCGCATTATCACGACCGGAAGATTCCAGGATGGCGTAGTGAACTTTGTTCTTCTCTACGTCTGAAAGACTGTCGTACCCCTTCTGAAACAAGTTTTCAGAGTAGATATCCAATAGTGTTTTCAGTCCCTTCCCGTCTTTCTTTTTCCTCTGAGCGATCGCCAATCCTTGCGCTGACGTGAATTTACGATGCTCCATCATGATTTTGTTTCGCATCTCATGACTAAACTTCACACCTTCTTGCGCCGTAATCCTCCCCGCTTTCACGTCGTCTCTGACCTGCTGAGACATACGCTTGATGTTCTTGGTATAGCTCGCCCTGATCTTTTCATCAGAGATCGCGTCCAGTGAAAATCTCAGCGCAGTGCCCTCCATCAGCTCCAGAGCCCTGTCGAGTGGCGAGTCTTGCAGGGCGTGCTCGCGCTGGACTACGTAGCTGCCTGTCACAATGTACGGTTCGGTCATAGGGCGGTCCTTATCCCAATATTTTGCTCAAAAGGCTTTCGGTGAGAGACGAGCTTTCGGCAGGCTGTTCTTCCTCGAACTTGAGCATCAAGCAGGTTTTTCCGGATGGATTGGCGAATTTGACCGCATTGTCCTTGTTGAAGACGCCTGGCAGCGATGAACCATCATCAAAGTGGGCGATACAGGAAAGTCCCTCATATCTTTCCTCGGCAGGAATTCTGAAGCCAATCCATCTGGCTTGTCCGATCAGAGGTTCCGGTGGAGTAAAGTCGCAAGGAGTGTGCGTATCGCCAATGATGATTGTGCTTGACCCACCTATCACGATGCTGCCGTGCGTGCCGCCGGTATTGATCGTGGCAGCATTTTTGCCATTTATGAAAACTGTCGAGGAAAGCCCCGAAGAGAGCGCACTGCCGCAGGTACATGAATCACCTTGGCGAGCTGCGGGCAAACCATCGAAGAAAACGTCAGGCGAACCTGTCGCGATGGGGTTCGTTCCGTGCCCTGGAACAGGACAGCTGGAGGGATCGCTTTTACGAGCGGCCGGGTTAGCTATGGATGACTCCTGTCAAAAAAATCCTTTTCTAGAGGTAAACCTACCACGAAATTCAGCCTGGACGGCCGCATCCGATCATTCAAAAAAGTGCTCGGTCACCACACCGGGCTACTTGTTGCTCCGGTTAACGCGTTGGGTACTTCGCTGGTTTTCTACCTCGGCACCACCTCAAGTTTCAGAATCGGACGCGTCTTCTCCCTACTCCTTGACTGCAAACATCCGCTCAGCAATCTCCCGCCCCCGCTCTAACCCTTCCTCCGTCAACCAGATCGATTTGCTCTTGTTCACCGGATTTCTGATCAAACCCTGCTCGTGCAAACGGTTCGTGACTTCGAAGTCATAGCCCTTCCACGTATTGCCGTCGTCGGAGCTATAGGCTGCCAGGAGAGCGAGGACGGCGTCGTCGATCAGTTTCATGTCGTATTCCATGATGTTCACTCCGCTGATGTTCAGTCTTTGTAATCAAAGCGTCGTATCAAAGTGGATGTCAATGCTGCGCCAGCCTGTGAGTTTAGATGCCCGATTGCTGGTTGCCTCGCATGCGATGACCGCCCGTATAATCACGCCCGCACGACAGACTCCGCCGGAACTTCGCGCATTGGTTTCAAGCCCTCCACTTCACTGACAGACATCCCCATGGAAACCTCACTGGAAACCGTCGCCCTCTTCTCCCTCAAACTCGCCTACGAAGAAGAAGGCCTGAGCCCGATCCTGCGCGATGACATGGTCATGGGCGATTATCAGAAAGATGTTTTCGAGCTACTGGTGAAACGTGGCGATGTCGAGACCATTCAGTTCAAGATGAACGAATGCCTGAACCTGGCGTTGAATGCGCTTGGCGGGGTCGAGAAGCCGTTGGGGCGGGAGTTGCGCAAGTTGTCGGCGGAGTTGGCTCAGGCGCGATCGGTGGAGCAGCTGGGTCAGCCGCTGCTCGCGCTTAAGGGATATTTGAAAGACATCCTCTAGCAGACAGGCTCTTATCCCAAAGTAAACATCAGCCAGTAGTGCCGCTGACCAGAATCCAGTCACTTGTCGGTAACCGGAGACGCATTGATACCGCGGCAACGAATACGAATCCGAAAAACGCCAACCACAAGTGCCACAGCCTGACCTTATGCATTGCTCGCCAGAACCAGTGTTGTGCAAGGATTGCCGCCGTTTCGAGCACTTTCACGTCGAATGGGCCCGGCGTGTTATATCCGATACGCAGCGCCATGGTTTCAGACATAGCCTTGTAGAACCTGATCAGCCCATGGCACTTGACCATACACACCGAACCCAGTAACCCGACTACCATCAGGGCATAGACAAGCCAGCTATCTTGCTCATCCAGCTTTTGATCAATAGCCATCACAGCGATCAATGCTCCAATGACCACCGTGAGCGTATTCGCAATAGCGCGGCGCTCGTCCTGGTGATGTCTGACCTGCTCACAATAATGCCCGTAAACGCTGATCTCGGCTTCCATGCTTTGCTCCCTTGATGTTCTGGAATTGTCGACTCGATCCGACCGTGGTGCAGTCTAATGCGTCGCCTTCAGACATGGCTTTTTTATTGCTGGATCGCGGCTAAGCCGATGGCATAAGTCGTTGCTTTTGTTATCTTCCCTCTCTTTACCGGTATGCCTGCGGAAAGCGCGGTCTTCAAACCAAAAGTCATCAAGGAAAAGGATCAAATGGAGTTTCTGCGTTTTCTGGCGTTCGTCGCTGTCTGGGGTTTCATGTGGCGCTGGGTGGTGAAAAACCGCGGTAGCTGGAATATTTTCTACGGCAATATCGTTGGCGCGGCGGGCGGCTTCATTGTGGGTCTGGTGGTGTTGTCGATCACCTTTTCGCTGTTTCCTTCGTCGTTCGATCACCAGGCGCAGGCGGAAAACACACCAGTCGTCGAGTCGAGCTCTGTGTTGCCTGAAGCCGAGGCAGTCACGCCCGCCACCGAGCTGAAAGATGCGCCGGCTTTCGCTGCCATCGAGGCGGACGACCAGCCTTCTCCCGCCGACTCCGCGTTGTTGCCGAATAACGTGAGCCGGGCGCCGAAATCGATGGCGGTACAGAAGGTGCTGGATCAAAGCGACTATGAGGGTCGCATGGCCCTGGCCGCGCTGAACAAGAAGTTGCGCGGCGACGCACAGGCCGACAAGTCGATGATCGCGTATGTCATGTGCAGCCCGTTTGTCACCAGTACCCTGCGCTATCCCGCGTCGGCGCGTTTCGCTGACAGCAAAGCGCTGGTCAGCCATCGCTACAAGGATCAGGTCTACAGCTTCAGCAACAGCGTCACCGCGCGCAACATGAATGGCGACGATGTCACCTATCGTTTCGATTGCTCTGTGCAAGAGCTGCCGCGAGTTGACGCGACGGCTGGGGAATGGCGTTTGCTGGCGCTAAAAGTGCAAAAAGCCGACTCTTAAGACTGATTTAAGGGATCAGTGCGCCGGCTGCGCTATCATCGCCAGCCTGTGCGCCTTGAGCTTTGCCCTCGATGTTTTCAACACCCGATGACCTGATCTCGCTGCCTCCTGTCCTCGCCGGCCCGCTGCTGCGGCGGCTGGAGCCGACGCGAGTCGTGCTGTGGCTGGTGGGCTCGCGTGAACTGTCGCTGACCTTGCGCCTGCAGGGTGTAGGAGATATTCCGCTCGACTCAGAGAAATGCACGGTCATTGCCGTAGGCCGTCATGCGTTCGTGCATCTGATCGACGTTCAACTTGAAAGCGCCCTGCCCTGCGACATGTTTATCGCTTACGACCTGCTGATCGACGACGTCATCGGTATGGCTGAGTGGGCGCCTCATCTGCTTTACCCTGGTGCCAGCTGCGCGAACCTCGTAGTGCGTTCGCGGATCGACCAATTGCTCCACGGCTCCTGCCGCAAGCCGCATCATCCGGCAACCGATGGTCTGCTCTGCGTCGATCAATTGCTGGCCGACGAAACCGAGGCGCAACACCGTCCTGCGCTGCTGATGATGAGTGGTGATCAGGTCTATGCCGACGACGTCGCCGGGCCGATGCTGCGGGCCATTCATGCCTTGATCGAGCGTCTGGGTCTGTTCGACGAGCACCTCGACGGTGCCGTGGTCAGCGACAGCGCAAAGCTCTACCAACACCCGGCCAGCTACTACCATCGTGCGGATTTGTTACCGGCGCTGGAGAGCAACGAGACCTTGCGCGAGCGATTTTTCGGTGGCGCGCGTAAGCCGATTTTCACCAGCAGCAGTGCCGACAATCACCTGGTGACGTTCGCCGAAGTCATGGCCATGTACATGCTGGTGTGGTCGCCGACGCCGTGGTCGCTGATCCAGCCGAGCGCGCCGACGCTGACGCCGCAACGCCGCAAGCGCTACAACCTCGAGCAGACGCGCATCGATGCTTTCAAGTCGGGCTTGGGCAACGTCGCGCGGGCGCTGGCGCATCTGCCGAGCCTGATGATTTTCGATGATCACGACATTACCGATGACTGGAATCTTTCTGCGCAGTGGGAGGAAACCGCCTACGGCCATCCGTTCTCCAAACGCATCATCGGCAATGCGCTGATTGCTTATCTGTTGTGTCAGGGCTGGGGCAACAATCCGGATGCCTTCAAGGACGTGCTGGAACAGACCGCGCAACTGAGCGCCAGCGGTGACGACGGCTATCTGGACATGCCGGTGCAGGACGATCTGATTGATCAGTTGCTGCGTTTTCAGCAGTGGCATTTTGTGTTGCCGAGCAGTCCGGCACTGGTGGTGATAGACACGCGCACCCGGCGCTGGCGCAGCGAGATGGCCCTCAAGCAACCGTCGGGCCTGCTCGACTGGGAGGCCTTGAGCGAACTGCAACAGGAACTGCTTGATCACCCTTCGGCAATCATCGTGTCGCCGGCGCCGATCTTCGGCGTGAAGCTGATTGAAACCGTGCAGAAGGTGTTCAGCTGGTGCGGTTATCCGCTGCTGGTCGACGCGGAAAACTGGATGGCTCATCGCGGCGCGGCGCAGGTGATCCTGAACATTTTTCGACACTCGCGCACACCCGGGAACTACGTGGTGCTGTCCGGCGATGTGCATTATTCCTTCGTCTACGAAGTCCTGATCCGCCACCGCAAGGCCGGCCCCCGGATCTGGCAGATCACCAGCAGCGGCATCAAGAACGAATTCCCGCCAACGCTGCTGGAATGGTTCGACCGCCTCAACCGCTGGCTCTACTCACCGCGCTCGCCGTTGAACTGGCTCACCAAACGCCGATTGATGCGCATCGTCCCGTATACGCCGGAACATGCCGAGGCCGGGGAACGGCTGTGGAATTCTGCGGGGATCGGACAGGTGTTTTTCAATGAGCAAGGGCAGCCGAGCGAGATTGTTCAGCACAATTCGAATGGGGCGGAGAAGACGAGGATGCTGGCGCCGGAGTTTAAAGATGTGCCAGATTGAAGCAGTAACCATTTCCTACATCGGCTAGGTCATGAGATGACGAGATAAGGGCTTCGCGACACTGAACAGGAGGGAAGAGGATTACAACCCTCTCAGAAACGTCTCGAATATTACTGAGCGATACTGATTGAAGTCGCAGTCAGCCCTGCTGCGACACAACCACTGGTAGGTGTCGCCTTGTCATCCTGTACTCATTTCTGTACGTTCTCTGCATCCAGCGAGGACTTCAATATGCAAACCATCAACTACACCACCGCCCGTGCGCATTTGGCCGAGACGATGGACCGTGTCAATGAAGATCGTGCGCCGCTATTGGTCACTCGGCAGAAAGGTGAACCCGTAGTGATGATGTCTTTGGCCGAATACAACGCATTGGAAGAAACAGCCTACTTGCTTCGCTCCCCCGCCAACGCCGAACGGCTGATGAAATCCATCGGTGAGTTGCGCGCCGGCAAAGCCAAAGTCAGGCAATTGATCGAAGAATGAAAATCGAGTTCACGCCAACAGGCTGGGAAGACTATTTGTGGTTTCAGCAAAACGACAAGGCTGGGCTCAAGCGTATCAATCTTCTGATCAAAGCAATCAAGCGCGAACCGTTTGAGGGTGTCGGTAAACCAGAGGCGCTCAAACATAATATGAGCGGCCTCTGGTCACGCCGAGTAACGGCCGAACATCGTCTGGTGTACAGGGTTGAGGACGGCGAAATCTGCGTTATCAGTTGCCGGTATCACTATTGAACCTGAGCTGAATCAATCATCAGAGCCCGCGCCACTCCTCTGACAATCATCCCTACTTCCCGCTCATCAATCGTCAACGGCGGCAGCAAGCGGATCGTCTTGCCACGAGTCACGTTGATCAACAAGCCATGATCCCGCGCGGCGATCAGCGTCAGATCGCGCACCGGTTGTTTCATCTCGATGCCGATCATCAGGCCCTGCCCACGGATTGCGAGGACATTCGGGTTGTCCGCCAGTTCGGCGCGCAGGCGTTCCAGTAGCCGTATGCCTTGCACCCGCGCATTCTCCAGCAAACCTTGTTCTTCGATGATGTCCAGCACCGTGCAGCCGACCCGGCAGGCCAGTGGATTACCGCCGAAGGTGCTGCCGTGGCTGCCCGGGGTGAACAGGTCGGCCGCGCGGCCGCGGGCCAGGCAGGCGCCAATCGGCACGCCATTGCCGAGGCCTTTGGCCAGGGTCATGACGTCGGGCACGATGCCTTCGTGCTGAAAGGCGAACCACTGCCCGGTGCGGCCGATGCCGGTCTGGATTTCATCGAGCATCAGCAGCCATGCGTGGCGATTGCACAGGTCGCGCAGGGCCTTGAGATAACCCGACGGTGCGACTTGCACGCCGCTTTCGCCCTGGATCGGTTCGACCAGAATCGCGACGATACGCGCGCCATGCTTGCGTTGTATTTGCTCCAGCGCCGCGAGATCGCCAAACGGCACTTTGACGAAATCCCCTGGCAGTTCATTGAACCCCAGGCGCACTGCCGGGCCATCGCTGGCGGACAGCGTGCCGAGGGTGCGGCCATGAAACGCGTTGGCCATGACCACCACCAGCGGCTGCTCGATGCCTTTGCGCCAGCCGTACAGCCGCGCCAGTTTCAGCGCCGTCTCGTTCGCTTCAGCGCCGGAATTATTGAAGAACGCGCGCTCCATGCCCGACAACGCCGTCAGCCGTTTGGCCAGTTGTTGCTGCCAGTCGATGCTGTACAGGTTGGAGGTGTGCAAGAGCAATCCCGCCTGCTCGCTGATCGCCGAGACAATCCGCGGATGCGAGTGGCCGACGTTGGTCACTGCCACACCGGCAACGGCGTCCAGGTATTCGCGCCCCGCCTGATCCCACAGGCGCGTACCCAGGCCCTTGGTGAAACTCAGGGCCAGTGGTTGGTAGGTGTTCATCAGGGCGGCGGTCATGACGTGAAACTCCATTGCAGGTCGGTGTTTTTGCAGTATGGTTAGCCACCTGAGCTGGATAAACCCGGAAAAACTTCAATCATTTAAAAGCTGAGCTTGACAATGGATTTGTTTCAGTCGATGGGCGTTTACGTCAAAGTGGTCGAAACCGGGAGCATGACGGCCGCCGCTGCGAAGTGTGAAATGTCGACGACGATGGTGGGCAACCATCTGCGCGCGCTGGAGCAACGGCTCGGCGTGCAACTGCTGCAACGCACCACGCGCCGCCAGCGCCTGACCGAATTCGGCAGCGTCTATTATCAACGCTGCCTGGAAGTGCTTGGCCTGGTGGCCGACTCCGAACGCCTTGCCGAACAAGCATCGGACGAGCCGCGCGGCTTGCTGCGTATCACTGCGCCGCTGACCTTCGGCGTCGAACGACTGACCCCGGCGCTCAGCGAATACTCCTTGCTGTATCCGCAAGTGAAACTCGATGTGGTGCTGACCAACAGCCGTCCGGATCTGCTGGAGAACGGCCTCGATGTCGCATTCCGCCTGGGCAATTTCGACCAATCCAACCTGATCGCCCGGCCTTTGATCGACTACACCCTGACGGTCTGCGCCTCCCCCGAATACATCGCGCGGCGCGGCATGCCGCACACGCCACAGGATTTGCAGCAACACGATTGCCTGTCCTTCGCCTACCCGGCTGGTGACGACTGGCAATCGGTGGAAAAACGCTGGCGTCTGAGCGGCCCGGAAGGCGAAGTCCTCGTCGATGTCAGCGGGCCGATGCTGATCAACAGCTCCGCCGGTTTGCACCAGGCGGCGCGCAACGGCATGGGCATCATGATGCTGCCCGACGCGCTGGTGGAGCAGGATCTGCGCGACGGCAAGCTGGTCAGGGTAATGACGGACTACCAACCGCCGAGCCGGCCGATGCATCTGTTGTATGCGCAGGATCGCTACCGATTGCCGAAGCTGAGACGGTTTGTCGAGTTTGCGATGCGTACGTGGGGGAAACCTGACGTCGGCCGGCCGTAATCATTCACGATGGAAAATTGCAAAGGACTTTCACCTCCCATGAACGACACCCTGACCGTGCGCGACTTGCATCCCGGCGAAACAGAATCAGCAAGGCTGTTTCTCAGCCAGCATGGCTGGGGCCATCGCATTGGTGACGGCGAATCTTTTGCTCGCTTGATTCACAATTCGCAGCGCACGGCTGTCGCGCTCGCAGGCGAGCAGATTGTGGGATTCGCTCGAGCGATTACCGATGAGGTCTCCAACGGCTATCTGTCGATGGTGGTGGTCGATGACCAGCATCGGCGCAAGGGAATCGGGCGGGCACTGGTAGAGCGTGTGATGGGCGATGACCCCGCTATCACTTGGGTGCTACGCGCAGGACGCGAGGGCGCTGAAGCTTTTTTTGCCAGCCTGGGCTTCGAGAAGTCCGTGATTGCCATGGAACGTCAGCGCCGCAAATAGCGTGCAGTGGAAAAATCCCGACCACCAGACCGTTGCTCCGTGACAACGCCGCCCCGCTCCCCTAAATTAGTCGGCCTGAAAAAGACCTCGTGCTTTCTCGCCTCAACTCAAGTTAAAAAGTAGTGAAATTTCAATGTCCGATTTCAACACCGCTGAATCCGTAGTCCCCCAGTCGTCCAAAGCGGAATACGAAAACTCCATCAATCTTTCACAACACCTGCCGCAAGCCAAAATCATCAGCGAGATGGTCCTGGACGCGTTCCAGTCGACCCGCGAAAGCGACCAGATCCGCGAATTGCGTGCGGCGATCCGTCAGGCACATGACAGCTTTGATGACGACAAGGCGTACGAGCTGATGGGCGAACTCAAGCGCCTGAAAGACGCCGAGGCAGCGGACATCGCCGCGCTGGAAGACCTGAGCAGCAAGTTCTCGATCGGGCGCATTCTGTCCAACTTCAAGGACGATCCGGCGTTTCAGGAAATCGTTTATGGCCTGGCCCTGAAAGTGCTGAATCAGACCCATCAGGCGATCAGCAATCCGAGCGGCGGCAAGAGCAAGGCCGCAAAAAAGAAAGAAGTTGAAATCTTCACCATCAGCAAGGACGGCGCCAGCGTAACCCTGCCGATGCGCACCCCGCGTTCGCGTCTGAACGTTGATCGCGAGGCATTGGAATTCCTCGGTTTCACCTTCGTGGGTGAAGGCGATGAAGCCGAGCTGGAGAGCGAAACCTTTGTTGATAACGCCGGCAGCGAGCACGCTGTAAACCGCAAGAACATCATCACCGCGCTGCAGCAGCAAACCGCGTTTGACGGATATAGCATCGCGGCGCAGTAATAGCGCAGCCGCTGTACGAAAAAGCCCCGCGCTGAGATTCAGGCGGGGCTTTTTGTTGTCCGGTTTGTGATTCGTGAGGAGGCGAAAATCCTCACCCCTCACCCCAGCCCTCTCCCGAGGGAGAGGGAGCCGATTTGTGGGCTGTTCGGAATTCGCATTCGACGCGATATTCCGTTTCGACGCGTCTCGCCCAATCACCTCGGTCAGTCCCCTCTCCCTCCGGGAGTGGGTTAGGGTGAGGGGAGCAGGCGCCGAAGATTTCAAGCCGAAGGATGCAACGCCGCAATCATGTCCACTTCAATCGCCGCATTCTTCGGCAACTGATACACGCCGATGGTCGTGCGCGTATGCCGTCCGGCATCGCCCAGCACATGGCTGAACACATCCGAAGCGCCGTTGGCCACTTCACTCAGGTCGACAAAGTCGGCGGTCGACTTCACATACACCGTGACCCGCAACAACGCGCGAATCTTGTCCAGTGAACCCACCGCATCGACGATCAGCGCCAGGCAACGCATGGCGCTGATGCTCGCCGCTGCTTGCGCGTCCTTGAGGTTCAATTCCAGCCCCACGCGACCGGGATACAGAATCTTGCCATTGACCCTCGGCACCATGCCGCTGATGTACAGCTCATCGTGATGACGCATCAGCGGCGCGTAATTGCCACCGGCGGTGTTCTCACCATAGATGTCGTAGTTGAGTTCTTCTGCCAGGGCGATAAAGCGCTCATCGCAGGTCATCCGTTCGGTCATTGCGCCCAGCCTTTTGATCAATGCACGGGTTAGGACAGTTGACCACCGGGGGATGGCGTGGAGCTACTACTGTCGGGGTTGGATCCGAATCTAGGGTGTTTGCGTAAGTTGTGCAACCAGCGTAGATGGAACAAAAAGCCCCAAACCTTCGGATGCCCCGGACCACAAGCTGATCTTCAGCGGCGCTCAAACAGTTTTCAAGCGCTCAACCATATCTGGAAATTTTTCAACCAGTCGTATCAATAAGGCTGCTTGAGCATTGGGCTTCGACTTTTCCTGCTCCCAATTTCGAAGGGTGTTTGGACTTGTCCTGATTCGACTGGCAAAAACAGCTTGAGACATATGCAGTTTTTCTCGAAGAGCCACAATTTCCTGTGCGCCCACTTCAGGTACAGGCTTGTCCTCAAGCACTGTATTGCGCAGTGTGATCTTGCCCTCGCGTTGAGCCGCCATCTCATCAACGCCCTGCATTAACTCTGCAAACAGGTCGCGTTTTTTCATGGGGTACCTCGTTTTTTTCAACTCTTTATCAATGGCTGTCCTGAGTGCCCTCTCTTGCTCGGCAGTCAGCTTCTCGAGCTCATCTTTGTCGTAAATGGCGAACATCCAGAACTGACCATCATTCATAAGCCAATAATAGAGAACCCGCAAGCCGCCCCGTCTTCCCTTGCCACGGCGAGAATCAGCCCAGCGCAGCTTACGGAAGCCACCCGTTCGAGGCATTACATCGCCCGCAAGCGGATTGCTCTGAAGGTAGTTCTGCAATGTTCGATATTCGTCGTCCGTCAGATAGCGGCCAACGCTTGTGGTAAATATCGTGGTTTCAAAAAAGATTGTTCGCATAGTCAAACTATAAGCAGCTTGACTATAGATAGCCTATCAACAAATCGCTGCTCGAATAAACAAAAACCCCGCACATCTCTCAACGTGCGGGGTTTTTCCTGAAGCCTGCAACCTTACGGCGCGTACGTCAGCAGCAGCTCTGTCGGCACCTTGAAGTCCAGGGACATCATTACGCTCAACGCAGTGATGGTGAAGATCGAGAACACGAACAGCTTGCGTGCCCAGACGGTGTCATCGACTGCCTTGTAGCCGGTCCAGGCCATGTACAGCCAGTACATGCCCATGGCGGCGGCGACGGCGAGGTAGCTCATGCCGGCGTAGCCGCTGAAGGTCAGCATCAAGGTCGCCACGAGGAACGCCAGGATGTAGAGCAGGATGTGCTTCTTCGCCACTTGAATGCCGCGTTTCACTGGCAGCACCGGAATCGATGCGGCCAGGTAATCGTTGAAACGGAAAATCGCGATGGCGTAGGAATGCGGCATCTGCCAAAGGCTGAACATCACCAGCAGGGTCAGTGCGGCCATGTCGAAGCTGTTGGTCACGGCAACGTAACCGATCACTGGCGGCATGGCGCCCGACAGACTGCCCACCAGCGTGCCGTGAACCGACTTGCGCTTGAGGTACAGGCTGTAGAAGCCAACGTAGATGATGAAGCCGATTACCGCGAACAAGGCAGCCAACGGGTTGGCCACCTTGTACAACAAGGCAACGCCGAGAACACCCAGAATGGTCGCGTAAACCAGGGCCAGCTTCAGGGAGATGAGGCCCTGGACCAGCACACGGTTCTTGGTGCGTTCCATCTTCAGGTCGATGTCGCGGTCGATGCAGTTGTTGAACACGCAACCGGAGGCCACGACCAGGGACGTACCGATCATGGCGGCCAGAAACACCGCCAGATCGACATGCCCTTTCGAGGCCAGGAAGAACCCGCCTGCCACAGAAAGCACGTTACCGAAAATGATCCCCGGTTTGGTGATTTGGATAAAGTGCTTGAGCGACATCGGGTCTACCTCACTTCGCCATCATGTACGTGTGGATGCTGAACATGATCCACAGCGACAGGCCAACCAGCAGCACGATCACGATCGCCGTAAAGACGAATGCGATCACGTTGTTTCGCTGTGCAATGGAACGGTCCAGGTGCAGGAAGTAATACAGGTGAACGATCACCTGGATCACTGCGAACAGCAGAACGATTGCCAGCGTCGTCGACTTCGGCAGGGTCGGGTACATCACCAGACCGAACGGAATGACGGTCAGGATTACCGACAGGATGAAGCCGATGGCGTACGACTTGACGCTGCCGTGGCCAGCATCGTGGCTGTCATGGGAGTGTGCATTAGCCATTACAGAGTCCCCATCAGGTAAACAACGGTGAAGACGCAAATCCAGACCACGTCCAGGAAGTGCCAGAACAGGCTCAGGCAGCTCAGACGGGTCTTGTTGGTCGACGTCAGGCCATGCTTGTTGACCTGATACATCATGATGCCCATCCAGATCAGACCGGCCGAAACGTGCAGACCGTGGGTACCGACCAGGGTGAAGAACGCCGACAGGAAGCCCGAACGGCTAGGACCGAAGCCCTCGGAGATCAGCAGGTGGAACTCGTTGATCTCCATGGCGATGAAGCCCGCGCCGAGCAGGAAGGTCATGAACAACCAGCCCAGGACCGCCTGCTTCTTGCCCTTGTACAACGCCAGCATGGCGAAGCCGTAGGTGATCGAACTGAACAACAGCAGAGCGGTTTCGCCCAGCACGTATGGCAGTTCGAAGATGTCGTGGCCCGACGGGCCACCGGCAACGTTGTTTACCAGTACTGCGTACACCGCGAAGATCGACGCAAACAGAATGCAGTCGGTCATCAGGTAGAGCCAGAAACCGTATACGGTCATCTCGCCCGAGTCGTGGTGATGGTCATCGTGCCCATGGTCACCATGGGCGTGTCCAACATTGGTCACTAAGTTCGACATGGTTTAAGCCTGTTCCAACGAGGTTTCAACACGGGTGGCATTGGCCGGGATTTTCCCTGCCGCGACCAGACGCTTGTGCTGCTCGGCTTCGATACGCTCGATCGTTTCAACCGGAACCATATAGCCCTGGTCGTCACGTGCAGCGTGGATCACGAAGTAAACGACGGTGCCCACCAGGCTCGCGATCGCCAGCCACCAGATGTGCCAGATCATCGCGAAACCGAAGACGGTCAACAGCGCGCCCATCACCACGCCAGTGGCGGTGTTGTTCGGCATGTGGATCGGCTCGTACTTGGCCGGACGCTGGTACGCAGTACCGTTTTCCTTGGCTTCGGTGAACGGGTCGATGCAGTCAGCCTTAGGCAGCACAGCGAAGTTGTAGAACGGTGGTGGCGACGAGGTCGACCATTCCAGGGTGTGTGCATTCCACGGGTCACCGTGATCGCAAACGTTCTCTGGCTTGTTGCGGTCACGCACACTGACGTACAGCTGGATCAGTTGGCAGGCGATACCGGCAGCAATCATCACCGCACCGAACATGGCAACGTACAGGTACGGTACCCACTCAGGGTTGGTGGTGGCGTTCAGACGACGGGTCATGCCCATGAAGCCCAGTGCATAGAGCGGCATGAACGCGACGAAGAAGCCCGAAATCCAGAACCAGAACGCTGCTTTGCCCCAGCCTTCGTGCAGCTTGAAGCCGAACGCTTTCGGGAAGTAGAACGCGAAGCCAGCGATGTAACCGAATACCGCACCGCCGATGATCACGTTGTGGAAGTGCGCGATCACGAACAGGCTGTTGTGCAGCACAAAGTCAGCACCCGGGATGGCCAGCAGAACGCCGGTCATGCCGCCGATGGCGAAGGTCACCATGAAGCCCAGAGTCCACATCACCTGACTGGTGAAGCGCAGACGGCCCTGATAGATGGTGAACAGCCAGTTGAACAGCTTCACACCCGTCGGGATGGAAATCAGCATCGTCGCCAGACCGAAGAAGGCGTTGACGCTTGCACCCGAACCCATGGTGAAGAAGTGGTGCAGCCAGACCATGAAGCCCAGTACCGAGATCGCGCCCGAAGCGTAGATCATCGAGTGGTGGCCGAACAGTTTCTTGCCGGTGAAGGCCGAGATCACTTCCGAGAAGATACCGAAGGCCGGCAGGATCAGGATGTAAACCTCAGGGTGGCCCCACGCCCAGAACAGGTTGACGTACATCATCGGATTGCCACCAAGTTCGTTGGTGAAAATGTGGAAATCCATGTAACGGTCAAGGGTCAGCAGTGCCAGGGTCGCGGTCAGGATCGGGAACGAAGCCACGATCAGAACGTTTGCCCAGGTGCAGGTCCAGGTGAAGATCGGCATGTCCATCAGTTTCATGCCAGGGGTACGCATTTTCAGTACGGTCGCGAGGAAGTTGACCCCGGTTAACGTCGTACCCAATCCGGATAGCTGTAGCGCCCAGATGTAGTAATCCATACCCACGCCAGGACTGTATTGCAGACCCGACAGCGGCGGATACGCAACCCAACCGGTCTTGGCGAATTCACCGATACCCAGCGACAGGTTGATCAGCACAACGCCGGACACCAGCAGCCAGAAGCTCAGGGAGTTGAGGAACGGGAACGCAACGTCACGCGCGCCGATCTGCAGCGGCACTGCAAGGTTCATCAGGCCGGTGAAGAATGGCATCGCCATGAAGATGATCATGATCACACCGTGAGCGGTGAAGATCTGGTCATAGTGTTCAGGTGGCAGGTAGCCAGGCGAACCCTCGGTGGCCATGGCCAGCTGGGTACGCATCATGATCGCGTCGGCAAAGCCGCGCAGCAGCATGACCATGGCGACGATGATGTACATCACGCCGATTTTCTTGTGGTCGACCGAAGTCAGCCACTCGGTCCACAGGTACGTCCACTTCTTGAAGTAAGTGATCGCAGCGAACAGTGCCAGACCACCGAGGGCGATCATGGCGATGGTCACCATCACGATCGGCTCGTGGAATGGGACTGCTTCCCAACTTAATTTACCAAACATCGTTTACTCCTCTGCCCCGGCAGCTGAATGCGAACCCGCGTCAATATCCGTGGCCGCCACTTCTTTCTCTTTCTTCTCGTGCTTCAGCGGCTTGCCCGGCTTCATACCTTCGTACTTGTCGACGATGATCTGGAACTGGTTCGGCGTGACCGACGAGTAGAGTTCGACTGGGTTGTTCTGGCTCGGTTTGGCCAGGGCCGCGTATTCAGCCTGATCAAGCTGTTTAGGCGACTTCTTGACTTCACTTACCCAGGCGTCGAAATCTTCCTGAGTGGTGGAGATAGCCTTGAATTTCATACCGGTGAAACCGGCGCCGCTGTAGTTGGCGGAGATACCGTCCATTTCAGCGTTGCGGTCAGCGATCAGGTGCAGTTTGGTCTGCATGCCCGCCATCGCGTAGATCTGGCCGCCCAGGCCCGGGATGAAGAACGAGTTCATCACGGCATCGGAGGTGATCTTGAAGTTGATTGGCGTGTGCGCCGGGAACACGATCTTGTTGACCGTGGCAATGCCTTGTTCCGGGTAGATGAACAGCCACTTCCAGTCCAGCGCGACGACTTCGATGGTCACAGGCTTGACGTCAGACTCGATCGGACGATACGGGTCCAGCTCGTGAGTCGAGATGTAAGTGATGTAGCCCAGGGCGATGATGATCAGCACCGGGATGGTCCATACGGCCACTTCGATCTTGGTCGAGTGCGACCACTTCGGCGTGTAGACGGCGTTCTTGTTTGAAGCGCGGTACTTCCAGGCAAACAGGAAGGTCATGACGATGACCGGCACGACGACCAACAGCATCAGCAGCGTGGCGGTGATGATCAGGTTGCGCTGTTCCAGGCCGACCTGGCCCGTTGGATTGAGCAAGGTCATGTTGCAGCCTCCCAGCAACAACGTGCCGAGCAGCGGCACTAGGCCTAGTAATCTGGGGTACCTGTTTTTACTCATCTCACGACCTCTAAAGCAGCTTGCGCAATGCAGTTGGGTTTTGATCGCCAACACTTCACCCTGCCAAGGGTTGGCATTTTCTTTGGATTGAATAAGGGCCGCCCGTCGCGCGTCTCACGCTCGACAAAACCTTGGGACAGCGTTCAGTTCTTATTCGAATTCGTGGTCAAAGGCCTTGTTACAGACCAATTCCATTTGGTGCGGAAAATTGGAAAGGCACCGACACAAGGGTGTCTCGAAAGCCTCGCGGCTCGCTCGACACCCGACCTCCTGATCAGTTCCTTGATAAAGGCTGAACAGCGTCGGGAATTCAGTGCGGGCGATTGTAGATAGGTAGCGCCCTATACACCATGTCTTATCCCGAAATAATTTTTATCACTCAGAGCAACAATCCCTCGCCATTTTTGCAAAAGTTGCGCAGGTTATCGAAAGCGCTTCTCAATAAAAGCGGCAAAACCTGTCAGCGTAACCGCGTCAAATCAGACAGCCCTGCACGCGATCTACAAACGCTGGATCGGCGCAAAGCCCGATGTTCCAAGGGCTTCGCCCATCTGCCGGCGCCTGTTAAAACTGCCTGCTCTGGTACGTCTGTGCTGAAGCCCGAAAACGATAAAACTGGCCAATGTTTTTATGTAACAGGCGGCCAATCCACCGCTTCCCGAGTCCCTGCGACAGCTCCTGTGTGACAACATGTCGCACATTTGCCGCACGCTTCATTGCCGTTCGTCACGGTGTTTTCACAAACGCTCTGAAATGCAAAACGCCTCGATTTTCAGCAGTGAAAATCGGGGCGTTTTGTTTATCGGCAGCGCTGCCGAGAAGTTGACTCAGCGCAGCGCTTTTCGATTACGCGAGGTCAGCAGCGGCACCAGAATGATCACCAGCACGAACGCCACCAGCGCCCATTGCGCCAGCGACAGACCGAGGATCGGCGGATACGGCGTCGAACAGAAACCGTCGACCTGGAAGCCCAGCGGGAAGATCTTCGCCAGCGGCAGATCATCGACAATCGGCTGCAGCACATCGACGCCACAACTCACCGCCGGATAGAACTGCGTATAGACGTGATGCCCGGCCACAGCGGCCCCAGCAAGCGCACAGATCACCACCAGCGTTTCGAACACGGTGATGCTGCGACGGCTGCGCATGCCCGCGCCGATGAAAGCGAACAGTGCGATCAGCAGCAATGCATAGCGCTGCAGAATGCACAGCGGGCACGGTGCCTCACCCAAGACGATCTGCATGTACAGCGCACCGCCGATCAACGCCAGGCAGATGATCCCCAGCAACACCAGATAGCGCCGCTCACGCCCCAACCGCATCGTTTCCTCGCTCATTGCCTTTCCTTTGTAAGTCCATGGTCCAGCCGGCCGGCGGCTGAAATTGTCGCAAGTCTACACCGGGGCAATAAACGATAGAGCGGTTAAGGAATGATTAACCAACATGGCTTTGCGGCGCGTAGAAGATTCGCGAGCAGGCTCGCTCCCACAATGGATCTGCCTCAGACACAAATCCGGTGGGAGCGAGCCTGCTCGCGAACGAGACAACTCGGTTTCAGATCACTCCAGAGCAGCAGCCGGCCCGAAGAACTCGTAACGACTCTGTTTCTCCGGCACGCCCAACGCTTTCAGATGCCGCTTGATCGCGCCCATGAAGCCTTTAGGGCCAAGGAAATACGCATCGACATCACGCTGCGCCGGCAACCATTCGCCGAGCAGCTCTTCACTGAGCAGGCCGACCTTGTCCGCCGCCGGGCTCACGCCGTCTTCTTCGGCGTAGCAATAGAAGCGCTTGAGCTGTGGATGACGGGCCGCCAACCCATCGACCCAGTCACGGAACGCGTGGACGCTGCCGTTGCGCGCGCAGTGGATAAAATGCACCGGACGCTCGGTCTCCAACGCCGCTTCCAGCATCGCCAGCGTCGGGGTAATACCGACGCCGCCGCTGATCAGCACCAGCGGTTTGTCGCTGGCCGCCAGGGTGAATTCGCCGGATGGCGGGAACAGTTGAATGCTCGAGCCGACCTGCAGTTGATCATGCAGATAATTCGACGCGCGGCCACCCGGTTCACGCTTGACGCTGATGCGGTACTGGCCGTGTTTGGCCAGTGCCGACAGCGAATAGTTGCGGCGGATTTCTTCGCCATCGAGGTGCAGCTTCATGCCGATGTACTGACCCGGCTCAGCCGCAAGAATCGGCCCTTTTTCCGCCGGTTCGAAGTAGAACGAGGTGATTTCCGCGCTCTCTTGCACTTTCGCCGCGACGATGAACTCCCGCGCACCGCGCCAGCCGCCGACGGCGTGTTCCTTCTGGTCGTAGATCGCGGTTTCCGCACCAATCAGGATGTCGGCCAGTTGCCCGTATGCCGCACCCCAGGCGCTCATCACTTCAGGCGTGGCGATCTCTTCACCGAGCACTTCGGAAATCGCGCGCAGCAGGCAGGTGCCGACGATCGGGTAGTGCTCGGGCAGAATCTGCAGGGCGACGTGCTTGTTGATGATCTTCGCTACCAGATCGCCCAACTGGTCGAGCTGATCGATGTGTCGGGCATACATCAGCACGCCGTTGGCCAAGGCACGCGGCTGATCGCCACTGGCCTGGTGCGCTTGGTTGAACAGCGGGCGTACTTCCGGGTATTCGGAAAGCATCATGCGGTAGAAATGCGTGATCAACGCCTCGCCGCCGCTTTCCAGCAGTGGCACGGTGGATTTGACGATGGCACGATCCTGGACGCTAAGCATAAGGTAACTCCTGCGCTTTCTTGAAAGATTGCCCTGGAGGTATCAGCTTTCGTGCCAACTTATTAATCGTTTAAATTCAAAGAGTTGAAACCGACATAGTCATTTCGACACAAAGGTACGTATAGTCATCAGGACTACACTTTGTCTCTTTGACTACATCACCATGACCGCCAAACCCTTGCTTACCGCCCTGCTGCCTCTGGTCGCTGACCTGTCCCGCGAATTGCCCGAAGGTGAGCGCTACCGGCGTTTACTCGAAGCTATGCGCGCCTTGTTGCCCTGCGATGCCGCCGCGTTGTTGCGTCTGGACGGTGAGTCCTTGGTGCCGCTAGCGGTGGATGGTTTGAGTACCGACACCCTCGGCCGGCGCTTCAAAGTCAGCGAACACCCACGGTTCGAAATTCTGCTGGCCGGCGCCGGTCCGACGCGCTTCGCCGCCGACAGCGAACTGCCCGATCCCTATGACGGACTGGTCGATGGCCTCGACGATCACCTCGAAGTCCACGACTGCCTCGGCTGTCCTTTATTTGTCGATGAAAAACTCTGGGGCCTGATCACCCTCGATGCGCTGGATCCCGAGCGTTTCGAACCGATCGAACTCGACGCCCTGCAAGCCTTCGCCAGCCTCGCCTCGGCCACGGTCAACGCCGCCGAACGCATCGAGCGCCTGGCCACCCGCGCCGAAGATGAACATCAACGCGCCGAGGTTTACCGCCAGGCCAGCGGCCAGCAGAACCGCGAAATGATCGGCCAGAGCAAAGCGCACAAACGTCTGGTGGAAGAAATCAATCTGGTCGGCGGCAGCGACCTGACCGTACTGATAACCGGCGAAACCGGCGTCGGCAAAGAACTGGTCGCCCAAGCCATCCACGCCGCTTCCGCCCGCGCCGACAAACCGATCATCAGCCTCAACTGCGCAGCCCTCCCCGACACCCTGGTGGAAAGCGAACTGTTCGGCCACGTGCGCGGCGCCTTCACCGGCGCCACCAGCGACCGTCGCGGCAAGTTCGAACTGGCCAATGGCGGCACACTGTTTCTTGATGAAGTCGGCGAGTTGTCGCTGACAGTCCAGGCCAAGTTGCTGCGCGTATTACAGAGCGGTCAATTGCAGCGCCTGGGTTCGGACAAGGAGCATCAGGTTGATGTGCGTTTGATTGCGGCGACCAACCGCGATCTGGCCGAAGAAGTGCGCAGCGGTCGCTATCGCGCCGACTTTTATCACCGTTTGAGTGTGTACCCGCTGCGGGTGCCGGCGCTGCGCGATCGCGGCCGCGATGTGTTACTGCTCAGCGGCTTTTTTCTCGAGCAGAACCGCTCGCGCATGGGCCTTAACAGCCTGCGCTTGAACGGTGATGCGCAGGAAGCGCTGCTCGCCTACACCTGGCCGGGCAATGTGCGGGAGCTGGAGCACTTGATCGGGCGCAGTGCGTTGAAGGCGCTGGGTAATTGCAAGGTGCGGCCGAAAATCCTGAGTCTGAGTGCGGCGGATCTGGATTTGCCCCGTGAGCTTGTGGATGACGTGGTTGCGCCTGTTACCGCAGGCTTGGCCAATGAGATGCCAATGATCGGCGGGGATTTGCGCAGTGCCACGGATGAGTTTCAGCGGCGCCTGATCAGTGCAGCGCTGGAACGTCATCGGGATAACTGGGCGAGTGCGGCGCGCGAGTTGGGGGTGGATCGGGCGAATCTGGGGCGGATGGCCAAGCGCTTGGGCATGAAAAGCTGAAGATTATCGCCAAGTGCCAAAAGCCCCTCACCCCAGCCCTCTCCCAGGGGGAGAGGGGGCCGACCGAGATGTCTTGCGTCATGCATCGACCTGAAAAAATCGAGTCGATTATGGATTCGAAGAGCTTGAATCGACAACGCATTGAACCAGTCAGGTACGGATTCGGTAAATCACGTTCAGGTCGACGGAGTTCTTCAAAATCCCCCAATCGGCTCCCTCTCCCTCCGGGAGAGGGAGCCGACCGAGATGTCTTGCGTCATACATCGACCTGAAAAAATCGAGTCGATTATGGATTCGAAGAGCTTGAATCGAAAACGCATTGAACCAGTCAGGTACGGATTCGGTAAATCACGTTCAGGTCGACGGAGTTCTTCAATATCCCCCAGTCGGCTCCCTCTCCCTCCGGGAGAGGGCTGGGGTGAGGGGCTTTTGATCTGTGACGACAAACCTAAAGCCCACTCCATTCAAGCCGATAACCCGGCATCAAAGGTTTCTGGCGATTTGTACTCTCGCCCATCCACAGAAGGTTCTTATGTCCTCCACCAAAGCCCGCGCAGATTCACTTTCGCTTCTGCTGTTTACCTTGCGCAGCGGCAAGCTGATGGCGATCAACCTGCTGAAGGTCAGTGAAATCATCCCCTGCCCGCCGCTGACCAAGCTGCCGGAGTCGCACCCGCACGTCAAAGGCATCGCCTCGCTGCGCGGTGCCTCGCTGTCGGTGATCGATCTCAGTCGCGCCATCGGCGAGCGGCCGCTGGAGGATCCCAACGGTGGCTGCCTGATCGTCACCGATGTCAGCCGTTCCAAGCAGGGTCTGCATGTGCAGGCGGTGAGCAAGATCGTCCATTGCCTGACCACCGACATCAAGCCGCCACCGTTCGGCTCCGGCGGCTCGCGCGCCTACATCACTGGCGTGACCTCGGTGGACGGCACGCTGGTGCAGGTGCTGGATATCGAAAAAGTCATCCACAGCATCGCCCCGGCGCAGATTGAAATGGCGCCGACCGACCTGACCATGGAAGACGCCGAAGTGCTCGGCAACGCGCGCATTCTGGTGGTCGATGACAGTCAGGTCGCGCTGCAGCAATCGGTGCACACCCTGCGCAACCTCGGTCTGCAGTGCCACACCGCGCGCAGCGCCAAGGAAGCCATCGACTGCCTGCTCGACCTGCAAGGCACCGCGCAGCAGATCAACCTGATCGTTTCCGACATCGAAATGTCCGAGATGGACGGCTATGCCTTCACCCGCACCCTGCGCGAGACTCCGGACTTCGCTCACTTGTATGTGCTGCTGCACACTTCGCTCGACAGCGCGATGAACAGCGAAAAGGCCCGGTTGGCCGGTGCCAACGCGGTGCTGACCAAGTTCTCCTCGCCGGAGCTGACCCAGCGTCTGATCGAAGCCGCCAAACACGTCGCGGCCAACGGGCACTGAGTCTTGGTCGAGACGTTTTGCTTTCTGCTGCGGCGCGACTTGAATGAAGCGGTGCCGGATGCGCAGTGGCCGTCCGGGATTGAGTTGTCCGTTTACCGCGAGGAGCTGGCACCAGCGCTGCATCAGTTGATGCAAATCGGACATCTGCAGGGTGGCGGTCGAGTACCGCCGCTCGAGGAATGGCAGCAGCGGTTTGTCAGCGATCCCGACTACGACCCCTCGTTGTGTTTTGTTGCCTGCGATGCCGAGGGTGTAGTTGGCGTGGCGCAGTGCTGGACCAGCGCCTATATCAAGAATCTGGTGGTGCATCCGCACATGCAAGGCCGAGGTCTGGGTCGGGCGTTGTTGCTGCATGCTTTCAGCGTCTTTCAACAGCGGCGCGAGGGGCTTGTCGATTTGAGGGTTCTTGAGGACAACCTGCGGGCGCGCCGGTTGTATGAAAGTGTCGGGATGAATGTGGTCCGGCGCGAGCTTGTGCCCGACTGATCTACCGCTTTCGCGAGCAGGCTCGCTCCCACAGGTGGAATGCATTTCAAACTGTGGGAGCGAGCCTGCTCGCGAAGAGGCCAGCACCCGCAACTTCCCTTCTCAGGCAGACTCCAACCTTGGCCATCCACGACCAAGGACGCCCCAACCATGAAAGCCATCGCCCTCGCCCTACTAAGCCTCACCGCCCTAGCCTCCCAGGCCCACGCCTCCAGCCCCGACGCCTGGGCCGCTTACGACAAAACCGTGCTCGCCAGTTGCACCAAGGCCAGCGGTCTGAAAAACGTCAAACCGGTGGGCACGCCCGCGCAATTCGATGACCGCGTCGGCTACACCGCCGTTCTGCTGCAAGGCCAATACCCGCAAAAGCACATGAAAGGCCAGCAAGGCAGCGAGCTGTGCCTGTACAACAAACAGTCGAAAACAGCGTTCGTCACCGAGTGGGATTCGATTCGCCCGGTGACAAAATCCCACTGAGTGGCGCAGTCCTTGCTTCGACCGGGTTCTGTGCGGTGGTTTTCCGCCATCGTTTCACACCCTGATTGAAGACAGATCGCTCAAATGAATACGACGTTTTCCTGCGTAGGCTGCGGTAAGTGCTGCACCGACCACCATGTCCCGCTGACGCTGGCCGAAGCGCGCATGTGGGCGGCGGATGGCGGTCAGGTGATCGTGCTGGTCGAGGCTTTTCTCGGCAATGGTCTGGGCCTGCCAGCGCAGCAGCGCGAACATGCCGAGCGCCGGTCGGCCATGGTCCGCAGCGGTGCTACCGATGCTCATGTGGCGATCACTTTCGCCGCCTACAACGTCGGCCCCTGCCGGAATCTTGACGACGACAAGCGCTGCCGGATCTACGAGCGGCGTCCACTGGTGTGTCGGATTTACCCGGCGGAAATCAATCCGCACATCCCGCTCAATCCGGCTGCCAAGGATTGTCCGCCAGAGTCCTGGGAACAGGGACCGGAGCTGATCGTGGGCGGTGAGTTGGTTGATCGGGAACTGGTTGAGCTGATCCAGCGTTCGCGTCAGGCGGACCGGGATGACATCAGACTCAAGGATGCGATCTGCGCGACGCTGGGGATTCGCACCACTGCGCTCAAGGGTGATGGGTTCACCGCGTACTTGCCGAACATGGATGCGTTTGCGCAGGTGATCGACCAAGTGAGCGCGCAATCGTTAACGGCGCAACCGAGTGAGTGGTTGTTTCATTTGTCTGGCGATGACGTGGCCGGGCAAGTGCGGGCTGCGGGTGGGCAAGTAGTCACCGAGCCGGCGCAGACTTATGCGTTCATTTCATTGCGCGCGGCTTGATCTGACATTTGTGGTGTAGCGGCTGCCTTCGCGAGCAGGCTCGCTCCCACAGGTTTGGGTTCTACGCAAATCCAATGTGGGAGCGAGCCTGCTCGCGAAAAGGCCAGCACAAGCACCATCACTTTCCGATGTCAGCGCTTGCCCATCGACCGACGCGTACCCGGCGGCGCCATGCCCGGGGTCTTGGTATGGCCATTCTTCGCGCCATTCTTGTACCACGGCTGATTCGAGCCTTTCGCCGAGGCCAGCTCGCCCGGTTTGAACGGGAACTTGAACGCCGGGATCTCGGCCTTGGTTTCGCTGGTGTCAGCCACGTTAGCCGGGACGTCGCTCACAGCGTCATCAACCGGCGGTTGGGTCGGGGAAGTCATAAAAGCTCCGGGAACAGAAAGTCGGCCCGATCAGTGAGCCGCAAAGGCGCGCAGTATACCCGTGCGCTCTGGCTCGGCATCTGAAGATTTGCGGGATGCGCTGAATGGCTGCCTGGCACCGACACTGCGTGATGATATTTCAGTTCATGCGATGCTGAACGTCACCCAACAACTGCGACGTGCTCTCCAGCAATTGCTCAAGAAGCGCGTCATCTTCATCCATATAGCCTTCATATTCGGCGAGATTGTGCCGCTCGTGGCACAGCGCAAACAATCGCACCTGAACCTTGCTGCTTTGCGTGGTATGGATCAGGCACTGGAATACCAGATAGCGCTTGTCCGATCGATAGCCACTCAAGCGAAGAGCTGGCGTTGTAGGCCAAATCGAACCGGCTGGAAAACGACAGTGTGCAAGTGTGCGCATCCTTGAGCCTGTCCAAAGCCGAGCGCATCAGACCTTCACACTCCTTGCGGTCAGGTGGCTCCGCTTTCAGTAGGCTCGGCAAAACCGAATGTCTTGCGCGTGATGCCAAGAAGCTCCGCGTAGATAGGACATGCGGGATTGGCCTGGTAATGGGTCTGGTTACCCACTCGTGTCATGCTGAGGATCCCGGCTCGTTGCAATCGATCGAGTTCACGCATCAGGCCGCCTTTACCAACCTGCGCCCAGCGCACAATTTCGTTGGCATAGAACGTCTGGTCAGGCTTGCCGAACAACAAACCCAACACTTTTTGCTGGGTGGCGGTGAACAGGGCTTCGCTTAAAGAAATATTTTCCACTGGCGCAAACCGAAGAGTCCCAAAAAAGGAACGATAGGTCCCTTTTAGGGACTTATCAACCCAACGGTAATCGCTGCCACTGCAATTAACGCCGGAAACTGACAATCCTGACAGCCAGCCGTCACCCTGCCGACCGCCTGACCGGTTTATAACTGTTCAATCTGCCCAAACTCCAGACTTCGGCGCCGCGCATGTCCATTCAGAAAAACAAAATCCTGCTGGCCACTCTCGTGATTCTGCTGGCAGCCGTCGGCCTGTGGTTTGTGCTCAAACCCGCACCGACCAAACTGGCCAGCCCGACCGCCATCCCGGTGCGGGTGGTGACGGTGAACGCCAAAGACGTGCCGCGTTATACCAGCGGCATCGGCTCGGTGCTTTCACTCCACAGTGTGGTGGTGCGTCCACAGATCGATGGCATCCTGACGAAAATTCTGGTCAAGGAAGGTCAACTGGTCAAAGCAGGCGACCTGCTCGCTACCATCGACGACCGCTCGATCCGCGCCAGCCTCGATCAGGCCCGGGCGCAGTTGGGCGAGAGCCAGGCGCAGTTGCAGGTCGCGCTGGTCAATCTCAAGCGCTACAAACTGCTCAGCGTTGACGACGGCGTGTCGAAACAGACCTTCGACCAGCAACAGGCCTTGGTCAACCAGCTCAAAGCCACGGCGCAAGGCAATCAGGCCTCGATCGACGCGGCGCAGGTGCAACTGTCCTACACGCAGATTCGCTCCCCGGTCACCGGGCGCGTCGGTATTCGTACGGTCGATGAAGGCAATTTCCTGCGCATGACCGACACCCAAGGCCTGTTCACCGTTACCCAGATCGATCCAATCGCCGTCGAGTTCTCCCTGCCGCAGCAAATGCTGCCGACCCTGCAAAGCCTGATCAGCGATCCGCAACGCGCCCCGGTCAAGGCTTACATCGGCGCCGATACCGATGGCGAAACCGGCAATCTGCTCGGCGAAGGTCATCTGACCCTGATCGACAACCAGATCAACGCCAACACCGGCACCATCCGCGCCAAGGCCGAGTTCGCCAACGCCAGCCAGAAGCTCTGGCCGGGTTTGCTGGTCACGGTAAAAATTCAGACGGCTGTGGATAAAGATGCGCTGGTCGTTCCGCCCACCGTCGTACAACGTGGCCTCGAACAACACTTCGTTTATCGCGTGAACGGCGACAAGGTCGAAGCGGTGCCGGTGCAGATGGTGTATCAGGGCAGCGGTCAGGACATCATCAAAGGCGTCAACGTCGGCGACGTGCTGGTGACCGACGGCCAGTCGCGGCTCAAGCCGGGATCGAGCGTGCAAGTCATGAGTGAGCCGGCGCAAGTGGTGCAGGCGGAGCCGAAGCCATGAACTCGCACAAAGGCATCTCGACCTGGTGCATCGATCACCCGGTGGCGACGATCCTGTTGACGATCGCGCTGGTGCTGGTCGGGGCGATTGCCTTCCCGCGCTTGCCGATCGCCCCACTGCCGGAAGCGGAATTTCCTACGATCCAAGTCTCGGCGCAGTTGCCCGGCGCCAGCCCGGACACCATGGCGTCCTCGGTGGCGACGCCGCTGGAGGTGCAATTCAGCGCGATCCCCGGCATGACCCAGATGACCTCGAGCAGCGCGCTGGGCTCAACCCTGCTGACCCTGCAATTCACCCTCGACAAAAGCATCGACACCGCTGCTCAGGAAGTGCAGGCAGCGATCAACACCGCCGCCGGCAAGTTGCCCAAGGACATGCCGACGCTGCCGACATGGAAGAAGGTCAACCCGGCCGACAGCCCGGTGCTGATCCTCAGTGTCAGCTCGACACAGATGCCCGGCACCGAACTCAGCGACCTGGTGGAAACCCTGCTCGCCCGGCAGATCAGCCAGATCGACGGCGTCGGCCAGATCAACATCACCGGTCAGCAACGTCCGGCGATTCGCGTACAGGCTTCGGCGGACAAACTCGCGGCCATTGGCCTGACGCTGGCCGACATCAGGCTGGCGATCCAGCAGACCAGCCTTAACCTCGCCAAAGGTGCGCTGTACGGCGAATCGAGTATCTCGACGCTGTCGACCAACGACCAGTTGTTCCACCCCGAGGACTACAGCCAGCTCATCGTTTCCTACAAGGATGGCGCCCCGGTTCACCTGCGCGACGTCGCCAAAGTCGTCAACGGTGCGGAAGATGCCTACGTGCAGGCCTGGGCAGGTGATCGTCCGGGGGTGAACCTGGTGATCTCGCGCCAGCCCGGCGCCAACATTGTCGAGACCGTCGACCGCATTCAAGCCGCCCTGCCCGGTCTCGAAGCCATGCTGCCGGCGTCGGTGCAGGTGAAAACCCTGATAGACCGCACGCAGACCATCCGCGCCTCGCTGCATGAAGTCGAGATCACGTTGCTGATCGCGATCCTGCTGGTGGTCGCGGTGATGGCGCTGTTCCTGCGGCAGTTGTCGGCAACGCTGATTGTCTCGGCGGTGCTCGGTGTCTCGCTGATCGCCAGTTTCGCCCTGATGTACGTGCTCGGCTTCAGCCTGAACAACCTGACGCTGGTGGCGATCGTCGTCGCGGTCGGCTTCGTGGTCGACGATGCCATTGTCGTGGTGGAGAACATCCACCGCCATCTCGAGGCCGGCGATGACATGCGCGAGGCGGCAATCAAGGGTGCCGGCGAGATCGGCTTCACCGTCGTTTCGATCAGTTTTTCGCTGGTGGCGGCGTTCATTCCGCTGCTGTTCATGGGCGGTGTGGTCGGGCGACTGTTCAAGGAATTCGCCCTGACCGCGACTTCGACGATCATGATTTCCGTGGTGGTGTCGCTGACGCTCGCGCCAACGCTTGCCGCGCTGTTCATGCGCAAACCGCTGCATCATGCCAATGCCAAACCCGGTTTCAGCGAACGCCTGCTCGGCTGGTACGAAAAGGGCCTGCGCCGCGCCCTCGACCATCAGAAATTGATGATCGGTGTGTTCGGTCTTTCGCTGGCGTTGGCGGTTGCCGGGTACATCTTCATTCCCAAGGGCTTCTTCCCGGTGCAGGACACCGGTTTTGTCCTCGGCACCACCGAAGCCGCTGCGGATATTTCCTACGGCGATATGGTGAAAAAACACTTGGCCATGGCCGAAATCGTCGCGGCCGATCCGGCGGTGCAGGCGTTTTCCCACTCGGTCGGGGTTTCCGGCAGCAACCAGACCATCGCCAACGGGCGCTTCTGGATCGCGCTGAAAAAACGTGGCGATCGCGATGTCAGCGCCAGCCAGTTCATCGACCGCATCCGCCCGCAACTGATGAAAGTCCCCGGCATCGTCCTGTATTTGCGCGCAGGGCAGGACATCAACCTCAGCTCCGGCCCGAGCCGTGCGCAGTACCAATACGTGCTGAAGAGCAATGACGGCGCGACGCTGGCAACGTGGACCCAACGCCTGACCGAGAAGCTGCGCAGCAATCCGGCGTTCCGCGACATTTCCAATGATCTGCAACTGGGCGGCAGCATCACTCACATCAGCATCGACCGTAGCGCTGCGGCGCGTTTCGGCCTGACTGCCAGCGATGTCGACGAGGCGCTGTACGATGCGTTCGGCCAACGGCAGATCAATGAATTCCAGACCCAGGTCAATCAGTACAACGTGATTCTCGAGCTGGACACCAGGCAACGCGGCAAGGCCGAGAGCCTCAACTATTTTTACCTGCGTTCGCCACTTAGCGGCGAGATGGTGCCGCTGTCGGCGCTGGCAAGGTTCGACGCGCCGACCATCGGCCCGCTGTCGATTGCCCACGACGGCATGTTCCCCGCCGCCAACCTGTCGTTCAACCTCGCCCCGGGCGTGGCGCTGGGCGATGCGGTGATTCTGCTCAACCAGGCCAAGGCCGAGATCGGCATGCCCACCGCGATCAGCGGCAATTTCCAGGGCGCGGCGCAGGCGTTCCAGAGTTCGCTGGCCAGCCAGCCGTGGCTGATTCTCGCGGCGCTGGTGGCGGTGTACATCATTCTCGGCGTGCTTTATGAAAGCTTCGTCCATCCGCTGACAATCATTTCGACATTGCCGGCGGCAGGCCTCGGCGCGGTGATCATGCTGTGGATCTGCGGCCAGGATTTTTCGATCATGGCGTTGATCGGCCTGGTGCTGCTGATCGGTATCGTCAAGAAGAACGGCATCCTGATGATCGACTTTGCCCTTGAGGCGCAGCGCCAGCGTGGACTGCCGCCGCAAGAGGCGATTTTCGAGGCGTGCATCACCCGGTTTCGGCCGATCATCATGACCACCCTCGCCGCCCTGCTCGGCGCGTTGCCGCTGATGCTCGGTTACGGCACCGGCGCCGAACTGCGCCAGCCGCTGGGCATTGCCGTGGTCGGCGGTTTGCTGGTCAGCCAGATGCTGACGCTGTTCACCACGCCGGTCATATACTTATGGCTCGAACGGCTGTTCCACCGGCACTCACACCCACCAGCCCCAACGCCCGCAACGGCACTGGCGACCACAGACTGAGGCGGTCATGCGCGTTCTGATTATCGAAGACGAAGAAAAAACCGCGGACTATCTGCACCGTGGCCTGACCGAACAGGGCTACACCGTGGACCTTGCCCGCGACGGCGTTGAAGGCCTGCATCTGGCGCTGGAATGCGACTACGCAGTGATTGTCCTCGACGTCATGTTGCCGGAGCTCGATGGCTTCGGCGTGCTGCGTGCATTGCGTGCACGCAAGCAGACCCCGGTGATCATGCTCACCGCCCGCGAGCGCGTCGAAGACCGTATCAAGGGCCTGCGCGACGGTGCCGACGATTACCTCGGCAAGCCGTTTTCCTTCCTCGAACTGGTCGCCCGCCTGCAAGCGTTGACCCGGCGCAGCGGCGGCCATGAGCCGGTGCAAGTGACCATCGCCGACTTGTGGATCGATTTGATCAGCCGCAAGGCCACCCGCGCCGGCACGCGCCTGGATCTGACCGCGAAAGAGTTTTCCCTGCTCAGTGTGCTCGCTCGGCGCCAGGGCGAAATCCTCTCGAAAACCGCGATCGCCGAGATGGTCTGGGACATCAATTTCGACAGCGACGCCAACGTCGTCGAAGTCGCGATCAAACGCCTGCGCGCCAAGCTCGACGGCCCGTTCGACGAGAAACTGCTGCATACCATTCGCGGCATGGGCTATGTGTTGGAGAGCCGTGGTGTCCAGTAATTCGATTGCTCTGCGCCTGAGCGGAATGTTTACACTGGTCGCGCTATTGGTGTTTCTGTTGATCGGCGGCGCGCTTTATCAACAGGTGGACAAGGGCTTGGGATTGTTGCCCGAGGCCGAGCTGGATGCGCGTTACAGCGTGCTCGAATCGGCGCTCAATCGCTTCGGCACACCGGAACACTGGGTGAAGATCAACGCCAAGCTGAAGCTGCTCGGCGAAGAAGACAAGCGCATCCGGTTCTGGGTGGTCAGTGGTAATCCGGGTTACGAATATGGACAACCCGACGCCGCTATTCGGGCCTTCGCTCAAGGTCCGCTGGGCATGCATGACCTGCATTTGGCCGACCATCGTTATCCGCTGAAGGTGCTGTTGACCGAGTTGCCGGCCAAGGACCAGCGCCCACCGCTGCGCTTCATGATCGGCATTGATACCGAGACCTTCCATGAGACGCAGCACAATCTGCTGATTGCGTTGATCGGTCTGGCGATTGCCGGTGTGCTGATGGCTTCGGCGCTGGGCTATTGGGTGGCGCGGATTGGTTTGAAGCCACTGATCAAACTGTCCCACGAAGCTCAACGGCTGGCGCCACCGCTAAGAGCAGGACGCTTGCGCCTATCGCCGCTGCCGCCGGAGCTGGAACAGTTTGTCGAGTCTTTCAACTCGACGCTGGAGCGGGTAGAACTGGCCTATTCGCGGCTGGAATCATTCAACGCCGACGTCGCTCATGAGTTGCGCTCGCCGCTGACCAACCTGATCGGCCAGACCCAGGTCGCGCTCACCCGCGGGCGCTCGGCCGAACACTATTTCGAAGTGCTGCAATCCAATCTTGAGGAGCTGGAGCGACTGCGTTCGATCATCAACGATATGTTGTTCCTGGCCAGCGCCGATCAGGGCAACAAGGCGACCAAACTGACTTCGACCTCATTGGCCGATGAGGTGGCGACGACGCTGGATTATCTGGATTTCATTCTTGAGGACGCTCAGGTTGAAGTGCAGGTCAGCGGCGATGCGCAGGTACAGATCGAGGTCGCGCATCTGCGCCGGGCGCTGATCAATTTGCTGAGCAACGCGGTGCAGCACACCGAACCGGGGCAGGTGATCGAGGTGCGCATCGAGGTCCAAGAACATCAGGTGAGCATCGGCGTGGCCAATCCCGGGACGCCGATTGCCAGTGAGCATTTGCCAAGGTTGTTCGAACGGTTTTATCGGGTCGATGCTTCGCGCAGCAACAGCGGCAATAACCACGGGCTGGGGCTGGCGATCGTCAAGGCGATCGCGCTGATGCATGGCGGGGATGTGTTTGTGCGCAGTGATCGGGGGATGAATACCTTCGGGATTTATTTGCCGGTTTGAAAAGCCCCTCACCCTAACCCTCTCCCGGAGGGAGAGGGGACTGACCGCGCTGGATGTTGAGGATACGCCGACCTGAAATTCCTGAGCCGAACTCAGGTCCTGAAAAAGCCCCCGATCGGCTCCCTTTCCCCCTCGCCCCCTTGGGGGCGGTCCGACGTTTCGGGAGGGCTGGGGTGAAGGGGTGATCTTTGCTTTTGCCGTAACAGTCATTTATGAAAATCACGCTGTTTCCCGACCCTTGGCAACCTTATCTTTGCCCGCACCAAACAGCACTCGCCAAGCGAGAAGGTTTTCCAGATGTCCAACAGTATGGGTATTGCCAGCGCGTTCGTTTTGTCCTCATTGATCCTGTCGCCGATGGCGATGGCTGAAGAATCGCAAACGTTCGTGGCGCAAAAAGTCGCTCGCGCGCAGGCATTCGATCAGCATCAGGCCGAAGTGATGGCCAAGGCTCAGGACGCGACGCAATCCCCGCAGGCCGCTACTTCCCAGACTCAAGCGCTCGAGAAAGACAGCTGAGTCGCACCGCGAAAAGTTTCCCTCGACGCGGTTGTTTGGCTCTTCCCGTTCAACCGTCGTCACTCCAGGCCGCTGCCGTTCAGCGGCCTTTTTTCGTTGTGGTCTGAAAGCCGTCTGGTGCGTCTGTAACAACAAGAAACATCAAGCTGCTCAAGAAACAGAGCAGCCCGTTGACCCAAGGAGCTTCACTGCACGTGTTTTACCCTGCCCGCCTCACCCCGCTGTTCATTGCAATGGCCGCAACTATTGCCCCCGCCGCCCATGCCGAGGAGCCTGCCGAACAAGGCTTCGTCAAAGGCTCGAATCTCAACCTCAACGCCCGCAACTACTACATGAATCGCAACCGCTTGCAGCAAGCGGACGACAACATCGAGTGGGGTCAGGGGTTTCTCGGGGTGTTCCAGTCCGGCTACACCGAAGGCACGATTGGCTTCGGCGTCGATGCCCACGCCATGCTCGGCCTGAAAATTGACGGCGGTGGCGGGACTGACGGTTCGAGCATCCTGCCGATCAGCGATGGCAACGGCAAAGCGCCGGGCTCGTTCTCCACCGCAGGCGGGACGCTGAAATTGCGTGCATTCGAGACCGAGTTGAAGGCCGGTGACCTGTTCCTCACCAACCCGGTGATTGCCGGCGGCGACACGCGCATGCTGCCGCAGACCTTTCGTGGCATCAGCCTGAGCAACCACAGCTTTGATGGCTGGCTGATCGAAGGTGGCCAGGCCAGCTTCACCAAGCCGTATAACCAGAGCGGCCACACGCGAATCGGTACGTCGTACGGCACGCTCGCCGATGGCGATGAGAGCCGGCACCTGAACTGGGCCGGCGTAGCCTGGAGCGGTGTTGAAGGCCTGACCAGTAGCCTTTATGCCTCTGAGCTGAAAGACATCTGGAACCAGTACTACTACGACCTCGACTACACCTGGCAACTGAACGATCTGGTCAGCCTCAACCCGGGCGTGCACTTCTATCACACGCAAGACACCGGCGAGGCGCTGCTGGGCGACATCGACAACAACACTTACAGCGCGCATCTCACCGTCGGCGTCGGCAGCCACAGCGTTACCGCCGCGTACCAGCGGGTCAACGGCAACACACCGTTCGACTACATCCGCCAGGGCGACAGCGTTTACCTGGACAATTCCCAGCAATACTCGGATTTCAACGGCCCGAACGAACGCTCCTGGAAGCTCAAGTACGCTTACGACTTCACGGGTGTCGGCCTGCCAGGGCTGACTTCGGCGCTGTCCTATTCGCGCGGCACGGTCGACCTGACCAAAACCGATCCGGACAGCGCAGGCTATTCCAGCTGGTACAGCGCTGATGGCCGCAACGCCAAACACTGGGAGCGCGACATCGATTTGCAGTACGTCGTGCAAAGCGGTCAGGCCAAGGACCTAGCGGTGCGCCTGCAATGGGCGACCAACCGTGGCGGCAACGGCTACGGCGCGATTGATTCGGATACAGATGAATACCGCGTGATCATCGACTACCCGGTCAACGTCTTCTAAGATCGCTACCAAGCTTGAGCTCAAGCAACATTGAACCTGTTGCGGGTAATTCCTCTGAAGGAGCTGCCGAAGGCTGCGATCTTTTGATCTTGTTCTAAAAATCAAAAGATCGCAGCCTTCGGCAGCTCCTACAGGGTGAGCAGGCTCATTGTGCAACTACGCTTATTGGAATCCCTCAACCCGAACCCCCATCATGATCGCCAGCCGTACTCCTTCCATCGCAGGCCAGACCGGTCGCCCCGAGCGCCTGCTGATCCTCGGCAGTCTGCTGACCGTGATTGCGATGGTGTGCATCGTCACCTTCCTGCTGATCCGCGAGTACGCCAGTGCGCAGGACGCCGCCACCCGCCGTGCGACCACCATTGCGCAATTGATCGACGCCGACGTGCTGCGCACCGTCGAGCTGTACGACCTGACACTGCAAGGCCTGATCGCCGCCGCCCAGCGTGACGACCTGCAAAATGTCTCGCCGCAGATCCGTCATCTTGCGCTGTTTGATCGCTCGGCCACCGCGCGCTTCAAAGGCGACATTCTGCTGCTGGACAAGCATGGCGAGGTGATCGCCGACTCCTCGCGCATCGAACCGAAACCGGGCAATTTCGCTGACCGGGATTATTTCCTCGCCCATGCGTTCAACCGCGATGTCGGCATGTTCATCAGCCGTCCGTTCAAGACCCGTTGCGATTGCGACGAGGCCGATCAGTGGCGCATCAGCTTCAGCCGACGCATTTCCTCGCAGACCGGTGAATTCATTGGCGTGGCGGCGGCGTCGTTGAAACTCGACTACTTCGACGATCTGTTCAAAAGCCTCGACATCGGCACCGACAGTACCCTGAACATCATCAACAGCGACGGCGTGCTGCTCGCGCAGAAGCCGTACTTGCAGAGCGACTCGGTGGGCAAGAGTTTCGGCAATCGGCCCAACGTCGTGCGCATTCTCAACGACCGCGATGGCAGCGGCAGTTTCACCAGCACCTCCAGCATGGATAAACAACGCCGGCTCTACACCTACTCGCGGGTCGGCAATTTGCCGTTGACCGTAATGGTCGCGCTGTCCAGCGATGAAGTGTTCGGCACCTGGCGGCGCACGGCGATCTTGATCAGCGGCGCCACTGGCGTGTTGTGCTTGGGCCTGTTGTGGCTGACCTGGCTGCTCGCCCGCGAACTGCGTTTGCGCCATCGCGCCGAACGCGAACTGGCGCAACTGGCCGCCACCGATGACCTGACCGGCGTGGCCAACCGGCGCATGCTCGATCAGACCCTGCGACATGAGTGGTTCCGCGCGCAACGCTCGGGCCAGCCGCTGTCGGTGATGATGATCGATGCCGACCACTTCAAGGCCTTCAACGACCAGCATGGCCATCAGGCTGGGGATCAGGTGCTGCGCGAGCTGGCCAAGGTGATCACCGCAAATGTGCGGCGTCCGGCTGATCTGGTCGCACGTTATGGCGGTGAAGAGTTTTCGGTGATTCTCGCCGAAACCGACAGCGCAGGGGCGCAGCAGATCGCCGAGCAGATTCGTCAGGCTGTGGAAAACCTGCCATGGGCCGAGGGCGCAGCGCGGGCGATGACCGTGAGTATCGGTATAGCGACGTGGACGACAGCGAGCGAGATGACGCTGGAGCAGTTGCTGTTTGCGGCGGACAAGGCGTTGTATCAGGCCAAGGAAGGCGGACGTAATAGGGTGGTTGTAGCTGTCTGATAAGCGCAAAAGATCGCAGCCTTCGGCAGCTCCTACATTTGGAATGCGGTACTCCTGTAGGAGCTGCCGAAGGCTGCGATCTTTTGATCTTGTAAAAGGTATAAAAAAAGGCCATCCGAGGATGGCCTTCAAAAAACTAGAGAGGTTTTTTACTTACACGGCCGCAACAGGGCGCATGTAAGAGATCGGTGCGGTGCTGGCGTCTTCGAACGTCACCACTTCCCACGCATCTGTCTGCTCAATCAATTTGCGCAGCAGCTGGTTGTTCAGTGCATGACCGGACTTGAAGCCTTTGAACTCACCAATCAGGCTGTTGCCCAGCAGGTACAGGTCGCCAATCGCATCAAGGATTTTGTGCTTGACGAATTCATCTTCGTAACGAAGACCGTCTTCGTTCAACACGCCATCAGCGTCGACCACGATCGCGTTTTCCACGCTGCCGCCGAGTGCGAGGTTGTGCTTGCGCAGGTACTCGATGTCACTCATGAAACCAAAGGTACGGGCGCGGCTGACTTCTTTTACGAACGAAGTGCTGGAAAAATCCACGCTTGCACTCTGGGTGCGGTCCCGGAATACCGGGTGATCGAAATCGATCTCGAAGCTCACCTTGAAGCCTTCGAAAGGGACGAAAGTGGCGCGCTTGTCGCCGTCTTCCACTGTCACTTCACGCAGGATGCGGATGAATTTCTTGGCGGCGTCCTGCTCTTCCAGGCCAGCCGATTGAATCAGGAATACGAAGGGTCCAGCGCTGCCATCCATGATCGGGACTTCGGACGCGGAGAGCTCGACGTAGGCGTTATCGATGCCCAGGCCAGCCATGGCCGAGAGCAAGTGCTCTACCGTGTCCACTTTGACGTCGCCATTGATCAGCGTCGTCGACATAGTGGTTTCACCGACGTTTTCCGCGCGGGCAGGAATCTGCACCACAGGGTCGAGGTCAGCGCGACAAAACACAATGCCAGTGTCGACAGGCGCAGGCTTGAGAGTCAGATAGACCTTCTCACCGGAGTGCAGGCCTACACCTGTGGCACGGATAATATTTTTCAGTGTGCGTTGTTTAATCATGGCTTGGGCCGCTTCAGCGCAAATTGCGAACTGGTATCAACAAAGGCTGGCGATGATAGCAGACCATGCCTTTGCTGAACACCAATCACCTTCATAGCCCTGATACATTCCATCAATCGGCCTGACGGCGCAGGAATGCCGGAATGTCCAGGTAGTCCAGGTCATCCTGCGGATTCATCTTCGCGGCAGCCGCAGCACCGGCCTGAGCCTGGTTGCGCATGACGGTCGGACGGTCCAGGTCACGGTAGTTCACCGCTGGCTGCTCCTGACGGGCCGGCGCCGGTTGCTGCACCTGCGCCGAAGCCATGGAGGTGTGGACCGTGTTGTCGATAACCTTCACAGGCTTCTCGATTTTCGCGCCCAGACCGGTGGCAACCACGGTTACGTGCAGCTCGTCGCGCATGTCCGGATCGATAACGGTACCGACCTTGACCATCGCGTGCTCCGAAGCGAAGGCTTCGATGATCGAACCGACGTCGGAGTACTCACCCAGGGACAGGTCAGGACCGGCGGTGATGTTCACCAGAATGCCGCGCGCGCCTTGCAGGTTGACGTCTTCGAGCAGCGGGTTGCGGATTGCCGCTTCGGTGGCTTCACGTGCACGGTTCGGACCGCTGGCGCAGCCAGTACCCATCATCGCCATGCCCATTTCGCTCATCACGGTGCGTACGTCGGCGAAGTCGACGTTGATCATGCCCGGACGCTTGATGATGTCGGAGATACCGCGAACGGCACCGGCCAGTACATCGTCAGCCTTGGCGAAAGCCGACAAGAGGCTTGCGTCTTTGCCGAGGATGGTCAGCAGTTTTTCGTTCGGAATGGTGATCAGCGAGTCGACGCTTTCCGAGAGCATGCGGATGCCTTCGTCGGCGATCTGCATACGCTTGCGGCCTTCGAACGGGAACGGACGGGTCACGACCGCAACGGTCAGGATGCCCATTTCCTTGGCCACTTCAGCGATGATCGGCGCCGCACCGGTACCGGTACCGCCGCCCATGCCAGTGGTGATGAACACCATGTTGGTGCCGGCCAGTACTTCGGCGATGCGCTCGCGGTCTTCCAGAGCGGCTTGACGGCCGACCTCGGGATTGGCGCCGGCACCCAGGCCTTTGGTCACGCCAGTGCCCAGTTGCAGGATGGTCCGCGCGCCGATGTTTTTCAGCGCTTGAGCATCGGTGTTGGCGCAGATGAACTCAACGCCTTCGATGTTGCTCTTGACCATGTGATTGACAGCGTTGCCGCCGCCACCGCCGACACCGATAACTTTGATTACCGGGCTTGCGGGGATGTTGTCTACGAGTTCGAACATTTTCCCTCTCCTTACATTCTCTAGTTTTTTCGCCTACTGCTGTTTGTTGCGGTGTTGCGGTAAAGCTTTAAAAATTGCCTTGGACCCACTTCTTCAAGCGGTCCAGCAGCGGCGCCTGAGGCTCTTCGCTGCTGTAGCTGTCGCGGCTGCCGATGCCGGAGAACGAAACTCCGTCGGACTGCTTCTGCAGGCCGTACATCAACAAGCCAACGCCAGTGGAATAAATCGGGTTGCGCACCACGTCATCCAGACCTTTCACGCCATGCGGCACACCGAGGCGCACCGGCATGTGGAAGATTTCCTCGGCCAGTTCAGTGGCGCCTTCCATTTTCGAAGTACCGCCGGTGAGGACGATGCCCGCCGGGATGAGGTCTTCGTAGCCGCTGCGACGCAGTTCAGCCTGGATCAGGGTGAACAGTTCGTCGTAGCGCGGCTCGACCACTTCGGCCAGGGCCTGACGCGACAGTTCGCGCGGTGGACGGTCGCCGACACTTGGCACCTTGATGGTTTCACCGGCACCGGCCAGTTTGGCCAGGGCGCAGGCGTAGCGGATCTTGATTTCTTCGGCGTACTGGGTCGGGGTGCGCAACGCCATGGCGATGTCGTTGGTCACCTGGTCACCGGCAATCGGGATTACCGCGGTGTGACGGATCGCGCCTTCGGTGAAGATCGCGATGTCGGTGGTGCCGCCGCCGATGTCGACCAGGCACACGCCCAGTTCTTTCTCGTCGTCGGTCAGCACCGAGTAGGCCGAGGCCAGTTGCTCAAGAATGATGTCGTCGATTTCCAGGCCGCAGCGGCGCACGCATTTTTCAATGTTCTGTGCAGCGTTGACGGCGCAGGTGACCACGTGAACCTTGGCTTCCAGACGCACGCCGGACATGCCCAGCGGCTCGCGCACGCCTTCCTGGTTATCGATCACGTAATCCTGCGGCAGGGTGTGCAGCACGCGCTGGTCAGCCGGGATGGCCACGGCCTGCGCGGCGTCGAGCACACGCTCAAGGTCGGCCGAGCTGACTTCGCGATCACGGATCGCGACGATGCCGTGGGAGTTCAGGCTGCGGATGTGATTGCCGGCCACGCCGACAAATGCCGAGTGAATGCGGCAGCCAGCCATCAGTTGGGCTTCTTCGATCGCGCGCTGGATCGACTGCACGGTGGATTCGATGTTGACCACCACGCCCTTCTTCAGGCCGCGGGACGGATGCGTGCCGATCCCGACGATTTCCAGCTGGCCGTCGTCCGCGACCTCGCCTACCAGCGCCACCACTTTGGAGGTGCCGATATCCAGACCGACGATCATTTTGCCGCTTTGCACGTTTGCCATGGGTCCTGCCTCTTCTTAATTCTTTGCGACAGCGGGTTGGGCTGTCGTCGGCGCTACGGGTTCCCGCCAGCCAACAGCAAGGCCGTTGGCGTAGCGCAGATCGATGCGCGCAATGTTCGTAATCTGCTCTTTCAGCGTCTTGTCATAGATGGCGATGAAGCGGCGCATCTTTTCCACCAGGTTGCCGCGTCCCAGCAACAACTCGATGCCGGGGCCGGAGCTGCCGGCACCGGTGGTCAGGAACCAGCTGCCGCGTTCACGCAATTCCAGGCGTGCAATCGAAAAACCCAGCGGCCGCAGCATCTGGCTCAGCACCTGATACTGCTGCATCACTTGCTGCTGAGCCCGTTGTGGGCCGAACAGCTGCGGCAGATGTTCGTAGTTCGCCAGTTCCTTGGGCGTGAACGCCTGGCCCTGGTTGTTGAGCAACGACTCGTCGCCCCAACGCGCCACCGGCAATTGCTCTTCGAGGCGGATCACTACCTGATCCGGCCATACCCGGCGCACTTCGGCGTGGGCGATCCACGGCATCTGCTCAAGCTCGGTACGCATACCGGCGAGGTCGATGGTGAAGAAGCTCGACGCCACGAACGGCGCGATCCGCTGCTGCACCGCCTGCTGGCTGATGTAGCTCAAGTCGCCCTGCACTGCGATCTTGCTGATCGGCCGGTCGGCGTACGGCAGCAAACGCTGCGCGCCTTCGTAGGTGCCAAAGCCCAGCGCTACCAGCAGCACTGGCCAGAACAGGCTTTTCAGAAAGCTGAAATTGGCTTTCGGCAGGCGCGCGGACATCGGCTCTTTCGCCACCATTCGGCTGGCACCCCGCGGCACCGGCTTGCGGCCGGGTGCGGGTGGCTGATGTCTGAGATGAGCGCCTTGCATGGTCTTAACCTCGCGCCTCTGTTGCGCCTGCGTCTTCAACGCTGGCGGCCAGAATGGCCAGAACCAGTTGCTGGAAATCCAGACCGGCAGCCCGCGCCGCCATCGGCACCAGACTGTGATCGGTCATGCCCGGAGCGGTATTGACTTCGAGGAACCAGAACTGCCCGTCGGCGTCCTGCATCACGTCCGCCCGGCCCCAACCGGCGATACCCAGCGCCTCACAGGCCTTGGCCGTGAGTTCCATGAGTTCCTGTTCCTTGGCCGCGTCCAGTCCGCACGGAATGCGGTACTGGGTATCGTTGGCGATGTACTTGGCGTCGTAGTCGTAGAACGTGTGCGGTGTACCCAGGGCGATAGGAGGCAACACCTGGTCACGCAGGGTGGCGATGGTGAACTCCGGACCTTGAATCCATTGCTCGACCAACACTTGCGAATCGTAGGTACTGGCCGCTTTCCATGCGTCGATCAACTCGGACGCAGAATTCACTTTGGCCATCCCGATACTTGAACCTTCATGCGCCGGTTTGACGATCAAAGGCAAGCCCAGTTCCGTCGCGGCCGAAATACAATCGGCTTCGCTGCACAGCACGGCGTGGCGCGGCGTCGGAATCCCGAGGCTGTGCCAGACCTGCTTGGTGCGCAGTTTGTCCATCGCCAGTGCGGAAGCAAGAATGCCGCTGCCGGTGTACGGGATGCCCGCGCACTCGAGCAGGCCCTGCATGCTGCCGTCTTCACCGCCGCGACCGTGGAGAATGATGAACGCGCGGTCGATCTTTTCGCTGAGCAGACGCTGCAGGAAGTCTTCGCCCACATCGATACCGAACGCATCCACGCCTGCGCTTTGCAGCGCTTCGAGCACGGCGTTGCCGGATTTCAGCGAAACCTCACGCTCGGCACTCAGGCCGCCGAAGAGCACGGCGACGCGGCCGAAGTCTTTCGGCGCGATGGTGGAGAACAGCTTGGCGTAGGCAGCAGTCATTTCAACTTCCCCTCGACCGACGCCGCCACGGCGCCGGCGAACAACTCACTTTTCAACAGTTTCGGCGCGAGACCGCCGATATCACCAGCGCCCTGGCACAGCAGAATGTCGCCGGCACGCAGCAGCGGCTTGACCAGCGGCGCCAGGTCGACGCCACGCTCGATGTAGATCGGGTCGAGCTGACCACGCTGACGGATGCTGTTGCACAGCTTGCGGCTGTCGGCACCGGGGATCGGCTCTTCGCCGGCCGGATAGACTTCCATCAGCAGCAGCACGTTGGCGTCGGCCAACACATTGACGAAGTCGTCGTAGAGGTCGCGGGTGCGGCTGTAGCGGTGCGGCTGGTAGACCATCACCAGACGACGCTCCGGCCAGCCACCGCGCACGGCTTTGATCACCGCCGCGACTTCGGTCGGGTGGTGACCGTAGTCGTCGACCAGCATCACGTTGCCGCCATCCACCGGCAGTTCGCCGTAGACCTGGAAGCGCCGACCAACGCCCTGGAAACCCGAAAGCCCCTGAACGATGGCTTCATCGCTGACGCCCTCGTCGGTGGCGATGCAGATGGTCGCCAGCGAGTTGAGCACGTTGTGGTTGCCGGGCATGTTCACCGACACGTCGAGCGGCTCGCGATCCGGGCGCAGCACAGTGAAGAAGGTCTGCATGCCCTGCTGGCGCACATTGATGGCGCGCACATCGGCGTCTTCGCTGAAGCCATAGGTCACGGTCGGACGTTTGACCAGCGGCAGGATTTCACGCACTACCGGATCGTCCAGGCACATCACCGCCAGACCGTAGAACGGCAGGTTGTGCAGGAATTCGACGAAGGTTTTCTTCAGCTTGTTGAAATCACCGTCGTAGGTCGCCATGTGGTCGGCGTCGATGTTGGTGACCACGGCCACCAGCGGCTGCAGGTGCAGGAAGCTCGCATCGCTTTCGTCAGCTTCGGCGATCAGGTAACGGCTGGTGCCGAGCTGGGCATTGGTGCCCGCTGCGTTCAGACGACCACCAATCACGAACGTCGGATCCAGACCACCGGCCGCGAACACCGAAGCGATCAGGCTGGTGGTGGTGGTCTTGCCGTGGGTACCGGCGACGGCGATGCCGTGGCGATAGCGCATCAGCTCGGCGAGCATTTCTGCGCGCGGCACCACTGGAATGCGACGCTCAAGCGCTGTTGCGACTTCCGGGTTGGACGTGTTCACCGCGCTCGACACCACCAGCACGTCGGCGGTAGCGGCGTTTTCGGCACGGTGACCGATGAAAATCTGCGCGCCAAACGATTCCAGGCGCTCGGTGACCGGCGACGCTTTCAGGTCGGAACCGGAGACTTGATAGCCCAGGTTCAACAACACTTCAGCGATACCGCACATGCCCACGCCGCCGATGCCGACGAAGTGGATGCGCCGAATGCGGCGCATTTCCGGTTGTGGCATGGCTTTCTGATTCTCAACCATGGGCCACCTCCAGACAGGTATCGACCACGCTACGGGTGGCATCGGGTTTGGCCAGTCGGCGGGCCGCTTGGGCCATTGCTTCGAGTCGTTGCGGTTGCATCAAGACCTCTGTCAGGCGCGCGGCAAGATCCGCGGCACCAGTCGTTCTTTGCGGCATCAGGAAGGCAGCGCCTTCGCGGGCCAAATAATCGGCGTTGCGGGTCTGGTGATCGTCGATCGCATGGGGCAAAGGCACCAGCATCGAGGGCAGACCGGCGGCCGCCAGCTCACTGATGGTCAGCGCGCCGGCGCGGCACACCACCAGGTCAGCCCAGCCATAGGCCTGGGCCATGTCTTTGATGAACGGCTGCACCTGCGCTTCCACGCCCGCGGCGCGGTAACGCTCGGCAGTCACTTCATCGTGATTTTTGCCGGCCTGATGAAACACTTCCGGGCGCAGGTCGGCAGCGACTTGGGCCAGGGCTTCAGGCAGCAACTTGTTCAACGGTTCTGCGCCCAGGCTACCGCCAAGGACCAGCAAACGCGCTTTGCGCCCGGCCAGCGCCGGTCGCGATGTCTCGAGGAAAAGCTCGCTGCGCACCGGATTACCGGTGGTACGGCGGCTGTCCGACAGAGTAAAGGTGTCGGGGAACGCTTCACACACTCGGGCGGCGAACGGCACCAGCAACCGATTGGCGGTGCCGGCGACAGCGTTCTGCTCATGAACGATCACCGGCACGCCAGCCAGTTTCGCGGCAAGGCCACCCGGGCCAGTCACATAACCGCCGAAGCCGACTACGCATACCGGCTTCAGCCGGCGCATGATCGCCCGCGCCTGCCACACCGATTTCAGCAGCATCAGCGGCGCCTTGAGCAGCGACAGCTTGCCCTTGCCGCGCAGACCGCTGGCGTTGATCCGGTGCAGTTCAAGCCCTGCCGCCGGAACCAGTTCGTTTTCGATCCCGCGTGGCGTGCCGAGCCAGTGCACGGTGTAGCCGCGCGCCTGGAATTCGCGGGCGCAGGCCAGCGCCGGGAACACGTGGCCGCCGGTACCGCCGGCCATGATCAATACGTTAGCGCCCATGAGTCGGCTCCTCGGCGAAGTCGCTCTCCTGGAATTCCATCTCTTCGCTGCCCAGGTGGGTTCGACTCTCCCACTCGATGCGCAGCAACAGGCCCAGACAGGCGCAGCAGATCACCAGCGAGCTGCCGCCGTAACTGAGGAACGGCAAGGTCAGGCCCTTGGTTGGCAGCAGGCCGACGTTCACGCCGATGTTGATCAGGAACTGGCCGATCCACAGGAACGACAAGCCGTAAGCCACATAAGCGGCGAAGAACTGTTTGGCTTTCTCCGCCCACAGGCCGATGTACATGCCGCGAATACACACGAACACGAACAGCGCGACGGTGCACAGCGAACCGACCGCACCCAGTTCTTCGGCGAGGACCGAGAACACGAAGTCGGTGTGCGCTTCCGGCAGGTAGAACTGCTTCTGCACGCTGTTGCCCAGGCCGACGCCCAGCCACTCGCCGCGACCGAACGCAATCAAGGCTTGCGACAACTGATAACCGGCGCCGAACTGGTCGGCCCACGGGTCGGCGAAGTTGGTCAGACGCGCCATCCGATAGGGCTGCATCTGAATCAGCAACACCACCGCGCCAACCGCCAGCACCACCATCAGCGAGAAACGGAACAGTCCGACCCCGCCAAGAAACAGCATCGCTGCCGCCGCGCCCATCATTACTACCGTGGCACCGAAGTCCGGCTCCATGAGCAACAGACCGGCCATCGGCAGCAGGACAATGAACGGCTTGAAGAAGCCCATCCAGCTCTCGCGTACTTCTTTCTGCCGGCGCACCAGATAACCGGCGAGGTAGATCACCACGAACACCTTGGCGATTTCCGACGGCTGCACGTTGAAGAAGCTGAAACCGATCCAGCGCATCGAACCGTTCACTTCCCGTCCGATGCCGGGGATGATCACCATCACCAGCAGGCCGAACGCGCCGATCAGCATCATCCAGCCGAGGCGCTGCCAAGTGGCGATCGGGATCATCATGGTGACGATGCACGCGCCCAGACCCAGCACCACATATATAAGGTGGCGAATCATGTAATACAGCGGACTGCCCGACTGCGCCGCCGCCACTTCGGTGGACGCCGAAGCGATCATGATCAGGCCCAGGCCCAGCAGCGCCAGGCAACCGGCGAGCATCGGGAAGTCGAGGTCGATGCCACGCCCGGTGATCAGCGGCGACGGGTACGGCTTGATGATGTTTCTCAGGTTCATGCCAGTTCCTCCACAGCGCGGACGAACTGGTGACCACGGTCTTCGTAATTCTTGAACATGTCGAAACTGGCGCAGGCCGGCGACAGCAGCACCACGTCACCCGGTTGGGCGGCGGCGCGGCATTGCGCAACGGCGTCGACCAGGGAGGTCGCGCGGATCAACGGCACGGCATCACCGATGGCTTCGCCGATCTTGTCGCTGTCGCGGCCCATCAGCACCACGGCGCGGCAGTTGGCTGCGACCGGATCGCGCAGATCGTTGAACTCGGCGCCCTTGCCGTCACCGCCGGCGATCAGGATGACCTTGCCGTCGATGTCCGCACCCAAGCCTTCGATGGCGGCCAGAGCGGCGCCAACGTTGGTGGCTTTGGAATCGTTGTAATAGGCCACGCCGTCGAGATCGCGCACCCACTGGCAACGGTGTTCGAGACCGGCAAACGTGCGCAGCGCCGAGAGCATGGCGTCGAACGGCAGACCCACAGCGTGACCCAGTGCCAATGCTGCGAGAGCGTTGGACTGGTTGTGCGCGCCGCGAATTTTCAGTTCACGCACCGGCAGCAGATTCTCGAATTCGAAGGCCAGATACTTCTCGCCGTCTTCTTCGCGAATGCCGAACGCCTTGAAATCCGGTTTGCTCAGGCCAAAGGTCCAGCATGGCTGGCCTTCGCCGATCAATGGACGGCTGAGGGCGTCCTGACGGTTGACCACAAACTGCCTGGCGCCGCGGAAGATCCGGTGCTTGGCCAGGTGATACGCCGGCAGACCGCTGTAACGGTCCATGTGGTCTTCGCTGATGTTCAGCACGGTGGCGACTTCGGCGTTGAGCTGGTCGGTGGTTTCCAGCTGGAAACTCGACAGTTCCATCACGTACAGCTCGACATCATCGCTGAGCAGGTCCAGCGCCGGGGTGCCGAGGTTGCCGCCAACAGCGACGCGCTTGCCGGCCGCAGCCGCCATCTCACCGACCAGCGTGGTCACGGTGCTTTTAGCGTTGGAACCGGTGATCGCGACGATCGGCGCCCGCGCGTTACGCGCGAACAGCTCGATGTCGCCGGACATTTTCACGCCACGGGCTGCGGCGGCTTGCAGGGCCGGGGTCGCCAGCGCCAGGCCGGGGCTCACGTAGAGCTCGTCGGCACGGCAGAGGAATTCGACGTCCAGCTCGCCACAACGCACTTCCACGTGCGGATAGTCACGCTTGAGCGTGGCCAGTTCCGGTGGATTTTCCCGCGTGTCGGCCACGGCAAACGACGTGCCCCGGTTCGCCAGGAAGCGAACCAGGGACATGCCGCTCTTGCCGAGGCCGACAACGATGCGGAAGTGGTCAGAAGCGATCAGAGACACTCGTTCTACCTCAGCTTCAGGGTGGCAAGGCCGACCAGGACGAGAATCACGGTGATGATCCAGAAACGGACGATCACGCGTGGCTCGGGCCAGCCCTTGAGTTCAAAGTGGTGGTGTATCGGTGCCATGCGGAACACACGGCGACCGGTGAGCTTAAAGGAGGCAACCTGAATGACCACTGACAGGGTTTCCATCACGAACACGCCGCCCATGATGAACAGCACGATTTCCTGGCGGACGATCACGGCAATGGTCCCCAGTGCCGCGCCGAGTGCCAGGGCACCGACGTCGCCCATGAACACTTGCGCCGGATAAGTGTTGAACCAGAGGAAACCGAGGCCGGCACCGATCAGCGCACCGCAGAACACGATCAGTTCGCCCGCGCCCGGTACATAGGGGATCAGCAGGTATTCGGCGAATTTCACGTTGCCCGACAGGTAGCAGAAAATCCCCAGGCCACCGCCGACCATCACCGTCGGCATGATCGCCAGACCGTCGAGGCCGTCAGTCAGGTTGACCGCGTTGCTCGAACCGACAATCACGAAGTAGGTCAGCACGATGAACCCGGCGCCCAGCGGAATGCTGTAGTCCTTGAGCATCGGCAGGATCAGCGTGGTTTCCACCGGCGTTGCGGCGGTCATATAAAGGAAGATCGCCGCGCCGAGGCCGAACACCGACTGCCAGAAATACTTCCAGCGGCTCGGCAGGCCACGGGAGTTTTTCTCGATGACTTTGCGGTAATCGTCGACCCAGCCGATGGCGCCGAACAGCAGGGTCACCAACAGCACCACCCAGACGTAGCGGTTGCTCAGGTCAGCCCAGAGCAAGGTGCTGACGCCGATCGACGACAGAATCAACGCGCCACCCATGGTCGGCGTGCCGGATTTGGACAGGTGTGATTGCGGGCCGTCGTTACGTACCGATTGGCCGATCTGACGGTTCTGCAGAGTACGGATCATCCACGGGCCATAGCACAGCGACAAAACCAGCGCGGTCAGCACACCGAGAATCCCGCGCAGGGTCAGGTACTGGAAGACCGCGAAGCCTTTGTAGAACTGTTGCAGATACTCCGCTAGCAGCAGCAGCATTAATGTTTCTCCAGACTGGACCCGCACAGAGCCGCAACGATGTTTTCCATCGCTGCGCTGCGCGAACCCTTGATCAAAATGGTGGTGTTTGTGTCCTGCTCGGCAGCGAGGGCCTGGATCAGCTCGGCCTGTGTGCCGAAGTGCTGCGCCTGCTCACCGAAAGCGTTTACCGCGTGGACCATGTTCGGCCCGACCGCGTAAAGCGCGGAAACCTTGCCTCGGGCGTACTCGCCCACGTCGCGGTGCCCCTGCTCCGCCCAGTCGCCCAACTCGCCGATATCCCCGAGCACCAGGACGGTGCGGCCGGAAAAGCCGGCGAGTATATCAACGGCCGCGCACATCGAGGTGGGGTTTGCGTTGTAGGTGTCGTCGATCACGCGCATGCCGTTTTTCGCCAGCTGCGCGACGGTGCGACCCTTGACCGGTTGCACCGCGCCAAGCCCGGTGGCGATGCCGAACAGCGACACGCCCAAGGCGTGAGCAGCAGCGGCAGCGGCCAAAGCATTGGCGACGTTGTGGGTGCCGAGCAGGTTCAGTTGCACGCGCTCACTGCCTTCCGGCGTGTGCAGATTGAACGCCGGGCAGCCCCGAGCATCGGTGGCCAGATCACTGGCATGGAAATTCGCCTCGCTGTTGCTCAGGGCGAAGGTCAATACCTGACGGCTTGCCGCGCGGGTCTTCCAGATACCGAAAGCCTTGTCATCGAGGTTGAGCACACCAATGCCATCGGCGGCCAGGCCTTCGATGATTTCGCCTTTGGCTTCAACGATTTTTTCCGGGCCACCGAACTCTCCGACGTGAGCGGTGCCGGCATTATTCAGGATCGCTACGTGCGGCTTGGTCAGCCCGACGGTGTAGGCGATTTCGCCCAGACGCGAGGCGCCCAGTTCGATGACAGCCGAGGTGTGTTCCGGCGCCAGTTCGATCAGGGTCAGTGGTACGCCGAGGTCGTTGTTCAGATTGCCACGGGTGGCCAGCACCGGACCGCGCGTGCGCAGGATGCTCGCGAGCATTTCCTTGACCGTGGTCTTGCCGCTGGAACCGGTCACCGCTGCCACTGGCTGGGTGAATGCAGCACGATTCAAGGCACCGAGCTGGCCCAGGGCCTGACGGGTGTCCTTGACCAGCAATTGCGGCAGCGCGCTGTCGGCGACTTCGCGCTCGACCAGTGCAGCGACGGCGCCTTTGCCAGCGACATCATTCAGATAATCGTGACCGTCGAAACGCGGCCCGGTCAGGGCAATGAACAGCTGGCCGGGCTGGATCGCGCGGCTGTCGATACTCACGCCGCCGAAACTGGCGTCAGCGCCGATCAGGCGGGCTTCGAGTGCGTTGGTCAGTTCGCTGAGTGTCAGGGCCTTAAGCATGGGCCACCTCCCACGCGGTCAGGGCATGATCAGCCTCGACCAGATCGGAAAATGCATGGCGCACGCCGTTGATTTCCTGATAGTCCTCGTGACCTTTGCCGGCCAGGACAATCACGTCGTCAGCGGTCGCGCCGGCAATCAATTGCGCGATGGCCTGGCCGCGACCGGCGACGAAAGTGACTTTATCCACAGCGGTAAAACCGGCGCGGATGTCGTCGAAAATCACAGCAGGATCTTCGGTGCGCGGGTTGTCATCGGTAACCAGCACCTGATCGGCCAGACGCTCGACCACTTCGGCCATCAACGGACGCTTGCCGCGATCGCGATCACCGCCGCAACCGAACAGGCACAGCAATTGGCCTTTGACGTGCGGGCGCAGTGCGGTAAGCACTTTTTCCAGGGCATCCGGGGTGTGGGCGTAATCGACCACCACCAGCGGCTGCGTGCCGCCGCCCAGACGCTGCATGCGACCGGCCGGGCCTTCGAGCTTCGGCAGCACTTTGAGAATTTCGTCGAGGGCGTAATCCAGACCGAGCAAGGCGCCGACTGCGGCCAATACGTTGCTCAGGTTGAAACGGCCGAGCAGCGTGCTGCGCAGGTGGTGTTCGCCCTGCGGCGTGACCAGTGTGGCGCGCACGCCGTGGTCGTCGAACTGCGCTTCGCGGCAGAACAGGTAAGCGCTGCTGTCGAGCAGACTGTAGGTGATCAAACGTGACTCGCGTTTTTCCGCCGCCAGTTGCCGACCAAAATCGTCGTCGAGGTTGACCACCCGGCACTTCAGGTCATTCCAGGCAAACAGCTTGGCCTTGGCCTCGGCGTACGCCTGCATGGTGCCGTGATAATCCAGATGATCGCGGGACAGGTTGGTCATCACTGCCACGTCGAATGCCAGCGCGGTAACCCGCCCCTGATCCAGACCGTGGGACGACACTTCCATGGCCACGGCTTTCGCGCCGGCCTTTTTCAGGTCGCCCAAGGTCGCTTGTACGGCAATCGGATTCGGCGTGGTGTGCAGGCCGCTTTCCAGCGCGCCATAAAAACCGGAACCGAGGGTGCCGACGATGCCGCAATGCTGACCGAGCAGATCCAGTGCCTGCGCGACCAGTTGGGTCACGCTGGTCTTGCCGTTGGTGCCGGTGACGCCGATCAGGTTCAGGTGATGACTCGGCTCACCGTAAAAACGTCCGGCGATGTCCGACAGCTGCGCCGCCAGACCTTTCACAGGAATCAGTGGCACGTCGGTGATTGGCAGCACGGTCGCGCCTTCGACTTCATAAGCCACGGCAGCCGCGCCGCGTTGCAGGGCATCGGCAATGTGCGCGCGGCCATCGAAACGGCCGCCGGGCACGGCGAGAAACAGGTCGCCGGCGCGCACGTTGCGGCTGTCCAGCGCCAGTTCACGGATCAACAGATCGTGGCCGGCGTGGGGGAATATCTTGTTCAGACTCAATGACATCAGCCGCGCCCTCCATTGGCTTTCAGCGGAACGACCGGGGTGGCGTTGGCCTGTTGCGTAGTCGGCAGGTTGTCCGGGGTCACGTTCATCAGGCGCAGGGTGCCGGACATCACACGGCTGAACACTGGTGCCGAGACCAGACCACCGAAGTAACCGGCCTTGGTCGGTTCATCGATCACCACAACGATGGCGTAACGCGGATCGCTCATCGGGCCGAAGCCGGCGAACAGCGAACGGTAGGAGTTTTCCGCGTAGCCCTTGGTGCCGACCGAGGTCTTGCGCGCGGTACCCGACTTGCCGCCGACGTGGTAAGCCGGCACTTGCGCACGGAACACGCCGCGCGGTGCTTCGATCACTTGCTGCAACATGCCCTGCATGGTTTTCGCCACGGCTTCCGGCAGCACTTGTGTGGTCTGCGGCATCTTGTCGGTTTTGATCAGGGTCAGCGGCGCGAGGCGACCGTTGTTGGCCAGCGCCGAGAACGCGTGCACCAGTTGGATTGCGGTCACGGAGATACCGTAGCCGTAAGACAAGGTTGCAGTTTCAGCCTTGCGCCATTCGCGGTAGTTGGGCAGATTGCCGACGCGTTCGCCGGGGAAGCCCAGGCCGGTATCTTGGCCGAGGCCGACTTTCTGCGCGAGACGGAAAATCGTCTCGCCGCCGATATCGAAGGCGACCTTACTCATGCCGACGTTACTGGAATTGATCAGGATGCCGGTCAGATCGAGCACTGGGCCTTCGGTCTTCGACACGTCTTTGATGGTGTACTTGCCGATCTGCAACGAGCCCGGATACACCTCAACGGTGTCGCTCGGCTTCCAGCGGCCGGTTTCGATCGCCGCGCTCATGGAAATGGCTTTCATGGTCGAACCCGGTTCGAACACGTCGATCATCGCGCGGTTGCGCATCATCGCCGGTTGCAGGTTGCGACGGTTGTTCGGGTTGTAGGTCGGCTGGTTGACCATGGCCAGAATCTCGCCGGTCTTGACGTCCATGATCACCAGACTGCCGGCCTTGGCGCCGTTCTCGATGATCGCGTTGCGCAGCTCGCGGTTGGCCAGGTATTGCAGACGCAGGTCAATCGACAACGCCAAGGGCTTGCCGGCCTTGGCGTTTTTGGTGACCTGAACATCCTTGATCAGCCGGCCACGGCGATCCTTGATGACTTGTCGTTTGCCCGGCACCCCGGCCAGCCATTCGTCATAGGCCAGCTCGACGCCTTCACGGCCGTGGTCATCGATATCGGTAAAGCCGACCATGTGCGCAGTGACTTCACCGGCCGGATAGAAGCGGCGGAATTCTTCGATGCCGTAGACGCCCGGCACTTTCAGGTCGAGCACAGCCTGGCCCTGCTCGGGGGTCAGCCCGCGCACCAGATAAATGAATTCCTTGTTGGCCTGGGCTTCGAGGCGTTCGCTCAGGGCTTTCGGGTCCTGACCCAACGCGGCAGCAAGTGCCGGCCATTTCTCTTTGGCGGTCTGCATTTCCTTGGCGTTGGCCCAAAGCGTGGTCACCGGGGTACTGACGGCCAGAGGCTCGCCGTTACGGTCGGTAATCAGGCCACGGTGTGCCGGAATAGGGATGTGCCGCAGGCTGCGTGCGTCGCCCTGCCCTTTGAGAAAGTCACGATCGACCACTTGCAGGTCGATGATGCGCCAGCAGATCGCCGCAACCATCAGGCCGAGCAGTGCCACCATCAGGCGGAAGCGCCATGGAAACAGTGCGCCTTCGAGTTTCATCATGGCGCCACCATCTTCACGTCAGCCGCGCCAGGGATGTGCATTTTCAGTTGTTCGGTGGCCAGCACTTCGATGCGGCTGTGCGCAGTCCAGGTGCTCTGTTCGAGAATCAGCCGGCCCCACTCGGCCTGCGCCTTGTCGCGCACGCTGAGTTCGTTATAAAGGGTGTTGAGCAACTGCCGGTTCCAGTGCGCGCTGTAGGACACGGCGATCGCCGAAAACAGCACGCCGATAAACAGCAGCAGCATCAGAAAGCTGCCGCCGGGCAGTGGCTTGGCGAAAAGCTTGCTCACCGCAACTTCTCCGCGACACGCATGACAGCGCTTCGGGAACGTGGGTTGGCTTTCAGCTCGGCGTCGGAGGCCGTCTGCGCTTTGCCGTGGATTTTGATTTTCGGTTCGAAGGCGACATGGCGAACCGGCAGATTGCGCGGCAGGTTGTCGGCTTCGCCTTTCACCAGTTTGCGCATGAACAGTTTGACGATGCGGTCTTCCAGCGAGTGGAAACTGATCACCACCAGACGGCCGCCGATTTCCAGCGCTTCCAGCGCGGCGTCGAGGCCGGCCTCGAGGTCGCCCAATTCATTGTTGACGTGAATGCGCAGACCCTGGAACGCACGGGTGGCCGGGTTCTTGCCCTTTTCCCAGGCCGGGTTGGCGACTTTCAGTACTTCGGCCAGATCCGCGGTGCGCTCGAACGGCTTGATGTCACGACGCTCGGCGACGGCACGGGCCATGCGCCCGGAGAAACGTTCTTCGCCGTATTCCTTGAACACCCGGGCGATTTCTTCCACCGGCGCGGTATTGACGAATTCGGCAGCGCTGATGCCACGGGACGGGTCCATGCGCATGTCCAGCGGCCCGTCATTGAGGAAACTGAAGCCGCGCTCAGCGTCGTCGAGCTGCGGCGAAGACACGCCGAGGTCGAGCAGAATGCCGCTGACCTTGCCGGTCAGGCCTTGCTCGGCAACCACCGAACCGAGCTCGGCAAAGCTGCGCTGCACAACGACAAAGCGGCCGTCTTCGGCCGCTAGCGTTTGCCCGGTGGCAATCGCTTGAGGATCCTTGTCGAACCCGATGAGTCGACCGTCCGGCCCGAGCTGGCTGAGGATCAACCGGCTGTGCCCGCCACGCCCGAACGTGCCGTCCAGATAGCAGCCATCAGGACGTACGGCGAGAGCCTCGACGGCTTCGTCAAGCAGTACGGTGATGTGGTTAAAGCCGCTATCAATAGTCACAGGATCAAATCACGCAGTTCATCAGGCATCGCGCCCGGTTGTTGAATAGCAGCAAGGTCAGCGGCAGACACCGCGTTCCATGCATCCTCGTCCCACAATTGGAACTTGTTCAGTTGGCCGACCAGCATTGCGCGCTTGTCCAGCTTGGCGTACTCGCGCAAACGCGGCGGAACCAGAAAACGTCCACTGCCATCGAGTTCGAGGTCGACGGCATTACCAATCAATAAACGTTGCAGGCGACGGTTCTCTTCGCGAAGCGAAGGAAGCGCGCGCAACTTGGTTTCAATAATTTCCCACTCATCGAGCGGGTAGACACACAGACACGGATCAACGGCATCAATGGTCACGATCAACTGGCCGGAACTACGCGAATCGAGCTCGTCACGGTACCGGCTCGGCATGGCGAGACGGCCCTTTGCATCGAGACTGATAGCGTTAGCTCCGCGAAACACGTCAGCGTTTCTCCAATTTTTATCGTTTTGAGCTCAAAAAACCCACTTCATGCCACTTTCCGCCACTTGCGCACACTATAGGAATGCGCCCACCACACCGTCAAGGCGCGGATTAAAGGAAAAGCCTTACAGAACGGAGATTTAGCGACGTAAAAGGAGGCTCAACGAGAATCTGACGTGAAGTTTCGACCAATAACTTGATGCAGCACTGAAAGCTGCGCTCGAAAGTTAAAGTAGTTTGTTAAGAGTAAGATTTTTTCGGTATTACAAATGCGCTTCGGCTGTTGATTGAAGCAGGGTGGGAAAAGGCTATTACCGCGTTTGCCGCTGCCGGAATTTCAGACCAGGCCGGCTGATATTACACAGCCGCGTCTTCTTTGTTTCAAGGAGGGAAAGAAAAAGGTGGAGAGTCGATCTGTAAGCCGGGTTCTGTCTTGAACAGTCATTCGTCTACGATGGCCATCACTGGACATCTTTAGCAACCTACCCGGTCCCAGCGCGGGCCACGCCTTGGGACCCTATTTGGTCTTGCTCCAAGTGGGGTTTACCTAGCCACGAACTGTTGCCAGACGTGCGGTGCGCTCTTACCGCACCTTTTCACCCTTACCGGCGCTTGCGCGCTTAGGCGGTTATTTTCTGTGGCACTTTCCGTAGGCTCACGCCTCCCAGGCATTACCTGGCACTTCGCCCTATGGAGCCCGGACTTTCCTCCCCCCCCTAATTTTCATAGAGGGCAGCGACTGTCCGATCGACTCTCCGCCGCGAAGGTTAACGGCAGAGCGCCGGAAGAACAAGCGCTAAAACCCTCAAGAGCGCCATGGGCGACGGCTTACACGCCTTTCTGTTTATCCAGCGCCACTTGATACAGCACGTTTTTGCGCTCGCCAGTGATCTGCGCTGCCAGTGCGGCGGCGCGCTTGAGCGGCATTTCTTCCAGAAGCAGATCGAGGATGCGCATGGCTTCGCTGCTGACCGCGTCTTCCGACTCCGGCGCGGTCCACCCAGCCACCAGCACCACGCACTCGCCGCGCTGCTGATTGCTGTCGGACTCGACGAATGCACGCAGCTCGCTGAGCGGCAGGCCTTTGAGGGTTTCGAAGGTCTTGGTGATTTCCCGCGCCAGCAAAGCCTGACGCTCGCCGCCAAACACCGCTTCCATATCCTGCAGGCATTCGAGAATGCGATGCGGCGCCTCATAGAAGATCAACGTGCGCGGTTCCTCTTTGACCGCTTCCAGGCGCGCCTTGCGCCCGACCGACTTGGCCGGCAGGAAACCTTCGAAGATAAAACGGTCGGACGGCAATCCCGCCGCCGACAGCGCCGCGATCAAAGCGCAGGCACCTGGCACTGGCACTACGTTGATGCCGGCCGCACGGGCCTGACGGACCAGGTGATAACCCGGATCGGAGATCAGCGGCGTGCCGGCATCGGAAATCAGCGCCACGTTGTCGCCCGCCAGCAACCGGGTAATAAAGCGGCTACCCTCATCCCGTTCGTTGTGTTCGTGACACGCGGCCAGCGGCGTGCCAATGCCGAAGTGCTGCATCAGGCGCGCCGAGTGCCGTGTGTCTTCCGCCGCAATCAACGCCACTTCACGGAGGATCTTCAGGGCCCGGGCGCTGATGTCGTCCAGGTTGCCGATGGGCGTCGCCACCACATAAAGCGAGCCAGCAGCGGAATTCAAAGGACCTGGAGCAGTCAAAGCGCACACCTCGTGATCGGTAAAAGCGGCCATTGTAGCGCGTCACGAGGCTGGCGATGCGCTCCAGCCGAACGCGGTTTTTCCCACGGTTGTGCGCTTGCGCAACATTTACCCCAGCTAAATTGATCGATTCACGCCAGTAACATCGCGCCCCGGCCAGTGCTTGGGTACAATTCCACGCTAATTTGATCGAGTATCAGGAACACTTACATGATCGCTTGCCTGCGGCTGTTCACTGCCCTCTGCCTCGCTGCCTTATTGGCCGCGTGTGCCAGCTCCCCTTCCTCCAGCCTTGGCGAACTTCCACGGACTCCGGACGCCAGCATCGAGCAACTGCTCGAACAGGCTGCCCAGGCTAAAACCCCGGAACAAGCCGCCCTGTTGCGCCTGAGCGCAGCAGACCAGGCTTATCGCCAAGGCAATGCCGGCCAGTCCGCGCAAATCCTGCAACAAGTGCCGGTTGAGCAACTCAAGCCAGGCCAGCAGATTTTCGCCAACACGCTGTCCGCCGAACTGGCCATGACCCGCAATCAGCCGAAAGCTGCGCTGACTGCCCTGAGTCATCCAAGCTTGCAGAAGCTCGGTGAAATGCCAGAAGAGCAGCAAGTGCGCACCGGCACCGTTCACGCCCGCGCCCTTGAAGCCGATGGCCAGACACTGGCCGCTGCCCGCGAGCGCGTGTTCATCGCGCCGATGCTGGAAGGCGAAGCCGCGAGCAAGAACAACGAAGCGATCTGGACCCTGATCGCCTCGCTGCCAACCGATCAACTGCAACCCAACACCACCGACGATCTCGGCGGCTGGATGGCGCTGGCGCAAGCGGTGAAAACCGCCGGCACGCTGGAACAGCAGCAAGCCGCGATCGATAACTGGCGCGCGCAAAATCCAAAGCATCCGGCCGCAATCAACCTGCCGCTGCCGCTGACCAAGCTCAAGGAACTGGCCAGCCAGCCACTGAGCAAAATTGCCCTGCTGCTGCCACAGGACGGCCAGTTGGCGTCGGTCGGCAAAGCGCTGCGTGAAGGCTTCATGGCCGCGCACTATCAGGCGCAACAGGCCGGGCAGAACCCACCTGCCATCGAGTTCTACGACAGCTCGAAGCTGACCTCGATGGACGAGTTCTATCGCAAGGCCCAGGCTGACGGCGTGCAACTGGTGGTCGGCCCGCTGGAAAAACCACTGGTCAAGCAACTGAGCACTCGCCCGCAACTGCCGATCACCACCCTGGCGCTGAATTACAGCGAAGGCGAGCAAGGTCCGGCGCAATTGTTCCAGTTCGGGCTGGCGGCTGAAGACGAAGCTCGCGAAGTTTCCCGTCGCGCCCGTGCCGACGGCCTGCATCGCGCCGCGATCATGGTGCCGAAGGGCGAATGGGGCGATCGCGTTCTGCGCGCCTTCAGCCAGGACTGGCAAGCCAACGGCGGCAGCATCGTTGCCACCGAGCGTGTCGATCAGCCAGTGCAACTGGCCCAGCAGATTGCCGACATGTTCCAGCTGCGTCAGAGCGAAGCCCGCGCCAAGAGCCTGCAAAATGTTGCTGGCACCAATGTCGCCGCGCAGCCGTCGCGTCGGCAGGACATCGAATTCATCTTCCTGGCCGCTACGCCGCAACAGGCCCAGCAGATCAAGCCGACCCTGAACTTCCAGTACGCCGGTGACGTTCCTGTCTACGCAACTTCCCATGTGTACAGCGCCAGCGGCGACGTCAACCAGTACAACGACATGAACGGCATTCGCTTCTGCGAAACCCCTTGGCTGCTGGAAACCAGCGATCCGCTGCGCCAGCAAGTGGCTGCGCAATGGCCGCAAGCCAACGGCAGCCTCGGTCGCCTGTACGCCATGGGCGCCGACGCCTATCGACTCGCCCCACGTCTGGGCCAGCTCAAGGCCCTGCCGGACAGCCGCATCGAAGGTCAGTCGGGCAGCCTCGGCATGACCCAGACCCAGCGCGTCGTACGTCAGTTGCCTTGGGCGCAGTTCGTCAGCGGTCAGGTGCAGCGCCTGCCGGACACCCCGCGCTGATGCCCGACAGGTCACGCTCGCAAAGCGGCAAGGATGCCGAGCGCCAGGCGCTCGAACATCTGCAACAACAGGGGCTGCGCCTGCTGGCGCAGAACTGGTTATGCAAACGCGGCGAGCTTGATCTGGTCATGCTTGATGGCGATACAGTAGTATTCGTTGAAGTTCGCTACAGAAAAAACACTCAATGGGGTGGCGCGCTCGCCAGTATCGACGAGCGCAAGCAGCAGAAACTGATCTTTGCAGCACAGTATTTTCTTCAGCGCGAGTCGCGTTGGGCCAATTCCCCCTGCCGCTTCGATGTGGTGGCGATCGACAGCCACCCGAATCAGCTGAACTGGTTGCAGAATGCTTTCGACAGTTGATCGCCTGCACCCTGCCCTGTTTTCGTCCGACACATTTTGCTCTTTGCTTTGCCGGCTGCACATTCACGTGCCGAACAGCCGCGCCACTTAAGGTCACACAGATGGACATGCAATCCCGAATTCGCCAGCTTTTCCAGGCCAGTATCGACACCAAGCAACAGGCGATGGACGTACTTGCACCGCACATCGAGCAAGCCAGCCAGATCATGGTCAACGCCCTGCTCAACGAAGGCAAAATGCTCTCGTGCGGCAACGGTGGCTCGGCCGGCGACGCCCAGCATTTTTCCTCGGAGCTGCTCAACCGCTTCGAGCGCGAGCGTCCGAGCCTGCCGGCGATTGCGCTGACCACCGATACTTCGACGATCACTTCGATCGCCAACGACTACAGCTACAACGAAGTGTTCTCCAAACAGATACGCGCCCTCGGTCAGCCGGGCGATGTGTTGCTGGCGATTTCGACCAGCGGCAACTCGGCGAACATTATTCAAGCGATCCAGGCCGCACATGATCGCGAAATGATTGTCGTAGCTTTGACCGGACGCGATGGCGGCGGCATGGCGTCGCTGCTGTTGCCCGAGGACGTCGAGATTCGCGTACCGGCCAACGTCACTGCACGTATTCAGGAAGTCCACTTGCTGGCGATCCATTGCCTTTGCGATCTGATCGACAGCCAACTGTTCGGGAGTGAAGAATGACCCCTAATCGCCTTGGCCTTCTGGCCTTGACCCTGTGCCTCGGCATCAGCGGCTGCACCTCGGTGGTGAATGCCAGCCGTGAAGCGCCGATCGAAGATGACCGTGGCACGCGCACCTTCGGCAGCAAGATCGACGACTCGCTGATCGAAACCAAAGTGGGCGTGAACATCGCCAAGGCCGACCCGGCCCTGGACAACGATTCGCACATCGTCGTCACCAGCTTCAACGGCGTGGTCCTGCTCGCCGGCCAGACTCCGCGCGAAGACCTCAAGGCCAAAGCCGAACAGGCCGCCGCCAACGTCCAGCGCGTGAAGAAAGTGCACAACGAACTGCAAGTGCTGCAACCGTCCTCCCTGCTCGCTCGCCAGAACGACGCGTGGCTGACCACCAAGATCAAGACCCAGATGCTCACCGACGCCAGCATCCCCGGCTCGCGCATCAAGGTCGTGACCGAGAACGGCATCGTCTACCTGCTGGGCCTGCTGACCAAACAGGAAGCCACTCAGGCAACCAATCTGGTTCAAGGTGTGTCCGGCGTGCAGAAAATCGTGAAGCTGTTCGAATACATCGACTGACCGCAAACGTCAGGCATAAAAAAGGCGATCCATCCGGATCGCCTTTTTTTATTTCACAACCTTCAAACTTGGCCGGCCACTTGGGCGCGGTGGCTCGCTGCCCGGTGGCGGCGTGTCGTCATCCGGATCGATGTCTTCCTCGTCATCCATCGGCAACTCGAGGTCAAACACCATGCCCTGACCGTTCTCCCGGGCATAGATGCCCAGAATCGCGCTGATCGGCACGTAGAGACTGTGCGGAACACCGCCGAAGCGGCCCTCGAACGTCACCACGTCGTTGTCCATGTGCAGATGACGCACGGCACTCGGCGAGATGTTCAGGACGATCTGGCCGTCACTGGCAAAGCCTTGTGGCACCTGCACCGCCGGGTACTCGGAGTTGACCAGCATGTGTGGGGTGCAATCGTTATCCACAATCCACTCGTAGAGCGCGCGGACCAGATAAGGTCGACTGGAGTTCATAGCGGCTCCTTAAGCCTTAGCGCATATCGCGTTCGACACCAGACAGACTCGCCTGGAAAGCCTCACGCGCAAACTGACGCTCCATATAATCAAGCAGCGGCTTGGCCGGCCGCGGCAGTTCAATACCCAGAATCGGCAAACGCCAGAGTATGGGTAATAGGCAGCAATCCACCAGACTTTGTTCCTCACTGAGGAAGAACGGCTTGTCGGCGAACAGCGGCGAAACGCCGGTCAGGCTTTCGCGCAATTCCTTGCGCGCAACGACCCGTGCGGGCTCTTTGCTCTTGGGATCCAGAATCAGATCCACCAAACCGCACCAGTCCCGCTGAATCCGGTGGATCAGCAGACGGCTATTGGCCCGCGCCACCGGATAAACCGGCATCAGCGGCGGGTGCGGGTAACGCTCATCCAGATACTCCATCACCACGGTCGACTCCCACAACGCCAGGTCACGATCGACCAGCGTCGGCAGACTGCCGTAAGGGTTCACCTCAATCAGTTTAGGCGGCTGGCGGCCCGCTTCCACGTAAATGATTTCGGCGCTGACACCCTTCTCTGCAAGCACGATGCGCACTCGGTGGGAATAGTGGTCGGCGGGGTCGGAGTAACAGGCCAACCGATTGGTCACGCCCATGGCGATCCTCCTCGCTTGTTGAATTTGTCGGAACCGGAAAAACGCGCGCGCCCAGAGGGCACCTCCCGCAGGGTCTGACTGAGCAGACCCTGCCTTAGCGGAGGCGCCCTTGGGCGCGCGCGATTAACAGCAATGCTTGAAGCGTATCAGTGCACGTCTTTCCAGTATTCACGCTTGAGCAGGTAGGCGAACACAAAGAAGAACGCCAGGTACAGCAAGACATAAGTACCGATGCGCTGATGTTGCAGCTTAACCGGGTTAGCCGAGTAAGCCAGGAAGGTTACCAGATTCTTGACCTTCTCATCGAACTGCTCTTCGTTCAGAGCACCGGTCTTCGGCACGATGGTCAACTGATCGCACGCTTCATGGGTCAGCGGCGTGCCGGTCAGCGGATCGTATTGCTTCTTGCCGTCCTCGACGATCTGCACCTGCTTGCAGCCGACGACCTGACGACCTTGCAGGCCGACCAGCACGTTAGGCATGCCGACGTTCGGGAAGACCTTGTTGTTCACGCCCCATGGACGCGCTTTATCTTCATAGAACGACTTCAGGTAACCATAGAGCCAGTCGGTGCCGCGCACCCGCGCTACGAGCGTGAGATCCGGTGGCGCTGCGCCGAACCAGGTCTTGGCGTCGGCCGGCTGCATGCCGATGTTCATGTGGTCGCCGATCTTGGCACCGGTGAACACCAGCTTCTCCAGCATCAGCTCGTGCGGGATGCCGAGGTCATCGGCGACGCGCTCGTAACGCTGGAACTTGGCACTGTGGCAACCCATGCAATAGTTGGCGAAAGTCCGCGCACCATCCTGCAGGGCGGCTTTGTCGGAGACGTCGATATCGACATGTTCCAGTTCCGGACCATGACCCTCGGCAGCAAAAACCAGGGAAGGCAGCGCAGCAAAAATCAGAGCAAGAAATAACTTTTTCATCAGCCAGTCACCCTTTCCGGAACCGGTTTGGTCTTCTCGAGCCGGGTGTAGAACGGCATCAGAATGAAGTAGGCGAAATACAGGAAGGTGCAGACCTGCGACAACAACGTGCGGCCCGGCGTTGGCGCAAGAACACCGAGAACGCCGAGAATCACGAAGGAAATACAGAACACCACCAGCCAGATTTTGCTCAGCCAGCCTTTGTAGCGCATCGACTTCACCGGGCTGCGATCCAGCCACGGCAGTACGAACAGCACCGCAATCGCTGCGCCCATGGCGATAACACCCAACAGCTTGTCCGGCACCGCGCGCAGGATTGCGTAGAACGGTGTGAAGTACCAAACCGGAGCAATATGCTCTGGAGTCTTGAACGGGTTGGCCGGCTCGAAGTTCGGTTTTTCGAGGAAGTAACCGCCCATTTCCGGGAAGAAGAACACAATGAAGCAGAAGATGAACAGGAATACCACAACGCCGACAATGTCCTTCACCGTGTAATACGGATGGAACGCGATGCCGTCCAGCGGGATGCCGTTTTCGTCTTTGTGCTTCTTGATATCGACGCCGTCAGGGTTGTTCGAACCGACTTCGTGCAGCGCCAGAATGTGCAACACCACCAGACCCAGAATCACGATCGGCAGCGCGACAACGTGCAAGGCGAAGAAGCGGTTCAGGGTGATTCCGGAGATCAGATAGTCACCACGAATCCACTGGGTCAGGTCATCGCCAATCAGCGGGATTGCCCCGAACAGCGAGATGATTACCTGGGCGCCCCAGTACGACATCTGGCCCCACGGCAGCAGGTAACCCATGAAGGCTTCGGCCATCAACGCCAGGTAAATCAGCATGCCGAATACCCAGACCAGCTCGCGCGGTTTTTGGTACGAGCCATAAAGCAGGCCGCGGAACATGTGCAGATAAACCACGATGAAAAACGCCGAAGCACCGGTCGAGTGCAGCAGACGCAGGATCGAGCCGTACTCGACGTCGCGCATGATGTATTCAACGGAGGCAAACGCCTCTTCCGCCGACGGCGTGTAGCTCATCGTCAGCCAGACACCGGTGACTATCTGGTTGACCAGGACCAGCAGCGCCAGAGAGCCAAAGAAATAGAAGAAATTGAAGTTTTTTGGTGCGTAATACTTGCTGAGATGGTCTTCCCACATCTTGGTTGCAGGAAAGCGCGCATCAACCCAATCCATGAACTTGCTCATCACGCTTTCTCCGTATCGACGCCAATGACAATCAGGTCATCGGTCTCATAGGAATGCGGGGGAACTGGCAGGTTCAAAGGCGCAGGTTGCGACTTGTAGACGCGGCCAGCCAGATCGTAGTGGGAACCGTGGCACGGACAGAAATAGCCGCCTACCCAGTCTTTGCCCAGATCCGCAGGTGCCACTTCGGGACGGAAGGTCGGTGAGCAACCCAGGTGCGTACAAATCCCGATCAGCAGCAGAATTTCCGGCTTGATCGAGCGTACTTCAGGGTCGACATAAGTAGGTTGCGTGGAGTTTTTGGAGGTTGGATCGGAGAGTTGACCCTCGATCTTCTTGAGATTCCCCAGGATTTCCTCGGTACGGCGGACAATGAACACCGGCTGGCCGCGCCATTCAGCAATCATTTGCTGGCCTGGCTCGATTTTGCTGACATTCACTTTCACCGGTGCACCGGCGGCCTTCGCCTTGGCACTGGGAAACCATGACCCCACGAACGGGACCGCAGCCCCCACCGCTCCTGCAGCACCCACCACGGATGTGGCTGCCACCAAGAAGCGACGCCGGCCTGCATTCACGCCGTCATTGCTCATTCAGTCCTCTCCCATCAGCTTTTTTGGCCTGTTAAATCAGGCGTCTACTAAATAAATCAAATGTTACTTATAAAAATTTTGCCCGAATGGTAATGAAAACCCCCAATTCTGACAAGGTTAATTCCCCGGGGCTCACCCCCTCAAGCCTTGGAGTATAGGGGGTCTACGGCTGTGGCAAGTTGTCACAACGCAATTCTTTGATAAATCGCAGGCATAAAAAAACGCCCGCTTCCGTGAGGAGGCGGGCGTTCTTTTTTGAACGTGGAAGCGGAATTAACGCTTCGAGTACTGCGGACGCTTACGCGCTTTACGCAGACCAACTTTCTTACGTTCAACTTCACGGGCGTCGCGGGTAACGAAGCCAGCTTTGCGCAGAGCGCTACGCAGGGTTTCGTCGTAGTCCATCAGAGCGCGAGTGATGCCGTGGCGGATTGCGCCAGCCTGACCACTTACACCACCGCCGATCACGGTGACGTAGATGTCGAACTTCTCGACAGTCTCGGTCAGCTCCAGCGGCTGACGAACTACCATGCGGGCAGTTTCGCGGCCGAAGAAGTTATCCAGCGAACGGTTGTTGATGGAGATGTTACCAGTACCCGGACGCAGGAAAACGCGTGCGGTTGCGGTCTTGCGACGGCCAGTGCCGTAATTTTGAGTCGCCGACATAATGAACTATTCCGTTAAATCTTCAGTTCTTGGGGCTGCTGAGCAGTATGAGGGTGTGCAGCGCCCGCATAGACTTTCAGCTTACGGTACATGTCGCGACCCAGTGGGTTTTTAGGCAGCATGCCTTTAACCGCGGTCTCGATCACGCGCTCAGGGGCTTTGGCGATCAGCTTTTCAAAGTTGATCGACTTGATGCCGCCCGGGAAACCGGAGTGGGAGTAGTACATTTTGTCAGTGGTTTTAGCGCCGGTAACACGGATCTGCTCGGCGTTGATGACGACGATGTAGTCGCCGGTGTCAACGTGAGGAGTGTACTCAGGCTTGTGCTTGCCACGCAGACGGCTCGCGATTTCGGTGGCCAGACGACCCAGGGTCTGACCAGCAGCGTCGACGACAAACCAGTCGCGCTTTACTGTTTCCGGTTTAGCAGTAAAAGTTTTCATTCTTTATAGCCTCAGGGGCCGCCTGTAAATAAGACGGCGGATCTTACTGAATAGTGCGTACTTTGACAAGTCAAAGGCAGCCGGATACAGACGCTTTCGGGGGCTCGGGTCGGCGCGTCCGTTCAACGGCAAGATTCTTCGGCGGCGGCGCATCACTTCCACTGCAGAAAGAGGTCGGCAATTATGCAGATTGCGAAAAATTTTTCAACCTGCTTTTATGATTGTTTTGCCCAAGGAGCACCCGATGGACTATCGCCAGCTAGGCCGTACCGACCTGAACGTGAGTGCAATCTGCCTCGGCACCATGACCTGGGGCGAGCAAAACACTGAGGCTGAAGCCTTCGCCCAGATTGAACGGGCGAAAGAAGCGGGGATCAATTTCCTCGACACCGCCGAAATGTATCCGGTGCCGCCAAAAGCCGAAACCTACGCCACCACCGAGCGCTATATCGGCAATTACTTCAAGAGTCGCGGCGACCGTGCCGACTGGATCCTCGCCAGCAAGATCGCCGGTCCCGGCAACACCATCGATTACATCCGCGACAAGAACCTGCGCCACAACCGTCAGCACATCACCGAAGCGCTGGACGGCAGCCTCAAGCGCCTGCAGACCGATTACATCGATCTGTATCAACTGCACTGGCCGGAACGCAGCACCAACTTTTTCGGACAGTTGGGCTACAAGCACAAGATCGAAGCCAACCTGACGCCGCTGGAAGACACCCTCGAAGCCCTCGACGAACAAGTGAAGGCCGGCAAGATCCGCCATATCGGGCTGTCCAACGAGACGCCGTGGGGCACCATGCGCTTTCTCGCTCTGGCCGAAGCCCGTGGCTGGCCGCGTGCGGTGTCGATCCAGAACCCGTACAACCTGCTCAACCGCAGCTTCGAGGTGGGTCTGGCGGAGATCGCCATTCGCGAACAGTGCGGCCTGCTTGCCTATTCGCCACTGGCGTTCGGCTTCCTCTCCGGCAAGTACGAGGGCGGCGCCCGTCCACCGAAAGGCCGCCTGAGCCTCTACAGCCGCTTCAGCCGCTATTTCAACCCGCAATCGGAAGCGGCGTGCAGCCGTTACGTGGCCCTGGCCCGTGAACACGGTCTGGACCCAGCGCAAATGGCCCTGGCCTTCGTGACCCAGCAACCGTTTGTCACCAGCAACATCATTGGCGCGACGACGCTTGAGCAACTGGACAGCAACATTGCCAGTTTTGATCTGAAACTGTCTGATGAAGTGCTGGCCGGGATCGAGGCGATTCACAAGGATCATCCGAACCCTGCGCCTTGAATGACCGCTAGAAGCTTCGCGAGCAGGCTCGCTCCCACAGGTACGGTGATCCCCTGTGGGAGCGAGCCTGCTCGCGAAGAGGCCTGTCAGATTACCTCAACAGCGGAACGCGGAGCGTCCCCGGCGGCGTTCCCACGCAGAGCGTGGGAACGATCATCAGAGTGACCGCGCAATAATCTCCTTCATGATTTCATTGGTGCCGGCATAGATCCGCTGCACCCGTGCATCCGCCCACGCCCGGGCCACCGGGTATTCCCACATGAAGCCGTAGCCACCATGCAATTGCACGCACTCGTCGAGCACCTTGCATTGCAGGTCGGTACCCCAATACTTGGCCATCGCCGCCGTCGGCACATCGAGTTTGCCTTGCAGGTGCAGCTCCAGGCAGCGGTCGACGAAGACCCGGCCGATCTGGATCTCGGTAGCCATCTCGGCCAGTTTGAAGCGGGTGTTCTGGAAATCGGCAATCGCCTTGCCGAAGGCCTTGCGATCACGGGTGTAGTCCAGCGTCCATTGCAGTGCCGCCTCGGCCGAGGCCAGCCCGCCGATGGCCACGGTCAGGCGCTCCTGCGGTAACTCCTGCATCAGATAGGCGAAGCCGGCTCCCGCCTGTCCGAGAAGGTTTTCCTTCGGCACACGTACATCCTGGAAGAACAATTCCGAAGTGTCCTGCGCTTTCATGCCGACCTTCTCCAGGCGCTTGCCCTTTTCGAAGCCCGGCGTGTTCGCCTCCACCAGAAACAGGCTGGTGCCTTTGGCGCCAGCCTTCGGATCAGTCTTGGCGACCACGATGACCAGGTCAGCCAGAAAGCCATTGGTGATAAAGGTTTTCGAGCCGTTGATCACGTATTCGTCACCGTCCAGCACCGCCGTGGTTTTCACCCCTTGCAGGTCAGAACCGGCGCCAGGCTCGGTCATGGCAATCGCCGTGACCATTTCGCCCGAGACCAGTTTCGGCAAGTACCTGTGCTTCAGCGCTTCGCTGCCGTAATGCAGGATGTACGGCGCGACGATGTCCGAATGCAGGGAAAAGCCGATGCCGGTCAGGCCCAGGCGCCCGACTTCTTCAATCACCACGGCGCTGTACAAAAAATCCGCGCCCAGCCCGCCGTACTCCTCCGGCAGATGCGAGCAAAGCATCCCCGCCTCCCCCGCCTTGTTCCACAGCGCGCGATCGATGTGCCCCTGCTTCTCCCACTGCGCGTGATAGGGCACGGCCTCTTTTTCGAGGAACGTTCGTACGCTTTCGCGGAACAATTCGTGCTCGGAGCTGAACAGGGTTCTGGGGATCATGCGGCACCTTTCTTTGTTGTTGGAGGGATACGGCTCACAGAGACTAAGCCCGACTCCTGCTACGGGACACTGGACACATCCGACAAAAAATAAGACGATCCAGCCGTCTGGTGACCACTTTCCCTTATAAAAACAAAACAAAAGTTGAATTATGTCCAAGCACGTCTCCCCGCCATTGCGGCGCGTCAGCATCCTGGCCATCGACCGGGTTTTCGCTTACACCCTCATGCAGGCCAAGGATTTTTTCCATGTGGCCAGCCTGCGCTACGGCAAACAACTGGGCCATGGCCTGACACCGGCGTTCGAAACGCGCCTGGTCAGCCCCGATGGCAAACCGGTGAAAAGCTTCAGCGACGTGGTCATGCCGGTCGACGGCGGCCTGGAAAACGCCGATGTGATCATCCTCCCGGCGTTCTGGGACGATTTCGACACGCTGTGCAGCCGCTATCCGCAAATCCTGCCGTGGCTGCGCGAACAGCATGCGCGCGGCGCGGTGTTGTGCGGCGAAGCCACCGGGGTGTTCTGGCTCGCCGAGGCCGGGCTGCTCAATGGCAAGGAGGCGACCACCTACTGGCGCTTCTTCAATGCCTTCGCCGAGCGCTTCCCCAAGGTCTATCTGAATCAGGACAAACACCTGACCGATGCCGATAACCTCTACTGCGCCGGCGGCACCACCTCGGCTTGTGACCTCTACATCTATCTGATCGAACGCTTCTGCGGCTCGAACGTGGCGCAAGCCGTGGCCCGCGACATCCTTTACGAGGTGCAGCGCAGCTATTCGCCGGGGCGTATCGGGTTCGGCGGGCAGAAGCTGCATCAGGACGTGATCATCCTGCAGATCCAGCACTGGCTCGAAGAGCATTTCGCCGACAAGTTCCGCTTCGAGGACGTCGCCCGTGAACACGGCATGAGCATCCGCAATTTCATGCGCCGCTTCCAGACCGCGACCGGCGACAAGCCGCTGCACTACTTGCAGCGCCTGCGCATCGAGACCGCCAAGGGCTTGCTTTCGGGCACGCGCAAGAGCATCAAGACCATCAGTTATGAGGTCGGTTACGACGATGCGAGCTTCTTTGCGAGGTTGTTCCGACAGCACACGGAGTTGTCGCCGAATCAGTATCGGCAGCAGTTTCAGCAGGCTGCGTAAACTCAACTGCGCAATCCAATGTGGGAGCGAGCCTGCTCGCGAATACGTACTTACCCTCAACATTGACGTTGCTGACACTGCGCTATCGCGAGCAGGCTCGCTCCCACAGGGAAAAACCTCAGCGCACAAAAAAAGGGCCTGCAATCGCAGGCCCTTTTTTTTACCGAAATTCCACTTAAGGCTTGTGCGCCCGCGACAGAAACTCGTGGGATTGCATCTCCAGCAATCGGCTCAGCGTGCGCTGGAATTCAAACGTCAGACGGCCGCCGGTGTACAGATCCTTCAGCTCGACTTCGGCAGAAATGATCAGCTTGACGTTGCGATCGTAGAACTCGTCGACCATGTTGATGAAGCGACGGGCGATGTCGTCGGTGGTGACGCTCATCTGCTCGACGCCGCTGAGCAGCACCGCGTGGAAGATCTTGCCCAGTTCGATGTAGTCGTTCTGGCTGCGCGGGCCGTCGCACAGTTCGCGGAAGTCGAACCAGGCCACGTCATCACAGGTACGCAGCGCACGGATCTCGCGGTTCTCGATGATCAGTACGTCATTTTCGACCGCGGCGGTGCACTCCGGCGTCAGTGCCTTGAAGCTTTTGCGCAGGCTTTCGTGGGCGGCTTCGTCGAGCGGATAGTGGAACAGCTCGGCTTGCTCGAGGTGACGCAGACGATAATCGACGCCGCTGTCGACGTTGACGATCTCGGTGTTCTGCTTGATCAGCGCAATGGCCGGCAGGAAGCGCGCGCGTTGCAGGCCATCCTTGTACAGGCCATCCGGCACGATGTTCGAGGTCGCGACCAGGGTCACGCCGTTCTTGAACAGCTCTTCCATCAACGTGCCGAGGATCATCGCGTCGGTGATGTCGGAGACGAAGAATTCATCGAAGCAGATCACCCGCGACTCGGCCGCGAAGCGCTTGGCGATGATGGTCAGCGGGTTCTTTTCGCCGCCCAGGGTCTTCATTTCTTCGTGCACACGCTTCATGAAGCGGTGGAAGTGCGTGCGGGTCTTTTCCTTGAACGGCAGCGCTTCGAAGAAAGTGTCGACCAGGTAAGTCTTGCCGCGACCGACGCCGCCCCAGAAATACAGGCCCTTGACCGGTGCCTGATCCTTTTTGCCAAACAGCTTGCCGAGGAAGCCCGGCTTGTTCTGGTCGGCGGCGATCAAGTCGTCGTACAGACGCTGCAAGTGACGCACAGCAGTTTCCTGCGCGGCGTCATGGAAGAAGTCCGGGCGTTTCAGATCAGCTTGATATCGTTCTAGGGGCGTCATAATTCGTTAGCAAGGCAACAAAAACGGGCCGTCACTGTAGCGACGGCCTGTGGGAATGGCAATCGGCCCTTGGTCGGGTCGTGCCGCCGATCAGTCCTGAGCCGGGGTCAGCGCGACGCGCAATGCCGCGATGGCGGCGTCTCGCGCGGCAGCATCGGCGAAGGCCGGGCTGTCGCCCACGCACTCACCAGCCAGCCAGACGCTGAAGCTCAGGTCTTCAGTGCGTACGTCCAGCGGTTCGCCGGACTGCAACTGTTTGGTCGCCTGCCCGGCGGTTTTGCCGTCGGCGAAGTTGCGCGACAGCAGCAATTGCTCGCCATCGGCCGCCAGCAGACGGAAACGGAAACTGCCGTCGTCCTCGCGGAAGCTGACGAAACGCGCGGCTTTCGCGGCTTTCTTCTTGGTGGTCGCAGCGACCTGAACCTGATTGACGAAAGAACGCAGGCCAACGGCTTCACGCAACTCGTTGAGGAACGGCGTGGCCACGGCACGGGCCTTCTTCGCACCAATCTGCAGGATGTCTTCCAGGTCCGCCGGACGCTCGATCAACTGGTGATACTTCTCGCGCGCCTCGCCCAGCTCGTTGTCGAGCAACTGGAACAGACGATTCTTCGCCTCGCCCCAGCCCAGACCACCGAGCAGTTCGCTGCGGAACTCGTCAGCCTGCGCCGGGGTGGCGAAGGCCTGGAACAGAGTGAACAGGTGCGAGTTGTCCGGATCTTTCGCTTCGCCCGGGGCCTTGGAGTCGGTGACGATCCGCGAGATCGCGTCCTTCATCTCTTTGGCGCTGGAGAACAACGGGATGGTGTTGTCGTAGCTCTTCGACATCTTGCGACCGTCGAGGCCTGGCAAGGTCGCCACGCTTTCTTCGATCAGCGCCTCGGGCATGGTGAAGAATTCTTTGCCCTGACCGAACAGATGGTTGAAACGCTGGCCGATGTCGCGGGCCATTTCCACGTGCTGAATCTGATCGCGACCGACCGGCACCTTGTGCGCGTTGAACATCAGGATGTCCGCGGCCATCAGTACCGGATAGCTGTAGAGGCCCATGGTGATACCGGCATCCGGGTCTTCACCCGTCTCAACGTTCTTGTCCACCGAGGCCTTGTAGGCGTGCGCGCGGTTGAGCAGGCCCTTGGCCGCGACGCAAGTCAGCAGCCAGGTCAGCTCGGGGATTTCCGGGATGTCGGACTGGCGGTAGAAGGTTACGCGATCGACATCGAGGCCACCGGCCAGCCACGTCGCGGCGATTTCCAGACGCGAGCGCTGGATGCGCAGCGGGTCATCGCATTTGATCAGGGCATGGTAATCGGCCAGGAAGTAGAACGAATCGGCCTGGCTGTCGCGGCTGGCGAGGATTGCCGGGCGGATCGCGCCAGCGTAGTTGCCCAGATGCGGCGTGCCGGTGGTGGTGATGCCGGTGAGAATGCGGGTACGGTTGGTCATGGGTAATCGCTTGTCAGACTGCAATCAATTCGAGAGACGCGGCAGCAGCAGATCCTTGAGATCGGTCAGCTTGCCGTGAAAAAAGTGTCCGCATTCTGCCACTTTCAGCAGCTCATGGGGGCGCTGGAGTTGTTCGGACCATTGGTAAACCAGTTGCGGATCGATGACTTCGTCGGTTTCCGGCTGGATCACGGTCAACGCGCCGTGCTGCGGCAGGTGATCCTGCTCGCCCAGACGCATCACCGCCGGCGCGACCATGAACAGATGCTCAAGCTGCACGCCCTGGGCTTCGAGACGGCCGCCGAGACTTGCTGCAACAAATCCGCCGAAGGAGAAACCGAACAGGGTCAGCGGCAGGTGCGGGTGTTTTTCGCGCAGCCATGCGGCGGCGGCCTGGGCATCATCGACTTCACCCGTGCCCATATCGTGCGTGCCCTGGCTGGCGCCGACGCCGCGATAGTTGAAGCGCAAGGTGATCAGGCCTGCGTCGCGCGCGGTGCGCTGCAGGGTCGAGACGACCTTGTTGAGCATGGTGCCGCCCTGCACCGGGTTCGGATGGCAGATCAGCGCGATGCCGCGCGGCTGCTCGTTATCCAGGTAAAGGCTTTCCAATTGACCCACCGGGCCATCAATCACTACAGGGGTTTCACGCATCAGCAAGGGAGGAACTCCGTGACCTCGAATCGGGTCGACTCGTCTAGCAAATTGTCTGTGCCAATCTATTGCGAGTGAATCGCGGTATACAGCGCAGGTTCGAGCCGTTAACGTAAAGCAAAGCCGTTTATAGAGGAAGGACTCGTGGAACACTCGCTCTTAGTTTGGTTGTTACCGACTCTTGCCCTGGTTGTGGGTGTCGCCATTGGATTCCTGATCGCGCGCGTTGCGCCGAACGCCGCACCGAGCCGTACGCAGCGTCAACTGGATGATATCCAGGAGCGTTTCGACAGTTACCAGAACGAAGTGGTCACCCACTTCAACAGCACCGCGATGCTGGTCAAGAAGCTCACTCAGAGCTATCAGGAAGTGCAGGATCATCTCGCTGAGGGCGCCAATCGTCTGGCCCTGGACGAGCAGACCCGCCAGCGTCTGATCGCCGCCCTGCACGCCGACGCGGCGCAGGCACCACGCGAACGCCTGACGCCACCGCGCGATCAGGAGCCGCCGCGTGACTATGCACCGAAGAATCCGAACTCGCCGGGCATGCTCGATGAGCATTACGGTTTGAAGAAGTAAGCGGTCTTCGCTGCAAACAAAAAGCCCCCGGACAGTGATGTGTCCGGGGGCTTTTTTGTATCTGGATCTTCGGTGCCTGTGCCGGCCTCTTCGCGAGCAGGCTCGCTCCCACAGGGGGAATGCATTTCAAATGTGGGAGCGAGCCTGCTCGCGAAAGGGTCCCCACCGATGACATAAAAAAATGCCCGATCACAAGACCGGGCATTTCTTCATCCAGGCAATCGCTTACGGATACTGCTGCACCGTACCCGGCTGTTGCTGCTGACCACCATACTGCTGGCCCGGAATCGCCTTCAGGTTGACTTCGACCCGGCGGTTCTGCGCGCGGCCATTGACGTCACCGTTGCTGGCAATCGGGTTATCCGGACCGGCGCCACGAGCCGACAGGTTGGCACCGCTGACGCCTTGCGAGGTCAGGTAGGTTGCCACGCTCTGCGCACGACGCTGGGACAGGTCCATGTTGTGCTGGCGGCTACCGGTGCTGTCGGTGTAACCGACGATTTCGATCTGGTTCTGGTTGAACTCTTTCAGCGAGTTGGCCAGGTTGTTCAGCGGTTGATAGAAGCTGGACGCGATGTTTGCCGAATCGGTGGCAAAAGTGATGTTGCCCGGCATGATCAGCTTGATCTGATCGCCCTGACGCTGCACTTCAACGCCGGTGTTGGCCATGCTCGCGCGCAGTTTCTTTTCCTGCTGGTCGGCGTAATAGCCGTAGCCGGCGGCGGAGGCACCGACGACAGCAGCGCCGATCAAGGCGCCCTTGCCACGGTTGTCGTGGCCGATGGCGGCACCGGCGAGAGCGCCTGCCAGCGCACCGAGGCCACCGTATTTGGCGGTTTTGCTCATGCCTTGCGAGCCACCGTCGGCCTGACCCTGATTGTCATACGGGTTGGGCGAGGCGCAGCCGGACAGCACGGCCACGGCAGTAGCGACAATAATCAAACGACGCGTGGTGAACATGGAGAGCTCCTGGTTTTTTTGCATTCTGTGGTGCAGTGGCCACTGATCAACCAATGGACCTGCGCGGGCGTTGGATCATGACAATGCGCAAAAATTCCGCCGCACACCCGTGACAAAAAATTCAGGCACGCACAAACGGGTTCTCGCGCATCTCATCACCCAGACGCGTATCCGGGCCGTGCCCGGTGACAACCGTCGCGTCTTCGTCCAGCGTGTACAGCCGCTGCTTGATCGAACGCACGATGGTCGCCTGATCGCCGCCCCACAAATCCGTACGCCCTACCCCGCGACGAAACAACGTGTCGCCGGCTATCAACAGCTTAGCCTCGGAAAACCAAAAGCTCATGGAGCCTGGCGTATGCCCCGGCGTATGCAGTGCCACGCCGCAGCCGCAGGCCAGTTCTTCGTCATCGCTCAACCATCGATCTGGCGACGGCACCGGCGTGTACGGCACGCCGAACATCTGGCATTGCATCTCCAGATTGTCCCAGAGGAACTGGTCTTCCTTGTGCAGATGCAGGGTCGCACCGGTTTTCTCCTTCATCTGCCCCGAGGCGAGAAAGTGATCGAGATGAGCGTGGGTATGGATGATGCTGACGACTTTCAGGCCATGGGCATCAAGTCGCGCCATGATCAGGTCGGGATTGCCGCCCGGATCGACGACGATGGCTTTTTTTGTGATTGGGTCGCCGATGATCGTGCAGTTGCACTGCAACGGGCCGACGGGGAAGGTATCGCGGATAAGCGCAGGGCTTGGCGTGGTCATGGAAAATCCTGGACAAGGGTCAACATTGTTGGCAACGGCCGATAGCAAATTTTACCGTTGCTAAAGCAATAACCCCAACGCCTTTGCCCGCGCCACTGCCTGGGTACGCCGCTCGACGCCCAGCTTGCTGTTGATATGGCTGGCGTGGGTTTTCACGGTGTGCAGCGAGATGAACAACTGCTCGCTGATTTCCTGATTGGAACAGCCCTGAGCGATCAGGCGCAGTACGGCCAGTTCACGGCTGCTGAGTTGTTCGGTCGCTGAGCTTTCCATTGTCGGGCGCGGTGCCGCAGCCGGGAAATGCGTGAGCAATTGCTGGCTCACGGCGTTGCCAGTGGTTGCCTGCAACTGGCCTCGCAGCCAGTCGGCATGGCTTTTGAGCAGTGCATCGAAAGGTTGATAGACCCCGCCGGCAGCAGCTTCCAGCGCCAGATTCAAGGTTTTGCGCGCTTCGGGCTCGCGTCCACTCGCCAGTAGCAGCGCCACCTTCTGCGTCAACGCCATTACGCTGAGCAACTGCCGCCCGGTCTGCTGGCCGTTTTCATGCAACACGTTCAATCGCCCTTCGGCGAGCATCGGTTGCCCCTGAATCAAATCGAGCAGCGCCTGTTGCAGTTCCACATGCAGCGGCAGCTGTGGATGAAACTCCGGCGGTGCGGCCGCGTGTTCGCCGGTGTAGGTCTGGCCCAATCGTGCGAGCCATGCCTCGGCGAGATCGATGCGGCCCTGGGCCAGCCATAGTTCGCATTTGACCAGGGTGATCATCGCCAGATAGTAGATCGGCGGCACGTCCCAGATGTGCATCAGGCGTTCGGCTTCGGCGAGTTCGGCGAAGGCCTTGGCGAACTCACCACTGGCCCCGTCCAGGCGAGCGATCACGCAGTGGCCGATCAGCACGCTGATGTCGCGACAGGCCCGCGCCTCGCCAATCCCGGCGAGCAGACGTACGCGTGCGGCCTGCGGCTGCAAACGCATCGCCAGCAGAAAACCTTCGTACAGCGTCAGCCGCGCGCGTACGGCGTACAGTCGTTGCGGCGACAGGCCACGCAAGCGTTCCAGACCCTGATGCACTTCATCCAGCGCACGCAGAATCTCGCCCCGCGATTGCAGAACCCGCGCCCTGTCGTAATGCGCCAGTGCTTCGAATAATGGATTGCCGACCCGTTGCGCCAGCTCGAGGGATTCACGGTTCAGCCCACGGGCGCGCCACAGATCGCCGTCGGCGATCGCCAGATTGGACAAGGTCGACAGGCACATCAGCCGCTGGCCATAACGCTTGGCCGGCAGGCTCTCCAGCGCCTCGCTGCAATAGCGCAAGGTCAGTTCGCGATGGCCGCGTCCGCGAGCGATGATCCCGCTCAGCGCCAGCCACTGCGCCAGCATGGATTTCTGCGCCGTGGCTGAAGGTGCTGGCAGGAAGCGGCTCAAATGGCTGGCCAATTCTTCAGCGGCGTCGAGCTGACAGGCCAGGCCCAGTGCCCAGCTGTACAGCACGATCAGCCGTGGCGTGCTGATCAGCAGGCTGTCGGGCAAATCCATTTTCCAACGCAGCAGCATGCCGACGTTCTGCTCGGCGAGCAGCTGTTCTTCGGACAGGTTCTGCACCAGGTTCGCCGCGACATCGAGATGCCCTGCACGCAGGGCCTGCTCCACCGCTTCGTCGAGCAAGCCCTGTGCGTTGAACCAGCGGCAGGCGCGCAAATGCAGGGTGGCGGTGGGCACCATCGCCTGGGCGATCGGCCGGCTGCGCAACAAGTCGGAGAACAAATGGTGATAGCGGTACCAGTGACCGTGCTCGTCCAGCGGCACCAGAAACACCTGATGGGCAAGCAGAAAGCGCAGGATTTCCGCGCTGTCATGGGCTTCGCGCACAGCGTCGCACAGTTCGCTGCAAAAGCGTTCCTGCGGGGCGGTTTCGTAGAGGAAGGATTGCACCTCGGCTGGCAGGCAATCGATGACTTCTTCGAGCAGGTAGTCGCGTATCAGCCCTTCTCCGCCGTTCAGCGCTTGCGGCAGTGCAGCATCGCCGCCCGCCTCGGCTGCCGCCAACAGCCAGAAGCGCAGGCCGGCGACCCAGCCTTCGCTGCGCTGGATCAGGTTTTCCAGTGCTTCGCCGCGCAGTGAGCTGCTGTGGCGATCGAGCAGGGTCAGGGCTTCGTCGTGGGTCAGGCGCAAATCCTGTTCGTGCAGCTCGAGCAACTGCCGCGACAGGCGCAGACGCGCCAGATGCCAGTCCGGGCGCTGCCGACTGGTGACCATCACCAGCAAGCCATCGGGCAAATGATTGAGGAAGAATTGCAGACAACGATCCAGCACCGGCCCTTGGGCGAGGTGGTAGTCGTCGAGCACCAGCAGCAGCGGTGCAGCAGGATCGAGATGCAGCACCAGCTCATCGAGCAGACCGTCGAGCCACTCTTCGAAAGCAAACGGCTGATGACGCTGACGCATTTTCAACAGGCCGAGGGCACCAGCGCCCAAGGCCGGAAAATAATCTTGCAGACCTTCAAGCAAGCGCTCAAGAAAACGTCCGGGATCACTGTCACGCGGACTCAAACCCAACCATAGACTTTGCCAGTGCGCCGGCAGACTCTGACAGAACTCCACCGCCAGCGAGCTCTTGCCGAACCCCGCCGGGGCGCTCACCAGCAGCAACCGACCACCGAGCCCGGCCTGCAGACGCTGGCAAAGGCGTGGCCGCAAGACATAGCCATCAGGCAGCGGCGGGCGGAAAAAACGCCCGTCCAGTGCTGCGACGGTGATGCTTGCGGGACCCGGAAGTGGGGACAGATCAGTCATGGCCGGCTCTTGTTCGAAGGCGATTGGCGGCGTTGCAGATGTCCGCAGCCTAGCCTTAAACGAAGAGGTAATGAAGGTAGCTGCTACAAATGGCTACAAAAAGCCTGCATCCACTACGACCCTCCCCTGTAGGAGCTGCCGAAGGCTGCGATCTTTTGATCTCGCTTTTGCTGTTACAAAGGCAAAGTCAAAAGATCGCAGCCTTCGTCAGCTCCTACATGAGTGGTGCGGCGTAAACCCGCACGCAAAAAAACGCCCCGAACCGGCCGGGGCGTTTTCATGAGGATGCGGCCTCGGTTTACCCAGGTTTAGCGCACACCGTCCTGACGCAGAGCGGCCGGGGTGAAGTCGCTGGTGGTGGCGGTGAAGCCGAAGTCATAGGCCTGCTTCTCTTCGTTCTTCATGCCCAGTGCCAGATAACGGCCGGACTGCAGGTCGTAGAGGGTTTCGAGGGCGTACCACGGCACTTGCTTGTCGTAGTAGTTCTCGGCATGCGCCTCGGCTACGCGCCACAGTTGGCCACGACCGTCGTAGTGGTCGATCACCGCGGCTTGCCAGGTGTCCTCGTCAATGTAGAAGTCACGCTTGGCGTAGATGTGGCGCTGACCTTCCTTCAGGGTCGCGGTGACATGCCAGACGCGGCGCAGCTCGTAACGTGCCAGGTCCTGGTTGATGTGACCGGCCTTGATGATGTCCGAGTACTTCAGTTTCGGATCGTCGAGCTTGTAGCTGTCGGAGGCGATGTACATCTCTTTCTTGCCTTCGAGCTTCCAGTCGTAACGATCCGGCGCACCGTTGTACATGTCGAGGTTGTCGGAAGTACGCAGACCGTCGGCGGCAGTACCCGGGCCGTCATACGACACTTGCGGTGCACGACGCACCCGACGCTGACCGGCGTTGTAGACCCACGCCGAACGCGGCTCTTTCACTTGGTCCAGGGTTTCGTGCACCAACAGTACGCCACCGGCCAGCCGCGCCGGCGCGGTCACTTTCTGCTTGAAGTAGAACAGGATGTTGCCCGGGTTCGCCGGATCGTAGTCTTTCATCTTGTCGCGGAACACGAACTGATCCTGGAAGTACACCAGGCTGTACGAGCCGTTCGGTTGCGGAGTGGCCTGGGTCACCAGACGGGTCACGCTGCCGCCGCGATAGCGGGTGATGTGGTTCCAGATCACTTCCACACCGGTTTTCGGGATCGGAAACGGCACGGCGGTATCAAAGTTTTCCAGACCGTTGCCGCCCGATACCAGGTTGGTGCTGGTGGCGTTTTTCTTGATGGCGGCGAATACGTCATCCGGCACGGTGGCACCGCGGTGGGACGGATAGACCGGCATCTTGAAGGTTTCCGGGTAGCGCTTGAACATCGCGTACTGGCCCGGGGCAAGCTTGTCCTTGTACTTGTCTACGTCCTTGGCGGTGATGGTGAACAGCGGCTGCTCACTGGCGTAAGGGTTGGACAGGAAGCCCTTGCTGTCGACGCTGCCGGCATTTTTCGGCAGCGGTTTCCACGCGGGGATCGAACCGTCGGCGTTACCGGCCATTTCCGCGCCCATCGGCGTGAGGCTCTTGCCCAGTTTATCCGCTTCGGCAGCAGGCACCGCCGCCATGACACTGGTCGCCAGCAGCGACAGGCCCAGAACACCGGCGTGGAACAGACTCTTTGTTATTTTCATAAATTCGTTCGTCCTGAAATACAGTGCTTAGAAGTTCACGCCGAAGCTGAGCGCCACGAAGTCGCGGTCATCCACGGTGGTGTACTTGCCGTCGAAGAAATTGGTGTAGGCCAGGCTCGCGGTGTAGGTGTTCTGGTACTCGGCATCGACGCCCAGGCTGACCGCTTTGCGACCTTCCTCGAAGTTGCCGCCAGGGCCTGGCGAGTAACCGCTGACGTCGTGGGACCAGGCCACGTTCGGCTTGAGGTTCACACCGGCAAACACGTCGTTGTATTCCCAGATTGCCCGGCCACGGTAGCCCCACGACATCGAAGTGGTGAAACCGTCGTTCTCGCAATTGCGGCTGCGGTTGTTCTGCGGCGAACCAGGACCGGCGCCGTTGATGGTGCTGTTGTTGAGGATGTTGGCACAGGTGTCGATACCGCCAGTGGCCGGCAACTCACCCGGACCGTAGACCGGATCGCGGCCATAACGCTTGTCGGAGCGGCTTTCCAGGCCACCGACATAGGTCGCGCCGACTTCACCGACGAGGGTCAGACGGCTGGCGCCCATGACCTGATCGAAGAAGTGCGTGAAGGTGGTTTGCAGTTGGGTGATTTCCTTGCGCTCATAGCCGTGCAGGTCCTGACCCGGTACGCCAGTGAGCAGCGAAGCGTTGGTCAGCGCGCCGCCCAATGGGCGTACGCCGGCAAACAGGATGTCGGTGGAATTCAGTTGCACCGGCGCGTTCGGACGGTAGCTGATCTCACCGCTCCACGCCGTACCGGTAGGCAGGGTGGTGGAGAAGCTCAGACCGTAGAGACGAATGTCTTCCGGGTATTCGATGAAGTAATTGGAGTTGCCCGCGACCAGCAGCGGTGCGAGCGCGGCGAACGGCCCCGGCAGCGCGGCGGCGGTGTTGTACACCGATTGCGGTGCACCGGTGGCGCTGAAGATCGGCGCACGGCTGTGGTAGTTCATGAAGTAGGCGCCGAACTCGGTATCGAGTGGCTCGAACATGTATTTGAGGGACGCGCCCCACTGCCCGCTGTCGCGCGCGTCACGGTCCGGACCACGGCGCACCAGCACGCCCTCTTCGTCAACGTTCACACCGTTGGCGGCCAACGGCCCCAAAGCAATGGCCGGAATCTGCGAACGCTTGTTCAGCACGCGCAGATTGTTGTCGCAACCATCGGCAACGATGTCCGGCTGAGAGAAGAAGGTGCCGCAGTTGTCGACAACGGTCTGGTCCCATTCCAGTTGATAGAACGCTTCTGCCGAAAGGTTATCGGTGAGGCTCTGGGACACGTAGAACATGTTGACCGGAATCAGGCCTTCCTTGATCTCGGCGCCCGGACGACGGAACGCGGAGACGTCGATCGGGTTGATCGAGTTGATGCCGCCGCCGATGAAGGTACTTTCACCCCAGCTCACTACCTGCTTGCCCAGACGCACGGAGCCCGGCTGATCGGCGATCGCGTAGTTGTGGTAGACGAAGGCGTCGAGGATCTGCCCGCCGGAGGACTTGGCGCCCTCTTTGCGGTTGCTGTCGCTGATGTCCTTGAACTGGCGGCTCTCGTCCTTCAGTTCGAAGTCGTACCAGTATTTGCCACGGACGAACACGCCGGTGTCGCCGTATTTCAGTTCAAGGTCATGGATACCCTTGAAGATCTTCGAGAAGGTTTCGCCGCTCTTGAAGTTGGCGTGACCGTCATCGGAGGTCTGGGACAGGCCATGGCCGCCGTTGTTGACGCCGATGAGGTTCTTGTTCGGGCTCTGCGTGGACCAACTGGCACCGATCGACAGGGACGAGTCGAACTGCCCTTCGATTTCACCGACGTTGAAACTGACGCCGAATGCAGGCCCGGCGAGCGAGGAGGCAAGACTGACTGCCAGAGGCAGTTTCGCCCGGCGCCAGAACTGGTTTGCTGAGGTCATCGACGCTACTCCATGTGCATTATTGTTATGGCAGTGAGTACTTTTAAAAACGCTGTGGAGGACCGGGCGCCAGGGCTGCCCGAAATCGTTCCAGAGTTGCTCGCCCCGATCAGTGCGTGTGCTCCGTTTTCAAAAAGTCCTTGAGCGGACTATAGCCAGCGGGTGGTAGTGCTTGATCCCTCTAAAGTGTGATTTGCAGCCGCCAACCACTCTGGAACAGTCCTTTCGCCAGTCCGACACAAGTCGGCACGGCAAGGATGGCTGATTTTTTAGATTTCACAAGCCAAGCGCTTGCTTGGTGTGTCTGGCGCGCCGGTTTCGGCGCGCCACCGGGTACTCAAAGAGTCGAAAGAAAGGTGCTGTTGTTGGCCTGCCATTCGGTGATGTCGAGGCGGATGCGCTTCTTGTCGAGCTTGCCGACACTGGTCTTGGGAATTTCGGTAACAAGGGCGATCTGACTGGGAATCGCCCACTTGCTCAGGTGCCCGAGCTCGACGAATGGCTTGAGGTGTTCCTTCAGTTCCCGTGCGCCGATCACCTGCCCTTCGCGCACCACCAGCAAGGCAAACGGACGCTCGCCCCACTGCGGGTCGGCAATGCCCACCACTGCTACTTCGCGTACCGCCGCATGGCGGCTGATCAGGTCTTCGAGGTCGAGAGAGGAGATCCACTCGCCGCCGGTCTTGATCACATCCTTGATGCGATCACGAATATCGATCACGCCCATGCTGTCGAGCGTGGCGACGTCCCCGGTGTGCAGCCAGCCGCCGGCCCAGAGCTCGGCGCCCTTCTGCGGCTCGTTGAAATAACCTTCGGTCAGCCACGGCGCGCGCAGCACCAGTTCGCCCTGGGTCTCGCCGTCGGCCGGGAGGAAGTTGCCCTCGCCGTCGACAATCGCCGCTTCGACCAATGGCCCCGGCACCCCGGCCTTGATCCGATACGTGGTGCGCTCGTCTTCAGTCCCGGCCATCAATTCATCGTTAAGGTGCGCGCAGGACACCAGCGGCCCGGTTTCCGACATGCCGTACGCTGCGGTCAGCTGAATGCCGCGCGCCTTGGCGTTTTCATACAGGCTGCGATTGAGCGCGCTGCCGCCGATGACGATTTTCCAGCCGCCGAAGTCGGCACCCTGCGCGGCTTTGGCGTTGAGCAGCATCTGCAAAATGGTCGGCACGCAGTGGGAAAAGGTGACCTTCTCCTTGCGCCACAACTCCACCAGATACTCCGGATCGTAACGCCCCGGATAGACCTGCTTGAGCCCGAGCATGGTCGCCACGTACGGCAAACCCCAGGCGTGAACGTGGAACATCGGCGTGATCGGCATGTACACATCGTTGGTGCCGAGCAGGCGCACGCTGTCGATCGAACCCATGATCGTCGCCACGCCGATGGTGTGCAGCACCAGTTGCCGATGGGTGAAATACACGCCTTTCGGGTTGCCGGTGGTGCCCGTAGTGTAGAACGTGGTGGCGACCGAATTTTCGTCGAAGTCCTGGAAGTCGTATTGCGCACTCGCAGCGGCCAGCAGTTGCTCGTATTCGCCGACGAGGTTGGGCAGCTCTGCGGTTTTCTCCGGGAGATCGGTCAGCAGCAGGGTTTTTTCGACCGTAGTCAGTTGCGGCGCGATGGCCTGGTAGAGCCCGACGAACTCGCTGTTGACCAGCACGAAGCGGTCCTCGGCGTGGTTCATGGTGTAAAGGATCTGCTCCGGCGACAGGCGCACGTTGATCGTATGAATCACCGCGCCAATCATTGGAATGGCAAACATGCATTCCAGGTAACGGTGGCTGTCCCAGTCCATCACCGCCACGGTGTCACCGGCCTTCACCCCGGCAGCCGTGAGCACGTTGGCCAGCCGCGCAACGCGTTCTATCAGGGTCGGATAGCTGTAGCGCAACTGGTCGCGGTAGATGATTTCGCGGGTTTTCTCGTAACGGGCGCCGGACATCAGCAGCCGTTTGATCAGCAATGGATACTGGTAGGCCCCATCGGCCGGCGGAATGACCCGAGTCTGCAACATAAGAATCCCTTTTCTGACTGCACGGTGTTGGCTGAGAGATTCGTACTCTAGTGCGCCTGCATGACAGTCAAATCAGCCAAAGGAATGATTTGCAGAGCCGTGCAAATGCTAGCTTTGCGCCAGCATCTCGGGCTGATGTGAAAGAAAACACGACCTGTGGGAGCGAGCCTGCTCGCGAAGGCGTCAGGTCAGTCGACATCTTTGGTGACTGGCCGAGAGCTTTCGCGAGCAGGCTCGCTCCCACAGTTGATCGCCGCCAGTTCTTAGTGCATCTCGGTGAATGCGATTTTCACGCCGAGAGCAATCAGCACCGCGCCCATGGTGCGGTCGAACCAGTGGCCCATGCGGGCGAAGCCGGCGCGCACGCGTTGTTGGCTGAACAGCATCGCCACCAGGCAGAACCAGATGGCCGTCGCCACCGCCAGGTAAACGCCGTAACCGGCCTGCACGGTCAGCGGTGTGTGCGGGTTGATCACCACGGTGAACAGCGAGAGGAAAAACAGCGTGGCTTTCGGGTTCAGGCCGTTGGTGACGAAGCCCGAGGTAAACGCGCCACGCGCAGTGCGCACGCCGGCTTCCTTGTGCAGATCATCGGTGACGGTTTTCGCCGGTTGCGCGCGCAAGGCCTTGAAGCCGATGTACAGCAAGTAAGCCGCTGCTGCCCACTTCAACGCGTTGAACAGCACGATCGATTGCGACACGATCAGACCGATACCGAGCAACGAATAGCCGACATGCAGGAAAATCGCCGAGCCCACGCCCAGCGCGGTCCAAGTGCCGGCGCGACGCCCATGGGTCACGCTCTCGCGCACCACCACGGCAAAGTCCGGCCCGGGGCTGGCGACGGCGAGCAGATGGATCAGCGCAACGGTCAAGAACTCGGTCCAGTACATGGGGGCTCCTCGGGATTTGAATGTCCAAATTGGGCTCACTTGCCGAATGCTTTCCCTGTGGGAGCGAGCCTGCTCGCGAAAGCGCTGAGTCAGCCAACAGAGATGTTGAATGGGCCAGAGCTTTCGCGAGCAGGCTCGCTCCCACAAATGTTCAAGGCATCTCGGCGTCGAGTAACCAATTGTTTCATCTGGTAGGCTCGGCAGAGTACGCCCTCCGCTCACAGCACAAAAGGTACAGTTGATGACGAACACGCGCCGCGCGGTATTCCTTGATCACCCTTCGCTGGATCTCGGCGATCTGGACCTCGGTCCGTTGCGTGAATGCTTCAGTGATCTGCAACTGTTCGCCCAGACTTCGCCGGAACAGGTCAGCGAACGCCTGCAAGGCGCCAGCGTAGCGATCACCAATAAAGTCGTGATCGATGCGGCCGCGATGGCTGCCAATCCGCAACTGAAACTGATCCTGATCAGCGCCACCGGCACCAACAATGTCGACCTCACTGCCGCGCGCGCCCACGGCATCACCGTGTGCAATTGCCAGGCATACGGCACCCCGTCGGTGGCGCAACACACGATCATGCTGTTGCTCAACCTCGCCACGCGCCTGGCCGACTATCAGAAAGCTGTGGGCGCAGGCCGCTGGCAACAGGCGAAACAGTTCTGCCTGCTCGACTACCCGATCGTCGAACTGCAAGGCAAAACCCTCGGCCTGCTTGGGCATGGCGAACTCGGTGGCGCCGTGGCGCGGTTGGCCGAAGCGTTCGGCATGCGCGTGTTGCTCGGGCAGATTCCCGGGCGCCCGGCGCGGCCGGATCGCTTGCCACTGGAGCAACTGCTGCCACAGATCGACGCACTCACCCTGCACTGCCCGCTCAACGAGCACACCCGGCATTTCATCGGTGCCCACGAACTGGCGTCGATGAAGCCCGGTGCGTTCGTGGTCAATACCGCTCGCGGCGGCCTGATCGATGAGCAGGCGCTGGCCGACGCCTTGCGCAGTGGTCACCTCGGTGGCGCGGCCACCGATGTGTTGAGTGTCGAGCCCCCAACCCAGGGCAATCCGCTGCTCGCCGCCGATATTCCGCGCCTGATCGTCACGCCGCACAACGCCTGGGGCAGTCGCGAGGCACGCCAGCGTATCGTCGGCCAACTGAGCGAAAACGCCCAGGCGTTCTTCAGCGGTGAGGCGCTGCGAGTCGTCAGTTGATAAACTGCGGCACTTTTTTCCAAGGAGCAGTTATGGATCCGCGCAGTGAAGTACTGCTTCGTCAGGCCGAGTTATTCCAGGGTTCGCTGCTGTTGGCCGGCCTGCCCGCCGACGATTTGCTCGGGCGTCTGCCCAACGCGTTCGGCTGGTGCTGGCACGCGGGCGATCAAGCCGCACTGGACGCACGTTTCGAAGGCCGCAGCCAGTTCGGCGTGAATGTCCCGGAGCGCGAATTCGACAGCGCTGTGGTGTTTCTGCCCAAGTCCAAGGACCTCACCGACTACATTCTCAACGCCGTGGCGTCGCGTCTGGCCGGGCGCGAGGTGTTTCTGGTCGGGGAAAAACGCAGCGGCATCGAAGGCGCCTCCAAACAGCTCAATCCGTTCGGCAAACCGCGCAAACTCGACAGCGCTCGTCACTGTCAGCTCTGGCAAGTCACCGTGGCCAATGCGCCGGAAGCGAAATCCCTGGAAAGCCTGGCGCAGACTTACGAACTGCCGCTGGCCGAAGGGCCGTTGAAAGTCATCAGCCTGCCGGGCGTGTTCAGCCACGGTCGGCTGGATCGCGGCAGCGCCCTGCTGCTGGAGCATCTGGACAAACTGCCGAGCGGTCATCTGCTCGATTTCGGTTGCGGCGCCGGCGTGCTCGGGGCTGCGGTGAAACGTCGCTATCCGCACAATCAGGTCACGTTGCTGGATGTCGACGCGTTCGCCGCCGCCAGCAGCCGTCTGACCCTGGCCGCCAACGGCCTGGAAGCGGAAGTGTTGACCGGTGACGGCATCGACGCCGCGCCGATGGGTTTGAGCGCGATCCTGAGCAATCCGCCGTTCCATGTCGGCGTGCACACCGATTATTTCGCCACCGAGAATCTGCTGCGAAAAGCGGCGAAACATCTGAAAAACGGTGGCGAACTTCGTCTCGTGGCGAATAGCTTCCTAAAGTATCAACCACTGATCGAGGAGCACCTGGGTGTGTGTGCGATCAAGGCTGAAGGCAATGGTTTCCGGATTTATCGGGCCAAGCGCGGTTGAAAATTTGTTCTTGCCCAATCGGATTTGCCTAGGCAGAATCCGCTCCGTCCTAGGGGAGTAGTCTCCCACGAGCGCCAAGCTCGTCCGGCATACGTCAACATACTTGATCCTCAGATCATGGCGTATGCGACCCAAGCGTCCGCACCAGACGGATCGCAGGGTTTGACAAGACCTATGACACGCACACCTTACCCGGGGCGGGAAGGCTGTACGTGTCATAGCCGTGTCGACCCGCCCCTTAGGAAATCCCTGATGCTGGACTCGTTACTCGTTCCCACCGCAATCGTTGCCTTGGCCGAAATCGGCGACAAGACGCAACTGCTCGCGCTGATTCTCGCCGCTCGCTTCCGCAAACCCTGGCCGATCATTGCCGGGATTGTCGCCGCGACCCTGGCCAACCACGCAGCAGCCGGTGCGGTAGGTGCCTGGTTCGGCAGTTTCTTCTCCGACGCCGTCCTGCACTGGATCCTTGCCGCCAGCTTCGCTGCTACGGCACTGTGGACCCTGGTCCCAGACAAAATGGATGACGACGAAGCCAGCACGGCGCGCAAGTTCGGGCCGTTCCTGACCACGCTGATCGCGTTCTTCCTCGCGGAAATCGGCGACAAAACGCAGATCGCCACGGTGATGCTCGCCGCGCAATACCCGGAACTGTGGCTGGTGATTATCGGCACCACCGTGGGCATGCTGATTGCCAACGTGCCGGTGGTACTGGCGGGCAACTTTGCCGCAGACAAACTGCCGCTGACCCTGATCCGCCGCCTCGCGGCTTCGGCGTTCATGATTCTGGCTATTGTTGCGGTTTATAAAGCGATGCAGAGCAGTGGATGGGTTTGAAGCAGCTTCAAGCTTCAAGCTTCAAGCTGCAAGCTGCAAGCTGCAAGCCCAGCGAGTCTGCTTTGACTTGTAGCTTGCCGCTTGAAGCTTGTAACTGCTCTATTCAGGACTTCGGCGCTTTTTCGTACAGTGGCATCACCTTCGGAATCGCTGCCTGCAACGCGGCGATCCGGCTGCTCGAGGCCGGGTGAGTGCTCATGAATTCAGGTGGCGCGCCCTCGGACGCCTTGCTCATCTTGTCCCACAGGGTGATCGCCGCGTTCGGGTTGTAACCGGCGCGGGCGGCCAGTTCCAGGCCGATCAGGTCAGCTTCGTTTTCGTTGGCGCGGCTGTTGGGCAAGGTCATGCCGTAGTTGGCCACGGTGTCGGCCAGCGCCAGGCTGTCCTGACCCAGACCGAACAAGGCACCGGCGCCCTGCTTGGCCATTTCCATGCCATAGGCCTTGGACATCGCCTCACGACCGTGCTCGCGCAGGGCGTGGGCGATTTCATGGCCCATGACCGCGGCAATTTCATCGTCGGTGAGTTTCAGGCTGTCGATCAGCCCGGTGTAGAAAATGATCTTGCCGCCAGGACCGCAATTGGCGTTGAGCTCATCGCTCTTGATCAGATTGACTTCCCATTGCCACTGCGCTGCGTCCGGGCGGAAGGTCGGCGCCTGGGCGATCAAACGGTTGGCGATAGTCTGCACGCGCTTGGCTTCCGGGCTGGTCTTGTCCAGCACACCTTTGCTCGACGCCTCGCCGACGGTCTTCTGATACGACTGCGCGTACATCTGGTCGACCTCTTGCGAGGACAGCATGCTGAACATGTACTGCTTGCGCTCCACGCCGACGGCACCGCCGCTGGTGGTGTTGACCGACTGACAACCGGCCAGCAGCAGCGCTGCGCTCAAAGCACTTACCTTTAATGTCTTGTTCATTCAAAAGCTCCCTGAAAACCTGAGGCGTATCCTAGGCGGCTAAACGTATTGGCGCCAGATACAACGGACGCATTGCGTGTAAATTCAGCTATGGCCGCAAGACGCGGTGGAAATTCCTCAACGCGCATTGAATCCGCCGTGTACCGATCCAGCAGCGACATCGCGCGGCGATTCCGACCAACGTCTCTCATGGCCCCGCACACTCCGCCGATAAATCCCTCGCAGATTGTCCTCTTGCGTGCGGAGCTCCCATGAAGTTCAAGTCGATCCAGTTTTCCGTCGCCGCCCTGGCCGGCGCCATCGTTCTCAGCGTGGTCGCGGCGCTGGTGCTGTACGCGCTGTTCTCCGGGGCTCGCACTCAAGAAATGGTGCAACAGCGTACCCAGGCGCAGTTCGAGCAAGTGATCGAGCAGCGCCTGACCTCGCTGGCGCAGACCCAGGTCAGCCAGATCCAGCGCGAACTCGAAGCGCCGCTGCTGATCGCCGGCGGCCTGGTTCGCGTCAATGCTCTGCTCGGCACGCCAGGCACCGATGGCCAGCCGCGCCTGAGCGTCAGCCGCGAACAGTTGATCAGCCTGATCAAGGAAAACGTCGAAAAGAATCCGAAGATTCTCGGCACCTACATCGGCTGGGAGAAAAATGCGCTGGACCACAATGACGCGGCCTACATCGGCAGCGCCGTGGTCGGCATCGATCCGGCCAACGGGCGCTTCCTGCCGTGGTGGTTCCGCAATACCGACGGCAGCCTGGGCGTGGACAAACTGGCCGATGTCGACGATCAGAAAACCCTGTCCACGGGCGTGCGCGCCAGCGAGTACTACCTCTGCTCGAAAGAGACGAAGAAACCCTGCGTGATCGACCCGGCACCCTACAAGGTCGGCGACAAGATCGTCATGCTCGCCTCGTTCATCGAACCAATCATGGTCAACGGCGCGTTCCAGGGCATCGTCGGCGCCGACCTCTCGGTGAACTTCATTCAGGACATGCTCCTCGCCGCCAACCAGAAGCTTTACAGCGGGGCCGGTGAAATGGCGCTGGTCGGCGGCAACGGGCGGATCGTTGCCTATACCAAGGATTCCAGCAAATTCGGCGAAAAGGTCAGCGACATCCTCGACGCCGAACAAACCAGCAACCTCGCCAATCTGAAGCGCGACGAGGTGACCTACTCGGTGAATCAGGCCAAGGGTCGCATTGAGTTGTACCTGCCGTTCGGCATCGGCCAGACCGACGCGCGCTGGACGCTGATGCTGCAATTGCCGCTGAATGCGGTGATGGCTGATCTGCAAAACCTCCAGGCCGACCTCGATGCCCAGCGCAAATCCGACACTTTCGGCATGGCCATGGTCGGTCTGGTCATCGCCGGCATCGGCCTGCTGGTGATCTGGCTGGTGGGTCACGGCATTGCCCGGCCACTCAAGCAAATGGTCGCCATGCTCGATGACATCGCTCAGGGCGAAGGCGATCTGACCCGGCGTTTGAGCAGTGACCGCAGCGATGAACTGGGTTCGATTGCCAAAGGCTTCAACACCTTCCTCGCCAAGTTGCAGGCGATGATTACGCAAGTGGTGACCTCGGTGCAGAGCGTCAGCGATTCCTCGGAACACACCGCCGACATCGCCATCCGCACCAACATCGGCGTGCAGAAACAAATGGCCGAGATCGATCAGGTGGCGACAGCGGTGCAGGAAATGACCGCCACCGCCCAGGACGTCGCACGCAACGCCACCCAAGCGGCACAAGCGGCAAGCCACGCCGATCAGGCCGCCAGCCAGGGCATGCAGATCGTCCGCGACACATCGAATTCGATCGGCGTACTGGCGGTGGAAATCGGCAAGGCTGTCGAGGTTGTGCAGACGCTGGCCAAGGACAGCGAAAACATCAACGCCATCCTCACCGCCATTCGCGGGATCGCCGAACAGACCAACCTGCTGGCACTGAACGCGGCGATCGAAGCTGCACGGGCCGGCGAGCAGGGTCGCGGTTTTGCTGTGGTCGCCGATGAAGTGCGCAATCTGGCGCAGAAAACCCAGAAAGCCACTGAAGAAATCCAGGCGATGATCCAGCAGTTGCAACAGGGTACCCGCGATGTGGTGCGGGTGATGGAAGACAGCCAGAACCGCACCGACGAAAGTGTTCAGCACGCGGCGAAAGCGGCCGAGGCGCTGGAGACGATTACCCAGGCGGTGTCGGTGATCAACGACATGAACACGCAGATTGCCAGTGCGGCGGAAGAGCAAAGTGCAGTGGCCGATGACATCAACCGCAACGTGATCAATATCGGTCAGGTGGCGAATGAAGTGGCGGGCGGTGCGGATGAGTCGAGTTCGGCGAGCGCCGGGTTGACCAAACTGGCGGAACAGCAGCGGCGGTTGATCAACCAGTTCAAGGTCTGAAAGATCAAGAGCCCCTCACCCTAGCCCTCTCCCGGAGGGAGAGGGGACCGATTGGGGGATGCTTCAAAAGTCCGTTGACCCGCAGGTCCTCGCTGAATCCATAATCGGCTGGTTCTTTCAGGTCGATGTCTGACGCGAGACACCTCGGTCGGCCCCTCTCCCTCCGGTACATACACTCCCGGAGGGAGAGGGGACCGATTGGGGGATGCTTCAAAAGTCCGTCGACCCGCAGGTCCTCGCTGAATCCATAATCGACTGGTTCTTTCAGGTCGATGTCTGACGCGAGACACCTCGGTCGGCCCCCTCTCCCTCCGGGAGAGGGCTGGGGTGAGGGGCTTTTGATCTAAATGCCTTAAGCCGGGGTCAGGCACTCCGGCCCATTGAGCTTCGGATCATTCACCAGATTCGCCAGCACCCGCTCGCGCAATGCCGCCGGCTCACTGGCGAGCAGCCCCTGCAACACATGCAGCGGCGTTTCGGGATCGAGCCAGGCAGCCTGCCCGGCCTCATCAAGAATCAACGGCCGCCGCTGGCTCGCCGCCGACTGAGTGATCACCGCCGTGCTCAGCCAGACCTGCTCCTGCACCGGATACGCTTCCCAGATCGCCGCGAAAAACAGCGATGAGCCCTCCCCCGGCGTCAGCCAATACGGGCGCTTGCGCTGGGTGCCGCGCCATTCGTAAAAGCCGTTGGCCGGCAACAGGCACCGCCGCAGACGCAAAGCCTCGCGAAACATCGGTTGTTCAGCCACGGTTTCGGCGCGGGCATGGGCCGGGGTCTTCGACAGATCGGTCAGCCACGGCGGCGTCAGGCCCCAGCGTGCACGGGCCAAGGTGCGCTGGCCGTCTTCGTCGGCACGCAGCATCAACACCGAATCATTGGGGGAAATGTTCCACTGCGCCTGCTGATCGGCGGGAAAACCTGGCAGGGCCGCGAAGTCGCGGTTCCAGCGAAACAGGGCATAGCGTCCACACATGGGGCAACACGACTCTTGATCAAACGAACGTCAGCCTAACAGACCAGCGTCCCGGGGAAGCTCTCCGGTTCGTCGCCGGGCAGCGGCAGCGCGGCATTGTACGCGGTGATCAGTTCACGGGCGTATTCGGCCTGATCGTTGTCCACCGACAACCCGAGCAGGCCGAAGATCGGCAGTTCCCCCGTACCGCCCACCAGATCACGGCCGATCAGGTGCGCCTCGATTCCTTCATTGGCGAGCATGCCCTTGAGCATCTCGCCTTCCATCAGGTTCGCCGGTTCGTAGATGCGCTGCATACGCGGCCCTCACTCGTTTTCGCTGAAGACTTCGAGAAACCAGTCCTCACCGTGCACCTGCAGGACGAATTTGATCGGTCGGCAGCACACTTGGCAATCCTCGATATAAGTCTGATCGCCGCCGGACAGATCAACGGAAGTCTCAATCGTTTCCCCGCAATATGGACAATCATACTCAGCGGTTTCCAGCATCGCGGTCTCCCCAGTGACTTGTGCGTATAATCGCCGGTCTATTTGCAGGGCTATTTTTGTCTGACTACTTTTCAGACCGTGCCCCGCGGGTTTTCGATCAAAACCTTTACTTACCCTAGCCGTTTCCAACAAGAGAGCATGATGGGCGAATTCGATGCCATCCGACCTTACGACGACAGCGAAGTACCTGCGGTACTGGCAAGGCTGCTCGGCGACAAGGCGTTTCTAGATATCCTCACCCACTTCCGCTTCCCGCGTTTTGCCGGTGCCTTCGGCTGGATGCTCAAACCTCTTATAGCCCATCGGCTGCGTCGTGAGTTTGCCGACGTGAATTCCGTGGCTACCTTACAGGACAAAGTCGAGTTCTACGTCGACCACACCATCGAGCGCGCCACCGACGGCGTGACGTATACCGGTGTCGAGCAATTCAAGTCCGGCAGCGCCTACCTGTTCATCGCCAACCACCGTGACATCGTCATGGACCCGGCCTTCGTCAACTACGCCGTGTACCACGCCGGTCTGCCGACGCCGCGCATCGCGATCGGCGACAACCTGCTGCAAAAGCCGTTTGTCAGCGACCTGATGCGTTTGAACAAGAGCTTCATCGTCCACCGTTCGATCACCGGCCGGCGCGAAAAAATGGCTGCATATCAACTGCTGTCGGCCTACATCAACCATTCGATCCGCAACGATTGCGCGTCGATCTGGATTGCTCAGGCTGAAGGTCGGGCGAAGGATGGCGACGACCGTACCGAGTCGGCGATCCTCAAGATGTTCCACATGAGCCGCAAGGACGAGCCGTTCGGCGAAGTGATCCGTTCGTTGAACGTGACGCCAGTGTCGATCAGCTATGAGTACGACCCGTGCGATCAGGCCAAGGCCCGCGAGCTGTATATCCGCGCCACCACCGGCACCTACGCCAAGGCGCCGGGCGAAGATGACGTGAGCATTGCCAAGGGCATCACCGGCTACAAGGGCCGGGTCCACGTGAACTTTGCCGCGCCGATCACCGAGGTGTTCGAGGACACCAAGCAATTGGCGTTCGAGATGGACAAGCAGATTCTCGGCGGCTACCGGTTGTTCCCGGTGCATTACCTGGCGTACGCGCAGTGGGCGGATGCCGATCCGCAACTGAACGTGCCGAAGGCGGCGGAGGTGTTCCCGGCCGACGAACTGGCCAAGGCGCAGGATGAATGGCAAAGCCGACTGGACGCCTGCCCCGCCGAGCATCGTCCGTATCTGGTGCTGCAATATGCGACGCCGGTGCGCAATCAGTATCGGGTCAAGGCTGGGTTGCCGCTGTAGTTTTTCAGAGCAAGATCAAAAGATCGCAGCCTGCGGCAGCTCCTACACGGGAATGATGTACATCCTGCAGGAGCTGCCGAAGGCTCGGGCCGCGATCGGACGATCATTTGCTTTTAAAAGCGGGTGCTGATCCAGGAAACGATCAGGGCCAGGCCCAGGCAGGCAAAACCGAAGCGATAGAAAAATCGGTTCATGCGCAACGTCGCCCAATCCAGCATCGGCTCGGCATTTGGCTGCGCCTGGCGCTGGGCGGCAAGGCTGGCCTGCGCGCGTTGCTCACGGCGGCGGGTCGCGTGCAGCAGCCAACTGCCCGGAAAGGCCAGGAGCAAGGCCAGCAGGTTGATCAATTTGGCGGGATGGGCGGTAAACAGCGTCATCAAGTGCAGCGACATCACAGACCTCGAACTTAACCGGTGTGGCAGACGCCAGACCGACGACCGCGGCGCGGATTCTACCCAAACCCTGGCGACCTGCCCCAGCCTTTGCGACAAATAACCTGACAATCGACCGATGGCTGCCCTGTGTCATGCCATCGTCACGTGGATGCTTCACCCTGCGCGCCTCGAAACCCGAATGGAATGCGACATGCTGCACGCGGAAAACCAGGATCGCCTGTACCTCATCACCCCATACGACGACCAGCAAAGTCTGGTTGGCAGCCTTGCCTTCAATGTTCAGGATCGCCATTGGCTGGTGTATTGCGCGCTGGGCGGGCATCAGCATGCGGATTTGCCCGAGACCGATTTGCTGACCGGAGTGAGCGTGCTCGATTTCTATTCCCAGGCTGCCTGAAAAAGCAAAAGCACCCTCACCCTAGCCCTCTCCCAGAGGGAGAGGGAACTGACCGAGTTGTTTGGTCGAGGTCCATCGACCTGAAAGCCCGAGGTGAAGGTAGATCTCAAGAACAACGCAAATCGGCTTCCTTTCCCCCTCGCCCCCTTGGGGGAGAGGGAACTGACAGAGTTGTTTGGTCGAGGTGCATCGCCCTGAAAGCCCGAGGTGAATGTAGATCTCAAGAACAACGCAAATCGGCTCCCTTTCCCCCTCGCCCCCTTGGGGGAGAGGGAACTGACAGAGTTGTTTGGTCGAGGTACATCGCCCTGAAAGCCCGAGGTGAATGTAGATCTCAAGAACAACGCAAATCGGCTCCCTTTCCCCCTCGCCCCCTTGGGGGAGAGGGAACTGACAGAGTTGTTTGGTCGAGGTGCATCGCCCTGAAATATCAAGCCGAACTCAAATTCTGAAAAGCCCCCGATCGGCTCCCTTCCCCCTCGCCCCCTTGGGGGAGAGGGCTGGGGTGAGGGGGATCGATGTCTCATACGACAAAAATTCCAGACCTGACACCCACAAAAAAGCCCGCAACCATCACTGGCCCCGGGCTTTTTCACATTCGCTGCAAACTTACTCAGCGAGCACCTGACCCACAGTCGGGTCCTTGAACAGACGCGTCAACGCATCGCTCAATACATCGCTGACCAGCTTGGTATTGGTTTCCTGATTCGGCGCCATGCCGAAGCGCTGGTCCAGCGAAGCGCCATAACGGCCGCTGTAGCGACGGTTGGCATTCTGCACGTCGGAGCGGAACGTCGCGCCGATGGTCGCTTCAGTCACGTACATGCCTTCTTTCGGCGACTGGTATTTCAGCTCGGCCAGGGTCACGGTCAGTTGCGGCGCGTTGGGAGCGTTGGTGGTCGGGGTGAAGCCGAGCAGACGCACGGCGGCTTCGGCCTGGGCTTGCAGCTTGGGCAGGATCTGCTCGCGCTGCACGGTGATGGCGCTGGTTTCCGGGTAAAGACCGCCACGGGTACCGAGGGTTGGCGACGGACGACCGTCGACCACACGCACTATCACTGGCTGGCCGCGACCGACCGCTGGCAGTTGCGTGGTCAGCTTCGGCTCCGGATTCAGTTGTTGCGGGCTGTGGGCGCAGCCGGCCAGGGTCAAACCGGCGACAGTGATCAAACCGAACAACAGGCGTTGCAACATGCTCTTCTCTCCAGAATCAGGCACAAACAGGCCGGCAGTATAGCGGTGGGCCACTGTGCGTAACCAGCGCCGCACAATGAATACTGAAACGTCTGACAAACCGCGCCGAAAGCGGTTCCTGTCACACACTCTTCATCGTCCATACACCGCGGCGTCACGCCCCGCCCGCAAGCTTCAAGGCAGTCCTCCTTCAAGGAATTCTGCCATGCGTTATCTGATCTCGCTGTTCGCACCACGCCCGCTGCATCGCAGCTTCGCCCTGCTCGACCGCAACGGCCATTGCCAGGCTTTCAAGCAGTGCAGTCTGCAACCGATGGGCGACGGCTGGGTGGAAATCGAAGAAATCCGCCTGACCTGGTTGAACCAGCCGCTGCCCGCCAGCGCCCGGGTCGTACCGCGACAAATGCGCGCACGGGGTCAGGTGCAGTTGAGCATCTGACCGGATGCCTAATAAAAGTCATTAAACACGAGCAACTGCGCGCATTTCTTCGCTACAATCTCCCCCCGATTATAAGGACGTCTCCTGATCGGGCCCCGCAGCAGCGTCATTGCGCACGCATTGACATCAAAATCGCCCACAGAGAGCCGCCCACACAGATCGAGTGAAGTTGGCGCGCTTGCCTGTTCTTCCGGCAAAACCCCGCTTTTCGCGAATCTGCAGAGCTGTCATTCGCTCGGCCACCGCGTTGTTTTGCCCTAGCGGGCAGGTGCCAGGCCAAGGCAGCCCTTTTTGAGGTTCACGTCTTCAAAAGAGCGTGAAAAAAACGGGTTTTCACAACTTCACAAGAGTGTGGCGAGCAAATGAATAGTTTTGCGTCTGAACATGCACCATTAGCGTCTGAAACAGCCCAACGACACAGGACCGGGTATACCTCGAACATCGGAGCCTGAAGCCTGTCCGCTACGGATTTGGTTGCACGAAAACGGATGTCTCGACCATAAGTCGAATTGCCAGCCCTGGGCGAAAATGCGTTCATTGAATGCTTGAAACCAGGCCGCACGCATCCGTCGAAGTTGCGAAAAATTGCGAAGATTCGGACATGGCCAACCTGACCACGGATCGCCCGGGCCCACTGACCTGCCCTGGAACGCCTGGCAGCCATGCCGACAATTTGGTGCTGCAGATTTGGGAGACGCGTTAAATGGCGCATAACGAAGCAGTCGACGTAGTTCTGGTAGGGGCCGGCATCATGAGTGCCACCCTGGCCGTACTGCTCAAAGAGCTCGACCCCGCGATCAAGCTGGAAGTCGTCGAGCTGATGGATTCCGGTGCTGCCGAGAGTTCCAATCCATGGAACAACGCCGGTACCGGCCACGCCGGCCTGTGCGAGCTGAACTACACGCCGCAGGCCGCCGACGGCAGCGTCGACATCAAGAAAGCCGTGCACATCAACACCCAGTTCGAGGTGTCGAAGCAGTTCTGGTCGTACCTGACCAAAAAAGGCACGTTCGGCTCGTGCAAATCCTTCATCAGCCCGGTGCCGCACCTGAGTTTCGTTCAGGGCGAAAGCGGTGTGTCGTTCCTCAAGGAACGCTTCAATGTCCTGAGCAAGCACCACGCGTTTGCCGACATGGAATACACCGAAGACAAGGGCAAGATGGCCGAGTGGATGCCGCTGATGATGCCGGGCCGCTCGCCAGACGAAGTCCTCGCCGCGACCCGCGTGATGAACGGCACCGACGTCAACTTTGGCGCCCTGACCAACCAGTTGCTCAAGCACTTGAGCAGCGCCCCGGACACCCAGGTCAAATACTGCAAGCGCGTGACTGGCCTCAAGCGTAACGGCGCCGGCTGGACCGTCAGCATCAAGGACGTCAACAACGGCAACACTCGCGAAGTCGACGCCAAATTCGTCTTCCTTGGCGCCGGTGGCGCGGCACTGCCGTTGCTGCAGGCTTCGGGCATCGAAGAAAGCAAAGGCTTCGGCGGCTTTCCGATCAGCGGCCAGTGGCTGCGTTGCGATAACCCGGAAGTGGTCAAGCACCACCAGGCCAAGGTCTACAGCCAGGCGGCCGTGGGTTCGCCACCGATGTCGGTGCCGCACCTCGACACCCGCGTAGTCGACGGCAAGAAATCCCTGTTGTTCGGGCCATACGCCGGTTTCACCACCAAGTTCCTCAAGCACGGCTCCTTCATGGACCTGCCGATGTCGGTGCGCGCCGGCAACATCGGGCCGATGCTGGCGGTGGCGAAAAACAACATGGACCTGACCAAGTACCTGGTCAGCGAAGTGATGCAATCGATGGAACAGCGTCTGGAATCCCTGCGCCGTTTCTACCCGCAGGCGAAAGCCGAAGACTGGCGCCTGGAAGTGGCCGGCCAACGGGTGCAGATCATCAAGAAGGACCCGAAAAAGGGCGGCATTCTGCAATTCGGTACCGAACTGGTCGCGGCGAAAGACGGCTCCCTCGCTGCTCTGCTCGGCGCATCGCCAGGCGCGTCGGTGACCGTTTCGATCATGCTCGAGCTGATCGAGAAGTGCTTCCCGGCCAAGGCTTCCGGCGAGTGGGCAAGCAAACTGGCGGAAATCTTCCCGGCCCGTGAAAAGGTTCTGGAAACCGATGCTGCGCTGTATCGCAAGATCAACACGCAGAACAACATCGCCCTGGAACTGGTTGAAGAAAGCAGCGAGACGCCAAGCTTTGCTTGATCTGGCGGCATAAAAAACGCCCCGTACTCAGTGAGTGCGGGGCGTTTTTTTATACCCGAAATTTGAAACCTGACCTCTGTGGCGAGGGAGCTTGCTCCCGCTGGGGTGCGCAGCGGCCCCGACATCTTGTGAGCGCTGCGCACTCAAGCGGGAGCAAGCTCCCTCGCCACTGGGATGGCGCTAGGCGCGGTATTTCTCAACAAGCTCAATGTATTCCGGGGCATTACGCTGATCCTTGATGTGATCAACAAAAGTCTGGCCCTGCTCATCCTTGCCATCAACGTCATAACCAGCCTCGACGAAGAACCCCAGAAAACGCTCGAAATCATCGATGCGCAAACCACGATAAGCCTTGATCAGTTTGTGCATCGACGGCGAAGTGGCGTCGACCGGCTCAAAATCGAGGAACAGCTTGATCTGCTCATCGCCGATCTCGTCACCAATCACTTGTTTCTTATCTTTACGCATTGCCGACTCCAGCTCGCAGACATGACACGGGGCGGGCAGTTTACCCCTGCCCGACCGCCCGGCTCAACGCGGACGAATCGCCCCGGTGTGCAAATCGGCCCAGATATGGCCGTTGGCGTAACTGAGGAACTGCACATATACCGTGTCGTTGCGCAGCAGATCCATCACCACGCGGTATTGCGCCAATGGATAGAACAGCGTCAGGGTTCTGCTTTTTTCGTCGTAGGCCGGCTTTTTCAGGCTTTTGCTTTCGCCGTCGAAACTCACCAGCACCTGGCTGATGGTCGCGCCCTTGTTCAACGACTTGCCCTTGAGACGGATCAACAAGGATGAAGTGACCGGAATCGGCTGCTGATTGGACTGACGCTGCGCACCGAGCACCACCGAATACTCGCTGACCTGCATGAGTTGCTGCTGCTCGGGCTCGGCATCGCGCACGGTCAGATCGTCCGGCGGCAGGAATTGGCTGTGCATCGGCGCGGCGGACAGTGGCAGGCTGAGGGACAGCAACAGGGCGGCGAGACTGCAAATCAAGAAGCGCATGACAGACTCCGGAGGGCGGGGCCGGGCACTCTAGCATGGGTGTCGCGGAAGCGATCAGCACACACAAAACGACTGTGGGAGCGAGCCTGCTCGCGAAAGCGTCGTGTCAGTCAACATTAATGAAACTGACACATCGCATTCGCGAGCAGGCTCGCTCCCACAGGAGGCAGTGCAGGGCCCTTACATGCCTTTAACGGCGTAGATCCCGTTGGCATTGCGCCAGTAGCCCTTGTAGTCCATGCCATAACCGAAGATGTAACGGTCGATGCACGGCAGGCCGACGAAATCGGCTTTCAGGTCAGGACGCGCCTTGCGGTCGTGATCCTTGTCGATCAGCACGGCGGTGTGCACTTTGCGCGCGCCGGCGTGTTTGCAGAAGTCGATGATCGCGCCCAGGGTGTGACCTTCGTCGAGGATGTCGTCGATGATCAGCACGTCACGGTCGATGAACGAGACTTCCGGCTTGGCTTTCCAGAACAGGTCGCCGCCGCTGGTTTCGTTGCGATAACGGGTCGCGTGCAGGTAGGACGCTTCCAGCGGGAATTGCAGATGGGTCAGCAGTTTGCCGGAGAAGATCAGGCCGCCGTTCATCACGCAGAACACCACCGGATTGCTGTCAGCCAGTTGTTCGTTGATTTGTGCACCGACGCGGGCGATGGCCGCCTCGACTTCAGACTCGGTGTACAGGCAGTCAGCCTCTCGCATGATTTGACGGATATGCTCGAGATCAGCGGACATGGCGCTCTCCAGGGGTTGGCGGGTGGGGGGCATGGTTGCGAAAAGCGGGCAAAGGTACGCATCTCGCAGGACCGAATCAAGCTCTTATGGACTAACGTACAGAATGTCCTATAGGACATCACCCTCGGATAGATTAATCTAGGCCGGTTTTTTTGCCCGCCGCCGGAGCCTTTCCCATGCCCATCCTCGAGATCCGCCATCCGCTGATCCGTCACAAACTCGGCCTGATGCGCCGCGCTGACATCAGCACCAAGAATTTCCGCGAGCTCGCTCAGGAAGTCGGCGCCCTGTTGACCTATGAAGCCACCAAAGATCTGCCGCTCGAATCCTACGACATTGCCGGCTGGTGCGGCACCGTGTCGGTGGAGAAGATCGCCGGCAAGAAGATCACCGTCGTGCCGATCCTGCGTGCCGGTATCGGCATGCTCGAAGGCGTGCTCAGCCTGATTCCGGGCGCCAAGGTCTCCGCTGTGGGTGTGGCCCGCAATGAAGAAACCCTGCAAGCGCACACCTATCTGGAAAAACTGGTACCGGAAATCGACGAACGCCTGGCGATGATCATCGACCCGATGCTCGCCACCGGCAGCTCCATGGTTGCCACCATCGACCTGCTGAAGAAGGCCGGTTGCCGCGACATCCGCGCCATGGTGCTGGTCGCCGCGCCGGAAGGCATCGCCGCCGTAGAACAGGCGCACCCGGACGTGACCATCTACACCGCGTCCATCGATGAGCGCTTGAACGAGCACGGCTACATCATTCCTGGGCTTGGCGACGCCGGTGACAAGATCTTCGGCACCAAGCAGAAGGACGCGTGACCATGCAGCAAGAGTTCAACGATCCGCTCTGGCGCACGGTGCTGTCCGGCGCGCAGATGCTGTTCGTGGCTTTCGGCGCTCTGGTGCTGATGCCACTGATCACGGGCCTGGACCCGAACGTGGCACTGTTTACCGCAGGTCTGGGGACGATCCTGTTCCAGATCGTCACCGGGCGTCAGGTGCCGGTGTTCCTGGCGTCGAGCTTCGCTTTCATCACGCCGATCATCCTCGCCAAGGGCCAGTTCGGCCTCGCCGCGACCATGGGCGGAGTGATGGCGGCCGGTTTCGTCTACACCTTCCTCGGCCTGGCCGTAAAGATCAAAGGCACAGGATTCATTGACCGTCTGCTGCCACCGGTGGTGATCGGTCCGGTGATCATTTCCATCGGCCTGGCCATGGCGCCGATTGCCGCGAACATGGCGATGGGCAAGGCCGGCGACGGCACCGAGCTGATCCACTATCAGACGGCGATGATGATTTCCATGCCGGCGCTGCTGACCACGTTAATCGTGGCAGTGTTCGGTAAGGGCATCTTTCGTCTGGTGCCGATCATTTCCGGGGTGCTGGTGGGATTTGCCATGTCGTTCTATTTCGGCGTGGTCGACACCGCGAAAATTGCTGCAGCGCCCTGGTTCGCCCTGCCGCACTTCACCGCGCCGGAGTTCAACTGGCAGGCAATCCTGTTCATCGTCCCGGTGGCGCTGGCACCGGCGATCGAGCACATCGGCGGCGTGATTGCCGTGGGTAGCGTGACCGGTCGCGACTACCTGAAGAAGCCGGGCCTGCATCGCACCCTGCTCGGTGACGGCATCGCCACCACTGCCGCCGGCCTGTTCGGTGGCCCGCCCAACACCACTTACGCCGAAGTCACCGGCGCGGTGATGCTGACCAAGAACTACAACCCGAAAATCATGACCTGGGCGGCGATCTTCGCCATCACCCTGGCGTTTATCGGCAAGTTCGGCGCGCTGCTGCAAAGCATTCCGGTGCCAGTGATGGGCGGGATTCTGTGCCTGTTGTTCGGTTCGATCGCAGCGGTGGGGATGAACACCCTGATCCGCCACAAGATCGACCTGGGCGAAGCGCGCAATCTGGTGATCGTCTCGGTGACGCTGGTGTTCGGCATCGGCGGTGTGCTGGTCGGTACCGGCACTGGCCCTGATGACTTCGGCCTCAAAGGCATCGCGCTGTGCGCGGTGGTGGCGATTGCGCTGAACCTGATCCTGCCGGGTAATGACGGCTGGAAGAACAAGAAGGCGGATGAGCCGCTGATTTAAGGCTTTTAGATCTCATCGCCTGACATATAGCATTCGCGAGCAGGCTCGCTCCCACAGGTTGGAATGCATTTACCCTGTGGGGGCGAGCCTGCTCGCGAAGCTCTTGGCTTTTAGAGGGCCAGCGGCGCTCTTTCGCAGAGCGTGGCCAAGGCCTTGGCCCATTGCGGGTCGTCATTGAGGCACGGCACCAGCACCAACTCCTCGCCCCCCGCTTCGCGGAACTGTTCCTTGCCGCGATCGCCGATCTCTTCCAGTGTCTCGATGCAGTCGGCGACGAACGCCGGGCACATCACCAGAATCTTTTTCACCCCGCTTTTGGCCAGTTCATCCAGCCGCGCTTCGGTGTACGGCTCGATCCATTTCGCCCGGCCCAGGCGCGACTGGAACGACACCGACCATTTGCCGTCGGCCAGGCCCATGCTTTTGGCGAAGGCAGCGGCGGTGCGGAAACACTGCGCGCGATAACAGGTTGCCAATACCGCTGGCGAGGCAGTCTGGCAGCAATCGGCGCCCTTGAGGCAGTGCTTGCCCGTCGGGTCGAGTTTGCTCAGATGCCGCTCCGGCAAGCCGTGAAAGCTCATCAGCAGGTGATCGTAGTCCTGCTGCAGATGCGGCCGTGCACTGGCAGCGAGTGCTTCGATGTATTCCGGCTGATCGTAGAACGGTTGCAGGATCGACAACTGCACGTCGAGTTTCTTCTCGCGCAGCACGCGTCGGGCTTCTTCGATCACCGTGGTCGTGGTGCTGTCGGCGAACTGCGGATACAGCGGCGCCAGCGTGATTTTCCTGTGCCCGGCCTGCACCAGCCGCAGCAGGCAGGTCTCGATCGACGGCTCGCCATAACGCATCGCCAGATCCACCGGACCGTGTTTCCACGTTCGGGTCATCTGCTCCTGCAAGCGGCGGCTGAGCACCACCAGCGGCGAGCCCTCCTCCCACCAGATCGACGCATAGGCATGGGCTGATTGCTCGGGACGCTTGATCAGGATCAGCGACACCAGCAGCCGCCGCAGCGGCCACGGCAGATCGATCACGTACGGGTCCATCAGAAATTGATTGAGGTAGCTGCGCACATCGGCCACCGAGGTGGAGGCCGGAGAGCCCAGGTTGACCAGAAGCAAAGCGTGATCGGTCATGCAACGTCCTATTTCAGAGGCGGCTGGAGAGATCATCCAGGGCCGCGCGTAAATCCGTAAAGCGGAAAACGAACCCCGCTTCCAGCAAGCGTGCCGGCGTCGCGCGCTGGCCGCCGAGCAATAACAGTGACAACTCGCCGAGCATGACTTTCAGGGCCAGGGTCGGCATCGGCATGAACACCGGGCGGTGCAATACGCTGCCCAGGGTCTTGGCAAATTCGCGGTTGCGCACAGGTTTCGGCGCGCAGGCATTATAAGGACCGCTCGCCTGATTCCGGTGCAGAAGAAAATCAATCAGGGCGATTTGATCGTCGATGTGAATCCACGGCATCCACTGCCGACCATTGCCCAACGGCCCGCCCAGTCCAAGCTTGTACGGCAGCAACAGCCGCGACAAAAAGCCGCCCTCGCCCGACAGCACCAGACCGGTTCGCACCAGCACCACGCGGATGCCAAGGTTCTCGGCGCGCAGCGCGGTTTCTTCCCAGGCAATGCACAACTGACTGGCGAAGTCGTCGATGCCGGGCGGCGAATCCTCCGTCAACTCGCGCTCGCCACCGTCGCCATACCAGCCGATCGCCGAGCCGGAAATCAGCAGCGGCGGTTTCTGCGCGCGAGTTTCCAGCCACGCCAGCAAAGTCTCTGTCAGCGTGATGCGGCTGCTCCACAGCAACGCCTTGCGTCGATGGGTCCAGGGGCGATCGGCAATCGGTGCGCCGGCAAGATTGACGATCGCATCCAGCGGCTCTTCGCCGAGGTCTTCCAGACGCGCAATCCCGCGCACTTGCGGGCCGCAGATCTGCGTGACCTTTTCCGCGCGGCGACTCCACACCGTCAGGCGATGGCCCTGCTCCAGCCAGTGTCGGCAGAGCTGACGTCCGATCAAACCAGTACCGCCGGTCAGCAATATGTGCATGACATCTTCCTCGCGTGGCGTTTAACCCGGATCACTAGTCTATTTTTATAGGCAGGGATCTTTTCTATCGGGCAGGCTCTATGGTTTAACAATAGGCCAAGCTGTCAGAACGAGAACGCTAGAAGTTATACCAAAAAACAGAATTGTACAGGTTTCATCGACCGCGTAGTCTGTACAGAAAGGTAAACGAGGCCCCTATGACTGTACCTATCGCAATCATTGGCACCGGCATCGCCGGGCTCTCCGCCGCCCAGGCTCTGACAGAGACCGGGCATACCGTCCAACTGTTCGATAAAAGCCGCGGCAGCGGCGGGCGCATGTCAAGCAAGCGCAGCGACGCTGGCTCGCTGGACATGGGCGCGCAATACTTCACCGCGCGCGACCGGCGCTTCGTAACCGAGGTGCAGCGCTGGCAGAGCCGGGGCTGGGCCGCCGAGTGGACGCCGCAGCTGTACACCTTCCAGGGAGGGCAACTGAACCTGTCGCCGGACGAACAGACCCGCTGGGTCGGCACGCCGAGGATGAGCGCCATCACACGTGGCCTGCTCGATGGTCTGGATGTGCAGTTCGCCTGCCGCATCACCGAAGTCTATCGCGGTGAAGAACACTGGCATCTGCAGGACGCCGACGGCTGCACCCACGGCCCCTTCAGCCATGTGGTGATCGCCACGCCGGCCCCGCAAGCCACCGCGCTGCTCGCCGCCGCGCCGAAACTCGCCGGCGTCGCTGCCGGAGTAAAAATGGAGCCGACCTGGGCCGTCGCCCTCGCCTTCGAAACCCCGCTGGATACGCCGATCGAAGGTTGTTTCGTGCAGGACAGCCCGCTCGACTGGCTGGCGCGCAACCGCAGCAAACCCGGGCGCGACACCACCCTCGACACCTGGGTGCTGCATGCCACCAGCGCCTGGAGCCGACAGCACATTGATCTGTCCAAGGAAGCGGTGATCGAGCATCTGCACGGCGCTTTCGCCGAACTGCTGCACAGTGCCATGCCTGCGCCGACCTTCAGCCTCGCCCACCGCTGGCTCTACGCGCGCCCCGCGACCGGCCACGAATGGACCACGCTGGCCGACGCCGATCTGGGTTTGTATGCCTGTGGCGACTGGTGTCTGTCGGGTCGCGTCGAAGGCGCCTGGCTGAGCGGTCAGGAGGCTGCACGTCGCTTGCACGAACACCTGCAATGAACCGCATCAATCCGCGCAAATTGCTGCTGTCGAAATGGACAGCAGCCCACCCGCAAAACCGCGAGAAACATTTTCTGGTCACCGAACTGATCCGCGACGAGGAAGGTACGGTGCTGGAGGTTGAATTGCAGGCGGTGCTGACCCAGCGCAGCGAGCGACTGGATTGGCAGGTACTGAAAGACAGCGAGCACTGGTTACTCGGCTGGAAATAGATTTCCCTTGTGGGAGCGAGCCTGCTCGCGAAAGCGCTGTATCAGATACGGATTCCTCTACTGACCCACCGCTTTCGCGAGCAGGCTCGCTCCCACAGATTCAGCGTTGTAGAAAAATCTTATACAAATCATTTGACTTGTACATCCATCGATCTATGCTGAGGAAAAGTTGTACAGCGATAATTCTCTGTACAGGTATAGATTCGAGGTGCTCATGTCTACAGCTTCCCTGTCCAAGCCGAAGATCGCCATCAGCGCCTGCCTGTTGGGCGAAGAAGTGCGCTACAACGGTGGGCACAAGGAATCGCGGCTGTGCAGCCGTACCCTCGCCGAATATTTCGATTTCGTTCCGCTGTGTCCGGAAGTCGCCATCGGCATGGGCATCCCCCGTGAGCCGATCCGGCTGGTGGGCGACCCGGAGCAACCCGAGGCCGTCGGCACCGTCGACCGGTCCATCAATGTCACCAAACCACTGGCCGAATACGGCGAGAAAATGGCCGGCGAGCTGCGGGACCTTTCCGGCTATATCTTCATGCAGCAATCGCCATCCTGCGGACTGGAGCGGGTCAAGGTCTATCACGCCAATGGTGCTCCGGTGAACGGCGGCGGACGCGGCATTTATGCGCAGGCGTTCTGCGCACAACATCCTGACCTGCCGGTGGAAGAAGCCGGGCGCCTCAACGATCCGGTGCTGCGGGAAAACTTCATCACCCGCGTGCTCGCCTACAGCGCCTGGCAGCAAGTACTCGCTGAGGGCCTGAGCCGCCGCGCCCTCACCGAATTTCACTCGCGCTACAAATACCTGCTGATGGCGCACAACCCGCTGCAATACAAAACCCTGGGCAAATTGCTCGGCAACATGGCCGACAGCGATCCGGCCGAACTCGGCCCACGCTACTTCAGCGAACTGATGGCCGCGCTGAAGAAATGCGCCACTCGCGGCACTCACTGCAATGTGCTGCTGCACCTCAGCGGATATTTGAAACAATCGCTGAGCGCCGAAGACAAACAGGAAATGCAGCAGATCATCGGCCAGTACCGCCAGGGCATTGTGCCGCTGGTGGTGCCTCTGACGCTGCTCAAGCACCACTTTCGCCTCCATCCGGACCCGTACATCGCGCAGCAGGTTTACCTGCAGCCGCATCCGGAAAACCTCAGTCTGCGAAACTCGATCTGATGAACGATAAAACCGACAGCAGCGCCCAGGAAGACCTCGGCGCCGACTTCAAGAAAGCCCTTGACGAGGGCTGGTTGCCGATCCGCGAAGTCGCGCGGCAGACCGGCGTCAACGCCATTACTTTGCGTGCGTGGGAACGTCGCTATGGGTTGGTGGTGCCCCAGCGCACGCCCAAGGGCCATCGGCTCTACAGCGCTGAACATGTGCAGCGGATCATGGCCATCCTCACCTGGCTCAACCGTGGGGTGGCGGTCAGCCAGGTCAAGCCACTGCTCGACGCGCCGCAGGCTTTCACCGAAACCGTGGAGAACGACTGGCAGCGTCTGCGCCAGACATTGCTGTCGGCAGTCACCGCGCTCAATGAGCGCACGCTGGATGACAGCGTCAATCAGGCCATCGCCCTGTATCCGCCACGGACCTTGTGCGAGCAGTTGCTGATGCCACTGCTGGCCGAGCTCGAACAGCGCTGGCAAGGCCAGTTCGGCGCGCAGATGGAGCGGACGTTTTTCTATTCCTGGCTGCGCAGCAAATTCGGTGCACGCATCTACCATAACAACCGCCAGCTGCATTCGGCGCCGCTGCTGTTGATCAATCATTCCGACCTGCCGCTGGAACCGCATCTGTGGCTGTGCGCGTGGCTGATCAGCAGTGCCGATTGCCCGGTACAAGTCTTCGACTGGCCGCTGCCGGCCGGTGAACTGGCGCTGACCGTCGAGCATCTGCAAGCCCGTGGCGTGCTGCTGTATTCGAGCAAAGCCATGCAACTGGCACAGTTGCCGAAGCTGTTGGCGAACGTCAATTGCCCGACCTTGATTGCCGGCCCTGCAGTGCACATCCATCACGCCGAGCTGTCAGCACGCACCGCCCAAACCACCGATCTGTTCCTGGCCGAAGATCCGCTTGCAGCCCATCAGGCGCTGCTCGAGCGCGGATTGATTTGATGACGGGTTTAATCACATGCAACTGATCTGGCTGCGCAGCGACCTGCGCCAACATGACAACACTGCCCTCGCGGCCGCCGCAGCGCGCGGCCCGACGGTGGCGGTGTATCTGTTGAGCCCGCAGCAGTGGCTCGAACACGACGATGCGCCGTGCAAGGTGGATTTCTGGTTGCGCAACCTGCGCGAACTGAGCCAGAGCCTCGGCGCGCTGAATATTCCGTTGTTGATTCGCAGCGCGCCGCACTGGGACCAGGCGCCGGCAAAGTTGCTCAAGCTCTGTCGACAACTGAAGATCGAAGCAGTGCACGTCAACGAGGAATACGGTGTTCACGAGAGCCGCCGCGATGAGGCAGTCGCCGAGACGTTGCGGGCCGAGGGCATCGAGTTCCACAGCTATCTGGATCAGTTGCTGTTCAAACCTGGCACGGTGCTGACCAAGACCGGCACCTACTTCCAGGTGTTCAGTCAGTTCCGCAAAGTCTGCTATGAACGTCTGCACCGCTCGATGCCGGCGCTGGTCAAGGCACCGGGCAAACAGGCCGCGCTGGATATCGCCAGCGATGAAATTCCGGAAACGGTCAAAGGCTTCGCCACGCCGAGCGAATCCCTGCGTGCATTGTGGCCGGCCGGTGAGCAAGAGGCGCGACGCCGACTCGACACCTTCACCGATGCGCAGATCGATTACTACCGCAGCGAACGCGACTTCCCGGCCAAACCCGGCACCAGCCAATTGTCGGCGTACCTCGCCGCCGGGGTGATCTCGCCACGCCAGTGCCTGCACGCCGCACTGCAAAGCAATCAGGGCGAGTTCGAAAGCGGCAAGGTCGGCGCAGTCACCTGGATCAACGAGCTGCTCTGGCGCGAATTCTACAAACATATTCTGGTCGGCTATCCACGCGTCTCGCGGCATCGCGCCTTTCGCCCGGAAACCGAAGCCCTGGCCTGGCGCGATGCGCCGGAGGAACTCAAGGCCTGGCAGGAAGCTCGCACAGGCCTGCCGATCATCGACGCGGCGATGCGCCAATTGCTCGAAACCGGCTGGATGCACAATCGCCTGCGCATGGTCGTGGCGATGTTCCTGACCAAAAACCTGCTGATCGACTGGCGCGAAGGCGAACGCTTTTTCATGCGCCACCTGATCGATGGCGACCTGGCGGCGAACAACGGCGGCTGGCAGTGGAGTTCGTCAACCGGCACCGACTCGGCGCCCTACTTCCGCATTTTCAATCCGCTCAGCCAGTCGGAAAAATTCGACGCCGAGGGCGTGTTCATCAAGCACTGGTTGCCGGAACTGGCCGGACTCAACAAGAAAGAAGTGCACAACCCGGCGAGCGCTGGCGGGCTGTTCGGCGTGGCGGATTATCCGGCGCCGATCGTCAACCTCAGCGCCTCACGCGAGCGTGCGCTGACGGCGTTCAAGAACCTGCCTTCGCGCCAGCCCGTTGGAGGCAGCGATGAGTGAATTCCTGCGCAGCTTCGCCCGCGAGTTTTCCGGGCTGAACAAAGACAATCTGCATCGCTTGGGCGAGCTGTACAGCGACGACATTCATTTCACCGACCCGCTGCATGAAGTTCAGGGCCTGGCGCAACTGCAGGATTACTTCAGTGAGCTGTACGCCAACGTCAGCGATCTGCGTTTCGATTTTCACGGTTTCGACCAGATCGGCACAGGCGAAGGTTATCTGCGCTGGGTCATGAGTTATCGCCACCCGCGTCTGGCCAAGGGCCGGGAAATCCGGGTTGGCGGCTGTTCGCACCTGCTCTGGCGCGACAAGGTTTATCGCCATCGGGATTATTTCGATGCCGGGGCGCTGCTGTATGAACACTTGCCAGTATTGGGCCGGGTAATTGCCTGGCTGAAAAGGAGAATGGGATGAGTGGTACACCTGCACGGCGGTATTGGTTGACCGGCGCCAGCAGTGGCATCGGTGCAGCATTGTGCGAGGACATTCTGAAAAGCGGCGCGCATCTGGCGGTCAGCTCGCGCTCGACGGCGCCGCTGAAAGTCTTGTCCCAGCGTTACCCGGGACAGGTACTGGTGGTGCCCGGCGATCTGACCAACAGTCAGACCGTGCGCGAGATCGGTGAGCAGATCAGCGCGGCCTGGGGCTCGCTGGACAGCGTGATTCTCAACGCCGGCACCTGTGAATATGTCGATGCACGCCAGTTCGATTCGTCGATCATCGAGCACGTGGTGCGCACCAATCTGCTCGCCAGCAGCTATTGCATCGAAGCCGCCCTGCCGCTGCTGCGCAAAGGCACCACGCCACATCTGGTCGGCATGGCCAGTTCGGTGACCTACCTGCCGCTGCCACGGGCTGAAGCCTACGGCGCGTCGAAGGCCGGGCTGCGTTATCTGTTCGAGTCGCTGCGCATCGATCTGGCGGACGAAGGCATTGACGTCACTATCATCAGTCCGGGTTTTGTCGAAACGCCGCTGACCGAGAAGAACGATTTCCCGATGCCGCTGAGCTGGCCCGCGGATAAAGCGGCGCGGCACATCTTCGCCAAACTCAAGGACCGTCCGCTGGAAATTGCTTTCCCGGGGCTGTTCATGGCGGCGCTGTGGCCGCTGTCGAAACTGCCGGCCCGTGCGCAACTGGCGATCGGCAAACGCATGGTGCGCAAGAATCCACCGCAGCGGGACCCGCTATGAAAATCGCCGTGATTGGCAGCGGTATCGCCGGGCTCACCTGCGCCTACTTGCTGAACCGTCGTCATGACATCACCGTGTTCGAAGCGAGTGACTGGGTCGGCGGCCATACCCACACTGTGCCGGTCAGCGTGGCCGGGCAGTCGTTTGCGATCGACACCGGGTTCATCGTATTCAACGACTGGACCTACCCGAATTTCATTCGCTTGCTCAACCAGCTCGGCGTGACCTTCAAGCCAACCGAAATGAGCTTCTCGGTGACCGATCCGGACACTGGCGTGGAGTACAACGGCAACAACCTCAACAGCCTGTTCGCCCAGCGCAGCAATCTGTTGTCGCCGGGGTTCTGGGGCATGCTGCGCGACATTCTGCGCTTCAACAAACAAGCCCAGCGCGACCTGATGGAACTGCGCATCGCCGCCGACACCACCCTCGACGATTACCTCAAGGCTGGCGGCTACGGCGAGCGTTTCATCCTGCATTACATCGTGCCGATGGGCGCGGCGATCTGGTCGATGCCGATGGCGGAAATGCTCAATTTCCCCCTGCAGTTTTTCCTGCGCTTTTTCAAGAATCATGGCCTGCTGTCGGTCAGCGATCGGCCGCAGTGGCAGGTCGTTGAGGGCGGCTCCAGTGCCTATATCGTGCCACTGACTGCCTCATTCAATGACAGGATTCGCCTGAACTGCCCGGTCAAGCGCGTCGAGCGCAATCAACACGGTGTGGTTATCCACAGCCCGGCCGGGCTCGAACATTTCGACAAGGTGGTGTTTGCCTGTCACAGCGATCAGGCGCTGAAACTGCTCGCCAACCCCAGCGATGCCGAGCGCTCGGTTCTTGGCGCCCTGCTCTACGCCGACAACGATGTCGTGCTGCACACCGACACGGGCCTGCTGCCAACGCGCAAACTGGCCTGGGCCAGCTGGAACTATCGCCTCGGCGGCGCCGGTCATACTCGCGCGGCGGTCACCTACAACATGAACATCCTGCAGGGCATCGAGAGCGACACTACATTCTGCGTCAGCCTAAACCAGACTGCCGGCATCACCCCGGACAAAGTGCTGGCTCGCTACACCTACGCCCATCCGCAATACACTTTGGCTGCCGCAGCGGCGCAAAACCGCTGGGGCGAACTCGACGGCGAGCAGCACACGCATTATTGCGGCGCCTACTGGGCCAACGGTTTCCATGAAGATGGCGTAGTCAGCGGTTTGCGCGTGGCCGCCGCGTTCGGTGAAACCCTGTGAACAGTGCTCTCTACAGCGGCGTGATCGGCCATCGACGTTTTGCGCCGCGCCGCCATGAGTTCCGCTATCGCATCGGTTTGCTCTATCTCGACCTGAGCGAACAGAACGACGTACTGGCCCTGTCGCCACTGGCCGGGCGCAGCCGCTTTGCGCCGTTCTCGTTTCGTGAGACCGATTACCTGAAAGCCTTCACTGGAAAGGGCATGCGTTTGATCGATGCCGTGCGTCAGCAGGTCGGCGCGGCCATCGGTCACGAGCCACAAGGCGCGGTGTGCCTGCTGACCCAGCCGCGCAGTTGGGGGCTGTCATTCAATCCGGTGAGCTTCTTTTATTGCCATGAAGCCGACGGGCAACTCGCGGCGATCGTCTGTGAAGTCACCAACACGCCGTGGCGCGAGCGTTATCACTACGTGCTGCCGGCGCAGACACCGACCAGTCTGGTGGATTTTCATCAACATTTCGCCGTGGCCAAGGCCTTTCACGTCTCGCCGTTCCTGCCCCGCGACCTCGAATACCGCATGAGTTTCAGCCCGGCCGCGCAAAGCCTCGGCGTGCACATGGCCGACTGGCAGGGCAGCGAAAAACTGTTCGACGCCACGCTCAACCTGCGTCGCGAACCGCTCGATCGGCGCAGCCTGCACCGCTACCTGCGGCGCTTCCCGTGGATGACCGCAAAAACCGCTTTGGCGATTTATTGGCAAGCGCTGCGACTGCTGCTCAAGCGCGCGCCGATCTTCGCCCATCAGCCTGCCGACGGCAGCTTCCAAACCGCCACCGTGCCTCCGAAGGAGCCGCACCATGAAATCCTCTAGCCTGCCGCTCGGTCGCTTCAGCACCAACGGCTTGACCGGCTCGCTGCTGCGCCGTGGCGTGTTGCGCCAGTTGGCTCAGTTCAAACACGGACAATTGATGGTCGTCGAGGATGGCGAACAAATGCTCTTTGGTACTCCGGGCAGCGCCTTGCTCGGCGAAGTGCATGTGCTCGATCCGGCGCTATGGGGCATGGTCGCCGGCAACGGCTCGATCGGTGCTGGCGAAGCATTCATTCACGGCTATTGGAGCTCGCCGGACCTGACTGCTGTGGTGCGCGTATTCGTCAGCAATCTAGAGGTGCTCGATGCCATGGAGGGTGGCCTGGCGCGACTCGGCCGGCCCTTCGTGCAAGGCCTGCACTGGCTCAATCGCAACACGCGCAAGGGCTCACAGAAAAACATCGCCGCGCATTACGACCTCGGCAATGAACTGTTCGAACAGTTTCTTGACCCGACCATGATGTATTCCGCCGCCCAGTTCCTTTCGCCGAGCGACACCCTGGAACAGGCGCAATTGAACAAACTCGAACGCATCTGCCAGAAACTCGCGCTCAAGCCCAGCGATCACCTGCTGGAAATCGGCACCGGTTGGGGCAGCATGGCGCTGTATGCGGCGCAGCATTATGGCTGCCGCGTGACCACCACGACCCTGTCAAAAGAGCAGTTCGCCTTCACCGCCAAACGCATCGAACAACTCGGCTTGCAGGATCGCATCACCCTGCTGCTCAAGGACTACCGCGACCTCAGCGGCGAGTACGACAAACTGGTGTCGATCGAGATGATCGAAGCGGTCGGCCATCGGTTCCTGCCGACCTATTTCAAGCAATGCGCACAGCTGCTCAAGAGCAACGGCCTGATGCTGTTGCAGGCGATCACCATTCGCGAGCAACGCTACGAACAGGCCAAGCGCAGCGTCGACTTTATCCAGCGCTACATCTTCCCCGGCGGCGCCCTGCCCTCGGTGCACAAGATGCTCGATGTGGTCAGCCGCGAGACCGACATGAACCTGCTTCACATGGAAGATTTCGGACTGCACTACGCCAGGACGCTGCGCCTGTGGCATGAGAATTTTCGCCTCGCCCACGGTCGCCTGAACGAATTGGGCTACGACGATTACTTCCTGCGTTTGTGGGAGTTCTACCTGTGCTATTGCGAGGGCGGGTTCCTCGAACGCACCATCGGCACCGCGCAATTGCTGCTGGCGAAACCGGCGGCGATGACCGCGCCGCTGCTCGGTCGCTTCGATGCTTGAGCGCGTCGCCAATGCCGTGCTGTTTCAGCTCGGCTGGCTGGCCTGCGTAATCGGCGGCAACAGTTTGTGGCTGTTGCTTGCACTGACGGCGCTGGTGATTCATCTGCGCTGGATCAGCAGTTGGGCGGCGGAAGGTCGGCTGATTCTGTCCGTGGTGATTGTCGGAACAGCGGTGGATAGCGTTTTGCGTTACCTCGGCGTGTTCCGCTTTGAAGATGCTGCACCGTTGATTCCGTTATGGCTGATGCTGCTTTGGGCGCTGCTCGCCACCACATTGCGTCATTGTCTGGCCTGGAGCGCACGGCCATGGTGGTTGACCAGCGGACTTGGCGCGGTGGGCGGCGCGTTGTCGTACTACGGTGGCGGTCGCCTGGCCGGCGTGCAATTTCCCTACGGCGAGGCGGCGACGCTGATCGTCATCGGCGTGCTCTGGGCCGGGCTGTTTCCGCTGCTGCACCTGATGGCGCGACGGCTGGCGCCGTGAGCGTCCGTCAGCGCTTTCACACCCACAGCGATCACTGCCTTACACTGGCGCCATGAAAACCATCCCCCACACCCAAATCGCCGAACCGGCGGTCACCTGCTCGACCTGCGCCGCGTGCTGCTGCCAGCTCGAAGTGATGCTGATCACCGACACCGGCGTGCCTGATCGCTTTATCGATACCGATGAATGGGGCGGTGAAGTGATGCTGCGTCTGGACGACGGCTGGTGCGCGGCGCTGGATCGCGACAGCATGATGTGCACGATCTATGAACGGCGACCGTTGATCTGCCGCGAGTTTGAAATGGGCGCACCGGAGTGCATTGAAGAGCGCCGGGGTATTGCAACAGCCTACCGCTGATTTCTTTGACGGCGCAGAAACAACTGTGGGAGCGAGCCTGCTCGCGAAGGCGGTGTGTCAGCCACCATTTGAATTGACTGACACTCAGCATTCGCGAGCAGGCTCGCTCCCACATTGGTCCGCGTAGCGGCGTGTTACAGCGGCATTGTGTAATGCAGCGCGTAGCTTTCTACACCATCGTTGTCGCTGGACAGGCCGGCGTTGGAGTAGTGCGTGGCACGGATGCCGACTTCGTGGCCGCCATTGAAGCGCAGGCCGAAACCGATGCGGTCTTCGAACTGGAAGGAACCGCCCAGTTTGTTGCTTTCGTATTCGGTGTTGGAGAAGAACGCCGCGCCGATACCCGCTTCAACGTACGGTTTCACCGACTGGCCGGCAAACTCGTAAACGAAGACAGGCGAGAACGACAGGCTGTTGTTGCTGGAAGTCTTGTCACCTTCCCAATACGTGTAGGCACCGCTCCAGTAGCCGGTCAGGCGACCCACGTCGCTCTGCAGCCAGCTCTTGTCCCAGTCGAAATTCATCCCTAAGCGATACGTCATTGTCGAATCGCTGGTACCGCCGACGGCGAATTCAACGCCAGCGGCTTGTGCAGAAATGCTTTGCCCCATCAGTGCGGCCGCAATCGCGGCCAAGCAGAATAGTCGCTTCACTTTGAAACTTCCTTTTCCGGAACGATCGTTTGGTTTTTAGTTGCTGCTGTCGCTATAGAAATCTGCGCTTGGTCAGAAGTTCAGCGTATTTCGAGTTATTTCACATTTTTTTTACAAGTCGAAGTTTTGCACATTCGACGCAGTTTGGCCCAGCAGCGGTAGGATTTTTCTGAGAGATTGCGGATCACCGCTGGTCCAGAACTTCACCGGCAGACTCGGACCCTGCGCCAGCAGATCGCGTTCGCCGAGCAACCGTTGCAGTTGTCGGGCCACGGCGGCTCCAGTATCGATCAGGCTGACATCGTCGGCGATCATTGATCGTAGTAGCGGTTTGAGGAAAGGATAATGTGTGCAACCGAGGATGATCGTATCGCAGCCCTGAGCCAGTAAAGGCGTAACGTAACCCTGCAGCAAACTGCGCAATTCGGCGCTGTGCAGGTCGCCACTTTCAATCAGCTCGACCAGCCCCGGGCAGGGCTGAGTGATGACTTTTACGTCAGCCGCAAAGCGATCGAGCAACGCGGCGAACTTGGCACTCTGCAAGGTGCCGGTCGTGGCAAGCACGCCGACCACGCCACTACGGGTCGCCGCTGCGGCCGGTTTGACCGCCGGTTCCATGCCGACAATCGGCCAGTCGGGGAAGTCGCGACGCAGATCGGCAACACCGGCCACCGTCGCGGTATTGCATGCCAGCACCAAAGCCTTGGCACCCTGCTCGCGAAAAAATCCGGCCATTACACTGCAACGCTGGCGAATGAATTCCGGGGTCTTTTCGCCGTAGGGAATGTGCCCACAATCGGCGACGTAGAGTAGCGACTCATTGGGCAGCAAACGCTGGATTTCCGCGAGGACCGACAAGCCGCCGACCCCGGAATCGAACACGCCGATCGGCGCCTCACCCATGGTGCGCGCCACACACGCTGCAGCCCGGATCGCGCTTGACCCGCAGCTCACGGAAGCGTGAGCCCAAGGCATCGATCAGCAACAGTCGGCCCACCAGCGGCTCACCAAAGCCGACCAGCACCTTCAACGCTTCCAGCGCCTGCAGGCTGCCAACCAGGCCAACCAGCGGCCCGACCACGCCGGCCTCGCTGCAGGTCAGTTCGGCTTCGCTGCCGTGGCCGTACAGACAGTGGTAGCAAGGACTCTCGGCACGCCGTGGGTCGAACACCGACAACTGCCCTTCCAGGCGAATCGCCGCGCCGCTGACCAATGGCTTGCGCGCAATGACACAGGCGGCGTTGACCGCCTCACGCGTAGAAAAGTTGTCCGAGCAATCGAGCACCAGATCCACCGCCGCCACCGCTGCGGCGAGGGAATCCTCGTCCAGCGCCCGTCGGTGCGCGATCAATTGAATCTCGGGATTGATCGCGCCCAGGCGCTTGAGCGCCGAGTCGACTTTGCTCATTCCGACACTGTCGCTGTCGTGAATGATCTGCCGTTGCAGGTTGGTCAGATCGACCGTGTCGAAATCCGCCAGATGCAACTCGCCGACGCCCGCTGCCGCCAGATACAACGCCACCGGTGCGCCAAGCCCGCCGAGGCCGACGATCAGCACGCGGCTGGCCTTGAGCTTCAGTTGCCCGTTGATATCGATGTGTTGCAGCAGAATCTGCCGGCTGTAGCGCAGCAATTCCTGATCATTCAGCACGGCAGGCGCCCCAGACTGATGCGTTGATGGCCGCCCAGGTCGGTGCGGCTGTGGACTTCTTCAAAGCCACGAGTCAGCAGTAGATCCCGCACGGCTTCGGCCTGATCATAGCCGTGTTCGAGCATCAGCCAACCAGCGCTTTCCAGATGATCGGGAGCTTGCGCAACAATCAGGCGCAAATCGTCGAGGCCGTCCTCACCGGCGACCAAAGCACTGGCCGGCTCGAAACGCACATCGCCCTCGACCAGATGCGGATCGGCGGCGGCAATGTACGGCGGGTTGCTGATGATCAATTGAAAGCGCTGGCCTTCAAGTGCGCTGAACCAATGGCTGCTCAGCACTACGGTGTTGTTCAGGTGCAGACGCTGGCGATTGCGCTCGGCCAGGGCCACGGCTTCGAGCACGCGATCGACGGCGGTGACTTTCCACGCCGGGCGCTCGCTGGCCAAAGCCAACGCAATGGCGCCACTGCCAGTACCGAGATCGAGGACCTTGGCCGGGGTTGCCGGCAGCAGCTCAAGGGCTGCCTCTACCAGAAGTTCAGTATCGGGACGCGGAATCAGCGTGTGCGGCGCGACTTCCAGATCAAGTTTCCAGAAGCCCTGCTGGCCGAGAATGTAGGCCACCGGCTCGCCGCTACGGCGGCGTTGCAGGTACTCGGCAAAGGTCAGCGCAGCCTCGCTCGGCACGATGCGCTCGGGCCAGGTGTGCAGGAAGCTGCGCGACTTGCCCAGTGCGGCGGCGAGGAGCAGCTCAGCGTCCAGACGCGCGGTGGGCGAGTCAGGCAACTCGGCGGCGCGCAACAGGCTGGCGATGATGGTCATTTATTCACCTATCGCTGCGAGTTGGTCAGCCTGATATTCAGCCAGCAATGGCTCGATCACGGCTTCAACGCCACCGGCGAGAATTTCATCCAGCGAATACAGGGTCAGGTTGACGCGGTGGTCGGTGACCCGGCCCTGAGCGTAGTTGTAGGTGCGGATGCGCTCGGAACGGTCGCCGGAACCGACCAGCAATTTACGCTCACTGGCGATCGCATTGGCCGCCGCAGCGGTTTGCTGATCGTTGAGCTTGGCCGACAACCAGGCCATCGCCCGGGCACGGTTCTTGTGCTGGGAACGTTCTTCCTGGCATTCGACGACGGTGCCGGTCGGTATGTGGGTGATGCGGATCGCCGAGTCGGTGGTATTGACGTGCTGACCACCGGCCCCGGAGGAACGGAATGTGTCGACGCGCAAATCCGCCGGGTTGATCTCGATGGCCTCACGCTCGTCCGGCTCGGGCAACACCGCCACGGTGCAGGCCGAAGTGTGGATCCGGCCCTGGGACTCGGTGGCGGGGACGCGCTGCACGCGGTGCGCGCCGGACTCGAATTTCAGCTTGCCGTAAACGTTGTCACCTTCAATCCGCGCGATGACTTCTTTATAGCCACCGTGTTCGCCTTCGTTTTCCGAAAGGATCTCGACGCGCCAGCCACGCCGCTCGGCATAACGCGAATACATGCGGAACAGGTCACCGGAGAAGATCGCCGCCTCGTCGCCCCCGGTGCCGGCGCGGATTTCGAGGAAGACGTTGCGCCCGTCGTTCGGATCTTTCGGCAGCAACATGCGCTGCAGGTCGGATTCCAGCGTGATCAGCAATTCCCTGGCTTCGCGGACTTCTTCCACGGCCATTTCGCGCATGTCCGGGTCGCTGTCCTTGAGCAGCGCCTGCGCGCCTTCAAGATCGCTTTGTACGCCGAGGAGCTTTTTATACGCAGCCACTACAGGCTCGAGTTCGGCGTATTCCTTGGAGTACGCACGGAATTTGGCCTGATCGGCAATGACTTCGCCGTCGCCGAGCAGCGCGGTCAGTTCCTCGAAACGGTCCTGGAGAATGTCCAGCTTGTTGAGCAGTGACGCTTTCATTGCGGTTTTTTATCCGAAAAACTATCCGGTGAGCCCTCAAGGGCAAAGAGTTCCTGGGCCATGGCCAGCGCATCGAGGCGGCCTTCGGCAGACAGCTTTTTCAACTGCACGCTGGGCGCATGCAAGAGTTTGTTGGTCAGGCCACGGGCCAGCTGCCCGAGCACGTCTTCGGCGTTGCCGCCGTTGGCCAGCAGACGCAGGGCCTTTTGCAATTCTTCGTCACGCAGGCGTTCGCTCTGTTGACGATAGGCCTTGAGCACATCGACCGCCGCCAGTTCGCGCAGGCGCACCATGAAATCGTCGGCGCCGACCGAGACCATCTCCTCCGCCGCTTGCGCTGCGCCCTGACGGCTCTTGAGGTTCTCGGCGACCACTTCGTGGAGATCGTCGACGCTGTACAGGTAAACGTCGTCGAGTTCGCCGACTTCCGGCTCGATATCGCGCGGTACCGCGATGTCGACCATGAAGATCGGCTTATGCTTGCGCAGCTTCAGCGCACTTTCCACCGCACCCTTGCCGAGAATCGGCAACTGGCTGGCGGTGGAACTGATGACGATGTCGCTGCGCACCAGCTCCGCCGGAATATCCGAGAGCAGCACCGCGTGGGCGCCAAACTGCTCGGCCAACTGACTGGCGCGCTCCAGCGTACGGTTGGCAACGACGATGCGCTTGACCCCCAGCTCATGCAAATGGCGCGCGACCAGCGTAATCGTCTCGCCGGCGCCGATCAGCAGCGCCTGGCTGCGTTGCAGATCGCTGAAAATCTGTTTGGCCAGGCTGACGGCGGCAAACGCCACCGACACCGGGTTCTCGCCAATCGCAGTGTCGGTACGCACCTGCTTGGCGGCATTGAAGGTCGCCTGAAACAGCCGCCCCAGCAGCGGGCCGATGGTGCCGGCCTCGCGGGCCACAGCGTAGGCCGATTTCATCTGGCCGAGAATCTGTGGTTCGCCGAGCACCAGCGAGTCGAGCCCGGAGGCAACGCGCATCATGTGACGAACGGCGGCATCGTCTTCATGCACATAGGCACTGGCGCGCAGTTCGTCCAGGCTCAAGTGGTGATAATCGGCCAGCCAGCGCAGCACGACATCGGCCGAGAGCTGATCCTGTTCTATATAAAGCTCACTGCGATTGCAGGTGGAGAGGATCGCGGCTTCGCGGCTGTCGGTCAGTCGGCAGAGCTGCTGCAAGGCCTCAACCAGCTGCTCAGGGGTAAAGGCCACGCGCTCGCGGACGTCTACTGAAGCAGTCTTGTGGTTAATACCGAGTGCAAGGAAGGCCATTCAAGGTCGCTGGTGGTGACGTGAAGCCGGCAATTGTCCTACTTCGAAAGATTCAGAACAACTACCGCTGACTATTGTCCCAATCGTCAGCCCCTATAATGGCCACAATTGAGTCTCGGTTATGTTTGACCGAAGGCTTGTGTCATGATGATCCGACCGCAGGTTAGTCGTCCTCTTCCTATATGAATAGATCTTCCGCGTTGCTCCTCGCTTTTGTCTTCCTCAGCGGCTGCCAGGCCATGGCGCCCGTTGCGCCGGACGGCACCCCGCCGGTCGAGGACACCACGCCCGCGCCTGAAAAACCCAAGGTTTACAGCTCGTTCAGCGAGGAAACCGTGTTCAGCCTGCTGAGCGCCGAACTCGCCGGCCAGCGCAATCGTTTCGACATTGCCCTGGACAACTACGTGACCCAGGCCATCAATACCCAGGATCCGGGCGTCTCCGAGCGTGCCTTTCGCATCGCCGAATATCTGGGCGCCGATCAACCGGCCCTCGACACCGCGCTGATCTGGGCGCGCAACGCGCCGGACGATCTCGAAGCGCAACGCGCCGCCGCCGTGCAACTGGCCCGCGCCGGGCGTTACGACGACTCCATGGTCTACATGGAAAAAGTCCTGCAGGGCAAGGGCGACACCCATTTCGATTTCCTCGCGCTGTCGGCCGCCGACACCGATCAGGAAACGCGCAACGGTCTGATGAAAAGCTTCGACCGCTTGCTGCAGCGTCACCCGAACAACAATCAGCTGATTTTCGGCAAGGCTCTGCTGTTGCAGCAGGACGGCGACAACCAGGGCGCACTGACCCTGCTGGAAGACCACCCGCCGGAAGATGGCGAGATCGCACCGATCCTGCTGCGTGCACGCCTGCTGCAATTGCTCAACCGTGGCGACGAAGCGCTGCCGCTGTTGCAGAAAAGCATCCGGAAATACCCGGAAGACAAACGCCTGCGCCTGACTTACGCGCGAATGCTGGTCGAACAGGACCGCATGGACGACGCCAAGGCCGAGTTCTCCACACTCGTTCAGCAATACCCGGAAGACGATGAACTGCGTTATTCGCTGGCGCTGGTATGCCTGGAAGCCAAGGCGTGGGACGAGGCCAAGGGTTATCTGGAAGACCTGATCGCCCGCGAAAGCCACGTCGATTCGGCGCACCTGAATCTCGGCCGAATTGCCGAAGAGCGCAACGACCCGCAAGGCGCGCTCATCGAATACGCCCAGGTTGGCCCGGGCAACGACTATCTGCCAGCACAACTGCGCCAGGCCGACATCCTCATGAGCAACGGCAAGACCGCCGAGGCGCAGAGCAAACTGGCGGCCGAGCGTGACGAGCAGCCCGATTACGCGATCCAGCTGTATCTGATCGAATCGGAAAGCCTGTCGGCCAACAAACAGGACGACAAGGCCTGGAAAGTCTTGCAGCTAGCGCTGCAGAAATACCCGGACGATCTCAATCTGCTTTACACCCGCGCCATGCTCGCGGAAAAACGCAATGACCTGGCGCAGATGGAAAAAGACCTGCGCCTGATCATCAAGCGCGACCCCGACAATGCCATGGCGTTGAATGCGCTGGGCTACACCCTGTCCGACCGCACCACGCGTTACGCCGAAGCGAAAACGCTGATCGAGCAGGCGCACCAGATCAACCCGGAAGACCCGGCAGTTCTCGACAGCCTCGGCTGGGTCAATTACCGCCTGGGCAACCTGGACGACGCGGAGAAATATTTGCGCCAGGCGCTCGAGCGCTTCCCTGACCACGAAGTCGCCGCGCACCTGGGCGAAGTGCTCTGGGCCAAGGGCAACCAACGCGAAGCCAAACAAGTGTGGGGCAAGTTCCTCAAGGATCAGCCCGACAGCACCATTCTGCGCAGCACCATCAAGCGCCTGACCGGATCCGAGACTCTTTAACCCATGTTTTTGCGCCACGTTATTGTTTTCAGCTTCATCGCCCTGCTCGCCGGCTGCTCGGGTTTCGGCACTCGCGAATCGGTCGAGGGCCACGGCAGCCCGGCCCAATGGGCGGCAAATAAACAGCAATTGACCGGCCTCGATGGCTGGCAGATCGACGGCAAGATCGGCATCCGCGCACCGAAAGATTCCGGCAGTGGCACGCTGTTCTGGTTGCAGCGCCAGGACTACTACGACATTCGCCTGTCCGGCCCGCTGGGTCGTGGCGCGGCACGCCTGACCGGGCGTCCGGGCAAGGTCTCGCTGGAAGTCGCCAATCAGGGCCGCTACGAATCGCAATCGCCAGAAGCCCTGCTCGAAGAACAGCTCGGCTGGAAATTGCCGGTATCCAATCTGGCCTGGTGGGTCCGCGGCCTGCCGGCTCCGGAGAGCAAAAGTCGCCTGAACCTGGACGCCGACAGCCGTTTGGCCAGTCTTGAGCAGGATGGCTGGAAAGTCGAATACACCGCCTACACCGAACAGAATGGTTATTGGCTGCCCGAACGCATCAAGCTGCACGGCACCGACCTCGACGTGACGCTGGTGATCAAGACCTGGCAACCGCGCAAGTTGGGGCAATAAAGCATGACCGCTGCACGCCTGACCCTGCCCTCGCCGGCCAAACTCAATCTGATGCTGCATATTCTTGGTCGCCGTGAAGACGGTTATCACGAACTGCAGACGCTGTTTCAGTTCCTCGATTACGGCGATGAAATCACTTTCGCCGTGCGTGATGACGGCGTGATTCAACTGCACACCGAGTTCCCCGGTGTGCCCCACGACAGCAACCTGATCGTGCGTGCGGCGAAAATGCTGCAGCAGCAATCCGGCTGCGCGCTCGGCATCGATATCTGGATCGACAAAATCCTGCCCATGGGCGGCGGTATCGGCGGCGGCAGCTCGAATGCGGCGACGACTTTGCTCGGCCTCAACCATCTCTGGCAGTTGGGCTGGGATGAAGATCGTCTGGCGGCGCTGGGCTTGTCACTCGGTGCCGACGTGCCGGTTTTCGTCCGTGGCCACGCGGCGTTTGCCGAGGGCGTCGGCGAGAAACTGACCCGGGTCGACCCCGAAGAACCGTGGTATCTGGTACTCGTGCCGCAAGTCTCTGTTAGTACGGCAGAAATTTTTTCCGATCCTTTGTTGACACGTAACACACCGCCCATTAAAGTGCGCCCCGTTCCCGAGGGAAACAGTCGAAATGACTGCTTGCCGGTGGTTGCAAGGCGTTATCCAGAGGTACGTAACGCATTGGATTTGTTAGGTAAATTTACCGAAGCAAAGCTCACCGGAACTGGAAGTTGTGTGTTTGGGGGCTTCCCAAGCAAAGCTGAAGCTGATAAAGTCTCGGCCCTTCTGACAGAGACCCTTACAGGGTTTGTAGCGAAAGGAAGCAACGTTTCGATGTTGCATCGCAAGCTGCAAAGTCTGCTCTAAAGGAATCAAGTGCCCGGCACTTGAAAGCAACAGATACAGGGGCGTCGCCAAGCGGTAAGGCAGCAGGTTTTGATCCTGCCATGCGTTGGTTCGAATCCAGCCGCCCCTGCCATTTTCTCTACTCATCCAGGTTACCCTCAGCCTCTAGGTACTGCGCGTGTCCAAGATGATGGTCTTTACGGGGAATGCCAACCCCGATCTGGCTCGGCGTGTCGTACGTCAGCTGCATATCCCTCTCGGTGACATCTCTGTCGGCAAGTTTTCCGACGGCGAAATCACAGCCGAGATCAATGAAAACGTTCGCGGTAAAGACGTCTTCATTATTCAGCCGACCTGCGCTCCGACCAACGATAACCTGATGGAACTGGTAGTGATGGCTGATGCCTTCCGCCGCTCCTCGGCTACTCGTATCACTGCTGTTATTCCTTATTTTGGTTATGCCCGTCAGGATCGCCGTCCGCGTTCCGCACGTGTGGCCATCAGCGCGAAAGTCGTCGCTGACATGCTTACCGTAGTCGGCATCGACCGTGTTCTCACGGTTGATCTGCATGCTGACCAGATTCAGGGCTTCTTCGATATTCCGGTAGATAACATCTACGGCTCCCCGGTTCTGGTGGATGACATTGAAGATCAGCGCTTCGAAAACCTGATGATCGTGTCCCCGGACATTGGTGGCGTCGTGCGTGCACGTGCTGTTGCCAAATCCCTGGGCGTCGATCTCGGGATCATCGACAAACGCCGTGAGAAAGCCAATCACTCTGAAGTGATGCATATCATCGGTGATGTCGAAGGGCGTACCTGTATTCTCGTCGATGACATGGTCGATACCGCCGGCACCCTGTGCCATGCGGCCAAGGCCTTGAAAGAGCATGGCGCAGCCAAGGTCTTTGCCTACTGCACACACCCTGTGCTGTCGGGCCGGGCCATCGAGAATATCGAAAATTCCGTGCTGGACGAGCTGGTGGTCACTAACACCATCCCGCTGTCCGCTGCAGCACAAGCCTGTGCACGTATCCGTCAACTGGATATCGCACCGGTTGTTGCCGAAGCGGTTCGCCGCATCAGCAATGAAGAATCGATCAGCGCGATGTTCCGTTAAGGGCCCAGCCCTTCACGAAATGTCTCGTTGACGAAAAGCGCCCCGCCCCGGCATTCCTGTCGGGGCGGGGCTTTTTTGCCCATACCGTGTTCGGCGCTGGTCGCAAACGCCACTCGGTCATGGCTATTTTGGAGATGCAAAATGAACGATTTTACTCTGAATGCTGAAGTGCGTTCCGACCTGGGGAAAGGTGCGAGCCGCCGCCTGCGTCGTCTCGCCGCCCTGGTTCCAGCTGTTGTTTACGGTGGCGACAAAGCCCCTGAATCCATCAGCATGCTGGCCAAAGAAGTTGCCAAACTGCTCGAAAACGAAGCGGCTTACAGCCACATCATCGAGCTGAACGTTGGTGGCACCAAGCAGAACGTCATCATCAAGGCTCTGCAGCGTCACCCGGCCAAAGGCCACGTGATGCACGCTGACTTCGTACGCGTAGTTGCCGGCCAGAAACTGACCGCCATCGTGCCTGTGCACTTTGTTGGCGAAGAAGCTCCAGTCAAGAAAGGCGGCGAAGTTTCGCACGTTGTTGCTGAAATCGAAGTGACCTGCCTGCCAAAAGACCTGCCTGAGTTCATCGAAGTCGACCTGTCGAAAGCAGAAATCGGCACCATCATTCACCTGTCGGACCTCAAAGCTCCTAAAGGTGTTGAGTTCGTTGCTCTGGCACACGGCGATGACAAGGCTGTTGCCAACGTCCACGCTCCACGTGTTGCTGCAGAACCTACCGAAGAAGGCGCAGCAGAGTAATTCACTCTGTCATGCCGGAGTGAGCAAGTAACATCGCGGACTGGAACGTAGCGAGAAAGCGGGCGAGAACGCGGAGTTTACATCCATGGTAAATGAGCATTTTTCGTCCACTTTCGCCGCTTTCCCTGATCGCGGCGATGTTATCCACCACTCCAAGGAAGGGCCCCTATCGTGACTGCCATCAAACTGATCGTTGGCCTGGGAAATCCAGGCGCTGAATACGAACAGACCCGGCATAACGCAGGGGCCCTTTTTGTTGAGCGCATCGCCCACGCACAGAATGTGAATCTTGTGGCCGATCGCAAATATTTCGGCCTGACCGGGCGCTATTCGCATCAAGGTCAGGATGTTCGTCTGCTGATTCCCACCACCTACATGAACCGCAGCGGCCAGGCCGTGGCGGCACTCGCCGGTTTCTTCCGCATCAAGCCTGAAGAAATCCTCGTGGCGCATGACGAACTCGATCTGCCTCCGGGCGTTGCCAAGCTCAAGCAGGGCGGCGGCCATGGCGGTCACAACGGGTTGCGCGACATCATTGCGCAACTGGGCAATCAGAACACGTTCTACCGCCTGCGGCTTGGCATTGGCCACCCGGGCGTGGCCAGTATGGTTTCAAATTTCGTCCTGGGTCGTGCGCCACGCGCCGAACAGGAAAAACTCGATGCCAGCATCGACTTTGCCCTCGGCGTGCTGCCGGATATCCTCGCCGGTGAATGGAACCGCGCGATGAAAAACCTGCACAGCCAGAAGGCCTGACTTTTACCCGAGGGGAAACACCATGGGATTCAATTGCGGCATCGTCGGCCTGCCTAACGTCGGCAAGTCCACCCTGTTCAACGCCCTGACCAAATCCGGTATCGCGGCCGAGAACTTCCCCTTCTGCACCATCGAGCCGAACAGCGGCATCGTGCCGATGCCGGATCCGCGTCTGGAAGCACTGGCAGCCATCGTCAATCCGAAACGCATCCTGCCGACTACCATGGAGTTCGTCGACATCGCCGGCCTCGTCGCTGGCGCCTCGAAAGGTGAAGGCCTGGGCAACAAGTTCCTGGCCAACATCCGCGAAACCGACGCTATCGCTCACGTCGTGCGCTGCTTCGAAGACGACAACGTGATCCACGTTTCCAACAGCGTCGACCCGAAACGCGATATCGAAATCATCGACCTGGAACTGATCTTCGCCGACCTCGACAGCTGCGAAAAGCAACTGCAGAAAGTCGCGCGCAACGCCAAGGGCGGTGACAAGGACGCTGTGGTTCAGAAGGCTCTGCTCGAGCAACTGATCGCGCACTTCACCGAAGCCAAGCCGGCACGCAGCCTGATGAAGAACATGAGCGCTGACGAAAAGGCAGTGATCAAGGGCTTCCACCTGCTGACCACCAAACCGGTCATGTACATCGCCAACGTCGCTGAAGACGGTTTCGAGAACAACCCGCACCTGGATGTGGTCAAGGCCATCGCCGAAGAAGAAGGCGCCATGGTGGTTCCGGTCTGCAACAAGATCGAAGCGGAAATCGCCGAGCTCGATGACGGCGAAGAGAAGGACATGTTCCTCGAGGCCCTGGGCCTGGAAGAGCCTGGCCTGAACCGCGTGATCCGCGCCGGCTACGAAATGCTCCACCTGCAGACTTACTTCACCGCCGGTGTGGAAGAAGTCCGCGCCTGGACCGTCAAGGTCGGCGCCACCGCACCACAGGCCGCTGGCGTGATTCACACCGACTTCGAAAAAGGCTTCATCCGCGCCGAAGTCATCGCCTATAACGATTTCATCCAGTACAAGGGCGAAGCCGGTACCAAAGAAGCCGGCAAATGGCGCCTGGAAGGCAAGGATTACATCGTCAAGGACGGCGACGTGATGCACTTCCGCTTCAACGTCTGAGCAACAGCCGCACACGAAAAAGCCGCGTTTGATACGCGGCTTTTTTGTTCCTGAAATTTCAGTGACTGAGGATATTTCCCTGTGGGAGCGAGCCTGCTCGCGAATGCGCCGTGTCAGCTAAGCATTCGTCAACTGACACACCCATTCGCGAGCAGGCTCGCTCCCACAGTTCGATTCGTCTGTTCAAGCTTATTTGGTACGCGGTAAAAAGATCGCCAATACACCAAACAACGGCAGAAACGAGCACAGGAAGTACACATACTCAATCCCGTGCACATCCGCCAGATGCCCGAGCAGCGCCGCGCCGATCCCGCCGAAACCGAACATCAGGCCGAAGAAAATCCCGGCGATCATCCCGACATTGCCCGGCACCAGTTCCTGCGCGTACACCACGATCGCCGAGAATGCCGAGGCCAGAATGAAGCCGATCACCACGCTGAGAATGCTGGTCCAGAACAGATCGACATGCGGCAGGATCAAGGTGAACGGCGCGACGCCGAGGATGGAAAACCAGATCACTGCCTTGCGCCCGATCTTGTCGCCAATCGGCCCACCGAAGAACGTCCCCGCCGCCACTGCGCCGAGGAAAAGGAACAGGTGCAATTGCGAGCTGGCCACCGACAGGTCGAACTTCTCGATCAGGTAGAAGGTGAAGTAGCTGGTGAAACTGGCCATGTAGAAATACTTGGAGAACACCAGCAGCCCCAGCACCACCAGCGCACTGGTTACCCTGCCCTTCGACAGACCGTGCGTCGCCGCTTGGCCGGCCTTGAGCTTGAACAGGTTGAGGTGATTGGCGTACCAGCGACTGATGCGGTACAGCACGAACAGCGCAAACACCGCGAACAGACCGAACCACGCCACATTGCCTTGGCCGAACGGGATGATGATCGCCGCCGCCAGCAACGGGCCGAACGCGGAACCGGCATTGCCGCCGACCTGGAACGTCGATTGCGCCAGACCAAAGCGCCCGCCGGAGGCCAGCCGCGCAACGCGCGAAGCTTCCGGGTGAAAGGTCGATGAGCCAATGCCGATCAGCGCCGCTGCCAGCAGAATCAATGGGAAGCTGCCGACCACCGACATCATCAGAATGCCGATCAAGGTACACACCGTGCCCGCCGGTAACAGCCACGGTTTCGGGTGGCGATCAGTGTGATAACCGACCCACGGCTGCAACAACGACGCGGTCAATTGGAAGGTCAAGGTGATCAGGCCGACTTGGGTAAAACTCAGACCGTAGTTGGCTTTGAGCATCGGGTAAATCGACGGCAGCACCGACTGGATCAGGTCGTTGATCAAATGCGCCAGCGCCACCGCGCCGATGATGCGCATCACCAGTGGACTGCTTTGAGGAGCAGCGGTCGCCGAGGCAGCGGCGGTCTGAACGTTGCTGATAGCCATGGAAATTTCCGGACAGCAGATGGGTGCCCGCAGGCAGGTGCGTCAATGTGCCATTTTTCGGTGCGTCAGCGCTATCCCCTTAGCCAGCTAACTAAGTGATTGACGACACACCACCATGTAGGAGCTGCCGAAGGCTGCGATCTTTTGATCTTTCTTTTAACAATCAAAGGCAAAAGATCGCAGCCTTCGGCAGCTCCTACAGGGGGCCGTTCATGGCGAAAGTGATAGCGCAACGCCATGGTCTGAATCTTGCCTTGCTTCTGCCCTTGAACACGATCGCCTTACAAAGGCGCTCGACAATGGGAAGTTTCGCTACAGAGCCGGCCTACAGAGCGGGCGAGGGTGAACTTTCGAGGCCTTTTAGAGGGCACAGGTCGTGGGCGAACAGCTCGCGGCGCACGCCAATGGTGCGTGGTGTCCAGAGGAGTCATGAGGCATGCAGGCTTTCCTTTCACCGGGGATCAAATTGCTGGGGCGGTTTGGCTTCGCGGGTAAATTCCAGTTGTTGTTTCTGCTGTTCATTCTGCCGCTGGCCGGCAGCCTGTTGATGATCGGCCATGACTACCGCGAGAAGCTCAATCTGATCGCCGGCGAACGCGCCGGCGTGGGTCAATTGCTTGCACTGGATGCGCTGGACAACCTGCTCGCCGCGCAACGCGACCGCGCTGCCCGCTGGCGCGCCACCGAGACCAATCGTCAACCGACACCGGCCACCCTCGCCGCCATGGCCGCGTTCGACGGTGTGCAACCGGCGGTGCTGCAAGCCACAACGGAGCTGGGCAATGCGCTGAACCAGCAAGGCGCCGAGGGCGAGATCCTTGCGCGCTATCAGGCGCTGCAAGCCGCGCTCAATGGCCTGGATTCGAAAAGCCTCAGCAGCGTCGGTTGGTGGCCGGACGGTTATGACCGTTTCACCAACGCCCTGGGCGCGCTGCAAGCCTTGCGCGAGCAGATCGTCATGGACAATCGCCTGACCCTCGCGCCGTGGCTGGAAACCTACCTGCTGACGCAGATTTCCACGCAACACGCTCCGGACCTGATCGAGCGGGTCGGCCGGCTCGCCGCAGTCGGCCAGGCCTCGGTCGTCTCCGGCCAGTTCACCCTGCAGAGCCGCTTGCAATTGCGCGACCTGCGCAGCCGTATCGGCGACGCTCGCGAGCAACTGGTGAAAACCGCCGGCCTGCTGGAGGCGCGTCTGCCAGCCGAGCTGCAAGCCTGGGCCGGGCAATATCACGACAGCCTGAAACACCTCGACAGCGGCCTGAAAGTCCTCGACGACGGCGTGTTCGGTGGCAGCATCAACCTCAAGCCGGAAGACTTCGAACGCAGCCTGGACTCGCTGCTCAGCAACCTCGCGGCCCTGCGCCAGCAATCCCTGTTGGCGCTGGATCAGCGGCTCGATGCCTATTACAGCTCGGCGATCCGCCAGTTCATCGTCGTCGCGGCGATTTTCGGGTGCCTGCTGTTGGCGGCGTTGTACCTGTTCGTTTGCCTGCAAGCCTCGATCCGCCGCAGCGCCAGCGGCATCACCCTGCTCGCCGAAGCGTTGCGCGACGGTAACCTGAGCCTGCAAGTGCCGGTGGTGGGTCGCGATGAGCTGGCAGCGATCAGCACCGCGCTCAACGTCGCCGTGGTGCAACTGCGCAGCAGCATGCTCGGTGTCGACCACGAAACCTCGCAGTTGAGCAACGCGGTACGCAGCCTCAACCAACACTCCAGCGGCGCCCTGAGCGAAGTCGAGGCGCAGCAGTTGCAGATCAGCCAGATCGCCGCGGCCGCCACGCAATTGGCCGCGACCTCGCAAGGCGTCGCGCAGAGTTGCGAACAGGCCTCCGGCAGCGCCCAGCACACCCGGCGCATCGCCGCCGACAGCAGCCGCGACAGCCAGCGCACCACGGCAAGCATTCAGCAGCTCAATCAGCGCCTGAACGACACCGCCGCCGCACTCGGCCGGGTCAGCGAGCAAGGCCAGCAGATTCAACTGGTCGTGGACACCATCCGTGGCGTCGCCGAGCAGACCAACCTGCTCGCACTCAACGCTGCCATCGAAGCCGCCCGCGCTGGCGAACAGGGTCGCGGCTTTGCCGTGGTCGCCGACGAGGTGCGCAGCCTCTCGCAACGCACGCAATCGTCCACCGCGCAAATCGCCGGCACCGTCGACAGCTTGCGCGCGACGGTCAACGAAGCGGTGAGCCTGATGGAAGCCGCCTGCGGCCAGGCGCAATCGGACGCCGAAGCGGTCACCGGACTTGGCGAACGCCTGGGCGAAATCGCCAGCGCCGTACAAAGTGTCACCGACACCTTGGCGCAAATCGCCACGGCAGTCGAAGAACAGGCCAGTACCGCCGACGAAGTCAGCGGCAATATCCAGCAGGTCGATCAGGCAGCGGTGCGTTTGCTCGAAGGCGCACGCGCCGTGAACCTCGCGGCGGACACCTTGAGCCAGGGTAGCGAGGCCCTGAGCGCCAATACCGCCAGATTCCAACTGCGCTGACGCCCTCCCCGGCCCCGATTTTCGGGGCCCGAGGATAAGCGGTTGAAAACAGGAAGAAATATTTTCGATTTACGCTTGACGCTTTGCCATTTCAGGGGAATAATGCGCGCCACTTGGCTACATAGCTCAGTTGGTTAGAGCATAGCATTCATAATGCTGGGGTCCGGGGTTCAAGTCCCTGTGTAGCCACCAAGTACTAAAAACGGCTTACCGAAAGGTAGGCCGTTTTTTTATGCCTGCAATAATCCCCCTCCGGTTCCCCACCTACAGAAGGTCTATCTTCAGCCCTTTCGATTGGATCAGTGGGCTCGCAGCCGCTCATCCGTCAGACTTTCTTACTGTTTGCACTTCGCCTTTTTTCACGTAAGCCAAATATCAAATTCAAGATAATGCCTTCCTCACAACCAGGCTTTTAGCCAGGTAACAGGCCCCGGCCGCCATAAAATTCAAGATAATCAAAAGCGCTATTTGAGAAAAAACGCCGCTATCCCTGGAGGGTTAGCGGCGTTTTTCCTACGCAACTGGCGTTGCGGCTGTACTTGGACGATTCATCTATTCCGTTGTAATCACCAGACACCCTTTCATCACACGCACTTTGACGTTCTCGTTCACCTCGAATCCTGCCTGCCGTAACCACAGGCCGCGCAGTCTGATCCAGGGTACGGGTTTGGCGAGGCTGTAGGATTTTTCCTTTGTGTGGACGGGGTAAAAATCAGCGGCGATTTTCAGCCGGCGTTCAGTGATGGGGGTTGATGTCGTATGATTGGTTTTAGCCATGGTTCAGCTCCTTCTAAGCTGCTTTGTGGTTAGCGGGGCCAGGGTGTTCGCGCACCTTGGTTCCGCGTTCTTTGGGTTACTTCAAACTTCTGTTTCTTCGTTGCTCGTTTTGGTCCCTGCCTGTGCGATCAGGGCGTCGAGCATCTGCGCAATTACCTTTTGTTGGACCTTCGAAAGCTCATTGATGGACTGCAGCCGTCGATACCACGTCGAGGTCAAGCTGCGTCTGGGCGTCTCCGTGTACGAGGGAACCCCGAGCAGGTCTTCAACGGGAACGCGAAGCGCAAATGCCATCTTCACCAGTGTCGTGACCGGCATGCTGCGCGTGCCCTCCTCGTAGCCCTGAAAGGTTTGCCTGGAAAGACCTAAAGCCCGTGCAAACCGAGTCTGTGTGATCTCGTGCACTGTGCGTAAGTGAGCAATGCGACTGCCCAGCGCCACCAGAAAATCGCGGTCCTCATTGGAAATGCTCATGACAATGGCCGACTGAAAATAAAATCGAATGGCAACGGACTCATCCTCTTCATCTGATATCCATCCTGGAAAAACTACAGAAAACATCCTCAGGCAGCGGCGCGTAGGTTGTCGACCTGAATAATCTGTAAGAGAAATCCGGCGTAATCCGCCATTCAAACGAAAAGACTACAGCCGCGACCGACGACAATTTCGCCTGAACCAGGCGCAAAACCGCTGGACTGAGATAGCCCTGTAGGAAGCAGGCTCTGCTCACGTAAGAACTGGATTTTTCATTACGTCAAGCACCCGCCCCTCTCTCCCCGAATTGCCCTTCGGCCGACAAGCTCCCCTTGGCTCGATTAAACGCCATACAGGGAGTGGGCATGCCTCAATACAAATACCTTCTCGACGATGACTGGTTATTAAATCCGTATAGCGGTGGCAGGGCCTGGTTTACTTTGCTTCCACCGAAAGCGCCGGAGCCGGTGTACATCGAGAAGGATGAGTGGCCTGCGCCCAAGCCACGCGAAGACAGGGTATTTGCCAAGTCCTGCACGCCGGACAACTGGTGTCGCACGGATGCCGGCACCGCCAAGGAGCCAGCCAGCAACTTCGGCAAGATCATGGTCGCCGGCGCCATGCTCATGCCATCCGCTAGTACCGCGATCGCGACGGCAATAGGCGCCGACCTGGCTTTGGGGCGGCTGGCCGGCGGCGGGATTTTGCAACAGCGCCTGAACTGGGCCATCCGTGGCGCCGGCGGGCCGGCCAGCGTGTTTGTGCTGGGAATGCTGCCGAGCAAAATGGCCGACGGCACGCTTCACACCGACGAAGAACTACGCCGCATGAGCCGCGCCACCACGCGCGTGCGCTTCCAGTTTCGTCGTGATGCCGAAGGCGTCGTGCGGGTTTACGGTATCCATTCCGGCGCCTCGGGCGACGACGCCGTACGCACGGTGAACGTCAAGTGGAACGCCGACAAGACCGCCATGGAGGCCAAGCTCAACGGCATCACCATTCTCTGGACGCCGCAACGCGGGCCGCTGGGGTCGATGCCTCCGCTGGTGTATCCCGACCACGGTGAGGCACTCGACCCGATCCTCGTCCACCCGATCCCGGAGAACACCGATAGCCAGATTGAGGGTCTGCCGGGCGAGGATGTAACAGCCGAGGACTGTATTCTGGTGTTCCCGGCGGACACCGGGCTGAAGTCGTTGTATGTGGTTTATTCGAGGCCGGCGAGGCAGACGCCGGGGATCGTTACGGGGGTGGGGGAGGATGTGCCGGGGATATGGCTTGCGGGTGCTGGGACTGGAATTGGTGTGCCGATTCCTACTCGGATCGCGGATAAGCTCAGGGGGAGGGAGTTTTCGAGTTTTGATGCATTCAGAAAAGCGCTTTGGACTGAGGTGGTGAATGATCCAGATTTGCGCAGCCAATTCATCCCGGACAATATTGAACGGATGCAGAATGGAAATGCACCAAAGGCCCGCTACAGGGATTCAAATGGCGGAAGAGGCTCCTTCGAAATTCATCATGTAGATCCAATTTCGAAAGGCGGCAAGGTTTATCACGTAGACAACTTGCGAATCAACACGCCAAAAAACCATGCAGATATTCATCGGAAATAATTGAATGAAAAGCCGCCTTTCTGACTATACCGAAGCAGAGTTTCTAAGCTTCTTGCAAGAAATTCGAGCCGCCAACAAAAACGCTCCCGATGAAATTCTCGACCCGCTACTTAGCCACTTTTGTAGCGTTACGGGACATCCAGATGGAACGGATCTGATCTACTACCCAGAAGATGGGGCAGACAACACCAATGAAGGAATCATCGAAACAGTGAAAAAGTGGCGCAAAGACAACGAGTTGCCAGGTTTTAAGTCGTAACTCCGTTCACATCAATAATGAGATGACGACCTGAACGATCCTTTTATCAAAATCAGCTTTTCGCACTACACCGAGGCCGAATTCGTCGCGCTGCTACAAGAGCTCGCGAAAGAGGATGAAGAAGCTGAAAACGATGATCGTGCTGATTTACTGTTGGCACACTTCGAGACTATCAGCGAGCATCCAGCAGGATCCGACTTGATCTACTACCCGGAGCCTGGTGCTGATAATTCCCCTGCGGGGGTAATGCAAAGTGTCAGGGAATGGCGAGCAGCACAGGGATTGCCGGGGTTCAAAGACTCTTGATAAGTCGAGTCGTTGAGGATTCGAGCAACCGGATCAACGCTGGCTTTCACGACTTACATACGGCTCAACACATCCAAGATTTGTGCAGGAGATACGCAATGGCAAACGAAACTCCCGGTTACACGGAGAAGTATTTTTCGGGTCTCTTAGAAAGAATATTTGCTGCCAATCGAAATGGTACGCCTGAAGTCGTGCTGGCGGATATGTTGGATAACTTCTGTGAACTGGCCGAGCATCCCGCCGGCACCGATCTGATTTATTGGCCCGAAGATGAAACCCAATGCACTCCGGAAGGCATCACGGCAACTGTTAAAAAGTGGCGGGCTGATCATGGTCTACCCGGTTTCAAGCAATAAGTTTCTGGCTCACTAACCCTGCACTACTCCCGAGAATATCGGACCGCCTGACCCACCGCTTTCGCGAGTAGGCTCGCTCCCACAAGGGCATCGTTTTCGGCCGATCGATTGGCGCGGCCGCTCAGCGGGAGGGCTGTAATCCCCACGCGGTTTGCACCCCGTCCGCCCGCTCGATAAAGTCCCTCAAGACTTCTACCCCACGGACGGAGAGCCCGCGTGTTTCCAGCCCAGCCCTTGAAGCGCTTTCGCCTGCCAGCTTTGACACTGCTTGTCAGCGCTCTGACCCTCACCGCATGCAACGCCCCGCCCTCTTCTTCCTTGCCGCTGGCACCGGAAGCCGCCTCCGGCTATCGCACTGATCTGCAAACCCGACACGCCAATAAACACATGGCCGCTGCTGCCAATCCGCTCGCGGCCGAAGCCGGGCGGGAGATGTTGCGTCAGGGCGGTTCGGCAATTGATGCGGCGATTGCGATGCAGGCAGTGTTGACGCTGGTTGAGCCGCAGTCTTCCGGCATCGGTGGCGGGGCGATGATTGTGTTGTGGGATGGCAAGCAGGTGCGCACCTATGACGGCCGCGAAACCGCGCCGGCCGGGGCCACCGAGAAGCTGTTCCTGAAGGCTGATGGTAAACCGATGGCCTTTACGCAAGCACAGATCGGCGGGCGCTCGGTGGGTACGCCCGGGGTATTACGCGCGCTGGAGCTGGCGCATCGACAACATGGTCGCCTGCCGTGGGCGAAGTTGTTTGAGCCGGCGATCGAAATGGCCGAGCAAGGCTTTGCGATTTCCCCGCGCCTGCATTCGCTGCTGACCGCCGACCCACTGATACGCCAGTCGCCAGACATGGCCGCCTACTTCCTCAATGACGATGGCAGCGTCAAAGCCGTCGGCACGCGCCTGCAGAACCCGAAGTTGGCCGCCGTGCTCAAACGCATCGCCAACGAAGGGGCCGACGCGCTGTACAAAGGCCCGATCGCCGAAGAAATCGTCGCCAAGGTTCAACAGCACGCCAACCCCGGCAGCCTGTCGCTGAACGATTTGCAGCGTTATCAGGCCAAGGAGCGCGCGCCGCTGTGTACCGACTACAAGCGCTGGCAGGTCTGCGGCATGCCGCCACCATCGTCGGGCGGGATCGCCGTGGCGCAGATTCTCGGCACGTTGCAGGCGCTGGAGACTCGCGATCCACGCCTGTCGCTGACCCCGCTCAAACCGGTGAAAAGCAATAAGCCGGCCGGCATTGAACCGGCGCCGCAAGCGGTGCATCTGATCGCCGAGGCCGAACGTCTGGCCTATGCCGACCGTGCGCAATACGTCGCCGACACTGACTTCGTCCCGGTGCCCGTCAAAGGGCTGCTAGATCCAGCCTACCTGGCCAGCCGCGCCAGCCTGATCGGCGAGCGCAGCATGGGCAGCGCTAAACCCGGCACACCCCCGGGCGTGCAGGTGGCCTACGCACCGGATCGCTCGCCGTTGCGCATCTCGACTTCGCAAGTGGTCGCGGTGGATGATCTCGGCGGCGCCGTGTCGATGACCACCACCATCGAAGCCGCGTTCGGCTCGCACTTGATGGTTCAGGGTTTTCTGCTCAACAACCAGATGACCGACTTCTCGTTCATCCCCGAGGAGAACGGGCAGAAAGTCGCCAACCGCGTCGAACCGGGCAAACGCCCACGTTCGTCGATGGCGCCGACACTGATCTTCGATCGCGACAGCGGTGAATTCGTCGCCACGGTCGGCTCCCCCGGCGGCTCGCAAATCATCGAATACGTCGCCAAAACCACCATCGGCCTGCTCGACTGGAACCTCGACGCGCAAAGCGCGATCAATTTGCCCAACTTCGGCAGCCGCAACGGCCCGACCGAACTGGAACAGGGGCAGTTCAGCCCGGCGCTGATTCAGGCACTAAGAGACAAAGGCCACACGGTCAGTGAAATCGACATGACCAGCGGCACCCAAGCGATCGTTCGGGTGAAGGATGCACAGGGTAAAGCGACATTAACGGGTGGTGCCGATCCTCGGCGTGAGGGAGAAGCGTTGGGGGATTGAGTATTACGAAGTGAGCAGAAAAGGCTTACCGGGAGGTAGACCTTTTTTTGCGCACAGCGATTGCTCTCATTGATCAGCGATTCGCCACCAAGTGCACCCCAAACAACAAATAGCACCCACCCGCCAGCCGATCCAGCCACTGGCGTGACCGCTCGTAGACACTGGCAATCCGGCGGCTGGCGAAGAACAGTGCGACGCTGCAATACCAGCTGAACGACAGCGTGGCCATGGTCAGCACGGCCAGCGCCAGCAGGAGCGGCGGTACGTGGGCCGGCATGGCAGTGGCGAAGATGGTGGCGACGAACAGCGCGGATTTCGGGTTGGTCATGTTGCCGAGGAAACCGCGAGCGTAGACGCCGAAATAAGTCTGCCGGGGCGCAGCCGGTGCACCGGGGGCAACCGTAGCCTTGCGCTTGAATTGCTTCAGCCCCAGATAAATCAGGTAGCAACCGCCGGCAATCTTGAACCCCAGATAGAGCGTCGGCGCGGCGCTGAACAAGGTCTTGATTCCAAGCCCGCCAGCGAGCCCCCACAGCACCGTGCCGGTAGCCACGCCCAGCGCAGCCACCACGCCATGTCGGCGCGAGTGACTGGCCGCGAGTTGCGCGATGTTGAAGAAATTCGGCCCGGGCGTGACCACCGCCACTGTCCACAACAGCGCCAGCGACAGCAAAGGGGCAAGATAACCGGCAACAGAAACGTCCATGAGCGTTGCGCCTGACAGGTGAAATGAGACGTCTACCTTGCTACATCCGCTGACGCTTTTCCATCAACACCAGTTAAACCCCGAGCGTCTTGCCGTCCACGCCGTCACCAATCTTCAGGAAATGCCCACCCGCAACGTGATGCAGCGTGCGTAATCTGTCCTGCCCTTCGAAATGCCAGCGCCCACCGCTGAACACACGCTCGTCCGCCTGGGCGGCGATGACTTCAGCCAGGAACAGGTCGTACTGCTCGTGATTGCGCGGTTCAGGCAGCAGACGGCATTCGAGCCAGGCCACACAGCCTTCCAGCAGCGGCGCTTCAACCTGTTCGCCGGCAAAGGTGTGCAGGCCGTACGCCTGAAATTTGTCCTGTCCCTGGTTGCGGGTGATTTCCAGGCCGGAGGTGTTGCCGACGGTTTGCACGATATCGGCCTGGTTGACGCACGGCACGTTCAGCACAAAGGTGCCGGAGGCTTCGAGCAACTGGCGGGTCCAGGTGGATTTGTCGAGGACGACGGCGACTTTCGGTGGCTCGAAATCCAACGGCATGGCCCAGGCGGCGGCCATGATGTTGCGCTCGCCGTCGTGAGCGGCACTGACCAGCACGGTCGGCCCGTGATTGAGCAGGCGATAGGCTTTGTTCAGGGGTACCGGAAGGCGGTGGGAGGCGCTCATGGGATCTGCTCCGGGGGAAAAGGAGCCGATTGTAGCGCCCGCCCCGAAAGATCTGTTGGTGAAAACTGTAGGAGCTGCGGAACGCTGCGATCTTTTGATCCTGGCTTTGATTCTTGAATTCAAATCAAAAGATCGCAGCCTCGTTTCACTCGTCAGCTCCTACAGGGGGCGGCGTGCAGATCAGTGAGAGAGCTGATTGGCAAACTGCCCCACCGCATCCACCACTTTCTGCGCGCCGTCCTGAATCTCGACGATCACCGTGCCCGCCTCCGCCGCCAGCGCCAGGCCTTGTTCAGCCTGAAGCTTGCCGTCGGTCATCAGCGCCACGGCGCTGCGAGCCATTTCCTGGTTCTGCCGTACCACGCCGACGATTTCATCGGTCGCCTGGCTGGTGCGCGAGGCCAGTTGCCGGACTTCATCCGCGACCACCGCAAAACCGCGGCCCTGTTCGCCGGCACGGGCGGCTTCGATGGCAGCGTTGAGCGCCAGCAGGTTGGTCTGTTCGGCAATTCCGCTGATGGTTTTGACGATGGTGCCGATCACCAGCGACTGCTCGTTCAGCGCCTCGATACCTTCGCCAGCGGCTTGCATGTGCCGTGACAGGTCACGCATCACGTTGACCGCTTCGGTGACCACCGTGGTGCCACGTTGCGCGGTGCTGTCGGTCTGTTGCGAGGTGCTGTAAGCGATGCTGGCCGCGTCGGCTACCGCCTGCTCGCGGTTGACCTGATCGGTGATCACCGTTGCGAACTTCACCACTTTGTACAATTTGTCGTTGGCATCGACCACCGGGTTGTAGGACGCCTCCAGCCACACCGTACGACCATGGCTGTCGATCCGCTTGAAGCGACCAGCGACGAACTCACCGCTGTTCAGGCGCCGCCAGAAATTCTGGTATTCGGCGCTGTTGTACTCTTCCGGGGCGCAGAACGTGCGGTGATGTTTGCCTTTAATCTGCGCCAGGCTGTAACCCATGCCGTTGAGGAAGCGATCATTGGCGCTGAGTACATTGCCGTTGAGGTCGAATTCGATCACGGCGGTGGAGCGGACCAGTGCACCGATGAGGTTTTCGTGCTCGCGTGAAGCTTCGATAGTGCGGGTCAGGTCGCTGGCGTAGAAGGAGATGTGTCTGATCCGGCCATCGGAGGCGCGGACAGGCTGCACGATCGAACGCAGCCACGCCTCGCCACCATTGCCGCGCAACAGGCGCACGGCTCCGGCGAAGTGCTCGCCACGGCTCATGGAGTTTTTGAAGCGCTGGTGGAATTCGTCGGTTTTGACGTGGGCCGGGACGATGTCTTCGATTGCCCGACCGATCAAGTCCTGACTCTTGTAGAACATTTCATTGAGAAAATTCTGGTTGACCGAACGAATCCGCCCGTCGGGCTCAAGGGTCAGCGCGAGCATTTCGCTTTCCAGGCTTTCCTTCACTTGTACAAGGCTGGAGAGTTCTTCACGGAGAGCGGCCAGCTCTTGCTTCAAGCGATTATTGAACATGGGAAAGCACCGATGGCAGGGTAGTAAGCGGATACAACCTAGCCATCGGCCTGGCGGAGTTTTTCTGAAGCGGGCTCACGACCCGTCAGTCGAAAATAGTCCGGCGCTTGCGGCTCAGGCAGCGCCGGCAACCTGACACGGTCCGGTACGCGGCATGCGCGCAGCGAAATACGCCGCCGTTAAAATCCCCACCGCGCCCATCACTGCACAGAAGATCACGCAGACCCACGGGCTCCACGGCATCAGACCGATCAGCAACAGCGGCGTGATACTCGCCCAGGCGGCGTAGGCAATGTTGTAGGTGAAGGAAATGCCCGACACGCGAATCCGCGCCGGGAACAATCCGACCATCACCGAAGGCACCGCCCCCACCACACCGCAGGCAAGACCTGCGATCGCATAGGCGATGCCGATCCAACGCCCGCCCATGATCAGACAGCCATACAACACGCCAATGCCCAGCGGCAGCAACAGGCTGTAGAGCATGACCGTGCGCCAGGCGCCGATACGGTCGACGAGCAGCCCGGCGATCACGCAGCCAATGTTGAGAAAGACGATGCCCAAGGCACTGAGGCCGAAGGTGTGGCTGGCGGTCATGCCGAAGGTTTTCTGCATCATGGTCGGGGTGATGACCACGAACACCACCACCGCCGAGGTCAGCACACAGGTGAGCAGCATGGCCGGCAGCATGGCCAGACGATGCTCACGCAACACTGTGCGCAACGGCAGCTCGACCCGCGCCTCGCGTTGCGCTTCCATGGCCATGAACACCGGGGTTTCGCTGAGCCAGCGGCGCAGATAAACGCCCACCACACCGAATACCCCACCGAGCAGAAACGGATAGCGCCAGGCGTAATCGAGAATTTCCGCAGGGGTAAACACTTGCGCGACGAAGGTCGCGGTGAGTGCGCCGATCAGGTACCCGAAGGTCAGGCCAGCCTGCAAAAATCCGAGGGCGTAACCGCGATGCCCGATAGGGGCGTGCTCGGCGACGAACACCCAGGCACTCGGCACTTCGCCGCCCACCGCTGCGCCTTGCAGGATGCGCAGCGCCAGCAACAGCAAGGGTGCGAAATAACCGATCTGTGCGTAGGTCGGCATGATCCCGATCAGCAGGCACGGCAGCGCCATCATCAGGATGCTCAGGCTGAAGACTTTTTTGCGCCCGAGTCTGTCGGCGAAATGCGCCATCAGGATCCCGCCCAGCGGCCGCGCCAGATAACCGGTGACGAAAATCCCGAAGCTTTGCAGCAGACGCAGCCACTCGGGCATTTCCGGGGGGAAGAACAGCTGGCTGAGGGTCAGCGCGAAGAATACGAAAATGATGAAATCGTAGATTTCCAGCGCCCCGCCGAGCGCCGCAAGGCCGAGGGTCTTGTAGTCGGCACGGCTGAACGGCGCCGGTCGGGCTGGAGAATTGGCAGTCATGACAAAGAACTCAGGCATCGGCAAAAACCAAGGCGCCCATGGTCTACGCAAATGCGTGGATCGACAACCCGTCAGACCATAGTCTCGGTTTGCGAAAACCTGCTCAACAAAAGGGCTGCGCTTGATTTACTGTTAGTACCTGTCCAAGGGACCACGCCAACACCGAACAGCCGTCCATGTGGGAGCGAGCCTGCTCGCGAAAGCGTCAGCCCAGCCAACTTCAATGTTGAATGTGCCGACCTCTTCGCGAGCAGGCTCGCTCCCACAGGGATCTGTGTGTTGTCGAGATCGGCGAGTGTTCCCGCAGACCACAATAACCATAAAAATCCGAGGTACATCCCGTGGCCGTTGATATCGAAGATAGCCGCTCCGCGCGCTTTGCCCTGCGCTGTTCCAGTTTTGCCGAACGCTGGTTTCCCGATTCCTGGGTATTCGCCGCGCTGGCGGTAATCATCGTCGCCCTGGCCACCCTGGCCATGGGCGCCAAACCCACCGCTGCGGCGATGGCCTTCGGTGATGGCTTCTGGAGTCTGATCCCGTTCACCATGCAAATGGCCTTCGTAGTGATCGGAGGCTACGTCGTCGCCAGCTCACCGCCCGCGGTCAAGCTGATCGACAAACTGGCCCGCATCCCGAAGAACGGCCGTTCCGCCGTGGCTTGGGTGGCATTGATTTCGATGGTTGCGTCCTTGCTCAACTGGGGTCTGTCGCTGGTGTTCGGCGGATTGCTGGTCCGCGCCCTCGCCCGCCGTACCGATCTGAAAATGGATTACCGCGCCGCCGGTGCCGCTGCGTACCTGGGTCTCGGCGCAGTGTGGGCGCTGGGCTTGTCATCCTCGGCCGCACAGCTGCAGGCCAACCCCGGCAGCCTGCCGCCGTCGATCCTGTCGATCACCGGCGTGATTCCGTTCACCGAAACGATTTTCCTCTGGCAGTCCGGGGTCATGCTGCTCGCGCTGATCGTGATCTCTATCATCATCGCTTACGCCACCGCGCCCGGGCCGAACTCGGCGCGCGACGCCAAGGCCTGCGGCATCGACCCCGCCTTCAACCTGCCACCGTTGCAACCGCGCACGCGGCCAGGGGAATGGCTGGAGCACAGTCCGCTGCTGATCATCCTGCTGGTGCTGTTGGCGGCAGGATGGCTGTTCCATGAGTTCTCGACCAAACCGGCGATCACCGCGATTTCCGGCCTGAACACCTACAACTTTCTGTTCATCATGCTCGGCGCGCTGTTGCACTGGCGCCCGCGCAGCTTCCTCGATGCCGTGGCCCGTGCGGTGCCGACCACCACTGGCGTGTTGATCCAGTTCCCGCTGTACGGCTCGATCGCCGCGCTGATGACCACAGTCAAAGGCGCCGACGCGCAAACCCTCGCGCACCACATTTCGACCTTCTTCGTCAGCATCGCCTCGCATGACACCTATGCGCTGCTGATGGGCGTGTACTCGGCGATTCTCGGGTTCTTCATCCCGTCCGGCGGCGGCAAATGGATCATCGAAGCGCCCTACGTCATGCAAGTCGCCAACGACCTGCAATACCACCTCGGCTGGGCCGTGCAGATCTACAACGCGGCGGAAGCATTGCCGAACCTGATCAACCCGTTCTACATGCTGCCACTGCTGGGCGTGCTCGGGTTGAAAGCGCGGGACCTGATCGGTTTTTCGTTCGTGCAACTGCTGGTGCACACGCCGCTGGTGCTGCTGTTGCTGTGGGCGCTTGGGACGACATTGGCGTATACGCCTCCGGTGATGCCGTAGGTAGACTTTAATACGCCTGTCTGCGGACAGGCGTATTCAACCTTGAGCGGTCGGAAGGGACTTCAACAGTGCAGGCAACGCAACCTGAACGGTTTCCCAGACAACGTCCAGATTGATATCGAAATAACCGTGAGCAATTCGATTACGCATCCCACGCATGCTGCGCCACGGCACCTGCGCGTTTTCAACAGTGAGCTCAGGGTAACGATCCATGATCTTGGTCGCTGCCTCTCCAATGATGATCAGGCTCATGATCACCGCTTGTTGCGTTCTCTTATCTTCAGCGAATTCATCTTTGTTCAGGCCCTCGACGAAGATAAGCGCATCGCTCGCGGCCTGACGAATATGTTCAAGATAATCATCTCGCCGGTTCTCTTTCATACGGGTCGCGCCTGATCAAGCACCTGCTGACGAAATTTCACTGGCAGGTCGCCGGGGGTCAGCACCTCGACCGCAACACCCAGCAGGTCTTCAAGCTCAACCTGAAGTCCGCCCAGATCAAAAAGCGTCGTGCCGGGCAGCGGGTCAACCAGCAGATCGAGATCGCTACCGTCCAGATCCGTCCCCAGCAATGCTGAACCAAATACACGCGGGTTGGCCACACGAAAGCGCCCGATCACTTCGCGGACGGCGGACCTTTGCATGTCGAGAGCAGTAGAAGGCTTCATGACTCACCCTTGGAAAATTCGATGTCGCTGCAGTCTAGCAGTGCGGACGCGCACCAGGCAGCGTGCTTGTTGGCACAGCCGTAACAATATGTGCGCTGCTTGGGTAATACCGCATTCAGGCAAGAATCCACACTCAACCGCTTTTCTGTCAAACACCACTGATCCACTATGAAGCGCCCCCAAATCGGGGGGAACCCACGCTGAAAAGGATCTGAGCATGCTCAAACTAGCAGGACTTACCCTCACCGCGCTCACGCTAAGCGCAGCCGCCCACGCCGATGTCGATCTGAAACTGGGCAGCACCGAGCGCGTCACGCGGCTCTTCGCCTACCCCAACAATTGCAGCGTGATCTGCTTCCGTAACTGGACGCTGGAGCAGACCGTCGCTCACTACCTGAGTCAAAGCGTGCAGCGCGATGGTTACGCCGATGCCAAGGTGTTGGTGAAAACCGATAACAATCAGCTCTACGCCGAGATCACCGGAGTGCCCGACGGCTACGACAAACCGCTGTCGGCGTTGCTCGACGCCGGGGATCTGGCTTATGCCGGCGCCAGCAAGCTCAATGCCGACGGCAAATGGGCCTATAGCTGGTATCTGTTCCTGCCGTTGGGCATGGCCCTAGAAAATCGTAAAAGCGTCGAGCTGCTGCACTTCCCGCCCGATTACTCGCTGACGCAGGCGCAGGACTATCTGCGCTCGAACACCACCGATCGCTGGGCGACTTTGCTGACTGATAACGGCATCCCCGCCGGGCAGACGCCGGCTTATCAGACCATCATCGACATCGCCCCGATCGCCGCGCCGTCCAATGCCGGCGGTGATCTGGAGGACGTCTACGACTATTTCAAGGATTACCAGACCACACTGGTCAAGCAGTTCAGCCAGACCGCCAGCGGCACGACGCTGCCAATGGTTGCGTTCGGTGCGCCGGTGCGTAACTGGATCAAGGAGCAGTACGGACCGACGGTGGGCGTGCTCGGGCTGGCGAGCATCAGTCCGAGCGAAGGAGTGAATGTGCCGGTGCTCGGCTCGAATCACCCGAGCTATATCTGGTACGTCGCCGATCCGAAGAGCTATACCGGCGACGATGCCCAGGCCAAGGCAGACGCGGCGGGCTTGAAAGTCATGGGCCAAGACTTGAGCGCCGCCTGCTGGCAGGCTGGGATGGGGAGCAAACCGGGTAGTAATGCGCAGGCCACGCTGAACAGCTGCATGCAGACATGGCAGGTGACACAAAAGGTCAAAACCTGCGAGTTGTTCTATACCTCGATCCGCGACCTCAGCGCTGAACAAGCCGCCGCCAAGTGCGCTACGCCCGCAGTCAAGACACAACTGCAACAGCTGAAAGCGCCACTGCCTGCGGCCGCCGTACCCGCACCGGCTCTGTAACCGTTGCCGGAGCAACCCCGTGTCAGCCAATGCTGACGCGGGATAACGGCGATCACGCCTGTCAGGTTTGACAGTAGACCTTGTGTGGCAATTGCGCGACGCTTGGATCCAATCATGCGTCGCCAGGCGAGGCATGGGCACAACCCGGAGGCAATACCTACCAACAAGGATCGTTATGAACAATCAAGCCATGGGCGGCCATCCGCCACGCGACACCGAAGGCATTTACCCTTTCGCCAGACTCCCCGTGCGTCTGGGCTTTCCATCCTGCGACGACTTTCAGATCATCCACAACGAACACGGCATGGCCACAGCGGTGGTCGCGCGCCGCGAGTTTCTGCGAATCAGTCGTATGTGTCGGGTTTCCGGGCAATTACTGCCCTATCGCGGTAGACAGACCCGTCAGCTGCAAACCGGCATCCACGTTTACGACCCACGCTTTTGCGGAGCGCTGGAACACGCCTGCGACCCGAATGTATTTCTCGACATGAGCGAGTTGTGGCTGTGGGCGTTGAAAGATATCCACAGCGGTGAGCGCCTGAGCATCGATTACGCGTCGACCGAAGACAAACTGCTGCGCCAGTTCGCCTGCGATTGCGGCTCGCCACGCTGCCGTGGGTGGATCACCGGTTACGATGAACCACCCACGCCTGAAGGCCAGCGCTTTTTACAGCGCTGGCGTCATGCAGGCCGGGGCTGAACGCCGCAGTTACGGCGCGCCGACCGGACGCAAGCGGTATTGCGGCGGCAGTTGCTCGAAACCGCTGATGGTGGTGTTCAGACTTTTCCAGCGGCCGTCCTTGATGCCGTAGATGCAGCCGTGGATCGACAGCGGCTGCCCGCGGTGCCAGGCATTCTGGATGATGCTGGTGTGCGCAACGTTGGCCACTTGCTGGATCACGTTGAGTTCGCACATGCGATCGACCTGCTCTTCCTCGGTCGCCAGCTTGGCCAGTTCTTCGCGCTTCTCGTAATACAGGTCGCGGATCGAACGCAGCCAGCCATCGATCAGGCCGAACTGGCGATCCTGCATCGACGCACGCACGCCGCCGCAGCCGTAGTGGCCGGTGACGAGGATGTGTTTGACCTTGAGCACGTCAACCGCGTACTGGATCACCGACAGGCAGTTGAGGTCGGTGTGCAGCACGACGTTGGCCACGTTTCGGTGCACGAACAGATCACCCGGGAGCATACCGACGATTTCGTTGGCCGGTACACGCGCATCGGAGCAGCCGATCCATAGATATTCCGGAGTCTGCTGGCGCGCCAGTTTGGCGAAGAAATCCGGGTCTTCCTTGGTGATCGCGTCAGCCCAACGCTCGTTGTTATCAATCAGGTCTTGTAGATCATGCATGGATAAGGCCTCAAGAAAGATGCGCAGGTTTGATAGACGACCACCCGTCGAAGTCACGCCGCCAGCGCAAAGTGTTTCCGTTGGAATTCTCGCGCGCCCGGTGAGTCCACCTAGTAAGGCCCACAGTACGAGGATTTGCCATGACTGATTCACGACGCCCTTATGATGCGGTGCAACCTGAGCCCATCGATGATAACGAAGACCGCATGGGTTCGGTGCACGAGCTGGATTTCGACGACGAAGAGCCCAGCGCGAAGATCGGTGATGAGCTGCCCGAGCGCGAACGCGAACAACTGATGCCGGATGAACGGGTGCGCGAGGCTGGCATGACCGGTGCTTCGGTGGATGATCATCAGCCGACTGACGATGACCTCAGCCCGGAAACGTTGATTCGCGAGGATGGTGCGCGCGATGCCGAGGAGGTCGGCGAAGGCAAACCGGCGGATTGGGATTTGAGCGAGGTCGATGAAAACGAAATCGGCGGCGGTGACGGACTGGATGAAGCAGAACTGGCGGATCTGGATCCGTTGGATGGCAAGCGCTGATCAGCTGATTTGAAAGTCGCTCCCTGTAGGAGCTGCCGAAGGCTGCGATCTTTTGATCTTGCTTTGGATCTTACAAAAACAAGATCAAAAGATCGCAGCCTTCGGCTGCTCCTACCAGGCCTCAGTCAACAAGTGTACAAGCCATCACCACCGCATCCTCACGCCCACCCACCGCCGGATAATAATCCCGCCGCCGGCCAATCTCGTTGAAGCCATAACGCTCGTACAATTTGAAAGCCGCCGTATTACTGTCACGCACTTCCAGAAAACATTCCCGAGCCTCAGCCTTGTAGGCAATCGACATCAGGTGCTCAAGTAGCGTCAACCCCAACCCACGCCCCTGATTTTCCGGTTTGACCGTGATGTTGAGCAGGTGCGCCTCATCAAGAATGATCTGCACCACACCATGGCCAACCTGCTGCTGCCCTTCGAACATCAGCCAGATCTGGTATTTGCCCAGGCCATCGAGAAAGATGCCCCGGGTCCACGGATGGCTGTACGCGGCATATTCGATCTTCAGCACAGCATCCAGGTCCGCCTCGGTCATCGGGCGAAAGGTTACAGCCTCACTCATCGGATTGTTTCCAGCGCGCCATCAGCCGACGCATGGCTTGCCACACAGCGGCCTTGCGCTGTGGCTCTTCCATTAACAGTTCCAGACCGGGAATCGCCCAGGCCAGGCCCAGACCTTCGATCTGCAGTTCACTATTGAACGCTTCGGCGTCCGCTTCGCCAGCAAACTTCACCGCCGGCAAGCCAATCAGCCACAAACAGGCGCAGGGCGCCGCTTCCATCTGCACCGAGAGGAAACCCTGCACGAAGTCGCGCGCCGCTTCCGGGCCCTGATCCAGCGTGCCGCGATTGAGCCACGGCCAGCGCACCGGCTCGCCGACGATCTGCGGCGCATCCGGCAGACCGGCGGCGCGCAGCATGTCCTTGAGCAGCAGGTAGGCTGGATCGCGACTTTGAAACGCGTCGCCTGTGGGTAACTCGACCAGCAGCAGGCACCGTCCGGCACGCAGCAGTTGCAGGGCGAAACGCGGCGGAGGCACGGGCGCAGGCTTGACCACCACCGGCGTCTCGTCGACTTCTTCCACCGGTTTGGCGCCGTTGCGGGTGCTCGCAAGCGACGGACGCGGCACTTCGATTTTCGGCCGCTCGGCCGGGCGCGCGGCAGGCTGCGCCGGTGCTTGGGCCTGAGGCGCCGGCGCAACCGGAACCTCAAGCTCAGGCTCGGGCATCTCCAGCAGCTCGGGCCGCGACGGTGCGGCAAATGGCAGTTCGGTGCGCGGCAACCAGTTGACCACCTGCATGGCGTTCAGATAGGCGCGGCGGCGGGACTCGATAAGCAAAGGTCGGCCACTTGTGGATAACGGAAAGTGCGCTGATTCTACCGCCCTTCGCACAAGATCGCTCGCTGTTGATCGACAGCCCGCGCTGCGCCGGGCCGCTGCGCTTTGAGCAAAGAATGCGACAGCCCGTCCCGAGAGTGAATCGCCACGCCTGTGATGCAGTACAATCGCCGCTTTTAATCGCCAACCAGCCGGCCATTCCGATGATCGAACCCAAGCGCGTCTTGCGCGCCCTCGCTGAACACTGGGCACTTCTGGAGCCACTGTGCGAGCACTTCGACCAAGGCACCCTGAGCCTCAACGAACTGCGCACGCAACTGGCCGCCCAACAACTCGACAGCACGCCGCAGGACATCACCAGCCTGCTCGACGTGTGGATTCGCCTCGATATTCTGGTTCCGGTGGCGAAAAGCCCGAACCGTTTCGAGCTCAACGCGCAGATCCACGACTTCCTCGCTTACCTGCGCCGCGAACACCGCCTCGGCCTGTGCCTGGAAATCGAAGCCTACCTGCGGCATCTCGAGCGCCTGGCCGGTTATATCCAGGACGCTTTCGAGGTTCGCGACGGCAACGACCTGGCGCGCCAGTTGCGCTTGCTCGACATGCGCGTGCGCGACGTACTGAAGAAACTCGACAACGACGAACAGGCGCTGGTGGCCGTGGCCGAACGCGCGAAAACCAGCGACCGGCAGATTCCGTTGCGTCAGCGTTACGCCGAAGTACTGGCGACGTGGGACGAATACGTCGAGCCGATGATCGATCTGGTCAACGCCGACGGCGCCTTCGAACAAGGCGTGCGCAAGGTCGAAACCGTGCTGCTGAAGATGCTCAGCGAACAGCAGCGCCTCGGCCATCTGGTCGATGACGACATGCTCCTGCGCACCCACGCGCGCATCCTCGAGATGCAGACCAGTGCGCAATTGACCCTGCGCCATGCCCGCGAACTGCTGCTGCCGTTGCGTGAAGAAGCGCGTCGGCACAATGCCGTCACTCGCGGCGCCGCACTGGCGCTGGCAGCGATCCGGCGCAAAGGCATCGACGCCGTGCCGCAAGCCGCAATGCCGCTGTTCACCCGCCCACAGAGCACCTTCCTTGGCAGCGCCAGTCAGGTCGAAGCCTACGTTTATGCGCTGGCGCGTTTCGAGCCGAAACCGGCGCGCTTCCCCAAGGCGCACAAAACCCAGAAGGTGGGCGACGCTCCACGTGCACCGCGTACCGTGCGCGAGATGGTCGACCGCTGCGAAGAATCGCTGCCGATGCCGGATCTCATGACCTGGCTGCTGGAACAGGAACCGGACGGCGCGACCGACGAATTGCTTTACTGGTTCTCGCGCCTTTCGCGGGAAAAACGCTTCAAGCGCGAGCGTCTGGAACGCCGCGAATACCACACTCACGAGCACCAGGTCAGCCTGCGCTCCTTCGCCCTGCTCTCGGCCAGCGATACCGCCGCCGAGGATTCTGCGAGCATCCCCCATGCATCTTGATCTATCCGAACTGTCGCAACTGGCGCCGATCTTCCGCGAGTTGTTCAAGGGTTACCACGTCAGCCGCCGCGATCCTGAGCTGTACGCGCAACTGTCGAACTTCCAGGACCAGTACCGCACGCTGTTCAAGGCGCTGGGTTTTGAACTGGTCTGCGACACCCGTGGTTTCTACTATTTCGTGCCGGACATGGCCGCCGCCGCGGTGAACAAGACTGCCCAGCGTCTGGCGCTGTTCACCTTCATCCTCGTCGAACATCTGGCCGATCAGGGCCGCGACCCGATCGCCGTGCTCGATGGCGGCAGCCTCGGCCGCGAAGAGTTGCCGTCGTTGCTGGATAAATACCGCGACCTGTTCATTCAGGCCGAGGTGCAGACCGTTGAAGAACTCGAAGAAAAGATCATGCGCCGCATGACCCAGCTCGGTTTTGCCGGCGAAGAAAACGGTGTCTACCGCTTCCTGCCGCCGATGCATCGCTTCCTTGATGTGTGCCTGTCGGTGCAACAGGACCGCGATCTGGCGGCCAGTGTGCACAGCGTATTGCCGCTGCCGGCACCGGTGCTGATCGACGAAGAAGCCGAAGCGAAATTCCTCGAAACCGACGATCCACTGGATTTGAGCGAGTTTGAAGAAGAAAGCGAAGAAGACGCACTGGCCCGCGCCATTGCCGAAGAACAGGAGTCCGACGCATGAGCCAGGAACGCTACGGCATCCGCCGCTTTGCCCTTTTGAACACCGCCGGTTACAGCCTCGGCCTGTTCCCGCTGGAAGAACCGCTGTCGGTCTACGGCGCGAACAACCTCGGTAAATCGGCGTCGATCAACGCTTTGCAGTTCCCGATTCTGGCGCGCATGTCGGACATGAGTTTCGGCAAGTACAGCCTCGAACAATCGCGGCGTTTCTATTTCGCTTCCGACACCAGTTACATCCTCGTCGAAGTCAACCTGCCCCACGGCCCGCACGTGATCGGCGTGGTCGGCCGCGGCCCGGGCGGCGGTTTCGGTCACCAGTTCTTCGCCTATGCCGGCAAGCTCGATCTGGCGCATTACCAGAAAAACGACACCTGTCTGCGCCAGAAAGAACTATTCAGCAATCTCGAGAAAGAAGGCCTGAAAGCCTACGAACTCAAGCCCGACGAACTGCGCCGTTTGCTGGTCGGCGGTCACACGTCGATCCCGCTCGACCTGACGCTGATCCCGCTGCGCTCCACCAGCGAGCAGAGCCTGAAGACCTTCCGCGCGCTGTTCATTAACCTGCTGCACATGCGCGAAATCACCGCGGCCAAGCTCAAGCAACTGTTCCTCGATGCCTTCGAGCACAGCCTGCGCTCCGGCAGCGTCGATTACATCGCCGCCTGCGAAGAAGCTTTCCGCGATGTGCGGCGCATGGAGCAGGATTACAACTCGCTCGTTGCGGCCGGCCCACTGGTTGAAGCATTGGCCAACGGCGTGAAACAGCGCGATGTGCTGCGCGGCAAACTGCATCGCCTCTCGCCGCTGCTCGATTCCCTGCTCGGCACCTGGTCGGATTACGCCACTGCGCGCAAGGAAGAGCTGACCATCCAGGCTGAGCACTACCGTCGCGAGCAGGACGATCTGCAAAACGATCAGCGCGGCGGCACGCAGGAACTGATGCGGCTGGAACGAGAAATTTCCGGGATCCAGCGCTGGCTTGGCGAGTTGTCGGTGCTGAAGAACCGCTTCGCTCTGGTCGATGACGTCAAAGTACTCGAGCAACAATTGCTCGCCGCCAAGGATGCCCACGACGAACTCGCCGGTGCGCTGGCACAGTCGCGGCAGTTCAGTGCCGAGGATCTGGAAGAGCGTCTGCGCGATCTGGAAAAACGCCTGAAGTCGGTGAAGCAGCAACTCGATCATGCCGACAACAACAGCTACGCCCGCCTGCGCGAAGAGTTTTCGCAACAGGACGTCGAGCGCCTGATGCGGCTGTTCAACAGCGCCCTGTTCAGCCTGCCGCTGGGCGAACATGGCATCACCCTCGACGAGAACGGCGAGTGGGTCAAATCGGTTGAGCTGATTCTCGATGGCTTCAAAGGCGAGCGCTTCGAAGTGCCGGGCCTGTCGATCGACATCTCGCACATCGAGCCGCCCGCCCTGCAAGCGCTGGCCGACCGCGCCGCGTTGCGCGATCAGAAAGAGCGTCTGGAAAAAGAGCTCAAGCAACTGAAAACCCAGCAAGCCGTGGCCGCCGACCGCGCTGCGAGCAAGACCCAGACCGAAGCGCTGTACCAGCAGGTGCTGGACGCACAGAAGGCGTTGGAAGATTTCCGTCGCACCCAGACGCTGAGCGCCGAAGAAGGCGACAAGCTCGAGCAACTGGCGCAAATGGAAGCCGCGCAGGACGAACTCAAGCGCTCCAGCGATGCCTTCACCGAGCGCGTCCAGCAACTGTCGGCCAAGCTGCAATTGGTCGGCCGGCAGATTGCAGACATGGAAGCCAAGCAACGCACGCTCGACGATGCCTTGCGCCGTCGTCAGTTGTTGCCGGCGGATCTGCCGTTCGGCACGCCGTTCATGGATCCGGTCGACGACTCGATGGACAACCTGCTGCCATTGCTCAACGACTATCAGGACAGCTGGCAGGGCTTGCTGCGTGCCGATGGCCAGATCGAAGCGCTGTACGCGCAGGTGCGCCTCAAAGGTGTGGCCAAGTTCGACAGCGAAGACGACATGGAGCGCCGTCTGTCACTGCTGATCAACGCTTACGCGCACCGCACCGACGAAGCCCTGACCTTGGGCAAGGCGCGGCGCGCGGCGGTCACCGACATCGCCCGCACCCTGCGCAACATCCGCAGTGACTACGACAGCCTCGAGCACCAGCTGGCGCTGTTCAACCGCGAGATCAACAAGCGTCAGGTTTCCAACCTGCAGAGCTTCCGCATCGTGCTAGCGCCGAACAAGGAAGCCCTCAAGCACATCGACCAGATCATCCACAGCGCCGGCCAATACGAGGAAGGCGAAACCCTGTCGGTGTTCGACCTGAGCCAGAGTGCCGAGCAGGACAACAAGAACGAAGAGGCCAAGGAATACCTGGCGCGGCTAGTGGCGGCGAACCACAACCAGCTCGGTCTCAAGGACTTGTTCGAACTGGCCTTCGAGATCACCAAGGTCAATGGCCAACCGGTCATCCACACCGACATCGACGGCGCGGCCTCCAACGGCACGACCATGACCATCAAGGCGCTGACCAACATGTATCTGTTGCTGCACTTGATGGATCGCGATCTGGCCGGCCGCGTGCGTCTGCCGTACTACCTCGACGAGGCGGCGGACATCGACGAAAAGAACCAGGCGGCGTTGCTGGAAACCAGTCTGCAACTGGGCTTCGTGCCGATCCTCGCGAGCGTGAAACCGCAAGTTTGCGCCAGTGTCGCGATCGACCTGGAAGGCGGCAGCGGCCCGGCAGGCATCTACATTGATGAAGCGGACTGGAAGTACATCCGCCGCCATGATGTGGTGAAGGCCACGCTGAATGTGCAGGCGGATGAGCCGGAGCTGGATGCGGTTTGATCGGCTTTAACTGAAGGCAATAAAAAGGGCCGCGATCTGATGGGATCGCGGCCCTTTTTTATGGTTTGGATTTTGTGGCGATTTGCCTGGCCCCTTCGCGAGCAGGCTCGCTCCCACAGTTGGAATGCGTTTCCCCTGTGGGAGCGAGCCTGCTCGCGAAGACGTCTTAACAGACGCCACTATTTACCAAGCTGAATCTTCGGCGCCCAGGTCAGCCATTCATCCTCGAACTTGTCGAACAATGGGAACGTCTGCTCGGACCGCGCCGGATTGCCCATGCGCTCGCCCTCCGGTGTGGCGAAGGCAATGCCGCCCTGAATCAGCGTTTCCAGCGACTCGGTTCGCACCGTCACGCCTTTGAACAACCCGTAATCGAAGCCCACGCCGCTGGTGTTCCAGAAGCGGCTGCCGCTGCGCACCAGTGGTGCGTACTTCGGCTCGATCAGAATGTGCACCAACACACGGTCGGCCGTCTGGCCCAACTCGTAACCGGTCACCTTGCCGACCGTGATTTCACGGTAGGTCACTGGCACGCCCGGCTTGAGCGAACCGCGACGTGCAGCGCTCAACACCAGACTCAGACCCGCTTCCTGCTTGCTGACTTCCGGCGCCTCGGCCAAGGCAACGAAGTTCTTCTGCGGCCCGAGATTTTTCGCTGCCGGCTGGACTTCGATGTATTTACCGGTGACCAGCGTTTCCAGATTCTGCGTCTTGATCAGCCCCAGTTCCGGCTTGACCACCCAGAACTGACTGCCGACCCGGGCGATCTTCTCCGGCACTTCGGTGATGCGAGCGGTGAGGATCACAGACTGCATGTCGTCGGTCAGATCCACGCTCTCGATCTTGCCGACATCCAGCCCCTTGAAACGCACCGGCGTGCCGCTGCTCAAACCGTCGGCGCGATCGACCTTGATGGTCACAACTGCACCTTTCTTGTTCGCCTCGTCGTGATCGGCGAACAGACGGAAGCGCGGGATGCGCTTCTTCAAAGGCGCATTGGCCTGCGGAGTTTCGAACGCAATACCGCCGGCCATCAGGGTTTGCAACGATTCACTCTTCACCTGAATCCCGCCGGTCAAGCCTCCGGTCAGAGTGATGCCGCTGACGTTCCAGAAGCGCGTCGAGGCGTTGACGAGGTTTTCGTATTCCTTCTCGATGTGCACGCCGATGACCAGTTGCTTCTTGGTTCGGGAGAACTGGTAGCTCTGCACCGAACCGACCTTGACCTGCTTGTACAGGATCGGACTGCCAACATCGATCGAGCCCAGCGAGTCGGTGAACAACACCAGATGCAGGCCCGGCGAACGCAGATCCAGCGGCGGGGCTTTCGGGCGCGCCTCGAACTCGCGTTTCGGCGCAGCGCCTTTGTCACCCGGACGCACGGCGATGTAGTTACCTTTCACCAGCGCTTCCAGGCCAGTGATACCGGCCAGGGAAATCGATGGTTTGACCACCCAGAACTGCGTGCCCTCTACCAGGTAGTCCTCAGCCAGCGGATCCAGAGTCAGCTCGGCGGTGGCGCTATTCAAGTCCGGATCGACTTTCAGTGCTTTCAGGTTGCCGACCTGAATGCCCTTGTACATTACCGGCGTGCGACCAGCCTGCAGGCCTTCGAAATCGCTGAGTTTGACTTTCACGCGAATCCCGGCAGCGGCGGCGTCGAAATCTTCGTAGAGACGGAACGGCAGGCTCGGGTCAGTCGGCGGACTGTCCTTGCGATTCTCCGGCGTGGCGAAGGCGATACCCCCGGCGACGATGCTGGCCAGGGATTCGCTGCGCACTTTCACGCCGGACAGGTTGGCGTCGATGCTGATGCCGCTGGCGTTCCAGAAACGCGTGTGTTTGCGCACCAGCTTGGCGTAGGTCGGCTCGATGAACACCTTCAGTTCAACAGTGCTCTGGTCTTCGGAAAGCACGTAGCTTTTCACCTGGCCGACTTTGATCTGCTTGTAGAACACCGGGCTGCCGCGATTCAACGAGCCGAGGCGATCGGCTTTTATAGTCAGGTGCAGACCAGGCTTGGCGTCGGACAGCGGCGGCTCTTCGGCGAGTGCCTTAAACTTGCGCACGGGCTCGCCTTCACCGGGACTGATCGCCACATAGTTACCCGAAACCAAGGTTTCCAGGCCGGTTATACCGGCCAGGGTCACGCTCGGTTTGACCAGCCAGAATCGTGTGCTGGTCTTCAGGTACTGCTCGACGTCCTTGTTCATTTCGATGGTGGCGATCACGCCTTTGGAGTTGCCTTCATCGTCGAGCTTGAGCGTCTTGACCTTGCCAACCGGCATGCCTTTGTAGACCACCTCAGTCTTGTTGGCCTGGATTCCTTCACCACTTTCAAAACGCACCTGTATTTCGATGCCGGTTTCCGACCAGGCACGCCAGCCGAGCCAGCCGCCGATGATCAGCGCAATCAGGGGCAGTACCCAAATGGCCGACCAGTTCGAAGCCGGTCGGGTTTTCGCTACAGGCAAATCAGTCATGGTCGTCGTCCGACTCCGTGTTATCCCAAATCAGTCGGGGATCGAAAGTTACTGCGGCGAGCATCGTCAGAATCACCACAGAGGCGAAGGCGACGGCGCCCAAGTTGGCTTCGACACTGGCTATCCGGCCGAAGTTGACGACCGCCACGAGAATGGCGATCACGAAAATATCGAGCATCGACCAGCGGCCAATGAACTCGATGAAACGGTACATCCAGATACGCTGACGGGCCGACAATGGCTGCCGGCGCTGTACCGAAAACAGCAACAGCGCGATGCCGACCAGTTTGAAAGTCGGCACCAGAATACTGGCAATGAACACCACGGCCGCGATCGGAATCATGCCGTGCTGCACCAGCTGAATCACGCCGGACATGATGGTACTTGGATCACCCTGGCCCAGAGAGCTGACCGTCATGATCGGCAGGACGTTCGCCGGGATATAGATGATGGCTGCCGTGATCAACAGCGCCCAGGTTCGGGTCAGGCTGTTCGGTCGACGAGCGTGAACCTGCGCACCGCAGCGGGTGCAGTTCTGCTCGTCAGCTTCAGCTTCCTGTCTGTTCAGCTCGTGGCATTCGGTGCATACCAGAATGCCCGCATCAATCGCCCGCATGGGCATCCTCTCCTGATAATGCCTGCCAGATCTGATGCGGTGACATCACCACTTCCAGCCAGACTTGCACCAATAACAAGCCAATGAAACATGCCAGCCCGAGGCCGACGGTGATCGCTGCCATATCTGCCAGCTTCACGATCGCGACGAGGACGCCCATGAGGTAGACCTCGAGCATGCCCCAGTCTCTGAGGTGGTGGTAAATACGGTAGAGCAGCAAGCCATAACCGCGGCCGACATTGAAGCGAATCGTCAGTAGTACAAACAGCTGACACAGCAACTTGAGCAACGGTATCGCCATACTGCAGAGGAAGACGACAATCGACACTCCTTGCATGTCGGTATTGAACAGACCGACCACGCCACTCCACACCGTATCCTGTGACGATTGCCCGAGGATATTGAGTTGCATGATGGGTAAAAAGTTTGCCGGTACGTAAAGTAATAACGCGGCAATCACCAAGGCGAGGCTGCGCTGCACCACGTTATGGCGGTGCGCATATAACTCGTAGCCGCAGCGCGGGCAGAGAGCTTTCTCACCATGGGCAAGTGTCGGCTTGCGCATCAGCAGGTCGCACTCGTGACAGGCTATCAAGTCTTCCAGCGGTAAATCTGACAGCCCAGGGGCGTCAACCGATTCTGACATACAGGCTCTGACTCCGAAAAAGATGGGGCTATTCTAGTGTTCTGCTTCGAAAATAACTGTGCAATTTTGTTCGCCGTAACTATG
>NZ_JAADJI010000005.1:0-431993 GCF_036283065.1 Pseudomonas moraviensis subsp. stanleyae
ATCGACGAAAACGTCTTCTATATATAGACGTGACCCCGTTCAATGCGCAGTATATTGCCCATTGCCATAACAATACTCTGTCTTTGCCTGGATGCCGCCCTGTAATGAATGACCAACCTCGCTCCCTTGCCTCCCTATTGTTTCCGGTAGGCCTGCTCATGATAGCAATGGCATCCATCCAGTCAGGCGCCTCCCTGGCGAAAAGCATGTTCCCTGTTATCGGGGCACAAGGCACAACCACGCTTCGCCTGATCTTTGCCAGCGTGATCATGCTGCTATTGCTGCGCCCATGGCGTGCAAAGCTGACCGCCAGGTCTCTGCGCACCGTGATCGTTTACGGAATGGCACTGGGCGGAATGAACTTCCTCTTCTATATGTCCTTGCGGACGGTACCGCTGGGCATAGCCGTTGCGCTGGAATTCACCGGCCCGCTGGCTGTAGCTATATATGCCTCTCGCCGAGCCATCGATTTTCTCTGGATCGCGCTAGCTGCAGCCGGCCTGCTTCTATTGATACCTACTGGGGCAACCACTGCCGGCATTGACCTCGTCGGAGCGGGTTATGCGTTGGGCGCCGGAGTGTGCTGGGCGCTGTACATTCTGTTCGGACAGAAGGCCGGTGCCGACAACGGTGTGACCACGGCAGCCTTGGGCGTAATGATCGCCGCGCTGTTCGTGGCGCCGATCGGCATTGTTCATGCAGGCGCTGCGCTGCTCACACCGTCATTGATTCCGGTCGCTATCGGAGTCGCCATTCTGTCCACCGCCCTGCCCTATACCCTGGAAATGGTAGCCCTCACTCGAATGCCCGCACGCACCTTCGGCACTCTCATGAGTATCGAACCGGCATTCGGCGCGCTATCTGGCCTGCTTTTTCTCCAGGAATACCTTTCATTGTCACAATGGCTGGCCATCCTGTGCATTATTCTGGCTTCCGTGGGCGCAACCATGACTATGGGCAGCGGAGCAAAGCCTGCTGTCGCGGCCGACTGAAGCGTAATAAAAGTGGGTCTGGTAATTGGCGCTCATTTAGGCCATGTTTAGCTTCGTAACCCATCGCCAGGCATGGATTTTTTCGCAAAGGACGGCACAACGCTGCAAACGCGAGCGAATACAGGCAGACCCGAGCAGCAGACTCGCGGCCGCTATTAAGGATGGTAATGAAACGAATTTTGCTACTGATCGCCCTACTGGCGATCGCGAGTTGCGCAGCGACCTCGGAAACCCAGGTCAAGCGCGGCAAGAAGGGGCTGCATATCAACTGTTCCGGACTTTCATCCTCTTGGGACAAGTGCTACACCAGCGCCGCCAACTCCTGCGCGCCCAAGGGTTACAAGGTGATCGCCAAATCCGGGGATGCGGTAGAGGAACCAGGCGATTATCCGTTCGGCTTGAACCCGGCCGGCTATACCAGCCGCAGCATGATCGTCATCTGCAAATAACTACTTGGCTGGCCGGGAAGCGAGCTGACGGGTGATCTCCTCATGGCTGGAGCGCAAAACCGCGCGCTGCACGTCCGGTGTTGCCAGCATCCGCGCGACCACCAGCGCGCCCACGCATTGCGAAAGCACTGACCAGGCCAGGCTTTCGCTTTCCAGTATCTGCGCCCAACCTTGCTGGAGACGGCAGATCCATTCCTCAGCCTGCTCACGCACCTGCACATCGGCACGGGCGATCTCTGCGCCCAATGTCGGCAGCGCGCAACCGGCCTCGGGTTGCTCGACGTGGGCCATGCTCAGGTACTGTTTCAGACAACGTTCCAGCCGCTGCCGATCCGTTCCGCCCTGCCCACCAAGACGCTCAAGACTCTCACTCAGCTCTCGCTCGACGATGGCAGCAAACAGCGCATCCTTCGAGGAAAAGTGACTGTAGAACGCTGCGCCACTCAAACCGATGGCTTTCATCAGGCCATCCACGCCCACTGTGGAAAAACCCGATTTCTTGGCCGACAGCGCGCTGCTTTGGAGCAATCGTTCGCGGGTTTCCGATTTGTGGCCTGCCGAATAACGCATGTCCTCTCCTGAAATGGTTCGCCTTGACGCTGGCCGAATCCTAGCATAACGTTCGTTAACTAAACGATCGTTAACCTAAAGGGATTCACCCATGAATAACAAGAAGGTCGTGCTGGTTGTCGGGGCCGGCGATGCCACTGGCGGGGCGATTGCCAAGCGCTTTGCCCGTGAAGGGTTGGTTGCCTGCGTGACCCGGCGCAGCGCCGACAAATTGCAGCCCCTGGTTGACGCGATCATCGCTGAGGGCGGTGAGGCTCATGGGTTTGCTTGCGATGCGCGCAAGGAAGAAGACGTCATCGCGCTGATCGAAGACATCGAGACCCGCGTAGGCCCGATCGAAGCCTTTGTCTTCAACATCGGCGCCAACGTGCCGTGCAGCATTCTCGAAGAAACCGCGCGCAAATATTTCAAGATCTGGGAGATGGCCTGCTTCTCCGGCTTTCTGAATGCTCGTGAAGTCGCCAAGCGCATGGTAACTCGGCAGCGCGGCACGATTCTGTTCACCGGTGCCACCGCCGGACTGCGCGGCGCTTCCGGATTCGCCGCTTTCGCTGGCGCCAAACACGGTATCCGCGCACTGGCGCAAAGCATGGCCAGGGAACTGGGACCGATGAACATCCATGTCGCCCATGTCGTAGTGGACGGTGCGATCGACACCGACTTCATCCGCAACAGCTTTCCCGAAAAATACGCGACCAAGGATCAGGACGGCATTCTCGATCCAGAGCACATCGCCGAAAACTATTGGTATCTGCACAGTCAGCCACGGGATGCATGGACCTTCGAGCTGGACCTGCGCCCATGGAACGAGCGCTGGTAAGCCCTCCCCCTCATCACAACAATAAGAGCGCGACTTGATCATGACGAAAACCGTGGAATTCTATTTCGACCTCGGCAGCCCCACCACCTATCTGGCGCACACCCAGCTAGCGAGAATCTGCGCCGATACCCAGAGCGAACTGATCTACATCCCGATGCTGTTGGGTGGCGTGTTCAAAGCTACCGGCAACGCTTCGCCGGCGGTGATTCCGGCCAAGGGTCGCTACATGTACCAGGACCTTGATCGCTTCGCCAAACGCTATGGCGTCCCGCTCAGGTTCAACCCACACTTTCCGATCAATACGCTGCTGTTGATGCGTGCCGTTACTGGCGTGCAGTTGCATCAGCCGCAGCGTTTCGCGGATTTCGTCGATTGCCTGTTCAAAGCGCTTTGGGTGGACGGCCATAACCTTAACGATCCGCAAACCATCGCTGCCGTGCTGACTGAAAACGGCTTCGATCCCGAAGAAGTATTGGCCCTGACCAACGATGAATCAGTCAAAGCCAAACTCAAGGCAAACACCGAGACAGCTATCAAGCGCGGCGTTTTCGGTGCTCCCAGCATGTTCATTGGCGACCAGTTGTTCTTTGGTCAGGATCGACTCGACTTCGTAGAAGAGGCATTGCGCCAGGATTGAAGCCAAACCCCAAGGCACCGCGAGCGGTGCCTTGGGCAAATCGATCAAATGGCCACAGTGCGCTCGTTCAGCCAGCTCAGCGCCGCACCCTCCAGCAATGGGCTCAGACGCTCGCGCACTTCATTGTGATAGGCATTTAGCCAGTGCTTTTCTTCTTGAGTCAGCAGGTCGGCAATCAGGCAACGGGTGTCGATCGGGCACAACGTCAGGGTTTCGAACTCGAGGAACTCGCCAAATTCGCTGCTGCCGGCCTCGCGGTTCATCGCCAGGTTCTCGATGCGCACGCCCCAACGGCCCGGGCGATAAGTGCCGGGTTCGATCGAGGTAATCATCCCCGGCTGCATCGCCGTTTGCGGCGCCGGCGCGGCCTGATAGGCAATCACCTGCGGGCCTTCATGAACGTTGAGGAAATAGCCCACGCCGTGACCGGTGCCATGACCGTAGTCGACGTTGTCGGCCCAGATCGGCGCACGAGCGATGGCGTCGAGCAGCGGCGACAAGATGCCTTTCGGGAACCGCGCCCGCGATAGAGCAATCACGCCTTTGAGCACGCGCGTGCAATCCTGCTTTTGCTCTTGAGTAGGCGTTCCCACCGGGACCATGCGGGTGATGTCTGTAGTGCCGCCGAGGTACTGGCCGCCGGAATCGATGAGCAGCAGACCATCACCCGCGATCACCGCATGCTCTTCTTCGGTGGCGTGATAGTGCGGCATCGCGCCGTTGGCGTTGAACGCGGCAATGGTGTTGAAACTCAGCGAAACATAATCGGGGCGACGCTCACGGGCGGCGGTAAGTTTCTCGTCGATGGTCAGTTCGGTGATGCGCTCTCGCCCCCACGCCGATTCCAGCCAGGCGAAAAATTCGCACAACGCCGCGCCATCCTGTTCCATCGCTTTGCGGATGTGCTGAGCGTCGGCCTCGCTTTTCTGCGATTTGGCCAACGTAGTGGGGTTCAGGCCCTCGACCAGTTTCACGCCGCTGTCGAGGTTATCCAGCAAGCCAGTGGTCACTCGTGCCGGATCGACCAGCAGGCTCGCGCCCGTTGGCACAGCACGTAATGCATCGGCCACTTCGCTGTAGTCACGCAGCGTTACGCCATCCTGTTCGAGCACAGCGCGCAAATCGGCATCGACCTTGCTCAGCGCCACAAACAGCGTGGCCTGCTGTTGATTGATCAAAGCAAACGAAACAAAAACCGGATTGAACGACACATCACCGCCACGCAGGTTGAACAGCCAGGCAATGTCGTCAAGGGTGGCGATGAAATGCCAATCGGCACCACGCTCTTGCAAGGACTCGCGCAGCTTCGCGAGTTTCTCACCGCGGCTGACAGTCGCTTGCGGCGGCAGATGCTGATAGATCGGCGCGTTCGGCAGGCTCGGGCGATCGCGCCAGACTTCCTGCAACAGGTCGATATCGGTGCGCAGACGAGCGCCGCGTGCTTCAAGCTTGCTGCTCAGTGTGCGCGCCGACGCCACTGCCATCACCGCACCATCGACCGCCACCACGCCGCCCTCTGGGGTTTGCTCGGCCAGCCAGTCCAGCGGGCTCGGCTGTCCCGGTTGCAGCTTGACCAGTTCAATGCCGCTGCCGTTGAGTTCCTTGGTCGCCTGTTCCCAGTAACGACTGTCGGCCCAGACACCGGCGAAATCAGCAGTGACAATCAGCGTACCGACCGAACCGTGGAAACCCGACAGCCATTGCCGGCCCTGCCAGTAACCCGGCAAATATTCCGACAGATGCGGGTCGGCGGACGGCACGAGCAGCGCATGGATGCCTTCGCGGCGCATCAGTTCACGGGTATGCGCCAGGCGCTGGGGCACCGATCCTTCGGTCAAGGTGTGGGAACTCATCATGTCTCCTGCTAATCGCGTCATCGTTATTGTTCGTAGCCTTCTCGACCATGGAAAGCGTCGGCTGTTTAAAGCCCTGTCGCCCAGAATGCCGGGGCACTGGCGCAGGCGGTTCTGATCAGTTCGACGGCCTTGTCGACATCCTCGACGGTGGTATACCGCCCGAGGCTCAAGCGAATGGTGCGCCCCGCCAGCCGCGCATCATGCCCCAGCGCGAGCAGCACGTGGGACGGCGCATTGCTTGCGGAATTACACGCCGAAGTCGCGGAAAACGCGATCGAATGGCTCAACGCAGCGCTGTTGAACTCGCCCTCGCTGAAGGTCAGGCTCAGGGTGTGCGGAATACGTTGCGAGGCACTGCCATTGAGGCGCACGCCCGGCAGACTCAGAAGCTGCTCGGTCAAACGCTCACGCAAAGCGACAATCGTTTTCTTCTCTTCATCAAATGCCGCTGCCGCCAGAGCGAATGCTGCGCCCATACCGGCAATCTGATGAGTCGCCAGAGTCCCGGAGCGCAAACCACCTTCGTGACCACCGCCGTGAATCTGCGCCTGCAAGCCTTGCTGCGCGCGCGAACCGACATACAAGGCGCCGATGCCCTTGGGGCCGTAGAGTTTGTGTGCGGAAAACGACATCAGATCCACCGGCCAGCGGCTCAGATCGATTGCGACTTTGCCGGCGCCCTGCGCGGCATCGACATGAAACAGCGCCTGCCGACTACGCACCACCTCGCCAATCGCCTCGACATCGTTGACCGTGCCCAGCTCGTTATTCACCAGCATCAGCGACACCAGAAACGTGTCGTCACGCATGGCTTCGCTGACTGCTTGCGGCGTGATCAAGCCTTCGGCGTCTGGCACCAGATAAGTCACGGCAATACCCGAATCCTGCAATTGCCGGGCGGTGTCGAGAATGGCCTTGTGTTCGATCTGGCTGGTAATCATGTGGCCGCCAGAAACGCCACGGGCCTGGGCGACGCCTTTGAGGGCGAGGTTGTTCGACTCGGTAGCCCCGGAGGTCCAGACGATCTGCTCAGACTGCGCGCCGACCAGATCGGCGACTTGCCGACGTGCCTGCTCGACCGTCTGCCGGGCCTGCTGGCCGAAAGCGTGGGAGCTGGACGCCGGGTTACCGAAGTTACCGTGAAAACCCAGACATTCGATCATCACCTGGATGACCCGCTCGTCCACCGGGGTGGTGGCGGCGTAATCGAAATACAGCGGACGTGTGTTCATAAAGGACTCGCAGAGCGTGTTCCGGGATCAGGAGGCTCGTGACTGCAAACGACGATGCACAGCCTCGTGAGCTGCGCATGGGTTCGAGAGCGTCATCAATACCTGATCGGATGCCGTTAAAGAAGTAGGGCTTCATTTAAAAGTGCGTAGGAACGCTCCTGAAACCGAGCTTAACAGGCATCGGGCCGGCGATTGAAGCAATGCGTCAGTGAAAGCTTTCGAGAAGTAACGGATACAACGAAATCACCAGCAACCCCGCCATGCCCCAATTGAACACGCGCAACCAGCGCGGATCCTTGAGCACATTGCGCAACAGCGTGCCGCATGCCGCCCACAGGCCGACACTCGGCAGGTTGATGATGGCGAACACCGCCGCGATGACCACGACGTTGTAGAAATACCCCTGCATCGGCGTGTACGTGCTGATGGCGCCGATGGCCATGATCCACGCTTTGGGATTGACCCACTGGAACGCCGCGGCGCCCAGATAGCTGATCGGTTTCGCCTCGCCGTCAGCACCGTCGCCAACCGGGCCGGAGTGGGCGATCTTCCAAGCCAGATACAACAAATATGCGGCGCCGACATAACGCAGCACGCTATACAGAATCGGATAGGCCTGAAACACCGCGCCAAGGCCGAAGCCCACCGCTACCACCAACAGGAAGAAGCCGCAGCTGATGCCGAGCATGTGCGGAATGGTACGGTTGAAACCGAAATTCACTCCGGATGCCAACAACATGGTGTTGTTCGGCCCCGGTGTGATCGAGGTGACAAGGGCAAACAGGGCAAAGCCCAACAGCAGATCAAGCGAGAGGTTCATTGAGGCAGTCCATCCAGGGTCATTCAGGTGTTGACCCTATCCCACGCCGCCCGGCAAACCCACGGACAGTTAGGGAAAACTTCAAGCAGTACAGTTTGCTTTCAGCTTGGACGACCGTGCAGCTGTATGGCACGTTCCGCGCTCATTTCACCCTGCTGGTCGAAACCGAAAGTCTTTTGCGGCTGACCGAGCAATTGGGCTTTTTTCGCGTGGTATTCGTCGAACGACAGGCCGCTGCGGTTCAGCGCTTCCAGTGCCAGCTCGCGGGATTCTTCAGCGGTGTAAGGGCGCAGCTCTGGCGAAACATGGCTGGCACAGCCGGCGAGTACGGAGACAGCGAGCATCAGCGAAACAGTCAGTAAACGATTCATGGGAGCGTCCTGGCGAGCAATGTGGGGTCGATGGGGAAAGGCTACGCCCGGGCACGCTCGCGCAGAAATCAACGCTCTCAATAGTGGCTATCAGGTTTGCGCTAATACTGGCTGACCCGGCAGACGGCAATGCAGCGCATCGTCGTGGCTGCGGGCTATGCTGCTGTGCACCTGGAACGAATTGAAGGTCACGGTTTTCGCCCGATGAGTGCGGATCAGTTGCCAGAAATCCTGCTCACCGTTTTCGAAACTGTGAAATGCCGCTTCCCCCGCCTCGCGACTTTGCCATTGCACAAAGCTCAACACGCGGCGGCCGTCGTCGCTGGCCTGCACGCTGGCGCTGAGAAAGCCGTCGTAACGCTGGGCGAGACGCTCGGTCTGCGTCGCCAAAGCCGAGACCAGCGCGGCTTGCTGACGCGGTTCGATTTCGAATTCGATCAATTGGGTAAAGCTGCGATTGCTCATGGAAAGCCCCCACTCATCTTGAAGCGAGCCTTGCGACCCGAAGAGCTGCAGGGTAAAACCTCTAGTTAAGTCAAGGTCAAGAGCATTTTCCGCATGATCAGCAAAGACCAGGTGCACAAGCCTCTTACCGTCGGCGAAGTTGCCGCGCGCAGTGGCGTCGCGGTCACGGCGCTGCACTTTTATGAAGCCAAAGGTTTGATCAAGAGTGAGCGCAACGCCGGCAACCAGCGCCGCTACCCGCGTGCCGTGCTGCGCCGGGTGGCGTTGATCAAAGTCGCGCAACGGCTGGGGATACCGCTGGCGGAGATCGGCGAAGCGCTGAAAATCCTGCCGCAGGATCGTGCGCCTTCAGCGGCGGACTGGAAAATGCTCTCTGAGCAATGGCAGCGCGAGCTCGACGAACGGATCAGGCAACTGACGCTGATGCGCGATCAGCTCACCGGGTGCATCGGCTGCGGCTGTCTGTCGATGGAGGCGTGTCCATTGCGCAACAAGGGTGACGTGCTCGGTGAGCGAGGCCCAGGCCCGCACTTTGGCGAAGAGTGATGCGCGCTGCTCGTCGGCGGAAGATCTGCGCGGCGAGGACGGTTCTATAGTGATTGCTCCGGACAAATCCGGAGTAACCCCATCTGTTGAAAACAAAAACAGGGAGAACGTCATGAGCGTCAAACCCATTCCTGAGGGGTATCACAGCATTACCCCGTATCTCGGCATCCAACGCGCCGCCGAGGCCATCGAGTTCTACAAGAAAGCCTTCAATGCCAGCGAAGTCATGCGTCTGACCATGCCCGACGGCAATATCGGCCATGCCGAGCTGCGCATCGGCGACAGCGCGATCATGCTCGGCACGCCTTGCGATCAAGGACCGCTGAGCAATCCGCAGCAGGCGGTGTCGATTGGTTTGCATCTGTATGTCACCGATGTCGACCAGTCCTTTCAGCAAGCACTGGATGCCGGCGCGCAAAGCGTCTCCGAGGTCAAAGACCAGTTTTACGGTGACCGCAGCGGGACGCTGAGGGATCCGTTCGGCCATCTATGGTTTCTCGCCACGCACAAGGAAGATCTGAGCGAAGAGCAGATTCGCCAGCGGGCTAGGGAGATGTTCAGCCAAAACTAAGGACTTGTCGCCTGGGACGACCGGCAAAAACCCATTGCCGATGTAATTGCGAAACATTTGCTTTCATATCCGCTTTCGGGATTTTCTTCGCTCATACGTCTTATAGGAATGCAGGCCGTTCGCGTAGGCAAAAGCCACGAACGGCCTCCCGGGGAGTTCCGTGCTGCGAAGCCCGTAGCCCGGCCCCTTCCACCGCAATCAAGACGCGCAATCATGTCGAAGAAATCCCGTTCCAAACTGTGGTTCCTGGTGCATAGCTGGCTGGCGTTGCCGATCTGGTTCTTTGTGCTCATCGTCTGTGTCACCGGTACGCTGGCAGTGGTCAGCCAGGAAATCGTCTGGCTGGCCAACCCGCAAATGCGCGCCAGCCAGCCGTCGGACGATGCGCCGCGACTGAGCTACGACCAGATTCTGGCGGCGATCAAACAAGCCGAGCCGCAAACTTTGGTGCAGAGCATCAACCGCCCGGACGAGTCGCACTTCGCCCTCGACGTCGAAGTCAGCTACCCCGACGGGCGCTCGTTGACGGTCTACGTCAATCCCTACACCGGCGTCATTCAGGGCACCGCACCGGCCTTCGATTTCAAGGCCTTCACCCGCGCCCTGCACGGCTGGTGGCTGGTGCCGTTCACCAATGGCTACAGCTGGGGCTGGTATCTGGTGTCATTGCTCGGCGTGCCGATGCTGGTTTCGCTGATTACCGGGCTGGTGGTCTACAAGCGCTTCTGGAAAGGTTTTCTGCGCCCGACCCTACGCGTACGCCATGGCGCGCGGATCTTCTGGGGCGATTTCCATCGCCTGTGCGGCATCTGGTCGATCTGGTTCATCGCGGTGATCTCCATCACCGGTATCTGGTTCCTGATCAAGGCATTCCTGTTCGATAACCAGATTTCCATTTCCAGCGAGCCGATCATTCCGGCGATGTCCCGCGAAAGCGTACCGGTCTCCGCCACCGGCACCCCGCCACCGCAGATCAGCCTGGACCGCGCCATCGAAATCGCCCAACAGAAGATTCCGGGACTGGAAGCCAGCTACGTCAACCTGCCGGGCAATGCCTATTCGCATATGAGCGTCAGCGGCCGTGGCTGGTATCCGCTGATGTACCAGACCGCGACACTCAACCCGTACAACGGCGAGATGGCCTCCTCACGCTTGCTGTCCGATCGGTCCTCGCTGGAATTCGTCACCGAATCCATGCGCCCGCTGCACACCGGCGACTTCGGCGGTATCTGGATCAAATTGATCTGGTTCTTCTTCGGTCTGTTGCTGAGCATGATGATCCTCAGCGGCCTGCTGATCTGGACCAAGCGCACCGCGCTGGCCACGGCCAATGCGCTGAAACGCGAGGACAAGAAAAACCGCGTCAAGGCACAACCAGCGTTGAGCCGTGAACCTTCGGAGGCCAGCCTGTGAACAAAGCCATCTCGGTCACACCGCCGTCTCGCCTGTCGCGTTTCTGGCACAAGTGGCGCTTCCACATCAATGTTCTGCTGTTGCTGATCCCGCTGGGCTTCATGCCGAAATACTTCGCCGACGCCTCGCTGTTTCGCGGCGACAGCGGCCTGGGTCAACGGGAAATAGGCACCGTTCAGGTCGGCCCGTGGAGCCTGCGCCTGGCCGAGCTGCGCGAAGAGGCGCCGCACCTGAGCGGGCCGGCTGGCTATATGAAGGATTTCACTGCTGCCGTCTGTGATACCTGCGTCGAGCAGGTCAAGGCCACTTACTTGCGCATCGGCAAACCGCGCAGCCTGCGCGCCGCCGGCACGATCTTCTTCGGCACCCCGTATCGCATGGGCACGCAGATGCCGATCCCGGCAAAGACCAAACCTGACGCCGAGCTGTGGATCACCATGGAAGGCTGGGACGGCAGCATGCACCAGGCCGCGATTCCCCTGAGCCAAGCCTCCCCTGCCACGGTTGCGTGGCTGAACAAACAAGGAGCCAAACCATGACTCGCTCACCCCTTCATACCCGTTTGCTCGCCAGCGCCGCGCTGCTGCTGAGCGCCGGTTTCAGTGCCAGCGCCCTGGCGCACAACCCGATGTGTGAATGCAAAGCCATCGATGCCGAACAGATCAAATGCACCGGCGGTTTTTCCGACGGCAGCGGCGCGCCGGGCGTGACCCTTGATGTGATCGGCTACGACGAGACCATTCTGGTGCCGGGCAAACTGGGTGATGACTCGACCCTGACGTTCAAGAAACCCGGCAGTGAGTTTTATGTCCTGTTCGACGCCGGCCCCGGCCATGTAGTGGAAATCGACCAGGCGGATATCGAAGCCCCATGAGTAGCCCGACAACCCAAGTGGTACGCCCGGCCGGCGCCGGTCATGAAACCCTAAATGTGCTGCTGTTGTGCCTGCTGATCCTCGCGGTTGCCGGTTCGGTGGTGGCATGGCGCGGGGTTTCCCATGAACCGGAGCCGGTCGCCAGCAACCAGTACGACGCCCGCCGCGACCTCAGCGCCGCTGAGCAAGGTATCTATGCCGACCTGCGAGTGACCCTCGACGAAATCCGCCTGCTGCGCGAAGAGCAACAAGCCGTGCCGACGCCGCAGATGCTGGCCGAAGAAGGCTTTGCGCCGTTCGCCCAGGATGCCAGTTCGGTAAGCCGTGGCGGTCATGCGTGGCAGTTGCTCGCCGAGCGCGCCTATTTCGGTCGCAGCGCAACGCCTGATGTCGCCGGCTCGTTTCTGATGCGGGTCGGCACTGAAGCCAACGCGGCGCCCGACATCTGGCTCAACCGTGGCGCCAATCTGACGCCTGCGGAGGATTTGTCCGACGCCGCGCTTTCCGCTGCTGGCTGGAAACAGATCGTCGCGCAATTCGATGCCGGGGTTACCCGCGAACATCGCCATTGATTCCTCGCCTTTATCCGAGAGAAGACTGCTTGCCCATGTCCATTTCATCTCCTCGCCGTCCATTGTTACGCCTGTTTCTGCTTGGCCTGTGCGCCTGCCTGCTGAGCCCGCTGGCCAGCGCCGAGTCAGGCAAACGCCTGCGCATCGGCATCACCCTGCATCCGTATTACAGCTATGTCGCCAATATCGTCGGCGACAAGGCCGAAGTGGTGCCGCTGATTCCCGCTGGTTTCAACCCGCACGCCTACGAGCCTCGGGCCGAGGACATCAAGCGCATCAGCGGGCTGGACGTGGTCGTGCTCAACGGCGTCGGCCATGACGATTTCGCCGATCGGATGATCGCGGCCAGCGAAACGCCCAACGTCAAAACCATCGAAGCCAACGAGAACGTACCGTTGCTGGCGGCCACCGGTGTCGCTGCGCGCGGCGCCGGCAAAGTGGTCAACCCGCACACGTTCCTGTCGATCAGTGCCTCGATCGCCCAGGTCAACAACATCGCCCGCGAGCTGGGCAAGCTCGACCCGGACAACGCCAAGACCTACACCCAGAACGCCCGCGCCTACGGCAAACGCCTGCGCCAGATGCGCGCCGACGCCTTGGCCAAACTGACCCAGGCACCGAACGCCGAACTGCGCGTGGCCACGGTGCACGCGGCTTACGACTATCTGCTGCGCGAATTCGGTCTGGAAGTAACGGCCGTGGTCGAGCCCGCTCACGGCATCGAGCCAAGCCCGAGTCAGCTGAAAAAGACCATCGACCAGTTGCGTGAGCTCGACGTGAAAGTGATCTTCTCCGAGATGGATTTCCCGTCCAGCTACGTCGACACCATCCAGCGTGAATCCGGGGTGAAGCTATACCCGCTGTCGCACATTTCCTACGGCGAATACACCGCCGACAAGTACGAAAAGGAAATGACCGGCAACCTCAACACCGTGGTTCGGGCGATTCAGGAGTCGGGGGCATGACGTCGAAAGAAACCCTGCTCCCTGACAACACCAATAACCCGGTGGGAGCGAGCCTGCTCGCGAAGGCGCCGGATCAGGCAACATCTTCGTTGAATGACACACCGCATTCGCGAGCAGGCTCGCTCCCACAGGGAAAAAATGGGCCGGCGCTGGAGTTTGCGGAGGTCAGCCTGACGCTGGGGCGTACGACGATTCTCGACAAGGTCAGCTTTCAGGTGCAGCCCGGCAGCGTGCATGCGCTGGTCGGCCCGAACGGCGGTGGCAAGAGCTCGCTGATCAAGACGCTGCTCGGGCAGATGCCGCATCAGGGCCAGCTCAGCCTGCACTGGCCCGCCGAGCCCGGCACCATTGGTTACGTCCCGCAAGCGCTGGAGTTCGATCGCGGCTTGCCGATGACCGTCGACGATTTCATGGCCGCCATGTGCCAGCGTCGCCCGGCCTTCCTCGGTTTGAGCAAACACTACGCCGGCGCCATCGGCGAGGCGCTGGAACGGGTCGGCATGCAGGACAAACGCAAGCGGCGCATGGGCGCGCTGTCTGGCGGTGAACGTCAGCGGGTGCTGCTCGCGCAGGGTTTGATTCCGGCGCCGCAATTGCTGGTACTCGACGAGCCGATGTCGGCCCTCGATGAGGCCGGGATTCAGGTGTTCGAACGTCTGCTGACTGACTGGCGCGCAGCCGGCATCACCGTGTTGTGGATCGAACATGATCTGGAAGCGGTCGGGCGACTCGCCGATCGGGTGACCGGCCTCAACCGCCGCGTGCTGTTCGATGCCACCCCGCAACAGGCGCTGACTCCGGAACGTCTGCTGACGCTGTTTTCGACCCATCCACGGAGCGCGGTCTGATGAGTTACGAAGCCTTTCGTTTGATGGTCCAGGGCTGGGCATCTTCGGGTTATCTGCCGGAGGCGCTGGCCTACGGATTTGTGGTCAACGCCTTGCTCGCCGGTCTGCTGATCGGCCCGGTACTGGGCGGGCTCGGCACGCTGGTGGTGGTCAAGCGCTTCGCATTCTTTTCCGAAGCGGTCGGCCATGCGGCGCTGACCGGTGTGGCCATCGGCATTCTGCTCGGCGAACCCTACACCGGCCCGTACGGCAGCCTGTTCGGTTATTGCCTGCTGTTCGGCATCCTGCTCAATTACCTGCGCAACCGCACGGGACTGGCACCGGATACGCTGATTGGCGTATTTCTCTCGGTGTCATTGGCACTGGGCGCGAGCCTGCTGCTGATTCTCGCCGGCAAGATCAATGTGCACATTCTGGAAAACGTGCTGTTCGGTTCGGTATTGACCGTCAACGGTAATGATCTGGCAGTGCTGGCGATCGTCGGCTCGCTGGTCATGGCTCTCGCCCTGCCCCTGTACAACCGCATCATGCTCGCCAGTTTCAATCCGCAACTGGCGGCGGTGCGTGGCGTAGCGGTCAAGACCCTGGATTACCTGTTCGTGATTCTGGTGACACTGATCACCGTCGCAGCGGTGAAGGTGATCGGCGCGATTCTGGTCGGTGCCTTGCTGGTGATTCCGGCGGCGGCGGCGCGCTTGCTCAGCCAGTCGCTCAAAGGATTTTTCTGGTGTTCGGTACTGATCGCCACCGTCAGCACGCTGTGCGGGATTCTTGCGCCGATCGTCTTCGACCTGCCGATTCCATCCGGCGCCGCGATCATTCTGGTCGCCGGCATCGCTTTCGCCCTCGCCGCCATCGCGCGCGGTGTCGTCCCCAGCCTGAAAGGGAACCTTGGATAAATGGCTTTTTCATTGCGAAACCTGACTCTGGCCATGGCCCTGTGTGGTGTGGTCTGCACGCCGTTGATGGCTGCTGAAAGTGCGAAACCCTTGCGTGTGCTGGCCTCGCTGCCAATCACTTTCGGCCTCGGCGAAGCATTGCTCAAGGGCACCGACGTCAAACTCGAACGCGCGGCGCCGGTCAACCTTCCAGGCAGCCGCCAGACCGCGTATTTCACTGGTCGCGGCGCTCCGGCGCTGAGCAAACTGGCCACTGAAGCGGACGCGGTGATTGGTCTGCGTTCGCTATGGGCCGATGACCCGCTGTACCCGATCGCTCGGCGCAGCAACATCCGTATCGTCGAAGTCGACGCTGCCCGCCCGGTCGACGGCGCCCTGCCCGGCATCGCTGTGCAGCCGGGCGTGCAGGTTGATGGCCTGAACAGTCAGCCATGGCTGGCGAGCAACAACATGGGGCGCATGGCGGATGTGATGGCGGCGGACCTGGTGCGCCTGGCACCGAGCGCCAAGCCTGCGATCGAAGCCAATCTGGCGGCGTTGAAACAGCGTCTGCTGAAACTCAGCGCGGACACCGAAGCGCGTCTCGCCGAGACGGATAATCTGAGTGTGATGAGCCTGAGCGATCACTTCGGCTATCTGATTGGCAGCCTCAACCTTGAACTGGCCGGACAGGATGCGCGTCCTGATGCCGAGTGGACGCTTGAAGCACTGAAAAAGCTGACGGCAACACTCAAGGACAATGACGTTGCGGTGGTGCTGCACCATCGCCAGCCAGCAGAACCGGTGAAAGCGGCGATTGCCGAGTCTGGCAGCCGACTGGTGGTGTTGAGTACCGATGCGGCGGATCCGCTGGCGGAGCTTGAAGGGAATGTGGATTTGTTGCTCAAGGGGTTACGCGGAGCGTAGTTTCAGGCAAGACCGCGTTATCGTTCTTCGCGAGCAGGCTCGCTCCCACATTGGCAATGCGTTCGCTGTGGGAGCGAGCCTGCTCGCGAAGAAGCCCGCACCGACAACATCACTCTCCAGACATGAAAAAACCCGCTGTCCATCACTGGTCCAGCGGGTTTTTTCTGCCCGGTCGCTTATTGCGCCGCGACTTGTGCATCCATCTTCTGGCGCAGGCTCAACGGGCGCATGTCGGTCCAGACTTCTTCGATGTAGGCCAGGCATTCCTTCTTCAGGCCGCTCTTGCCTACGGTGCGCCAGCCTTCTGGCACGGCTTTGTAATCAGGCCAGATCGAGTACTGCTCTTCGTGGTTGACCACGACCTGAAAGAGGATGTCCTCGCGGTCGAATACTGACGTCATGCTGGTTCTCCATCGTTGTAAGGTCGGCTGCACAATGGATGCAGCCGGGGGTATGTAGAAAGAACGTTCGCCGCGCGGAAAAATTTACAGCGCGGCGGAGGCAGCGGCCATCGCGCGACCGAAGATCTCGGCAACCCGGTCGATTTCCGCTGCGCTGATCACCAGCGGCGGCAGGAAGCGCACCACCGCGCCATGGCGGCCGCCCAGCTCCAGAATCAGACCGCGCTTGAGGCATTCACGCTGAACCAGTGGCGCCAGACGGGCAAATGCCGGTGGGTGACCGAGCGCATCAGGTGCGCCGTTCGGATCGACCAGTTCGACGCCGAGCATCAGGCCACGACCGCGAATGTCGCCCAGTTGCGGGAAATCGCGCTGCAGGATGTGCAGATGTTCGCTGAGCCGATCGCCCATGGCGGCGGCGTGCTCGCAAACCTTGTGCTCGAGCAGATAGCGCATCACCGCGGAACCGGCGGCCATGGCCATCTGATTGCCACGGAAGGTGCCGGCATGGGCGCCCGGTTGCCAGGTGTCCAGCCAATCACGGTAAATCACTACCGCCAGCGGCAGGCTGCCGCCGATGGCCTTGGACAACACCACTACGTCCGGGACGATGCCTGCGTGTTCAAAGGCAAACATCTTGCCGGTACGGGCGAAACCGCTCTGAATCTCATCGACGATCAGCGCGACACCGGCCTGCTCGGTGATCCGGCGCAACCCACGCAACCAGTCGATATCAGCCGGAATCACCCCGCCCTCACCCTGCACCGCCTCGACAATCACCGCTGCCGGCAGCTGCACGCCCGCCTCGGGATCGTTGAGCAGGTTTTCCAGATAACTCAGATTGGCTTTGACGCCCGCCGCGCCACCGAGGCCGAACGGGCAACGGTAATCGTAGGGAAACGGCATGAACTGCACGCCGTTGCTGAGCAAGGCGCCGAGAGGCTTTTTCGGCCCCAGGCTGCCCATCAGGCTCAACGCGCCCTGACTCATGCCGTGATAACCGCCGGAAAAGGACAGCACCGTGCTGCGGCCAGTGGCCGTGCGCACCAGTTTCAGCGCTGCTTCCACAGCGTCGGTGCCGGTCGGGCCGCAGAACTGGATTTTCGCCTGCGCCGCCAGTTCCGCCGGCAGCAAGCCGAAAAGGTCCTGGACGAATTGATCTTTGACCGGCGTGGTCAGGTCGAGGGTGTGCAGCGGCAACTCATCGGCGAGAACCTGCTGGATCGCCTCGATCACTACCGGGTGGTTATGCCCCAGCGCCAACGTGCCGGCCCCGGCAAGGCAGTCGATGAATGTACGCCCCTCGACATCCTCGACATACAAGCCTCTGGCACGCTTGAGCGCCAGCGGAATGCGCCGCGGATAACTGCGCGCATTGGATTCCTGCCGGCTCTGGCGCGCCAGTAACGGTGATTCGTGGAATTCGTACAACATCTCCGCTGGCGCCGAGGCGACCCGGGCCGACGACTCTTCGATAAGGCTGGTGGCGACTGACATCTCTCGACCCCTCAATTCGCTATGGATAGTGACCAAAACAGCACACCGACAGGTGCGCGTTCCGGTCGCGGGGCGCACTTGCAGGTTTTCCTGTTCTGGAAACGCTTCAGAGCGGTGTGGATTTACACCCTTGATCGAGTTGTCAGGCCGGTGAGGACAAAGGTTTGTGCAGCCGCACGGTTTGCAAGCCTTTGAAGATGCCCGGTGGCGCTGCTTGCTGATAACCCAGATGCCGATAGAACGCCTCGGCGGTGCGAGTGCTGTTCAGGTGGACATTCCGCGCACCGCGAATCCGCAACCAGCCCTCGAGATTCTGCATCAGCGCCCGGCCGACGCCACGGCGGAAGGATTCCGGCTGCACGTAACACAGGGAAATCTCGCCGCTGGCCTGGGCCATGCCGACACCGACGGGTTTGTCCGCCAGTAAAGCCAGGCATAAATGGAAGTGGGGATCAGCGAGCCGGGCGCTGATGAAGTCAGCGGATTGCTGAGCGATCCAGGTGCCGACCCGTGGCGGATCGTTGCGGTGGTCGAGCGCGCAACCGATGCGGATGGAACGCTCGATAATGCGGCTGATGATGCCAGCGTCGGCCAATCGGGCCGAACGTATGCAGACGGGTGCTTCCATGGCGCAGTTCCCTCAATCCATTGAGTCAAAGCTGGGTTGACCTTAGTCCCAACCCTGGCGGATAGCGAACGCCGAGAAGTTACATTTGATGTGCCTGAATAGAAAATCCAAGGAGCTGCCGAAAGCTCGGGCCGCGATCGGACGATCTTTTGATTTTGTTTCAAGATCAAGGTCAAGATCAAAAGATCGCAGCCTTCGGCAGCTCCTACACAGGGTTATGGCGCGGCTTGCAACGGCATGGTCAGTTCGACCCGCAAGCCATCCGGGCGACTGTCGAAATGCAGGGCACAATCACAGCGCTGAACAATCGCCTGGACAATCGCCAGACCCAGCCCGCAACCGGTGCTCTGCCCGTTGCGCCAGAAGCGTTGGGTCAGATGCTGCACATCATCCGGCGCAATACCCGGGCCATGGTCACGCACGACAAAACGCACGCGATTGCCGATGTTTTCCAGATTGACCTCGACCGCGCAATCGTCAGGCGTATGGCGCAGGGCATTGTCGAGCAGGTTGCGCAGCGCAGCAATCGCCAGCACCGCAGGCATTTGCAACGGCGCGGCGGACAGCTCGTCCGGCACGTGCAGTTTGATCCGCAGCCGTTCGCCGCCGGTGGCGTCCTGAATTGCCAGCCTGGCCACTTGCTCGGCGCTGCATTGCGAGCCGTCATCGAACGACAGGCTGCCCTCGACCCGGGCCAGCAACAGCAATTGTTCAAGGGTGCGGTGCAGGCGATCGGCACCCTCCTCGGCCCGGGCCAGCGATTGATCGCGGGCACTGCCATCGGTCATGCGCGCCACTTGCAGATGGGTCTTGATCGCCGTCAGCGGACTGCGCAGTTCATGCGCAGCGTCACCAGTGAGGCGACGTTCACGCTCGATGGTCTTGCCGATGCGCTGGAACAACTGATTCTGGGTTTCCAGCAGCGGTTTCAGTTCGCTGGGAAACGCCTGCAGCTGCAATGGCTCAAGTGAATCGGCATTGCGTCGCATCAGCGCCTCGCGCAGACGATTGAGCGGCGCCAGACCCTGACCGATGCCGAGCCACAACAGGCACAGACAACCAATCAAGGCCACGCCGACCGGTACCGAAGCGGCGAGCAGAATCGACATGTTCAAGGCTTCACGCTCGATCTGCCGATCAGCCGTAGTAATGCGCACATCGCCACGAGCCAGGGTGAAACTGCGCCACGGTGCGCCGTCGATCATCTGATCGTGGAAGCCCATCTTCTCGGCTTCCAGCGCTTGCTCGGGGTTGTTATGGCTTCGCGCGAGAATCTCGCCGCGCAATGAACTGACCTGACAGGCCATGCCACCGGGAATATTCAGTTGTTCGGCGCTGAAGTGGGTACCCTCGCCCTTGCTCGGCAGCGTCGGCAATTGCTCAAGCAGGCCGGCGACCATGCGCGCCGAAGCGACCAGGCGCTGGTCGAGGGAAAACATCATCTGATTGCGCAGATCGCTGAGCATCCACGCCGCCGCCAACGCCCAGATCAGCGCGAACGCGGCGCCGAGCGTCAGACTCAGGCGCAGGCGCAGACTCATCACTTGCCCTGCTCCCCGCCATCGGCAGGCCCGAGGCGATAGCCCAGACCGCGCACGGTTTCGACGATGCCTTTGCCAAGCTTGCTGCGCAGATGATGGATATGCACGTTCAGCGCATTGCTTTCCAGCTCATCGTTGAAGCCGTAGACGCTGTCCTTCAATTGTTCGGTGGACAAAACGCGGCCGCGGTTGTGCAGCAACGCCTGCAACAGTGACTGCTCGCGGCGCGACAAGTCCACCGGTTGCCCGGCCAGGCGGGTTTCCCGGCTGCTCGGGTCGTAGGTGAGCGCGCCATGTTCGATCAGATTGACGCTGCGCCCGGCCACTCGGCGCAACAGGGTCTGCAGGCGCGCGAACAGTTCGCGCAGGTCGAAAGGCTTGAGCAGGTAGTCGTCGGCGCCGGCCTGCAAACCGTCGACCCGATCAGTCACAGAATCGCGAGCGGTGAGAATCAGCACCGGAATCTCCAGGCCGCTCTGGCGCAGCTGCTGAAGCAACTTGAGGCCATCTTCGTCGGGCAAGCCGAGATCGAGCACCATCACGTCGAATTCGGCAACCTTGAGCATCGCCCGTGCCTTCGACGCGGTGTTGACGTGCTCGACGGTCAGGCCCTGAGCCGTGAGGCCGGCAACGATGCCGCTGGCAATCAGCTCATCGTCTTCGCAAACCAATACGTGCATAGGGGCTCCGGAAATAAAAACGCGAGTGAAGCAAGCAAGGATTAAGGGGCAATTATGGCGCTGCGCGACGATATCGCAAAGCCGGGCGCAGGCACACCGAAGCGACATCACCAACGGCGATGTCCAGAAGTGAACAATGAATATCTTTGCCTGCACAATACCATTCAGAAACAATTGGCGCCTTTGCCGAATCAGTATCTTCATCTAGTTTAAGCGGGCAACTTCCGACCACTTGTTGAATGGACTTAACAAACATGAAAGAACTAAAAAATTTTGTTGCTGTGGACTGGCGCTCCGGCCCTGATCGTATTTATTTCTTCTTCAAGGATACCGACACTTATTCGCGGTTTGAACTTGGCAGCAACAGTGTTCCAGCTAACTACCCTGTTTCCACCGCGGGCAGCTGGAGCACTTTCGACCCGTTTACCAAACACCTGCGTTTTGGCTTGACCACCACCGCTTTCGGTTGGAACGCCGGGAGTGACGAAGATATTGCCTGGTTGTTTTTCTATAACGAAACAACCCCGATGGTGTGCAAATACGATCAAGACACAGACAGCGTTGCCGCCTTTCAAAAAGTTGCCGACTCGATCTGGAAGCCGATCCTGCCTTACTTTGACAAGATCATTGCCGGCACATGGTTTCAACTGACCGGTCACCCCTTCCTGTTCAGGTTCATCCTCGATGACGGTCACTATGTATCATTCAACTACAAAGCCAAGACCGTCACTCGCAAACCCTTCGGGGAATACCAGTTGGGCGCGCTGATACCCTATAAAGACCGAATTATCACAGCTGCACAGAATGACCGGACATTCGCGGACAGCTACTGGTACATCTTCCTCACCAATAATCAGTATTTGACCTACAACATTCAGTCCGACCGACTGGTTGCCGGACCAAGAACAATCAACGACGACAATTGGCCCGGTCTGCTGCGTGGCTGATTGGTCAATCCCGGCGAGCCTAGTAGGATAGGGTTAATTATCGGTTAATCGCCGCCGCCCATCCTGCACCCCACTTGCACAGGGACAAGGCTCCTCCATGCGTCATTTTTTTCTTCTGTTTGCTTTACTGATTTCCGGCCTCGCCCAGGCCGGAAACAATCCGTTCGAGACAAAACCCGACTTCTTGCCAGTCGACAAGGCATTCGTGCTTACCTCCGAACGGCTGGAGTCGGGCGAAACCCAGCTCTTCTGGCAGATCACCGACGGCTACTACCTGTATCAGAAACGCTTGAAATTCGACGGGCTGGCTGCCGACCAGCAGCCAGTGTTGCCTGAAGGCGAATCCCACAGCGATGAGTTCTTCGGCGAGCAGCCGGTGTATCGCCAAGGCCTGGAAGTGAAAATCCCGGCGACAGCCAGCGGTCAGATCAAGGTCAGTTATCAGGGCTGCGCCGATGCCGGCCTGTGTTATCCCCCGCAAACCCGCGTGATCGATCTGGGCGGCAAAGCCGTAGCGACAACTGGCGGTGAAGCGCCGGACCAGGCCCTGGCCAGCAGTCTGCAACAACGGGCGCTGGGCTGGAGTCTGCTGGTGTTCTTCGGACTTGGCCTGCTATTAGCGTTTACCCCGTGCTCACTGCCTATGCTGCCGATTCTGGCCGGTATGATTGTCGGCAGTGGTGCCACACCACGGCGCGGTTTTGCCTTGGCCAGCAGTTATGTGATCTGTATGGCACTGGTCTATGCGGCGATGGGCGTGATTGCTGCGCTGCTCGGCGCGAACCTGCAAGCGTGGTTGCAGAATCCCTGGCTGCTTGGCACGTTTGCGGCAGTTTTCGTGGTGCTGGCGCTGCCGATGTTCGGCTTCTTCGAGTTGCAACTGCCGGTGGCCCTGCGTGATCGCCTCGAACATGCTTCACGCAGCCGCAGCGGCGGCAGCCTGATCGGCGCCGGCGTGCTGGGCGCATTGTCCGGTCTGCTGGTCGGGCCGTGCATGACCGCGCCACTGGCCGGTGCACTGCTGTACATCGCGCAAAGCGGTAACGCCTTGCACGGCGGTCTGATTCTGTTTGCGCTGGGCATCGGCATCGGTGTGCCGCTGTTGCTGCTGGTCACCGTGGGCAATCGATTCCTGCCCAAACCCGGGGCGTGGATGAATCTGCTCAAGGGCATATTCGGCTTCCTCTTTCTCGCAACCGCATTGCTGATGTTGCGTCCGGTGCTGGTCCCGTCATTGTGGCTGGGTCTGTGTGGCGCGCTGCTGCTGATTGCCGCTTACAGCGCCTGGAAACAGTCCGAAGGTTTTGGCCGCGTCGCGCAGATGTTTGGCGCCCTGTCCCTGTTGCTCGGTTTGTGGGGCAGTCTGATGGTGATCGGTGCGGCGGGCGGCAGCGATGATCCGTATCAGCCATTGCAGATCTACAGCGCCGGCCGTGTCACCAGCACGGCACCAAGCGGTCATGACGCCTTCACCACCATCAAGGAACCAGCCGCTCTGCAACGTGAGTTCGACGCGGCCAAGGCTCAGGGCCAGTGGGTTTTGCTCGATTACTACGCCGACTGGTGTGTGTCGTGCAAAGTCATGGAGAAGAAAGTATTTGGCGAGGCCAAGGTCATGCAGGCCCTGAGCGATGTGCGCCTGCTGCGCCTGGATGTGACCGCCGACAACGCCGCGAGCCGTGAGCTGCTCAGTCGCTACAAAGTGCCGGGGCCGCCGACATTCATCTGGATCGGCGCTGACGGTGAAGAACGCCGCAGCCAGCGCATCACCGGCGAGGTCGATGCCGACACGTTCATGCAACGCTGGTCCGTCACCCGGGACGCCAACTGATGCTGACGTTCACCCTCGGCACTTTTGCCATCGCGCTCAACCACCTGCTGCTGATCAGTGCTCTGGCACTGGCGACGTTTGTCGGCTGGCGGGTGGCCAAGCGCGGCGGCGATAACCCCGAGTCGGCACTGTTCAGTCTGTTCTTGCTGGGCATGCTCGCGGCGCGCATTGCGTTTGTCGCGCTGTACTGGTCGCACTATCGCAATGACCTGTGGCAGATCATCGATTTGCGCGACGGTGGTTTTCTCGCCTGGCCCGGGGTGATCGCTCTGCTGCTGGCGGCGTTGTATCGTGGCTGGCGTCGTCCCGGATTGCGCCGTCCGCTGGGCTGCGGCGTAGTCAGTGGGGTGATGTTCTGGCTGCTCGCCACCCTGTCGCTGAACATTTATGAACAAGGTACGCGCCTGCCGGATATTTCCCTGCGCAACGCCGCTGGCGAAACCATCAAGCTCAGCGACTATCAGGGCGGCCCGCTGGTGATCAACCTGTGGGCGACCTGGTGCCCACCGTGCCGGAGGGAAATGCCGGTGCTGGAAAATGCCCAACAACAGCGTCCCGATCTGACGTTTCTGTTCGTCAATCAGGCCGAAAGCATGCAAAGCGTGGCGACGTTCCTGGAAACCCAGGGCCTGAGCCTGAACAACGTGCTGTTCGACCGCAACGGCCGTCTCGGTCAGGCCGTGGGGTCCATGGCGTTACCGACTACGCTGTTCTATAGCCCGGACGGTCGCTTGCTGACCAGTCACCTCGGTGAACTGTCGAATGCCAGTCTCGCCCGCGCCCTGGAAACCTTCGACACCTCACCTTCAAGCCCGAATCAGGCCGTTGCCCCGGCCAACTCTGCAAGGAAACTGCCATGCCCCGCCTCCGCCACCTGCTGACGCTGACCCTGGGCACTGCCCTGCTGCACTTGCCGTCGGTGCAGGCTGCTGAAGAATTGCCCGCGGCGATCAAAAAGATCGAAGCCAAGGGCGCGAAGATCGTCGGCCAGTTCGACGCCCCCGATGGCCTGCGCGGGTACGCCGCGCAGTACCAGAACCGCGGCATGGCGCTGTACCTGACCCCGGACGGCAAACACGTGGTAGTGGGCAATCTGTACGACGCCGATGGCAAGGACCTGAGCAGCGAACCGCTGCAAAAACTGGTTTACGCGCCGATGTCCAAGGAAGTCTGGGCCAAGTTCGAGGCGAGCAACTGGATTCAGGACGGCAACAAGGACGCACCGCGCACGGTGTACCTGTTCAGCGATCCGAACTGCCCGTACTGCAACATGTTCTGGGAACAGGCGCGGCCATGGGTCAAGGCCGGCAAGGTCCAGTTGCGCCACATCATGGTCGGCATCATCCGCGAAGACAGCCCGGGCAAATCCGCCGCGCTGCTGGCGGCGAAAGACCCGGTCAAGGCCCTGGAAGATCACGAAAAAGCCGGCAAGGGCAGCGCGCTCAAGGCCTTGAAAGACATTCCGGTCGCCGTGCAAAGCAAACTCGCGGCCAACATGCAGTTGATGGAAGACCTCGAACTGCAGGCCACCCCGGCGATTTTCTACCTGGACGACAAAGGCGAACTGCAACAACAGCAAGGCGCGCCTTCGCCGGACAAACTGGTGAAGATTCTCGGGCCCAAGTAGTTTTTCCGTTGTCTGGACCGGCCCCCTTCGCGAGCAGGCTCGCTCCCACAGGAATTGCATTCATGCTGAAGGAATGCGGTTAACTGTGGGAGCGAGCCTGCTCGCGAATGAAGCTCACTCGATCTAGCGGTTGCGCTCGGCCAGAAACGCCAGCAGCGCCTCAGTCACAAACCCGGGATTCTCCAGATTGGAAATATGCCCCGCCTCCGGCACCAGCACACACGGGCAACCAATCAGCTCGGCCATTTCCCGGGCTTCCGAAGGTGGTCGCGGTTTGTCCTGATCGCCGCACAGCACCAGCGTGGTCGCCGCGTTCAGCTCGCCCAAACGTGGCAACAGGTCGTCGCGACCGAAAGTGATACGGCCCATCGGCACGATGCTTTCGCGCAAGCGCTCGGGCGAGTAGCCCTGCAGTTTTGCGCGGAAGTCCTGATACAGCGGCGACTGCGGGTCGATGCCCGGGCGGAAGAAGATTGGCACAACGATGTCGAGCAGTTGTTCGGAAATGGTGCCGCTGTCTTCGATCTGCTTGAACAGCGAGAAGTAATATTGCCGGGTCGGTTCCGGCTCGACGCCGACGTAAGTGTCCATGAGCACCAGACCGTTGAGACGTTGCGGAGCGGACAGCGCCAGGCGCGTGCCCCACATGCCGCCGACCGACAGCCCGACCAGAGTGACGCGGTCGATATCGAGGTGATCGAGCAAGGCTTGCGCCTGACGGGCGATGTCATCCAGTGATGTGGTGCCTTCAGGTAACCTGCCGGACTCGCCATGCCCCCACAGATCCAGAGCAATGACGCGATAGTGTGGGGTCAGCGCGGCGATCTGTGGCGCCCACATCGCTTGGTCCCAGAGATAACTGCCAGCGAGCAACACGGCCGGGCCGGTGCCTTGATCAATGTAGTGCAGCGCTTGTCCGTCAACCGTGAAAAAGGGCATCGACCACCTCCGCGAGAAAAAACAGAACCGGCAGACTGAGCTGCCGGTTGTTGATCGTCAAGGGTGGAAATGTACAGAAGCCATTCGCGAGCAGGCTCGCTCCCACAGGGGATTTGTGAACACTACAGATCCATTGTGGGAGCGAGCCTGCTCGCGAAGAGGCCGGTCCAGGTACCGGAGAACTAAAGCCCCTCCAACTCCGCCATCAGATCATTCAACCGATCAACCTTCTCCTCGGTAATATCACTGGCCGCCAAGCCATCGATGTACTCGGCCAGTTCCTCTACCGTGCTGCACTCGAACATCGCGCGCAGCGGCACGTTGCGTTGCAAGGCTTTCTGCACCCGTGATGCAATTTGCGTCGCCAGCAAGGAATGCCCGCCGAGTTCGAAGAAGTTGTCGCGCACGCCGACCTTATCGACCTTGAGCACCTCAGCCCAGATATCAGCCAAGGTCTGCTCCAGTTCATTGCGCGGCGCCAGATAATCCGCGCTCTGCAACTGACCGATCTCCAGCGCCGGCAAGGCTTTGCGGTCGAGTTTGCCGTTGGCATTCAGGGGCATCTGCTCCAGCCACAACCAGTGCAGCGGCACCATGTATTCCGGCAGTTCGGCGCGCAGGCGCTGCTTGATCCGTTCCAGGCGTTCGCCCGGATTGAGCGCTGCATCGGCCGCAACCAGATAACCCACCAGATGCTTGCCGTTGACGCCCTCCTGCACGCCAACCGCTGCGTCGCGCACTTCCGGCTGTTCGTGCAGACGCGCTTCGATTTCACCGAGCTCGATGCGGTAACCGCGAATCTTCACTTGATGATCGACGCGGCCGACGTATTCCAGCACGCCGTCAGTGCGTCGCCGCGCCAGATCCCCGGTGCGGTACAGGCGCTCGCCCGGTGCACCGAACGGGTTCGGCACAAACACTGGCGCGGTGCGCAGCGGATCGCTGACGTAACCGCGCCCGACACCGGTGCCGGCCACGCACAATTCACCTACGGCGCCCAGCGGCACCAGATCCAGCGCGCCATCGAGCAGGTAGAGCACGTTGTTGTCGGTCGGGGTGCCGATCGGCAGATAACTGCCGCGAGTAGACGCCATGTCGACGCGGAAGAACGCCACGTCGTCGGAACATTCCGCCGGGCCATAGGCGTTTACCAGGCCGATCTCCGGGTAACGCAGCAGCCATTGATGCGCCAGTTCCGGCGGCATCGCTTCACCGGTCGGCAGCATCCAGCGCAATCCATCGAGACTCAGGCGCTCGGAGGCGAGCATCCCCTGAATCAGCGACGGCACACTCTCCAGCACGGTGATGCCCTGCGCCTGCACATGCGCCAGCAGACCTTGCGGATCGTGAGCAATCGCGTTCGGCACGATATCGACCCGCGCGCCGAACAATGGCGCGGCGAGGAATTGCCAGACGGAAATGTCGAAGCTTTGCGAGGCGGTCTGCGCAATCACATCGGTCTCGCTCAAGTCGAGGTACGGGCGCTTGCTCAACTGGTTGTTGAGCATGCCGCGCTGCTCGACCATCACGCCTTTTGGCAGGCCGGTCGAACCCGAGGTGTAGATCACATAGGCAAGATTGTCCGGGCCGCTGTGAATACCGGGATTCTCAGTCGCCAACACCGAGGCTTGTATTTCTTCCCACACCAGCAGGCGCGGACGATTCGAACAGCCAAACTCTTCGAGCAAGGTCTGCGCCTGCTCACGGCAGGCTGCGCTGCACACCAGCAACGGCGTGCGGCTGAGCTCGATGATGCGGCTCAGACGCTGGCTCGGCAGGCCCGGGTCCAGCGGCAGGTAACCGGCACCGGCCTTGAAGCTGCCGATGATCATGCCGAGCAGGTCGAGATTACGCTCGGCGAGCAGCGCCACCGGTTGATCCATGCGCACCCCGGCAGCGACCAGCGCATGGCCGAGGCGGTTGGCGTTGTGGTTCAGTTCGGCATAGCTCAATTGCTGATCGAGGCAACTGGCGGCGATGCGCTGCGGATGCGCCGCGACCTGCGCTTCGAACAGCGCCACGTAGCTTTGCTCCAGCGGATAGTCGTGGCCACTCTGGTTGCAACCGTGCAGGAGGAAATCGCGTTCTTCATCGCCCAGCAATGGCAAGTCGGCCATGTCGCCATGGAAGCCGTCGACCAGCGCCAGCAGCAGGCGCTTGAACTCAGCGAGCATGCGCTCGACCGTCGTCTCGTCGAAGTAACGCTGGTCATACGACAGGTGCAAACCAAGGTCATCGCCGGGGTAGCACACCGCGGTGAGCGGGAAGTTGGTGTGGGTCCGGCCCGAGTCCGAGGTCGCATTCAGGCTCTGTGCCCGGTCCAGCACCGAGACTTCCACCGGGGCGTTTTCGAAGACAAAGAGGCTGTCGAACAGCGGCTGGCCTTTGGGCAATTCGCTCTGTTCCTGGATGTTCACCAGCGGCAGGTATTCGTACTCACGCAGCTGCATATTGCTGTCGAGCAAAGCGCTTAGCCACTGGCGCACGCTGCTGCGCTGACCGTCCTCGGGCATCTTCACCCGCAGGGCAATGCTGTTGATGAACAGACCGACAGTGCGCTGCATCTCCGGCATATCCACCGGGCGCCCGGCCACAGTCACGCCGAAGAGCACGTCGCGATCGCCGCTCAGGCGTCGCAGGACCAGAGCCCACGCCGCCTGGGCAAAGGTATTGACGGTCAATTGATGGGCCTGCGCCAGTTCGCGCAGCCGCGCGCCGTCCTCGACATTCAGTCGGGTGTAGCGGTCGCCGACGATCATGCCGCCGCTTTCACCGGCGTGTTCGCGCAGGAACGGCCGGTCGCTCGGGATCGGCGTGGTGCGCTCGAAGCCTTGCAGATTCTGCCGCCACCACTGCCGCGCCTCGGCCAGGCTCTGCCGTTGCAGCCAGCCGATGTAATCGCGATAACGCGGCGGCACGCTCAACTGCGCTTCACGACCTTCACCGAGGGCGGTGTAGATCTCGAAGAAGTCGTTCATCAGCAGCGAACGGCACCAGGCATCAATGAGAATGTGGTGGTTGCTCATCATGAACCAGTAGCGCGCCGCGCCGACCTTGATCAGGCGCAGGTGGAACGGCGCCTGATTGAGCAGATCGAAGCCGGCCTCGCGCTCGCTTTTCAGCAGCGCTTGCAGCCTCGGCTCCTGCTCCGGTTCGGCGACGGCGCTCCAGTCCAGATACTCGATCGGCGTGCGACCCGGGGTGTGAATCACTTGCAGCATGTCTTCGCCGACGTTCCAGCAGAACGAGGCGCGCAACGCTTCGTGACGGGCGACCACCGCTTGCCAGGCTTGGGCGAAACGCTCCGGGTCGAGTTCGCTGTTGATGCGATAACGATCCTGCATGTAATACAGACCTGTGCCCGGTTCGAGCAGGGTGTGCAGGAGCATGCCCTCCTGCATCGGCGTCAGCGGATAGACATCTTCGATGTGTGCGGCCGGCACCGGCAAGGCGTCGAGTTGCGTCTGGGTCAGTTTTGCCAGCGGGAAGTCAGACGGCGTCAGACCGCCGGCCCCTTCCTGCAGGCAATGTTCGATCAGGCTCTGCAGCTCACCGACGTAAGCATCGGCCAGATCGTGGATGGTCTGCGCGTCATAACGCTCGGCGCTGAAGGTCCAGCGCAGGAGCAATTCGCCGCCATACACCTGACTGTCGACGCTCAGCTCGTTCGGCAACGGCGCCTGCGGATCGTGGGCGGCACCGACCGGCTCATCGAGCGGACGGAACAGCGCATCGCTGGCAAAACTCTGGTCGAACTGGCCGAGGTAATTGAAGGTGATCGGCGCGCTCGGCAGCGCCGCCATGCTCTGCCGGCAAGCGTCATCGGCGAGATAACGCAGCACGCCATAACCGAGACCTTTGTGCGGCACGGCGCGCAGTTGTTCCTTGATCGCCTTGATCGAAGCGCCCTGGCCGGCGGCCTCTTCGATGGTGTGCGGAGTCAGGCGCAGCGGGTAGGCGCTGGTGAACCAGCCGACCGTGCGGGTCAGATCAATCTCGTCGAACAGGGTTTCGCGACCGTGGCCTTCCAGTTGAATCAGGGCCGACGGCTGGCCGCTCCAGCGGCATAGCACTCGGGCCAGTGCGGTCAGCAGCAGGTCGTTGACCTGAGTGCGATAAGCGCTTGGCGCCTGTTGCAGCAGCTGCCGGGTGCGCTCGGCATCGAGGCGTACGCTGACGGTTTGCGCATGGCGATTCTGCCCTCCGCCCTGGGGGTTTTCACAGGGCAGGTCAGCGCTCGGCCCGGCCAGTTGCGCTTGCCACCAGCTCAATTCTTCACGTAGCGATTCGCTGCCGGCGTAGGCCTGCAAGCGCGCGGCCCAGTCCTTGAAGGCGCTGGTTTTCGCCGGCAGTTTCAGCGGCTGCGCAGCGTCGAGTTGGCGATACGCCGTTTGCAGATCGTCAAGCAACACGCGCCAGGAAACACCGTCGACCACCAAGTGGTGGGTGGCGATAAACAGGCGTTGCTGATCATCAGCGACATCGACCAGCACTGCGCGCAGCAACGGGCCGTTGTGCAGATGCAGACTGCGTTGCGCATCGGCGAATAGGGCTTCGCACTGTTCCAGCGAATCGACGCTGAATTGCCAAAGCACATCTTCATCCGTCAGCGCTTGATGCGTTGCTCGCCATACGCCATCGGTTTCGCCGAAACGCAGACGCAGTGCATCGTGCTGCTCAATCACCGCCAGCAAAGCCTGGCGTAAACGTTGCGGCTCGAGCGGCACAGTCGGTTCCAGCAACAGCGCCTGATTCCAGTGCTGACGCTCGGGGATATCTGTATCGAAGAACCAGTGCTGAATCGGTGTCAGACGCGACTCGCCGTCGACCAGACCTTGCTCGGCAGTCACTTGCTGCGTGCGACTGGCGACTGCGGCGAGCGTCTGCACGGTCTGATGCTGGAACAGATCACGCGGGCTGAAGTGGATGCCCTGCTGACGTGCGCGGCTGACCACCTGAATCGACAGAATCGAATCACCGCCGAGTTCGAAGAAGTTATCGTTGAGGCCGACTTGCCTGACGTTGAGCACGTCGCACCAGATCTGCGCCAGGGTCTGCTCCAGCGCGTTGCTCGGCGCGACGTAGTCCTGACGATTGAGCTGCGGATCCGGTGCGGGCAAGGCGCGGCGGTCGAGTTTGCCGTTGGCGGTCAGCGGCATGCTCGCCAGCAGCATCAGGTGGGTCGGCACCATGTAGTCCGGCAATTGCGCCTTGAGGTGAGCCTTCAGTGCCTCGCGCAGTTCAGCTTGTTGCGCCTGATTTTGCTCGGCTACGTCGGTCACCAGGTAGCCCACCAGTTGCTTGCCACTCGGTGCATCCAGCGCCAGCACCACCGCATCGCGGATCGAAGGGTGATCGAGCAGGCGCGTTTCGATTTCGCCCAACTCGATACGGAAACCACGGATCTTCACCTGATGGTCGATCCGGCCCAGATACTCGACCAGACCATCGGCACGCTGGCGCACCAGGTCGCCGGTGCGGTACATGCGTCCGCCATCAGCGGCAAACGGGTCAGCGACAAAACGCTCGGCGGTGATGCCCGGACGATCGTGATAGGCCTGGGCCAGACCGGCGCCGCCGACGAACAGTTCACCGGTCGCACCTTGCGGCACCAACGCCAGATCAGCGTCGAGAATGTACGCGACCCGCGCGCCGATCACGCTGCCGATCGGCACACTGCCGGCGCCCTCTTCCAGCGCCTGCGGCGCCAGACTGGCCAGCGGCATGACCACGGTTTCGGTCGGGCCGTAGGCGTTGAAGAACTGTGCCGGTTGGAACGCCGCGCGGATGCGCTGCAAATGCTCGCCAGTCAGCGCTTCACCGCCGGTGATGATCATCCGCACCGGCAGGACTTCGTCCTGCGTGGCGAGGAACTGCGCCAACTGGCTGCCGTAGCTTGGCGTGAAGCCAAGGACGTTGATCCGATGCGCGCGAATCAAGCCGCAGATTTCTTCCGCATCCCACTGCCCTTGCGCCCGCAACACCATCTGCGCACCGCTGAGCAGCGGCACCAGCAGACGTTCGGTGGCGGCATCGAAGTTGATCGAATAGAAATGCAGTTCACAGTCGTCCGGGCGCATGCCGAAGCGCTCGATCACGGCCTGGCAGTGCATGGCGATTTCGCCGTGGGAGACCACCACGCCTTTCGGCTTGCCGGTCGAGCCCGAAGTGTAAATCAGGTAGGCCTGATGCTGCGGCAGGCTGATAAACGGCAATTCGCTGGCCGGGTAGTCGGCCAATGCCGGGCTGTCATCTTCCAGGCACCAGCGCGCCACGCTTGGCGGCAATTCGCCGAGGGCTGCGAACATCGCCCGATCGCTGAGCAGCAGACCGATGCGGCTGTCTTCGATCATGTAGTGCAGACGGTCGAGCGGGTACTCCGGATCCAGCGGCACATAGGCGCCGCCCGCCTTGAGAATCGCCAGCAGGCCGATGACCATTTCCAGCGAACGCTCCAGCGCCAGACCGACCCGCACTTGCGGACCGACCCCGCGCTCACGCAGCGCCCAGGCCAGACGATTGGCCCCGGCGTCGAGCTCGGCGTAGCTCAAGGTCTGCCCGGCGAACGTCAGTGCTGGCGCGTCTTGGCGCGCCAGTGCCTGTTCGGCAAACAGATGATGAATGCACTGGTCGAGACGATGGTCGCCCGGCTCGATGCCGAGGCTGTCGAGCAGGTGTTGTTGCTCGGTGTCGTCGAGCAAAGGCAGTTCGCTGAGGCGTTGCTGCGGATCAGCGATCAACGCTTCAAGCAGGTTGCGCCAATGCCTGGCCATGCGCGCGATGGTTGGTTCGTCGAACAGATCGGTGCTGTAGGTCAGGCAGCAACCGAGGCGATGGTCGAGGTCGGTGACTTCCAGATTGAGGTCGAACTTGGTCGCTCGCGCATCGTTGGCGAGGTACTCGACGGTCATGCCGGCGAGCGTGCGGCTCTGCTGGAATTCCCAGCGCTGAACGTTGCACATCACCTGGAACAACGGGTTGTAAGCGGCGCTGCGTGGCGGCTGCAAGGCTTCGACCAAATGATCAAACGGCAGATCCTGATGGGACTGGCCTTCGATCACCGTGTGGCGCACTTGCTCGAACAATTCGCCGACCGACATCTGCCCGTCGAGCTGACAACGCAGCACCTGGGTGTTGAGGAACGCCCCGATCAGCCCTTCGCTTTCCGGGCGGATGCGGTTGGCCACCGGCGCGCCGATGCGCAGATCGGTCTGGCCGCTGTAGCGGTAGAGCAATGTGGCAAGTGCGGCGGTCATGGTCATGAACAAGGTCAGACCGTTTTGCGCATTGAACGCCCGCACCCGCGCCGCGAGGTCGTCGCTGAGATCGAAACGGAACAGTTCGCCCTGGTGGCTTTGCACCGGTGGACGCGGACGGTCGCCCGGCAGCTCAAGCAGCGGATGCTCGCGGCCCAGTTGTGCGGTCCAGTAATCAAGCTGACGCTGACGCTCGCCGGATTCCAGCCACTGGCGCTGCCAGACGCTGTAGTCGAGGTACTGCACCGGCAGCGGTTCAAGCGGTGATTCGCGTTCATCGACGAACGCTTCGTACAGCGCGCTGAGTTCACGGGCGAAGATATCCATCGCCCAGCCTTCGGTGACAATGTGGTGCAGGGTCAGGACAAAGTAATGCTCGTGCTCGGCAGTCTTGACCAGACAGGCGCGCAGCAGCGGGCCGGTTTCCAGATCGAAGGGCTGGTGCGCTTCTGCATCGGCCAGTTGCTGGACTTGCTGTTCACGCACAGCCGTCGGCAGGCTGGAGAAATCTTTCCAGCCCATACGCACGCCGGTCTCGGCATGCACTTGCTGGCGGGCGACACCGTCGACACTGGGGAACGTCGTGCGCAAAGTTTCGTGGCGCAGGATCAGCGCCTGCAACGCGGCCTCGAAATGCTCGACATGCAGTACGCCGCGCAGGCGCGCCATGCCGCCGACGTTGTACGCCGGGCTGTCCGGTTCCATCTGCCAGAGGAACCACATGCGCTGTTGTGAATAGGACAGCGGCACCGGCTGGCTGCGGTCGACTTTGCCGATCGGCAGTTGTTGGTTGGTGTGGCCGTTGGCCTGGATCTGGCTGATCTGTTCGGCGTAATCGCCCAGTTCGCTGTGCTCGAACAGCGTGCGCAGCGGCAGTTCGACGTCACAGGCCTGACGTGTGCGGGAAATGATTTGTGTGGCCAGCAGCGAGTGTCCGCCGAGAGCGAAGAAATCATCGCGCAGACCAACCTGCTCAAGGCCGAGCACTTCACGCCAGATCGCGGCGATTTGCTGCTCCAGTTCGCTGACCGGTTCGACGTGTTCACGCACTTGCCATTGCGGCTCGGGCAAGGCGCGGCGGTCGAGTTTGCCGCTGGGGCTCAGCGGCATCGCGTCGAGGCGCAGCAGTTGCGCCGGGACCATGTATTCCGGCAGCTCCGCAGCGAGGGCAGCTTTCAGACGAGTAATTTGCTCATCGGCATTTTCATGCGTATCGGTCGCCGTGAAGTAGCCGATCAGTTGCCCACCGGCAGCGGTTTCGCGCACCAGCACCACGGCTTGGGCGACGCCATTTTGAGCGAGCAGCCGCGCCTGGATTTCTTCCGGTTCGACACGGAAGCCACGCAGCTTGACCTGCTGATCGAGACGGCCGAGGTATTCGATCACGCCGTCGGACGCCCAGCGCGCACGGTCGCCAGTGCGGTACAAGCGGGCGCCCTGCTCGCCCAGTGGATCGACGACGAAGCGTTCAGCGGTCAACGCCGGACGGCCGAGATAGCCACGGGCCAGACCGCTGCCGCTGATGCACAGCTCACCTGGCACACCAGTCGGCACAGAATTGAGATCGGCATCGAGAATGCGGCAAATCACGTTGCCCAGCGGCCGGCCGATCGGCGAGCGCTCGCCATCGGCAGTTGTGCAGTGCCAATGGGTGACGTTGATCGCGGTTTCAGTCGGGCCATAACGGTTGTGCAATTGCACCGCCGGCAATTGCGCCAGCACGCGGTTGCGCAGCTCGGCGGGCAAGGCTTCACCGCCGGAAAACACCCGGCGCAAGCTGGTGCATTCGGCACTCAGCGACTCGTCGATGAACAGCGCGAGCAGCGGCGGGACGAAGTGCAGCGTAGTCACGCCATGTTCTTGAACCAGTTGCGCGATGCGATGCGGATCGCGGTGTTCGCCGGGGCCGGCAATCAGCAGGCGCGCGCCGGTGATCAGCGGCCAGAAGCATTCCCACACCGAGACGTCGAAACTGATCGGCGCTTTTTGCATCAGCACGTCGGATTCGTCGAGGGCGTAGGTGTCCTGCATCCATTGCAGGCGCTCGGCCAGCGCGGCGTGGGTGTTGCCGACGCCTTTCGGTTGCCCGGTTGAACCCGAGGTGTAAATCACGTAGGCGAGGTTGTCGCCGTGCAAGTGCAGGCCCGGTGCGTGGCTCGGCCATTTGTCCAGGTGCAGCGCGTCCATGGCAATCACGCTGACGCCGTCACTGGCCGGCAAACGCTCAAGCAGTTCGGTCTGGGTCAGGAGCAATTCGACGCCGCTGTCGCTGAGCATGTAGGCGAGGCGTTCGGCCGGATAATCCGCATCCAGCGGTACATAAGCGCCGCCAGCCTTGATGATCGCCAGCAGGCCGATCAGCAATTGCGGCGAACGCTCGGCGGCGATGGCCACGCACACGTCCGGGCCAACGCCTTTGTCGCGCAGGTAGTGGGCGAGCCGATTGGCTTGCGCGTGCAGCTCGGCGAAATCCAGGCTACCGCCGTCCCATACCAGTGCGGTGCGCTGCGGGGTGTGTCGCAATTGTTGCTCGAGCAGTTCCGGCAGCCACTGTTGCGCCGCGGTGCACGGTGCGACGCTCCAGTCGTTGTGCTGTTGTTGCTCGCTGACGGTCAACAAGCGCAGATCGCCGATGGCCTGCTCTGGCCGTTGGCAAACTTCGCTGAGCAGATTGTGGAAATGCGCGGCCAGGCGCTCGATGGTCACGGCGTCGAACAGTTCGCTGGCGTAGTCGAACGACAAGCTCAGGCGTCCGTTGCGATCTTCTTCGCTGTGCAGTTGCAGATCGAACTTGGCTTCGCGGCTGTGCCACGGCAGCTCTTCGGCGAGCAGCCCGGGCAAGCGCTTGAGTGCACCGAGGTCGCGCTGCTGATGGTTGAACATGACCTGGAACAGACCCTGTTCCCGGGCCTGGGGGAAGGCTTCGAGCAATTGTTCGAAGGGCAGGTCCTGATTGGCCTGGGCGCCGAGTGCGGCCTGGCGCGTCTGGCTCAGCAACTCGGCAAATGTCAGGCGCGAATCGACTTGCGCACGCAGTACCTGGGTGTTGATGAAGAAGCCGATCAGGCCCTGGGTTTCCAGGCGCGGGCGGTTGGCATTGGGTACGCCGATGCGAATGTCGCGCTGACCACTGTAGCGGTGCAGCAAACTTTGCAATGCGGCGAGCAGGAGCATGAACGGCGTGGCCTGGTGGGCCTGCGCGGTCTGGCGGATCGCCTCGCTGAGCTGGGCACTCAGGCGCACGCTGTGGCGCGCGGCGCTGTGATTCTGTCTGGCCGAGCGCGGGTGATCGGTGGCCAGTTCCAGTGTCGGGTGTTCATCGCCCAACTGCGCTATCCAGTACGCCAGTTGCCGCTCGCCCTCGCCTTGCGCCAGCCATTGCCGCTGCCAGTTACCGTAGTCGGCGTATTGCGTGGGCAGTGCTGCCAGTGTCGCCGTCGTGCCTTGGGTTGCGGCGGCGTAGAGGCGCGAGAACTCGTCGAGGAGAATATTCAGCGACCAGCCGTCGGCGATGATGTGGTGCAGGGTCAGCAGCAGTTGATGTTCTTCATCGTCGAGACGCACCAGTGTCACGGACAGCAACGGGCCTTTTTCCAGATCGAACCGAGTGCGCGCCTGGTCTTCGCGAATCTGCTCGGCGCGGGCTTCACGCTCGGCCGCTGGCAGGTCGCTGATGTCGATCAGTTGCAGGTTGAACTCGGTAGCGGCGAGCACTTGCTGCAATGCCACGCCGTCACGCTCGAAGAAACGTGTACGCAGGGATTCGTGGCGTTCGACCAGTTGCTGAAAGCTTTTGCGCAAGGCGTCTTCGTCGAGTTCGCCCCGCAGGCGCAGGCCACCGGGAATGTTGTAGGCGCTGCTCTGTGGATCGAGTTGCCAGGTGATCCACAGACGGTTTTGCGCCAGCGACTGTGGCATCGGCTCGCTGGGCGACAGCGTGGTGATCGCATCCTGGGCGCTGCCGCCGTCCTGTTGCTGCTGCGCCACCGCGGCGGCGAAGGCGCACAGGGTTGGTGCTTCGAACAGCAGGCGCAGGCTCAGCTCGACACCGAGCGCTTCGCGCACCCGCGCGACCACTTGCGTGGCGGCAATCGAGTTGCCGCCGAGCAGGAAGAAGTGATCGTCGGCGTTGACCTGTTTGACGTTGAGTAGCTCGGCCCAGATCTGCCCGATCAAGGTTTCGAGATCCGAGGTAATGCTGGTCGCGGTTGGGCTCTCGACGGTGGTCGACGGGAACAGCGCGTAACTGTCGAGACTGCCGTCGGCCAGACGATTACGGCACGCCGAACGCTGCAGTTTGCCGCTCGAGGTTTTCGGCAACGCGCCCGGATTGAGCAGCACCACCACACTTGGCGCCTCTTGATACGCCTCGGCCACTGCTTGGCGAATGGCTTTGATCAGCGCTTCTGGCGGAAGGATTTTCTGTACGCTGCGGCTGATTTCCGCAGCGATGCCGATGCCCTCTTCGCCATCGTGATTAACGGCGAACGCCGCCACACGGCCCTTGCGCACCACTTCGACTTCGCGTTCGACGGTCTGCTCGATGTCCTGCGGATAGAGGTTGTGGCCGCGGACGATGAGCATGTCTTTCAGACGCCCGGTGACGAACAATTCGCCGTCACGCACAAAACCCAGATCGCCGGTGCGCAGCCAGGTACGCCCGGCGTGCTGAACGAAGGTCTTGGCGCTGGCTTCGGGGTTGCGCCAGTAACCGTGGGCAATGCTCGGGCCGGCGGCCCAGACTTCACCGACCGCGTTGTCCGCCAGTTCCTTGAGCGTATTCGGTTCGACGATAAGCACCGCGTGTTCCGGCTGGCTGATGCCACAGCTCATGACCGCGCTGCCGGCGCCCGGCTCGGCGCGGTTTTGCGCGAGCGCCTGATCGTCCACGCGCAGCGCCGGGATGCCGGTGCCGCGCGGTGTGCCGGCGACAAACAGGGTCGCTTCGGCCAAACCGTACGAAGCCATGAAACTCTGTTCACTGAAACCGCAGGTAGCGAATTTCTCGGCAAAGCGTTCGAGGGTATCGAGGCGGATCGGCTCGGAGCCGGAATAGGCCACGCGCCAACGGCTCAGATCGAGGCGTTCCAGCGCCGATTCGCTGACCCGCTCGCTGCACAAGCGATAGGCGAAATCCGGCCCACCGCTGATGGTGCCGCCGTATTCGGCGATCGCTTCCAGCCAGCGCAATGGTCGGCCAAGGAAGTATGCCGGCGACATCAGAATGCACGGCACGCCGCTGAAAATCGGCTGCAACAGACCGCCGATCAGACCCATGTCGTGGTACAGCGGCAACCAGCTGACGATGACGTCGTCCGGGTTGACGTCGATGCCGAAGCCGTGGCGGATCAGCAGTTCGTTGGCGACCAGATTGCCGTGGCTGACCTGCACGCCCTTGGGCAGCGCGGTGGAACCGGAAGTGTATTGCAGGAAGGCGATGTGCTCGGGCGGCAGGCTCGGTTCAACCCAGCGTTCGGCCAGTGCGCTGTCGAGGGTATCGACACACAACAGCGGCGGCGCGCCCTCGATTTGCTGCAAGGCATCGCGCAGGTCGGCGCTGGTCAGCAACAGCCTGGGCTCGGCGTCGGCGATGATCGACAGCAAACGCTCCTGATGATGACGACGCGCGGATTCCGGCGGATAGGCCGGCACCGCAATCACACCGGCATACAGGCAGCCGAAAAACGCCGCGACGTAATCCGCGCCGCTGGGAAACAGCAACACCGCACGCTCACCGAAACCGGCCTCGGTCTGCAACGCAGCAGCGATGGTGCGCGCGCGTTGATCCAGTTCGCGATAGCTGAGCACCACAGCCTGCTCGGCGTTTTCGGCGAGAAAACGCAAGGCCAGTCGGTCCGGCGTCAGGGCCGCACGACGCTTGAGGGCATGGACCAGGGTGCTGGGAAGTTCGAACGCGTCGGTCATGAGGTTTCCTGCCTGAATTCGGCTTGCAAGTGGAATCGGGTGGCTGCGTCACGCCTATCGAGAGGCGTGCGGGGCGCGGTCTGTGCCGACCGCGCGAGGCATCGGAATGCGCTGTGGCCGGGGATCAACACCCGGAACCATTCACCAATGAGAACGGATGACGTCTGGAAATAATTAGTCGGCAGGCTCGACGTTCAACGGGGCCAGGGTGCGGCGGCGTGTCGCAGTTCGCAAAACACATCGACTTACAGCACTACTTCTCTTTCTCATTTGACAATCATTATCATTCAACATAATTTGTCGCTCGATGTGTAGGACGGCGCCGTCCCCCGAGGCCCTCCCACTAACCTATTGGCAGCAAGGTGATTTCCATGACGGAACAAGTATCCACAAGCAGGTGCGATTCACCGCTACTTCAGGCATTCGTCGACAATCGACTGATTCTGGTCAAGATTGCAGCGCGCATTACCGGTTGCAGGTCTCGTGCCGAAGACGTGGTTCAGGATGCGTTTTTCCGACTGCAATCGGCGCCGCCGATCACGTCGTCGATCAAGGCTCAGCTGAGCTATCTGTTCCAGATCGTGCGCAACCTCGCTATCGATCATTACCGCAAGCAAGCGCTCGAACAGAAATACTCAGGCCCGGAAGAGGAAGGCTTGAACGTGGTGATTCAGGGCGCTTCGCCGGAAACCTCGCATATCAACTTTTCGACCCTGGAACACATCGCCGATGCGCTGACCGAGCTGCCCAGCCGCACCCGCTATGCCTTCGAGATGTACCGTCTGCACGGCGTGCCGCAAAAGGACATCGCCAAGGAACTCGGCGTATCGCCAACCCTGGTCAACTTCATGATTCGTGATGCGCTGGTGCACTGCCGCAAGGTCTCGGGCAGTCGGCGGGATGTGGTGATCGCGGGGCGGCGTTAGGATCCGGATTCTGCGTCAAGCCATTCGCGAGCAGGCTCGCTCCCACAGGGTTTGATTCACGACACAAATCCAGTGTGGGAGCGAGCCTGCTCGCGAAAGCGGCCTCAGACTCAACGAAGGTCCGAGGCCGAACGCATCAGGCCAATTGGCACCGATCAAAAAACCGCTCCCGCCCCAGAATCATCAGCGCCGCGCGCTTGTGCGGGAAATCGAATTCCTTTTCGCAGTGGAAACACTGGTTGTGCATGTGACCGATCATCTTCGCGTTATCGGCACGCGGCTCGGCGACCACGCGCTGGGTGCGTGGGTCATCGAGAAACAGGTAATGCACCAGCGCCGATAACCAGCTCGCCACTTTGTGCGGGCCGCGATGACTTTCCTCGCCGACCAGCATGTGAATGCCACGGTCGTAATCGCCGGCATCGTAGAACGGCGCGATGCGATCTTCCTTGGCCCAATAGGCTTCAAAATAAGCGAATGGCTGATCGTCAAAACAGCCGATCAGCGTCAGCGTGTGCGGATCGGCATCGAGCTTGCTCAGGTATTCGCGATGCTGCTCAAGGCTGCCCTCCTCCTGCCAGAAGCTCGCCACGCGCGGACTGTTCTGCCAGCGATTGAAGCGCGACAGATCTTCTTCGATTTCCAGCGTCCGCAAGGAAATCCACGCGCCGAGCCGCGCATCGAAACGCCGATAGACTTCACCGCGCGGCTTCACCGGTCGCAGCGGATGGCGCTTGCCTTGGCTGATGACCATTTGCTGCGGATAGCTGCTGCTCAGTGAAGCGCCGAGCCACGGTTGCGGCAGTTGCCAGAACAGCGTGCGCTCGCAGCGGTATTCGCCGGCAACTTCGCTGTTGATCAGCAAACCGCTACGCAACGCCTCGGTCGGCGTTTGATCGAGTTGCCAGGTTAGCTGCTGACACGCCGGGTCACGGGCGAACAACCAATAGCAGGCCGCCCACAAGGCCTGCCCGGGCGGCAGGGCAAAACGTTCATCGAGCTGGATCGGGCCTTTGCCCTGGCGGTCCAGGCGCAGCCGAATCAACGGCTGACCGTCCAGGCTCAGGCTCAAGCGGCTCCCGGTGGCATCAGCGATCAATTGACTGCCCGAGGGCAACGCCAGGGCAGTCAGGTCATTCAGATTGGACATGGGTCGGGCTCACGTAATCGTCGACAGTTCAACGAAGTGACGTGAGCCGGGAGGGGAAATTTAAGCGCGCGAGGCAAACAGCGCTTCAGTGATGAGGCACTGGCACCACCGCAATCCGGTACGGATCGAAGATCCTCAGCAATTCCCCGTTGTCGCGCAGCCCTTGCAGAAGCTTGCCGAAGGCTTCGCCAGTGATCGGAGCACTTGTGCGCAGAATCGCGTAGTGGTGATAGATCTGATCGGTACGCTGCGAGGGCAGCAAGGCATCGCGAACCTTTTCGTTGCGCAGCAGGTAATCGAACAGATAGGAACGGGTCACCAGGGCGATGTCGGCGCGCCCGCGCAGGACCATCAGCAAGTTGCTGTCGTGGGAATAGGTCAGCGTGGCGTAGTAGTTTTTTGCGAGGTATTTCGGGTCGGCGTTGAAGTTGGCAAATTCATAGTGATAGCCGCTGAACAACGCCAGACGCTTGCCCGACAGGCTGGAGAAATAGCTTTGCTGGCGGCCGTCTTCGCGTTGTGCGACGAAAATCTCGGCGTCTTCCAGGCCCATGTCGACGTCATCGTGGGGGATGTCTTTCCAGCCCCACTCGGGGTTTTCGAAGATCGCCATGTCGATGCGGCCCTGCTTGAAATCACCGAAGCGGCGCGGGATCGAGGTCGGCACCAGGACGAATTGATAGTCGCTCTGCGAGCGATTCAACGCCTCGATCAATTGCGGCAACAGGCCGGTATCGGCGCCGTTTTCCGGGCGAATCGTGTAGGGCGGGAAATGCGCGGCGCCGACCCGGACCAATTGCGCTGACTGAACGGGCAATACCCAGAACGCAGCCAGCGCAGCGAGCATCAGCCCGGCGGCTGTCCGAATTGGCAAAGACTTCAAAACACCCCACTCCCCGAAAAAAATAGCGATCAATGCATTCAAGCTAGGCGGTTTCGCCGACTTAGCCAGTTTCCCGGCCGGTCCGACAACCGTTCAACGCGCTTCGAGGACCAGAATCAGCGCTTCATCGGCGAGTTGATCGAGGCTCAAACTGCCGCCGGCACGGAACCAGGTGGTGGTCCAGGACAGTGCGCCGGTGAGGAAACGTCGGGTAATAAAAACGTCGCCGCGAATATAGCCGGCGTCCTTGGCCTCGCCCAGAACCTGCAGCCAGATGTCTTCATAAACGTCACGCAAAGCGAGGACTTTAGCCTGGCCGTCTTCGGACAATGAGCGCCATTCGTATACCAGCACCGCCATCGCTTCGCCGCTGCCGCCCATGATTGATTGCAACTCGCAACGAATCAGCGCCAGGACTTTCTCGCGCACATCGCTGGCCTCGGTCAGGGCTGCGCGCATGAGCGCGGTGTTGTAGCGGATGGTTTCCTCCATCACCGCGCGGAGAATTTCATCCTTGCTTTTGAAGTGATGAAAAATGCTGCCCGACTGAATGCCCACGGCGCTGGCCAGATCGCGCACCGTGGTGCGCTCGTAGCCTTTGTTGCGAAACAGGTGAGCCGCCACTTGCAGCAATTTGCCGCGGGCGCTGTCCGGGTCGGTCAACTGGCCTTGGTCGACCAGTTCGCGCATGACCCGCAGGGCTTTTTGCTCGTCCACCCGTTCTCTCCTACAGTCGATCAGTGTGTTGCCCCCTGTAACCGCAGGGTTGCGCGCAATTTAAGCCGCGCGCGGGCACCAAGCAAGCGCTTGGGCAGAAGAATGTTTCGCCTGTTTACAAACCAAGCGCTTGCTTGGTAGCCTCCGGACAGTTCTGTCGCAGGTTCCTGAGTCGGAGATAAAAATGCCAACCACCGTGCGTATCGGCTGCGCCAGTGCTTTCTGGGGCGACACTTGCACCGCTGCCGCCCAACTGGTGACGGGCGGAAATCTGGATTATCTGGTGTTCGATTATCTGGCCGAGATCACCATGTCGCTGATGGCCGCTGCGCGTCTTAAAGACCCGCAGGCCGGGTTCGCCGGCGATTTCATCGACGTACTTGCGCCACTGCTGACGCAACTGGCCGAACAGAACATCCGCGTGATCAGCAATGCCGGCGGCGTCAATCCGCAGGCCTGCGCGGCGGCCCTGCAAGCGGCGTGCGACCAGGCCGGGGTCAAGTTGAAGATTGCCGTGTTGCTCGGTGATGACCTGCAAGGACACCTCGAAACCCCCGCCGACATCAGCGAAATGTTCAGCGGCGCCCCGCTTCCACGCGTGTGCGTGTCGACCAACGCCTACCTCGGCGCACCGGGGATTGTCGAAGCCTTGCGTCTGGGTGCCGACATCGTTATCACCGGCCGGGTGGTCGACAGCGCCGTGGTCAGCGCGGCGCTGGTCCACGAATTCGGCTGGTCGTGGCATGACTACGACAAACTCGCCCAGGCCGCGCTGGCCGGACACATCATCGAGTGCGGCGCGCAGTGCACCGGCGGTAATTTCACCGATTGGCGCGAGGTACCGGATTACGAGCACATCGGTTTTCCGATCGTCGAGGTCAGCGCCGACGGCCAGTTCCTCGTCAGCAAACCCGAAGGCTCCGGCGGACTGGTCACGCCGCTGACCGTGGGCGAGCAGATGCTCTACGAAATCGGCGATCCGCAGGCTTATCTGCTACCCGACGTGATCTGCGATTTCACTCAGGTCAAACTTCAGCAACAAGGCAAAAACGTCGTGCAGGTGCACGGTGCCAAAGGTCTGCCGCCCACCGACAAATACAAGGTCAGCGCCACTTGTCCGGACGGTTTTCGCTGCACCGCCAGTTGCCTGATGGCCGGCATCGACGCGGTGGACAAGGCGCGGCGCGTCAGTCAGGCGATCATCGACAAGACCGCCGAGATGTTCAGCCTGCGCGGCTGGGCGCCATACAGCGAAACCCATGTCGAACTGCTTGGCAGCGAGGCCACTTACGGCCCCCACGGTCAGCGCCGCGACAGCCGTGAAGTGGTGATCAAAATCGCCGTGCGCCATCCCGACAAACGCGCGCTGGTGCTGTTTTCCAAAGAGATCGCCCAGGCCGCGACCGGCATGGCGCCGGGCTTGACCGGCATCGTCGGCGGTCGGCCGACCGTGTATCCAGTCATCCGCCTGTTTTCGTTCCTCATCGATAAAAGCGCCTGCACCCTGCAAGTCGACATGGCTGGCAAGCGCCATCCGTGTGCCCTCCCCGATCGGGTGACTTTCGACAGTGCAGATCTGCCGATCGCCGAGCAACCGCCCAAACCCCAGGGCCGCGCCGATGCCAGTGTGCCGCTGGTGAAACTGGCGGTGGCGCGCTCCGGCGACAAGGGCAATCACAGCAACATCGGCGTGATGCCGCGCCATCCCGATTACCTGCCGTGGATCGCCGAAGCGCTGACAACTTCGGTGGTGGTCGACTGGATGCGCCACGTCCTCGATCCGCTGCTTGGCCGCGTCGAACGCTGGTATCTGCCCGGCACCCACAGCCTCAACTTTCTCTTGGAAAACGCCCTCGGCGGTGGCGGTGTCGCCAGTCTGCGCATCGACCCGCAGGGCAAAGCCTTCGCCCAGCAACTATTGGAAATCCAGATTCCGGTGCCGCAGAGCATCGCCGAACAGCTCGACTAGAGGATGGTGTGCATGGCTTACGCGTCGATTTTTCGCGCTGATCTGTTCAGCGGCCAGAACCTGATTGTCACCGGTGGCGGCAGCGGCATCGGTCGCTGCACCGCCCATGAACTGGCGGCGCTCGGCGCCAATGTGCTGCTGGTCGGGCGCAAGCCGGAAAAACTCGAAAAGGTCGCCGCCGAAATCGCCGAGGACGGCGGCCGCGCGTACTGGAAGGCTTGCGATATCCGCGATGAAGAAGCGGTCAAGCAACTGGTCAAGGAGCTGATTGCCGAACACGGGCCGATCCACGGTCTGGTCAACAATGCCGGCGGCCAATACCCGTCGCCGCTGGCGTCGATCAATCAGAAGGGTTTTGAAACCGTGTTGCGGACCAATCTGGTCGGCGGTTTTCTGATGGCCCGCGAGGTGTTCAACCAGTCGATGAGCAAGCACGGCGGCAGCATCGTCAACATGCTCGCCGACATGTGGGGCGGCATGCCCGGCATGGGCCACTCGGGCGCCGCGCGTTCGGGCATGGACAACTTCACCAAGACTGCCGCGTTCGAGTGGGGCTATGCCGGGGTGCGGGTCAACGCCGTGGCACCGGGCTGGATTGCCTCCAGCGGCATGGACACTTACGAAGGCGCCTTCAAAGCAGTGATCCCGACCTTGCGCGAACATGTGCCGCTCAAGCGCATCGGCACCGAGTCGGAAGTCAGTGCGGCGATCGTGTTTCTGCTCAGCCCGGCGGCGGCATTCATCAGCGGCACCACGGTGAAAATCGATGGCGCCGCCAGCCTCGGCAGTCGCGCCTGGCCGCTGCACAAGGTCAGCCACAGCGAATCGTTCAATGGTTTCCACCGCGCCTATCTACCTGACGTGCTCAAGGACAAGGAATAAGCCATGGCGCAGATTCAGTCGCAACTCGATCCGCACAGCGAAGCGTTCGCGCGCAACCGCGCGGCCATGCTCGCGGCCATCGAACATGTCCAGCAACTGGAACAGAACCTGCTGAACAAAGCCGCCGAAGCCCAGGACAAATTCAGCAAACGCGGGCAACTGTTGCCCCGCGAGCGCCTGAACCTGTTGCTCGACCCCGGCGCGCCGTTCCTCGAACTGGCCAGCCTCGCCGGCTACAAGTTGCACGACGACAAGGACGGCAGTTCGGCCGGTGGCGGGCTGATTGCCGGCATCGGTTACGTCTGCGGCATCCGTGCGATGGTGGTCGCCAACAACAGCGCGATCAAGGGCGGCACGATCTCGCCGAGCGGCCTGAAAAAATCCCTGCGCCTGCAACAGATCGCCCGGGAAAACAAACTGCCGATGATCACCCTCGCCGAAAGCGGCGGTGCCAATCTCAACTACGCGGCGGAGATTTTTGTCGAAGGCGCGCGCAGCTTCGCCAATCAGGCGCGCATGTCGGCAATGGGTTTGCCGCAGATCACCGTGGTGCACGGCTCGGCCACGGCGGGCGGTGCCTATCAACCGGGGTTGTCGGATTACGTGGTGGTGGTGCGCGGCAAGGCCAAGCTGTTCCTCGCCGGCCCGCCGCTGCTCAAAGCCGCCACCGGCGAAGTCGCCACCGATGAAGAACTCGGTGGCGCCGAAATGCACGCGCAGGTCGCCGGCACCGCTGAATATCTGGCTGAAAACGACGCCGACGGCATACGCCAGGTCCGCGAGATCATGCGCATGCTGCCATGGAACGAGCAGTTGCCGTGGCTGCCGGAGCCGCAATACAAGGAACCGCTCTACCCTATCGATGAGCTGCTCGGGTTGATCCCGGACGATGCGAAAAAGCCCTACGACGTGCGCGAAATCATCGCGCGGATCGCCGATGAGTCGGACTTTCTCGAGTTCAAGGGCGAGTTCGATCAACAAACCATCTGCGGCCAACTGAAAATCCAGGGCCGCGCCTGCGGCTTCATCGGCAACAACGGCCCGATCACCCCGCAAGGCGCGAGCAAGGCGGCGCAGTTCATCCAGTTGTGCGATCAGAGCCAGACGCCGCTGCTGTTTTTTCACAACACCACGGGTTTCATGGTCGGCACCGAATCGGAACAGCAAGGGGTGATCAAACACGGCTCGAAACTGGTTCAAGCGGTGGCCAACGCGCGGGTGGCGAAACTGACCATCGTCGTCGGCGGTTCCTACGGTGCCGGCAACTACGCGATGTGCGGGCGCGGTCTCGATCCGCGCTTCATCTTCGCCTGGCCCAACAGTCGCACCGCAGTCATGGGCGGTGCGCAGGCCGGCAAGGTTTTACGCATCGTCACCGAGGCCAAACAGCTCAAGGACGGCATCGAGCCCGATCCGAAAATGCTCGACATGCTCGAACAGATGACCGCGCAGAAACTCGACAGCCAATCCACCGCCCTGTACGGCAGCGCCAACCTGTGGGACGACGGCCTGATCGACCCGCGCGACACCCGCACCCTGCTCGGCTACTTGCTGGATATCTGCCACGAAGCCGACAGGCGTACGCTGCAACCCAACAGCTTCGGCGTCAGCCGCTTCTGACCGCTACGGATCCTACGGAGAACAACAACAATGATCTTCACCCCGGAACACGAAGCCCTGCGCCGCACCGTCCGCCAGTTCGTCGCGCACGAGATCAATCCGCACGTCGAAGAATGGGAGAAGGCCGGGCGCTTTCCCATCCACGATATTTTCCGCAAGGCTGGCGAGCTGGGCTTGTTGGGCATTTCCAAGCCGGAAAAATTCGGCGGCATGGGCCTCGATTACAGCTACTCGATTGTCGCCGCCGAAGAGTTCGGCACCATTCATTGCGGCGGGATTCCGATGTCGATCGGCGTGCAGACCGACATGTGCACCCCGGCGCTGGCGCGCTTCGGTTCCGATGAACTGCGCGAAGAATTCCTCCGCCCGGCCATCAGTGGCGAACAAGTGGGTTGCATCGGCGTTTCCGAAGTCGGCGCCGGCTCCGATGTCGCCGGGCTGAAGACCACGGCGCGCAAGGACGGCGATGACTACGTGATCAACGGCAGCAAAATGTGGATCACCAACTCGCCGAGCGCCGATTTCATCTGCCTGCTGGCCAACACCTCGGACGACAAGCCGCACATCAACAAGTCGCTGATCATGGTGCCGATGAACACGCCGGGCATCAGCCTCAGCTCGCACCTGGACAAACTCGGCATGCGCAGCTCGGAAACCGCCCAGGTGTTCTTCGATAACGTGCGCGTGCCGCAGCGCAACCGCATCGGCCATGAAGGCGCGGGGTTCATGATGCAGATGCTGCAGTTCCAGGAAGAACGCCTGTTCGGCGCGGCGAACATGATCAAGGGCCTGGAATATTGCATCGACAGCACCATCGAGTACTGCAAGGAGCGCAAGACCTTCGGCAACGCGCTGATCGACAACCAGGTCATCCACTTCCGCCTCGCCGAACTGCAGACCGAAATCGAATGCCTGCGCGCGCTGGTCTATCAGGCCACCGAGCAGTACATCAAAGGTCAGGATGTCACGCGACTGGCGTCGATGGCCAAGCTCAAGGCCGGCCGTCTCGGCCGTGAAGTCAGTGACAGCTGCCTGCAATACTGGGGCGGTATGGGCTTCATGTGGGACAACCCGGTGGCCCGCGCCTATCGCGATGTGCGCCTGGTGTCGATTGGCGGCGGCGCTGACGAAATCATGCTGGGCATCATCTGCAAATTGATGGGCATCCTGCCGGGGAAGAAGAAATGAGCAGCCTGCCCGATTGCCAGACACTGTTGCTGGAACTGCATGGCGGCGTGCTGCACATCACCCTTAACCGCGCGGACAGCCGCAACGCGATGAGCCTGCAAATGGTCGCCGAACTGCGCGCGGTGCTCGCGGCGATAGGCGATGACCGTGCGGTGCGGGCCTTGGTGCTCAGCGGTGCCGGCGGGCATTTCTGCGCCGGTGGCGACATCAAGGACATGGCCAACGCCCGGGCTCAAGGCGCGGAGGCTTACCGTGAGTTGAACCGGGCGTTCGGTGCGTTGCTGGAGGAATCCCAGCACACGCCGCAAGTGCTGATTTGCGTGTTGCAAGGCGCGGTGCTCGGCGGTGGATTCGGTCTGGCCTGTGTCAGCGATATCGCTTTGGCCGATCACAAGGCGCAGTTCGGGTTGCCGGAAACCAGCCTCGGCCTGATCCCGGCGCAAATCGCGCCGTTTGTGGTGCAACGGATCGGCCTGACCGAAACCCGCCGACTCGCCCTGACGGCGGCGCGTTTCGATGGCGCCGAGGCGCAGCGGTTGGGCCTGGTGCACTTCGTTGAACAGGATGCGCAAGCACTGGCCGAACGGCTGGATGAAGTGTTGCAACAGGTGCTGCGCTGCGCCCCGCAAGCGAATGCGATGACCAAGAAATTGCTGTTGGCGAGTGCCGGGCAGCCGTCGAATGAATTGCTGGACGACGCGGCGCAGTGGTTCAGCGCGGCGGTGACTGGAGACGAAGGGATCGAGGGGACTATGGCTTTTGTGCAAAAGCGCAAACCGCGGTGGGTCAACTAAAAGCTTCGCGAGCAGGCTCGCTCCCACAGGTCGAAATTGCATTGCAAACGTGGGAGCGAGCCTGCTCGCGATGAGGCCATCCAACCCACCGCAAAAACCTCAGGAAACCCCACCATGCCCGCCATCCACAAATCCCGGGTCGAAATGCATTGCAAATGTGGGAGCGAGCCTGCTCGCGATGAGGCCATCACATTCACCGCCATCATTTCAGGAACCCCACCATGCCAGCCATTCACAAAATCCTGATCGCCAACCGCGGTGAAATCGCCTGCCGCATCCAGCGCACGGCCCAGGCGCTGGGCTATCGCACCGTCGCGGTGTTCAGCGACGCCGACGCCGATGCGCTGCACGTGCAAATGGCGGATCAGGCGGTGCATATCGGCCCGGCGCCGGTGCAGCAGTCCTACCTCAACATTCCGGCGATCGTCGAAGCCGCCCGACGCAGCGGCGCCGATGCGATTCACCCAGGCTACGGCTTCCTCTCGGAAAACGCGGATTTCGCCCGCGCCTGCGCCGAAGCCGGGCTGATCTTCATCGGCCCCAGCGCCGACGCGATCGAACTGATGGGCAGCAAACGCCTGTCGAAGATCGCCATGCTTGATGCCGGGGTTCCATGCATCGCCGGCTACCAGGGTGCAGCGCAGGACGACGCGACCCTGCTGGCCGAGGCTGAGCGCATCGGTTATCCGCTGATGATCAAGGCCAGCGCCGGTGGTGGTGGACGCGGCATGCGCCTGGTCCACGACGCCAGCGACCTGCCGGCACAACTGCGCACCGCCCGCTCCGAAGCGCTGAACGGTTTCGGCAGTGACGAGTTGATCCTTGAACAGGCGCTGATCGAACCGCGCCATGTGGAAGTGCAACTGTTCGGCGACCAGCATGGCAATCTGGTCTACCTCGGCGAACGCGATTGCTCGATCCAGCGCCGCCATCAGAAAGTCATCGAAGAAGCGCCGTGCCCGGTAATGACCGCCGAGCTGCGCCAGGCCATGGGCGAGGCGGCGCTCAAGGCCGGGCGTGCGGTGGATTACGTCGGCGCCGGCACCGTGGAGTTCCTGCTCGACGCGCGCGGACAGTTCTACTTTCTGGAGATGAACACGCGCCTGCAGGTCGAACACCCGGTGACGGAATTGATCACCGGGCTGGATCTGGTCGCCTGGCAGTTACTGGTTGCCGAAGGCCAGCCGCTACCGCTGACGCAGGAACAGATCCATCTCGACGGTCACGCCATGGAAGTGCGCCTCTACGCTGAAGATCCCGCCGCGGACTTTCTCCCGCAAACCGGCCGGATTGCCGCATGGCAGCCAGCGCTGGGGCACGGCGCGCGCATCGATCACGGTCTGCTTGAAGGTCAGTCGGTCAGCCCGTTCTACGATCCGATGCTGGGCAAACTGATCGCCCACGGCGCCACTCGGGAAGAGGCGCGGCGCAAGCTGTTGCGTGCGGTGCAGGACACCGTGCTGCTCGGGGTGCAGAGCAATCAACGTTTGCTCGAAGGCCTGCTGCAACATCCGCAGTTCATCAGTGGCGACTTCAGCACCGCTTTCATCCAGCAGCACTTTTCCAGCCACGCCAGCCTCAACATTCATGTGCCGACGACGGAGCAACTGGCGATTGCCGTGGTGTTGTTCTATCAGGCCAGCGCCCTGCCCCATCGCCCGCCGCTGAACGGTTGGCGCAACAACGCCAGTGTGCCTCTGCACTATCGCCTCGGCAGTGAGGAGCGGGACTGGACGCTGTCGGTGCTCGCGCATAAATCGGGCAACGTTGTGGTGCAGACAGGTGAACGCACATTGACCGTTAAAATCATTGAGCACACTGCGCAATTGGTGAGCCTGGAAATCGACGGACTGCGCCAGAGCCATGCCTATCGCCTGCACGATGGGCAGCTGTGGTTGTTCACCCACCCAGGCAGTCTGCGCCTGGAGGATCGAACTCATGCGCTGATCGGCAGTCAGACCAGCGTCGCCTCCGGCACCCTGAAAGCACCGATGGACGGCGCCATAGTCGACGTGCTGGTCAGTGAAGGCAGTACGGTCAGCAAAGGTCAGTTGCTGGTTGTGCTGGAGGCAATGAAAATGGAGCATCCGCTGAAAGCGGGCATCGATGGCGTGCTCAAGCGGGTGCAAGTGAAGGTCGGCGATCAGGTAAAAAATCGTCAGGTTCTGTTGCAGGTCGAGCAGTCGCCCGGGCACAAGCGCGGGGTTTGACTACGCTCTGATAAATCAGAACGCGGAAATCAGGAACCCTGCGATGCCCCATTGGCTGGTCATAGATCTGGAAGCCACCACAGACGAGGGTGGCTGGCCGGTCACGGAAATGGAAATTATCGAGATCGGTGCGACGCTGGTCGACCGTGCCGGGCGCGAGCAGGATCACTTCCAGCGCTTCGTCAAACCGACCCGCCGTCCATTGCTGACGCCGTTCTGTCGAGAGCTGACGCACATCACCCAGGCCAATATCGATTCGGCGCAACCGCTGAGCGAAGTCTGGCCGGCCTTCGAGCGCTGGCTGGCGCAACATCAGGCTCGCCTAGAAGGCTGGGCCAGTTGGGGCGGTTACGACCGCCAGCAATTGCTGCAGGAATGGCAGCGCCTGAACATCGACAGTGGCCTGAGCAAAGTGCCGCACATGAACCTCAAACAACGCTTCGCCAAGGCTCGGCGCCTGGAGCGACCGCTGGGGCTCAACGGCGCGCTGCAACTGGCGGGCATGCAGTTTTCCGGACAGCAACATCGAGCGCTCGAAGATGCACGCAACACCGCTCGGTTGTTGCCATTGGTTCTGCCGCTTTAGGCGCGTGACGCCGCGAAAAGCCTTGTGCATACTGGCCGCCCCCTTTTAAGCCCTTTTCGAGGAATCCGCCCATGTTTAAAGTCAACGAGTACTTCGACGGCACCGTCAAGTCGATCGCCTTTGGCACCGCTGAAGGTCCGGCGACCATTGGCGTCATGGCCCCGGGCGAATACGAATTCGGCACCAGCCAGCGGGAAATCATGCACGTGGTTTCCGGCGCGCTGAGCGTAAAACTGCCAGACAGCAGCGACTGGGAAACCTTCGCCGCCGGCAGTCAGTTCAACGTTCCGGCCAACAGCAAGTTCCAGCTGAAAGTCGCCGTCGATACCGCTTACCTGTGCGAATACCGCGGCTGATCCCGCCGGTTTCACAGCGCAAAAAAATGCCCGCGTCCAAAAGACCCGGGCATTTTTCGTTGCAGCGACAACCTATTCGAGAATTTCCACCGGCATGCCGACTTCCAGGCGGCCGTTGCCGTCATTGACCAGATTCTGCCCGAACATCGCGCCGTCGGCAGTGCTGCGGTGTTTCTGCAGCGTCGCGAACGGTTCGCGATCGGCGCTGCGCTCACCGGTTTGCGGGTCGACGGTGGTCATGATGCAGCGCGCGCACGGCTTGACCACGCGCAATTCGATATCGCCGATGCGAATACGCTTCCAGTTGTCCTCGGCGTAAGGCGCGCTGCCTTCGATGACCAGGTTCGGGCGGAAACGCAGCATCTCCAGCGGTCGTCCGACTGTTTCCGCAAGAGCCAGCCGCGAGGCTTCGCCGATCAGCAGCAGCGGATAACCGTCGGCGAACGCCACTTGATCGTCGTCCTTGCCGAATCCCGACTGCGTGGTGCGCGCCCGCTCCGGTGGCATGTGCACCAGACGCGTCGGTTTGCCGAGGAAGTCGCTGACAAATCGCGCGGCTTGGTCACCGGCGTCCGGCACACGCAGGGTGTCACGCCAGATCGTCACCCCGCGCAGCTCGGCGTCGGGCGCAGGCAATGGGACTTCGATGGAGCCCTGGTCTGGAGCGCTCAGGGTCAGACCGCCGCTGGCATTCCACAATGCCGACAACTGACTCATTTTCGCTTCGGCACGCTGGGTCAGAAAGCGTCCGCTGGCCTCGTCCACCAGCATCCAGCGTCGATCGCCCGCCAGGCCCAGCTTGTCCAGCTCGATGCTTTGCAGGATTTCGCCCTTGCCGGATTTCAACGGGTAACGATAAAGCGCGCTCAGACGCAGCATGGCCAGCTCCCTGATGGAAAAACGCCACCCTATACGAGCTTCAATGCCGAATCAAAGCCGTCATTAATGTGAATACACTTCTGTGGGAGCGAGCCTGCTCGCGAAGAGGCCGGCACATTCACCATCAATGTGTCCGACCCTGCGCTTTCGCGAGCAGGCTCGCTCCCACAGGAAGCAAGATGGGTGTGTGATCAGGCTGGCACAGCGTCGAGCATCAGACGCTGGCGCACCACGTCGACCAGTTTGTCCGGCTGGAATTTGGAGAGGAAGTTGTCGCAGCCGACCTTTTTCACCATCGAGTCGTTGAAACTGCCAGACAGCGAGGTGTGCAGCACGACGTACAAGCCACGCAGACGCGGGTCATTACGGATTTCGGTGGTCAGGCGATAGCCGTCCATTTCCGGCATTTCGGCGTCGGTGAAGATCATCAGCAGTTTGTCGGTAATGTGCACGCCGGTATCAGCCCAGGCCTTGAGCATGTTCAAGGCTTTCAGACCGTCGCTGGCGATGTGCATTTTCACCCCGAGCTGGCCGAGGGTATCGCGCAATTGCGAAAGCGCCACGTTGGAATCGTCCACCAGCAACACTTCGCGACCACGGGCGCGCTCCAGTACCGGATCGTCGAGTTTCTCGCGCGAGACCTTGGCGTTGTACGGGACGATTTCAGCGAGGACTTTTTCGACGTCGATGATCTCGACCAGTTGATCGTCGACCTTGCTGATCGCGGTCAGATAATGCTGACGGCCAGCACTGGTCGGCGGCGGCAGAATGGCTTCCCAGTTCATGTTGACGATGCGGTCGACACCGCCGACGAGGAAGGCCTGCACCGAACGGTTGTATTCGGTGACGATGATCGTGCTGTTCGGGCCCGGCACCAGTGGACGCATGCCGATCGCCTGGGACAGGTCGATCACCGGCAATGTCTGGCCGCGCAGATTGACCACGCCGCAGACAAAGGGATGACGCTGCGGCATCAGGGTCAGCTTCGGCAGTTGCAGCACTTCCTGAACCTTGAACACGTTGATCGCGAACAATTGGCGTCCGGCCAGGCGAAACATGAGGATTTCCAGGCGATTCTCACCCACCAGTTGCGTGCGTTGGTCTACCGTGTCGAGAATGCCGGCCATCAATGACTCCTGGGCTTGTTCTGATGAATTCACTATGGGGGTTTATCGGCTGCATTCAGCTAATCTTGATTGCTGTAAACCGCGCCGCAAAAAATGCCACAAACGGCCATTGATGTCAGACTGACATCATGCTTTACTGGCATTCGTGATTTCATCTGCTAGATTCATTGCGGAGCGACCTCGGTTTGCACGTTAGGTTCCCGCGCCTAAGGGATTCCCCTAGGATCAATCAGGCCCAACCTGATATTCGCCCTTTCCAATAGCCATTACTGTGACGCCATTCTCATTGCATGAACGGAGTCAGGCTATTGTGTGCGATCGCAATTCAGTGGCAACCCACCCTCTGGAACCCCTCGGTCCGTGCACCTGCACCGCCGGGCGCGATCTGCCGACGATTCACCATCGTCGCCACACACGGCCATCCGTCAACCAACACGACGTGGTGGAGATGAACATGCCAATCGACCGTAAAGACTGGGCGCAACGCTTCCCCGAATTTCTGGTCGAGGCGGAAACGCTTCTCGCCAAATCCGAAGAATGCCTGAGCCACCTGCAACTGATCAGCAATGACAAGGATGCCATCGACTGCATGCTCGGCAGTCTGCTGAAGTTGGCTGGCCGCGCCGAAGCGCTGGCTCTGGAAGCAATCTCGGAATTTTCCCTGCACATCTACAGCCTGCTGAATCTGACTCAGGATCGGGTCGATCTGCACGAACAGGCTCTTGATGCCCTGCGAGACTGTTTCACCCTGATGGCCTGGCAGCTTGAGCTGGTCGATCATAAAACCGGGCAACTGAGCCTCGATGGCAGTGAGCAGGCAGCCCTGCTCGAAGCTTTCGCGGCGCAAATGGGTCAGGACACATTCGAGGCAAAGATGCCGAGCAAACGTTTGCTCTCTTCGACCCTGGTGGCGCGCCAGGCTTGATGACGCAAGCCGCGATACTGTCGTAATTGAATAGTCCGTACCTGCGAGCGACAATCCGGGACAAATAATCAGCCCGACCGACGGTTGATTTTCAGGTACCGCCATCAGGGTTTTCCCTGTGTGCTCCCAGCGACACTTCCAGGCAAATCGAAGTCGTCCAAAATACAACAATTCCAACTTTTTCCAATATGGAACTTGCGTCCACCATCCGCTATTTCCTGACCGAACAGGCATATATAGCAACCGCGACCAACGGTATGTTAAGTGGTATTATGCCGCCGGTTAATTGCCTGCCGTTTAGCGGCACACTGACTCCAGCGTTTCATCAGCAATGTTATTGCGAGTCAAATGATTGCTTAATGAATGCAGTTGGAATCACTAACATAATTGACAGTATTTCCACACAGAGATCCGCCAGTCACCGGTCGGTCTACCCGCAGCGAACATCCATTGGCTCCATCCGTTATGTACGCCAGTCTCAAGTCACTCATTACATGGCCACCCTCCCGGGAAAACGCTCGGCGCTTCACACTTGTGCTGTGTGTTCTGGCGACTCTCGGCAGTCTGCTGGCCTATGTTGTCTCCGCGCGCATTCCCTTGGGATTGCTGGCACTGGACCTCGCCGCCACCGCCTGCGTCTGGGTGCAATATCGCTTGTCGCGCAAGTCGATCAAGTTCCAGCCGCAGGAGCTGGCTGACCGTCTGCTGCAAGTCCAGGAAAACGAGCGTCATAGACTCAGCCGTGAATTGCACGACGATATCGGCCAGTTGCTGACCGCCGCCAAGCTGCAAAGTGACTGGCTCAAGCGCCGTCTGCCGGAAGATCTGCAGGAACAATGCAAGGTACTCTGCGACACACTGGATGAAACACTGACCAAGGTGCGTGACGTCTCGGCCATTCTCAATCCGCGTCAGTTGACCAGCCTGGGCCTTGAAGCCAGCCTGCGTGCGCATTTGCTCAAGACGCTGGCCAACACGCCAGTCAACTGGAGTCTCGACTGCCAACAACGGCTCAACGGCATCCCCGAAGAAATGGCCGTCGCGGCGTTTCGCATCGCTCAGGAAGCGGTGACCAACATCCTGCGCCACGCACAGGCAAAAAACCTGTTGATTCGAGTGCAGCGTCTGCCGCAAGGTCTGACTCTGCTGATCAGCGATGACGGTCTGGGTTTCGCCCCGGCGGCCGACCCGGCCAGGGAAGGCCAGCGCGGCATGGCCGGAATGGCCGAGCGCATCGAACAGTTGGGCGGTACATTGAGCGTTACCAGCGAGCCGGGCAAAGGCACAAGAATCGAAGCACTTTTCCCCTGGGCGCCGCGTGCGCTCGAAAGGGCCAGTACGAATAAGGTTATGCGTTGACTTGTAACTTACTTCTGGTGGATGACCACTCGCTGATCAGAGCCGGCGTGCGCGCTCTGGTACTGGATATTCCCGGTTACGCAGTAATCGGCGAGGCCAGTGATGGCTCGCAATTGCTCGAGATGGTCGAGCAGCTGAGCCCGGACATCGTATTGCTGGATATCTCGATGAGAGAAACCGGCGGTCTCGAAGCGCTGCAACGCCTCAAGCGCGTGCGCCCGCAGAGCAAGGTTCTGATCCTGTCGATGCACACCGATCCGGCGCTGATCATGCAGGCGCTGGAATCCGGTGCCCATGGCTACCTGCTCAAGGACACCACCGCAACCGAGCTCGAGCATGCGCTGGAGGCCCTGCGCAACAACGAGCGCTACCTCAGCCCGGCCATTGCTCATACGGTGATCAATCAGGCCTTGACCCGTAACCAGAAAAGCCAGCCGGACATCGCCGATTCGCACAACCTGACGGCGCGCCAGCTGGAAATCCTGCGGCTCATCGTGCGCGGCAAATCAACGCGGGAAATCGCCAACGGCCTGGGCTTGAGCGTGAAGACCGTTGAAACCCACCGCGCGCAGATCATGAAGCGCCTGCAGATTTACGACGTGGCGGGTCTGGTGCTGTTCGCCGTGCGTGAACAGATCATCAGCCTGGATGACTGATTGACGCTTGGGTGCCCAATAACGGCGAGTCTTTCGGCAGATGCACCTGCAACGCTGCAGGTTTCGCCACGAAACGCAGACTGTCGCCCTCCAGTGGCTCGCCATCGAGATTGATACTCAGCCCTTCGGCGACCTTGATCTCGACCCACGGCAACCGCGCCCGCACGAACATGTTGTCGAGGCCGAAGCCCTCGCTCAGCAGATTCTTCAGCGTCCCGACCAGCTCCTGCGGTGCCGGCAAAATACTGATGTCGAGCAGACCATCGTCGACCCGCGCCTCGGGGCACAGCACATGGCCGCCACCCGCCTGCCGCCCGTTGCCGATGCCCAGTGCCAGCAGATCACCCTGCCAATGAAAATCCGGCCCCTGCAATTCGCCATAAGCGGCATGCAGCTCGCTGAACCGGGTCAGGCCGGTAAACAGATAAGCGGCACCGCCCAGGACCTTTTTCAGGTCTTCTGAAGTGTTGGCGGTGACCTGACTGCCGAATCCGCCGGTCGCCATGTTCAGGAAAATCTGCCCGCCTACTTCGCCCAGATCGATATCCGAGGGCTGAACATCCAGTAGCTCAAGAGCTTCGGCAGGCTCCAGGGAAATACCGGCGGCACGGGAAAAATCGTTGGCGGTCCCCAGCGGGAGCAAGACGAGGCTGGCTTTCTTCGAGTGTTGAGCCAGCGCTTCGGCGATATCACGCAAGGTGCCATCGCCACCGCCAGCGATGATTTTCGTGTAACCCGCTGCCAGCGCTTCTTCCACCAGACGCTGGGCGTCGCCGGCTTCCCAGGTCACTCGCACCGCAAGCTCCCAGCCTTGCTCGCGCCTGGCTTCGACGGCAGCGCGGACATCCTCGTTGAGTGCCTGTTTGCCATGCAGGATCAGCAGTGCCCGGCGTTCACTCATAACGTCACTCCAAGAATTGAATCGGTTGAAACATCTTGACCACTGCGCGCCTCGAAAAAGCCACTGGAATGGCAATTAATTCCTCTTCCAACAGCTGGCGTCCTACACAGCGGTATTTTTTCTTACGAAACAAGAGGAATCGGCTTAATTGACCGCGCCCGCCCCATGGGTCACCGTGTGCCGGCAGCATCAACCTTCAACCCAATAACACAAGGATGTGCCGGTAATGAACGGATACCCCCCGATTTATTCTCATGAATCGCGCAATGGAAAAACCAGCAAGCGTACAGTTGATACGATCAGCGAGTACTTCCATGCACAACCATGAAACCAAGGCACCGGTGAGCCCGGTCGCCGCGCTCGCCGAAAGCCGTGCGAGTAAAAAACCAGACTTCTGTAACAGCGCCAAGACCACTGGAGAGTTTGATATGGAACCCCGTGTCAGCGAGCTGGAAACCCACTTCAAATACATGCGCCGCGACATGGACGAAGTGCTCAACGACGTGCGCACGATAAAACATCGTCTGGCGTATTCGGCGGGTGCCACCGCTGTCATCCTGGGACTGCTGGGATGGGTGGCCAACAGCCGATTCGACCAGTTGGTGACACTGATCAGCAACTGACCGAATCAATCGTTGCACGCGCCGTGCGTAACAGCCGACGCGTGCATGGGCAAGACCGGTCAGCCGAGAAGGTCACTGAGCGGAATGAAGCTCACTTCATCACCTTCGCTCAACGTGCGGCCTTCCCGGACTTCCACCAATCCGTCGGCCCACGCCGCGCTGCGCAGCACACCCGAGCTCTGGTTGCGATAAATGATTGCCCGCCCATGTTCCAGACGCCCGCGCAAATATTCGCGACGATTTCCGGCCACCGGCCAGACAAAGCCCGCGGGCACTGCAAACTTCAGCGGTTCGACGTCCTGCACACCCAGGCGTCGCAACAGATAAGGCCGCGTCAGCAAGGCGAACGTCACCAGCGTCGAGGCGGGATTGCCGGGCAAGCCAATCACCGGCACGTTGCGAAAATGGCCGAAGGTCAACGGCTTTCCAGGCTTTATGGCCAGCTTCCACAGCGCCAGCTCGCCTTCTTCACGCAGGGCAATGCCGAGGAAATCCGCTTCACCGACCGAGACACCGCCGGTAGACAGAATCAGATCGGCATCGTGCAGCTCGCCGAGCCGCGCCCGGGTGGTGGGCAGATCGTCCGGGAGAATACCGCCATTGATGACTTCACAACCCAGGCGCTGTAGCCAACTGCACAGAAGCACGCGATTGCTGTTATAGATCTGGCCCGGCCCCAATGCCTGACCGGGTTCCACCAGCTCGTCTCCGGTGGACAAAACCGCCACGCGCGGTTTGCGCACGACATTGAGAGCGGCGCAGCCAAGCGAAGCAGCCAGCCCCTGCTCAATGGGTCCCAACCGGGTTCCGGCTTGCAGCACCAATTCGCCAACCGTGGTTTCCTGGCCCTGCGGACGGATGTTCTGGTCCGGTTTCAGCGTTTCGAGGAAACGCACTCGACCGTCGGCCTGAACTTCAGCGTTTTCCTGCATCTCGACACAATTGGCGCCCGCCGGCAGCGGTGCCCCTGTGAAGATGCGTGCGCAAGTGCCTGGTTCCAACGGTTGCGGGGATTGCCCGGCAAAAACTTTTTGACTGACGGGCAGCGGCTCGCCCTGCCAATCCGCCAGGTTCAAGGCGTAGCCGTCCATGGCGCTGTTCGGCCACGGCGGCAGATCCAGTGTCGAGATCAGATCTTCAGCCAGCACCCGACCTTCGACTTGAGCCAGCGGCAGGTGCTCGCACTCGACAATGCGTGACGCATCGGCCATGTCCAGCAAACGCTCGAGCGCCGTTTCGACGGGCAGCAGACTGCCGGTCTTGCCCGGCTTACCCACGGGATTCACAAGGCGCCGCCTGCTTCAGATGGGTGACGAAATTGCATGGACGATGACGAGCGTCCAGTTGCTCGGCGAGGATGCCATCCCAGCCGGTGCGCACTGCATTGGTCGAACCCGGCAGGCAGCAGACCAGTGTGCCGTTGGCCAGACCTGCGAGAGCACGGGACTGCACGGTCGAAGTACCGATATCGGCCACGGAGATCTGGCGGAACAGTTCGCCGAATCCATCGACCTGCTTGTCCAGCAGGCAAGCCACCGCTTCGGGTGTGCTGTCACGCCCGGTGAAGCCGGTGCCGCCAGTGATCAGCACGACCTGAACCACATCGTCGGCAATCCAGTTGGCGACTTGCGCGCGAATTTTATACAGATCATCTTTAAGCAAAACCCGCTCGGCCAGCGCATGACCAGCCGCGATCAAGCGATCAACGAAGACCTGGCCGGAGGTATCGGTTTCCAGGGTCCGGGTGTCACTGACTGTCAGCACCGCAATATTGAGCGGCACAAAAGGTACATCAGCCTTGGCTTTCATAGGCTCTTCCAGTTGTAGGGGAAACAGCCCGGTGTTATATCACAGCGGCTCATTTTTCTGCCGCCCCTCTGGAGAGTCGTCATGCCCCTGAACAGCCACTTGCCGCCCTGCTCCGTCCTGCTTCTGGCCGGTGGACGCGGTCAACGCATGGGCGGTCAGGACAAGGGGCTCATCGAGTGGCTGGGCGAGCCTTTGATCGCGCATTTGCAGCGCAAGGTGCGGCCGTTGACCGACGACCTGATCATCTCGTGCAACCGCAATCGCGAGCGTTACGCCGCGTTTGCCGATCAACTGGTCATGGATGATGAAGGCGATTTTCCGGGCCCTCTGGCCGGTATTCGTGCAGGGCTGAAAGCGGCGCGCCATGCGCATCTGCTGGTGTTGCCGTGTGATGTGCCACGAATCGACAAGGCCTTGCTGGAAGACATGCTCTTCATTGCCGATCAGCAACGTGAAAAACCTTTAATGCTGCGCCACGGCGAACATTGGGAACCGCTGCTGTGCGTGATTCCTGTGACGCTGTTGCCGGCATTCGAAGCGGCGTGGCAAAGCGGTGAACGCAGCCCCGGCCGGGTGATGCGCAGTCTCGGCGCCGTCGCTTTGCAGTGCCCCGACAACGACCCGCGACTGGCCAACCTCAACACCCCCGAATTGTTACATCTGCACAACACTGTGTCAGACTGACACCATCCAAGGAACTCTCACGCCTTGTTTACGTCTCAAGCTCAGTAACCAGAAGATTTCCCATTCGGAGACACACTCATGACTCAACGGACCCTCGCCACTTTCATGCTCGCACTGGGCCTGGCAACCCTCGCCGGTTGCTCCTCGCCGACAGTGATCACCTTGAATGACGGTCGCGAAATCCAGGCCGTCGACACCCCGAAATACGATGATGATTCGGGCTTCTACGAATTCCAGCAGCTGGACGGCAAAGAGACCCGCATCAACAAGGATCAGGTGCGTACCGTTAAAGAGCTGTAAGGCTCCGGACCGTTACCGGATACAGAAAAGCCCGCATTCTCATGCGGGCTTTTTTATGGGCGTTTGGGGAGTGTCTTCAGCATCACCACTGCAAGGTGATCCGGCTTTCGAACTCGCGTAACTCACCCGTCACCGGGTCAATGAAGCGCAGGCCTTGCGCAAGCAACTTCAACGGATTGGCGTAGTCGTCCTCAACATCTTTCAACACCGTCGGATAAAACGGATCGTTGCAGATACTCGCGCCCAACGCCGTCATGTGCACACGCAACTGATGCTTCTTGCCGGTCACTGGAAACAGGCCGTAGCGCCACAGATCGCCATTTTTCTCACGGACCTCGACTGCCGTTTCGGTATTGCTGGTACCCGGCCCTTCCTGCATACGGAAAAACGGCTCGCCATCGACCAAGCGGCTCTTGTGCACCAACGGGAAACTCAGCTCCGGCAGTGCCGGGGCAATCGCTTCGTAGCGCTTGTCGATCTGCCGGGTCGGAAATAACAATTGATAGGCCGAGCGGGTTTGCGGATTGGCCGAGAAAATCACCAGGCCTGCGGTGTGCCGATCGATGCGGTGCAGCGGCACCAGATGCGGATTGTCCAGCCGACGGATCAACCGCCGCAGCAGAGTCTGTTCAACATATTCCCCTGCCGGGGTTACCGGCAGAAAGTGCGGTTTGTCGGCCACCACCAGATGCTCATCGGCGTACAGAATCGACTCGAGCACCGGGATCGGTTTCTCGTCCGGCACTTCGCGAAAGTAATGAATGCGCAAACCTTCCTTGTACGGCAGGTCCAGCGCAATCGGCTGGCCCTGAGCATCCAGCACCCGGCCCCGAGCAATCCGGTCGAGCCACTGTTCACGGCCGATGGCACTGAAGTGCTCGCACAGGCAATCGAGTACCGTCAGCCAGGGACCGGGCGGCAAGTACAACGTGCTGGCCTGATTGTGTGCAGCGGAAAAAACGGAAGTGGACATACGAAACAGGAATCCTCAATGCAGGCCCGCATTATCCAACACCGAGGCAAAGCCACCTAGCGCAGTTTCTTCACGCCGGCACGGATTTGAGCGCCGCCGCGTCGGTGAATTCCTTCAGCCAGCGCAACACATCGACCGCTTCCCAGCGTCCCGGATCGTACAAGGCGTACAACAGGCCCTGATAACCGACCACATCCAGCTGCTTGTGATAACCGGCGCGCTGGAACAAGGCTTCGATTTCGGCAAAGCAGGTATTGAAATGCAGCTTGTTGAACGGCGTCTTGCCTTCCGTGACCAGCCCGTCCAGGCGCAATTCGAGGACGGCCTCGCGCACCACGTCGACCGACATCCGGTTAACGCTGCTCTTCAACTGTTCGACATTGACCACGGTTCATCCCTCTGACTCGATTGCTGTATGGGCATACAGTAACCGAAGAAGCCAGCGAGTGCCAACGCAAGGATGGGGTGCTGCGACCAGCGGAATGACCAAGACAAATCTGCGTCAGCGTAAAAACGCCACGATCTCGTCTGCACTGAACGGCCAATCCAGCTCCGCGCCATTGTCGACCCGTCGCAGTACCGGAATGCGCAAATTGTACTTTTCGAACCACGATTCATCTTCGGCGATGTCCACCAGTTCCACCAGCAGGCCATGCTCGACCAAGGGCATCAGCTCGGCTTCGGCGACTTCACACAGGTGACACCCGAGGGTGCCGAACAGCTGACATTCAGGAGGCATGGCGGCGTTACCGGAAAACAAGTGAGCCCATTCTAGGACGCTGCCGAACCCTCGTCGACCCGCCGCCGCCCAAAGGATGCAGCGCTGCCGGCGCAAAATCCTGACGCAAATCATTCGGCGCAAAATGCAATTGCGTCATCCTCGCGGACTTTTTGCCTCTACGCTTCAGAGGCCAACGCCCTGACAGCGGAGTGTCCCGTGTTTGCAAATCTGTTGATCATTCTCGCCTCGTCCCTGGTGGTGATTGCCCTGTTCCGGCGCCTGCGACTGCCACCGGTGCTGGGTTACCTGTGCGTGGGATTGCTGGTCGGGCCGAACGCGTTCGACTGGGTCAACGAAAGCGAACATCTGCCGGATGTCGCCGAACTGGGCGTGGTGTTTCTGCTGTTCTCGCTGGGCCTGGAGTTTTCCCTGTCGAAGATGATTGCGCTGCGTCAGGTGGTGTTTCGCCTCGGCAGTCAGCAAGTGCTGATCAGCACCGCGTTGCTCGGCACACTGTTGATGTTGCTGGGCATGCCGCTGATGCCGGCGCTGTTGCTCGGTGCCGGGTTATCGCTGTCATCCACGGCGATTGTGACCAAGGAGCTGGGCAGTCTCGGTGAAGTATTCAGCAGCCACGGTCAGAACGCGGTCGGCGTGCTGCTGTTTCAGGACGTCGTCGCGGTGTTGCTGCTGACGCTGGTGCCAGTGTTCGCCGGCACCAGCGAGCAGGCCTGGTACTGGGCCTTGCCGTTGACCCTGGGCAAAACCGTGGTGCTGTTTTTCGGCTTGTTGCTGGCCAGTCGCTGGTTGCTGCCACGGCTGTTTCATGAAGTGGCGGCCTCGCGCTCGGCGGAGCTGTTCGTCCTGCTGGCACTGGTGATCGTGCTGCTCACTGCCTGGCTCACGCATTTGTTGGGGCTGTCGCCTGCACTCGGCGCTTTCCTCGCCGGCATGTTGCTTGGTGAAAGCCACTACCGGCACCAGATCGAAGCCGACATCCGGCCGTTCCGCGACATTCTGCTTGGAGTGTTCTTCGTCAGCATCGGCATGCTGATCGACCTGCAACTGTTCGTCAGCCACAGCCTGTTGATCATCGGCCTGACGCTGGGCCTGATGCTGATCAAGGGCATCGTGGTGGCGCTGCTGGTGAAGTGGCGCGGCAGCGACAGCGAAACCGCGTGGCGCAGCGGTCTGGCGCTGGCCCAGGGCGGCGAATTCTGTTTTGCCTTGATGGCGCAGATGCAGCAGAACAGCCTGCTGCCGGCCGAACCAGGTGCCCTGCTGCTCGCGGCGACGTTCTGTTCGATGCTGCTCACGCCACTGCTTCTGCGCATGGCGCCGCGCATTGCCGCCGCGCTGCATCACAAGCCCAATCAGGAAGCGCAGATCGAACAGATCAGCGCGCTCAACGCCGACCTCGACCAGCACGTAGTGATCTGCGGCTACGGCCGCGTCGGCCAGTCCATCGGCCGTTTCATGGGCAACGCCGGCCAAGCCTATGTCGCGCTGGACAACGACCCGGTGCGCGTACAGGAAGCCGCGTCCGCGGAAAGCGACGTACATTACGGCGACTGCGCGCGTGGCGATCTGCTTGTTGCGGTAGGCCTGTTGCGCGCCAGATTATTGGTGATTGCCGTGGATCAAAGCGATGTGGCCTTGCGCATACTCCGCGAAGCCCGTCGGCTCAACCAACAGGTACCGATTCTGGTGCGCACTCGTGACGACAGCCAGTCGGCCGAGCTGAGAGCCGCCGGCGCCACCGAGGTGGTGCCGGAACTGCTGGAGTCGAGCCTGATGCTCGCTTCACACGCGCTGATCATGCTTGGCCTGCCCGCACATAAAGTGCAGGAGAAGGTCGATCAGGTGCGCATCGATCGCTATCGCCTCCTGCACGGCTTCTACCCCGGAGCCAATGATGAGGAAATCTAATCCTGGCTCACCGCGCCGATCTTGTGCAGCGACAGGTCGGCGCCGTAATACTCTTGTTCCTGACTCAGGCGCAGCCCATGCAGAGCCTTGATCGCGCCGTAGACGACGAAGCCGCCGACCAGCGCCACCGCAACACCGAGCGCGGTGCCGATCATCTGGCTGATCAGACTGACGCCGCCCAGACCACCCAGCGCAGTCTGGCCGAAGATGCCGCAGGCAATTCCGCCCCAGACGCCACACAAGCCGTGCAGCGGCCATACGCCCAATACATCATCGATGCGCCATTTGACTTGGGCAGCAGTAAAGCACCAGACAAACAAGGCTCCGGCAAATGCGCCGGTGACCAGCGCGCCGACCGGATGCATCAGGTCGGATCCGGCACAGATCGCCACCAGACCGGCCAACGGGCCGTTGTGCAGAAAGCCCGGGTCATTGCGCCCGACGATCAACGCCGCGACGGTGCCGCCGACCATGGCCATCAGCGAGTTCACCGCAACCAGGCCACTGACACCTTGCAGCGTCTGCGCGCTCATCACGTTGAAGCCGAACCAGCCGACAATCAGGATCCACGAACCCAACGCCAGAAACGGGATGCTCGACGGCGCGAATGCGACCAGGCGCCCATCGCGATAGCGGCCATTGCGCGGACCGAGCAACAACACTGCGGCCAATGCCAGCCAACCACCCATGGCATGCACCACCACCGAGCCGGCGAAGTCGTGGAATGCGGCGCCAAACTGCGCCGCCAGCCAGCCTTGCAAGCCGAAGTTGCCGTTCCAGACCAGGCCCTCGAAAAACGGATAGATAAACGCCACGATCAGCGCCGTCGCACACAACTGCGGGACGAAACGCGCACGCTCGGCAATGCCGCCGGAAATGATCGCCGGGATCGCCGCAGCGAACGTCAGCAGGAAGAAAAACTTCACCAGTCCATAGCCATGGTCGGCCGTAAGCACCGCAGCCGGTTGCATGAAGGTGACGCCATAGGAGATCCAATAGCCTATAAAGAAATAGGCCAGCGTCGAGACGGCGAAGTCGCTGAGGATTTTCGACAGCGCGTTGACCTGGTTCTTCTGCCGGACCGTACCGACCTCCAGAAAGGCGAAACCGGCGTGCATCGCCAGTACCATCACCGCGCCGATCAGAATGAACAAGGTGTTGGAGCTGTGAACCAGCGTGTCCACAGCGCTTTGCAAATTTTCCATGGAGAGGCAGACCTGAGGCTGAAAAGGCACCAAAGCGGTTCACGGGCGAACTTCATGCACCAAGTTGCGACCCGACAGTCATACCGCCGCAGGGTCGATGAACTGATTTGGCGCACAGGTCGATGTCCGATCACGAACCGCGAGCAAATGAATCAGAGTTTTTCTGCTCGAACGCCCGGCAACAGCGCACACAAACCGAGCGACGCACCACGACACAGCAAAAGTTGTACCAGGCATTTGCACTGAACCTTCGCGCAAGGCTCATACTCGAACGCTTCAAAGCCACCTACGGAGATCCACCAATGGCCAGCATCAAGGCAAAGACTGCTCAAGAAATCCTCATGAACGACTTCCAGACTCTGGTCGCCGACACCGAACGCTTGCTCGAGCACACCAAGACTCTGGCTGGTGATCAGGCCGATGAGCTGCGCGCGCAGATTCATGACAGTCTGCTGCGCGCCCGGGAAACCCTGAAAGTGACTGAAGACACGCTGCGCGAACGCGGTCAGGCGGCGGTCACCGCCACTGAAGACTATGTGTCGGCCAACCCATGGCAGTCGGTGGGCATCGCTGCCGGTGTCGGCTTTCTGATCGGCCTGCTGGCCACTCGGCGCTGATCATGTCGATCGGTGAATCCGGCCCGACTGCGGGCACCGCCTCCTCCACGCGTCGCCTCGGCGCAGCCGTTCTGGGCCTGCTGCACAGTCATGTCGAATTGTTCGGCATCGAATTGCAGGAGCAGAAATCACGCACCGTCAGCCTGCTGCTGTTTGCCGGCCTGGCGCTGGTGTTTGCCCTGCTGTTGCTGGTGGGTCTGTCGACGCTGGTGATGATCATCTTCTGGGACACCTACCGCCTCGCAGCGATCATCGGCCTGTGCGTTTTCTATACGCTGGCGTCGATCTTCTGCGGTCTGCGTCTCAAAGCGGCGATCTTCGATGAGTCCTCGCCTTTCCACGGCACGCTTGAAGAGCTGGCCAACGACCGGGAGCGCCTGCTGCCATGAGCCTGCCTGAACTTCCGCACAACAGCTCGCGCCGGGAAATGCGCAAGGCCCTGATCCGTCTGCGCATGGAAATGCACCGGCAGGAAATCCGCCACGAAACCGCGCAAGTGCTGCAACCGTTGCAGCGCATGCGCGGCATGAAGCAAAACGTACAGGACGGGTTCGGCATCAAGCATGCGCCGTTGTGGGGCGTGGCGGCGGTGACGCTGCTGGGCTTCCTCACGGGCAAAGGCTCGAAACGCAGCGGTGGGGGCGGTCTGACCCGACTGTTGCGTCTGGGCACGACCCTTGGGCCGCTGATCAGACTGGTCATGCACAGCTCGGGCAAGCGCTGAAACGCCCCTCTGGCTACATTCTTGCAATAGCGCCGGGATGAATCTCCTTATCGGGAGGTTCAATCCCGCGTGCCTATCCGGTAGACGCGGCCAGACCAAAAACAAGATTAAGGATTTGCCGTGATCGACGGGCAACCGCTCGCCTGCTTTCAACCTTTCATCGATACCGCCACCGGACGCATTGCAGGCGTTGAAGCCCTTGGCCGCTTGCGCCAGAGCGATGGTCAGCTGATCTCGGTAGGGCCGTTGTTCGCCGATCCGCGCACCCCGGCCACAGCCCTGCGTCGGCTCGACCGGCAGATCCGTGATCATGCCTTGAGCCGCCTGCATGAGGCGCCGCCCGAATGGTTTCTCAGCCTCAACATGTCGCCACGCTGGATCAGTCGCCTGCGTGCGGATCAGGCCTTGCCCAGTCTCAAGCAGTTGGCACGACACGAGGTTGATCCGCAGCGCATCGTTTTCGAAATCACCGAGTTGGGTGGCAATAGCGAACGCCTCGCCCACGTGGTCGGGCGCTATCGCGAGGCTGGAGCGAGAATCGCCATCGATGATTTCGGCGCTGGCTATTCGCAGCTGGATCGGGTGCTGGCCCTGCAACCGGACATTCTCAAGCTCGACATGCGCCTGTTCCAGGCAGCGGCCCTTGGCGGGCCGAGCAGCGATGTGGTCAAAGCGCTCGCGCAGATGGCCGAGAAAACCGGCTGCTGGATCATCGCTGAAGGCGTCGAAACCGAAGCGCAGCTGACTTTTGCCCTGGAATGCGGCTCGCGCTACGTGCAGGGATTTCTCTTCGCCCGAGCGCAGGAGGAGTTCTTCGCTACGGATGCTTTCGTCGCACATTTCGCACAATTGCGACAACGCTACGTGAAGCACAAACTCAGCGAGCGCGGGCGTTTGATGCAGATGCGCCAGCAGCTCAGCGAGCTGATGGCGATCCTGCAGCAATGGGCGCAGGCCCGCGCACCGCTCAGTGCGTTGCCTCAACTGCAGGCATTTCCCTGGCTGCTGCGCTTTTATCAGTGCGACCGCCATGGCACGCAACTGACCCCCAACCTGGAATGGCGTCACGATGGCTGGTTCGCCGATGATCGCTACCTGGGGCACAACTGGTCGTGGCGACCGTACTTCTACCATCTGCTCGCCGAAGGCTGGGAAGAACGCCGCCTGACTCTGTCGAGCACCTATCGCGATGCCACCAGCAACCAATATTGCCTGACCGCCGGGCAGTTCTTCGATAACGGTGAACGGCTGTTGCTGATCGATATCGATGCGGCGGGCCTGTAGTTCTGCTTGCAGGCACAGGGCCGAACCGGGAAGCTAGGGCGATCAGTCACCAGACGGAGAGAATCAGCCTTGGATTGGCCTACCCTGCTCAACCGCGAACGCCTCGGCAAGCCGCTGCACAGCCCGCAAGAACTCGGCCGCAGCCCTTTTCACAAAGACCATGACCGCATCATTTTCTCCGGGGCCTTCCGCCGCCTCGGGCGCAAGACCCAAGTGCACCCGGTCACCAGCAACGATCACATTCACACGCGCCTGACCCATTCGCTGGAAGTCAGTTGTGTCGGCCGTTCGCTGGGCATGCGTGTCGGTGAAACCTTGCGCAGCGCGCTGCCAGACTGGTGCGACCCGGCCGACCTCGGCATGGTGGTGCAATCGGCTTGCCTGGCGCATGACATCGGCAACCCGCCGTTCGGCCATTCCGGCGAAGACGCCATTCGCCACTGGTTTCAACAAGCCGCCGGGCGCGGCTGGCTCGATGGCATGAGCGACGCCGAGCGTGGTGATTTCCTCAATTTCGAGGGCAATGCTCAAGGCTTTCGCGTGCTGACGCAGCTGGAATATCACCAGTTCGATGGCGGCACACGCCTGACCTACGCAACGCTGGGCACGTATCTGAAGTACCCGTGGACCGCGCGCCATGCCGACTCCCTCGGTTACAAGAAACACAAGTTCGGCTGCTATCAGAGCGAATTGCCGTTGCTCGAACAGATCGCCCACAAACTCGGCCTGCCGCAGCTTGAAGACCAGCGCTGGGCACGCCATCCATTGGTGTATCTGATGGAGGCGGCCGATGACATCTGCTACGCACTGATCGATCTTGAAGACGGTCTGGAAATGGAGTTGCTCGAATACGCCGAAGTCGAGTCGCTGCTGCTCGGCCTGGTCGGTGACGACCTGCCGGAAACCTACCGTCAGCTCGGTCCGCAGGATTCCCGCCGGCGCAAACTGGCGATCCTGCGCGGCAAAGCCATCGAGCACCTGACCAACGCGGCGGCGCGGGCGTTTGTCGAACAGCAGGATGCTCTGCTCGCCGGCACGCTGCACGGCGATCTGGTCGAACACATGCATGGGCCGGCAAAGCGCTGCGTGTTGAACGCCAAGGACATCGCGCGCAAAAAGATCTTCCAGGACAAGCGCAAGACGCTGCATGAAATCGGCGCTTACACGACGCTGGAGATTCTGCTCAATTCGTTCTGCGGCGCCGCGCTGGAACAACACAACGGCCGCACGCCGTCGTTCAAGAGCCGACGGATTCTCGATCTGCTCGGCAACAATGCGCCGGATCCACAGGGCTCGCTGCACAGCTCGTTTTTGCGCATGATCGATTTCATCGCCGGCATGACCGACAGTTACGCCAGTGACATGGCACTGGAAATGACCGGGCGTTCGAGTCATTGAGCATGGCGCATTCAGCCGGCCGTTGATCCGGCCGGCTGAATGCTCGATGAGTTTTCTCGGTACAAACGCTATAAAGCGCTTTTTAAAACTGGTCATTCAACTGCGCTGAGGCATGCAACCCGATAAAACAAACGGCACCTGATTAAACACAACTTTAAACGCCAACAAAATAATCAGAGATCAATATTGGTTCTCGGATAATTTCCATCTTCGGTCAATTGCAAGCTCGGGCTTCCTTACGTCGAACCTAATTTCAACGTAGTCCCTTTCCTCATTACGCGTAGGATTAATCCGATAACGTAGTCGCGACACTACCAGTCCATGCGAGTGCTCATTCATCTGAGCTAAGGTGCGCGCTTTATTCATGCTTGCATGGGACTCTATTTATGAACTCCGTTTTTATCGTGGACGATCATCCGGTGATCCGCCTCGCCGTGCGAATGCTCCTGGAACATGAAGGCTACAAGGTCGTCGGCGAGACCGATAACGGTGTCGATGCCATGCAGATGGTCCGTGAATGCATGCCCGACCTGGTCATCCTCGATATCAGCATCCCCAAGCTGGACGGCCTCGAAGTACTGGCCCGCTTCAACACCATGGGTTGCAATTTCAAGATTCTGATTCTTACGGCGCAGTGTCCTACGCTGTTCGGTATTCGCTGCATGCAGTCCGGCGCATCGGGATATGTCTGTAAGCAGGAAGACTTGAGCGAACTGGTCAGCGCAATCAAGGCAGTATTGTCCGGCTACAACTATTTCCCCAGTCAGGCGCTCAATCCGGTGCGCAATGACGATATCCGATACGCAGAACTTGAACTGTTCAAATCCGTCAATGATCGCGAACTGATGGTATTGCAGTTATTTGCTCAGGGCCGTACCAACAAAGAAATTGCCAAAGGCATGTTTCTCAGTAACAAGACCGTAAGCACCTACAAAAAGCGCCTTATGCAAAAGCTCAAGGCCAGATCACTTGTAGAACTTATCGAGATGGCCAAACGCAACGCACTCGTGTGAGATTCCGCATGCCCAGCCGTTTAAAGGACTACTTGATTGCCTTGAGCGCAGCCCTGTGCCTGAGCGCCAATGCGTATGCCGGAGCCAGCACGCCGTCGGACTACGCCCTGCTCAGCCGCTCGGCAAGCGAAAACATTGCGGTTACCTTGCAACCGTCGCAACGGCAATGGCTGCAGACGCGCAGCGAATTGATACTGGGCACTTCCGCACCTGACTACCCGCCCTTCGACATGACCGCCAGTGGCAAGGAATATGAAGGACTGACTGCCGACTACGCTGGCATTATCGGCAAGGCCAGCGGTTTGCCGGTCAGGGTGCAACGCTTTTCCTCCCGCGACGCTGCAATTCGCGCCCTGACCGATGGGCAGATCGACCTGCTGGGCACAGCCAACGGCTACGAAGCAGGCAATGCCAACCTCGCGCTGTCCAGACCCTATGCAGTCGATCAACCGGTCCTGGTGACCCGCGAGGATGAAACCCGCTCTTTGACCGAAGGCCTCGCCGGCCTGCGCCTGAGCATGGTCTATCACTACCTGCCGCTGCCCGAGATCAAGGCGCTGTATCCAAAGGCGCTGATTACCTGCTACCCCTCCTATCAGAACGCAATCAACGCCGTCGCCTTCGATCAGGCCGATGTGTTTCTCGGCGACACCCTCTCCACCCACTACATGATCAACAAGGGTTATCTGAACAATGTGCGCATGGCCAATTTCGGCAAACAGGAAGCGCAAGGCTTCAGCTTTGCCGTAAGGCGCAGCAATCCGCAGCTACTGGGCATCATCGACGCCGTGCTCAATGCGGTGCCAAGCGGCCAGCGCGACGACATTGCCAAGCGCTGGAGCGCTGGCAGCGACATGTTGCTGACTGACAAAAAACTGCAACTGACCCAACGCGAACTAGCCTGGCTCAAGCGCCATCCCACCGTCAGCGTGGTGGTCAATGAGGCCTACGCGCCGCTGACGTTCTTCGACAATGGGGGAAATTTTCGCGGCATCAGCGCCGACCTGCTTGAACTGATCCGCTTGCGCACCGGCCTGCGTTTCGAGATCCAGCGCAGTCGCAACGATGCGGAAATGATCAGGCAGATCGACAACCACAAGGCTGATCTGATTGCCGCCCTGCTGCCAAGCGCCGAACGCGAGAAAACCCTGAGTTTCAGCCGTCCCTACCTGGAAAACTCCTACGTGCTGCTGACACGCAAAAGCGCCGACGGCCCGACCAACCTGGCCCAGCTCAAAGGCAAGCGCCTGGCGATCGCCCAGGGCAATCCGCTGGTCGCCTACCTGCACGAGAATTTTCCGGGCATCGAACTGATCGAAACGCCCGACACCTTCAGCGCCGTGGCGATGCTCGCCGACAACCATGTCGACGGGGCCGTCAATTCACTGGTGATCGCCAACTATTTCATTTCATCGCGCATCTTTGCCCGGCCACTGCAAATCACCACCACGATCGGCACCAGTCAGGCCGCCTTCTCGCTGGCGACCGCCCGTGACAACACCGAGCTGGCCTCGATCATCAACAAGGCACTGCTGAGCGTCGCTCCCGAGGAGCTCGGGGTGATCAACGGCCGCTGGCGCGGTTACTCCACGGCATCACAGAACATCTGGCAAAACTACCAGCGGCTGTTCTATCAAGTGGTCGCGGCCGCCGGCCTGATCCTGCTGCTGCTACTGACATGGAACGCCTACATGCGCCATCAGATCAAACAGCGCCAGGCCGCCGAGCGTGCGCTGAACGATCAACTGGAGTTCATGCGCTCGCTGGTCAACGGTACGCCGCACCCGATCTACGTCCGGGATCGACAAGGCCTGCTGCAAAGTTGCAACGACAGTTATCTCGAAGCGTTCAATGCCAGACGCGAGGACATCCTTGGCAAGGATGTCATGCAGGGCACGCTGAGCAATGTCTTTGAAGCTCAGGCGTTCCAGGCCGATTACCAGAGGGTCATCGCCGAAGGCACTCCCTTGATACTCGACCGGCCCCTGCACATCGGCAACCGGCGGTTGACCATTTACCACTGGATTCTTCCCTATCGCGACTCCAGCGGCGCCGTCCAGGGCATCATTGGCGGCTGGGTCGACATCAGTGAGCGCCGTCAGTTGTTCGAAGAACTGCGCGCGGCCAAGGAGCAGGCCGACGAGGCGAACCGCGCCAAAAGCACCTTTCTGGCGACCATGAGCCACGAAATCCGTACGCCGATGAACGCCGTGATCGGCATGCTCGAACTGACCCTGCGCCGCATCGAGCCGCAGCACCCCGATCGCGCCTCAATCGACATCGCCTACCATTCGGCCAAGGATCTGTTGGGGCTGATCGGCGATATTCTCGACATTGCGCGTATCGAGTCCGGGCGCCTGAGCCTGTGCCCGGAATGGATCAATCTGGTCGACACGGTGACTTCCGTCGCACGCATCTTCGACGGCCTCGCCCGGCAGAAAAACCTCGCCTTGCAGGTCGTCTTCAACCCGCCGAACCCGGCTGTCGATGTGCACCTCGATCCGCTGCGCTTCAAGCAGGTGCTGTCGAATCTGGTCAGCAATGCCATCAAGTTCACTGAGCAGGGGCATGTGCGGATTACCCTCGACCTGATCTCGTCAGACGCTACTGGTCGAGCCTTGATGCAACTGACCGTACAGGACAGTGGCGCAGGCATCAGCGCCGAAGATCAACAGCGCTTGTTCGAGCCCTTTTCGCAAGCGGAAAACGGCAGCCGGCAGGCAAAAAACGGTGCCGGACTAGGGCTGGTCATCAGTCGCAACCTGTGCGAAATGATGGGCGGACAACTGCAATTGAGCAGCCAGCCCGGCATCGGCACTCAGGTCTGCATATCGCTGCCGCTCGACAGCCTGCCGGCAAAAGCGAATCCGCCGAAAAGCGAACCGTTGATCAAGCCCGCAACAACGCCGTTACAGATATTGGTCGTCGACGACCACCCCGCCAACCGCCTGCTGATGTGTCAGCAGCTGGAGTTTCTCGGTCATCGGTTCAGCATTGCCGAGGACGGCTGCAGCGGCCTTGAACGATGGAAGGCCGAGCATTTCGATCTGGTGATCGTCGACTGCAACATGCCCTTGATGAACGGCTACGAGATGACCCGCGGCATTCGCCAGCTTGAACTGCAAAACCGCCGAACGCCATGCACCGTATTGGGTTTCACCGCCAATGCCCAGCCGGAAGAAGTCCAGCGCTGCAAGCTCGCCGGCATGAACGACTGTCTGTTCAAGCCGTTGAGCCTGACCCTGCTCGGCCAGTGGATCGACGGCATCACCCCGGCAGCTCCCGCGGCGGTGTTCGACCTGCAAAGTCTGAGTCTGCTGACTGGCAGCAACCCCGCGCAAACCCGGCGCATGCTGGTGGAACTGCTCAAGAGCAGCCGTCTCGACCGCGCGGAGTTGCTCACCCTGTCGCCCGAGGACGATCGCCAAGCGCTGGCAGTGGTTGCGCACAAGATCAAGGGCGCCGCGCGCATCGCGCAGGCTTCGCGGTTGATCGAATGTTGCGATGCCCTTGAGGAAGCTTGCCAGCAAGCGCTCGCATCGCAGCAGATTGCCCGCTGCTGGGCGGCAACCAGCCAGGCGATGCTCGAACTGGAACAGGCCCTGCAGCAGCAATTGACATTGGTCGATCAAGGCACAGTGAGCGAGTCTTAACTATGCTTGGGCGCTGAGCAGTGAGTTAAACCTTACGGAGAGCCTGAAATGCCCAGCCCACTGCGCCCCGAGCAACGCCGGTTGCCGCTGCACGTGCACATCAGCGTCATGTTCACCTTCCTGTTATTGCTCACGGGCGTGGTGCTGGGCCTGTTCAATTACCACCAGACCACGCAGATCATTTTGTCGAGCAGCGAGAAACTCTTCGATCGCATTGAACAGGATGTGCGCGATGATCTGCAGGCGACCTATCAGCCGATCCGCCATCTGTTGAGCCTGCTGGCAGACACTCCGGCCGCCCAGGCTGCCGATCTTCAACAGCGCCTGCCGTTGCTCAAGCCCTTCAGCCAGTCATTGGTGGATAACCCGGCGCTGGCTTCGCTGTATCTGGGTTATGCCAACGGCGACTTCTTCATGGTGCGGGCACTGCGCAATGCGGCGCTCAAGGCCCAGCTCCAGGCGCCCGACGCGGCGGTGTATCAGGTCTGGAGCATCGAGCACGATCCGCAAGGCGCCGTACGCTCGCAGTCACTGTTCTTTGATCAGGCGCTGACACCGATCAGCCGCCGAGATCAGCCCCAAGACTTGTACGATCCGCGCAGCCGAAGCTGGTTCAGCGACGCCCAGCAACAGGCCGGGCAGATCACCACCGAACCCTACGTATTTTTCTCCACTCGCAATGTCGGCACCACGCTGGCCCGGCGCAGCGGCGAGAACGCCGTGATCGGCGCCGACCTGACCCTGGCATCGTTGTCGACCGCCCTCGGCAAGCACCGCGTAACGCCGTCGACAGAAATCGCGCTGTACGACACCGCCGGCAACGCCGTGGCCTACCCCGACAGCAATCGCCTGATCGTCGATGACCGCACCGCGCGACTGGCCAGAGCGGCCGATCTCAGTCCTGAGCTGAACGCGCTGCTCGCCTCCGACAAAATCGGCAAGCGCCTACAGGTAAACAATCGTCAATGGATCGTCGCGCGCACAAGCATTGAGGAAGGCGGACCGAAAGGTCTGCAACTGGCGCTGCTGGTACCCGAAGACGAGTTGCTGGTGGACGCTTTTCGCATGCGCTGGCAAGGCGCGCTGATCACCCTGGCCATCCTCTTGCTGTGCCTGCCATTGGGCTGGGTGATTTCGCGGATTCTGGTCAAACCGCTGCACGCCTTGGTCAAGGAGGCGGATGCCATTCGCAGTTTCGATTTCAACTTTCCACTGACGCGCCGCTCGCCCGTGCTGGAAGTCGACCAATTGAGCCTGTCGATGGCGCGGATGAAAGAGACGCTGGGAAGTTTCTTCCGCATCACCGACAGCCTGTGCGCCGAAACGCGTTTTGCCCCGCTGCTCGAACGCGTGCTGTTCGAAACCGTACAGATCGCTCAGGCGCAGGCCGGCCTGATCTATCTGCGCGAAGCCGACGGTGCGCGCATGGAGCCTTATGGGCTGATCATCGATGGCGTGCCGCAGGCGCTGGAGGCGTTCGACATTCAGGGCCGTGAGCTGCATGAAAACACCGGGCCGGGATGGTTCGAACAACTGGCCAGCGCCAACAATACCGTCAGCCACCTGGGCTTCGATCAGGCCGGCGACCTGCAGAAAATCCTCCTCGCGATGCAGTCGCCACGCATCCACCTGATCGGTATCCGGCTGCACAACCAGCACGACGAAACCATCGGCCTGCTGATTCTGCTGGTCAATGACAGCGGCGCGCCGAGCGATCTGGAAAAGCTGCGGCCCGACCGCATCGCCTTCTTGCAGGCGGTGTCCGGGGCGGCGGCGGTGAGCATCGAAAGTCAGCGCCTGCAAGCCCGGCAGAAACAACTGCTCGACGCGTTCATCCAACTGCTCGCCAGCGCGATCGACGCCAAGAGCCCGTACACCGGCGGGCATTGCCAGCGGGTGCCGGAACTGACGCTGATGCTCGCCCAGGCCGCTGCCGCCAGCCAAGCGCCAGCGTTCCGCGCCTATCAGCCCAGCGAAGATGAATGGGAGGCCCTGCACATCGCCGCGTGGCTGCACGATTGCGGCAAGGTCACGACGCCGGAATATGTGGTCGACAAAGCCACCAAACTCGAGTCCATCAATGATCGCATCCATGAAATCCGCACCCGCTTCGAAGTGCTCAAGCGTGACGTGTGGATCAATTACTGGCAGACGCTGGCGAGCGGTGCAGATGAGGTCGTACTGGCCCGCGCACGTGATCGTGAATTGATGAAACTCGACGACGACTTTGCCTTTGTCGCCCGCTGCAATCTCGGTGGCGAGGCCATGGCCGAGGCTGATCTGCAACGCCTTGACCAAGTCGCCCAACGCACCTGGCTGCGCACTCTCGACGACCGCCTCGGTGTGTCATGGGAAGAAAACCGCCGCCAGACAAAAACCCCTGCACCAAGACTGCCCGTCAGCGAACGACTGCTGGCCGACAAACCCGAGCATCTGATCGAACGCGACAAAAACGAACTGATCCCCGAGGACAATCCCTGGGGCTTCAAACTCGATGTGCCCCAATACAAATACAACCGCGGCGAGTTGTACAACCTGAAGATCGCCCGTGGCACGCTGACCCGCGAAGAGCGCTACATCATCAATCACCACATGGTGCAGACGATCATGATGCTCAGCCACCTGCCCTTCCCCGGCCATCTCGACAGCATCGCCGAGATCGCTGGCGGCCATCACGAAAAAATGGACGGCACCGGGTATCCGAAACGCTTGAAGCGCGAGGACATGAGCCTGCCGGCGAGGATGATGGCGATTGCCGATATTTTCGAAGCGCTGACCGCCGCCGATCGCCCTTACAAAAAAGCCAAGTCGTTGAGCGAGGCGCTGGGGATCATGGCGACCATGTGCCGTGAAGCGCATATCGATGCGCCGCTGTTCGGCCTGTTCATCAATGAGGGGGTGTACATGCAGTACGCGACGCGGTTTCTCGATCCCGCGCAAATCGACAGCGTGGACACGGCCAGCCTGTTGCACAAGGCTGGCCTCAGCGGTTAATCAGCAGTCGGTAAGGCGCAGGAAAATCGCCGCCAGCTGCTCGATGCCGGCCTGATCTTCGGCGCCGAAACGCGCCAGCTTCGGGCTGTCGAGGTCGAGCACGCCAATCAGCCGACCGTCCTTGACCAACGGCACCACCAGTTCGCTGTTGGACGCGCTGTCGCAGGCGATGTGGCCTGGGAATACGTGTACATCCTCGACGCGCTGGGTCTGCAGGCTGGCAGCAGCCGCGCCACATACGCCGCGCCCGAATGGAATGCGTACGCAAGCGATCTGGCCCTGAAACGGGCCAAGCACCAGCTCTTCGTTGCGATTGAGGTAGAAACCGGCCCAGTTCAGATCATCGAGCTGGTTGAACAGGAACGCGGAAAACTGCGCGGCATTGGCGATGAAATCGCGCTCGTCCGCCAGCAGCGATTCCAGTTGCGCGGCCAACATACCGTAGCCTTCGAGGCCCTGGCCGCTGTGTTGCAAATCAATCATGCCTTGTGCTCCAGCAATTTCAGTCCCACCCAGTAGCGGGCGAATTGATACGCGCAACGTCCGTTGCGATTACCGCGGCCGGTGGCCCAGCGCACGGCGAGAATGTCCAGTGCTTCGTCGCGCTGCCAGCTCAGGCCGGCCCTGGCGGCCAACTGGCCGATCCAGTGTTCGACGACATTGAGGAAGTGTTCCTGGGTAAACGGGTAGAACGACAGCCACAGACCGAAACGGTCCGACAGGGCGATCTTGTCTTCCACCGCTTCGCTCGGGTGCAGCTCGCCGTCGACGCGCTTCCAGTTTTCGTTGTCGCTTTCCTTTTCCGGCACCAGGTGGCGGCGGTTGGAAGTGGCATACAGCAAGACGTTGTCGGGGGCCTGCTCGAGCGATCCGTCGAGCACGCTTTTCAGCACGCGGTAGTCGCCTTCGCCGGATTCGAACGACAGGTCATCACAGAACAACACGAAACGTTGCGGCAGTTTGGCGATTTGCTCAACTACCCGTGGCAAGTCCGCCAGATGATCGCGCTCGATCTCGATCAGGCGCAGGCCCGCGCCGGCATGCTCGGCCAGCAACGCGCGTACCAGCGAGGACTTGCCTGTGCCGCGCGAGCCCCAGAGCAAAGCGTGGTTGGCCGGCATGCCATCGAGAAACTGTCGGGTGTTGCGCCCCAGCTGTTCCAACTGACGATCGACGCCGATCAGGTCCGACAGACGCATGTCGAGGCTGACTTCCAGCGGCAGCAGATAACCGCTGCGCCCGTCACGCTGCCAGCGCGCCGCCAGGCAAGTGTTCCAGTCAATGACAGGGCGCGGTGCTGGCAACAGTGGTTCGATTCGCGCCAGAACCGACTCGGCGCGTTCAAGAAAAGCATTCAATCGGGAATCCACGTCTTCTCCTCGGGCACTTTCACAGTGATGATGACGATCCAGCGACCCTGCACAGATAGAATTGCCCGACCAAGCCTTGTTACAAGGCGATTCGGGAACCTCGGTATCCATACATGATCGACTATGCTTGAGCAGCGAAGGGAAACGGAAGTGGTTCAACACCCCATGGATATCAAATTCACCCACCGGCTGTCATACAAGCAAGCCAGGCTTACCGTGCTGGTCGGGTTCATTCTGGGCACCCTGCTCAGTCTGCTGCAGATCGGCATCGATTATGCCAGCGAAGACGCTTCCATCAACCGGGAAATCCTCGCGCTGCTGGAAATCAGCCACAATCCGGCCTCGCGCATCGCCTACAACATCGACGCCGAACTGGCGCAGGAACTCACCCTCGGCCTGCTGCGCTCGCCGGCGATCATCGCCGCGCAACTGATCGACAACAACGATACCGTGCTGGCCAACGTCAAACGCCCGGAGCTGCAGAGCAACTATCGGCTGATCAGCGACTTCCTGTTCGGCGCCAAACGTCATTTCGAAGATCGCCTGTACCTCGACCATTTGCCCAATGAATCCCTCGGCGTGCTCAAACTGGAAGTCGACACTTATGCCTTTGGCAGTCGCTTCCTGCGCCGCGCAGAAGTCACCCTGCTCAACGGTTTCGCCCGCAGCCTGCTGCTGACCGGGATCCTGCTGGCGCTGTTCTACGTCATGCTGACCAAACCGCTGGTGCGGGTCATCCGCGAACTCAGCGGCCGCGACCCCCGCAGCGCCGAGCCGACCACGCTGGAGTGCCCGGCCGGTCACGGCAACGATGAAATCGGCGTGCTGGTCAAAGTCGCCAACCAGCAATTCGAGAACATCGCCACCGAGATCCAGCAACGGCGCACAGCGGAAAACCGTCTCACCGAATACCTCGCGCAACTGGAAGACATCGTCTCGGCGCGCACCGCCGAACTCAAGGCGATCAATGCCCGCCTCAGTCAATCCAACGAAGAACTTGAAGTGGCACGCCGCACGGCGCTGGACATGGCCGAAGCACGTTCGGCGTTTCTGGCCAACATGAGCCATGAAATCCGCACGCCGCTCAACGGCTTGCTGGGGATGATCGCGCTGTCGCTGGACGGCCCGCTCAACGCCGAGCAACAGCAACAGCTGTCGATTGCCCATGACTCGGGCAAGGTGCTGGTGGAATTGCTCAACGATATTCTCGACCTGTCGAAGTTCGACGCCGGGCAACTGGAGCTGGAAAACATCCCGTTCGATTTGGGTTCGCTGATCGAAGACACCGCCAACCTGCTGTCGCAGAACGCCGCGCCGAGCGTCGAGTTGACCTGTCTGATCGATCCGCACTTTCCGGCGCTGGTGCTGGGCGACCCGACACGGGTGCGGCAGATTGTCAGCAATCTGCTGTCCAATGCGCTGAAATTCACCCGTTTCGGACGGGTCGATGTGCGGCTGTCGGCGTACAAGGGCGGCGTGCGCATCGAAGTCTGCGACACCGGCATTGGCATCGCCCAGGAAGCCCAGGTGAAAATCTTCCAGCCGTTCACCCAGGCGGGCGCCGGCATTACTCGCCAGTATGGCGGCACCGGGCTCGGGCTGGCGCTGACATACAACCTGTGCGAAGCGATGCAGGGGCGTCTGACCATCAGCTCCGAAAGTGGTTTCGGCAGTCAGTTCTGCGTTGAACTGCCACTGCCCAGCCACACCCGCGCCCTGGCCCCGCTGCCATTACGCGGCAAGGTCCTGGCGATCACGGCGGGCAGCAGTGGCCTGGCGGAGTTGCTGAAAAGCCTGTTGCCGGTGTGGGGTCTGGAGTACACGCAGCGCACCATCGACGACTCGCGGCTGGGCCTCAATCCCGATTTCGTGATCACTGATTGCCCTGAGTGTCTGTTCGGTCTGCGCCCGAGCATTGCCGCGCCGATCCTGCTGGTGACTGCTTACGGCAGTTTTCTCCCCAGCGAAGAAGCCGCTGCCCTCGCGCCCCTGCAACAACAGGCCCGGCCGCTGGCGCGCAATGCGCTCTACCAACATTTGCGGCGGATTCTGCAGCCGGACCTCGCCACTCTCAATGAAGCGCAAACGGACGCCTTGCCGTCCGCGCGGCGGGGCAAGGTGCTGCTGGTCGAGGACAACCCGGTCAATCAACTCGTCGCCAAGGGCATGCTCGGCAAGCTTGGCTGCGATGTGGTGGTGGCGGGCCATGGCGCCGAGGCGCTGGATCAGCTGGAGTTTGCCGATTTCGATCTGGTGCTGATGGACTGCAATATGCCGGTGATGGATGGCTATGAAGCCAGTCGACAGATCCGCCAGAGCGGGCGCTGGCCGAATCTGCCGATTGTCGCGCTGACCGCCAATGCCATGTCTGAGGAACGCGAACGTTGCCGCGCGGCCGGCATGAGCGACTATCTGGCCAAACCGTTTCGCCGCGAAGAACTCGCCGCGTTGCTGGACCAGTGGATGCCGTCTACGCCAGCGCTTTGATCTGCCCGAGCAAGTGATCGAGGCCGGCGCGCAAATCATTGAGCCGGTCGAGATCAACGCCGCTGTCGCACAGCAGGCGCGCCTTCAACGGCCCGACCTGCTTACGCAGCGCTTGCCCGGCAGGCGTCAGGCTCAAATGCACTTCGCGTTCATCCCGCGCCGAGCGCCGCCGCTGCACCAGATCGATCTGCTGCAGCCGCTTGAGCAACGGCGTCAACGTGCCCGAGTCCAGCGCCAGACGTTCGCCCAAGGCCTTGACCGTCGGTTGCTCCGGCGCAGCTTCCTGCCACTCCCACAGCACCAGCATCGCCAGGTACTGCGGGTAGGTCAGGCCCAACTGATCGAGCATCGGCTTGTAGGCACGAATCACCGCCCGCGAGGCCGCGTACAGCTTGAAGCACAACTGGCTGTCGAGCTCCAGCGAGTCACCCGGCTGGCTCATTTCAGCAAAGCTTCGATCTCGCCGCTCAGGTCCTGCGGCTTGGTCGTCGGCGCGAAACGCTTGACCAACTGGCCGTCCTTGCCGATCAGAAACTTGGTGAAATTCCACTTGATGCCCTGCGAGCCGAGCAGGCCCGGGGCGCGCTTCTTCAACTGCACGAACAGCGGGTGAGCATCGGCGCCGTTGACGTCGATCTTCTTGAACAGCGGGAAGCTGACGCCGAAATTCAATTCGCAGAATTCGCTGATGGCGCCCTCATTGCCCGGCTCCTGCTTGCCGAACTGGTTGCAAGGAAAGCCCAGCACCACCAGCCCCTGGTCCTTGTAGGTCTGCCAGAGTTCTTCGAGGCCTTTGTATTGCGGAGTGAAGCCACACTTGCTCGCGGTATTGACCACCAGCACGGCTTTGCCGGCGAAATCGGCCAGGGTCTTTTGCTCACCTTTGATGGTGGTGCAGGGGATATTCAGCAGGTTGTCGCTCATGGGTCGGCTCCGCAATGGTCGGGAAAGCGCAAACATAACGAGCAATTGAATTGTGTGCAATCTAATCGCCGGATAAAAAGGCGACGCAATGTCGCCTGTTGCGGTTATCCGCGGGGCTTGAGATCCAGGCACACCGAGTTGATGCAATAGCGCAGTCCGGTCGGTGGCGGGCCATCAGGGAACACGTGCCCCAAATGCGCATCACAGCGCGCGCACTTCACTTCAGTGCGGATCATGCCGTGGCTGGTGTCACGAATTTCGGTCATCGCGCTTTCGCCAATCGGCGCATAGAAGCTCGGCCAGCCGCAGCCAGAGTCGAATTTGGTCTTGGAATCGAACAGCGGCTCATTGCAGCAGACGCAGTGATAGACACCGTCGGTCTTGGTGTCGTTGTATTTGCCCGAGAACGGGCGCTCCGTGGCACTCAGACGGCAGACGTTGTACTGCTCGGGGTCGAGCATGGCCTTCCACTCTTCCTGGGTTTTCTGCAACTTTTCCATCATCACACCTCAGCGGCTGAAAAAGCCCGATCTGTACCTTTTCCACGGATCGGGCGGCACGTATGATTGCGCCTCGTCACGCGCCAGTCTGGCAGCCAGACCGGGCGCATTCAAACGGATTCTGAGCGCCAAAGCGCCAGACCTCCGCCTGTGCGAAGACGCAGCAATCCCAGTACGGTTGTCCACTTGCCGCCTGGATCGTTCATTTTCGGGATCACATCGCCATGCAGTTCAGCAAATCGAACAAGCTCGCCAACGTCTGCTACGACATTCGCGGCCCGGTGCTCAAGCACGCCAAACGACTGGAAGAGGAAGGCCAGCGCATCCTCAAGCTGAACATCGGCAACCCGGCGCCGTTTGGTTTCGAAGCGCCGGACGAAATCCTTCAGGACGTGATCCGCAACCTGCCGACCGCGCAAGGCTACAGCGATTCCAAAGGCCTGTTCAGCGCGCGCAAGGCAGTGATGCAGTACTACCAGCAGAAGCAGGTCGAAGGTGTCGGCATCGAAGACATCTACCTGGGCAACGGCGTTTCCGAGCTGATCGTGATGTCGCTGCAGGCGCTGCTCAACAACGGCGACGAAGTGCTGGTGCCGGCGCCGGACTATCCGCTGTGGACCGCTGCCGTCAGCCTCGCTGGCGGTAATGCTGTGCACTACCTCTGCGACGAAGGCGCCGACTGGTTCCCGGACCTCGCCGACATCAAGGCCAAAATCACCCCGAACACCAAGGCCATGGTGATCATCAACCCGAACAACCCGACCGGTGCGGTGTACTCGAAGGAAGTCCTGCTGGGCATGCTGGAAATCGCCCGCACGCACAACCTGGTGGTTTTCTCCGACGAGATCTACGACAAGATTCTCTATGACGACGCCGTGCACATCTGCACTGCTTCGCTGGCGCCGGATCTGCTCTGCCTGACTTTCAACGGTCTGTCGAAATCCTACCGCGTGGCCGGTTTCCGCTCCGGCTGGATCGCCATCTCCGGGCCGAAACACAACGCGCAGAGCTACATCGAAGGCATCGACATGCTGGCCAACATGCGCCTGTGCGCCAACGTGCCGAGCCAGCACGCGATCCAGACCGCCTTGGGCGGTTATCAGAGCATCAATGATCTGGTCCTGCCGCAGGGTCGCCTGCTGGAACAGCGCAACCGCACCTGGGAACTGCTCAACGACATTCCCGGGGTCAGCTGCGTGAAGCCGATGGGCGCGCTGTACGCGTTCCCGAAAATCGACCCGAAGGTCTGCCCGATCCACAACGACGAAAAATTCGTTCTCGACCTGCTGCTTTCCGAGAAGCTGCTGGTGGTGCAAGGCACGGCGTTCAACTGGCCGTGGCCGGATCACTTCCGGGTGGTCACCCTGCCCCGCGTCGATGATCTGGAAATGGCCATCGGCCGCATCGGCAACTTCCTCAAGTCCTACCGCCAGTAATGGGCCAGCAGTGCGCGACGGATTGGCTGTTGCGCACTGTCTGATTCAGCAACACATCTTTGATCCGCGCCTTTGCAGCCCTTCTACACTTGCGATGCGAGCCGTGCAGACGTGTCTGACCTAATGTCGGCGGGACGAAAGGGAGTGTCAGCCGTATCGGAATCGAGGGTGGGAATTTTCTTTTCCCTCAGGAAACTGCTGTAGGACACAGTTTGAAATAGTCACTCGGTTGAATACCCCGGTGCCGCACCTTATATACCCCGCAGTACGCTACATCTTTAGCTTGAGGAGAGTTCTACAACCATGATGCGCATCCTGCTGTTTTTGGCCACTAACCTGGCGGTCGTGCTGATAGCCAGCATCACCCTGAGCCTGTTCGGCTTCAACGGGTTCATGGCGGCCAACGGGGTCGACCTCGACCTCAGTCAGCTGCTGGTTTTCTGTGCGGTCTTTGGTTTCGCCGGCTCGCTGTTCTCGCTGTTCATCTCCAAGTGGATGGCGAAGATGAGCACCGGTACGCAAATCATCAGCCAGCCACGCACTCGTCATGAGCAATGGCTGCTGCAAACGGTCGAGCAACTGTCCCGCGAAGCCGGGATCAAGATGCCTGAAGTCGGGATTTTCCCGGCCTACGAGGCGAATGCCTTCGCCACCGGCTGGAACAAGAACGACGCTCTGGTCGCGGTCAGTCAGGGTCTGCTCGAGCGTTTCTCGCCCGATGAAGTGAAAGCCGTACTGGCCCACGAAATCGGTCACGTCGCCAACGGCGACATGGTCACGCTGGCGCTGATCCAGGGCGTGGTGAACACCTTTGTGATGTTCTTCGCACGGATCATCGGTAACTTCGTCGACAAGGTGATCTTCAAGAACGAAGAAGGCCAGGGCATCGCCTACTACGTGGCGACCATTTTCGCCGAGCTGGTGCTGGGCATTCTCGCCAGCGCAATCGTCATGTGGTTCTCGCGCAAGCGCGAATTCCGTGCCGACGAAGCCGGCGCCCGCCTGGCCGGCACCAGCGCGATGATCGGCGCGCTGCAACGCCTGCGTGCTGAACAGGGCCTGCCGGTGCACATGCCCGACACCCTGAACGCCTTTGGCATCAACGGTGGCATCAAACAGGGCTTCGCCCGCATGTTCATGAGCCACCCGCCGCTGGAAGAGCGTATTGACGCCCTGCGTCGTCGCGGTTGATTTGATCGCACTGAAATGAAGGCCCGCAGTGATGCGGGCCTTTTTTTTGTGTCCGACGATTATGCGCTGGCAATGCCAATCCTTTCGCGAGCAGGCTCGCTCCCACCTTTGGAATGCATTCCCCTGTGGGAGCGAGCCTGCTCGCGAAGACGCCGGAACTGTTAACAAAAAACTATCTGGAAGAAACCCGATAAACCCGCTCCACCAACCACTCAACCCCGCCCTGCAGAAACTTGGGGCTCTCAGCCAGAATATCCCGCTCTTCCAGCCTCTCCACCTGCCAACCTTGGCCCAGCAACCGCTGCACTTCACCATCGCTCACCGCAAACGGCGGTCCCGGGATCTGCGTCTGGTCGTAATCCAGGGTAATCACCAACCCTTTCATCTCCGGCGCCAGCAACTGCTGCAGATGCGCCGCGTAACGCTGGCGCATCGCGTCCGGCAAGGCAATCAGCGCGGCGCGGTCGTACACCGCCGTGCAACCGGCAACATCCTGCGCCGTCAGCGCAAAGAAATCACCACACCACAATTCATACGCATCACTGCGATACACCTTGAATGCGCCCTGCTCGCTGATTTGCGGCTGCAACTGATGTTCGCTGAAAAACTCCTCGACAGCCTTTTCCGATAGCTCCACCCCAAGCACCTGATGCCCCTGCCCGGCAAGCCAGAGCAGATCCAGACTCTTCCCGCAAAGCGGCACCAGCACACGCGCCGCCGGTGCAATCGCCAGATCCGCCCAGTAGCGCTGCAAATACGGATTGGCCTCGGGCTGGTGAAAGCCGATCTGGTTCGAATCCCATTTCTTGTACCAAAACTCAGGCTGCATGGATCACTCCCGGAAAACCGATGAAAAACCGCAGAAACTTATATTGGATTCAGATCGATGACCTGACTGAAGATGGCTCATCTTAACGCTCAGGAGCCCGCCCATGTTGCCCAGCCTGTTTATCTCCCACGGTTCACCGATGCTGGCGCTGGAACCCGGTGCCAGCGGTCCGGCCCTGGCGCGACTGGCCGCCGAACTGCCGCGTCCCAAAGCCATCGTCATCGTCTCGGCACACTGGGAAAGCCACGAACTGCTGGTCAGCAGCCATCCGCACCCGGAGACATGGCACGACTTCGGCGGCTTTCCCCGCGCACTGTTCGAAGTGCGGTATCCCGCGCCGGGCAATCCGCAGTTGGCTGCCGAGGTGGCTCATTTGCTCAATGACAATGACCTGCCAGCCCGACTTGATCCGCAGCGACCGTTCGACCATGGGGTGTGGGTGCCGCTGTCATTGATGTATCCGCAGGCCGACATTCCGGTGGTGCAAGTCTCGTTGCCGAGTCGCGGCGGGCCGGCGTTGCAGACGCGGATTGGCCGTGCGCTGGCGAGCCTGCGCGAGCAAGGGGTACTGTTGATCGGCTCCGGCAGCATCACCCACAACCTGCGCGAGCTGGACTGGCATGCCGGGCCGGAGAGCATCGAGCCGTGGGCGCGGGATTTCCGTGACTGGATAATCGCCAGGCTGGCGGCCAATGATGAGGCGGCGCTGCATGACTATCGCCAGCAGGCACCGAATGCCGTGCGCAGCCATCCGAGTGATGAGCATTTGTTGCCGTTGTACTTTGCGCGCGGTGCCGGCGGGGATTTCAGCGTGGCGCACCAGGGCTTCACGATGGGGGCGCTGGGCATGGATATCTATCGCTTCGGTTGAGGCCTTCGCGAGCAGGCTCGCTCCACAGTAGCCGATGAGCAGGCAAAAAAAATCCCCGAACCAGTCGGGGATTTTTTATTTGCGATCAATCAGCCCAAAGGCGGATCAATCTTCGCGGTAGCGACGCAGCTTGAGCTGCTTACCGGCCACGCGAGTGTCCTTCAGTTTGGTCAGGAGCTTTTCCAGACCTTCTTCCGGCAGCTCGACGAGGCTGAAGCTGTCACGCACCTGGATGCGACCGATCGCTTCACGGGCCAGACCGCCTTCGTTGAGGATGGCGCCCAGCAGGTTTTTCGCAGCGATACCGTCACGCGCGCCCAGCGCGGTACGGCAGCGAGCACGGCCTTCGCCCAAAGGCATTGGCGCGCGACGCTCGCGGTCACCACGATCAGGACGATCACCAGTGCGCTCAGGACGGTCGCCACGCGGTGCGTTGTTCGGCACCAGTGGACGTTCCTTCTCGATCGCCGCCAGGTTCAGCGCTTGACCGTTGGTAGCCTTGCGCAGCAGCGCAGCGGCCAGTGCACGCGGGGTGCAACCGATGTCGGCGGTCAGGCGATCAAGCAGTTCACCGTGAGTCGATTCGGCATCAGCGACCAGCGGCGACAGGCTGTTGGTCAGTTTCTTGATGCGCGCATCGAGAACGGCTTGAGCGTCCGGCAGGCGTACTTCGGCAACTTTCTGACCGGTAACGCGCTCGATCACTTGCAGCATGCGGCGCTCGCGTGGAGTCACCAGCAGCAGCGCACGACCTTCGCGACCGGCACGGCCGGTACGGCCGATACGGTGCACGTAGGACTCCGGGTCGTACGGCATGTCAACGTTGAACACGTGAGTGATGCGCGGAACGTCCAGACCACGGGCAGCAACGTCGGTCGCGACAACGATGTCCAGACGGCCATCTTTCAGCGAGTCGATAACACGCTCACGCTGGTTCTGGGCGATGTCACCGTTCAACGCGGCGGCTTTGTAGCCTTTGGCGTCGAGGGCGCTGGCCAGGTCCAGAGTGGCCTGCTTGGTGCGCACGAACATGATCAGGGCGTCGAAGTCTTCGACTTCCAGCAGGCTGAGCACGGCCGAGGTTTTCTGGTCAGCGTGAACCAACAGGTGAGCCTGTTCGATCGCGGTAACGGTCTGGGTCTTGGTCTGGATCTTGACGTGTTGCGGATCGCGCAGGTGGCGTTCGGCAATGGCACGGATCGACTGCGGCAGGGTCGCCGAGAACAACACGGTCTGGCGGGTGGCCGGCAGAGCCTTGAAGATGACTTCCAGGTCATCCATGAAGCCCAATTTCAACATTTCGTCAGCTTCGTCGAGAACCAGATGGTTCACGGTCGACAGGACTTTCTCGTCGCGACGCAGGTGGTCGCACAGACGACCCGGAGTAGCGACAACGATCTGTGCGCCATTACGGATTGCCTTGAGCTGCGGGCCCATCGGCGCGCCGCCGTAAACGGCCACGACGGTAACGCCTGGCATTTGCTTGGCGTAGGTTTCAAAAGCGGTTGCTACTTGCAGCGCCAACTCTCGGGTTGGCGCCAGGATCAGGGCTTGCGGTTCGCGCTTGGCAGGATCGATGCGGTGCAGAATAGGCAGTGCGAACGCGGCGGTTTTACCGGTACCGGTTTGCGCCTGGCCAATCATGTCCTGGCCGGCCATGATGATCGGGATCGATTGCTGCTGAATCGCCGAAGGCTCTTCGTAGCCAGTCGCTGCGACGGCTGCAAGAATATTCGGGTTGAGATTAAAAGCGGCGAATCCGCCGGTTTCCTGGGTCATGGGTCTGCCTCTAAGTGCATCCGCAAAGACCCATGCTCCAAAGCTGCGCATGCCGTGTTGAGACTCAAGAGTCGCCCTGGCAGCTTTGTCGGCGGGGATTTGCGAAAACGAATGAATGAAGATGAATCGTCAAGGAAGAGCCCGCAATGCGGACGTGCAGCCGAAGCTGACTTCGGGAAATGCGCTACCTAAACGCGGCCCGGTTAAAGGCCGGCGCGCACTATACCGGAATTTGCCCGAAAAGGGAGCTTTTTTTAACGCCACAATCCGTGTGTCACCGCCGTGTAATGGGCTTTTGCGGATAATCGTGCAACGGTCTATTTTGCAAAGGCCCGGCCCTGCGGGCGATGCGGCTAAAACGATTAACCGGCCTGCGGCAAAGCGCCGCGCCCCGCCCTTCCCGTCCGAGGATTTCGCCATGAATCAGCCCTGCGCCGGCCGCGTCAGCCGGGAACGTCGTGGTCACGTGCACCTGATCGGCCTCGACCGGGCAGCCAAGCGCAACGCTTTCGATATCGATCTGCTCAACGACCTGAGCCTGGCCTACGGCGAGTTCGAAGCCGACCGCGAAGCTCGGGTGGCCGTGGTGTTCGGCCACGGCGAGCATTTCACCGCCGGGCTCGATCTGGTCAATGCCAGCGCGGCCCTGGCCGAAGGTTGGCAGGTTCCGACCGGCGGTTGTGATCCCTGGGGTGTTTTCGTCGGACCCCGGGTGAGCAAACCGGTAATCGTCGCCGCGCAGGGTTACTGCCTGACCATCGGCATCGAGCTGATGCTGGCGGCAGACATCAACCTGTGCGCGAGCAACACTCGCTTCGCGCAGATGGAAGTGCAGCGTGGGATCTTTCCGTTTGGCGGCGCGACTTTGCGTTTTCAGCAGATCGCCGGCTGGGGCAATGCGATGCGCTGGCTGCTCACTGGCGATGAGTTTGATGCCCACGAGGCGTTGCATCTGGGACTGGTGCAGGAAGTGATGGCCAGTGAAGACCTTATGCCGCGTGCGGTCGAGCTCGCCGAACGGATTGCCCGCCAGGCGCCGCTGGGCGTGCAGGCGACCTTGATGTCAGCGCGGCAGGCGCGTTATGAGGGGGAGACAGCAGCAGCGCAGGCGTTACCGGCGCTGGTGAAGAAATTGCTTGCTACTGAAGACGCCCGGGAGGGGGTGCGGTCGCTGGTGGAGCGGCGCCCCGGCGTTTTCAAAGGCGTTTAGATCTGACGCGGACTTGAGGTCGCCTTCGCGAGCAGGCTCGCTCCCACAGGGAAAATGCATTCCAAATGTGGGAGCGAGCCTGCTCGCGAAGAGGCCGGCACTGCCGACTCAGGTCGCCGGGCGAATCGCCTTGATCAACGACTGCAACGAATACCCCAACTGCGGCGCCAGCGCTTCGGCCCGCTGAGTCAGCGCCTGCATGTCCAGCGCCTGATCGAGATCCGCCGGGACAATCAGAATCACATTGCCCTCCTTCACCGGCAATTCCCAGTAATGCCGGTGATAGAGCCCGCGCAACAACGCCGCGCCCAGCGGTTTGCCGTCGTCGGTGGCCCACTGGTTGATCACCAGCCAGCCGCCCGGATTCAGGCGCTTCTGACAATCGCCGAGAAAACTCCACGCCAGATGCCCGACACCCGGGCCGACGTCGGTATACAGGTCGACGAAAATCAGGTCCGCCGGCTCGGCAGTCGGCAGCAATTCAAGCGCATCGCCGACGCGGATGTACAACCGCGGATCGTCATCCAGGCCCAGGTATTCGATGGCCAGGCGCGGGACGTCCGGGCGCAGCTCGATGGCTTCGACGTCTTCCAGCGGCAGGAATTTCAGGCAAGCCTGGGTCAGCGTGCCCGCGCCGAGGCCGAGAAACAGCGCGCTCTCCGGTTGCTCGTGGCACAGCGCGCCAATCAACATCGCGCGGGTGTAGTCATACTCCAGCCAGCTCGGGTCGGCGGTGAACACGCAACTCTGCTCGATCGCATCGCCGAATTCGAGAAAGCGGTAATCGGCCACTTCCAGCACGCGAATCACGCCGAACTCATCCTGTACTTCGGCGAGCAGATGCTCGACGCGCTCCTCAGTCATTTCGTCTCCTGATGGTCACCGGGCGCGGTGACGCGATGGCACCGCTGTGGCGCCGTGGCAAAGCGGCGATTGTCGGCGATGGGGCGGGAACAGGTCACGCACTAATTGCTGCTAACATGGCGCTCCCCTGCGTATGAACTTCGAGACCGTGATGAGCCAACCGTGGAGCCCTGACAGCTGGCGCGCCCTGCCGATCCAGCAACAACCGCAATACCCCGACGCCGCGCACCTGCGCCAGGTCGAGCAGACACTGGCCAGTTATCCGCCGCTGGTGTTTGCCGGCGAAGCGCGCGAGCTGCGCCGGCAGTTCGCCGAAGTCACCCAGGGCCGCGCGTTTCTGTTGCAGGGCGGCGATTGCGCGGAAAGCTTCGCCGAATTCTCCGCCGCGAAGATTCGCGACACCTTCAAAGTGTTGCTGCAGATGGCGATCGTCATGACCTTCGCTGCCGGTTGCCCGGTGGTCAAGGTCGGACGCATGGCCGGTCAGTTCGCCAAGCCGCGTTCGGCCAACGACGAAACCATCGCCGGGGTCACCCTTCCGGCCTATCGCGGCGACATCGTCAATGGCATCGGCTTCGACGAAAAGAGCCGCGTGCCGGATCCGGAGCGTTTGCTGCAGTCCTACCATCAGTCCACGGCGACCCTGAACCTGTTGCGCGCTTTCGCTCAGGGCGGTTTTGCCGACCTGCACCAAGTGCACAAGTGGAATCTGGATTTCATCGCCAACTCGGCGCTGGCCGAGAAGTACAGCCACCTGGCCGACCGCATCGATGAAACCCTCGCGTTCATGCGCGCCTGTGGCATGGACAGCTCGCCGCAACTGCGCGAAACCAGTTTCTTCACCGCCCACGAAGCGCTGCTGCTGAACTACGAAGAAGCCTTCGTGCGCCGCGACAGCCTGACCAACGATTACTACGATTGCTCGGCGCACATGCTGTGGATCGGCGACCGCACCCGCCAGCTCGACGGCGCGCATGTCGAATTCCTGCGCGGGGTGAACAACCCGATCGGGGTCAAGGTCGGCCCGAGCATGAACCCCGATGACCTGATCCGCCTGATCGACGTGCTCAACCCGGACAACGATCCGGGCCGCTTGAACCTGATTGCGCGGATGGGTGCGAACAAGGTCGGCGATCATCTGCCGGCACTGATCCGCGCGGTGCATCGCGAAGGCAAGCAAGTGCTGTGGAGCTCCGACCCGATGCACGGCAACACCATCAAGGCCAGCAGCGGCTACAAGACCCGTGACTTCGCGCAGATTCTTGGCGAAGTGAAGCAGTTCTTCCAGGTGCACGAAGCGGAAGGCAGTTATGCCGGCGGCATCCACATCGAGATGACCGGACAGAACGTCACCGAATGCATCGGCGGCGCACGGCCGATTACCGAGGATGGCTTGTCCGACCGTTATCACACCCACTGTGATCCACGGATGAATGCCGATCAGTCGCTGGAACTGGCGTTTTTGATTGCCGAGACGTTGAAGCAGGTCCGGCGCTAGACCGCGTCGCCCCCGTTCGCGAGCAAGCTCGCTCCCACATTTGGAATGCGCTTTCCGTGTGGGAGCGAGCCTGCTCGCGAAAGGGCCGGCTCAGGCACCCTCAATCTGCGCCAATGCCAGCCTGAGCCGAGCCGCACTCTCACGCTGACAATTCAACTGCACCCGCGCCAACCCCAACCAATTCGCCAGCCGCCGCAAATTCACTGCCAGCGCCAGCATCCCTTCCTCATCCATCCCCGACTCCTCCTCGTGAACCGCATGCACCGCCAACTGCCCCGCCGCCCGCTCGGCGCGTAGATCAACCCGCGCGGCGATCCGCTCATTGTGCAAAAACGGCAGCACGTAATAGCCATACACACGCTTGGGCTGCGGCGTGTAAATCTCCAGGCGATAGCGAAAATCGAACAAGCGCTCGGTGCGGCTGCGCTCCCAGATCAGCGAGTCGAACGGCGACAGCAGCGCACTGGCGATGACCTTGCGCGGCACTTTGGGCTCCGGCAGGCAATAGGCGATCTGCCGCCAATCGCCGACTTCGCACATCTGCAACTGTCCCGCCTCAAGCAGCTCAGCCAGACGCGGCCGCGCATCCGCAGGATTCAGCCGGAAATAATCACGCAAATCTTTCTCCGTACCGACGCCCAGCGCTTGCGCTGCGTGCAACAGCAAACCGCGTTGTGCTTCGGCCTCATCCGGCAGCGGCTGCTGCAGGATCGCTGCCGGAATCACCCGCTCGGGTAAATCGTACAAACGCTCAAACCCGCGTCGCCCCGCCACCGTCACCTCGCCTGCGGCGAACAGCCATTCCAGCGCGTGTTTCTCGGCACTCCAGTCCCACCATGGCCCGGCCTTGTCTTCGCGGGTCGACAGACTGCCGGCGCCCAGTGCGCCCCGCTCTTCAACCGTGGCCAGCACGCGGCGAATGGTGTCCTGTTGTTCGCGACCAAACTTCGCCAAGTGCTGATAGATGTCCTCGCCACGCCTGGCCCGCTGCATGCGCCAGCCCAGCAACGGATACATCGCCAGCGGCAGCAGCGACGCTTCGTGGCCCCAATATTCGAACAGCGTGCGCCGACGCCCGGAACTCCAGGCAGCCTGGTCGAGCAAGTCAGAGGAATAGGAACCAAGGCGAGAAAACAGCGGCAGGTAGTGCGAGCGCACCACGGCATTGACGGAATCGATTTGCAGCAGGCCCAGCCGTTCGATCAGCCGGTTGAGATGGCTGGCGGTGACAGTCGGCGGCTGGCGCCCGTTGAACCCTTGGGCAGTCAGCGCCAGACGTCGCGCCTGTTTGAGGGAAAAGGACACTGTCGCGGGCATTTATTCCTCCATGTCTGCTCGCAACCTACCTCACCTGAAAGGGGTTTGTGTAGCGATAGCCTCATCATTTATGCATCGGGTCGTCCCAGAACGGCCGCACGGTTTCATGCTCGACATCAGCGCGGCTGATGCCGATGTCCTTCAACGCTTCGTCGCTGAGGCCGGCGAGCATTTCCCGTTCACGATGCAGCTCATACCAACGACTGAACTTGTGCAGCAGATCGGACACGATATGGCCATGACCGGAAAGCTGTTCTTCGCTTGCAAACTCTCTTTGACCTTTCATCGTCTTGCCTCCTTTTGTGGATGGCTCAAGTCTCGCGCTGGCGCTAAGATCAATCCAACGAATGTTTCTGATGGCATGCATCACGGAGATTCATCAATTGTCCGCTTACCCCAGTATCGATACCGATGTCCTGCGCACCTTCGTCGCGATTGCCGATCAGGGCGGTTTCACCCGTGCTGGCGAGATGGTCAATCGCACTCAGTCGGCGGTGAGCATGCAGATGAAACGCCTGGAAGAAGACGTGTTGCAGCGCCAGTTGTTCGAACGCGATGGGCGCCAGGTGCGCCTGACCGCTGAAGGCCAGGTGCTGCTCGGTTACGCGCGGCGCATCCTCAAACTGCACAGTGAGGTGTTCAACACCCTGCGCGAGCCGCACATGGTCGGCACCGTGCGCATCGGCACGCCGGATGATTATGTGATGCGCTTTCTGCCGGGCATCCTCTCGCGGTTCGCGCAGTTCTATCCGCTGATCCAGATCGAAGTGCATTGCGAATCGAGCAAGCAGTTGCTGCAACGCACCGATCTGGACTTGTCGATCGTCACCCGTGAGCCGGGCAACGAGATTGGCCAGTTGTTGCGCAAGGAGCGCTTTGTCTGGGCCGAGGCGCAGAATTTCAGCGCCCACGAACAGACGCCGCTGCCCCTGGCGATGTTCAACAGTGACTGTTTCTGCCGCTTGTGGGCGTGCAATGCGCTGGACGCCATGGGCCGCGATTACCGCATCGCCTACAACAGCAGCAGCCTGTCGGCGCTGATGGCCGTGGTCAGCGCGGGGCTGGCGATCACCGCGCAACTGGAGAGCCTGATTACCCCGGACATGCGCATCCTCGGCGCCGCCGAAGACCTGCCGCTGTTGCCCGAGGCAAGCATCATGCTGATCCGCAATCTGAACAACCCGTCACCAATCACCGAGTGCCTGGCCGAGCACATCGTCGAAGGCTTCAAACTTTAAACGCGAGCATCACCGCACACAGCACGAGGAAGCCGCAAAACAGTCCGCGCAGCAGCTTTTCCGGCATGGCGTGGGCAACTTTCACGCCCCAGCTGATGCTGAGCAGACCACCGACAGCCAGAGGCAGGCCGATCATCCAGTCGACTTCGTGGTGCACGGCGTAGGTCACCAGCGTCACGCCGGTGCTCGGCAAAGCCAATGCCAGAGACAAGCCCTGAGCGACCACTTGCGTGGTGCCGAACAGGCTGGTCAGCACTGGCGTGGCCACCACCGCACCGCCCACGCCGAACAACCCGCCCATGGTTCCCGACGCGGCGCCGAGCACGCCCAGCCACGGCCACGAATAGCGCATCTCGGCAGTCGGCGCGGGGCGCGGACCGAACATCTTCAACAGGTTATAGGCCGACAGCGCCACCAGAAACGCGACAAAGCCGATGCGCATGGTTTGCGCATCGATCCCCACCGCCCAGATCGAGCCGAGCCAGGCGAAGCTGAATCCCATCACCGCCAACGGCAGCGCATGGCGCAATTCGATGCGGTTGCGCTGGTGATAACGCCACAGCGCCAACATCACATTTGGCACCACCATCACCAGCGCCGTGCCTTGGGCGATCTGCTGATCGAGGCCGAACCACACGCCGAGCAACGGAATCGCGATCAAGCCGCCGCCAATGCCAAAGATCCCGCCCAATGTGCCAAGGGCAGCGCCGAACAGCAGGTACAACAGAAAATCCATCACAAGCGTAATCCTCTAACGACAGGCGGCCAATGCTACGCACTCGCGCCTAGCGGGGAAACGCACAGCAACGCACAATGGCTGTGCCGATTTTGCACAAGCGTGGTTTGCCATGAATCCCAACCAGTTGACCGATCAGCTCGGTCTGTTTCTCGATGTGCTGGAAAGTGGCAGCTTTTCAGCCGCGTCGCGCCGTCATCCGCTGACACCTTCCGCCGTGGCGCGGCGCATCGACAGCCTGGAAAGTGCTGTCGGCAGCCAGCTGTTCGTGCGCAGTACCCATGCGGTATTGCCGACTGCGGCCGGCCTGGCCTTTGCCGAGCGGGCGCGACGGATCATCGCCGAGTTGCAGCTGGCCCGCGCCGAGGCCGTTTCGTTGAGCAGCGCGCCGGAAGGGCTGATCCGCATCGATGCACCAGCAGCGTTCGGACGGCGGCATCTGGCGCCGGTGATGGCCGACTTTCTCCTGCTGTACCCGGGACTCGATGTGCAGATGCATCTGATCGACAGCTTCAGCGACATGGCCGGCACCAGTCTGGGCAAGGTCGATCTGGTGCTGCGTACCGGGCAGTTGGCTGACTCGCGCCTGGTCGCTACTCCACTGGCGAGCATGGTCCGCGTGGCCTGCGCCAGCCCTGACTATCTCAAGCAACGTGGCGTGCCCGAGCACCCGGCGCAATTGAGCGAACACGATGGCCTCGACTGGGAAGGCCTCGCCCCGCCCTTCGCGTGGAAATTCGAAGTGGACGGGCAAATGCAATTGCACCGGCCATCGCGGGTGCGCCTGAGCGCCAACAACGCCGAAGCCTTGGCGTGTGGCGCGGCGGCGGGTCTGGGCGTCGCACACCTGCCGACCTGGCTGGCCGGTGAATACCTGCTGCGCGGCGAGCTGGTGCCGCTGTTCTGCGAAAACGGCTTGCCGCCGCCGGAGTCCACCGGCATTTATGCGCTACGCATGGAACAGCAGATTCATTCGCGCAGTCGTTTGTTGCTGGAATATCTGAAAACCCGCTTCAGCCCGGTGCCGCCGTGGGATCTGGCGCTGCAACGGCAATTCGCCCGGCACTGACGCCGGGCATATTTATCTGGCGCCTTAAAGATTCGAGCGCTAGATTAAAAAACGATCAACGATCAACGATCAAGGCTTTGACATGACTTCCGAACGCGACAACTGCGACGACCTGCTGCTCGACAATCAGGCGTGCTTCGCCCTTCACTCAACTTCGCTGATGATGACCAAGGTCTACAAGCCGCTGTTGCAGGCGCTGGGCCTGACCTATCCGCAGTATCTGGCGATGATGGTGCTGTGGGAGAAGGATGCTTTGACCGTCGGAGAAATCAGCGCGCGCCTGCTGACCGATCCGGGTTCGCTGACGCCATTGCTCAAACGCCTGGAAGCCGAGGGCCTGCTCAGCCGCACCCGCAGCCGTGAAGATGAACGTGTGGTGATTGTCGAACTGACCGCAGCAGGCCGGGCATTGCGCGACAAGGCGCAGACCGTGCCGCAGTGCATTCTCGGCGCCAGCGGCTTCACCCTTGAACGCCTGCAGAAGTTGCAGGCCGAGTTGCAAGCGCTGCGCGGACACCTGCAAGACAGCCTGAATTAAGCCCCACCCCATTCCCCTGTGGGAGCGCGCCTGCTCGCGAAAGCGGTGCATCAGACGAAGCGGGTGTCGCCTGACAGGACGCGTTCGCGAGCAGGCTCGCTCCCACATTGATTTCAGCGCCTACAAAAATATTTTTCCCGCCTGAATTTCCTCGTCAAGTGCTCTAGATCAAGCCTTACGCTCCCCTGGCACGCTTTGCCCTTGAGCAAAGCGCACCATTTTCCGAAAATTTATCTTGCGCGCTAAACATTAGCGCTATACATTCTCTTCACACCTACTTAGCGCGCAAACAATTAGCGCACAAAACCACAACCAATGAGGCTCACATCATGCAAACTCTCTACACCGCAATCGCAACTTCCACTGGCGGCCGTGACGGTCGTGCGATCTCCAGCGACAACGTCCTCGACGTCAAACTGGCCACGCCGAAAGAACTCGGCGGTGCTGGCGGCGCGGCGACCAACCCTGAGCAACTGTTCGCTGCCGGCTACTCGGCCTGCTTCATCGGCGCACTGAAATTCGTTGCCAGCCAGACCAAGCGCAAGATTCCTGACGACGCGTCGATCACCGCCCACGTCGGCATCGGCCAGATCCCTGGCGGTTTCGGTCTGGACATCGATTTGCACATCAGCCTGCCGGGTCTGGAACAAGCCGACGCGCAGTCGCTGGTCGACGCTGCTCACCAGGTCTGCCCGTACTCCAACGCCACCCGTGGCAACGTCGATGTCCGTCTGCACGTCACCGTGTAAGTACTGAAGCCCCCGGCCCGAACAAGGAAAATTGAACATGAACACTTTCAGCAAAGTCTTGACCGGTACTCTTCTCGCCCTGTCGGTGCACAGCGCTTTCGCCGGTGATGTCGAACACAACACCCAGGCGTTTCTCGATGCGCTGAATGCCGGCAGCGGCAAGCCGATCGAGCAGCTGTCGCCCAAGGATGCCCGCGCCGTGCTGGTCGGCGCGCAGTCCGGGGTCAAGTTGACGTTGCCCAAAGCCGATGTCAGCGAGAAGACCGTGCAGGTCGATGGCCAACCGTTGAGCCTGACCATCGTCCGGCCGGCCGGGGTCAACGGTGAGCTGCCGGTGTTCATGTTCTTCCACGGCGGCGGCTGGGTGCTGGGGGACTTCCCGACTCACGAACGTCTGGTGCGCGATCTCGTGGTCGGTTCGGGGGCGGCGGCGGTGTTCGTCAACTACACACCTTCGCCGGAAGCGCATTACCCGGTGGCGATCAACCAGGCCTACGCTGCGACCAAGTGGGTGGCGGAACACGGCAAGGAGATCAACGTCGACGGCAAGCGCCTGGCCGTGGCCGGCAACAGCGTCGGCGGCAACATGGCCGCAGTGGTTGCACTGATGGCCAAGGACAAGGGCACCCCGGCGATCAAATTCCAGGTGCTGCTGTGGCCGGTGACCGACGCCAACTTCGACACCGGTTCGTATAACCAGTACGCCGAAGGGCACTTCCTCACCCGCAACATGATGAAGTGGTTCTGGGACAACTACACCACCGACGCCACACAGCGCAACGAGATCTACGCCTCACCGCTGCGCGCCACCACCGCGCAACTCAAAGGCCTGCCGCCTGCCCTGGTGCAGACCGCCAGTGCCGACGTGTTGCGTGATGAAGGCGAAGCCTACGCACGCAAACTCGACGAGGCCGGAGTGCCGGTAACGTCGGTGCGTTACAACGGCATGATCCACGATTACGGTTTGCTCAACGTGGTCAGCCAGGTGCCGGCGGTGCGTTCGGCGATGTTGCAGGCTTCTGAAGAACTGAAGCAACACTTGAAATAAACACAGTCCCATTGTGGGAGCGAGCCTGCTCGCGAAAGCGTCCCGTCAGACAGCGCTTCATTGAATGACATACCGCATTCGCGAGCAGGCTCGCTCCCACAGGATTGCGAACAGGCACAAAAAAACCCGACTCGATGGTCGGGTTTTTTCTTTCCGCAAAAAGCAGTGCTTATTTCGCACGACCTTTGTAGGAACCGCCTTCGCGGGTATCGATCTCGATCATGTCGCCGATTTCGATGAAGTCGGCAACCGACAGTTCGGTACCGTTCTTCAGTTTGGCAGGCTTCATCACCTTGCCGGAAGTGTCACCGCGAGCGGAGCCTTCGGTGTAGTCAACCTGACGCACGATGGTGGTCGGCAGCTCTACGGAAACCAGACGCTCTTCGAAGAACACGGCTTCGCAAACGTCGGTCATGCCTTCTTCAACGAAAGGCAGAACGCTTTCGATGTCTTCGGCGTTCAGCTCGTACATGGTGTAGTCAGTGGTGTCCATGAACGTGTAGGTGTCACCGCTGATGAACGACAGGGTGGCTTCTTTACGATCCAGGATCACGTCGTCCAGTTTGTCGTCCGCACCGTAAACGGTTTCGGTCTTGTAACCGGTCAGCAGGTTCTTCAGCTTGGTCTTCATGATCGCGCTGTTACGGCCCGACTTGGTGAATTCAGCTTTCTGAACCAGCCAAGGATCGTTGTCGATACGGATCACGGTACCGGGTTTGAGTTCTTTACCAGTTTTCATTGCGGATATCCGAATTTGGATGGGATTTACAAAAATCTAGGCCGCGTATCATATCCAATTTAGGTAAAACTGCACCAGCGCCGTGGCAAGATCCGCCTGCAAGGCTCGTTCCAGACACCATGCCTCAGCATTTTCCTCGAGTTCCGGCCAATGATTTCGCGCCGCCAGCCAGTGCTCGCCGATCGGTTGGCCAGCGCTCCAGGCGCGCCACAGACCGTTCATCGCCTGCGCAGCAGCAGGCGAAAGGTCTTTGGTGTAGAGCGCGAGAAAAGCATCGAGCTTGTCCAGATGGATGTCGTCGTCCTGCTGATAGATGTGCCAGAGCATCGGTCGCCCCGCCCATTGCGCGCGCACGAACGAGTCTTCACCGCGCACCGCGTTGAAATCGCAGCACCAGAGCAAATGATCGTATTGGTCCTGACGGACGAACGGCAGCACTTGCACGGTGAGTGACTGACGCTGGTGAATCGCGCCGACCATCAAGGTTTCCACGTCCAGCCAGCACGCCACATCGCCGAGAATCCGCCCTTCCGGCACCAGCAGGTGAGTCGGCTGTGCATCGGCGGCCAGCACATCCAGCCAACTGGCCAACCCGGCATTCTCGTAAGCAAACAACGAGATCAACTGTGCGCCGGGTACAGGATCGATGCCCAGGCCTTGCAGGAAATGTCGCTGGGCCGATCGATCCTGCTGAAACTGCCGACGCTGTTCTAGCAACCTGCGTTCACGCAGCAGGCCGCCGGTGCCCGGTTTGAAGCCCGGAAAGAAAAAGAACTTCTGCACCGTTTTGTATTTCACCGACGGCAAGCCGTGGCAGCCGCTGACCCAGTCTTCGGCGCTGAGATAATCGAGGTTGAGCCACAGCGGCGGCGTAGCCCGGGCGGCCATGCTGTCCATGTAATCAGTGGGCAACTGACAGGCGAAGGCTGCGATGACTACGTCGGCTGAGTCGGCGTGCAGCCATTGCTTCGGCCACTGATGCACCTCGACACCCTGCTGCCACTGCTGCGCAAGATCGATATCGATCTCTGGGCAGATACGCTCGAAGGCGCGCAGATCATCCACCCACAGGCGCACCGGCAAGGCATGTTCGGCCACCACTTGCCGGGCCAGGCGCCAGGTCACGCCGATGTCGCCATAGTTATCGACCACGGTGCAGAAAATGTCCCAGCGGGGTTTCACTTCAGGCATGCCTTTCTCCCGTTGGCAAAAAACCTCGATTGTCCGCATAAATGCCCTCGCGCAGAAGAGCCGACGGCGATTAATCTTCGTGCGACAATCGCCACTTGCCCGCAACCATCCGCCAGGAGGCCGCCATGCCCTACCGTCCCAATCCGCGTCGTCCCTTGCCCGTTCAGCTTAGCGCGCTACAGCTGACCGGCAGTATTGCGCTGGGCCTGTGGCTGGGGTTCCTCGCGATTGCGCTGACTTGCTGGCTGCTATCGCGTCTGTTTTTTGCCGAGCAATGGGCCCCGGTCGCGCAAGCGGTGCAGCAGCGCGTCAATCCACCAGCAGCCGTCGAGCCACAGCCGGACGTTGGGCCGCCGCCAACGCCGATGTTCCAGCAGTACGAAGAAAACCTGCGCAAGAATGAACAGCAGGCCCGGCTGGATCAGGCGCGCGCCAATTCGCGCAATGCATCCAACCCGAAATGCCAGTTCTGGCTGCAGCAGGACCAGACCGCGCCGACCGAAAAGAGCCGCGCCAACGTTTTGCAATTCTGCGATTGATCATGAACAAACACAGTGTCCACCAATTGATTATCGACAAGCTGCGCATCGACCTCGACATTGCCGAGCGCGCCGCGCAAACCGCTTACGAAACCGCGACCCACGAAGAAAACATCGCCGAAAACAAATACGACACGCTGGGGCTGGAGGCGTCGTATCTGGCCGCCGGTCAGGCGAAACGGGTCGAGGAAATCCGTCAGTCACTGGCGCTGTGCCAGAACCTGACGTTGCGTGCCTACGATGCAAACCGCGGTATCGAAGTCGGCGCCCTGCTCGGTCTGGAAGACGAAAAGGGTCGCGAGCAATGGCTGTTTCTCGCCCCGGATGCGGCGGGGCTGAAAGTCGACGTGGTGGGTCAACCGATAACCGTCATCACCCCGCGCTCGCCACTGGGCAAAAGCCTGCTGGGCAAGTTCGAGGGTGATGAGGTGGAGATTCTGGTGGCGGGCACCCGGCAACAGTTCGCTGTCACCGAGGTGCTCTGAAGCGGGTGCTTAGTGCACTGGCAGTTCGACGCCGTCGAACAGCTCTTCCAGCTCTTGCTTGTTGTGGCACTGAATGGCCTTGGCCATGACTTCGCGGGTCAGGTGCGGGGCGAACTTCTCGATGAAGTCGCACATGAAGCCACGCAGGAACGTGCCGCGACGGAAACCGATCTTGGTGATGCTCGACTCGAACAGCTCGCTGGCGTCCAGCACCACCAGGTCGTTGTCGAGTTTGGTATCGACGGCCATTTTAGCCACGATGCCCACGCCCAGACCCAGGCGCACGTAGGTTTTGATCACGTCGGCGTCAGCGGCGGTGAACACCACTTTCGGCGTCAGGCCACGATGGCTGAAGGCTTCGTCGAGCTTGGAGCGGCCGGTGAAACCGAACACATAAGTGACGATCGGGTATTCGGCCAGGGCTTCGAGGGTCAGCTTCGGCAGCTTGGTCAGCGGGTGCCCATGAGGCACGACCACGCAACGGTTCCAGCGGTAGCAAGGCATCATCACCAGATCGCCGAACAGCTCCAGTGCCTCGGTGGCAATGGCGAAATCGACGGTGCCGTCAGCGGCCATTTCGGCGATCTGCATCGGCGAGCCCTGATGCATGTGCAGGGCCACGTCCGGGTATTGCTTGATGAAATTGCTGATCACCGGCGGCAGCGCATAACGCGCCTGGGTGTGGGTAGTGGCGATCGACAGGGTGCCTTTTTTCTCGTTGGAGAATTCCTGGGCAATCTGCTTGATGCTTTCGACTTTGCGCAGAATCTCGCCGGCGGTGGTGATGATGCGCTCGCCGGCCGGGGTGACGCGGGTCAGGTGCTTGCCACTGCGGGCAAAGACTTCGACACCCAGTTCGTCTTCCAGCAGGCGGATCTGCTTACTGATGCCCGGCTGCGAGGTGTACAGGCTTTGGGCGGTAGCGGAAACGTTGAGGTCGTGGTGCGCCACTTCCCAGATGTAGCGCAGTTGTTGAAGCTTCATATCAATCCCTCAAAGCAGGTAGACGCCACGGGCATCAGCGACGGTATATAACTATATTAATGGTTTGAAGAATAAATCTAGAACTTTTTATCAAAACGCCATTATTCCTGCTTCAACGATCTTCGCGCCGGCGGCGCTCCATCAGTGGCACCAGATACACCGGCACCTTGGCCAGTTGCAGAACCCGCGCCGCCGTGCGCCCCAACGGCGTTTCTGCACCGACGCCATGGCTGTGACTGCCGACGATCAGCAGATCGACCGAGAGCTTGTGCACCTGTTCGAGAATCACCTGCGACGGGTCGCCCTGCAGCACGCGCACGGCGCGAATGCGCTGCAGATCCTGTTCGCCGTCGTCCCCCAGTTCTTCACGAAAGCTGTCGAGCACCCGTTGTTCGATATTGGCGATGACTGTTTTCAGACCCTGACTATGGAATTCGTTCAATGCCTGTTCGTCGAGATAGCTCTGCAGCACCGACTCGGCAAACAGGCCCATGGGTTCCACCGCGTGCACTACATACAGATCGGCATTGAAGGTGCGCGCCAACGCCAGGGCATGCTGCATCACGAACGGTGCATAAAGACCGAGGTCGGTGGCATACAGCATTGAGCGAATCATCGGGACCTCCTCGCGAGCCAACGATGGCGGAGATTGATTCAGCTTAGCAGTGCCTTGGCGAGTGCGACGTGCGACGCAACGTCCTGAATGAAAAGGCTCTAGATCGGCGGTTCGTTGCTGATGCCATGGGGCACGTGGCCGGTGGCGACCACTTCCCGGGCCAGCTCGCAATGGCCGGTCTGGTCATCGAAGAACACGTCGGCAGCGAAGGCTTCGAGGAACGCCGATTTGGTCAGCCCCCCGAGAAACAGCGATTCGTCGAGACGGATATCCCATTCGCGCAGTGTGCGAATCACCCGCTCGTGGGCCGGTGCCGACCGCGCGGTCACCAGCGCCGTGCGGATCGGGCAATCGTCATCGGGAAACTCGCGCTGCAAGAGATTCAGCGCTGCCAGAAACCCCTTGAACGGCCCGCCGCGCAATGGCTCGCGCGCCGATTCGCGTTCCTTGGCCTGAAACGCCTCGAGGCCACCGGACTGATAGACGCGCTCGGACTCGTCGGAAAAAATCACCGCATCACCGTCGAAGGCAATGCGCAATTCATCGCTGGCCGCACGGCTGGCGCCACCGGACAGAATGGTTGCCGCTGCGAACCCGGCATCCAACGCCGCACGCACGTCTTCGGCGTGGGTCGAGAGAAACAGATCACAGCCAAACGCTTTCAGATACGGATAAGGGCTGCGCCCACCAACGAACGCCGCGCGGGAAATCGCCAGCCCATAATGGTGAATCGAATTGAACACGCGCAGCCCGGTATCGGCGCTGTTACGGGAAACCAGAATCACCTCGACCCGCGCGCGGCCGAGACGGCTGTTCAGGCTCAGGAGTTTTTCCACCAGCGGGAACGCATCGCCCGGCGCAAGGATTTCGTCTTCGTGCTCGATCTGATATTGCCGATAGGCTTCGACGCCGCTCGACAGGTAGACCTTGTGGCTTTCGCTCAGGTCGAACAAGGCGCGCGAGGAAATCGCCAGCACCAGTTTGTCATCGATGTTATTGGCCATGCTGCCCCCCAAGCCTCCGACTCAAATATTGCGTCGGTCGATAAAACCCAAATGGCGATACAACGCCTCGATGCGCGGCAATTCATAGCCAGCCGCTTTCGCCGCCGCCAGTGGCCGGGCGTAGATCGCCTCCAGTTCCAGCGGACGCTTGTGTGCAAAGTCGTGGTACATGCTCGGCCAGTAATCGGGCATTTTTTCCGTCATGGTGAACAGGTACTCGGCATAGCCGGGCGGGATCTCGTATCCACAGGCCCGGGCGCCCTGCACCACTTCGGCCATCAACGCCTGAATCGACGTGCGGCTGTCGGCGTCGCGCATCAGCGCTTCAGTGCCCGCGCCGAGCAACACCGAAAGGCCGTTATAGGGAATATTCCACACCAGTTTCTGCCAGCGCGCCTGATGCAGATTGGCCATCGCCTGCGACTCAATGCCGGCCGCGCGAAACAGTCCGGCGCCCTCCTCGACGATCGCCATGCGCGCTACTTCATCAATGGCCGAGCCGCTGTGGTAACCGACGTTCACCGCGCCAAGGGCCTGATGGGTAATCTGCCCCGGGCCTTCGCGATTCACGCAGATCAGGCACAGGCCGCCGAGCAGATGCAGCGAATCCGGCAGCAGCGGACGCAGGCTGTCTTCGACATCCAGACCGTTTTGCAGCAACAGTACTCTGGCGTCAGGTTTGGCCGCGTGAATGATCGCCGGCGCGAGACCGGCATTGCTGGTGGTCTTGGTGCCAACCAGCAGCCAGTCGCAGGGCGGCATATCTGCGGCGGCGCAGTAGGCATTGGCCGGATGCAGCGTCATCGGGCCATGCACCGCACTGTTGATCTGCAAACCGTGCTCAGCCACGGCGGAAAATTCGCTGCGCAACAAGAAGTGCACGTCGAAACCGGCACGCGCCAGCATCACCCCGTAAAACCCACCGATTGCACCGGTGCCGATAATCCCCACCACCGGTTTGCTGACTGTCTCGCTCATGGCAACTCCTCTGCAATTCGACCCAGCGCCTGTGCCACTGCCTGGTTGAGCCCATCAACCGTCAGGCGGCTGTGCACGGCGCCAAAGAACTCGCCGTCGCGCACCACAAACAGCGCCGGCAAATGAAACACCTGATAACGCTCGACCAGCCCGCCGTTGTTGCCGGCGTCGATCCAGCACAGCCGATTGATCGCCAGCGGCATACCCGGCACCACCTCGCGGGCATAGCGACAACTGGCGCAGCCGACGCTGGTGAAAATCACCAGGCAAACCCCTTTCATCGCCAGCAGCCGCTGGTCGGCGTCGAAGTCGGTCAGCTCGGATTCGACCACTATACTGGGTGAAACAATGTCAGATGGCCGACACAGGGAGTCTGTGCTCATGGGACGTTTCATTCCTCATCCGGACGAAGTGCCGGTTGAATTGACGTTACTCAAGCCTGAATGCATTTCCAGACAACAGCTGCACACTATCAGCCTCGGCGGCATCGCTTGCAATTACCACCGCGCCTGGCGCCACGGCACTGCGCTGCAAGTACGCATGCCGACGCTGAATGCCGACTTCTGCTGTCCGGGCTACGTGGCCTGGTGTCTGCGCCGTAAAAAAGGCTATCTGGTGGGCATCGCCTTCACTGACGAACAGACCCTGTTCAGCGCGCGAATGGGTGAGCAGGTGTGTCAGATCGAACGCTATTCGCGCATGCAGGACAGCCACGATGACCTGCAGGATATCCAGGCGCTGGCTCTGCAATGGGTCGAGGAGCATGCCGAAGAGTTCTCCCACGACAACCTCCGCAAGGCTTTTGCGCAGCCAGCGCTGGACTAAAGCACGGTTTGCCCATTGTCGAGCCGCGTCTGACGCGCTAAGGTTCGGCTCCCCCGACGCGCTAAATCTGCTGTGCTCCGCCGCGCGGGGATCGCTGGCGGCCGGCACCCGTGACCTGACGAGTAAACGATGGCTGATTTACCGATCAACGACCTAAACGTCGCCTCTAACGAGACCCTGATCACTCCCGATCAGCTCAAGCGTGATATCCCCCTGAGCGACGCCGCCCTGCGCACCGTCACCAAGGGCCGCGAAGTCATTCGCAACATTCTCGATGGCACCGACCACCGTCTGTTCGTCGTGATCGGCCCGTGCTCGATCCACGACATCAAGGCTGCCCACGAATATGCCGACCGCCTCAAAGTGCTCGCCGAGGAAGTCTCCGACACTCTGTATCTGGTCATGCGCGTGTATTTCGAGAAGCCGCGCACAACGGTTGGCTGGAAAGGTCTGATCAACGATCCGTACCTCGATGACTCGTTCAAGATCCAGGACGGTCTGCACATCGGTCGCCAGCTGTTGCTCGACCTGGCCGAAAAAGGCCTGCCGACCGCCACCGAAGCCCTCGACCCGATCTCCCCGCAGTATCTGCAGGATCTGATCAGCTGGTCGGCCATCGGCGCGCGTACCACCGAATCGCAGACTCACCGCGAAATGGCTTCCGGCCTGTCCTCGGCGGTCGGCTTCAAGAACGGCACCGACGGCGGCCTGACCGTGGCGATCAACGCCTTGCAGTCGGTGTCCAGCCCGCACCGTTTCCTCGGCATCAACCAGGAAGGTGGCGTGTCGATCGTCACCACCAAAGGCAACGCCTACGGTCACGTGGTGCTGCGTGGCGGTAATGGCAAGCCGAACTATGATTCGGTCAGCGTGGCCCTCTGCGAGCAGGCGCTGCACAAGGCGAAGATCAAGCCGAACATCATGGTCGATTGCAGCCACGCCAACTCCAACAAGGACCCGGCCCTGCAACCGCTGGTAATGGAGAACGTCGCCAACCAGATCCTCGAAGGCAACCAGTCGATCATCGGCCTGATGGTTGAAAGCCACCTGAACTGGGGCTGCCAGGCGATTCCGAAAGACCTCGCCGACCTGCAATACGGCGTGTCGATCACCGATGCCTGCATCGATTGGTCCGCTACCGAAAACACCTTGCGCAGCATGCACGCCAAGCTCAAGGACGTATTGCCGAAGCGTCAGCGCACGTAAGCACGGTTTTACGGGTATAAAAAAACGCCGGACATTGTCCGGCGTTTTTGTGTGTGCGGTTCAGATCTTCGCGGCGCGGCGCTGATGGCGTTCCATGTAGCGCTCGACGTAGGAGCATGACGGAATCACCGTGTAGCCCATTTCTTCGGCGTATTGCAGCGCGCGTTCGGTCAGCGCTGCGGCAATGCCACGGCCGCGCAGGGCATTGGGCACGAAGGTGCGATAGATATCCAGGGTCTGCTTGCCCAGATCCATGTAGGTCAGGTAAGCACGATGACCGTCCACAGTGGTCTCGAATTGATGACCAGCCTGGTCATGGTGGATGGACAACGCCTCGCTCATCACTACTCCTCGCGGGTCTTGGATTGTGACCCCTACCTTACCGATGTTTTCCCGGCGAAGGAACATCTACGCCACCCCGTGCCTGATGGACACCGAGAAGAGCCACACCGATCTCGCGCAACCTGACACCTGCTGAATAGTAGGCACCATTGGCAAAAATGCTCAAGGTACGCTCGTCATCGGAGGGTCCGGGGGCAAAGGCTTCGATGCTCGCAAGTGGGGCCGCAAGACGATCTTCGCGTGCCGCTTGCCTGAACATTGCCGGAATGTTGAGACTTAAGACGTGGAACCTTTTTTAAAGTCACCTGAACATCAACAAAGATACGCGAAGCGCTTCGCAGAACCTGAACAAAAGTGTGGACGAATTCATTTAGAAGGACTTTAGCCGAAGTCGCAAAAACAGCATGCAACGCTGGGAACTTTTTCGGTTTGAGTCGCTCACGCCGGGGCTTGCAGCTGGATATTTTTTATACAGCGCAGTTAAAAGTTGCTCGAAAAAGAATCAACGCCTACAATTTTTTTTGCTTCTTGCGCTACGTCAGTTTACTTACTACAAGTAATGGGTAGTATGTACGCCGGCTATTTCCTCAATCGTGAGGAGACAGCCACTTAATTTGAAAGTCCTTGAAGGGGAACACGATGAACAACGTTCTGAAATTCTCTGCTCTGGCTCTGGCCGCAGTTCTGGCTACCGGTTGCAGCAGCGCATCGAAAGAAACCGAAGCACGTCTGACCGCTACTGAAGACGCAGCTGCTCGCTCCCAGGCTCGTGCAGACGAAGCTTACCGTAAAGCTGATGAAGCTCTGGCTGCTGCTCAAAAAGCACAACAGACTGCTGACGAAGCTAACGAGCGTGCTCTGCGCATGCTGGAAAAAGCTAGCCGCAAGTAATAATCCCTCGGGATTGTTATCGAGCCGATCCGGTTTTCCGGGTCGGCTTTTTTGTGCCCGGCGCTTTTCTCCGGACGATAAAAAACCCGCCGACGCTGCACGCCTCGGCGGGTTTTCGATCAATGCTTATTGCTGCAGATCGATCGGTGCACTGCTGACCATCGGCGCCGAAGTATTCGGCACGGCGATCTCTACCGGCAGGCCGTCTTCGGCCGCGACTACATCACGCACCACATCCCAGTTCATGCGCAGGTTGCTGGTAATGTCTTCACGCTTGAGCATCGCGTTGATCACCGCTGTGTGCTTGTCGACCACCGACGGGTTGCCCTTGTCGTCGAGCGGCGTGTGCGCTTCCAGATAGACCTTGCCGCCACTGCGACCGAACTTGTACGGGTCGTTGATGATGCGCACCGAGGTGCCGACCGGGACCATGCCGGCCATTTCCAGCACATTGTTGTTGAACATGCGGAAGCAACCGTGGCTGGTGCGCATGCCGATGCCGAACTTCTTGTTCGAACCGTGGATCAGGTAACCCGGCGTACCGAGGGTGAACTTGAACGGGCCCAGCGGGTTGTCAGGGCCGGCCGGCACCACATTCGGCAGCGGATCACCGTCAGCGGCGTGCTCGGCCTTGATCGAGGCCGGAGGCGTCCACGTCGGGTTCGGCGTCTTGGCGATGATCGAGGTGTGCGCGATCGGCGAGCCCCAGCCTTCACGGCCGATGCCCAGCGGGAAGGTGTACACCACGTCGCGGCCTTTCGGGTAGTAATAGAGGCGGTATTCGGCGAGGTTGATGACGATGCCTTCACGCGGGCCCGGCGGCAGGATGAAACGCGTCGGCAGAACGATCTCGGTACCGGCGCCCGGCAGCCAGGCATCGATGCCCGGGTTGGCCGCGACCATTTCCGAATAGCCCAGATCGTAGGTGGTGCCCAAGTCAGCGAAGGTGTCTTCGTACTTGGCTTTGATCACCTGCACCTGGCCGACGATGTCCTCGCCGGGTGGTGGCAGGGGAAGCTCCAATGCAGCAACGGGACCGGCCACACACAGGGCGGCAAGTGACAGGCAGCGGGTGACGGCAGGAAAGCGCGGCAACATCCGGAAAATCCTTCGCATGATCATCAAGGGTATAAGGGCGCGATTGTACACCGCGGCCCGGGGATTCGGGAGGTCACGCAATTACAGGCGACAGAGTGCTTCCAAGGTGGGAGCGAGCCTGCTCGCGAAAGCAGTGTGTCAGCGACCATAAATGTCGATTGATAAACCCCCTTCGCGAGCAGGCTCGCTCCCACACTTTGATCTTGAGCGCTCAGAGCTCGAAACGCAGCTCAGGCCAGATCGGCGAGGTGCCGCGCTTCTGCGATTCGAGAATCGCCCGGCACAGCGAGCACAGGCGCTGGTCCTGAAACACCCGGCGATCCACGCTCGACCAGCGCGGTTGCGCCGGCAACAGGCTACCGCACAGGGTGCGATCGGCCGAGCCACCGAGTTCCAGCTGACGCGTCACCAGATGCACCCGCACTTCCTGGCAGGCGAACAGGTCCAGCTGCTCGTCAGGCTCGATCAGTTGGTAGGCAAACAGGGACCAGGCAGGACGCGGCATCGGGGGCTCCAAATTCGGGGGCGCCACATTAGCCGAAAGCCTGCCACTAGAAAAGCCTCATAACAGCGGTTTTAGCGTCGGCCAGACATTTTCCAGCAACTTGCCCTGAGCCCCGGCGGCCGGGTGCAGACCGTCGGCCTGCATCAAGTCCGGATGACCGCCTACGCCTTCCAGAAAAAACGGCACCAACGGGACCTTTTTCTCATCTGCGAGCTTGCCGTAAACCTCGGCGAACGAATCGGTGTAGCGCTTGCCATAATTGGGCGGCAGCTGCATGCCGAGCAACAGCACTTTGGCGCCGCTCTGGCGTGAGCTGTCGATCATCGAGGCAAGATTTTGTTGCAATTGCGTTGGCGGCATCCCGCGCAGGCCGTCGTTGCCACCCAGCTCGAGGATTACCAGCTCAGGCTTATGCTCTGCAAGCAGCGCCGGCAGCCGCGCCTGGCCTCCGGCACTGGTGTCGCCACTGATCGAGGCATTGACCACTTTATCGTCGAAACCCTCCTGTTCGAGCCGTTGCTCGAGCAGCGACACCCACCCCAGACGGGTATCCAGGCCGAAACCGGCGCTGATACTATCGCCAACGATCAGGACAGTACCCGCCGCTGCGTTCTGGGCCATGCACATCAAGGCCAGGCCAGCACTCAAAAACCATACACGCATCGGATTCTCCATGGGCGCAAGCATTCTCACCGCGAAGAACCTCAGCAAAGTGGTCCCTAGCGCGGAAGGTGAACTGACTATCCTGCACGAACTCAGCCTGGAACTGAACAAGGGCGACAGCCTGGCCATCGTCGGCGCGTCCGGTTCCGGCAAATCCACCCTCCTCGGCCTGCTCGCCGGCCTCGACCTGCCGAGCAGCGGCGAAGTCACTCTCGCCGGCCAGGGCCTGAGCAATCTCGACGAAGACCAGCGCGCACGAATCCGCGCCGAGCACGTCGGCTTTGTCTTTCAATCCTTTCAACTGCTCGACAGCCTCAATGCGCTGGAAAACGTCATGCTGCCGCTCGAACTCGACGGCCGCAAAGATGCCCGCGAGCGCGCCACACAACTGCTCCAGCGCGTCGGCCTCGGCCAGCGCCTGACCCACTCGCCGCGCCAGCTCTCCGGCGGCGAACAGCAACGTGTAGCCATCGCCCGCGCCTTCGCCGCCGAACCGGACGTGCTGTTCGCTGACGAGCCGACCGGTAATCTCGACAGCCACACTGGCGAGCGCATCAGCGACTTGCTGTTCGAATTGAACAAGGAACGCGGCACCACCCTGGTGCTGGTGACCCACGACGAACGCCTGGCCCATCGCTGCCGGCGCCTGATCCGTCTTGAAGCCGGGCTGCTGGTCGCCCCTCTGGAGCCTTGATGGCACGTCTGCCGCTGTTGCGTCTGTTCAGTCTCGCCCTGCGCCAGCTCATGCGCGATGCCCGCGCCGGGGAGTTGCGCGTGCTGTTCTTTGCGCTGGTGGTGGCCGTCGCGGCGAGCACCGCGATTGGCTATTTCGGCGCCCGCCTCAACGGCGCGATGATGCTGCGCGCTACTGAGTTTCTCGGCGCCGATCTGGTGCTGGAAGGCAGCTCGCCGGCCCGCGAGGAGCAAATCCGCAGCGGCACCGAACTGCGCCTGAATCATGCGCAAGTGGTGGAGTTCTCCAGCGTCATCGCCACCGACAACGGCATTCAGCTTTCGAGCATCAAAGCCGTCGACCGCGCCTATCCATTGCGCGGCGAGCTGAAAAGCGCGCCCGCGCCATTTGCCAATGAAGAAGTCGGCGGCGAACCGCAACCCGGTGAAGCCTGGGTCGAGGCGCGCCTGTTGACCGCGCTGGATCTGAAGATCGGCGACAGCATCGACGTCGGCATGAAGACTTTGCAGCTGACTCGGGTGCTGACCTATGAACCGGATCGCGCCGGCAATTTCTACAGCCTGACGCCACGGGTACTGATCAATCTTGAAGACCTCGCTGCCACCGGCGTGGTGCAACCGGGCAGCCGGGTGAGTTACCGCGAACTGTGGCGTGGCGAACCGCAGGCGCTGGAAACCTATCGCGAGCTGATCAAACCGGGCCTCGCTGCGAACCAGCGAATCCAGGACGCCCGTGACGGTAACCGGCAGATTGGCGGTGCGTTGGGCAAGGCTGAGCGCTATCTGAACATGGCCAGTCTGGTTGCGGTTTTGTTGGCTGGCGTAGCAGTGGCGTTGTCAGCCAACCGTTTCGCCAGCCGGCGTTTCGATGCCAGTGCCTTGCTGCGCTGCCTCGGCTTGTCGCGCCGCGAAACCATGGTCCTGTTCAGTCTGCAACTGACCGTGCTCGGCCTGATTGCCGCCATCAGTGGCGCCCTGCTCGGCTGGCTGGCGCAACTGGGTCTGTTCGCACTGTTGCATGATTTACTGCCGAGCGATGTGCCGCCGGGTGGCCTGTTTCCGGCGATTGCCGGAATTGGCACAGGGCTGGTGGCATTGGCCGGTTTCGCCTTGCCACCACTCGCGGCACTGGGTCGCGTGCCGCCACTGCGGGTATTGCGCCGCGACATGCTGCCGATCCCCTCAAGCACATGGATGGTCTACGGCGCAGCGCTGGGGGCGCTGGGCCTGATCATGTGGCGTCTGAGCCTCGACCTTTTGCTGACCTTCGCCCTGCTCGGCGGTGGGGTGGTCGCTGCGCTGGTCCTCGGCGGCCTGCTGCTGTTGCTGCTGCAAAGCCTGCGTCGCCTGCTCGCCCGCGCATCGTTGCCATGGCGCCTGGGCCTTGGGCAGTTGCTGCGGCATCCGTTGGCGGCGGCGGGGCAATCGCTGGCGTTCGGTCTGATCCTGCTGTCAATGGCGCTGATCGCGCTGCTGCGCGGGGAACTGCTCGATACCTGGCAGAACCAGTTGCCGAAAAATGCGCCGAACTACTTCGCGCTGAACATCCTGCCGGCGGACAAACAGGCCTTCGCCGATCACCTGATCAAGGTCTCAGCGCAAGCCGCGCCGCTGTATCCGGTGGTGCCGGGTCGACTGATCAGCATCAATGGCGAGCCGGTACAGCAAATCGTCAGCAAGGACTCGGCGGGTGACCGCGCCATTCAACGCGATCTGAGCCTGACCTGGGCGGCGGATCTGCCGGCCGGCAACAAGCTCACCGCCGGCTCCTGGTGGAGCGGCCAGCCGTCCGGCGATGTGCCGGGCGTCTCCGTGGAAGGCAAGGTGGCCGAAAGCCTGAAACTGAAACTCGGCGATCACATGGTGTTCAGTGTTGGCGGGGTCAATCGGGAAGCGAAGGTCACCAGCTTGCGTGAGATCAACTGGGATAATTTCCAGCCGAACTTCTTCATGATCTTCCAGCCCGGCACCTTGAAGGATTTGCCGGCAACGTACCTGACCAGTTTCTATCTGGCGCCGGGGCATGATCAGCAGATCGTCGAGCTGTCGCGGACCTTCCCGGCGGTGACCATCCTGCAGGTCGAAGCCTTGCTCGAACAGCTGCGCAGCATCCTCGCCCAGGTCACCCTGGCGGTGGAATACGTGTTGTTGTTCGTTCTGGCTGCGGGGATGGCGGTGCTGTTCTCCGGCTTGCAGGCGACGCTGGATGAACGCATTCGCCAGGGTGCGCTGTTGCGTGCGCTGGGTGCCGAGCGGCAATTGCTGATCAAGGCGCGGCGTATCGAGTTCGGTTTGTTGGGGGCGGTCAGCGGCTTGCTCGCGGCGATCGGTTCGGAGGTGGTCAGTCTGGTGCTGTACCGCTTCGCCTTCGACCTGCCATGGCATCCGCATCCGTGGCTGTTGGTATTGCCGCTGATTGGCGCAGCACTGATTGGTGGCGCCGGCGTGTTCGGCACCCGTCGCGCACTGAATGCGAGCCCGCTGACAGTGTTGCGCGAGGGTTGATAGACTCAAGCCGTCTTAATCACAAGAAGTCGCCATGAGCCGTTATCGCCCTCCCCGCACCGCAGGCACCGCGCTGATCACCCCCGAGGGTGAAGCGCGGATGCGCGCCGAATTCCATGAGTTGTGGCATGTGCGACGCCCGCAGGTCACTCAGGCTGTGAGCGAAGCGGCGGCGCAGGGCGATCGTTCGGAAAACGCCGAGTACACCTACGGCAAAAAGATGCTGCGCGAAATCGACAGCCGCGTGCGTTTTCTCACCAAACGCCTGGAAGCGCTCAAAGTAGTCAGCGAAAAACCCAGCGATCCGAACAAGGTCTACTTCGGCGCCTGGGTGACTATCGAAGACGAAGACGGCAAGCAATCGCGCTACCGCATCGTCGGCCCCGATGAACTGGACCTCAAACAGGGCTTGATCAGCATCGACTCGCCGCTGGCCCGCGCGCTGATCGGCAAGGCACTCGACGCAGAAGTTCGGGTGCAGACGCCGACCGGCGAGCAATTCGTTTATATCGTTGCGATTGAATATCTGTAAGGCCAATCAGCGCCGAGTGATCAAACCCTGCCGCGCAACGCGGGTCAGCTGCTTGATCATCTCCGGCGCATCTTCTGCGCTCGGCGCCTGAATCACCGCCAGATCAAAACTGTCAGTGGCGAAACGCGCCAGCGACTCGCCGTCATCGACAAACTGGATCAGGAACGCGGCAGGACCGCCGCTGCGACGTGGCCAGCCATCGAGATAACGCAACAGCGTCGGCTGGTGTTTGCCGCCAAGCAGGATTTTCGGGTTGCGCTGGGTGACATGTGCCGTGATCGGCGCGGGACGTGCTGGAGGGCTTAGTGCGTTCATCTGTCGTGTCTCTGCCTCAAAAGTCTGCATGGCAGGTGAGAGGCAACACCGAACCAGCGCTTTAGCGGTATTTCGAAGCCCTGTTCCGGCTTCTGACGGTAACTGTAGAAGTCACCTGGCGCCCCGCAAGTAGCTGTTTAAATCGGCGCATGAGCAACATCCTAGAGAACGTGACCGACCAGTGTCAAGAATCGCCCGCAACAAAAAAAGGCCCGCGCAATGCGGGCCTTTGCCTTGAGCCAGAGCCTTCAACCGGCGATGGCGCGATCCGCCGAGAGCTTGCCGGCGCCTTCGATCAGTACCGCAATGCTACCGGCCAGCAGAGCCAGGGCGAACTCATAACCGTTGTTGGCCATGAACAGACCGTTGCCGATATGCACCGAGAAGATTGCCACCAGCGAGAGGAACGCCAGACCCAGTGCCGCCGGGCGTGCCAGCAGGCCGATGATCAGGGCCAGACCGGCGAAGAACTCGGTACCACCGGCCAGCGAGGCCATCAGGTACCCCGGGGTCAAGCCGATGCTTTCCATCCATTGTGCGGTGCCGGCCAGGCCGTAACCACCGAACAGACCAAAGAGTTTCTGCGAACCGTGGGCGGCGAAGATCACGCCGACAGCAATGCGCAGGACAGTCAGGCCGTAACCGGCGCGGGTGAACAGAACCTTGTTGATCAGAGAGCTCATGGTGCATTCCTTGTTGTGCAGAAGTGTTTATGTGTTTGGGTTGGTCGCTATATTAATCAGTTTATTTCATGCTTAAAGCGCAAAAATTTCGCCATAACAATCGGATTATTTGATTATTTCCGTGTGACCACTTTCTGCTGCCGGGGCTCAAGCGATTCGCGCTCCCGGTCGAATGCCAGGTAGTACTTGTTCACGCTATTAACATAGCTGACGGCGCCCATTCCCACCTGCTCCATGGCGATGCGCTCGACCTGGAAAAACCATTGATTGGGATTCAGGCCACGGCGGCGCGCTTCGGCGCGCATTCCCTGCACGCGCTCGGGGCCGATGTTGTACGCGGCGAGGGTGAAAGCCATGCGCTCACGCTCGTTGAGTTTCGGGCTGCTGAAGAACTTGCGGCGGATCATCGCCAGGTACTTGGCGCCGGCCTGCACATTTGCATCGAGATTGTGGATATTGCTCACGCCGACCCGTTGCGCGGCGGACGGGGTGATCTGCATCAGCCCGGTCGGGCCGCTGCCGCTGCGGGCGTTGGGCTGCAGACGCGATTCCTTGAACGCCAGCGCCGCGAGGTTGAGCCAGTCCATGTTCTGCGCTTCGGCGTGCTTCTGCAGCGTCGGACGGAGTTTTTCCAGACGCTGGCGATCCGCCTTGGCCAGCGGATTGTGCACCTGATACAGGCGTCGATAGATACGCAGGAACGCGGCGTCTTCGTCTGACGGTTTCTTATAGCCGGTGAGAAAGCGGTCGATGCTCGCGCGCAACATCGACGCATCGCGGCGCACGAACCAGTGCTCTTCGCCCGGCTCGCCGAGGCTCAGTTGCCGATCGAGGCGCAGCTTCGGCAGGATCTTGCCCCAGCGCTCGGCAATCGGTTGCTCGACGATGGTCAGGTGGAAAATCCCGCCCTGGACCATTTCCAGCACGTCCTCCACGGCCAGCGTCGGATCAACCCATTCGATATTGATCGGCGCCAGTTTGTGCAGCGCCAGTTTCTGGTTGAGCTGGCTGACCACCTCCCCCGCCGCACTGCCAGTGGGCAGGGCCAGGGTTTTGCCGGACAGTTGCTCGACCTTGGTATAGCGGCGCTGGCCCTTGATGCCGACCAGCACCAGCGGCACGTTGCTGGCGATCGGCTCACTGCTGGCGACCGCATAGCCCGAGGGCAGATCGAGCAGCTCGCCGGGCGCGACCAGATCGCCTTCGCCGCGCTGCAAGGCGCCGAGCAATTGATCCTTGGCTTTGGGAATGATTTTGAGGGTAACGTCCTGGCCATCGCGGGCATGGCCATTGAGGTATTGCTCGAAGGCGCGCAGTCGGTGGTATTCGACACCAATGGCCTGGCCCTGGACTTCGCCGGAGCTGTTGCGGCTCTGATTGACCAGCACCCGCAGCACGCGGCTGCTGCGAATGTCCGAGAGGTCGCGAACCTTGGTCGCCGGCACGGCTTGCAGCGGCCCGGGCAGGCGCGCGACCGCCGTCAGCGGCAGCAGCAACGCAGCACACAACAGCAGCAGAACCGAGGGACGATGCATCCACTCTCCGAAAAGAATACGGGGCGATTTCACCATAAAAAAGGGCGACATCACCGACGAAAACAGAGCGCTTTGTGCGCTGGTAAAGTGCGAGAGACTGGCACAGTGATGGCATTGTCGCCACCCCGGAGTCCTTCGCGGCCTCAACAGACAGCCATAAGTCGTTGTAGTTCTTGGCTTTTCTTATAAATCTACAGCTCTGATATGCTTTCCGGCCTTCGGCCCGAGGTAGCACCATGCAACTCATCGATATCGGCGTCAACCTGACCAACCCCAGTTTCGCCGACAAACACCAGGCCGTGCTCGACCGCGCCTACGCCGCCGGCGTCTGCCAACTGGTCCTCACCGGCACCAGCGTCGAGGGTAGCGAGCAGGCGCTGGAGCTGTGCCAGCAACTGGACGAAAGCGGCCAACGGCTGTTCGCCACCGCCGGTATTCATCCGCATTCTGCCAGCGACTGGAACGCTGACAGTGCTCGTCGCCTGCGCAGTTTGTTGAACGAATCCAACGTCGTCGCGGTGGGTGAATGCGGGCTGGATTTCAACCGCGATTTCTCCCCGCGCGCGCAGCAGGAAAAGGTTCTCGAAGAACATCTGGCACTGGCCGCCGAACTGCAATTGCCGGTGTTCCTGCATGAGCGTGAGGCCAGCCAGCGCCTGCTGGAAATCCTCAAGGACTTCCGCGATCAACTGCCGGCGGCGGTGGTGCACTGCTTCACCGGCGAACAGAAAGCCCTGTTCAGCTACCTCGATCTGGATCTGCACATCGGCATTACCGGGTGGATCTGCGACGAGCGCCGGGGCACGCATCTGCATCCGCTGGTGAAAGAGATCAAACCGGGACGGCTGATGCTGGAAAGCGACGCGCCATATCTGCTGCCACGCACGCTGCGACCGAAACCGAAAAACGGCCGCAACGAGCCGGCGTATCTGACCGAAGTGCTGCGCGAGGTGGCGCTGCATCGCGGCGAAACCGAAGAACAACTTGCCGCGCATAGCACCGCGTGTGCCCGGGCGTTCTACAACCTCCCCGCCCTTCCTGACACACCATAATTCTCTTGTGGGAGCGAGCCTGCTCGCGAACGCAGTGGTTCAGATGGCAATGATGTTGACTGACACGCCCTCTTCGCGAGCAGGCTCGCTCCCACTAGGGGGAACAATGCGCCCTGTTGATTCATATCAAGATCCGCAGACCTGCATAGCGGCACAATAATGGCACCTTGCCAAAACTGTTTCCGCTATCAGAGAAGACCTCCATGGGTGCCTGGCTTAGCAACATCTCGCTGAAATACAAATTCTGGGCGGTCAACGCGGTCGCCTTCGTCACCACCCTGTTGTTGGTGCTGTACGCCGTACACCTCGAACAACAGGCTCGCAGCCACGCCGCGCAGGCAGCCGCTCAGGCGCAGGCGCAATTGCTCAAGGCCTGGGCGCCCGGGCAACCGTTGCCCAAATCCGCTCAGGTGCTGACCTTCAAGCGCGGTGAAGCGCCGCGTCTCAACGATCAACCGTTGCTGGAAATCAGCGGCAGCGTCGGCTGGAACGCCATCAATCAACTGCCACTGTTTGGCGAGAATCCGTTGATCGGCGCCGAGGTATTCAGCCGTGCCGACGGCGAACAAGTGGCGGTCATTGCCTATGCGCCGAGCCTGAGCCAAGTGTTCAGCGAACGCTTCGCCCACTATGCGCTGGCGGTCTTCATCCTGATGCTGGCAATGCTCGGCGCCTCGCAACTGTTGATCCGCTTTCTGCTCAGCCAGCTCAACACGTTGAAAGACGTGATGCTGCACGTTGAAAAAACCGGCGATCTCTCCGCTCGGGTGCCGCTGGTGGGCAGGGACGAAGTCGGGCAGATGGCCAATGCCTTCAACGCTATGCAGGCCGGTTATCAACGCGTCGTGACGACAGTTGCCAGCACTGCGCGACAACTGGATCACGGTGCCGCGCGGCTGGCGTCGAGCATGAACGATGTGCGTCACGGCATGCTCGGCCAGCAGAGTGAAACCGATCAGGCCGCCACCGCGATCAACGAAATGACCGCCACCGTTTATCACATCGCTCAACACGCCGGCGCTACTCGCGATCTGTCGAAAACCGCCGACGGCCTCGCTGGCAGCGGCCAGCAAGTGGTGGCGCGGGTGCAGCAGTCGATTGCCGGGCTGTCCAGCGGCGTGCAGCAGACGGCGGAAATGATTCAACGCCTGGCCGAAGACAGTCAGAAGATCAACGGTGTGGTCAGCGTGATTCACAGCATTGCTGAACAGACCAATCTGCTCGCGCTCAACGCGGCGATCGAAGCCGCCCGCGCCGGAGAAATGGGGCGCGGCTTTGCCGTGGTCGCCGATGAAGTACGCAATCTTGCCAAGCGCGTGCAGGCGTCCACCGACGAGATCACCGGCATGATCGCGGCGTTGCAGGCCGGCACCCGCGATGCGGTGGATTTCATGCAGGAGAGCTCGTACAAGGCCGACGACTGCGTGCAGCAGGCGCAGGAGGCCGGCGCGGCGCTGGCAGAGATCACCGGCGCGGTGGCGCAGATGCGCGAAAGCAACACGCAGATTGCCGTGGCGGCGGAGCAACAGAGTCAGGTTGCCGAAGAGATGAACCGCGCGGTGGTGAGTATTCGTGATGTGACCGAGAACACCGTGCAGCAGACGGTGGATTCGGCGACGACGAGCAGTGAGTTGGCGACGTTGGCTGGGGAGTTGAACAGGGCGATAGGTCAGTTGAAATTGTGAGTCCACCTTCGCGAGCAGGCTCGCTCCCACATTGATTCAATGGTGCATGTGGGAGCGAGCCTGCTCGCGAAAGCGTCAGAGGCATCTACATCGAATCCTGCGATGACGGCTATCACTTCAATAGCCAACCTTGATTCGCCGCCCTCCGCGCCCGGGCCTATTCTTCAACCATGAAGTTAAACATGGATCGAGGATTAGCAAACATGGGCAAACGTCACCCCAACCTTCCCGCGTGGCAATGGCGCGCTTACCCGGGCAATCATCAGCATCCGGCCAATCTGGTCCTGCACCTGATTGCCGTGCCGCTGTTCATCGTCGCGTTTCTGCTGATCGTGTCGGGGGTGTTCAGCCTGAGTCTGGCCAGCGTCGCCATCGGCGTGATCGGGATTGTCGCGGCGCTGGGTCTGCAGCGCCACGGCCACAGCCTGGAGGCGCAAGCCTCCGAGCCGTTCAGTGATCGCAAAGATGCCGTCACACGTCTACTCGTCGAGCAGTTTCTGACCTTCCCGCGGTTCTTTCTCAGCGGTGGCTGGTGGCGCGCCTGGCGTGAGCGCCATCGCCGGCATTGAGTCAGGCGAAGATCGTCACGGTTTGTCGGCTCATGGCAATCAACTCTCCCTTCGCGCTCCACAGCTTGGCGGCGACATGGCCGTAACCGTCGGCAGCGTATTCGATATCGGCCAGGTATTGGCACCAGTCCAGCGTACTGAAGTCGTGTAACGGCTGCACGAATTCGATGGTCCAGGTCAGCGTGCTGCCCGGTGCCGGTTTCTTCAGATACGGCAACAGCGCCGGTGGCCAGGCATCAACCAGCGCCAACAGATGCGCCTCGTTGACCGGCTCCTCTTTGACATCCCCACGCAAGCGCACCCAACCACCCATCAACCGCGATGGCGTGCCGGAGAACGGAATGCCACCGACGCTCCAGCGCATCGCCAGATGGCGCATGAATTCCGGGGTCACGCCTTTGATATACGGCAGCTCCTGGCATTCGTCCCAGTGTTTCATCGTCGGCGCTGGATAGGCTTCGACGGCGACTTCCGACGGCCGCGAGGCACCGAAGCTGCCCTGAATGATCGTCACCACCTGACCATTCTGCATGGCGCGGCCCAACACCTGGCTGACCGCTTTGCCTTCACGCAGCACATCGACTTCGAAACTCACCGGCACCTCCGGCTCGACCGGGCCGACAAAGGTGATCGCCAGCGAACGCACCGGGCGCTCCGTCGGCACCCTGGCGCGCATGGCTTCAAATTGCAGCGCCGCCACCAGCCCGCCAAAACTGGCGCGGCCCTGCCCCCATTCGGCGGGGATGATCACTTCAGGTTGTTGGCGGACAGCATCGAGCAGATCGCAAAAGCGCATGACAACCTCGGAAAGCGAAAAAGGAATGCGCGGATCTTAACCAGCCAAGGGCGGCGGCGCAGCGTCTATTCCGGTCAAATGGGCTGACAGATAGGCCTTGGCGCGTTTCAATTTCGCCGCAAACCCTTGTAGGAGCTGTCGAGTGAAACGAGGCTGCGATCTCTTGATCTTGATCTAAAAAAACAGGATCAAAAGATCGCAGCCTCGTTTCACTCGACAGCTCCTACAGGAGGACGTGGCGATATCAGGATTTGAAACAAGTGGCGCTGAGCTTTTCCAGCACTTGATCGGCCTTCAGCTCTGCCTTGATCAACCCCGCCTGCCACGTTTCCACGCACGGTTGCAGATCGGCCTCTTGCTCTGCGCGCGCCAGCCATTGCCAGCAATCGTGCCAGTCGCCCAATGCGCCTTGCGCGGATTTCAGGTGTTTGTAAGCCGGTTTCGGCAGACGATCCAGTTGCGGATAAGCTTCGATGCCATAACGCACGCGTTTGATCAGCAGGCGCAGGCGATGACGGTCATGGGCGGGATCGTGCAGCGCCGCGTCGAGTTTCTGCCATTGTTTGCCCAGACGTTTTTCAATGCGCTTATCCAGATCCTTGAGCAACCCTTGGCGCTCGGATGCGCGCAAAAATCGTGGAAAGGCGTCAAGAATCATCAGCAACGAAGCCAATTCCGCACTCGCCGCCAGCGCCGGATAGGCTTCGGCCATTTGCGCCAGGCGCCGCTGCGCAGCCTCGGGCTGATCATGCTCGAGCAGATACGCCGCCAACACTTCGCGATCACGCCACGGCGTGGTCAGATCACCCACTGCCGAAGCCGCCGCCTCCAGTTGCTCGACTCCCGGCAAGCCGCGCAACGGCCGCAACAGACTGCGCAAGCGTCGCACCGTGGTGCGCAAATCATGCAACGCCTCCGGGTCGGTACGCGCAGTCAACCGCGCCTGACACGCCAGCAGCCGCACATCCAGACTCAACACATGAGCCACCAAACGATCGATCATGGGGTCTACTCCGTGGACAGCTTCAAGTTGCAAGCTACAAGCTTCAAGCTGAATGCGTTTGCTTCAAAGCTTGCAGCTTGCAGCTAGAAACTTGCAGCTGCTGTTTATCTTCCTGCGCGGGATTCGCGAATGTAGAAGCGGGCTTTCTCGGCTTTCTTGCTGCAGCCTTCGAAGCCTTCGAATTGTTGCTGGGTCTTGGCGGCGGTCAGCAGCGACAGCGCTTTGGAATAGCTGACGGTGCCGGCGAAGCCTTCAGCCTTGGCCAGGTCCAGTTCGTGCCAGGCCGTATCGAGTTGGCTGCCGCAGCTGTCGCGGTACGCGGTTTTGCCGGCGCAACCGGCCAAAACCAAGGCCATCAACGGTACACAGATCCAGGCTTTCATCAATCACACCTCAAGGTAGGTCAACAGTCGTGCAGATAAGACGGTCAAGCGGCGAAAAAGTGCCTCGCCGGGCGCTGAAACCACGTGGCGCAGAGCATAGCGCTGAAGTGTCATTCGCGAGCGAAAAACGACGTCACTGCCGCGCGCAACGACCTTGGCGATTGAGCCGCTTCGCCGATGCGTGCATTGTGCAGGCTTGTCCGGAGGAAGTTTGATGAAAAAGCGTGTCGCACTGGTGCTGGGCTCCGGTGGTGCCCGGGGCTATGCCCATATCGGCGTTATCGAAGAAATTGAAAGACGCGGCTACGACATCGCCTGCATTGCCGGTTGTTCGATGGGCGCGGTGGTCGGCGGGATCTATGCCGCCGGCAAACTGGACGACTATCGGCGCTGGATCGAAAGCCTCGATTACCTCGATGTGCTGCGTCTGGTCGATGTGAGTTTCCGCCTCGGCGCGATTCGCGGTGAAAAGGTCTTTGGGCAGATCCGCAAGATCGTCGGCGAGATCAATATCGAGGACCTGCGCATCCCCTACACCGCCGTCGCCGCCGACCTGACCAATCAGCAGGAAATCTGGTTTCAGGAAGGCTGCCTGCATCAGGCCATGCGCGCCTCGGCGGCGATTCCCAGCCTGTTTACCCCGGTGATGCAGGGCAACCGCATGCTCGTCGACGGCGGCATTCTCAATCCGCTGCCGATCGTTCCGGTGGTGTCGAGCCACTGCGATCTGATCATTGCGGTCAACCTCAACGCGACCAATCAGCGTCAGTACAAATTGCCGGTGATCGAGCGGCCGGCGGCGTTCCGTTCGCGCTTCGACAGTCTGATCAAATCCATGGGTTCGAAGTTGCCGTTCCGGCGTAAACAGGCCGAGCAATTGTTGAAGCTGGAACAGGAAGCCCTGCGCGCCGAAGCGGCAGAGATCAATCCGTGGCTCGAAGGCGTCGAACCGGAAAGCCAGCAACCGGCCGCCGCCCCTGAACGCGAAGGCGCACCGAAATCCGCCACCGGTTCGTTCATCATCGATAACGTCGGGCCAGCGTCGCTACTGGATCTGATCAACCAGAGTTTCGAGGTGATGCAGACCTCGCTGGCGCAGTACAAGATCGCCGGATATCCGCCGGATATCCTGATCAACGTGCCAAAGCGGGTGTGCCGGTTTTTCGAGTTCTACAAAGCGCCGGAACTCATCGCGCTGGGCAGACAGATTGCCAGCGATACGCTGGATCGGTATGAGCAGGAGCAGGGTTGAACTGATCCGGATTTTTCAGAGTAATTGAAGGCCTCTTCGCGAGCAGGCTCGCTCCCACAGGGGAATGCATTCTAAATGTGGGAGCGAGCCTGCTCGCGAAGGCGTCAGATCAGCCAACTTCACTCAACAACCGATACCCAACCCCAGCCTCCGTCACGATAAACCGCGGTCGGGTCGGGTCATCCGCCAGTTTCTGGCGCAGATGCCCGACCACGATTCGCAGGTAATGACTGTCCTCGGTGTGCGTCGGCCCCCAGATATCCTTGAGCAATTGCTGCTGGGTGATGACCCGCCCCGGATGTCGCGCCAGTTGCGCCAGCACTGCGTATTCCTTGCGGGTCAGGGCGACTTCGGCGCCGTCGAGCAGCACCCGCCGATAGGCCAGATCCACGGTCAACGGGCCGACGCTCAGCGCCGCCGGCTGCGCCTCGCCCGCCGGGGCCTGACGCAACAGCGCGCGAACCCGGGCGAGAAATTCCTGAATGCCGAACGGTTTGGTCACGTAGTCATTCGCGCCGCCATCCAGCGCTTCGACCTTCTGCCCTTCACTGGCGCGCACCGACAGCACCAGCACCGGCGTGCTCGCCCACTCGCGCAACTCGCGCAGCACTTGCTGACCGTCCATGTCCGGCAGGCCGAGGTCGAGCACCACGAGGTCCGGTTTGCTCAGCGCGGCCTGCGCCAGGCCTTCGGCACCGGTGCCGGCCTCGAGCACTTTATAGCCCTGTGAAGCGAGGCTGATGCGCAGGAATTTGCGGATCTGCGGTTCGTCATCGATGACCAAAATGGTCGCGGTCTGGCTCATGAATTCACATCAACACAAAAGAGTGGCAAGAGAGTAGCGCAGTCGACTTCAAGCTTCACCGTCCATCCCCGGCTGCGTCTGCAACGGCAGGTGCAAGGTGATGCAGGTGCCCCGCCCGTCGATGCCGTCAGCCACGGAAATGCGCCCACCGTGGGCGCCGACCATGCCCTGACAAATCGCCAGGCCCAACCCCGTGCCCTGGCCGCCGCGATCCCCGCGCGCGGCGGTGTAGAACATGTCGAAAATCTTCGCCCGCTCCTCTTCTGGAATCCCCGGGCCTTCATCGCTGACCGAAAAGAAAATCTCCTGCTCATCGGCGCCGGCACGCAGTTGCAGACGACCGTGGCTGGGGGAAAAGCGCGCGGCGTTTTCCAGCACGTTGACCAGCGCCTGCTCGATCAGCGCCGCGTGCACATAGAGCAGCGGCAACTCGGCCGGCACCTCGGTGCTGACCTGCAACGGCGCCAGCACCGCGCGCAGGCGATTGAGCGAACTGCCGACGATATCGGCCGGTGACACCCAGTCCCGCGCCAGTTTCAAGGCGCCGTGGCCGAGGCGGGTCATGTCGAGCAGGTTCTGGATGTAGCGGTCGAGGCGTTCGGCCTCATCGCGGGTGCCTTCAAGCAGCTCGCGGCGATCCTCCAGCGGGATCGCTTCGCCCAAGGCCAACAGGCTGTCGATGCTGCCACGCATAGCGGTCAGCGGCGTGCGCAAATCATGCGACACCGAGGCCAGCAAGGCGCTGCGCAATTGCTCGGTTTCGCCATGCAGGCGCGCCGCTTCGAGGTCATCAGCCAACTGCGCGCGGGCCAGAGCCTGCGCCAGCGGCTGGCTCAACGCGGTGAGCAAGCGTCGGCGCTGACCGCTCAAGGTCTGACCTTCCTTGGCGCAAACGCCGAGCAGCGCCAGCGGCCCGTCCTCGACCGACAACGGCCACCACCACCAACGCCCCAGCGGCAACGTGCCGGTGCCCTTGCCCGCCGGTTGATCGTGTTGCCAGGCCCAATCGGCGGCGGCGCGTTCGGCCTCGGTGAATTGCAGCGGCCCGCCGGTTTCGACTTTCCAGCCGCCCTGCCCGTCGCGGTTGAGCAAGCACAACTGCAGGTCGCTCCAGCCTTCGAGATGCTGCGCGGCGGCGCTGACCACGGCCTGGCGATCGGTCGCGGCGGTGAGTTTGCGCGACAGGTCGAGCAATTCGCTGGTCTCTTCCTGGGTATCGCGCAAGGCCTGCAATTGCCGCCGCTGCCGCGCCGCGAGGTTGCCGGTGAGCGCCGCCATCAGCAGGAAAAACAGCAGCGTCAGCACGTCTTCTTCGCGCTGGATGCTGAACGAGAAGTTCGGCGGGATGAACAGAAAATCGTAGGTCAGAAACGACAGCGCTGCACAGGCCAGCGCCGGGCCGAGGCTGCTGCGCACCGCCACCAGCAACACTGCCGCGAGAAACACCAGCGAGATGTTCGGCAGCGGCAACACGCTCGACACCGCCCAGGCCAAAGCGCTGGCCAACAATGTCGCGACCAGCGCCAGCGCGTAGTCGAACCACACCAGCGTGACCGGATTGCGCGGGCGCGGTTGGTGCTGTTCGTGGTCACTGTCGAGGACGTTGATTTCCAGACCGTGAGCCTGACGCAGCAGGCGCGCCGCCAGGCCACCGCCGAACAATCGACGGCGCAAGCGTGGCCGCGACTGGCCGACCAGCAACAGACTGGCGCGGCGTTCGGCGGCGTGTTGAATCAGGGTCTTCGCCACTTCACCGGCGCGCAACAGCACCACTTCGCCACCGAGGCGTTCGGCCAGTTGCTGGGCGCTTTGCAGACGCAACCGCGATTGCTCGTCGCGGGCGCTGCCGTTGTCGACATGCACCAGACTCCACGGCAGATGCCGGCGCTGGGCGACGCGGCTGGCGTGACGCACCAGACGTTCAGCCTGCGCATCGCCATCGACACCAACCAGCAAACGCCCGCGCACCGCCGGCGCCGCCTGCCCGAGCTGGCGATAGCCTTGGGCGAGATCGTTATCGACCTGCGCGGCGGCGGTCTGCATCGCCAGTTCACGCAGCGCGGTGAGGTTGGTCTGGGTGAAAAATGCATCGATAGCGGCGCGGGCCTGCTCCGGCACGTAGACCTTGCCTTCGCGCAGACGCTCGAGCAATTCACGTGGCGGCAGATCGATCAGCAGCAGCTCGAACGCTTCCTGCAACACCCAGTCCGGCAGGGTTTCCCGCACCTGCACGCCGGTGATGCCGCGCACTTGGTCGTTGAGGCTTTCCAGATGCTGGACGTTGACCGTGGTGAACACGTCAATGCCGGCGGCGAGCAGTTCCTGAATGTCTTGCCAGCGCTTGGCGTGGCGACTGCCGGGGGCGTTGCTGTGGGCCAGTTCATCGACCAATACCAGCTTGGGTCTGGCGGCGAGAATGCCGTCGAGGTCCATTTCCTCAAGCAGCACGCCACGGTATTCGCTGCGCACCAGCGGTTGCTGCGGCAGGCCACCGAGCAAGGCTTCGGTTTCGGCGCGGCCATGGGTTTCGACCACGCCGGCGAGGACTTTCACGCCCTGGCGCAGTTGCGTATGCGCGGCCTGAAGCATGGCGTAGGTCTTGCCGACCCCGGGCGCCGCGCCGAGAAAAACCTTGAGCCGGCCACGGCCATCGCGGGGCAGGTCTGCTAACAGTGCGTCGGCGCGGCCGGAGTCGCTCATGCTGGGGATGCTCTCTTTCTTCTGATGTTAATGCGGTGATTGTCAGGGCGCCTTCGCGAGCAGGCTCGCTCCCACATGGATATGCATTCCAAAGGTGGGAGCGAGCCTGCTCGCGAATGGCCGCGCCGCCGATTACAGGTTTTGCAGTGCCAGGTTCAGCTCCAGCACATTGACCACCGGCGGCCCCACCAGCGGCTGTTCGATGTGCGCATCGAGCAATTGCTGCAAGGTCGACACCGGCAGATTGCGCGCCGCCGCGACACGCGCCAGTTGATAGGCAATCGCTGCCGGTGGCAAGTGCGGATCGAGGCCGCTGGCGGAGGTGGTCAGCAGTGCCAGTGGCACCGGGCCCTGGCCGGGGACTTGTTGTTTTTGCGCGTCTTCGATTACGCGAGTAGCCAGGGCCGGATTGCTCGGCGCGAGATTGCTGGCGCTACTCGCGACCGTGGCAAAAGCCCCAGCGGACGGGCGTGGGTGAAACCAGTTGTCACCGCTGAAATCCTGGGCGATCAGCGACGAGCCACGGACTTTGCCGTCGGCGTCATGGATCAGGCTGCCGTTGGCCTGTGCCGGGAAGGCGACTTGGGCGATGCCGGTGACCGCGAGTGGATAGGCGACGCCGGTGATCAGGGTCATCAGCGCCAACAGGGTCAGGGCCGGGCGTATCATTGTGGACATTTCAAGATCCTCGAATTCGTTGGACAAATTTTGCGGGGTGTCAGGGAGATCTTTTCCCCCTCACCCCAGCCCTCTCCCCCAAGGGGGCGAGGGGGAAAGGGAGCCGATTTTTGTGCTGTTCAAAACCTGAGTTCGGCTCGGGACTTCATCCGGCGTACCTCCCGCAAACACCTCGGTCAGTCCGCTACGGTGATTGGCTTTCCAATCGCGCATTCACCTCGGTATCTCAAGTCGGCGTACCTCGCACAAACACCTCGGTCAGTCCCCTCTCCCTCTGGGAGAGGGCTAGGGTGAGGGGCTTTTTTCAGCCTCACACCAGATGCAACGCCGTAAGCAGCATATCGATCGCCTTGATCCCCACGAACGGCACGACAATCCCGCCCACGCCATAGATCAGCAGATTGCGCCGCAACAACGCCGCCGCACTCGCCGCCTGCACACGCACGCCGCGCAATGCCAGTGGAATCAGCACTACGATGATCAGCGCGTTGAACACGATCGCCGAGAGAATCGCGCTCTGCGGACTGCTCAGGTGCATGATGTTCAGCACGCCCAGCTGCGGGTAGATCGAAGCAAACAGCGCCGGCAGAATCGCGAAGTATTTGGCGATGTCGTTGGCGATGGAAAAAGTCGTCAGCGCGCCGCGAGTCACCAGCAATTCCTTGCCGATCTGCACCACGTCGAGCAGCTTGGTCGGGTCGCTGTCGAGGTCGACCATGTTCGCCGCTTCGCGCGCCGCCTGCGTGCCATCGTTCATCGCCATGCCGACGTCTGCCTGGGCCAGCGCCGGGGCGTCGTTGGCGCCGTCGCCGCACATGGCGACCAGGCGACCGTCGTTCTGCTCGTGACGAATGCGCGCGAGTTTTTTCTCCGGCGTGGCTTCGGCGAGCACATCATCGACGCCGGCTTCAGCGGCGATCGCAGCGGCGGTCAGCGGGTTGTCGCCGGTGACCATCACCGTGCGAATTCCCAGTTTGCGCAACTCGGCAAAACGCTCGCGGATGCCTGGCTTGACCACGTCCTTCAGATGGATCGCGCCGAGCAGCTTGCCGTCAGCGCAGACCAGCAACGGCGTGCCGCCGCTCTGGGCAATCTTGTCGATTTCCCGCGCCAGCGCCGGGGCCAGATCTGAACGCTGTTGACCGAGAAACGCCAGCAGCGAATCCACCGCGCCTTTGCGATACACGCGGCCCTGATAATCGACGCCGGACAAGCGGGTTTCCGCGCTGAACGGCACGGCGCTCAGGGTTTCCTGGGCCGGCTCCGGTTGTGGATGCAAACCACGGAGGAACTCTACGATCGACTTGCCTTCAGCGGTTTCGTCCGCCAATGACGCAAACAACGCGCCTTCGGCCAGCTCACGGCCGGTCACACCCGGCGCCGCGTATACGGCACTGCAGCGACGGTTGCCGAACGTGATAGTGCCGGTCTTGTCGAGCAACAACACGTGCACGTCACCCGCCGCCTCCACTGCGCGGCCGGACTTGGCGATCACATTCAGGCGCACCAGCCGATCCATCCCGGCGATACCGATGGCCGACAGCAGACCGCCGATGGTGGTCGGAATCAGCGTGACCAATAACGCCACGAGGAACACCAGCGGCAGGCTGCCATTGGCAAAGTGCGCGAACGGTTGCAGGGTGACGACCACCAGCAGAAAGATCAGGGTCAGGCCGATCAGCAGGATGTCCAGCGCGACTTCGTTCGGGGTCTTCTGGCGTTTGGCGCCCTCGACCAGCGCGATCATGCGGTCGAGGGTCGATTCACCGGGGTTGGCGGTGATCTTCACCAGCAGCCAGTCGGAGACCAGCCGCGTGTTGCCGGTGACGGCGGAACGGTCGCCGCCGGACTCGCGGATCACCGGCGCCGACTCGCCAGTAATCGCCGCTTCGTTGACCGCGGCGATGCCTTCGATGACTTCGCCGTCACCGGGAATCATCTCCCCGGCTTCGACTCGCACCACGTCGCCCTTGCGCAGATTGGCAGCTGGCACAATCTTGAAACTGCCATCGGCTTGGCGGCAGCGCGCGCTGAGGCCTTCGCTGCCGGCCTTGAGGCTGTCGGCGCGGGCCTTGCCGCGTCCTTCGGCCAAGGCCTCGGCGAAGTTGGCGAACAGCACGGTGAACCACAGCCAAAGGGCGATTTGTGCGGCGACGAAGGTCGGCACATCGGCATCCGGGATGAAGCACAGCACGGTGGTGAAAATTGCCGTCAGTTCGACCACCAGCATCACTGGCGAACGCGCCAGTTGCCGTGGGTCGAGCTTGACGAAGGCTTGCACCAGCGCCGGGCGCCACAGGGCCGAGATCGCGGTTTTGGCTGACTCCGGCGCCTTGATGGCAGCCGGTTTGATAGCGGGCATATTCATCATGGACTCCTTAGAAGCCTAAGCTCAGATGTTCAGCAATCGGGCCCAGCGCCAGGGTTGGCAGAAAGGTCAGGCCACCCACCAGCAAAATAGTCACCGTCAACAGCGTCACGAACAGCGGGCCGTGCGTCGGGAAGCTGTTCTGGCCGACCGGTGCGCTTTTCTTCATCGCCAGGCTGCCGGCCAATGCCAGCACCGGCAGGATGTAGCCGAAGCGGCCGATCAACATGCCCAGGCCGAGCATCAGGTTGTGGAACGGCGTGTTCGCGCTCAGGCCACCGAATGCCGAGCCGTTGTTGGCGCTCGCCGAGGTGTAGGCGTAGAGCAACTGACTGAACCCGTGCGGGCCAGGGTTGCTGATGGTCGCCGCAGCGCTGGGAACCGTGGCGGCAATCGCACCGAGCACCAGCACGCCGACCGGCATCACCAGCAGCGTCACCACCAGCAATTGCACTTCGCGGGCCTGAAGTTTCTTGCCGAGGTATTCCGGCGTGCGACCGATCATCAGACCGGCGAGGAACACCGCGATCAGCACGTTGAGCAACATGCCGTAGAGCCCGGCACCGACGCCGCCGAAGATCACTTCGCCGACCATCATGTTGACCAGCGCAACCATGCCGCTCAGTGGGTTGAGGCTGTCGTGCATGGCGTTGACCGAACCGTTCGAAGCCGCCGTTGTGGTGACCGACCACAGCACCGTAGCGGTGGTGCCGAAGCGCGCTTCCTTGCCTTCCAGCGGCGCGGTCTGCTCGACGGCGGCGTTGTTCAGGTTCGGATTCGGCTGATACTCGGCCCACAGCGACGTAGCGCCGCCAATCAGGAACAACGCCAGCATGCAGGCGATGATCGCGCGACTCTGGCGCAGATCCTTGACGTAATGGCCAAAGGTGAACACCAGCGCCACCGGAATCAGAATGATCGAAGCGACTTCGAACAGGTTGCTCCACGCGGTCGGGTTCTCGAACGGATGCGCCGAGTTGACGCCGAAGAAACCGCCACCGTTGGTGCCCAGTTGCTTGATCGCAATCTGGCTGGCGGCCGGGCCGAGCGGGATCACCTGATCGACGCCTTGCAGGGTCACGGCATTCACATACTGGGCGAAGGTTTGCGGCACGCCCTGCCAGACCAGATACAGCGCCAGCAGCAGGCACAGCGGCAGCAGGCCATAGAGGGTGGCGCGAGTCATGTCGACCCAGAAATTGCCTAGGGTTTTTGTCGACTTGCGGCCGATGCCACGGCACAGCGCGACCAGTACGGCGAGGCCGGTGGCGGCGCTGACGAAGTTCTGCACGGTGAGACCGACCATCTGGCTCAGGTAGCTGAGGGTCGCTTCGCCGCTGTAGGACTGCCAGTTGGTATTGGTCATGAAACTGACCGCGGTGTTGAACGCCTGCGTCCATTCCTGGCCCGGCAGATTTTGCGGGTTCAACGGCAGGTGATCCTGGAACAACAGGATGGCGAACAGCAGCAGGAAACCGGCGAGATTGAACGCCAACAGCGCCAGCGTGTACTTCTGCCAGCTCTGCTCCGCCTGCGCATCGACCCCGGCGAGACGATAGCAACCGCGCTCGACCGGGCCGAGAATCGGCGTCAGCCAGGTGCGCTGGCCCTCCATCACCTTGTAATAGAAGCGCCCAAGGAACGGCGCCGGCAGCAGGACCAGCACAAAAAACCCGAGGATCAGCCAATAGTCATAACTGTGCATAGCCGCTCCTAGTTCCGGTCCGCGCGCAACAGCGCAACCAACAGATAAATGAACAGCCCCACTGCCAACAGCAGTGACACCCCGTCCAGAACGCTCATGGAAGATCTCCGTGTAACGGCGTATTGCCGTGTGTGCGCTGATTGTCGGGAAGGAGGCTGTAAAGGAACGAGAGCGAGGCGCGGCGTGGGGCATAAAGAAAGCGTAAAGAGTGGGTTTATGCGGGCTTTACGGGGGATTTATGCGGTGTTTGGGCTGGCCTCTTCGCGAGCAGGCCCGCTCCCACAGGGGGAACGCATTTCAAAATGTGGGAGCGAGCCTGCTCGCGAAGGCGGCGGCGCAGACAACATCGCACCCAACTGGCGCACAAATTCCACACATCCAGCGCCAACCATCCCCCCTGCGACAGCCTTGAACTCATTACGACTTGTTTCACGGTGATGGCACGCCCACTGCACACGCCCTCCCCTGAGCTTTCCAACCATTGCGGGAGCAAGCGCATGAACACACAACTCAAACCCACGCTGGGCACGTTGCACCTGTGGGGCATTGCCGTGGGACTGGTGATTTCCGGGGAATATTTCGGCTGGAGTTACGGCTGGGGTGTGGCCGGCACGCTGGGTTTTCTGGTGACCTCATTCATGGTCGCGACCATGTACACCTGCTTCATCTTCAGCTTCACCGAACTGACCACCGCGATTCCCCACGCCGGCGGGCCGTTTGCCTACAGCCGCCGTGCGTTCGGCGAAAAAGGCGGATTGATCGCCGGACTCGCCACGCTGATCGAATTCGTCTTCGCCCCGCCGGCGATTGCCTTGGCGATCGGTGCTTATCTAAATGTGCAATTTCCGGCCCTCGATCCGAAACACGCAGCGGTCGGCGCGTACATCGTGTTCATGGGCCTGAATATTCTCGGGGTGAAGCTGGCCGCGACCTTTGAGTTGATCGTCTGCGTGTTGGCGGTGGCCGAATTGCTGGTATTCATGGGCGTAGTCGCGCCGGCGTTCAGCTTCAGCAACTTTGCCCTGAATGGCTGGGCCGGTTCCGACGTCTTCGGCGCGCCGGCGATAGCGGGGATGTTTGCGGCAATTCCGTTTGCGATCTGGTTCTTCCTCGCCATCGAAGGCGCCGCCATGGCCGCCGAAGAAGCCAAGGACCCGAAACGCACGATCCCGAAAGCCTACATCAGCGGCATCCTGACCCTGGTGCTGTTGGCCATGGGTGTGATGTTCTTCGCGGGCGGCGTCGGCGACTGGCGCACCTTATCCAACATCAACGACCCGCTACCGCAAGCGATGAAAACCGTGGTCGGTGACAACTCCGGCTGGCTGCACATGCTGGTGTGGATCGGCCTGTTCGGCCTGGTCGCCAGTTTCCACGGCATCATCCTTGGCTACTCACGACAATTCTTCGCCCTCGCCCGCGCCGGTTATCTGCCGGCCTCGCTGGCAAAACTCTCGCGTTTCCAGACCCCGCACCGCGCAATCATCGCTGGAGGCCTCATCGGCATCGCGGCGATCTACAGCGACGGCCTGATCAACCTCGGCGGCATGACACTCACCGCAGCGATGATCACCATGGCCGTGTTCGGCGCGATCGTGATGTACATCATGAGCATGCTCAGCCTGTTCAAACTGCGAAAATCCGAGCCAAACCTGGAGCGCACCTTCCGCGCGCCGTGCTATCCGCTGGTGCCGCTGATCGCGCTAGTGCTGGCGGTGGTTTGCCTGGTGGCGATGGCGTGGTTCAACACGTTGATCGGCTTGATCTTCCTCGGCTTCATGGCGGTCGGGTTCTGCTATTTCATGCTGACCGGGCAACTGCGCGCCGATGCGCCGGCGGATGCGATGCTCACAGGCCTTTAACGACCCGTCCCTGTAGGAGCTGACGAGTGAAACGAGGCTGCGATCTTTGCTTTTCAAGATCAAGAGATCGCAGCCTTCGGCAGCTCCGACAGGAATTTCGGATGCACCGGGTCCAAGCGGCCTAGAATGGAACCACTGCGAAGTCGTTTCGCTCAAAAGTGGTATGCAGCATCGCACGGCGAAATCCTCGTCCGTCGAACTGCCATTAAGGAGAGCCGTTATGCCCTGGTATGCCTGGTTGATTCTGGTCGTTGCGATCGGCTCGATTGTTGGCGGATTGATGATGTTGCGCGACACCGCCAACAAGGTCGAACTGACCGATGAAGAACGCAAGCGCGTCGCACAGCGCAATGCCGAAGCGGACGCCAAGGACGCACAGGACCGCTGACACCAACCCCGCCGCAATGGCGGGGTTTGTTTTTCCAGCGCAATCGGACTTACCCGCAGGCTTATTAGATTTTAGAAGTACAGTCACCATTCAATCTTCCGTGGTTAAGATGGCAGCATCGTCGCGGAGAGCTCCACATGCGTTACTCGCCAGATCACAAAGCCCAGACCCACCAACGCATCATCAAGGAAGCTTCGGCGCGATTTCGCAAGGACGGTATCGGCGCCACCGGCCTGCAGCCTTTGATGAAAGCCCTGGGCTTGACCCATGGCGGCTTCTACTCGCACTTCAGATCCAAGGAAGAACTGGTCGAAAAAGCCCTGCAAGAGGCCGGCGAGCAAGTCGCGGGCCTGTGCGAAGAAATCTTCGCGCAGGAAAACCCTCTGCAAGCCTTTATCGACACCTACCTGTCAGAGTGGCATCAGACCTCGCCCCACGAAGGCTGCCCGCTGCTGACGATTTCCTCGGAACTGGGCCTGCGCGGCCAGCCAAGCCCCACTAGTGACGAAGTCCTCAATGCTCGCCTCGAGCAAATCCAGGGCACGCTCGAAGGCGAGAACAGCGCCGATCGCAGCATTGTCATCATGGCCACTCTGGCCGGTGCGCTGCTGCTGTCACGTAGCGTCGCGGATGCCGACTTCGCTCAGCGTATCCTCGACGTCACCCGCGAGCATCTCAAGCAATCGAGCAATTAACCTTCCCAGCGTCTGAACAGCACGCTCGCATTGACACCGCCAAAACCGAAGCCGTTGGACAAGGCATATTCAATCGCCATCGACCGTGCCTCGCCATTAACGATGTCCACCCCTTCGCTCGCCGGATCCGGGTTCTCGAAATTGAGCGTGGGCGGAACTACCTGATCACGAATCGCCAACAGCGTGAAAATCGCTTCCAGCCCGCCGGCCGCGCCGAGCAAATGACCGGTGGCGGATTTTGTCGACGTTACGGCGATTTTGTTCTGCGTGCCAAACAGCGCCTTGATCGCCGCCAACTCGCCGAGGTCGCCGACCGGCGTCGACGTTGCATGTGCGTTGAGATGTTGCACCTGCTCCGGCGTTACACCGCCCTGAGCCAGTGCCAATTGCATCGCCCGCCGCGCGCCGCTGCCGTCTTCCGGCCCGGCGGTCAGGTGATAGGCGTCGGCCGTGGTGCCGTAACCGACCAGTTCGGCCAACGGTTTCGCCCCACGCGCCAAGGCATGTTCCAGCGATTCGATGACCAACAGACCAGCGCCTTCGCCCATCACAAAACCATCGCGCCCGATATCGAAGGGACGTGATGCTTTCTCAGGGGTGTCGTTGTAACCGCTGGACAACGCCCGCGCGGCGGCGAAACCGGCGAGACTGACGCGATCGATAGACGCCTCCGCCCCGCCACACACTGCGATATCCGCTTCACCTGCGCGAATCAAACGCGCCGCATCACCGATCGCCTGAACCCCGGCGGCACATGCGGTAACCGGGGCACCTAACGGACCTTTCAGGCCATGCTGGATCGACACATGACCTGCCGCGAGATTGACCAGAAACGATGGGATGGTGAACGGCGACAAGCGCCGCGGGCCACGGCTGTCGGTGGTACGCACCGCATCGGCAATCGCACCGAAACCCCCGACTCCCGAGCCGATGATCGTCGCAGTGCGCTCCTGGCTTTCAGCGTCCGCTGGATGCCAACCGGCCTGCTCCAGCGCCTGCCGCGCCGCTTCCATGGCGAACATGATGAAGCGATCCATCTTCTTCTGTTCCTTGGGCGGCGTGGCGCGATCCGGATCAAACCCGGCCTCGGCATCCTCCTCCACCGTAGGCACACTCCCGCCGACCCGGGTCGGCAGATCAGCCACCACAGCGTCAGGCAGATTACGCAACCCGGAACGTCCAGCGAGCAAACGTTGCCAGACAATTTCGACATCACTGCCCAAGGGTGAAACCAGGCCCATGCCCGTGACGACGACTCGACGTTGGTTCATATCGTGGTTACCCCTTATCAATTCAAAATTCGATGTGTAACGGTGTGCTGCGATTCGGCTGCTGAATCAGTCCCGAACAAAATTATTATAGGCATAATCAACGCACAATATGATACCCGTAATTTTCAGCGTTCAGGCATCCACCAGATCGGAACCCAATAAAAAGGCCGGTCAATGACCGGCCTCTCGGCGTAGAACTGTCAGCTTAGTTCACTTCCAGCTTGTCACGGTTGCGATCCAGAATCGCCTTGCCAATCCCCTTCACTTCCAGCAACTCATCAACCGACGCAAACGGCCCGTTTGTATCCCGATACGCAACAATCGCCTGCGCCTTCGCCTCCCCCACGCCCGCCAACTCCTTCTGCAACGTCGCCGCATTCGCGCCGTTGAGATCGACCTTGGCGCTTGCCGAGGGCGCAGCCGCATCCAGCAGCAAAGGCGCTTTTGTTGTCTCGGTGGTCGCTACAGGGGCAGCAATCGCAGCGATCGAGGCGCTGGTGAGGAAAGCAAAGATCAGCGAGTAGAAATAACCGGTACGCATAAGTGACGCTCCATCATCGTTTTAGAAAGCAGCTTTTCCCAAGCTGCACCTCAAAACTAGACGACAACGCGAGACTGTCAAAATACGATTCTTTACTGAATATGTAATAGTCTAAAGTCAAGAACATTGGCGGCCCCCTGTCCAGAGCATACAATCGCGGCCGTACGCGCTACCGCAGCCGAACAGCACGGAGGTATAATTCGCTACTATATTTTTTCGTTCACCGCTCAAGGATATTTGTATGGGAATGCTTACTCGAGAAGAAATTGAAAAGATGGGTTTTTTGCATGTAGGTGAAAATCCGCGACTTTCTGATAAAGCCTCCTATTACAACTGCGGAAACATTTCCATCGGCGACAACGTACGCATTGATGACTTCTCCGTGATCTCAGCGGGAGAAGGAGGAATAAGAATTGGTAACTACATTCACATTGCTGTTTACAGCTTGCTTCAGGGAGCAGCAAGAATCACTTTAGAAGATTACAGTGGCCTGTCATCACGGGTGTCCGTCTATAGCAGTAGCGATGACTACAGCGGCGCAAGTATGACCAACCCTACCGTACCCGAAGCTTTCACCAATGTTAAAACCAAAGAAATAAACATTGGTCGCCACGTAATCATTGGCTGCGGCAGTATCGTCCTCCCAGGTGTCACTCTGGAAGAAGGCGTTGCCGTAGGCGCCCTCAGCATGATCACCAAAAACTGTCATGCATTCGGAATATATTCAGGTACTCCAGCGAAACGTATCTCCGAACGTAAAAGAGACTTGTTGGAGCTTGAGGAAAAACTTCTGAAAGGAGTGCATCTTTAGTCAGACCAAAGTTCGGTGCTGAGGAAATCAGACACACCACCGAAGAAAGGTTCAGTGCCTGCTGGATACTCAAGTAGGTACTGAAACATATTAGTAATCTGACTATCAATAGCGAGTTTATTCTATTCCAAAGCCCAATCTATCGCTCGCTGTATATCTTCTAAGCAAACAGTGTAGTTTCTATGATATCGGTGAACACCCCATTGATCGCCTTCCGCCTCTCCTTGTACAAATATTATCTTAGCACCGCTAGACTCAATGAAACTAGAATAACCTCTGAAGTTAAAATCAGCGCAGTCATTTATCAATGCAATAACTTTGGAATTAGAATTACAAAATATTGCGTTAGTTAAGGCTGAACTGCTTGAACCGAGCACTATGGACGCGGAGCTGAAAACTCTCACCTGTTCAGAAAAGCTCATCGTCTCTGGATATACCGTCGTGAACCCTTGTTCCCGCAGGTAAGACTCTACTTCGCTCTCGTTAACAAGTTGGCGGCTACTGAATCCTCGCCGAGAAAGAAATATACGCTTCGGTACTGCAGCTCCGTCTACCCCCTCAATTCCCAGCGCTCGTAGAATACGCCCCCTGAGAGACGAATAAATATCCTTTGGCCAAACCGTGTCATAGGCATCACCTTCTTGCACATCAAGTGGAAAGTATGCTGGCACAGGGGCTATACCTAAATATGCGAACTCTACTACCTCATTTGATTGCAATGTGATGACCGGACGCCTTTTGGAGTTAAGCAGATTAAGCGACTCCAGATGCGATTTCGGCATGTTGGCGTTCACATAAATCGGTAACTGTTCGGGGCATGCCTCACTGTCATAGGCCAGCATCCTAGGGAGGTACTCTAGAAACCAGTGACCATAATTATTGCTTTGCACTCCGAACATCATCAAGCCACTTTCAGCAACAGTAGGCTGCGCTTTTGGTAGTTGCACCAAAGCATTCGAACCAGCTGTCGTAAGCACAAGTTTCAACCCATCATGCGAATCGCCTACGACTGAACGAGAGAATTCACTATGAACAACCCCATCAAACAGCAACTGCCCTTGATTTGCGATAATATTCGCCTTAGAAAATGCCACGCAGTTCTGCAAAAGGGCAAAATAAAAAGCCGGCGCTTCGAGCCCTCCGGCTTGAGAAGTAAGCACTGGTGCCCTATTCAGGAATCTTAAGGAAGCTTCTTGAATGGTACGGTGAGGAAACAACTCAACATAGTCCCATTTTTTTTGCTCGCAGCAAGACACTATAGGCTTGATCGGCATATTGAAAACTTCAAAATCATCAGTTATCACACCGCTTCTCTTTACCAATGCAATACCCTGCTCAGTCCGTCCATTGCTGAAGCAAGTCAGACCCAAACGGAAGACAGAATCATTAGCGGCATCGTAACCGAACTCCGCGGCGAGCAAGTAGTTTTTGTAAGCAGCATCAACATCCCCAAAGCTTTCCGCAATAGCGCCTGCTTGGGTCAACGCATGTAGGAAATATTTTTCCCCGTCCAGAACTCCTGGAATATCGGAAAGCCGCGAAAATACTTTTCTTGCAAATGACAATCGACCAGCCAAGCAGGCACAAAGACCAAGGCTTTTCAAGAAAAACACAAAAGGCATCCGAAGCCTAACCAAACGAAGTAGCTGCAGTGATCTTCTGATCTCGTTTCTAGAAGCTAGAAATACGGAGCGATATGCTATTTCAAAGCCATTCGAGTCCTCAGCTCCCTGTGACAGGAAGCTAAAATTATTCGAAATAATCTTGGCGATAGGCGCAGAATCACGCCCCTCATAGATACCAGCTTGAATATAATGAAGTAAAGGATTCACTCCCGCTGCCTTGATATCAGGATACGAATCCAGATAAAAGGACGTACTAAAAAATGGTGATGGATCAAACCCAAGTGCTACACCTTCAAGCAAATAATGCTCCAAGAGCGACGATCGTGGCTTCGGCAAACCAGCAATCTGATCTTGGTAGTACTTTTCATCGAACAAGGGGTGAGGATTTATATCCCCCTGCGTACTTTGAAGATAATCTTTGATCGGTTCTAAGCCCGCGTCGGTAACTAGGCTTTGACGCTGCCAATAACCCACATCGAAATAGGGCTGCACTCGCGAAACCCTATTATTCAACTCTGCCTGTAGCAAATCATCATTGACAATCAAACTGACTTTTTCACGCTGCTTCGAGAAAAAGCGAAAGAAACGCAGCCAGTGTCCTTTGATATTTTTCAAGATATTAGGTCTCAGTACGAGTCGGCAAGACATCTATTGATGAGCTCAATTCTAGGACGCATTTGAACCTCATAACTAAACTCTCTCAATATAGACTTTCTGCCAGCAACTCCCAATTCAAATAGCCCCGTGCGATCATTCAGATATTTATTAATGAGAGAACAAATCATATCGACATCTCGATTAATAACTACCATTTCGTCACTTCTAAATATTGGGCTTCCATCAAGATGCTGATTAAAACCTTTAAAGTCTGTCAGAAACACCGCTACGCCCCTCAGGCCTGCCTCGACTACAGCAGTAGTGGGAAACCCGTCGAACGATTCCGGTTGGGTTGGATCTAGTGCGGACGCTTGTATATTTGGCGACAAGATCAGATCCATCCGCTTATAAAACTGATCAAAAAAATCAGCCGGACGCGCACCGTAGTAGGTAATATTCTGAGCGTCACCTATATCTAAAATAGAGGCGTCAAACCCGCCCACTACGTGAAATCGAATATTCGGATTATTCGAAAACCTTTTGACGACTTCTACAAATACATCGTAGCCCTTTTCGGCTCCCGTAGCAGAATACCGCTGCGCTACAAAGCAAACATCCAAAGGTTTTTCCAAATCCCTAGGAATAATAGTCCCAGGATCCATCTTGAACACTTCTGGAATAATGCCGCCATATATGTGTTGAATTCGATCAGCAGTACAAAATTCGCCTTCAATCAAATAGCGGTAAGTTGCTACTTGAGTTGTAATAATTTTTGTGAGCTTTGGATTACCGCAAAGACGTCTTAGTTTCGAGTTGGAGTCTTCGTCATTCAGATTAAAGCCCCCTCCTGGATAAAGGGTGAACAATAAATGCTGGGCCGACGGTATACCGACCTTTGAGTAAAAGTAATCAGCCAGATTTAAAAAGACACAATAGGCTACTTTGGGACTACCGATAGCATCTACATCAAAATATCTCAGGCGGTCACTGGATATTTTGGTTTCCGTCATCAGATTTTCCACCTGCTGATGAAATTTGAGATTTTCACCATATCGAGTCAAGTTCTCCGGCTTGACGTGTATACTACATCCTTGAATTTCTCCCAAATAGCTAAGAAACTCTCCATAACGAAATGAAGAAATCTTGGAAGGGAAGGAAGTGTCTAGTAACAGCAGGTCGCTGTGCAGGCAAACCGAACCGTTAACGAGTTTGGCCTCCTTCAACGCTGAGGATGCTTCATTAAGAAGATTACTCAACTCTGGCGGGACTGAATCCAATATCCCAGGTAAAGATAGGTATCTATCAGCTAGAGCTATTTTATCCGCCCGGAAGGCTAGCAACGCCAACAGGAGCTTTATAAGTCCGGATAGTGGAAGGATATGAGATAGTTTTTCGCATAACAACTGAGCAGATAGTGAGTTATCTTTTTCAGCATCCTGATAGAGACTTAGAAAAACTTTCAGCGCTGTCATTTCCAAGAGATCGGAATATATCTCGGTCAATTCTTGGCTTGACTCTTTAGACAAAAACCAATTCAGAGTTGATATTATTAGATCTACATTTGTATTGTAGAAATCAAGTGTGAGCTTCAACCCAATTGCACTTTTGTGTTCTGGATCCAGCGACAGAGCTTTGTCAATTTTCCGTACGGCGCCATCACTGGTAATAGACAGCGGCATCCTACCTTCGTAATAGCCAGTATCAATGAAATGTTGCAGCGGATCGACGCCTGCTAATCCAATATCCGGGTAACTTGAAAGATAGTATTCTTTATCAAAAAGTTCGATACAAGCCATTTGAAAAGGAGTCAACAAGGGAGCTTCTACTTTTTCCACATTTGACTCATTCCGAACGTCTTTATTACGTATCAGAAAATGACCGATTACCTCACTCAAGTACTTTTTCAAGTTTCCCACTATAGTCACCTACGGGTATTCACTACCCTGCATAAACGCACTTTGTATAGTTGCATAGCAGCGCCCCATATAACTGGATCGATTTACATTATCGAGGCAGCGTTCTTTGATCAGCTAGAAACCAAAATATGCCGCAGAGACCGACTCAGAATCTCCGTCCATACGGATTTTTCCGTGCTCTAACCAAATGGCACGATTACACGTATTTAAAACCAGCTCGCGCGAATGGGTAGCTACAACAAGAATCTTGGTTGAGTTAAGTATATCGGTCATTCGCTCTTGCGCTTTATGCTTAAAATTTTCATCTCCAACCGCAAGCCATTCATCCATCAAGAGTATTTCTGGTGAAATAATCGTCGAAACAGAAAACGCCAATCTCAGGTGCATACCTGAAGAATAGGTGCGGGTCGGCATATCGATGAAATCGCCCAGTTCTGAAAACTCCACAATCTCTTCAAAACGTTTTTCAATTTCTGACTTACTTATCCCTAACAACGCAGCCCGATAGTAAATATTTTCTCTACCGGTGGCTTCGTGATCGATACCTAATGAAATGTCGATCAGGGATCCAACTTCACCGTGAATTTCCGCAATCCCTGAGGTAGGGGAAAATACACCGGAAAGTAACCGAAGCAATGTACTCTTGCCGGCGCCGTTGTGGCCCAATATGCCCACTCTGTCACCATCTTTCAAAGAGAAAGAAAGGCCCTCAAGAGCACGGACCACCACGTGCCCTCTGTCATCAGCGGATAGAGTACCACCCGTTGCGACCTGTATAAGGCGTTTTTTCAGCGAGCGGCCATTGGCGTTATAAATAGGGAACTCGGCCGTAACATTCGTAAAATCAATAGAAGCCATGATAGATATCCGTTAGAGCCAATAAGGAATGCGGCGCATATAGCGATTAAAAACCATAACAGCAACCGTCCACCCAATGACTGCCATTACAGCAGCAAAAATCCAACTTTGCGACGAAGGAACATTGCCGAGAAGCGGCCCGCGCGTAATCTCTAACAAATGATAAACCGGATTAAAACTTAGTAGATACGCGGCATGCCGTGCGGGAAGAAGTGACGGCGCCCACATGATAGGGGTCAGATAAAATATCACCTGAGTTGCGTTGACAATTATTTGAGTGATATCGCGAAACCGGGTGCTCAAAACCCCTAGCACCAAAGATATCCATAGCATATTAATGGCCAACAGCAGGAAACCTGGCACTACCAGCAGCATTGACAATGTCAACGATTTACCAACTATAAGAAACACAATAGGCACAATTACGATGTTATGTGCCAACACAATTGTATTTCTCCAAAAACAACGCAGCACATGCACAAACATTGGAATATTAAGCTGCTTAATAATTGCCTCTGCAGAAGTAAATGCAACGCACCCTTCCGAGACGATAGAGGACATGAATCCCCATAGCACGATACCAATCGCCAAAAAGGGCAAATATTCCTGCATGGGTGTATTAAAAATTTGCCCAAACACCAAGCCGATGGAAGCAATCATCACTGCCATACTAACAGTCAGCCAGAATGCCCCCAATGAAGAGCGGCGGTATCTCTGCCTAACATCTTGCCACCCAAGCATACCGACAAGTTGAAAACGCTTTGTTGCAGAAGCGATATCAATCAAAGCGTTACTTATTAAACTATTAGTCATTATTCAAGCCATATCCAGTTGAAACTTCGACGAAGGAGAAGCGCGCCTCTCCTCGTCACTTATATCAAATAATGTCTCTAATCATTCATCGCCGATCTAAAGCGTCTCGCTGTAAAATCTTCCACCAAATTTGTCACGCCGAATTTCGAGAAACAAATCAGCTTATAACCTAGGCGCATCATATTTTAAACGAGCGAGCAAGGCTTCGTCACCATTTTTGTTAGAATTTGAAATGAATGATCGTCCCACATGAGGTAGCAGGACTCTCCGGCTTCATTTTCAACTTCCATTCACGAATCCAAAAATGATAGAAACATATGTAAGGACCTTCGCGAATGGCTATATAAACACACCAACCGCACTAAACTAGAAAAAACCGGTTTATAATGGAAGCTACATATTGATTTGTTTTACTTTTTTACATCCTGGCGATTGAAAACCCTATTTTTTCAAATACCTTTTCTCCGCATTGGGTACTGGGGTAACATTCTGCGATATTGCGGAAAATACTACCTACCGAGTCGAGCAAATACGCGTTGCAGAACACGTAGAGCGCGAGATTTTTGTTGACTTATTACCGCTACTACCTTTGGTCGCAGAACGTCGATTTCACCTAACTCTTTTTGAAACCATCTATCATCCAAAGCATATTGTTCCGTCATGACTTTGGAGTGCTGGGGACTATTAAGAAGTTCGTTCAGCTTCAACATCCCGATCATTTGATAGGGCTTGCCCAACCATTGATTGTAGTTCATCAACAACAGAGCCTTCTCAATATCAAGATGTATATCAGACGGTATATCTTTATTCCTCAGCACATCTGAAAAGCCATCCTGAAGCTGCTTAGAAGTAACATCAGCAAAGAAATTTTCCGCAAGCAGATAATGCTCATTTATTGTTCTGATCGAATTCGAGACGGTTTGGCTACTCGCGTTTTCACCAGGCATCACTCGAAAGCAAATGAGCTTTTTATCAAAAATATGGATAGGGTAATTTTTTACCAAACGTATCCACATATCCATGTCAGGGAGCTGGCGAAGCCGATTATTGTACATCCCCAACCGTTCAAAACACGAACGCCTGATAAGCATCGTGGGGTGGCAAATGCAGTTGCCTAAATCGAAAAAATGACGAAGCCAAGCTCCTTGACTACGGTTTGGCTGATCAAAAACTCCTCCCCAAGGAATCGTGTTCTTATCAATATCTTTACCTTCCTTGTCGACAAATTTTGCTTTGCCAAAGCAGGCACCAATCTCCGGATTTTCCCGCATAAATTGTACTTGGAATGAAAGCTTATCCTGGCCAATCCAATAGTCATCTGAGTTGATTAATGCGACAAACTCACCAGAGGCCTTGGAAATCAAATCATTGGTGACAACACAGGCACCCTTGTTAACTTCTGATGGAAAAAAAGTGATTCTATCATCGTGGAATTTCGCAACCACATCTCTAGTTGAATCAGACGAACCATCATCGCCAATCAAAAACTCGAAATCGACACCAGTCTGGGCAAGTACACTTTTTATCGTCTCGGCAACAAAGCCAGCATGATTGTAGGTAGCCATTACTACAGAAACGGTAGGTTTTATCATTATCGGCTCCGACTCAAAACTCGTGAAAGCAAACCCTTGACTGCCACTGGAACTATCAATTTCAACATCATCAAAATGATCGGAGGCGTATATCGAACAAAGGCAGGAACTGCTCGCAAAACAGGTTGGCTCACGGCCTCAGTAGCATGACCAATCTGCGAAACCTTGATTAAATGTCGTAGATGAGTTCCCAATTTCTCGAAGTCCTCATGAAAAACAAATTCGGTTAACTCATCGTAAGCAGGCAATATATCGAGCTGCGCTTTCAACTTTTCAATATGGGGGGTTTGCGTCCAAACTCCTCCGCCATGTAGACGGTACACCGACATTGGTTCTTCAAGGAAACCTATAAGGGTGCTCTTCGCGATCACGATGTTGGTGATCCAGTCATAAGACTTAATATCAAATAATTTTTCGGGTACACGGGATAATGCACTTCGTCGATACATACAGGTTGAAAAATTTCCGACGATATTATCAGCTATTAACTCGCGAGCGCTGATCAATCTGTAGCCTTGGGACGCGACTACACGCGCACTTAGCTGAGCACTGTCCTCAATATAAACAAAATAATTGACAGAGCAAAGATCAGACTCCCAGTGATCTCTCAAGAATTCCGCCTGACGCTGCAGTTTTAGAGGGCTGGTCCAGTAGTCATCCCCCTCCAAGACCGCCACGTATTCTGCAGTACATGCAGCAAAACCACGTTTGTAGTTTTTGGTTATTCCCAGGTTTTCACTGTAATCAAGATATTTGAAAGCAAAGCGGGCGTCCCTCCCTTCGTACTCTCTGATTATAGTGAGCGTATCATCAGTTGATTTGTCATCAGCAATGACCAACTCAATTGTGCCATCAAAACGCTGTCCGATTAGGGCATCCAAAGCCTGCCGAATATGCTTTTGATGGTTAAACGTAACCAAGAGAACTGATATATTGGGCGTTTTTTCCGACATGTCGCATCACTTCCCTACTTAAACCCATAACATGACTGAATCCGTTCTTACACAGGAGGAGAGCAAGGCCCCCTAAATGTATGACAGCAAACTCTGATTCAAGAGAGACGGTAGACGTATCAATGACAACCCACTATCTCTCTCGCTTTACCTTGCCCAATTTTAATACCTGATAGATCTCTTGATAATACGACAAATCATGTCTATCTCTTCTCGCGACAGCGTGTGGTATAGAGGCAGACAAATAATTCGACGAGAAATATCCTCAGAGATCGGAGACCGCTGATCATTTACATACGGCAGCTCTGACAATGAAGGATAGAAATAACGTCTTGGGTAGACATTATTCAAATTCAGCTCTGCCATAACATGCAGAAGCGTATTCTCACTCTCGAATATCACGGGGAAATATGAGTTGTTGTAATCAGTGTCTTCAGCGATTTTCTGAAACCGGATTGGAAGTTCAGTAAGGCCAGACTTGTAATGCTCACACAGCTCTTTGCGCACCTGCAGAATCTCTTCGACATATTTGAGATTCGTCAAACCCATGGCGGCGTGCACCTCGGAGTTTTTGCCATTCACGCCCACGCCGCCGAACTCGGTAAGCGAGGAATGGCCAAAATTCCGCATCATTGCCATATTTTTCAGGATATCCGGATTGGACGTGGTTACAGCCCCGCCTTCAATCGTATGAAAAAGTTTAGTCGCGTGAAAACTACAGGTCGCGACATCACCATAAGCCAGCAGCGAGCGCTTTTTATATTGAGTACCAAACGCGTGAGCGGCATCATAAATAACGCGCAACTGGTGCTTATGTGCAATTTTCTCAATCGCTTCAACATCACATGGGTTTCCGAATACATGCGTTGCCAAGATAGCAGAAGTTCGCGACGTGATCGCTTGCTCGATTTTAGCCGGATCAATATTTAAAGTATCCGGGCAAATATCAACCATAACAGGATCACAACGCTCCCAAACAATACTGGAAGTGGTAGCAACATAACTGAAAGGTGTGGTAATAATTTCACCTTGCAAATCGAGCGCGCGAATTGCAATTTGAAGCGCGATAGTACCATTGCTGAGAAACAGCAAATGATCAACTTCAAGCTTTTCCTTGAGTTTTAATTCAAGCTCGTTTACCAACGGCCCATTGTTGGTAAACCATTCACGCTCCCAAACCCCTTGAAGATAAGTCTGAAACTCACCAAGAGGAGGGACAAACGGCTTCGTAACTGTAATATTCATAAACGCCCCGACGAGCAAAACGACTACTTAGGTCTGTTAAAAATGATTGCATTTCAATGCTACGAATAGCTGAGTATCTCTCGAACGAACTGGCTTGAGCCTTGGCAACGCCGAGGCAAACAGGGCCCCCAAATGCCGGCCGAGGATACCGTAAAATCCCCCCCAAGCATACCGGTGGCCCTGCAGGGCAAGGTGGAAGGCCCTCAGGGATCAAGACTGCGTTGCTGGTAAATCCAGTCAACAATCTCACCGTCAGGCGAGTACCCGCTAACCGTTTCCCGGAGGAGTTGACGAACACGTGAATAGTCGTCCGCCTCAACCGCGGCCAGTAATTCACCCAATCGAGTTTTCATTATGTCCCACGCCACATGATCTTCATCCGCACGCATAATCATGGGATGAGGTGTAGCTGAAACATTGTCGCCTATCAATAACTCCTCATAGAGCTTTTCGCCCGGACGCAGACCGGTGAACTCGATAGCTATATCACCCTTAGGATTTTTGTCCGAACGAACGCTCAATCCCGAGAGGTGGATCATTTTCTCCGCAAGCTCGACAATCTTTACCGGCTCGCCCATATCGAGTACGAAAACATCCCCCCCCTGCCCCAGCGATCCGGCCTGGATCACCAATTGGGCTGCCTCGGGAATAGTCATGAAATACCGTGTGATTTTTGGATGCGTGACCGTCAAAGGACCGCCTGATTTGATTTGGCTATGAAAAAGCGGAATCACAGAGCCAGACGAGCCAAGTACATTGCCAAAACGCACCATCGTGAAGCGGGTTTTGTTCACTCGTGAGATATTGGCTTTGTCTCCAAACAATACCGGCGCCGCCTCCCGACTCAATGCTTGCAGTATCAACTCGGCCAGCCGCTTTGTGCTCCCCATAATGTTAGTAGGGCGAACTGCTTTGTCGGTAGAAATGAGGACAAAATTCGACACCCCGGTTTGCAATGCGGCCTGTGCAGTGTTCAAGGTTCCAATGACGTTATTGAGAACGCCTTCGGCGATGTTATGTTCCACCATTGGTACATGTTTATAAGCCGCAGCGTGATAAACGGTATCAACTTTCCAAGTTTTCATCACATCCTGAAGTTTATGCGGATGACGAATAGAGCCGAGAATCGGAAGCAAACGTATCGAGATGGACTCGCGGTCTTTTCGGCCTTCAAGCTCAGTTAAGATATTGTAAAGGTTGAATTCACTGTGATCGAACAACAACAGCGCAGTGGGCCCTAATAGAAAAATCTGTCGACAAAGCTCTGCACCGATCGAGCCACCGGCACCCGTCACCATTACAACCTTGCCTTTTATACAATGTGCCAGCAAATCTGCTCGCGCGGGCACTGAATCCCGACCCAGGAGATCCGCTATGTCCACTTCTTGAATATCATCGACTTTCACTCGACCACTGGCCAGGTCGGTGAAATTGGGCACACTTCGGATATGCAGTGGAAAACCTTCGAGAAAGTTCAGAATTTCACGACGACGCGCCCGCGTCGACGAAGGAAGAGCCAAGAGAATCTCCTGAGCTCCCGTCACATCAATCATTTGTTGTATATGCTTTGGCTTATAAACCTGAAGCCCGGAAATAGACCTGTCTGCAATACTGGTATCATCATCAATAAAAGCGACCGGCCGCATTACCCGCCCCATGCGCAAAGCAGCAACCAGTTGATTACCCGCCACTCCCGCGCCATAGACTGCAACCCTAATCAAACCGTCATCGCGATTTGTGAAGGGCACATGCTGGGCAGCCGAAAACCAATCGCCCATAAAATACTGGCGCATGCAAAGACGCAATCCGCCAATAATAACAAGGCTTAACCACCAGTAATTGAAAATGATGGAGCGGGGCACCACACTCGAGTGGTTGCTGTACCAGTAGACGACGACCGCCAGTATCAATGACGACAGGCTTACAGCCTTGACAATCGCGATCAGCGCATCATTGCCGAAATAGCGCATCACCGCACGATACATTCCGATACGTATGAAGAGCGGGATCGCGACAACTGGTGCACTTATGAACAGCCATGTATGCACCCTGATCGGATTGTACATGTCATCAATGCCCAAGCGGACGATGAACGCCAACCAGAGTGCCAGCCAAACGAGCACAACGTCGCTCGTTACCTGTAGCAGGCGCTTCTGCCTGCGTGGCAACCCCAGCAGAAATGAACGTAATTTATCCATCGATTCGCTCGATCACCGCTCTGGTCCCTGAACCTGTTAACCACCGCATTGTATCCCTTTTCTCCCGTGAATTACGACCGCTGAACGGAATGGAACCCTCATCAAACGAAAGAGACGCCGCTCCTCCCCCTGCTGTGCCGCTCGCCACTAGGCCGCCGATGCTGTTAAACTCCCCTAGAACACACCCATAGTTAATACTGTAACTTGCTTACAAAAGTTACCCGCAAACGTACGCGCCTTTTCCTGATGGAGCCATGCGCTACATGACCGAGACGCAAGAGATTTCTATCATGGCAGAGCACACAGAAGACGGCTTCGACTGGGATTCCACCCATTCTTCAGAACCTGAACAGCCATTAGGCAGCAAGAAAGTAGCAATACTTCTTTGTACTTACAATGGTGAGCGCTTTCTTAGAGAGCAACTGGATTCCTTCGTTACCCAAACTCATAGAAACTGGTCAATCCATGTGTCGGATGACGGCTCTACCGACTCCACACTGGAGATTCTCGAGGAGTACAAGAGTGAACTGGGCGAGGGAAAACTTGTAATATCGCATGGCCCCCGGCAAGGCTTTGCAAAAAACTTTCTGTCACTGATTAAAAATCGAGAAATTACCGCTGACTACTTCGCATTTAGCGATCAAGACGACGTCTGGCTTGATGACAAGCTCAGTCGAAGTATCGCTAAAATTCCTCGGACTCCACTGAACAAGCCTCACCTTTACTGCTCAAGAACAAGGCTGGTCAATTCCGATCTTGCACTAATGGGGTTTTCTCCATCCTTCAAAATGCGACCCTGCTTTGAAAACTCGCTGGTTCAAAGTCTAGCCGGCGCCAACACTATGCTGATTAACAATGCAACTCGAGACTTAATGTGCCGAGTTGCCGACGATGCTCCGGTCGTAGCACATGATTGGCTCGTCTATCAGTTGGTTACAGGGTGTGGCGGCGGCGTAGTCTTTGATCAAATCCCTACACTCCTTTATCGACAGCACGAGGCCAACCTCATTGGAGCGAACGCGACCTTGAAGAATAAGGTCATTCGCATCTCAAAAATGCTTACCGGACGCTTCAGCGAGTGGAGTACTCAGAACCTGATTGTCTTGGACTCCGTCAGAATGGAGCTCACAGAAAACAATAGACAGACCCTTGAACGATTTGAAGCGGCGCGCAAAAGCGGCCTGCTATCTAGACTTCGCCTTATGCTGAAAAGCGGAGTTTATCGGCAAACAATCAAAGGCAACATCAGCCTGATTGCCGCCGCGATACTCAATAAAATATAGAGCTATCCGCAGCAAGGTAAAATACCAATCAGACAGATTCTTCGGAGCATGTTCGCAAAACGACGGGTCAGCTTGCCACTCCCGCCTTGAATTTGCACGCCAGCACGGCCAACGGAAAAAAGGCTATCAGACAACCCAGTCCACCTCCCAACCAACCAGCCCCCACCATTAATGCAATTGGCAACAACCAGAGCAAGTTGATCAACACTACAATCGATGTGACCGCCAGATGACTCTGGTATCGCCGCGATGCATGTTGATAGGCATGACTTCTATGCGCCTGATAGACCTTTTCTCCGCGGAACAATCTCCTCAACAGAGTCAACGTCGCATCAACAATGAAAACACCTAGAAGTATTATCCAGCACCATAAGAGCTCCGGCCGAACCCAGGCGGACTCTAACGCTAGTGCGCCCAAAATAAATCCCAAGAATCCACTGCCTGCATCTCCCATAAAAATGCGTGCAGGAGGAAAATTCCAGCAAAAGAACCCTGCGACGGCCCCGATCAGGGTCAGCGGCCCCCAAATCAGATTTGTGGTACCGAACCACCAGTAAACCAAACACATCCCCAGACACGCACTAATGGCCTCCGCACTCGCCAAACCATCGATGCCATCCATAAAATTATAGAGATTGAGCATCCATACCAGAAAGAAAGCGGCCAACACGCTTCCTATCATCGAAAGATCAATCATTTCACCAAATAACTGTATCGGTGCTAGTCCATTGAGCCAATACAACGTCCAAGCGGCGGCTATAAAGTGCCCAAGAAGCCGCCACTTGGCGTCGATATGCCCATGATCATCCGCAAAGCCAATGATCGCGACTATAATACCGCCACCCAGCACGCCTAATAACGAAGTTCCTTCCACGCACTCCATCCATCCCACAAAAGGCAGCGCTAGGGAAAAAGCCGCAACAATTGCCACCCCTCCTCCCCTCGGAGTAGGAACAGTATGAGAACTTCGCTGATTAGGAATATCCACGAGGCTTTTGGCCAATGCATAACGACGAAGCACCAAGGTCAACCCACAGGAAACCGCAAAAACCATCCCTAATAGCCACCAGACAATCATTTGTTTTTTAAGTCCCGGTAATAACATGCAGTTTGGCGCAGCGCCTTCACGACGGAGACAGGCGGAGCCCAGCCGAGCACCTGTCTGGTTTTGCTGATATCTACTTGCAGGGACGAACACAGCCGCTGGGCAACACTTCGCTTTCCAAAACTCGACGCCACAGTATTAAGCAGCCACACTGGCAACGGCAAAAGACGCGCTTTTTTGCCAAGTGCACTTGCCATGTTGTCGAGCAACTGAGTGGTAGACATATCCGAGTCATCGCTGACCAGAAACGTATGCCCTGGCGCCGCAGGATGGTCAATACAAGTTACCAGTAGGTCAACAAGGTTACCGATTGCCACCAGACTCCGCCGATTATTAATCGCGCCAAAGGGCAGCACGATCCCCCTGTCCAGCCAACGCATCATATTAAGGAAGTTCGCCTTCACGCCCGGACCATACACCAACGGAGGGCGGATGATCACCACTTCAATCCCGGTCTCTTTTGCAACGTTCCGTAACGCCAGCTCCGCTTCCATCTTCGAGATACCGTAAGGGTCCATCGGCTGCGGCTTTAAATCAGCATGAAACGGCTTTCCCGGTTCGGTTGACTCTCCATTGACTTTAATCGAGCTGATAAAAATGAAGCGCTTTACTCCAGCGGCGGCAGCACATCGCGCAAGGCTGACGGTACCGTCGACGTTAATGCGTCGAAACTCGGCAAGCACATCAACTGCCTGGTCATTCATGACATGAACACGAGCGGCTGCGTGCACCAACACTTCCACGCCACTCATTGAAGGCATTGTGACTGCGCCCCCCAACTCGAAAGGCACAACATGACAGAGGCCATCCAGTCGCGTTCTACCACGCGAAGCTGCTACCGGAGTGTGCCGCCGATCAAGGAGCAGTCTGTAAACAACAGCTTCGCCGACAAAACCGCTCACCCCTGTGACCATTACTCGGGAAACGCTCATTTGGCTTTACTTCCAATAACTGCAGTTGCCAAACATACAAAAAAGAAAAGTATCTTGTCACGAAGCCTCCGCCGACATCTGTGGGCGCTCAAAGACAAAGCAAGCAACTCTTTTCTACCCAACTTAAACCAGCTACTGACGAATGGCGTCTCTGTCGCCCCCACTAGGCGCGCTATCAGCTTGACTTGAGAGAACCACCAGCCATCATGGATGGTCTTGTAACGAGCAATTAACGGGTTAATGCCAGTATTCGCCCCCACCTGATTTCGTTCATGTTGCCGGTATTGCATTGAAGGACGAGGATCGATCAGCCAGTTGTAGCCGTGACTTCGCGAAAAGGCGTAACAATACCAATCATGCAGACTCACACCCTGGATTGCCCGCCAATTTTCAACGATTGATGCTTTTAACACGCTAGCCAACTGCTGGCTAAAGACATAGGTACAGCCCGGCCCCGCCGCCTCGAACAAATAGTCCCACTCAACTTGAGGTTGTGCTTTATCAAGTAGCAGGGTTCGCCCGTTCGGCCAGAAAGCCGTCACATTACTAGAATAGGCATCAACAGCTTGTCCGCGAAGCATTTCGGTTGCTCTCTTAAGTTTATCCGAATGCCACACATCATCTTGGTCAGCAAATGCGACGAAGTCGTACGCTTCAATGTTCACGTCGCGCATCAAACGAAAAAAATTACGGGAAGCACCACCGAACCGCCCAATCGCCGGTAACACATTTACATTTGAGTGCAAGGCGGCGAATGACTCGCACCATGCTTGGGTGCCATCGTCGGAGGTGTCGATACTGATATGGATACTGACATCTACCGCAGATTGGCAGTGGATCGAAGCCAATTGCTCCTCAATCCACTGCATGCCGTTGTAGGCAGCCAGCAAAACCGCGACCTTCGGATGTTTTACTGGCATGCCATTCCTGCTTGCACCGGTTAAAATGCTTCGACTCGAAAAGACTTAGCGCTCGAATCAGCGAGATGGTGAGTCCAGTAGCTTCTGCAGGTATTGGCCATAGCCAGTCTTCTTTAGTGCATCAGCTTGAGCGCCCAACCGCTCAGCGGTAATCCATTCGTTGTGAAAGGCAATCTCTTCAAGACAAGCTACTTTCAGGCCTTGGCGTTGCTCAATGGTGTGCACAAAATGGCTGGCTTCCAGTAGAGAATCATGCGTTCCAGTATCTAGCCAGGCGAAACCACGCCCGAGCATTTCGACGTTGAGTGTCTTACGCTCCAGGTATGCACGGTTTACATCGGTGATTTCAAGTTCGCCACGATCGGAAGGTTTGATACTTTTGGCTATCTCGACCACGTCGTTATCGTAGAAATACAGCCCGGTTACTGCATAGTTGGACTTTGGTTTTAGCGGTTTCTCTTCAATACTTAACGCCCGACCGGTATTGTCGAACTCGACAACACCAAAACGCTCCGGATCTGAGACGTGATAGCCGAATACGGTGGCCCCTTTCTGCTGAGAGCTGGCAGAGCGCAAGTTATCCGAGAAGTGCTGACCATAGAAAATATTGTCGCCGAGAATCAGGCAGCAAGGATCATTACCGATGAATTCTTCACCAATGATGAATGCCTGCGCAAGGCCGTCTGGACTAGGCTGCTCAGCATAGGTGAGCTTGATCCCGTAAACGCTGCCATCACCCAGCAGTTTGCGGAAACAAGGCAAATCTTCCGGTGTCGAGATAATCAGAATCTCGCGCATACCTGCCAGCATCAGTACTGACAATGGATAGAAGATCATCGGCTTGTCGTAGATCGGCAGCATCTGCTTGGATACACCAAGAGTCAGCGGATGCAATCGAGTGCCCGAGCCACCAGCGAGGATGATGCCTTTACGATTTGTCGTGGTCATTTATTCAGAACTTCCCTAAGCATTCGGTTTACGCCACTTTGCCAATCCGGCAAGTGTAGAGAAAATTTGTCACGCAACTTCTGCGTATTCAAACGCGAGTTCAATGGCCGTTGCGCCGGTGTGGGGTAAGCGATCGTCTCAATTGGGTTAACGGCTGTTACTGCGAGCTGCTCACCGTTGGCCAAAGCGAAAGCAATGACGTGCGAGGCATACTCGTGCCAGGACACTTCACCGCTGGCTGCCAAATGATAAACGCCAGAAAGCTCGGGCTGCCGCGGCACCTGGCGAATGGCCAAAGCAGTGACATCGGCTATCAGATCGGCCCCTGTGGGAGCGCCGATCTGATCCGAGACAACATTGAGCGTATCCCGGTCTTTGGCCAGACGGATCATCGTCTTCGCAAAGTTATTGCCCCGAGATCCATAGACCCAACTCGTGCGAAAGATCAGATGCTTGCAGCCCGAGGCAATGATCGCTTGCTCGCCTGCCAGCTTACTTTTGCCGTACTTGTTCAGCGGCCCGACCGAATCCGTTTCCAGCCATGGCGAGGAACCCGTACCACTGAATACGTAGTCGGTCGAATAATGAATCAGCCAGGCACTAGACATGGCGGCTTCTTCAGCCAAGACCTGGACCGCTTGGCCGTTCACAAGCAAGGCTAGATCGGCCTCGGATTCAGCCTTGTCAACGGCGGTATATGCAGCCGAATTAACAATGACATCGGGATTGATTTGCCGGACTGTTGTGCGCAAGGCGTCCGGATCCGACAGGTCTCCACACAACCCATCACGCGCTATACGGTCCAGAGCAATCAACTCGCCAAGCGGAGCCAGAGAGCGTTGCAGCTCCCATCCCACTTGACCATTCTTACCCAACAAAAGAATTCTCATGCCTTGTTCGAGCGATCCGCATAGTTCTGATCAATCCACTGCTGGTAGCTGCCGCTCTTCACGTGATCTACCCACTCAGTATTATTCAGATACCACTCGACGGTCTTACGGATGCCTGAATCGAAGGTTTCCTCGGGGGTCCAACCCAGCTCACGCTGAATCTTGCTCGCATCGATCGCATAACGCACGTCATGACCAGGACGATCCTGAACATAAGTGATAAGGCTGGCATGCGGACGATGGGCCGAGTCAGGACGCAACTCATCGAGCAACGCACACAGGGTATGCACCACTTCGATATTTTGTTTTTCGTTATGACCACCGATGTTGTAAGTCTCGCCGATGACGCCTTCAGTGACGACTTTGTACAGTGCGCGCGCGTGATCCTCGACGTACAACCAATCACGAACCTGATTACCTTTGCCATACACCGGCAGCGGCTTGCCTTCCAGTGCGTTGAGAATGATCAGCGGGATCAGCTTCTCAGGGAAGTGGCATGGGCCGTAATTGTTCGAGCAGTTGGTGACCAGTGTCGGCAGGCCGTAAGTGCGGGCCCAGGCACGAACCAGGTGGTCGGAGCTGGCTTTACTGGCCGAGTACGGCGAGCTTGGCTGATACGGGGTGGTTTCGGTGAAGAGGTCTTCCGGACCTTCGAGGTCTCCGTAAACTTCGTCGGTCGAAATGTGGTGGAAGCGGAAGTTGGCTTTGCGGGTGTCGTCCAGAGCAGCCCAGTAATGACGCGCCGCTTCGAGCAGCGTGTAGGTACCGATGATGTTGGTCTGGATAAACTCAGACGGGCCGGAGATCGAGCGGTCGACGTGGGATTCTGCGGCCAGGTGCATGATTGCATCAGGTTGGTGTTCACGCAGGACACGGTCGATCTGGTCACGATCGCAGATATCGACACGTTCGAAGGCGTAACGCGAATTCTGGCTGACTTCTGCCAGGGACTCCAGATTGCCGGCGTAGGTCAGCTTGTCGACGTTAACGACTGCATCTGAAGTGTTGGAGATGATGTGACGGATGACTGCCGAGCCAATGAAGCCGGCGCCGCCGGTAACTAGAATTTTCACGCGAAACGATACCCTTGAGCTGCGGACAGCGCTGCCAGCGAGCGCGGTCTAATCCATGAATGCAGAAGCCACTATCAGTTGGCATCCGTCAGAGTCAGTCTGAATCGACGTGCATTAAGGCACGATCGAACAAGGGACGCATTTTACAGCTTAATGATGCTTTTACTAATGGATAAAGACAGGCTGAGGCGCAATTTCGACAGATGCCGTGCGCCTGTCGCTTTCAGACCAGTCGCTTGCGTGCAGCTCTGGACGAGCGTCCCAGAAACCAACCCAAAATTGGACCGATCAACATACCGATCAGCAACGCCAACACTGCAACAACCGACACTGGCAACTGCGGGCCGGAAAAGCCCAGAAACAAAAGCGAAACCGATTGCTGGTTTTCCAGTACAAACGCCAGAACAACCAGAACCATTAGCAGAAGAAAAACGCCAAGCAGTATGCGTTTCAGATTACGCATTCACGCGCCCTCGAATTTGAATAGCGAAGATCAAGCGCCCTCCTCCTCTTCCTCGTTAACGCGATCACGCAATTCCTTGCCCGGTTTGAAATGCGGAACGAATTTACCGTCCAGACTTACCGACTGGCCGGTCTTTGGATTGCGGCCGACGCGCGGTGCGCGGTAGTGCAGGGAGAAGCTGCCAAATCCACGGATCTCGATACGATCACCGGTGGCGAGGCACTGAGACATTTGTTCAAGCATGGTCTTGATGGCCAGCTCCACATCCTTGGATGAGAGTAGCCCTTGATGGGTGACAATTCGTTCGATCAACTCCGACTTCGTCATATTTTTCCCTTCTTTTTCAAGCAGCTAGATCAGCGCTTGAAAGGTTTTAGCATGCCCGGAAGAATTTGAACAGCCCAGGGATTGACATATCTTCCCCGGCGTCAAAACGCCCATTTTCAGGGCATCCCCTTGGCGAGTCGGATCGCTGCTCACCTAACGACACATCACCAGCATGGTCCGGGTTACGAAGCCTGCGGGATTGAAGCCGAACGGGTATTCGTCTTCATCTTTGGCATCATCAGAACGGGTGATGACCTTGTAGCCCTTGCCTTTGCACTCCTTCGCTGCACGCTTCTGGCACTTTTCCCAACTAGAGCCCAGACCGGAGCAGTCAACCTCGATACCACTGACGCCGCGGACCGCATGGGTTTTCGCACTGGTGGTGCACCCTGCCAGGGCCAAAACCATTGCAACAACAAGTAACTTGTTCATCCACTTCCTTATGCCAGGCAAGCCTGACGACTAATGCTCAAGACCAAGCTTAGTCGCGAATAGGCGATTGATCCGATTAAAGAAACAGACCTACAGGTGTCGGCATTGGTTTCATGCACGGACGTACAAAGACTAAATCGCAGACACAAAAAAGGGCGACCGAAGTCGCCCTTTTTCATGATCAAGCAGAACTTAGTTCTGTTTGGCCATTGCTTGACGCAGCAGTGCCGCCATAGTGGTGTCAGCTGCTTCGCCTTCCGGAGCTGCTTTCAGGCTCTGGATAGCTTCTTTCTCTTCAGCGTCGTCTTTCGACTTGATCGAGAGCTGGATTACGCGGCTCTTGCGGTCAACGCTGATGATCTTGGCTTCAACTTCCTGACCTTCTTTCAGAACGTTGCGCGCGTCTTCAACGCGGTCACGGCTGATTTCGGAGGCTTTCAGGGTAGCTTCGATGTCGTCGGCCAGAACGATGATGGCGCCTTTGGCGTCAACTTCTTTCACGGTACCGGTCACGATAGCGCCCTTGTCGTTAACCGAGACGTACTCGGAGAACGGATCGCTTTCCAGTTGCTTGATGCCCAGGGAGATGCGCTCGCGCTCTGGGTCAACCGACAGGATGACGGTGTCCAGCTCGTCGCCCTTCTTGAAACGACGTACGGCTTCTTCGCCCACTTCGTTCCAGGAGATGTCGGACAGGTGAACCAGACCGTCGATGCCGCCGTCCAGACCAATGAAGATACCGAAATCGGTGATCGACTTGATGGTGCCGGAGATCTTGTCGCCCTTGTTGAACTGGCCAGAGAAGTCTTCCCATGGGTTCGACTTGCACTGCTTGATGCCCAGGGAGATACGACGACGCTCTTCGTCGATGTCCAGAACCATGACTTCCACTTCGTCGCCGACTTGTACGACTTTCGAAGGGTGGATGTTCTTGTTGGTCCAGTCCATTTCCGAAACGTGTACCAGACCTTCAACGCCTTCTTCCAGCTCAGCGAAGCAGCCGTAGTCGGTCAGGTTGGTTACACGAGCGGTAACGCGAGTGCCTTCTGGGTAACGGGCTTTGATAGCAACCCATGGATCTTCGCCCAGTTGCTTCAGGCCCAGGGAAACACGGTTGCGTTCGCGATCGTATTTCAGAACCTTGACGTCGATTTCGTCACCAACGTTGACGATCTCGGAAGGATGCTTGATGCGCTTCCAGGCCATGTCGGTGATGTGCAGCAGACCGTCCACGCCACCCAGATCGACGAATGCGCCGTAATCGGTGAGGTTTTTGACGATACCTTTGACTTGCTGGCCTTCCTGCAGGGATTCCAGCAGAGCTTCACGCTCGGCGGAGTTCTCGGCTTCGAGGACGCTGCGACGGGAAACGACAACGTTGTTGCGCTTCTGGTCCAGCTTGATGACCTTGAATTCCAGCTCTTTGCCTTCCAGGTGCGTGGTGTCGCGCACTGGACGGACGTCAACCAGGGAACCTGGCAGGAACGCACGGATGCCGTTAACGTCGACAGTGAAGCCGCCTTTAACCTTACCGTTGATAACGCCCTTGACCACTTCCTCGGCTGCGAAGGCTGCTTCCAGAACGATCCAGCATTCAGCGCGCTTGGCTTTTTCACGGGACAGCTTGGTTTCGCCAAAGCCGTCTTCAACCGAATCCAGAGCAACGTGAACTTCATCACCAACGTTGATGTTCAGTTCGCCAGCATCGTTGTAGAACTGCTCAAGCGGGATGAGTGCTTCAGACTTCAGACCAGCGTGAACGGTTACCCAGCGAGCCTGGTAATCGATATCAACGATAACACCGGTGATGATGGAGCCTGCCTGAAGGTTCAGGGTTTTCAGGCTTTCTTCAAAGAGTTCCGCAAAGCTTTCGCTCATTTTAATTCCTGTAGATGAGGGCGAAGTAAACGCCCATCTCCACACCCCAGACGGTGTGGGTTAGTTTCATTTAAAAGAGGCACCGCAGGACTATGACTGGTCCCCTGCGACCCTCTTGGTCACCCGGCGATATCGCGAATGGCGATCTCGCTCATGATGCGTTCAAGCACCTGATCGATGGAAAGCTCCGTGGAATCCAGCTGAATCGCGTCGGCCGCCGGCTTGAGCGGGGCTACTGCGCGCTGGGTGTCACGCTCATCGCGTGCACGGATCTCATCTAGCAGACTCGACAGACTAACACCCTCGACTTTGCCCTTCAACTGCAAATATCGGCGGCGCGCCCGTTCCTCGGCGCTGGCGGTGAGGAAAATCTTCAGCGGCGCGTCCGGAAAAACCACCGTGCCCATGTCGCGGCCGTCGGCCACCAGGCCCGGTGCTTCCTGGAATGCGCGCTGACGCTGCAGCAGCGCCTCGCGCACGGCGGGCAGTGCAGCCACTTGCGAAGCGCCGGAGCCGACGCTTTCGGTGCGGATGACATCGCTGACTTCGTCGCCTTCCAGAATGATCCGCTGCAGCTGACCTTCGGTCGCGGCAATGAACTGCACATCCAGATGAGCGGCCAATGTCTTCAGCAGTTCTTCATTGGTCAGGTCGACGCCATGGTTGTGCGCAGCAAACGCGAGCAATCGATAAAGCGCACCGGAATCCAGCAGGTTCCAGCCCAGACGCTTGGCCAGAATCCCGGCGACCGTGCCTTTGCCGGAGCCGCTTGGCCCATCGATGGTGATGACCGGTGCAATGTTTTTCACGACTGAGCCTCTTGTGCCACACGAATGCCGACTTGCCCGCACAGCGCGAGGAAGTTGGGGAACGAGGTCGCGACGTTGGCGCAATCATGGATGCGGATCGGTGCGGTAGCGCGCAACGAAGCGACGCTGAAAGCCATGGCGATACGGTGGTCGCCGTGACCATGCACTTCACCGCCGCCGATCTGGCCGCCGTCGATGATGATGCCGTCCGGGGTCGGTTCGCACTTGACGCCCAGCGCCAGCAAACCATCCGCCATGACCTGAATCCGGTCGGATTCCTTGACCCGCAGCTCTTCGGCGCCGGTCAGCACGGTACGCCCTTCGGCACACGCAGCAGCGACGAACAGTACCGGGAATTCGTCGATGGCCAGCGGCACCAGCGCTTGCGGAATCTCGATACCTTTGAGTTTAGCTGCCCGAACGCGCAAGTCAGCCACTGGCTCGCCACCGACTTCACGCTGGTTCTCCAAGGTGATATCGGCGCCCATCAGACGCAGGATATCGATTACGCCAGTACGGGTCGGGTTGATGCCGACGTGCTCGAGCACCAACTCAGAACCCTCAGCAATCGAGGCCGCGACCAGGAAGAACGCCGACGACGAGATGTCGCCCGGTACTTCGATGTGAGTCGCGGTGAGCTTGCCGCCAGATTCGACCGAAGCCGTGGCGCCGTCGACGCTGACCGGATAGCCGAAGCCACGCAGCATGCGCTCGGTGTGGTCACGGGTCGGCGCAGGTTCGGTGACGGTGGTCTTGCCTTCGGCGTAGAGACCGGCAAGCAGCAGGCAGGATTTCACCTGAGCGCTGGCCATCGGCATGGTGTAGGTCAGGCCTTTGAGCTTGTGGCCACCGCGAATGGTCATCGGCGGACGACCTTCAGCGGCGGTTTCGATCACGGCGCCCATTTCCCGCAGCGGATTGGCCACGCGGTTCATCGGGCGCTTCGAAAGCGAAGCATCACCCGTCAAAACACTGTCGAAGTTCTGCGCCGCCAGCAGTCCGGAGAGCAGACGCATCGACGTGCCGGAGTTGCCCAGGTAGATCGGGCCCGGCGCAGGTTTCAGGCCGTGCAGGCCAACACCGTGAATGGTCACGCGGCCGTGGTGCGGGCCTTCGATGACCACACCCATGTCGCGAAACGCCTGCAAGGTCGCCAGGGCGTCTTCGCCCTCGAGGAAGCCTTCGACTTCGGTGACGCCTTCGGCCAGCGAGCCGAGCATGATCGAACGGTGGGAAATCGATTTGTCACCCGGTACGCGAATCCGACCGGACAGGCGGCCACCAGGTTGAGCCAGGAAGATCAGATCGTTGGAATTCATAGCGTCCACATAGGCCCTGCGGGCCAGGATTTTACTGAAATGCTCGCGGGCAACCCGGGCGCGCGTGAAAACGCCCAACAATTGGTGCCCATCCCCTGCATCGACCGCGTCGCGCAAGGCGTCGAGGGCGCTGCGAAATGTATCGAGTGTGCGCAGGACAGCCTCGCGGTTGGCGAGGAAGATGTCGTGCCACATCACCGGGTCGCTTCCGGCGATTCTTGTGAAATCGCGAAAACCACCGGCAGCGTAACGGAAGATCTCCAGATTTTCATTGCGCTTGGCCAACGAATCGACCAGACCGAAGGCCAGCAGGTGCGGCAGATGACTGGTCGCGGCAAGCACTTCGTCGTGACGCTCGACCTGCATGTGCTCGACATCGGCGCCCAGTTCGCGCCAGAGCCGGTCAACCACTGCCAAGGCGGCAGGATCGGTTTGCTCAAGCGGCGTCAGGATCACCTTGTGCCGGCGGAACAGCTCGGCATTCGAGGCCTCTACCCCGCTCTGCTCGGAACCGGCGATCGGGTGCCCCGGCACAAAGCGCGCCGGCATGCCGCCGAACGCCTCAGTCGCGGCGCGCACCACGTTGCCTTTGGCACTGCCGACATCCGTGAGGATCGCCGCACCCAAGTCCATAACAGCCAGACGCGCGAGCAGTTTTTCCATCGCCAGAATCGGCACCGCCAGCTGAATCACATCAGCGCCGACGCAAGCTGCCGCCAGGTCTTCTTCGCAGCGATCAACCACACCCAATTCGACCGCGAGCTTGCGCGATTGCGGGTCCAGATCGACGCCGACCACTTCACGGCACAGGCCGCTTTCACGCAAGCCCTTGGCGAACGAACCACCGATCAACCCCAGACCGACCACCACAAGGCGACCGATCATAGGTGCAGCAGGTTGCAGCGCAGTGACATCAACCACGAGCCAGAACCTTGCGCAGCGCCTCGAGGAAGCGGCTGTTTTCCGCTGGCAGACCGATGGTCACGCGCAGGTGGTTCGGCATGCCGTAATTGGCCACCGGACGCACGATCACGCCCTCGCGCAGCAAGCCCTGAAACACCGGAGCGGCCTCTTGGCCGAGATCGACGCAGATGAAGTTGCCTTTGGACTCGATCCAGCCCAGCCCCAGCTCGCGGAAACCCGCCTGCAACTGCTGCATGCCGGATTCGTTGAGCTGACGGCTTTGCGCCAGATATTCCTCGTCCTTCAACGCCGCGCAAGCTGCGGCGAGGGCGAGGCTGTTGACGTTGAACGGCTGACGAACGCGGTTCAGCACATCGGCGACCACAGGCGTCGACAAGCCGTAACCGACACGCAGCGCGGCCAGGCCATAGGCCTTGGAGAAGGTGCGCGACACCAGCAGGTTCGGGTACGCCGCGAGGAAGTCGAGGCCGTCCGGCAAGTCGCTGCCTTCGGCGTATTCGATGTACGCCTCGTCGAGCACCACCAGCACATGCTCGGGAACGTCTTGCAGGAATTCGTCCAGCGCTTCTGCGCCGAACCAGGTGCCGGTCGGGTTGTTCGGGTTGGCGATAAACACTACGCGGGTGTTGGCATCAATGGCCGCAAGCATCGCCGGAAGGTCATGCCCCCAGTCTTTGGCTGGAACGACTTTGGCTTGCGCACCGACAGCTTGGGTCGCAATCGGATATACGGCGAAAGCGTGCTCGCTGAACACCGCATTCAGGCCTGGCGCCAGATAGGCACGCGCAACCAGCTCAAGAATGTCGTTTGAGCCATTACCCAGCGTGACCTGATTCAGCTCGACGCGGCACTGCTCGGCCAGCAGCGATTTCAGGGCGAAACCATTGCCGTCCGGGTAACGGGTCAGCTCGGCCAGCTCTTCGCGAATCGCCGCCAATGCCTTAGGGCTGGCGCCCAGCGGATTCTCGTTGCTCGCCAGTTTGACGATTTTTGCCGGATCCAGATCCAGCTCGCGCGCCAGTTCGTCCACAGGCTTGCCCGGAACGTACGGCGAAAGTTGTTGCACGCCCGGCTGTGCCAGAGCGAGGAAGTTGCCACTCATTTGCTACCGCCCCTTAGAGAACTGCTTTCGGGTAGGAACCCAGCACTTTGAGTGCTACTGCTTCCTGACTGATCTTTTCCAGCACACCTTTGATCAACGGATCACGGTGGTGGCCGACGAAGTCGATGAAGAACACGTAGGTCCATTTGCCGCTGCGCGACGGACGGGTTTCGATGCGGGTCAGGTCGATGCCATTGTCATGGAACGGCACCAGCAGCTCATGCAGCGCGCCGGGCTTGTTGCTCATCGACACAATGATCGAGGTCTTGTCGTCGCCGGTCGGCGGCACTTCCTGGTTACCGATCATCAGGAAGCGCGTCGAGTTGTCCGGGCGATCTTCGATCTTCTCGGCCAGACGCGTCAGGCCGTACAGGCCCGCCGCCATATCGCCGGCGATCGCCGCCGAATTCCATTCGCCCTTGACGCGTTTGGCCGCTTCGGCGTTGCTCGACACCGCGACGCGCTCGACATTCGGGTAATGCGCGTCCAGCCACTTGCGGCACTGGGCCAGCGACTGCGCGTGGGAATAGATGCGGCTGATGCTGTCGGTCTTGGTGTTCTCGCCGACCAGCAGATGATGGTGGATGCGCAGCTCGACTTCGCCACAGATCACCATGTCGTGCTCGAGGAAGCTGTCCAGCGTGTGGTTGACCGCGCCTTCGGTGGAGTTTTCCACCGGCACCACGCCGAAATTCACCGCACCGGCGGCGACTTCACGGAACACTTCGTCGATTGCCGCCATAGGCTTGCTGATCACCGCGTGACCGAAATGCTTCATCGCTGCCGCTTGGGTGAAGGTGCCTTCAGGGCCGAGGTAGGCCACTTTCAGTGGCTGCTCCAGCGCCAGGCACGAGGACATGATTTCGCGGAACAGCCGCGCCATCTCTTCGTTGCCCAGCGGCCCCTGATTGCGCTCCATCACGCGCTTGAGCACCTGAGCTTCGCGCTCGGGACGATAGAACACCGGCACTTCGCCTTCGGCCAGCGAGGCCATCTTCACGCGGGCGACTTCCTGGGCGCAACGCGCACGCTCACTGATCAGCTCGAGGACCTTGGTGTCCAGAGCGTCAATGCGAACGCGCAGTGCCTTGAGTTCTTGCTCGGACATCAGCCGTGTTCCTTCTCGAATTCCGCCATGTACGCCACCAGCGCGTTGACCGCAGTGATGTCGACGGCGTTGTAGATGGAGGCGCGCATGCCGCCCACCGAGCGGTGGCCCTTGAGGTTGAGCAGGCCGCGTTCGTCGGCGCCGGCGAGGAACGGCTTGTCCAGACGATCATCAGCCAGACGGAACGGCACGTTCATCCACGAGCGATCCGATTTGTTGATCGGGTTGCTGTAGAGGCCGCTGGCGTCGATGAAGTCGTACAGGGTGCGCTGCTTGACGTCGTTGAGTTTGGCGATCGCTTCGACGCCGCCCTGCTCTTTCAGCCACTGGAACACCAGGCCGGACAGGTACCAGGCCAAGGTCGGTGGGGTGTTGTACATCGAGCCGTTATCGGCCGCGACCTTGTAGTCGAGCATGGTCGGGCACAGCGAGCGGGCCTTGCCGAGCAGGTCTTCGCGGATGATGTTGACGAGGATGCCGCTCGGGCCGATGTTCTTCTGCGCGCCGGCGTAGATCATGCCGAAGCGCGAGATGTCGACCGGGCGCGAGAGGATGTCTGAAGACATGTCAGCGACCAGCGGCACGTCACCGGTTTGCGGGATCCACTGGAATTCCAGACCGCCGATGGTTTCGTTCGGCGCGTAGTGAACGTACGCGGCGTCTTTCGACAGGTTCCACTCGTTCTGGCCGGGAATGGCGAAATAGTCGTAAGGCTTGGCGGTGGCGGCAACGTTGACGTGACCGTAACGCGAGGCTTCTTCGATGGCTTTCTGCGACCAGATACCGGTGTCGATGTAGTCGGCCGAGCCGCCTTCGGGCAGCAGGTTCAGCGGGATCTGTGCAAACTGCTGGCTGGCGCCGCCTTGCAGGAACAGCACTTTGTAGTTCGACGGGATATTCAGCAGGTCACGCAGATCCTGCTCGGCCTGGGTGGCAATGGACACGAACTCATCGCTGCGATGGCTCATTTCCATGACTGACAGACCCTTGCCGTGCCAATCAAGGAGTTCACCCTGGGCGCGCTGCAGGACAGCTTCAGGCAGCGCCGCCGGACCGGCGCAGAAGTTATAGGCTCGCTTGCTCACATCCAATCTCGCTCTGATTTGGTGGTATCACGCAATAAATCACACTACCGATCAACATGGCCCTGTGGGAGCGAGCCTGCTCGCGAATGCATCACCGCGGTGCTTCAGAGGTACCGCAGCGCCTGCTTTCGCGAGCAGGCTCGCTCCCACAGGGGGCTCCATGATGTCGAAAATTCATACCGGACAAATAACAAGGGGGCGAATTCTCATCCGCCCCCTCGTTTGTCCGCTTATTCCTGCGGTTCTTCGTCAGCTGCGGCGTCGAGTTGCTGGTCTTCACCCGCTTCGTCGATACCGACGCCGCCCGGGATTTCCTCGCCCTCTTCACCTTCGAGCTCTTCACCTTCGATTTCCGAAGGCTCCTGAACCCGCTCCAGGCCGACCAGGGTTTCATCCTTGGCCAGCTTGATCAGCGTCACGCCCTGAGTGTTACGGCCCAGGCTCGACACTTCGTCGACACGGGTACGCACCAGGGTGCCCTGATCGGAGATCAGCATGATTTCTTCACCGTCGAGCACCTGCACCGCGCCGACCAGACGGCCGTTGCGCTCGTTGCTGACCATGGCGATCACGCCCTGACCGCCACGCTTGTACTCGGGGAACTCGGTGATCGCGGTGCGCTTGCCATAACCACGCGCCGAAGCGGTGAGGATCTGGCTGCCTTCTTCCGGGATCAGCATGGAAATCAGCTTCTGCCCTTCCGGCAGACGCATGCCGCGCACGCCGCGAGCGGTACGACCCATGGCGCGTACGTCGGACTCCTTGAAGCGGGTGACCTTGCCGCCGTCGGAGAACAGCATCACTTCGCGCTCGCCATCGGTGATGGCCGCAGAGATCAGCACGTCGCCTTCGTCCAGCTCCAGCGCGATCAGACCGACGCTGCGCTGACGGCTGAAGGATTCGAGCGGGGTCTTCTTCACGGTGCCGTTGGCGGTGGCCATGAAGATGTAGTGGCCTTCGGTGTATTCCTCGACCGGCAGCATGGTGGTGATGTACTCACCATCATCCAGCGGCAGCAGGTTGACCAGCGGACGACCACGGGCCGCGCGCGATGCTTCCGGAATTTCGTAGGTCTTGAGCCAGTACACCTTGCCCTTGCTGGAGAACAGCAGCAGCGTGGTGTGGCTGTTGGCGACCAGCAGGTGAGCGATGTAGTCCTCGTCCTTGACGCCGGTAGCCGATTTGCCTTTGCCGCCACGACGCTGAGCCTGGTACGCAGCCAGCGGCTGGGTCTTGGCGTAGCCACCGTGGGAGATGGTCACGACACGCTCTTCTTCCGGGATCATGTCGCCCAGGGTCAGGTCGAGACGGGCATCGAGAATTTCGGTGCGGCGCACGTCGCCGTATTCGGCGCGGATCACTTCCAGCTCTTCGCGGATCACTTCCATCAGGCGCACGGCGCTGTTGAGGATGCGGATCAGCTCGCCGATCTGGTTGAGGATCTCTTGGTACTCGGCCAGCAGCTTCTCATGCTCCAGACCGGTCAGGCGGTGCAGACGCAGTTCCAGAATGGCTTGGGCCTGTTCTGGCGAGAGGAAGTACTTGCCTTCGCGCAGGCCGTATTGCGGATCGAGGTTTTCCGGACGGCATGAATCGGCACCGGCGCGTTCAACCATCGCCACCACTGCCGAGGATTCCCAAGGCGTGCTGATCAGCGCTTCCTTGGCTTCCGATGGAGTTGGCGAAGCCTTGATCAGGGCGATTACCGGGTCGATGTTCGACAGGGCAACGGCCTGGCCTTCGAGAATGTGCCCACGCTCGCGCGCCTTGCGCAGTTCGAACACGGTACGGCGGGTAACCACTTCGCGACGGTGACGGACGAAGGCTTCCAGCAGATCCTTGAGGTTGAGGATGCGCGGGCGGCCGTCGATCAGCGCGACGATGTTGATACCGAACACCGATTGCAGCTGGGTCTGGGCGTAGAGATTGTTGAGGATCACCTCAGGCACTTCGCCGCGACGCAGCTCGATCACGACGCGCATACCGTCCTTGTCGGACTCGTCGCGCAGCTCGGTGATGCCTTCGAGTTTCTTCTCCTTGACCAGCTCGGCGATCTTCTCGATCAGACGCGCCTTGTTCAGCTGGTAAGGCAGTTCGGTGATGACGATCTGCTGACGGCCACCGACCTTGTCGATGTCTTCGATGATCGAGCGGGCGCGCATGTAAATGCGCCCGCGACCGGTGCGGTAGGCTTCGATGATGCCGGCGCGACCGTTGATGATCGCGGCAGTCGGGAAGTCCGGACCGGGGATGTATTGCATCAGCTCATCGACGGTCAGCTCGGGATTGTCGATGAGGGCCAGGCAACCGTCGATGACTTCACCGAGGTTGTGCGGCGGAATGTTGGTCGCCATGCCCACGGCGATACCGCTGGAACCGTTGACCAGCAGGTTCGGTACGCGGGTCGGCATGACCGCCGGGATCAGTTCGGTACCGTCGTAGTTCGGCACCCAGTCCACGGTTTCCTTGTGCAGGTCAGCCAGCAGCTCGTGCGCCAGCTTGGTCATGCGCACTTCGGTGTATCGCATGGCCGCGGCGTTGTCGCCGTCGACCGAACCGAAGTTGCCCTGGCCGTCGACCAGCAGGTAGCGCAGGGAGAAAGGCTGGGCCATACGAACGATGGTGTCGTACACGGCAGTGTCGCCGTGCGGGTGATACTTACCGATCACGTCGCCGACGACACGGGCAGATTTCTTGTACGGCTTGTTGTAGTCGTTGCCCAGCTCGCTCATCGCGAACAGTACGCGACGGTGCACGGGCTTGAGGCCATCGCGCGCATCCGGCAGTGCACGGCCGACGATCACGCTCATTGCGTAGTCGAGGTAGGACTGTTTCAGCTCGTCTTCGATATTGACCGGGAGGATTTCTTTGGCCAGTTCGCCCATGAGAAGCCTGATTCCTTTTTCTGGTGAAACTTCGCCGCATCCAGGTGGGAGCAACGAAGCTCGTCGGGGCCGGCCGAGTGCCATGCGCCGACTTACGACAAATCAACATTGGATCGCGGATTTGCGCAGTAAAGACAGCTCCGTGGAGCCGCCTCGGAAAACGCCGGATGTTATCACAAAGGCCGCCACGCACCTATCCCCCAGATGCGCATGGAGCATAGTTAGTTGACTGATGACAGGCTTGAGGGGGACGAGAGAGGCTCAGAGCTTTGTTGAATGTGAAATCGGGGGCGGAATAAGCGATGTTTATTGACATTACCGACCTCTTCGCGAGCAGGCTCGCTCCCACACGGGTCTGTGGCGATCACAAAACCTGTGGGAGCGAGCCTGCTCGCGAAGGGCTCGCCGCAAGACCAAAGCCTGTCAATGCAGGCGCTTGCGGCACATCAGCTGGGCCATTTTCGCGGTGTCCGGGCGTTCGACGATGCCTTTCTCGGTGACGATCGCGTCGATCAGATCCGCTGGGGTGACATCAAACACCGGATTGAACGCCTCAACATCGGCACCGACGCGTTTGCCGCCAACTTCCAGCAGCTCGGCGCCATCACGCTCTTCGATCGGGATGTCATCGCCGCTGGCCAGATTCATGTCGATGGTCGAACTCGGCGCCACCACCATGAAACGCACGCCGTGGTGCATGGCGTTGACTGCCAGTTGATAGGTGCCGATCTTGTTCGCCACGTCGCCATTGGCGGTGATGCGGTCAGCACCGACGATCACCCAGGTCACGCCTTTGGTTTTCATGATGTGCGCGGCGGCGGAGTCGGCGTTCAGGGTCACCGGGATGCCTTCGTTGGCCAACTCCCACGCGGTCAGTCGCGAGCCCTGCAGCCACGGCCGGGTTTCGTCGGCGTAGACGCGCTCGACCATGCCTTCTATATAAGCAGCGCGGATCACTCCCAGCGCAGTGCCGAAACCGCCGGTGGCCAGTGCGCCAGTGTTGCAGTGGGTGAGAATCGCCTGAGCGTTGCCCTGATGCTTGCGAATCAGATCGACACCAAGCTGCGCCATGGTCAGGTTGGCCTCGCGATCGCTTTCGTGAATGGCGATAGCTTCGACTTCCAGCGCCGCCAGCGGATCGGCGTTGCTTTTCAGACGATCCAGGCGATCGTGCATGCGGCCCAGCGCCCAGAACAGATTGACGGCGGTCGGACGCGAATCGGCCAGCAGGGCAAAATCCTCTTCCAAAGCCGCGTACCAGTCGCCACCCTCGGCAATCCGCGCCCGCGCCGCGAGGACGATGCCATAGGCAGCGCTGATGCCGATGGCCGGTGCGCCACGCACGACCATCGAGCGAATCGCCTCGGCCACGCCGGCGGCGCTCGTGTAAGCGATCCAGGTTTCCTCGAACGGCAAAATACGCTGATCCAGCAGGTGCAGCGCGCCATCACGCCAATCGATGGCCTTCACTTTCTCCGCAGCCAACAGTCGATCGCGCATCCCACACCCCGCACTCATGAACAAAAGCCGCCGATTATAGCGATCCCCCCGCGAAGACGCTCGGGTATACTTCGCCATCCTTTACAAAAGCACTGGAACCGACCCTCGATGCCGAAACCTGCCATTGCGCTCGACCTGTTATTGCTGCCGACCTGGCTGGTCCCCGTCGAACCTGCAGGCGTGGTGCTCAAGGAGCACGGCCTGGGCATCCGTGACGGTTGCATCGTGTTTATCGGCCCGCGCGCCGAAGCGTTGAAGTGTAACGCCACGGAAATCCGTGAACTGCCGGACGTGTTGCTTGCCCCAGGCCTGATCAACGCCCACGGCCACGCGGCGATGACGCTGTTCCGTGGCCTCGCCGACGATCTGCCGCTGATGACCTGGCTGGAAAACCACATCTGGCCGGCCGAAGGCAAATGGGTCGATGAAGATTTCGTCCGCGATGGCACCGATCTGGCCATCGCCGAGCAGATCAAGGGCGGCATCACTTGTTTCTCGGACATGTATTTCTTCCCGAAAGTCGCCAGCGAGCGCGTGCACAACAGCGGCATCCGCGCGCAGATCGCGATCCCGATCCTCGATTTCCCGATCCCAGGCGCCAGCAGCGCCGACGAAGCCATTCGTCAGGGCGTCGAATTGTTCGGCGACCTCAAGCATCACGAACGCATCAAAGTCACTTTCGGCCCTCATGCACCCTACACCGTCGGCGATGAGAACCTTGAGAAAATCAGGGTGATCGCCGAGGAGCTGGACGCCTCGATCCATATGCACGTGCACGAAACCGCGTTCGAGGTGCAGCAGGCCGTCGAGCAGACCGGCGAACGGCCACTGGCGCGCCTCGGCCGCCTTGGCCTGCTCGGCCCGCGCTTCCAGGCGGTGCACATGACCCAGATCAGCGATGAAGACCTCGCGCTGCTGGTAGAAAGCAACAGCAGCGTGATCCACTGCCCGGAATCCAATCTCAAACTGGCCAGCGGCTTCTGCCCGGTCGAACGTTTGTGGCAGGCTGGGGTGAACGTCGCCGTCGGCACCGATGGCGCAGCGAGCAACAATGATCTCGATCTGCTCGGCGAAACCCGCACCGCTGCCCTGCTGGCCAAAGCCGTGGCCGGCTCCGCCACCGCGCTGGACGCCCATCGCGCCTTGCGCATGGCCACGCTCAATGGCGCGCGTGCGCTGGGGATCGAGGCGCAGGTCGGCTCGCTGGAGATCGGCAAGGCCGCGGACATCGTCGCTTTCGACCTGTCCGGTCTGGCGCAACAACCGGTGTACGACCCGGTGTCGCAGCTGATCTACGCCACCGGGCGCGATTGCGTCAAACACCTGTGGGTCGCCGGCAAGCAACTGCTCGACGACCGGCGCCTGACCCGCATGGACGAACAACAGCTGGGCGCAACCGCCCGCCACTGGGGCCAGCGCATCAGCGGCCACACCGAATCGTAAACACCGCGGCGCAATATCCGCGGCTACAGCCCTTTTCAGGTTTTTCGAGGAATTGAACATGAGCAACGTCGACCACGCCGAAATCGCCAAATTCGAGGCCCTGGCCCATCGCTGGTGGGACCGCGAAAGCGAATTCAAACCGCTGCACGACATCAACCCGCTGCGGGTCAACTGGATCGACGAACGAGTCAATCTGGCCGGCAAGAAAGTCCTCGACGTCGGTTGCGGCGGCGGCATCCTCAGCGAAGCCATGGCCCAGCGCGGCGCCACGGTGATGGGCATCGACATGGGCGAAGCGCCGCTGGCAGTCGCGCAACTGCATCAGCTGGAATCCGGGGTCAGCGTCGAATACCGGCAGATCACCGCCGAAGCCCTCGCCGAGGAAATGCCCGAGCAGTTCGACGTGGTCACCTGCCTGGAAATGCTTGAGCATGTGCCGGATCCATCCTCGGTGATCCGCGCCTGCTTCCGCATGGTCAAGCCGGGCGGCCAGGTGTTCTTCTCGACCATCAACCGCAACCCGAAGGCGTATCTGTTCGCGATCATCGGTGCCGAATACATCATGAAGCTGCTGCCGCGTGGCACCCACGACTTCAAGAAATTCATCCGCCCGTCGGAGCTTGGCGCGTGGAGCCGCATGGCTGGCCTGACCGTAAAAGACATCATCGGCCTGACCTACAACCCGCTGACCAAGCACTACAAGCTGGCCAACGACGTTGACGTCAACTACATGATCCAGACCCTGCGCGAGGAATAAGCCGATGGCCATCAGAGCGGTACTTTTCGACATGGACGGCACCCTGCTCGACACCGCGCCGGACTTCATCGCCATCTGCCAGGCAATGCGCGCCGATCGCGGTCTGCCGCCGATCAACGACAAGCACATCCGCGACGAGATTTCCGGCGGCGCCAAGGCCATGGTTGCGGTGACGTTCTCGATGGACCCGGAATCGCCGGGCTTCGAGGAACTGCGTCTGGAGTTCCTGGAACGCTATCTGGTCGGCTGCGCAGTGCACAGCAAGCTGTTCGACGGCATGAGCGAACTGCTCGCTGACATCGAAAAGGCCAACCTGATCTGGGGCGTGGTCACCAACAAACCGCTGCGCTTCGCCGAGCCGATCATGCAACGCCTGGGGCTGGCCGAGCGCTCGGCGCTGCTGATCTGCCCGGATCACGTGAAGAACAGCAAGCCGGACCCGGAGCCGTTGATCCTTGCGTGCAAGATGCTTGATCTGGATCCGTCGACCGTGCTGTTCATCGGCGATGATCTGCGCGATATCGAGTCGGGCCGCGATGCCGGCACCAAGACCGCTGCGGTGACCTACGGCTACATCCACCCGGACGACAACCCACGGCATTGGGGCGCGGACGTGGTGGTGGACCATCCGCTCGAATTGCGCAAGGTGCTTGATAGCGCGCTTTGCAGCTGCTGATCAGATCAAAAGATCGCAGCCTGCGGCAGCTCCTACAGGAGAATGCATGCCCCCTGCGATCTTTTAATGGATTACGAGGTTTTTATGTTTGATTACACCGCTCGCCCTGAACTGCTCAAGGATCGGGTCATTCTGGTTACCGGTGCCGGCCGTGGCATCGGCGCGGCTGCGGCGAAAACCTATGCCGCTCACGGCGCCACCGTGCTGCTGCTGGGCAAGACCGAAGCCAATCTGACCGAGGTCTACGACGAGATCGAAGCCGCCGGTCATCCGCAACCGGCGGTGATCCCGTTCAACCTCGAGACCGCCCTGCCCCATCAGTACGATGAACTGGCCGCGATGATCGAAACCGAGTTCGGCCATCTTGACGGCCTGCTGCACAACGCTTCGATCATCGGCCCGCGCACACCGATCGAACAACTGTCCGGCGAAAACTTCATGCGGGTCATGCAGGTCAACGTCAACGCGATGTTCATGCTGACCAGCACTCTGCTGCCACTGCTCAAGCTGTCGCAAGATGCCTCGGTGGTGTTCACCTCCAGCAGCGTCGGACGCAAAGGGCGCGCGTATTGGGGCGCTTACGGTGTGTCGAAATTCGCCACCGAAGGCCTGATGCAAACCCTGGCTGACGAAGTCGAAGGCGTCGCACCGGTGCGCTCCAACAGCATCAACCCCGGTGGCACCCGCACCAGCATGCGCGCCCAGGCGTATCCGGGGGAAAACCCGCTGAACAACCCGACCCCGGAAGAGATCATGCCGGTCTATCTGTACCTGATGGGCCCCGACAGCGCAGGCGTCAATGGCCAGGCTTTCAACGCTCAATAAACACCATACGTCGCATTTGTTGCCGCGGCAGAATGCTGTCGCGGCAAGCCATTGCCGTTCAGAAGCGTCACAAAGCCGCCAATTAGCCAACGCGGCGCTCCGGCACCCCGAAGCAAGTCATTGATTCGAAAAGCTTTAAATAAAATCGAACCGAATGGCACGCGTTTCGCTCTAAATTCCCTCAAAACATGCCGTGTGATGGCCATGGGGCAACGCCGATTTCGATAGCTGACTGATCGTCTTGCGGCAGACTAAACTTACGCCAAACGTCCTACGGGACTGATGGATCAGTACGACGCGCAGCCCATAGCCGCTCTCACCCAGCCTGTAAGACAGACTTACTGCTTAGGGGCTCACGCCATATGAAATCTCCTTCCCAGACCCATGCAATTGACTTCGACAGTGCCAAATTGCAGCGCCTGGGCTTCGGTCAACTACCGGCGCTGATCGAGCGCCCGACCAGCCTGGCGCAACTGCGTCAGCAAATGAGCCTGCAACTGCAAACCAGCCTTGAGCCACAGCGCATCCTTGGCCTGTTCTTCCGCGAAATCCAGCGCCTGGTGCCGTTGGATGCGCTGAGCTATGTGCATAAGGCCAGCGACCTGCGCCTGGAATTCGGTGCGCGCGGCCACCATTCGGTCAGCTACACCCTGAGCCACGAAGGCGAGCACATGGGCGACCTGGTCTTCCGTCGCAATCAGCGTTTCAACGACAAGGAACAGGGCGACCTCGAGTCGCTGCTGTCCTGCCTGTTGTACCCGATGCGCAACGCCCTGCTCTATCGCGCCGCCACCCAAAGCGCCTTGCGCGACCCGTTGACCGGCGCCGGCAACCGCGTGGCCATGGAGCAGACCTTGCAACGCGAGATCGACATGTCGCGCCGCCATGTGCAGCCGTTGTCGGTGCTGATGCTCGACATCGACCACTTCAAACGGGTCAACGACGAACACGGCCACGGCGCCGGGGATGACGTGCTCAAGGCTATCGCAGCGTCGATCAAGGCGCAGCTGCGCAACGTCGACATGGTGTTCCGTTATGGCGGCGAGGAGTTTCTGATCCTGCTGTCCAACACCGGCCGTGAGGCGGCGGCGATGGTCGGCGAGCGTTTGCGCCAGGCGACGCAGTCGCAGGAATATTTCGCCGATGGCCAGTTGATCGAGATCACCGTGAGCCTGGGATGCTCGACGTTGTTGCCGGGCGAGTCGGCGGACAGCTTGCTGCGCCGCGCGGACAGTGCGCTATATGTCGCAAAGCGCGAGGGGCGGAACCGGCTGGCGATGGCTGGCTAGAAATCATTGTGGGAGCGAGCCTGCTCGCGAAGAAGGAGTGTCAGACAACCATTCGTTGAATGACCCCACCGCTTTCGCGAGCAGGCTCGCTCCCACAGTTTCAATCAGCTCTCGGTTACGGTCCTGCGCTCGCGATTGACCAGCATCCGCTCCGACGTCTCAAGCTGCATGCACCGTTCGAGGAACAGGTACATGTAGTCGTAGCTCTTGCAGATCGCCTGCCGGAGCTCGGCCTGCAAAGCCTTGCTCGGGTTCAGGCCGGCCAGGGTGCAGATGATCTCCAGCGCTTCCCACGGGTGGGCATCGTCGTACTGGGCGTGCATCTTCAACCACTTCATCGCGCGCTTGCGGTCCTCTTCCGGGAACGCCGCCGCGTAGACCCCGGTCGAGCAGACCACCGCTGACCACTCCCCGGTCGCGCCCTCGATCGCATAATTGGTCGCCGCAATCGCCACGATCAGCGAATCCGCCGAGCTGGTGTGCCAGCACCAGTGACTCAGGGCGTGCAGCTCCGGCGGCACTTGCTGCGCCTGGAGATCTTCGAGGCTGACGCCGTGGGCGCGACTCCAGTGCATCCAGTAGTCGGCATGATTGAGTTCGACGCGAATGTTGCGCATCAGCCAGCGCCGCGCCATGTCTTCACCGGGATGGCGAGCGAAGCGGGTCTTGGTGAGGTTCTGCGCCATGTACAAGGCAAACTGCTCGACCACCGGCCAGCCGCCGATCAGGTACTGGCGCATGGTTTTCGCGCTGAGTTTGTTGTCACGCATGCGCTGATAAAGTTCATGTTCGACAACCCGGCGCTTGCTCTCGCTGCAATCCTTGAGGAGCTGTTGTGCCCAGGCAGGATAACTTGCAGCTTCCATGAGGGGTCCGGTTCGGTTGAATGTGTCGATCACTGTTCGGCTCCTTTTGAGTTGTGATGGCAAGGATCGGCGAGAGACTTCAACGGAACGTGCCAGGCGCTTTGAACAACAACGGCTGCGGCCTGGCAGGGCGACTTTGCAAACTGTCACAGGTAAACAACTGCGGACGCTCGATGACATAACCCTGAGCGTAATCCACACCTATTTCAAGCAATGCCTGTTCGATCTGGTTAGTTTCAACAAACTCGGCAATTGTCTGCTTACCCATAACATGGCCGATGTGATTGATCACCTCGACCATTGCCCGATTAATCGGGTCGTCCAGCATATCCTTGACGAAACTCCCGTCGATCTTCAGGAAGTCTACAGGCAAATGTTTCAAGTAAGCGAATGAAGACATTCCGGCACAAAAGTCATCTAAGGAAAAGTGACAACCTAAGCCTTTGAGTTCATTGATAAAACGAATTGCACTGCCCAGATTTGCAATTGCACTGGTTTCAGTAATTTCAAAACAAATCATTTCAGGCGGTATTGCGTAGTTAACAAACTGTTCGCGCAGGAAGTGCAAAAACGCGTCATCTCCGATAGTAATGCCTGACAGATTAATCGCACACATCGCTAAAGGAAGTTCATGTTCCTGTTCAATACACTGAGCAATAACCTTGAAAACGTTCTGCACTACCCAGCGATCTAACTGGGTCATCAAACCGTACCGTTCCGCCGCGGGGATAAAGCTGTCAGGCAAAATCATCCGCCCGGATTCGTCATGCAAACGCAGGAGGATCTCGATGTGCCCGGCCTGGCCGGGTTGCGGTTTGAGCGGCGCGATTTGCTGGGCATACAGGCAGAAGCGGTTTTCTTCCAGCGCCATGTGCAGCCGTTGCACCCAGGCCATTTCACCGAAGCGCATGGACAGTTCGGAATCGTCTGCATGATAGACCTGCACACGGTTGCGGCCCTTTTCCTTGGCCATGTAGCAGGCCATGTCCGCCGCCCGCAGCGACGCTTCGAGCGTGGCTGGATTGTGCGCCACATGCACCAGGCCGATGCTGATGGTGGTCAGGAACGGCCGCCCTTTCCAGACAAAATGCAGGTTCTGCACGGTCTGGCGCAGGCTCTCGGCAATCTTCTCCGCCACCTCCGGCGGGCAGTTTTCCAGCAGGATGCCGAACTCGTCGCCGCCCAGCCGCGCCAGCGTGTCGCCCTCGCGCAGGCCCGATTGCAGCAGCGTGCAGATATGCCGCAGCAATTCATCGCCCGCCGCATGGCCGCAGGTGTCGTTGACCAGTTTGAACTGGTCCAGATCGAGGAACATCAGCGCATGCCGCCCGGACTGGCGCGTCAGCTTGTGCAAGGCCTGTTCGAGGCGATATTCGAATTCGCGGCGGTTGGCCAGCCCGGTCAGCGCATCGTGGGTGGCCTGCCAGGACAGATTGGCGATGTACTGCCGCTCCTGAGTCATGTCGTGCAGCACCAGCACCGTGCCACTGACGTTGCCGGCATTGCGGATCGGCGCGCCGACCAGGGTCACCGACAGGGTGCTGCCATCCAGACGCTGGATCAGCTTGGAGTGTTCGCTGCCGCCGCTGAGCTGGCCGCTGAGAATGTGCTCGATCAACGTCAGCCCTTCGGTCTGGGCGTTTTCGTCAAGCAGGTTGAACAGCGCCGATAACGGCAGGCCCGCCGCCTGTTCGGCCTTCCAGTGGGTCATGGCCTCGGCGGCCGGGTTCATGTAATCGATCGCGCCGTTGACGTCGGTGGTGATCACGCCATCGCCAATCGATTGCAAGGTGATGTGCGCGCGATCCTTCTCCAGTTGCAGCGCCTGGGCAAACTCATGTCGCTGCCTGAGCAGTTTGTGCGTGCGCCACAGCGCCAGCACGATCAGCCCCAGCGCGGTGGCCAGGTTGGTGAACAGCAGCAAGCGCATGATCACCCGCGAGCCTTCGCCCAAGGCATCGCTGAAGGCCTTCGCCGCTGGCGTCACGGCATCGTTGATGGCGAATATCTGCACTTTCCAGCGCTGCACATCGCCAGGGCTGGCCTGGTTGCGGGAAATGTCTTGATGCATCTCTTGGGCAACTTCGTGCAATCGGTCGAGATAGGCGTCGCCGATGGTCCAGCGATCAATGGCGGTTTCGAGATAACTGAAGTGGCGAAAATTCAGGTACAGCCAGATAAGGCTGGAGACGTCGTCGGGATGATTGCCGCCCTTGAGAATGCCTTCGCGCGCCGCTTGCAGGTCCGGCGGCTGACGATCCAGCGCCAGGCGCAATTCGTGGCCGCCCTGGGGCACGGCGATGGCCGTCAGGTATTTGCGATAGATCGCCTCGTCACGGCTGTCGGCGTAGAGGTTCAGGTAATAGATGGCATCTTTCTGGCCCTTGGACCACAGGCTTTCGCCGGCCACGTAGCCACGCACGGCCGAGAGCACGTAAAGGCTCACGCCCCCGAGTAATGCCTGGAACACCACGACAGCAATAAAGGGCCAGACGATACCCAACAACCGTGGTGTTCCCAGAGTCTGCTTTTGCTTCATGAGATTCCTTGCATGAGCACTGCCCGCTCGCCTTCCGGGCGAATTCGCTATGACGAGACTAGGTGGGGTTCTCGTTCAAGGCAAGGCGCGGCTTTACACCGCGCGCAGAACGTCTGACAGGCCGGCGAGGGTTTCGATCAGTGCTGTTGCAAGTTGCCGTAGAGCTTGGCGTACAGACCGCCGTCGGCGATCAGTTGGCGATGGTCGCCGTCCTCGGCGATCTGCCCGCCGTCGAACACCAGCACGCGGTCCGCCTGTTTCACCGCCGACAGGCGATGGGCAATGATCAGCGTGGTGCGGCCATGAAGAAATTTCGCCATCGCCTGGTGCAGGTTGTACTCGGTGGCGGCATCGAGGGCCGAGGTGGCCTCGTCGAGAATCACCACTTTCGGCTCGGCGAGAATCATCCGCGCGATCGCCAGACGCTGGCGCTGGCCGCCGGACAAACGTACGCCGGAGCGACCGACGATGCTGTCGAGGCCATCGGGCAGCGCGCGGATGGTCGAGGCCATTTGCGCAATTTCCAGAGCCTGCCAGCAGGCTTCGTCGCTGCGAATCCGGCCCATGGTCAGGTTGGCGCGCACGCTGTCGTTGAACAGTGCCGGATGCTGCAGCACCACCGCGACGTTCTCGCGCACCGTCTCCAGACCGATTTCCTGCTGGGTCGACCCGCCGAAGCGGATGGTCCCCGCCGCTGGCGTGTACAGGCCCAACAGCAGCTGCACCAAGGTACTCTTGCCGCCGCCGCTGGCGCCGACAATCGCAACTTTCTCGCCGGGCAGGATCGACAGGTTCATCTGCTCCAGCACCAGTTCATCGCCATAACCGAAGCTCAGTCCTTGCACCTCGATGCCAACAGTGTCGCGGCCCTTGAACGGATCGACGCCGCCGGGATACTGCGGCTCGTCGGCGCGCGCCAGCAGTTCATTGATCCGCGCCAGTGCGCCGCCCGCTGCGTAGTAGGCGTATTGCAGATTGAGCAGCTGTTCGACCGGGCCGATCATGAACCACAGGTAACTGAATACCGCGAGCATCTGGCCGATCGACAGGTCGGAAAACAGCACGGTGAGCATCGCTGCTGCGCGGAAGATGTCGATGCCGAACTGGAACAGCAAACCACTGGCGCGATTCGAGGCGTCGGTTTTCCACTGCGAGTTGACCGCGTAGTTGCGCACTTCCTGCGCACGCAACCCGAGGCGCCCGAGGAAATAGCCCTGGCGGTTGCCGGCGCGTACTTCCTGGATCGCGTCGAGGGTTTCACTCAGCGCCTGGGTGAAGCGCGAAGTGCTGTCGTTCTCCAGCTTTTTCAGATGTTTGACGCGTTTGCCCAACTGCACCGTGGCGTAGATCACCAGCGGGTTGAACAACAGAATCAACAGCGCCAGTTTCCAGTGCATCCACATCAGAATGCTGGCGGTGCCGACCAGCGTCAGCATGGCGACGAGGAAGCGGCTGAGGGTTTCGCCGACGAATTTGTCGAGGGTATCCAGATCGGTGACCAGATGCGTGGTCACCGTGCCGCTGCCGAGGCTTTCGTATTCGCCGAGGGAGATACGCTTGAGCCGTTCGATCAGGCGCACGCGGATGCGGTAGACGATGTCCTTGGCCAGCCGCGCGAACAGCCGCGATTGCAACACGCCAAAACACAGGGCGCAGCAACGCAAGGTCAGGGTCACCACCAGCATCAGGCCGATATAGCCCGCCGCCTGCTGCCACATGCTCGGCAGAAAATGGTTCATGACTTTCAGCGCGGCATCGCCGTGGCCGAGCAGGACTTCATCGACCAGCAATGGCAGCAGCAACGGAATCGGCACGCTGCACAGCGTCGCCAGCACGGCCACGCCATTGGCGATCCACAGGGATTTCTTGTGATGCAATGCCAGACGCCGGACTTCGGCCCAGCTCAGCCGGTCGACACGCTCTACGGCTGGCGTGTCAGCGGCGCGGTCAGACACAGGCCGCGCGCTCCAGCCAGCGGCCGAGCAACGGCGACAGCTCGCTGAGCGGTTGATAGCCGTTGGTCAGCAGCGCCAGTTGACCGTTGCGCTCGGCCAGCAGGGTCGGGAATCCGGCGATGCCCAGATCCTGCACCCAGGTGAAATCGGCCTGAGTCGCCTTGTGCTGCTCGGCATGATCGAACAACGCGGCGAATTCGATGCGCGGCACACCGGCCTGCTCCGCCAGTTCGACCAGCACGCTGGCCTGGGTGACATCGCGTCCTTCGGCGTAAAACGCCTGCTGGATCAGCCCGACCAGTGTCCACGCGCAATCCGGCGCCAGACTGCGCGCGGTGACAATAGCGCGACAGGCAGGCTCGGTGTCGTAGACAAATCCGTCGGGCAGCGCGCCGTCGAACTTGAACGGCTGGCCGGTGGCTTCGCTGACCGCTTGCCAGTGTTCAAGAATGTAGCGGCGCGTGGTCGGCTCCAGCGCCGAACCGCTGCCGGTGCGCAAACCACCGACCACCAGATGCAGCTCGACCCCGGCTGCCTGCGCCTGCTCGACCAGTGCCTTGGCCACCGGAGCAAAGCCCCAGCACCACGAGCACATCGGATCCATCACATAGAGCAGGCGCGCAGACATGGTTAAGCCTCGGTGGATGCTTGCTTATAGTTGTAGCCGATCGGGTGCGGCTGGTTGCGCGCCTTGGCCAGTTCGATCTGCTTTTGCCGATCGATGGCGCTGCGCCGGGTCTTCTCGCTGAGCTTGTCCCAGCAATGCGGGCAACTGATGCCGGCGACGTAGTGCTCGGAGGCGCGATCCTCAACGCTGACCGGTGTGCGGCAGGCATGACATTGATCGTAGTCGCCTTCCGTCAGGTCGTGACGCACGGTCACGCGGTTGTCGAAGACGAAGCAGTCGCCGCGCCACTTGGTTTCTTCCTGCGGCACCTCTTCGAGGTATTTGAGGATGCCGCCCTTGAGGTGGTAGACCTCTTCGAAGCCTTCGCCGAGCATGTAGCTCGAGGCTTTTTCGCAGCGAATGCCGCCGGTGCAGAACATCGCGACCTTCTTGTGCACGGCCGGGTCGAAGTGTTCTTTGATGTAGTCGGGAAACTCGCGAAAACTGGTGGTTTTCGGATCGATGGCGCCTTCGAAGGTGCCGATCGATACTTCGTAATCGTTGCGCGTGTCGATCAGCAGCACTTCCGGGTCGCTGATCAGCGCATTCCAGTCCTGCGGCTCGACGTAGGTGCCGACCTTCTTGTTCGGGTCAACGCCTTCGACGCCGAGGGTGACGATCTCTTTCTTCAGCTTGACCTTGGTGCGGTAGAACGGCTGCTCGTCGCAGTACGATTCCTTGTGGTCGATGTCGACCATGCGTGGATCGTTTTTGAGCCAGGCGAGCAGACCGTCGATGCCTTCGCGGCTGCCGGAAACCGTGCCGTTGATGCCTTCGTTGGCGATCAGCAGGGTGCCTTTGATGCCGTTGTCGACCATCGCTTGCAGCAGTGGCTCGCGCAGGTCAACGTAGTCTTCGAGGGTGACGAACTTATACAGTGCCGCCACGACAATCGGTTGTGTCATGGGTATTTCTCCAGGTGGCTACCCTCGCAAAGGGTGAACCGGATTCAAAAAAAACGCGCCGGCTAAGCGGCGCGTCGGGATTGTAGCAGAGGAGCAGCTGCAAGCTGCAAGCTGCAAGCTTCAAGCTTCAAGCGGCAAGCAGTACGTCGCCGCTTTTGATTCTGCTTGCAGCTTGCCGCTTGAAGCTCATCGCTGCTTTCCTCCTGCACAGGTCGGCGACGCCGGGGCGCCGTCGATCTCTGCCCATTCCTGCGGGGTGTAGGTATGCAGCGCCAACGCATGGAACTCGCCCATCAGCTCGCCGAGCGTGCCGTAGACTTTCTGGTGGCGCTTGACCCGGTTCAGGCCTTCGAACTGCGCGCTGACCACCACAGCCTTGTAGTGGGTCTGTAACCCACGGCTGTGCATGTGGCTTTCGTCCAGCACTTGCAGGTGCTCAGGCTGTAACAGGGCCAGCGTCGATTCGATGCGTTGTTGCATGGTCATCACGAACTCCGCTTACTTCTTCTTGGCTGGCGCCGCTGCCGGGGTCAGCTCTTTGGTCATGTCGTCAAGCAGCTTGTTGACCACCGGCACTGCGCTTTCCAGTTTGCCCTGGGTCATCTGCGCCGACTGCTGGGTCAGCTGCGGCATTTTTTCCAGGACTTTCTTGCCCAGTGGCGACTGGTAGAAGGCAACCAGATCCTTCAGCTCGGATTCGCTGAAGTTGCTGGTGTAGAGCTTGACCATGTCAGGCTTGAGCTTGTTCCAGCCGATCGCCTGGTCCAGCGCGGCGTTGGCCTTGGCCTGGTAGGTTTCGAGAACGGCTTTCTTCGATTCAGGGGCTTTGGTCTGTTCAAAGCGCTGGGCGAACATTTGCTGCACTTGCATGTACACCGGGGTGCCCAGCTTGTCAGCGTGAGCCAGCGTCAGGAAAGCTTCGGCACTGGCGTTGTGGCTGGCGGTATCGGCAAGCACCTGGCCGCTGGCGCAAACCAGTGCAACCGCGGTACAGATGGCGCGAAGACGAGTCATCGAGTTTCCTTTAAGCAAAGCGAGGTCGAACCCCAAGGGCGACCATTCTGCGCCTAACAATCGCTGTGGCTCAACCCCCGACCCTTGCCGCGCTTGATTGCCGGGGTTTTGCGGTCAACAATCGAGCCGATGGAACCACCCGGGCCGACGCCGGCCTAAACTGCGCCAACAGACCAACAGGAGTGTGCATGATGAGCCGTATCGAAACCGACAGCCTGGGCCAGATCGAAGTCCCGGACGACGCCTACTGGGGTGCTCAGACGCAACGCTCGCTGATCAACTTCGCCATTGGTCAGGAACGCATGCCGCTACCGGTGTTGCACGCTCTGGCGCTGATCAAGAAAGCCGCCGCGCGGGTCAACGACCGCAACGGCGATCTGCCCGCCGACATCGCCCGGCTGATCGAACAGGCCGCCGATGAAGTCCTCGCCGGCGAGCACGACGAGCAGTTCCCGCTGGTGGTCTGGCAGACCGGCAGCGGCACCCAGAGCAACATGAACGTCAACGAAGTGATCGCCGGTCGCGCCAACGAACTGGCCGGCAACCCGCGCGGCGGCAAGTCGCCGGTGCACCCTAACGACCACGTCAACCGCTCGCAGAGCTCCAACGACTGCTTCCCCACCGCCATGAGCATTGCCACCGCCAAAGCGGTGCAGGAACAACTGCTGCCGGCGATTGCCGAGTTGTCCGGCGGCCTCGCTGAACTGGCGGCGCGCCATATGAAGCTGGTGAAGACCGGGCGCACGCACATGATGGACGCAACGCCGATCACCTTCGGTCAGGAACTGTCCGGCTTCATCGCGCAACTGGATTACGCCGAACGCGCGATTCGTGCCGCGCTGCCGGCGGTTTGCGAACTGGCTCAGGGCGGCACCGCGGTCGGCACTGGTTTGAACTCGCCACACGGTTTCGGTGAGGCGATTGCCGCCGAACTCGCTGCGCTGTCCGGATTGCCGTTCGTCACCGCACCGAACAAATTTGCCGCGCTGGCCGGCCATGAGCCGCTGGTGACGTTGTCCGGTGCGCTGAAAACCCTCGCCGTGGCGTTGATGAAGATCGCCAACGACCTGCGTCTGCTGGGCTCAGGTCCGCGCGCAGGTTTCGCTGAGGTGAAACTGCCGGCGAACGAACCGGGCAGCTCGATCATGCCCGGCAAGGTCAACCCGACGCAGTGCGAAGCGCTGTCGATGCTCGCCTGTCAGGTGCTTGGCAACGACGTGGCGATCGGCTTTGCCGCGAGCCAGGGGCATTTGCAGTTGAACGTGTTCAAACCGGTGATCATCCACAATCTGCTGCAATCGATCCGTTTGCTCGGCGATGGCTGCAGCAACTTCCAGCAGCACTGCATCGCCGGGCTCGAACCGGATGCCGAGGCCATGGCCCAACATCTGGAACGCGGACTGATGCTGGTGACCGCGCTGAACCCGCACATCGGTTACGACAAGTCGGCGGAGATCGCCAAGAAAGCCTACAGCGAAGGGCTGACCTTGCGTGAGGCGGCGTTGCAACTGGGTTATCTGACCGATGAAGAGTTCGATGCGTGGGTGCGCCCGGAGAACATGATTGAGGCCGGCGCCAAGGGCTGAGTCATGTAGCGCCTGAAAGTCCGTCTTCGCGAGCAGGCTCGCTCCCACAGGAAAAATTGCATTCCAAAGTGGGAGCGAGCCTGCCCGCGAATACAGGCACCGCCAATCTTCAGCCAGGCACAACTCTGGCCCGCCGCGCCCTGAGCCCGGCAATCAACGACGGCCCCAACGCCACCAGCGCCGAACCCAGCACCACCAGCACCGCCCCACCATAGCCCAGCGCATTGATCTGCTCGGCATGCACATACTCGGGCCAGATCCGCGCTGCAATCGCCACCGCCGCAAACGTCACCAACGGCGTGATCGCCAGCGTCGCACTGACCCGCGAGGCTTCCCAATGCGCCAGCGCTTCGGCGAACGCGCCGTAAGCGATCAATGTGTTCATGCAGCAGGCCAGCAACAGCCAGCCCTGCAACGGGCTCAGATTCAGCGCTTCGAGCGGATGCACCCACGGCGTCAGCAACAGCGCGCAGAACAGGTAGATCACCATCATCACCTGCAACGAATTCCACACCGTCAGCAATTGCTTCTGGCCCAGCGCATAAAAGGTCCAGACCGTCGACGCCAGCAGCACCAACAGCACGCCAGCGGTGTAATCGGACAGCGAAGTCAGCAGCTCGGCCAGGCGCTGATTGAAGAACAGACCAAAACCGATCAGCAGCACCAGCAAGCCGATGCCCTGGCCGATGCTGAAGCGTTCCTTGAACACGAACAGACTGGCGATCAGCAGCATGATCGGGCCCATTTGCACCACCAGTTGCGCGGTGCCGGGACTGAGCAGATTGAGGCCCATCAGGTACAGCACGTAGTTGCCGACCAGCCCCAGCACCGCCATCAGCACCAGCCAGCCGCCCTTCGGCCCGAGCACTTTGCGACTCGGCAGGCGTTTGACCGAGGCCAGATAAATGAACAGGCAGCCGCCGGACACCAACAGGCGAAACCAGGTCACCGTGACCGGGTCCATCACCCGCAAAACCTGTTTAAGCTTGATCGGCAGGATGCCCCACAGAAACGCGGTCAGCAGCGCCAGGAACAGTCCGTACACCCAGCGCCCCGATGAAATGTGCATGCGAACCCCAAAAGCCTGCTGACAAGAACACTCATTCTAGGCGCCCGACCGCGCACAACACAGGGACAGTTGCCGGCAGGCCGCGAATGAAACTGTGCAGGTCGCAGCAGTAAACCGCCGCGCCGCCGTTGATCGGCCGGGCAGGCGCGCCAAGTGCTTCAGGCATAAGCTGATTGCAGACTTTCAACGCATTGATCAGGGAGACCGACATGTACGCCATGCGCGCCGAGGACAGCGCCCCCGCCACCCGTTTTCGCAGCGACCGCGTGTGCCGGGTCAATGGCGAACTGTATTTCAGCACCCGGGAAAATACCCTTGAGGGGCCGTTTGACAGTCCCGAGAAAGCAGAGCAGGAAATAAAGGCTTACATCGCGCGTATGCAGCTTCTGGATTCCGACCGGTAGACCCGGTTGATCCCTTCGCGAGCAGGCTCGCTCCCACACTGGATCTCTGGTGTACACAAAATCAGTGTTCACTGAAGATCTACTGTGGGAGCGAGCCTGCTCGCGAAGAGGCCAGAACAGACAACTAATAACTTGAGGATCAGCGCACCGCCTCAAACAACCCCGTCGCCCCCATCCCGCCACCCACACACATGGTGACGATGCCGTAACGCAGATGGCGCCGCTGCAATTCCCGAATCAAATGCCCAACCTGGCGCGAGCCGGTCATGCCGAATGGGTGGCCGATGGAAATCGAGCCGCCATTGACGTTGTACTTGTCGTTGTCGATCTCCAGCCGGTCGCGGCTGTACAGGCACTGCGAAGCAAACGCCTCGTTCAACTCCCACAAATCGATATCCGCCACTTGCAGGCCCTTGGCCTTGAGCAGTTTCGGCACCGAGAACACCGGGCCGATGCCCATTTCATCCGGTTCGCAACCGGCCACGGTGAAGCCACGGAAAAACGCTTTGGGTTTGAGCCCCAGCTCCAGGGCTTTGTCCAGACTCATCACCAGCGTCATCGAGGCACCGTCGGACAGCTGTGATGAATTGCCGGCGGTCACTGAGCCGTCATCGGCAAATACCGGTTTCAGTCCGGCAAGGCTTTCGTAAGTGGTGTCCGGACGGTTGCAGTCGTCGCGCTCGACCACGCCGTCGACAATCTGCACCTCACCGCTGTTCTTGTCCTCGACGCGGTATTTCACCGCCATCGGCACGATTTCATCGGCGAACAAACCAGCAGCCTGCGCCTGCGCCGTACGCATCTGGCTTTGCAGCGCATAGCGATCCTGCGCCTCGCGGCTGACGCCGTAACGCCGGGCGACCACTTCGGCGGTCTGGCCCATGGTGTAGTAGATGCCGGGGGTCTGTTGCTTGAGCAGCGGATTGATCAGGTGATCGGTGTTGACGCTTTTCAGGGTCAGGCTGATCGACTCGACGCCGCCGGCGACGATGATCTCGCTGCAACCGGAGGCGATCTGGTTGGCGGCAATCGCAATCGCCTGCAAACCCGACGAGCAGAAACGGTTGAGGGTCATGCCGGCGGTGCCGGTGCCCAGACGCGAGAGCACCGCGACGTTGCGGCCGATGTTGTAGCCCTGCGCGCCTTCGTTGGAGCCGGCGCCGACGATGCAATCCTCGACGCTGGCCGGGTCGATATCGTTGCGGGTCAGCAGCGCATTGACGCAATGGGCCGCCATGTCATCGGGGCGGGTCTGGTTGAACTTGCCGCGAAAGGATTTGGCCAGGCCGGTCCGCACGCTGTCGACGATCACCACTTCACGCATGGCATACCTCATTGTTGTTGTCGGTTGAGAGTGGACCTGAGCATAAGTCCACCTTCTTGCCGACCGCGAGGATCATTCACCCGGCGTATGCGCATCCATCGTCTCAGTCCTTGTGCTTCCGGGCCTTCTTGTCGGATTTCTCGAAGGCATCTTCCAGCGCACGGTTGATGGTGCGCAGGACTTTCACCCGTGCCCAGCGCTTGTCGTTGGCCTCGACCAGGGTCCACGGCGCGATCTCGGTGCTGGTGCGATCGACCATGTCGCCGACCGCCGATCGATAGGCATCCCACTTTTCCCGATTGCGCCAGTCGTCTTCGGTGATTTTGAAACGCTTGAAGGAAATCTCTTCACGCTCCTGAAAGCGCTCCATCTGCGTGTCCTTGTCGATGGCCAGCCAGAACTTGACGACGATGACCCCGGCGTCGGTCAACTGCTCCTCGAAATCATTGATCTCGCCATAGGCGCGCAACCAGTCGGCCTGGGTGCAGAAGCCTTCGACGCGCTCGACCAACACCCGCCCGTACCACGAGCGGTCGAACACGGTGAATTTGCCCCGCGCCGGAATGTGTCGCCAGAACCGCCACAGGTAGGGTTGCGCACGCTCTTCTTCGGTCGGCGCGGCGATCGGCACGATGCTGTACTGACGCGGGTCGAGCGCCGCTGCCACACGGCGGATCGCCCCGCCCTTGCCCGCCGCATCGTTACCCTCGAACACCGCGATCAGCGCATGGCGACGCATGCGTTTGTCGCGCATCAGCCCGGACAGGCGCGCTTGCTCGCTGATCAGTTGTTCTTCGTAGTCTTTCTTGTCCAGACGCTGCGTCAGGTCGAGGCTGTCGAGCAGGTTCAACTGATCGACCGGCGCCCCCAACGGCGCGGCACTGACTTCGTGGGGATTGACCTCGGCACGCTTGAGCGCACTTTGCAGGCCTTCAAGGAGAATCTTGCCCACTGCCAGGCTGCGGTAATTGGCATCGGCACCTTCGATGACATGCCACGGCGCGTAATCGCGGCTGGTGCGGCGCAACACACGCTCACCGTATTTGACGAACTTGTCGTAGGTCTGCGATTGCTGCCAGTCCAGCGGACTGATGCGCCAGCTGTGCAGCGGGTCGTCGGCCAGTGATTTGAGCCGCGCTTTCATCTGCTTCTTGGACAGGTGAAACCAGAACTTGAAGATCAGCGCACCTTCATCGCAGAGCATCTTTTCCAGACGCTCGGCGCCGGCAATGGCCTGATCCAGACGGGGATCCTTGAACAACCCATGGACCCTGCCCTGGAGCATCTGGCTGTACCAGTTGCCGAAGAAAATCCCCATCCGCCCCTTGGCCGGCAGCATCCGCCAGTAGCGCCACGCCGGTGGCCGCGCGAGTTCTTCATCGGTTTGCTGGTCGAAGGTGCGCACTTCGATCAGGCGCGGGTCCATCCATTCGTTGAGCAGTTTGACCGTCTCGCCCTTGCCCGCCCCTTCGATGCCGTTGATCAGGATGATCACCGGAAAGCGCTTCTGCTGCTGCAACTCGAACTGCGCTTCCAGCAAGGCTTCACGCAGCGCAGGGACCGCCGCCTCATAAGTGTCTTTGTCGATGGCGTGACCGATTTCAGCGGATTCAAACATGGGACGGCTCCTTCCAGGGTTCAGCAAGACTAGCGGATTGGGCACGGGCGAGGCGCAGAAATTCCCCGATTTTCAGGGCTCTGCAATCTTGTGGCGAGGGAGCTTGCTCCCGCTGGGCCGCGTAGCAGCCCCAAAACCAGCGCCCGCGGTCTGTCTGAAAAACAGTGCTCACAGGTTTTTACGACTGCTGCGCAGCCGAGCGGGAGCAAGCTTCCTCGCCACAAAAACGATCAATTCAAATAGCAAAGCCTCCATTGTCCTTGAATGGCCCAAGCGCGCCTTGCGCTGGATCAGGCAGCCCCCTCGTGATCGGCTAGAATGGCCGCCTTGTGTTTGCCGAGCCTGCCATGAAAGCCGAAATGCCCCACGCCCTACTCGACTGGGACGACCACGGACGCCCACGTTCGCGGGTGTTCGATGACGTGTATTTTTCCGACCAGTCGGGGCTGGAGGAAACCCGTTACGTGTTCCTCGAACAGAACCGTCTGGCCGAGCGTTTCGCTGCGCTGCCGGCCGATGGACGCCTGGTGATTGGCGAAACCGGCTTCGGCACCGGGTTGAATTTTCTCTGTGCCTGGCAGCTGTTCGAGCAACACGCAGTGGCGGGCGCGCGCCTGCATTTTGTCAGCGTCGAGAAGTATCCGCTGGCGCCTGCGGACCTGCACCGAGCGTTGGCGTTGTGGCCGGAGCTCAAGCCGTTGGCCGATCAGTTACTCAAGCACTACGTAGCGATTCATCCAGGCTTTCAGCGCATCACCCTGGCCGGAGGTCGGGTGACGCTGACCTTGCTGATCGGCGAGGCACTGGAACAACTGCCGCAACTCGATGCGCAGATCGACGCGTGGTTTCTCGACGGTTTCGCCCCGGCGAAAAACCCCGACATGTGGACCGCTGAACTGTTCGTCGAACTGGCGCGTCTGGCCGCGCCGGGCTCGACCATCAGCACTTTCACCAGCACCGGTTGGGTGCGACGCTTGCTCAATGCTGCCGGGTTCAAGATGAAACGCACGCCGGGCATTGGCCACAAATGGGAAATCCTGCGTGGCGAATTCCTCGGCTGGCCCGCCGAGGTGGCGGCGCCAGTGCCGGCCAAACCCTGGTTCGCCCGCCCTGCTCCACTTACCGGCGAACGCCGGGCGCTGGTGATCGGCGCCGGTCTGGCCGGCTGTGCAACGGCGTCGAGCCTGGCGGCACGTGGCTGGCAGGTGAGTCTGCTCGAGCGTCATGCTGAGGTGGCGCAAGAAGCCTCGGGCAACCCGCAAGGGGTGCTCTATCTGAAGCTGTCCGCCCATGGCACCGCGTTGTCGCAGTTGATTGTCAGCGGCTTCGGTTACACCCGGCGCCTGCTGGAAAGCCTGCAACGCGGCACTGATTGGGACGACTGCGGCGTGCTGCAATTGGCGTTCAATGCCAAGGAAGCCGAACGTCATGGGCAACTGGCGGCGGCGTTTCCCGAAGATCTTCTGCAATGGCTGGAACAGCCTGAAGCCCAGGCGCGTGCCGGTGTCGGCGTGGCCCATGGCGGTCTGTTCTACCCCGAGGGCGGCTGGGTGCATCCGCCGGCGCTGTGTCAGGCCCAGGCGATGCACGCCAATATTGAATTGCTCAATCATCAGGAAGCTTTGCAACTGCGCAAAGTCGCAGACCAGTGGCAAGCCTTCGACGGCGAACGCCTGCTCGCCAGCGCGCCGGTAGTGATCCTGGCCGGCGCCGCGGAAATCCAACGCTTTGCCCAGAGTGCCGACCTGCCGCTCAAGCGTATTCGCGGGCAGATCACGCGCCTGGCTGAAACCGCAGAAAGCCATGCCTTGGCCACGGTGGTGTGCGCCGAAGGCTACGTTGCCCCGGCGCGTCTGGGCGAGCACACGCTGGGTGCAAGTTTCGACTTCAACAACGACGATCTGACGCCAACGATTGCCGAGCACGAAGGCAATCTGGCGATGCTCGAAGAAATTTCCAGCGATCTGCTGACACGTCTGAAGATCAGCGAGCAGCCGCTTGAGAACCTTGAGGGTCGCGCCGCTTTCCGCTGCACCAGTCCCGACTATCTGCCGATCGTCGGCCCGCTCGCCGATCGCGCAGCCTTCGCCAACACCTACGCGGCGTTGAGCAAGGACGCCCGGCAAGTGCCGGACGTCGCCTGCCCGTGGCTCGAGGGTCTGTACGTCAACAGCGGCCACGGTTCTCGCGGGCTGATCACCGCGCCGCTGTCCGGCGAACTGCTCGCCGCGTGGCTGGACAACGAGCCGCTACCGTTACCACGCAGCGTGGCGCAAGCCTGTCATCCCAATCGTTTCGCCTTGCGGCAGTTGATTCGCGGCAAGTAATTGTCATGCCTCCGGCATCGCACAGATGCCCAGATCCGCCAAGCGTAACGCGTCTTCCGTCAGACTCTTGTACAGAACCTCTTCAGCCTGTTCCTTTTCGACCCGGAGGGCCGCACCCTGGCTTGCGTAGTCGGCAGATGACAGGCTTTCACTCTTCTCATCCAGAGCGGTCATCCGTGGTGCGTAGACTGCATCGATTGCCGCAAATTTTCGTGTAAACGTGCGCTGCAGATAGTCGCGCCAGAAAGTTCGCTCCTGCATGTATTGCAGCCATTGCGGGGAAAGTTCGGCAGTCATGACGCGATTCCTGGCGACCTCAAGATCAGCGGCCGTCACGCCACTCTGGGCATCGAACAGCATATTTTCCGGTTGACCGCGCAGCCCCAGCTCATCGGTCAGACCGATGCGATAAGCAAGATTCATTTCCAGTGCATCGACCTTCGGCGCCCGGCGCGAATGCTCCAGGGCAATTTCTTCCAGCTTGTCCAGCCTGAACAGACTGCGGCCCAGTTCCAGCAGAGCCTTGCCAGTGACCTTGCGGCCGCTTGCCGCGCTGGTCACCCGCTCGACTTCTACTGCGACTTCAAGGCGACTGAAAACAAGCGCCGCGTGATCGGAGCAATGAAGCGGATCGGCCGCAATGTCGAGCAGTTGACGACCCAGCGGCTCGTCAGCTTCCGCCGCCTTCAACACCGCCCAGACGCGTCGCTGCATGTCAGCGCTGCCCTTTTTCCCGTCTGCGGTATCGCCCAGTTGCGCCAACAAAGTGAACAACCCATCGGCCGTCCGATCGCTGCGCAATGCCGCCCAGATGCGCAACTGCTCTGCCCACTCTTCGCCACTGGCCTTGGTCAACCAGAGCGAGCGCGCCTGTTGCTCGTTCATCCGGGCGATGTCATTCGGGACGTAGTCCATACCGATGCCGAAATTATCGCGATAGTTTTCCAGATGCGTTTTGGTCGTTTCGGAAAAGGGATTCAGTCCCAGCTTGAGTGCGCCTGTGAAATGTCGTGATTTCTGGAACAACCAGTCCGGCAGCTCTGTGATTTTGTTGGCGCTCAGATCCATCAGTTCAATGTGGGCAGAATGTTCAAGGCCTTCTGGCAGTTCGGTGATGCCGGTATCGTTCAGCGTCAAGCGACGCAGTTGCGACATTCGGCTGAAATCAGGGGTGGCACCCAACGGATTCTTGTCCAGATTCAGGTAGCGCAGGGTGCTCAGGCTGTTCAGCTTCGCCAGGGTCTGCTCAGTGAGCTTGAGCTGATTGTTTGCCAGGCTCAGCCGTTGCAGACGCGGCATGTGCGACAACATTTCAGGCAGCCGGGTGATCGCGTTGCTGCCCAGTTCCAGCGAATCGAGCTGTTTGAAAGACTTGAGGAAGTACGCAACATCATCACCCAGCGCCATGTTCCGCATCGACAATTGCTCTACATGGTCGAAGCTCACCGCCGGCGGCAAAGTCGGCACCTTACCGATGCGCATGCCGTCAAGGTTGAGGGTACAGAGGCTTTTTCCCTCTTCGTTCGTGGCCCAATGAAAGCGTCGAAATCCTTCTTCGATCAACTCGGCGGCGATTTTCCGACTGTGCCGCGCTTCTGCCAGTTCGCCACCCATGGCTTTCAGGGCCGCGGCATCTTCGCTCCACACAAACAGGACGTCACGCAGGGTCTGCAGATCCTGACGCAGGGCTTTGACCCGGGTCGCACGGCTCAAGGGATCATCGCCCAGTTCATCGAGCAATTGACTGAGCTGCGGCTCGCTCAGACGCGGATAAAGCCTGCGGGCTTTGCGCAAAAGCTTGCTTGAATGGCCTGCCACGGGGACCTGATCACCTTGCACACAGGCCGGCTCGACAGCCAGTGGTTCAGTGCTGCCGCCGAGCAATGTCCGCGCAGTGACCTCGCGTTCGTCGAGTGCAATATTGAGCAGCTTTTTGCGTAACTGTTGCGTACTGACCTGGCCAGTATCGGCAAACCCCAGTGCTGTGCGCTGACGTTGCGGCAATGCCTTGAGGATGGACACGTATAAAGCGTCGGGGCCGGATGCCACCTTGCCCAAGGATTTTTTGTCGCCGCCAAACGCCTCGTAGCCCTGCGTGGATTTCACCAGATAGCCGGTATTTTCCGAGGTCGCCGACGCATCGCCGATGTCTTCGAGTATCGGTCCGGTCAAGGCCTTGTCGCGTATTTGCAGACGAAGCTGCGCGTTCCAGCCGCTCAGGCGCGGCAGTAATTTCATGACCAGCCTGTCGGTGTCGGCATTGGCCAGCCACGAGCAGTGCAACCCGCTCAGCGCCCGGTCAAGCCGCACCTCGGCAACACCGGCCCGCGTCCGCTGCCCCAGCCGCAAGGGCGCGCTCCCGGTCGAGCGCAAGTGCAGGCGCTCGACACTCGAAGCGCGGTCGATCAGCCTTTGACCATGGCGCGCCGGAACGTCGGCGAAGACCTGGCGCAATTTGCCCAGATCCTGCGCGTCACTGTGGTCATAGCGCTTGTACATCCGCTCGAAGGCCGCGCGATAATCCGACCTGAGCGCAGCACCCAGTTTTTTCGCCAGCGCAGGTGCTTGCGTGGTTTTCGCGACTTTGCCGCCGAGCAAGGCATCGACTTCATCCTCGTAGAGGCCATCGATGACGGTTTGCAGCAAGCGCCCAAGTGCCAACTGGCCTTGGGTGACCGGCACTCCCAGGGTTTCGTCGAGCGTGCTGTTTGCTGGATAAGTGGTCTCGACATCTCCTTCATGACCGATGACCTCAATGTATCGGTCAGTCGGCCAGCCCGGCAGTTGCGCCAAAGCATGCATCTGTTCTTCCAGAGGTTGCTCGGAGTGGACGTCGCCGTTTTCCAGTTCCGTGGTCAACTCACGCAGCTGGCGCCCGATGCGCACACGCTCGACGGTATCGCGCAGGCGTACCGGCAGGCTCAGATTGTCGTTGAAGGTCTCCAGCAAGGTCTGCTGCGAGGTGTTGCTCAGCCGGCGAAGGATGTCCAGATCGCTGTCGGCAAACTCGCTCAACTGCGGATCGATGCGCTTGAGCGTGTAGGCGCTGCTGCCCCATTCTTCGGACTCTTCAGCGGGTAACCGCCAGCCGCCCTCGACGTGGCGGATCAGTTCCGGAGCATAGGCTTGTGCCCGTGCAGGGTGTTCCAGGCGCCAGTGCCGGGTGTCGATATCAAAGTTGCCAGCCAACAGGCGGTGCTCGAGGCGGCCGATGGTCTTGTTGCCAATCTGGTAGAACTCCTTCGAGCCGGCATCGATGGTGAATCCGGCCGGCAGAGCATGCTCATACGGGCTCAAATCAGGCTTCCACAGGCGTGGTTTGCCGGCCCGACCGAGAATCGCGGTGAACTGCGCGAAGAACTCCGGATGCGCGCGCAGCAGTTTTTTGCCCAGTGTTCCCAGCGCCTTCTGACCGCCGGCAAAAACGCCCATCAATGCGATGTTCTCGACCACACTGAGCAGATGTGACAGCGCCTCCTGATGATCACCGCGGCGCCAGTCCTCGACCCCGTCATACACTTCACCGAGCAATTGCCCGACCGCGACGCCCATCATCAATTGCCCCAGGACCGGCACGAACAGCCCCGCCACCGACGCCACGGTCACCCCGCGCTGAATGAAATCCAACAGACGTTTGTGTCGCATCTCTTCATCGATATCAGCGGTTGGCACCGCCAGCTTGCGCGCGTCGATCTGCAACTTGCCGACATGGCTTTGCACCATGAAATCGAAAAGCGCCACATTGATCGGCCATTGTTCGACGACGCCCAGATCGGGTTTTTCAGCCAATGCCTTGAAGAAGTCCGCCTTGTCATCTTCATCCAGGCTGCCGGCGAAATACCCCTGATATTCCGTGCTTTTGAGTTGTTGCGCGAGGTAGCGCTTGAACGCGTTGAAACTCGGGTACTCATACACAGCACGCTCGGGCTCGCCGGGCATATACACCATGCATCCATCCTCAGGGTGTTGTTCCACGGAGCGTTTGGAAAATACGACGACGCCCCAAACGCAGCTGTCGAGGATTCTGATGCCCTGCATGATCATCGGGTCTTTGCCGTAGCGCAGGTTTTGCGCCGAAGCGACGCCCTCGGCCAGCATCAGATCCTGCAGCATGCGCAAACCTGCCGCGGTGATATCGCCCTTGAGCTCCGCAAGATGAGCGTCCAGCTCCAGCAGCGATTGCTTCAATGCGGCGATATCACGGGTCATGGCACTGGTGGCCACGACTTTGCCGCTGTCATCACGCAGACCGAACACCTGCTGCAGATGCTCCTGGTATTTCTTGCCCAGATCCAGCTTGCGGCAAAACGCTGCGAACGCTGCCGGCGTCAGATCTTTCACGCCAGCGGGCACACTTTTGACGCGCACCAGACTGCCGGCGGGGAAACCGTCGGCCTGCTCCTCGTCTTCGGTGAAATTCTGCATGGCCGCTTGCAACAGGGTTTGCGTCGCATGTTTGACCAAGTCGATATCGGCCTGATCCGTCGCCTTCCCATCGCAGCCGCAATCGACGCCCGGCAGACTGAGCACATCCTCGCCCACGTCATAGGACGCTGGCCATTTTTCGTTCAGCGCGGCGTTGAGTTCGCTGATGCAGAAGCCGTGCAAGGGTTTGAGCCGGGTCAGATACTTGTCGACTCTGACTTGCAGGGTGTGCAATTCACGATTGATTTCGTCCAGCTTGTTCAGCGTGGCCGCAGAAGCCGTGAGCAGATACGCCGGCAAGCTTTTTTCCAGGCTTTCAGCGGTATCGAGATCACCGGTAGCGTCGTACAAGGTGCTCAGGACCGAGGCCTGAGTCTGCGGATTGGTCTTGTCTTGGCTGGGCATGGCAATAGTCCTTTATTGCGAGTTTGAACGCCGACCCTAGCGCTGCCGGCCAGCCAATAACAGTTCAAATTCCTGAGCAAAATCCACGCAGATCAAACGCGTTTTTGTATGGAAAAAATAGCCCTGCACCACTCGCGCGAAACTTCGACGCCCATCGGGGGCTTATGCACAAAAAGCGCAACGACACACAGGCAAATCCGCCGCTCGATCCGCGCTGATAGCGTGACGACAGGAGGCAGCGCGGCTGACTTATAACTTATCGATCTAAAACTCCACATACCGAGACAGGTCAGTTTCTGAGTACCCGCACTTTCCGTGCGGTACGGCTTGACCTTCCCCAACGGAAAAACCGGTAAGGACTTTATGTGCGGATTAGCTGGCGAGTTACGTTTTGATCAACAACCTGCAGACCTTGCAGCGATCGAGAGAATCACCCATCACCTGGCCCCTCGCGGCCCTGACGCGTGGGGCTTCCATGCCCAAGGGCCGATTGCCCTGGGCCATCGGCGCCTGAAAATCATGGACCTGTCGGACGGCTCGGCGCAGCCGATGATCGACAGCCAACTGGGTCTGTCCCTGGCCTTCAACGGTGCGATCTACAACTTCCCGGAATTGCGTGCAGAGCTTGAAGCGTTGGGTTATGCCTTCTATTCCGGCGGCGACACGGAAGTGCTGCTCAAGGGTTATCACGCCTGGGGCGAGGCGCTGCTGCCGAAACTCAACGGCATGTTCGCCTTTGCCATCTGGGAGCGCGACGCCAAGCGTCTGTTCATCGCCCGTGACCGTCTCGGCGTGAAGCCGTTGTACCTGTCGCGCACTGGCCAGCGCTTGCGCTTCGCCTCGGCACTGCCGGCGCTGCTCAAGGGCGGCGATATCAACCCGATTCTCGATCCGGTGGCGCTTAACCATTATTTGAATTTCCACGCAGTGGTTCCGGCGCCGCGCACGTTGCTGGCCGGCATTGAAAAACTGCCGCCAGCCAGCTGGATGCGCGTTGAAGCCGATGGCCGCACCGAACAGAAAACCTGGTGGACGCTGCCTTACGGTCCACGCGAAGACGAGAAAAATCTCAACCTTGAAGACTGGGTCGATCGCGTCCTCGACAGCACCCGCGAAGCGGTGGCGATTCGTCAGCGTGCGGCAGTGGACGTCGGCGTGCTGCTCTCGGGCGGTGTCGATTCGAGCATGCTCGTCGGCCTGTTGCGCGAAGTCGGCGTAGAGAATCTGTCGACCTTCTCCATCGGTTTCCAGGATGCCGGCGGCGAGCGCGGCGACGAATTCCAGTACTCGGACCTGATCGCCAAGCACTACGGCACCCGCCACCACCAATTGCGCATCGACGAGAAAGAAATCATCGAGCAACTGCCCGCCGCGTTCCGCGCGATGAGCGAGCCGATGGTCAGCCACGACTGCATTGCCTTCTATTTGTTATCCCGGGAAGTGGCCAAGCACTGCAAAGTAGTGCAGAGCGGCCAGGGTGCCGACGAGTTGTTCGCCGGTTACCACTGGTACCCGCAAGTCGACGGCGCGGCCGATCCTTACGCGGCTTACCGCGATGCGTTTTTCGACCGCAGCTATGACGACTATGCCGCAACCGTGCAGCCGAAATGGCTGGTCGATCACGACGCAGCAGGCGACTTCGTCAAAGAGCATTTTGCCCAGCCTGGCGCTGATGCCGCGGTGGACAAAGCCTTGCGTCTGGACAGCACGGTGATGCTGGTCGATGACCCGGTCAAACGTGTCGACAACATGACCATGGCCTGGGGCCTGGAAGCGCGTACGCCGTTCCTCGACTATCGACTGGTCGAACTCTCGGCCCGCGTGCCCGGCAAATTCAAGCTGCCGGATGGCGGTAAACAAGTGCTCAAGGAAGCCGCGCGTCGGGTCATTCCCAGCGAAGTGATCGACCGCAAGAAAGGCTATTTCCCGGTGCCGGGCCTCAAGCATTTGCAGGGCGACACGCTCGATTGGGTGCGCGAGCTGCTGCTCGATCCAAGCCAGGATCGCGGCCTGTTCAACCCGTCCATGCTCGACAAGCTTTTGACTGATCCGCAAGGCCAGCTGACCCCGTTGCGCGGTTCGAAACTGTGGCAACTGGCGGCCCTGAACCTGTGGCTCAGTGAACAAGGAATCTGATTGATGAAACCCCATGCCACGTCCATCAACCAACGTCTGTTGCGTGGTCAGGCCCCCTCGTATGAACGTTTGCAGGCGCGCCTGGCCGAAGACGGCAGCGAACCTGCCACCGCCCCGATTGCCGTGCATTGCGGTTGGGGCAGGCTGCTGATCGGTCACACCTTTCCCGACCCGGCGTCACTGGCGCAGGAACTGCTCAACGAGCAGCCCGGCGAGCGCGACATCGCCCTGTACGTCGCCGCACCGCAGCAGATTCTCGGCCTCGAGCCGACGCAGCTGTTCCTCGATCCATCCGACACCCTGCGCCTGTGGTTCAGCGATTACCGTCAGGCGACACGGGTGTTTCGCGGCTTCCGCATCCGTCGTGCGCAGAGCGAAACCGACTGGCAGGGCATCAACCGCTTGTATCAGGCGCGCGGCATGTTGCCGATCGATCCGGAGCTGCTGACCCCGCATCATCAGGGCGGCCCTGTGTACTGGCTGGCGGAAGACGAGGACAGCGGCGCGGTGATCGGCAGTGTCATGGGCCTCAATCATCAGAACGCCTTCAACGACCCGGAACACGGCAGCAGCCTGTGGTGCCTGGCGGTCGATCCACATTGCTCGCGTCCGGGCGTCGGTGAAGTGCTGGTGCGGCACCTGGTCGAGCACTTCATGAGTCGCGGCCTGGCGTATCTCGACCTGTCGGTATTGCACGACAACCGTCAGGCGAAAAACCTCTACGCCAAACTGGGCTTCCGCAACCTGCCGACCTTCGCCATCAAGCGCAAGAACGGCATCAATCAGCCGCTGTTTCTCGGTCCGGGGCCGGAGGCGAACTTCAATCCTTATGCACGGATCATCGTTGAAGAAGCGCATCGACGCGGTATCGACGTGCAAGTGGATGACGCTGACGCCGGGCTGTTTACCCTCAGCCATGGCGGTCGCCGCGTGCGCTGCCGCGAGTCGCTGAGTGATCTGACCAGCGCGATCAGCATGACCCTGTGCCAGGACAAAAGCCTGACTCACAAGGTGCTGAAAGCCGCTGGTCTGAAGCTGCCGGCGCAGCAACTGGCGGGCAATGCCGACGATAATCTGGCCTTTCTCGACGAGCATCAGCGCGTGGTGGTCAAACCTCTCGACGGTGAACAGGGCCAGGGCGTTGCTGTGGACTTGCGCACCATCGAGGAAGTGCAGCAGGCCATCGAAACCGCCAGGCAGTTCGACAGTCGCGTGCTGCTGGAAAGCTTCCACGAAGGCCTTGATCTGCGCATTGTGGTGATCGGTTTTGAAGTGGTCGCGGCGGCGATTCGCAAGCCCGCCGAAGTGGTCGGCGACGGTCAGCATTCGATCGGTGCGCTGATCGAAGCGCAAAGCCGCCGTCGGCAAGCGGCCACCAGCGGCGAGAGCAAGATCCCGCTGGACCACGAAACCCAACGCACTTTGCATGCCGCCGGTTATGACTACAGCAGCATTCTGCCGGCCGGCGAGCATCTGTTCGTGCGGCGCACGGCCAACCTGCACACCGGCGGGACGCTGGAAGACGTGACCGACATTCTTCACCCGACGCTGGTCGATGCGGCAGTGCGGGCGGCGCGGGCACTGGATATTCCGATGGTTGGCCTCGATCTGATGGTGCCGGCAGCGGATCAGCCCGAGTACGTGTTCATCGAAGCCAACGAACGCGCCGGCCTCGCCAACCATGAACCGCAGCCGACGGCGGAACGCTTTGTCGATCTGTTGTTTCCGCATAGTCAGCCGGCGATCTCTTGATTACCCGGCGGCTGCACTGACGCCATCGCTGGCAAGCCAGCTCCCACAGTTCCCGCGGTATACACAACACTGTGGGAGCTGGCTTGCCAGCGATGAGGACCGATCAGGCGCCACAAATCCTTCTCTCATCGAAACCATCGGTGTGCTCAACCCATCAGGAGTTTCCATGACCATGACCACCCAAATCCCGGAACCGGATCTGGCTTACCTGCAAAAAGTCCTGCTGGAAATGCTCGCGATTCCCAGCCCTACCGGTTTTACCGACACTATCGTGCGCTACGTCGCCGAACGTCTCGAAGAGCTGGGCATTCCGTTCGAAATGACCCGGCGCGGCACCATTCGCGCGACGTTGAAAGGCAAAAAGAGCAGCCCTGACCGCGCGGTGTCGGCGCACCTGGACACCATCGGTGCCGCCGTCCGTGCGGTGAAAGACAACGGTCGCCTGACCCTCGCCCCGGTCGGCTGCTGGTCGAGCCGCTTTGCCGAGGGCAGCCGGGTCAGCCTGTTTACCGACACCGGAGTGATTCGCGGCAGCGTATTGCCGCTGATGGCCTCCGGGCATGCGTTCAACACCCAGGTCGATGAAATGCCGATCAGTTGGGACCACGTCGAACTGCGCCTCGACGCCTACTGCGCGACCAAGGCCGATTGTGAATCGCTGGGCATTCATGTCGGCGACGTCGTGGCCTTCGATCCGCTGCCGGAGTTCACCGAAAGCGGTCATATCAGCGCGCGCCACCTCGACGACAAGGCCGGCGTTGCCGCGCTGCTCGCCGCACTCAAAGCGATTGTCGACAGCGGCCAGGAACTGAACATCGATTGCCATCCGCTGTTCACCATCACCGAGGAAACCGGCAGCGGTGCGGCGGCGGCACTGCCGTGGGACGTCAGTGAATTCGTCGGCATCGACATTGCGCCAGTCGCGCCGGGCCAGCACTCCAGCGAGCACGCGGTGAGCGTGGCGATGCAGGATTCCGGCGGACCGTATGACTATCATCTGTCGCGGCATCTGCTGCGCTTGGCTGGCGAACACGAATTGCCGGTGCGCCGCGACATGTTCCGCTATTACTTCAGCGATGCGCACTCGGCGGTCACCGCCGGCCACGACATCCGCACCGCCCTGCTCGCCTTCGGCTGCGATGCCACACACGGTTACGAACGCACGCACATCGATAGCCTCGCGGCGCTCAGCCGCTTGCTTGGCGCGTACATTCTGAGCCCGCCGGTGTTCGCCAGCGATGCGGCGCCGGCCAATGCCTCACTGGATCGCTTCAGCCATCAGATCGAGCATGACACGCAGATGGAAAGCGAGACCCGGGTGCCGCCGGTGGACAGTCTGGTGGGGCAACGTTCTGACAGTTGAGCCTTCGGTGAACCGATAACCGCCTTCGCGAGCAGGCTCGCTCCCACAGGGGATCGCATTCCAATGTGGGAGCGAGCCTGCTCGCGAATGGGCCGGCAAGACCGATACAGAACTGGCAGACGAAACCCAATCCCCGTAGCATCCCGACATCGATTTGACCGAGGTGCCCATGCTCATTCCCCACGACGCGCTTGAAGTCGACACCCTCACCCGCCTGATCGAGGATTTCGTCACCCGCGACGGTACCGACAACGGCGATGACACCCCGCTGGAAACCCGCGTCCTGCGCGTGCGCCAGGCATTGACCAAAGGCCAGGCATTGATCGTGTTCGACCCGGAAAGCGAACAGTGCCAGTTGATGCTCAAGCACGACGTGCCCAAGCATCTGTTCGACTGAAACCGTCAGCCAGCCTTCGCTGCGGCCTCCTTGCGCTTGATCCGGTCATAGACCTCGGCGCGGTGCACATGGACTTTTTTCGGCGCCTCGACGCCGAAGCGCACGCTGGAGCCGTTTACCGACAGAACACGCAGGGTGATGTCGTCTCCGATTGAAATCAACTCACCGACCACACGGCTGAGTACAAGCATGGGATTCATCCTTCAGGACTGGCAAACCCTGAAGATGCGCGGCTTACAGCGGCTTCACAATGCACGACGAGCAAATCAGTCTTGCCCTACAGTCACCCACGCCCGCAGCTGTCAGACGCTTCGCACAAAAGCATCAGGCGGCGGAAAAGCGCGGCCCGAACAGAATGATGCTCGCACCGACCACGCACAGCGCCATGCCGATCCAGTCCGAGCCCAGCGGGCGCACCCGTTCGACCACCGCCAGCCAACCGATCGAAGCAACGATGTAGATGCCGCCATACGCGGCATAGGCGCGCCCGGCGTAGGCCGCTTCAACACGGGTCAGCAATAGCGCGAACACGGTCAGGCTGAGCAACGCGGGAATCACCCACAACGCACTCTTGCCCTGGCGCAGCCACATGTAGAAAGCAAAACAGCCGGCGATTTCGAACAGCGCCGCAAGGAAGAACCACAGGTAATTGAGCATGGAGGCGTCTCGACAGGGTGACCATGGCGGCCACCCTAACGACGCGGCGGGCAACGAACAAGATCAGGCGATGTTTTGTTTGGCCTTGGCGCGCATTTTCTCGGCCATTGAAGTCATCTCGTTGTACAGCAGTTGCGGATTCTTCTGTTTCAGCGCCCAGGCCATGCGCCCTTGTTCGTGGGGCAGAATCATGAATTCGCCGGCGGCAACTTGCTGATAGATGTAGTCAGCGATGTCGGCTGCGCTGATCGGCGAACTTTCCAGCAACTTGCCGACCTGCGCTTTCATTGCCGGGGTCGGGCCGCGGAAAGAATCGAGCAAGTTGGTCTGGAAGAACGATGGGCAAACCACATGCACTGCCACTTCCTGCTGCGCCAGTTCGATCAACAGACTTTCCGACAACGCCACCACACCCGCCTTGGCCACGTTGTAGTTGCTCATCGCCGGGCCCTGCATCAGCGCGGCCATGGAAGCGATGTTGATGATCTTGCCCTTGCTCTGTTCCAGCAGCGGCAGGAACGCCTTGCAGCCTTTGACCACGCCCATCAGGTTGATCGCGATCTGCCAGTCCCAATCCTCAAGCGACAGTTCGCTGAAGAATCCGCCCGAGGCGACGCCGGCATTGTTGACGATGATGTCGATGCCGCCGAGCTTCTCTTCACAGGCCTGCGCGAAGGCGGTGAGCTGGCTGTAATCGCGCACGTCACAGCGCTGGGTGAAACCGTCACCGCCCGCCTCGCGCACCAGCTTCAGGGTTTCCTGCAGGCCGGGCTCACTGACATCGGACAAAGCCAGCCGCCAGCCTTCACGGGCCCAGCGCAACGCGATTTCGCGACCCAGGCCTGAGCCTGCACCAGTGATCATCATGCGATTTTGCATAGCGGACAGCCTTGTTGTTCCGGGAAAGATGCGCCGAGTGTAGCGAAGGAACTGCGTCCGCCCACGCTCCATCCAGTTGCTGAATGGAGGATCAAAAGATTCCAGCCGTCATCGTTTTCCGGTTGGTCTCATGTAGGAGCTGACGAGTGCAACGAGGCTGCGATCTTTTTGCTGGAAAGGAAATAACCAAGCAATCCAAATACATTAAAAAAACATTGAATTTTTTTTCATAGGGGCAAGTCGGAACATGTAAGCCGGCTGGAATTTAGTTGCTCTCCAGCTGCCCACTGAGCGTCAAGACTCTTCCAGACTCTGAACAAGGAAATCACCCATGGGCACAATTCTAATCATCATCCTGATCCTGTTGCTGATCGGTGGTCTGCCGGTCTTCCCGCACTCCAGAAGTTGGGGTTATGGCCCGTCGGGCATTATCGGCGTGGTGTTGGTCGTGCTGCTGGTGCTGTTGTTACTCGGCAAGATATGACGATTTGAAGCTGTAAAAAAAGAGGCCCTTGTTCAAGGGCCTCTTTTTTATTGCGTGGACTTTTTGTTAACCCGGCATCAATCCGGCTTGCCGTGAATCACACCAGCGGTATTGTCGATCAGGCTCTTGGTCGCGGTTTGCAGGAACGCCTCGAGTTTGAGCTTGAGTTCGGCAGTACGCGGTGCATCCGGCACAACTTCGGCGTGCGGATTGGCACCGAGCTGGTATTGCCAGATTTTCGGGCCCATGTCCTTGTCGCGCGGCAGCACCAGAATCTGGTCGGCGGTGACGAAGGCGGTGGTCTGCTCGCTGCCCGATGGCTTGATCACACCGAAACCGGTGTCGCCCTGCGGCAGGTTGAGCAGGTCACGACCCCAGCACTGGTGACGCACTTCACCACCAAGACGGCCCATGATGGTCGGCACGATGTCGATCTGCGTGCCCACGGTGTGGTCACGGGCACCGAACTTTTGCTGAATGCCCGGAGCGATCATCAGCATCGGCACGTTGAAGCGACCCAGGTCCATTTCAGTGATCTGGCGCTCGTTGCCGAAGCCGTGGTCGCCGACGATGACGAACAGGGTTTCGTTGAAGTACTTCTCTTTGCGCGCCTTCTCGAAGAACTGGCCGAGCGCCCAGTCGGAGTAACGCATGGCGGTCAGGTGTTCGTTGAGGCTGCCACGGTCAGTCACGCGCTCGACCGGCAACGGCGTCGGCAAGGCGTACGGCGTGTGGTTGGACAGGGTTTGCAGCAGTGCGTAGAACGGCTTGCCGTTTTCCCGCGCCTTGAGCTCCTGCAGGCCACGATCGAACATGTCCTGGTCGGACACGCCCCAGGTCGGATCGGAGAACACCGGATTGACGAAGTCGTTACGGCCAACGAAGTTGGTCATGCCCTGGTTGCTGAAGAAGCCCGACTGGTTGTCCCAGGCGAAATCGCCGTTGTAGACGTACACGTCGTCGTAGTCGCGGGCACTGAGCACCTGCGGCAGGCCGGACAGCTTGTGGCTGCCTTCCGGGGTCTGCATCAGGTATTCGAAGCCAGGCAGGTTCGGGAAGCAGGCCATGGTCGCAAACATGCCCTGGTGCGTGTGAGTGCCGTTGGAGAAGAAACGGTCGAACAGCAGGCCTTCCTTGGACAGCTTGTCCAGGTAAGGCGTGATGTTGCCCGGAGCACCCAGGGCGCCAACCGAGTGACCGGCCATGCTTTCCATGAGGATCACGACGACGTTCTTGATCGGCAGGGTCTTGTCGGCTGGCGGCGTGTAATCACGGCGCACGGCGGCAATATCGGCGTCGACCAGTTTGTCGTCAGGCATGAGCAGCATGTCACGGACGATTTTCTGCGCCTGTTCCTGCGGCAGCGTGGCTTTCCAGATATTGTCGCGATCTTCGCCCATGCGCGACTTGGCGGCCTCGATCAGCGACAGCGTGGCGTTGAGACCGAGCTGGTTGGCGAAGTTGGAATCAGTGGTGTACACGTCACCCCAGCGCATTGGCGGGCCTTGACGCAGGGTGCCACGGGCGGCAACCACGCAGATCAGCAGGCAGACCACAAACACCGCCAGACGGGTGTACCACGGCGCGATCTGACGGGAGCTGACGCTGCCGCCGCTGAACGGCCCGCGCGGGCGGGTGGCACGGTCGGCGCCTTTGAACGCCAGGGTCAGGATCACCGTGCCGATCACCCACGCCAACAGGTAGCGCACCACCGGGAAACCGTACCAGAGCATGCTCATCACGGTTTTCGGGTCTTCCTTCACGTACTGGAACACCAGACCGTTGAGGCGCTGGTGAAACTCGCGGTAGAAGTCCATCTCCATCAGGCCGAGGAACAGCGCGATGCTTGAGGCGATGGTCAGCCACAGTCGGAAGAAGCCGCGCGCAGCCATGGCCCGGGCACTGAACAGCGCCAGCACCAGCGGAATGCACAGGTACACCACCAGGCGCAGGTCGAAACGCAGACCGTTGGCGAACGCTTCAAGGAAGGTCGCGGCCGGGGTGTCGAGGATCATCTCGCGGTTGTAGACCAGCAGCGCGAGGCGCAGCGCGGAAAACATGACCATCATGACCAGTGCGCACAGCAGCGTGTAGGCCAGATGCGATTTGACGGTCGGTTGCAGCAGGCGAGCAGAAGATCGCTGCTGATTCAGGGCGTCCGGGTTTGCCATGTCGTTTTAGGACCCATTGGAAGTTGAAGTTGCAAAAATACAGCGGCGCCAGGCCCTCTATTGGTCAGTCCAGACCCCGGGGCGTGCGCGGTGCGCAAATGTTGCACGATCGTTCACACCATTGCCATTGATTACTGCCTGCCCTTCGAGACTTTCATGCAAAGGGATGACAGCGCTGTAGCAGGCAACAAGTGCGGGCGAATTGTCTTGAAGGCTTTGTGAAAATTTCGTGCAACGCATATCTGGAAATACAATTTAGAGACAAAACAAAACGCCCCGAACCGGTCGGGGCGTTTTGCTTACAGCGAATGGGTTATTTCTCGGCGCGTTGTTTCAGCGCTTTCAGGGTATTGAATGGCGCATCGACGACGAACTTGTTGGCGACCATCGCCGGCACGCTGCCGCCTGGCTCGGTGTGTACTTGATAGGTCACTTCGACCTGATCGCCTTTAGGCACGAATTTCCAGAAGCCTTTGACTTGTTGCACGCGCACGAAGCCTTTTTCTTCCGGCAGATAAGTCGGCACACCTTCGAGGTTGCGGGTCAGGCTGCCATCGGCGCCTTCAACAGTGGTGATCTTCAACACTGAATCACGCGGGGTTACCGGCCATGGCGTATTGAATTGCGAATAGGTCCAGCTCAGATCGCCTTCATGCTTGAGCAGTTTCTGGCTCTTGCACTCATGAATCCAGGCGCAGGCGCCGGAGACGTCTTCCTGCAAGGCGCGCAGTTTGGCGATGGTGGTCTTCATCAGCGCGACGCCCTGATAGGACTTGTAGTCCGAGCCGGGTATTTCACTCAGGGAAACCTTGATACCGTCTTCGTTCTTGGCGACTTTCCAGTCTTCCGCCTGGGCGACCGAAGTGGCAAGTACGGCAGTCAGACCACACAACACAGCGATACGATGCAGCGAACCCATAGTGTTATTCCTTATTGTTGAAGTTCCGTTGGTGAACACATCACGCCGCCGTCATCTGCTCCCACCAGCCGATCAATCTGATCGCTTCTGCCGAACTGCTGCCGCAAACCTCGACATCCGCAGCGAAACCCGAACAAACAGGCGGACGTTCCGGGCGGCCAAAAATGCTGCACAGGTTATCGACCGACAGTTGCACGCAACGTTCGCCGGCGGGTTTGCCATCGGGCATGCCGGGGATCGGCGAACTGATGGAGGGGGCAATGCAGCAAGCGCCACAGCCTTCACGGCATTTCATGACGAACAGATCCTCGCGACGGGCGATGTGTAAAGAGACGGGAAACAGAGTAACCGCTAAAACGGCTGTTTCAAATTGCTGCAAGCGGGTTTTCAAGGATAAGTAAAAGTGACCGGGCAGTCTCCGACGAAGCGTCTGCCCTGCGCATCCCAGATAGCCTGATCTATTGTTTGAATTCGAAATCCAGTGCCGCGCCTTCGACATCGCGTCGCGCTTCGTTGCGCAGTTGCAACTGCATTTCGTTGCTGAGCAAGCGGCCGTTGAGCTGGAAGCCGTTGTCTTTCTCGCCGAACATCTGCGGCAGGATTGCCTCGCGTTTGGGCAGTTCCACGGTGCCCTTGGGCTTCAATTCTTCAACCATATCCTTGGGCAGGCTGAGATCGAGTTTTGCCGGCGGCAATTTGGTTTTCGCCACTTCGCTGGCGGATTTCGATTTCGAGGCAACCGGACGGCGCTTCTTCACCGTGGCGTTTTTTTTCGCCTGGGCTTTTTTTGCTGGAGCCGCGGTTTTCACGGCTTTGTTCGTCGTGCTCGTCGCTGCCGGTTTTTCCTGGGCTGCGGCCGCCATGACACCCGGTACCTGACCGATCATCAGCAAACCCAGCAATACCCACGCGGCAGGAACAATCGCTTTCATGGACCCAACGAACTAACGGCAGAGGGCCACATGCTCGCCTGTTGTGCGCCACATGACAAGCATCACCTGCCCCCTCGTTCAGAATCCGCCAGCGGTTTCCTGACACAGTTGTGTCGCCAACAGACCCAGCGTCATCAGCGCCCGTTCTGCCTCGCGGTTCCAGGGAATGCCGCAGTTCAGGCGAATACAGTGATTGAACTGCTCGGTGTTACTGAAGATCAGCCCCGGTGCAATGCTGATGCCTTGTTGCAGCGCGCGAACATGCAATTCCTGGGTATTGACCCGCCCCGGCAAGCTCACCCAGAGGATGAAACCGCCGGTGGGCCGGGACATTTGCGTGCCCTCGGGAAAGTGCTGCTGCACCGCCAGCTGGAACGCACTGAGGTTTTTTCGGTATTCCTGGCGGATGTAGCGTAAATGCCGGTCATAACCGCCGTTTTCCAGATAGGCGGCGATCGCCATTTGCGTAACGCTGCACGCCGAATGGGTGCTGAAGGTTTGCAGGCGCTGGATTTCCTGCTGGTACTTGCCGGCGATCATCCAGCCGATGCGCACACCTGGCGACAGAGTTTTGGAGAAGCTTGAGCAGTAGATCACCCGATCCAGCCGGTCGTAGGCCTTCAGCGCCTTGGTGCGCCCCTGTTCGAACATCAGTTCGCCGTAGATATCGTCTTCGACAATCTGAATGTCGAAATCCGAGGCCAGCCGCAGCAACTGTTTCTGTCGCTCTTCCGGCATGGTCCCGCCGAGAGGATTGCTCAGGCGCGTGGTCAGCACCAGCGCCTTGATCGACCATTGATTGGCGGCCAGCTGCAAGGCCTCCAGGCTCATACCAGTGGCGGGATCGCTGGGGATTTCGATGACTTTCAGGCCGAGCAGATCGGCCAGTTGCAGCAGGCCGTAATAGGTCGGCGATTCGGCAGCGATCAGATCGCCCGGGCGGGTCAGCACGCGCAACGACATCTGCAAGGCGTCGACACAGCCGTGGGTGATCACCACTTCCGACGGATCGACCACCACGCCGGCGTCACGCATGCGAATCGCGACCTGCCGGCGCAGCGGTTCAAAACCGGGGCTGAACATGTAGCTGAACGCCCGCGGACTGTGGAACCGGGTGACCTTGGCCAGTTGCTGATGCAGCGCGCGCACCGGCAAGTAGTCAACGCTGGGCACCGCAGCGCCCAGCGGAAACACGCCTTCGCGGCGGGATTCGACCAGCACCTGTTGAATGATGCTGCTGCGGGTGACCAGCCCCGGCCGCTCGACCCGGGCGATGTCCGGCGTCGGCGCGGTCAGCGCGGGGGTCTGGTGTACGTAATAACCCGATTGCGGACGGGCGCGGATCAGGCCCTGATCTTCGAGGTTGGCATATGCCTGCAACACCGTCGCGTGGCTTACGTTGAGCTGCGAACTCATCTTGCGCACCGAAGGCACGCGCTCCCCCGGTTGATAGACACCACGGCGGATGTCCTCAGCCAGTTGCTGAGCAATACGTTGGTAGAGCAAGAGATTGGTCATGACGCAGCACTCGATTTCACGGGCGTTTTATTCTTGTCGGGAACAATACCGGAACAGTTTAGAAGTGTACTGGGACAGTTGCCAGATTACTCGACCGTACAGTGTGGTGTCTGCCCTGTCTGTACGGTTTTGCGCGGCAATCGACAGATGTAAAAAAGCCCGGCACTGCATGACAGTCCGGGCTTCCCAGAGACGCAACCCTCAGCGGGCGGCGCCGAGCTGGCCTTTTTCGTCGGAGAAAACAATTTCCACGCGGCGGTTCTGTGCCCGGCCGCGCTCGGAGGCGTTGGCGTCGACCGGGAACTGGTCGCCGTAACCTTCGACCTGAATGCGTTTTTCGTCGATACCCAGATCGACCAGCACGTCAGCCACCGATTGCGCACGATCGCGAGACAGTTTGAGGTTTTCCTGTTTGCCACCGGTGCTGTCGGTATAACCCTCGATGCGTACGACGCGCTTGGGGTTCAGTTGCAGGAACTGGACGATTTTCAGCACGACACGGTTGGCCGAGTTTTTCAGTTCCGCATGGCCGGTGTCGAACAACACGTCGCCGAGGGTCATCACCAGACCGCGATCGGTCTGTGTGGTGGCCAGCGCCACGATCTGTTCCTCCAGCCACTTGCCCTGCTGCTGCACGCTGAGCAGCTTCGATTCGCGCAAGGCCAGTTGCAGACGTTGCCGCTCAAGTTCGAGCTTGGCCGCGCGTTCCTCGTTGAGCGCCTGGTTGGTGTGCTCGCGGGCGATTTCGCTGTAGCGCTGGCTCAGGTAGGCGTAATGCACAACGTCGGCACCGCTGCCCCAATAGGTCGACAGCCGATCGGCACGGGCCAGGGATTCGCCGGCGCGGATCACATCTTTCGGCGCGATGCGCAGCACGTTGGAATCTTCCTTGACCTTCTGGAAATCAGCACTGGCCTGTTGCAGTGCCGCCTCGCTGTGCTGGCCGGCGCAGCCGTACAGGCTGGCGCAACCGGCGAGGAGCAGAATGCCGACGGCGTTGGACTTCAGGCTCATTGCGCTTCCCCCAGTTGCAGCTGCTTGCGCAGGCGGACAATGCGGGTATTGAGCACATTGAGTTGCTCTTCGCCTTTTTTCGTCAGCACCTTGGCTTCGGCCAGACGCGCATCCAGTTCGGCCTGCTCGGCACGCATGCGCGCGTTGCGATAGGACTCGTCCGCCATATTGCCTTTGGCACGGTTGTATTTGGTCTCGGCCATCTGCATTTCCGGCACTTCGTCAGCGGTGGCGCCGACTGCCTTGGCCTGCGCGATAGCTTGTTCGGTCAAACGCATTTGTTCACTGGGTGCCGGATCGGTTGCGCACCCGGCCAGGGCCAGAACGGCCACAGCCGCGAAAAGAGGTCGAATACTCACTAAGAATCCCTACTGTTTTGGGGCACTGACAGGTTGTGGCGGCTGTTGCTGTTGCGCCTTCCAGCGCTCGATGTTGCGTTGCAGCGCGGCTTCCGTCAGTCCGGACGCGGGCAATTCTGTCATCTTTTTGGCGAGCTGTCCGCGCAACCACGGATCGTTGCAGGCTGAATTGTGGGAAACCGCGAGGAACAGTCCCGGTCGATCGATGGGTTGCTCGAACGCCAACAGATCGCTGGTCATGCCCAATGTCTGCGCGGCGGCCAGGCCTGAGTAGCGCCCGGCGAGGACATATTCCACCTCGCCCAACAGCAGTTTCTGTAGTGCCTGGGTAAGGTTTGCCGTGCGGGTCAGGGTCAGATTCTGCTCGGCGAAAGTGCCGAATGCCTGGGTCATTCGAGACTTTTCCGACACCGCGCCGGCCTGGCCTTTAAGGTCGCTGGCCTCGGCATAGGTCAGCGTCGAGCCTTTGCGCGTCCACACCAGGTAGTCGTTTTCCAGCAGTGGTGGATGGATGTAGTCGAGGTTTTCCAGCTCATTCACGGTCAACGGCGCGTCGGCGAGCATGTCCATGCGCCCGCTGCGCACTTCGTCGAGCGCTTGCGAGCGTTTGCCGGCATACAGCAGATCGACTTTGATGCCGAGGTCCTTGGCCACTTGCTGCAACAGATCGGCACTGGCACCGATCAATTGCTTGGGGTTCTGCGGGTCCTGCCAAAGGTACGGCGGCGCATCCGGGCTGCCGGTGACGACCAGGCGCTCGCACTTGCCAGCGGCCAAGACCAAACCCGGCAACAGCATCAAACCCAACAACCATCCGCAGCGCAGATCCATGGCCAACCGCTCCCCTCTCAAATCCGAGACAAAAAAAAGCCCGACCAACAGGCCGGGCTCTTTATAAGTGAAGCCGCCGGATTAGACCAGCTTCTCCAGCTCAGGTACTGCTTCGAACAGATCCGCCACGAGACCGTAATCGGCCACCTGGAAGATCGGCGCTTCTTCGTCCTTGTTGATCGCAACGATCACTTTGGAGTCTTTCATGCCGGCCAAGTGCTGGATCGCGCCGGAGATACCGACGGCGATGTACAGCTGTGGCGCAACGATCTTGCCGGTCTGACCGACCTGCATGTCGTTCGGTACGAAACCTGCGTCGACCGCGGCGCGCGAGGCACCGACGGCAGCGCCGAGCTTGTCGGCCAGAGCGTACAGATGTTTGAAGTTGTCGCCGTTCTGCATGCCGCGACCGCCGGAAACGACGATCTTGGCAGCGGTCAGCTCAGGACGATCGGACTTGGCCAGCTCTTCGCTGACGAAGCTCGACGTACCAGCGTCGTGCGCGGCACCAACCGCTTCAACGGCAGCCGAACCACCTTCAGCGGCAACCGGGTCGAAACCGGTGGCACGCACGGTGATCACTTTGATCGCAGCAGTCGATTGCACGGTAGCGATGGCGTTGCCGGCATAGATCGGGCGCTTGAAAGTGTCAGCGCTTTCCACCGAGATGATCTCGGAAATCTGGTCAACGTCCAGCGCAGCAGCAACGCGCGGCAGGATGTTTTTGCCGTTGGAGGTCGCGGCAGCCAGGATATGGCTGTAGCCAGCGCCCAGCTCTGCAACCAGCGGAGCTACGTTCTCTGGCAACTGATGCGCGTAGGCGGCGTTGTCAGCGTTGAGGACTTTGCTCACGCCAGCGATTTTCGCCGCGGCTTCGGCCACCGGGCCAGCGCCCTGACCTGCCACCAGAACGTGGATGTCGCCGCCGATTTTGGCAGCAGCGGCCACGGTGTTCAGTGTGGCCGGGGCCAGCACTTTGTTGTCGTGTTCAGCGATTACCAAGATAGTCATTTTTAGATTACCTTCGCTTCGTTTTTCAGTTTCTCGACCAGTTCAGCCACCGACTTGACCTTGACGCCTGCGCTGCGTGCTGCCGGCGCTTCGACTTTCAGAGTCTTGTTGGTGGAGGCGGTGGAAACGCCCAAAGCGTCCGGAGTCAGCACTTCGAGAGGCTTCTTCTTGGCTTTCATGATGTTTGGCAGAGACGCATAGCGCGGCTCGTTCAAACGCAGGTCGGTGGTGACGATGGCCGGCAGTTTCAGCGAAACGGTCTGCGCGCCGCCGTCGATCTCGCGGGTCACGGCAACGCTGTCGCCGGAGACTTCGACTTTCGAAGCGAACGTGCCCTGACCGTAGCCGCTCAGTGCAGCGAGCATCTGACCGGTCTGGTTGTTGTCGCTGTCGATCGCCTGTTTGCCAAGGATCACCAGCTGAGGCTGTTCCTTGTCGACGACGGCCTTGAGCAGCTTGGCCACGGCCAGCGAAGTCAGGTCTTCAGCGGATTCGACGAGGATGGCGCGGTCGGCACCCAGAGCCAGTGCGGTACGCAGCTGCTCCTGAGCGGTGGTCGGGCCGATCGAGACGACGACGATTTCAGTCGCAACGCCCTTCTCTTTCAGGCGTACGGCTTCTTCCACGGCGATTTCGCAGAATGGGTTCATCGACATCTTGACGTTGGCGAGGTCGACGCCGGAATTGTCCGCCTTGACGCGGACCTTGACGTTGTAATCCACAACGCGTTTGACAGCTACAAGAACCTTCATGGATTCCTCGTTACTCTCCGGTGAAAAGAAAGTCGCCTAGGCGAACCTGGCGGATGATGCTCATCGGGCGACAAGGGCACCTCTAAAAACGCCGGCTTGAATGTGAGGTGATTCACTTGGCGAAGGCTGATGACCGTTCGTCAGGGCTGACTGTCGGGTCATTCATTCTCACGCTGTGTAAACTGCGCGCCGGACTTGCGCTGCGCATCACCGTCTACTGCCTGTGCCCTGTCTTTAGAGGTGCTCTTGAAACCGCCAGTCTGCCTACGGCGAGCGCAAAACCGCCCGTATCTTGACCGGAACGCCCATTCTGGTCAATACGCCAAAATGCCCTGTCATAAGCCGCGCTTCTTTGATTTATCAGGGCTGGAGTCGATTCAAACAAACGTTTGTATTGGACGCTGGGAGTGGTGTAGATATAATGCGCCGCCTAGAGAGAAAGGTGGATTCGCCAATATTCCCTTTGACGTTAACGTAAAGGCAATATGGATGCGAGATCAAACCTCCATATTAGAAAAAAAACTGTTGAGCCTTGAGTAGGAGATAGCCTGTGGAACGCGAATACATGGAATTCGACGTCGTCATCGTCGGTGCCGGCCCCGCTGGTCTGTCCGCCGCCTGCCGCTTGAAGCAGAAGGCCGCTGACGCCGGTAAGGAAATCAGCGTCTGCGTGGTCGAAAAAGGCTCCGAAGTCGGCGCGCACATCCTCTCCGGTGCGGTGTTCGAACCCCGCGCCCTGAACGAACTGTTCCCGGACTGGAAAGAACTCGGCGCGCCGCTGAACACGCCAGTAACACGCGATGACATTTTCGTGCTGAAAAACGCCGACAGCGCGCAGAAGATTCCTGACTTCTTTGTGCCCAAGACCATGCACAACGAAGGCAACTACATTATCTCCCTCGGCAATCTGTGCCGCTGGCTGGCTCAGCAGGCCGAAAACCTCGGTGTGGAAATCTACCCGGGCTTCGCCGCTCAGGAAGCGCTGATCGACGAAAACGGCGTAGTGCGCGGGATCATCACCGGTGATCTGGGCGTCGACCGCGAAGGCCATCCGAAAGAAGGCCTGTACACCCCGGGCATGGAACTGCGTGGCAAGTACACGCTGTTCGCCGAAGGCTGCCGTGGCCACATCGGCAAGCAACTGATCAAGCGCTACAACCTCGACAGCGATGCGGACGTTCAGCATTACGGCATCGGTCTGAAGGAAATCTGGGAAATCGATCCGGCCAAGCATCAGCCAGGCCTGGTGGTGCACACCGCCGGCTGGCCGCTGGACATCATGGGCACCGAGAACACCGGTGGCTCGTTCCTTTATCACCTGGAAAACAATCAGGTGGTGGTCGGTCTGATCGTCGACCTGTCCTACAGCAACACTTACCTGTCGCCGTTCGACGAATTCCAGCGCCTCAAGCATCACCCGGTGCTCAAGCAATACCTGGAAGGCGGCAAGCGCGTCAGCTACGGCGCCCGCGCCATCGCCAAGGGCGGCCTGAACTCGCTGCCGAAAATGGTCTTCAAGGGCGGCGCGCTGATCGGTTGCGACCTCGGCACCCTGAACTTCGCCAAGATCAAAGGCAGCCACACCGCGATGAAGTCCGGCATGCTCGCGGCTGAATCGGTCGCAGACGCGCTGTTCGCCGAGCAGGATTGCACGGTCGAACTGACGACTTATGTCGACGCATTCAAGAACAGCTGGCTGCACGAAGAACTGTTCGCCAGCCGCAACTTCGGCGCGGCGATTCACAAGTACGGCGCGATCATCGGTGGTGGTTTCAACTGGCTCGACCAGAACATCTTCGGCGGCAAACTGCCGTTTACCCTGCGCGACACCAAGCCGGATTACGCTTGCCTCAAGCTCGCGGCCGACTGCAAGAAGATCGACTATCCGAAACCTGACGGCAAACTGAGTTTCGACAAACTCAGCTCGGTGTTCATCTCCGGTACCAACCACGAAGAAGAACAGCCGTGCCACTTGAAACTGACCGACCCGAGCATCCCGATCAGCAAGAACCTGCCGCTGTACGACGAACCGGCGCAGCGCTACTGCCCGGCCGGCGTGTACGAAGTGATCACCAAGGAAGACGGCGAGAAGCGCTTCCAGATCAACGCCCAGAACTGCGTGCACTGCAAGACCTGTGACATCAAGGACCCTGCGCAGAACATCACCTGGGTAGCGCCGGAAGGCGCCGGCGGCCCGACTTACCCGAACATGTAAGTCGAAACCCCGAACAACAAGGCTCCCGAAATGGGGGCCTTTTTGTTGCCCAAAATTTCCCCGACACCACAAACCAACTGTGGGAGCGAGCCTGCTCGCGAAAGCGGTGTGTCATATAAAGATGATGTCGACTGATACACCGCCTTCGCGAGCAGGCTCGCTCACACAGCGGATTATCGTCGGCTCAAGCAGCGCGCTCGTCTCCTGGGCTGCGCTCGAAGTAACGTTTGTACTCGCGGCTGAACTGCGACGTGCTCTGATACCCCACCCGATGCGCCACCTGCGCGACACCCAACCCTTCCGCCACCAGCAACGTCTGCGCCTTCAACAAGCGCAAGCGCTTGAGATACTGCACCGGCGATAACAACGTGCTGCGTTTGAAATGCTCGTGAAAGGTCGACACGCTCATGTTTGCGCACCCGGCCAGTGTCTCGACATTCAGCGGCTCGGTGTAATGCGCATGCAGATGACTGATCGATGCCGCCACCCGGGCGAATTGCCCTTGCTGTTCGACCAACGCACGCAACACATCCGCCTGTGGCCCGCGCAGCGCGACGAACAACAACTCGCGCACTCGCGCCGGACCGAGAATCTGGCATTCCAGCGGATCGTGCAGACAGCTAAGCAGCCGTTCGACGCAACCGCGCATGCCGTCGTCGAGCACCACCGAGGTCATCGACTCCGGTGTCTGCGCCGGAATGTGCCGCCCCGGCGCCAGCCCCATGGCCAGCACCAGTTCGCCGAGCAGGACGCGATCGATCGCCACCGACACGCCGAGCAATGGCGCATCGGGCAAGGCAAAGGTTTCACATTCGAACGGCACCGGCAACGCCTGAATCAGGTAGTGCCCCGCGCCGTATTCCATGGTGCGCGGGCCGAGAAACGCCAGTTTGCTGCCCTGAGCGATGATCATCAGGCTCGGCTCGTAGATATGTGGGCCACGGGCGACGTCGCAACTGGCGCGCAGGATCTGCACACCGGGCAGGCCGGTCTGGCTGTAGCCATCACGCAGCGCCAGCGGTTCGATCAGCGAAACCAGGCGGGCGTTGGCATCAAGATGACGGGTCAACTGCATTGAATAGGTCTTCGTAAAAATCACGGAAAAAGGGATGAAAACATCATCGCAGATCCGCTGGCCAATGCGATCGCCGAAACCTGCATGCCGGAGGATTAGGCATGAGACCCGGAGAAATCGTCATGGCCGCACCCGCGTCTGGCGCCCAGAATTCACCGCCTCACTTGTCACTGTTTTTGCGAGGTCACCCATGTACACCGCCATCGGCTATGCCGCCCAATCGGCCACCACTCCCCTCGCCCCGATGAAATTCGAACGCCGCAGTCCGCGCGCCGACGACGTGGCGATCGAAATTCTCTACTGCGGCGTCTGCCATTCCGACATCCATCAGGCCCGCAACGAATGGGGCATCGCCGTTTACCCGCTGATGCCCGGCCATGAGATCGTCGGAAAAGTCACCGCAGTCGGTGCGAATGTCACCCGTCACAAGGTAGGCGATCTGGTTGGCGTCGGCTGCATGGTCGACTCCTGCCGCAGTTGCGAAGCCTGCCAGGCGAACCTCGAGCAATATTGCCTCGAAGGCCCGACCATGACTTACGCCACCCCGGACCGGGTCGATGGCAGCAACACCATGGGCGGTTATTCCGACAGCATCGTGGTCAGCGAACACTTTGTCGTGCGTATCCCGGAACGCCTGGCACTGGCCAGCGCCGCACCGATTCTCTGCGCCGGTATCACTACCTACTCGCCGCTCAAGCACTACGGCGTCAAGGCCGGTGACAAGGTCGGGATTCTCGGCATGGGCGGCCTCGGCCACATGGGCATCAAATTCGCCAAAGCCATGGGCGCAGAAGTCACGCTGTTCACCCGTTCGGCGAGCAAGGCGGAAGAAGGTCGCCGTCAGGGCGCCGATCATGTGATCGTGTCCACCGATGCCGAGCAGATGAAGGCCGCGGCCGGTTACTTCGACTTCCTGCTCGACACCATTCCGGTGCAGCACGACCTCAATCCGTACCTCGACACCCTGCGTTTCGACGGTGTGCACATTCTGGTCGGGCTGATCGAGCCGGTGAACCCGCCGGTCCACGCTGGCAAACTGGTGATGAGCCGTCGCGTGCTGGCCGGCTCCTTGATTGGCGGTATCGCCGAAACCCAGGAAGTGCTGGATTTCTGCGCCGAGCACAACATCACCTGCGACATCGAAATGCTCGACATCCGCAATATCAACGAAGCCTACGCGCGGATGATTGCCGGTGACGTGAAGTACCGCTTCGTCATCGACATGGCGACGCTGAAGGCCTGAACCTCAACGCTAGACCTTCAAACCAAGCTCCGCCGACAGCCGGGTTGTGACCCCTTTGAGGAGGGGGATCAACTCGGCCATTTTTTCCAGCGGCATGTACGGCACCGTGCTGGCGATACTGATCGCGGCGACAATGCCCTTGCTCGCATCACGAATCGGCGCCGCCACGCAGCGGATCGACGGTTCGTTGTCTTCCAGATCGAAGGCGTAGCCACCGGCGACGTATTCGCCCATGCGCTGCTCCAGCTGTTCCCACGACTGCTGGGGATGCTGCGGCCAGAACTGGCTTTTGCCACCCGCCGGCAGGCTGATGTCGTACAGCCGCCGCCAATCCTGCGGCGAGTCATCGAGCATCAATGCCTTGCCGATCCCGGTGCGCACCAGCGGCATGCGATGGCCGACCCGCGAGCGCATTTCCGGGCCATTGCGCCCCGGATTCTTCAGCAGATACAGCACTTCATCGCCTTCGCGAATGCCCAAGTGCACGGTGTCGCCGGTCAGCGCCGACAACTCGTCCAGATACGGCCCGGCGAGGGTCACCAGAGGCAACTCTTCGCGGGCCTGAAAACCCAGTTCGATCAGCTTCGGCCCAAGCAGATAACCGATCTGCGGGACCACGCGCAGATAGCGCTCGTCGACCAGACAACTGGCCAGACGATGGGTGGTGCTGCGCGTGGTGCCGATCAGCCGGGCAATCTCCTTGAGATCACGCGCGCCGCTGGCCACCGCTTGGACTACACCGAGGCCGCGCAGCAGCGTCTGGGTGCCGGTGGGCGCGGCGTCCTTGGTTTTTTCCGGGGCGTCTTCCTGCATATCCAGCCTTTTACCGTTGAGCGAAGGAACGGGCGGCATTATGGTCGCCCGACGCTGAGCACTACAACTCGATACGCTCGACCTTGCCCACCAGCAGCACGTAGGACAAGGCACCGACCAGCGCGAGCACGGCGATGTAGGTGATCGCCGGGGCGAACGAATCACCGCTGGCGAGGAAGCCGATCACGATCGGCGTAGCAATCGCCGACAGGTTGCCGATGAAGTTGAACACGCCACCGGTCAGACCGAGCAAACGCGCCGGCGCCAAGGTCGACACCAGCGACCAAGTGATGGACGCCAGACCGTTGCCGAAAAATGCCAGGGCGAGGAAGGCAATCACCAGCGGCGTCGACTCGACAAAGTTGGCGCCGATGATCGAGGTCGAAATCAACAGCCCACCGATGATCGGCAACTTGCGTGCGAAGCCCACGGTGTAGCCACGCCGGATCAGGAAGTCGGAAAAGAATCCCGAACACAACACACCGACGAACGCGGCGAGGAACGGCAGCGATGCAAGCAGGCCGGACTTGATGAAGTCCATGCCGCGATATTTCACCAGGTAGGTCGGGAACCAGGTGAGGAAAAACCACAGCGTCGAGTTCAGGCAGAACTGGCCGAGGTAGATCCCCCACAACTTGCGCTTGCTGAGGACGATGCCCAGATCGGTCCAGCTGAATTTGGCTTTGACCTTGGCCGTCTCGGCCTGGATATCGACCAACCCGCCGCCCTCACGAATCAGGTCGATTTCTGCCTCGTTGGCGCCCTTGAAATTGCGTGGCTCGCGATACACCGCGTACCAGATCACCGCCCAGAGAATGCCCACGGCACCGGTTGCGACGAACACCATGTGCCAGCCGAATTCATGTTGCAGCCACGCCAGCACCGGGGTCAGAAAGGCCAGACCGACAAACTGCCCGGAGGTGTAGAAACCGATCGCCGTGGCGCGCTCGCGCTCAGGGAACCAGGTGGTGACCACGCGGCTGTTGATCGGATAGGCCGGTGCCTCCAGCGCACCGACGGCCATGCGCAGCACGAACAGCGCGATGAAGCTGCTGACGAAACCGAGCATCACTGTGGCCACCGACCACAGCAGCAGCGCGACGCTGTAAAGGATACGGGGCGGCACGCGATCGACCAGCCAGCCGCCGGGGATCTGCATCGCGGCGTAGGTCCAGCCGAAAGCGGAGAAGATCAGACCGACGTGAACCGGATCGATGCCCAGCTCACTGGTCAGCGCCGGCGCGGCAATCGACAGGTTGCTGCGGTCGAGGTAGTTGATGACCACGGTGATGAACAGCAACACCATGATGAAAAACCGCTTGCGGCTAGGCGTGACTAAAGACGCCTGCCCGGAGAGGGTGTGCGTTTGCATGAGAGATGCCTCTTCTTGTGTTTGTTGAGGTCATGACGCAGATCTCCTCTCCCTCGGAGAACTGATCGTTCCCACGCTCCGCGTGGGAATGCAGCCCGGGACGCTCCGCGTCCCAGCAGCGGACGCAGAGCGTCCATTGAGGCATTCCCACGCAGAGCGTGGGAACGATCTGATGCTAGCGAGTCAGAGACTCACCACTCGGCAAAGCTGCCATCGGCATGGCGCCAGATCGGGTTGCGCCAGCGGTGGCCGACGGCGGCGCGTTCGATCACGTATTCCTCGTTGATCTCGATGCCCAGCCCCGGGCCGTTCGGAATCTTCACGAAGCCTTGGTCGTAGTCGAACACCCGCGGGTCCTTCACGTAGTCGAGCAAGTCGTTGCTCTCGTTGTAATGGATGCCCAGGCTCTGCTCTTGGATAAACGCGTTGTAACAAGCCGCGTCGAGTTGCAAACAGGCTGCCAGCGCGATCGGCCCCAGCGGGCAATGCAGGGCCAGCGCGACGTCGTAGGCTTCGGCCATGTTGGCGATCTTGCGGGTTTCGGTGATGCCGCCGGCGTGGGACGCGTCCGGCTGGATGATGTCGACGTAGCCTTCGCTCAACACCCGTTTAAAATCCCAGCGCGAGAACAAGCGCTCGCCGAGAGCAATCGGTGTGCTGGTCAGCGGCGCCAGTTCTTTCAGCGCTTCGTAGTTTTCGCTGAGCACCGGTTCTTCGATGAACATCAGCTTGTACGGATCGAGTTCCTTCATCAGTACCTTGGCCATCGGCTTGTGCACGCGGCCATGGAAGTCGACACCAATGCCGACGTTCGGCCCGACCGCATCACGCACGGCAGCGACGTTGGCCAGCGCGAGGTCGACTTTCTCGAAGGTATCGAGGAACTGCAGCTCTTCGGTGCCGTTCATTTTCACCGCAGTGAACCCGCGGCTCACCGCCTCTTTCGCCGCACGCGCGGTATCGGCCGGACGGTCGCCGCCGATCCACGAATACACGCGAATCTTGTCGCGCACCTGGCCACCGAGCAAGTCGCTGACCGAGACGCCGAGGGCCTTGCCTTTGATATCCCACAGGGCCTGGTCGATACCGGCCAGCGCACTCATGTGGATCGCACCGCCGCGGTAGAAGCCGCCGCGATAGAGCACGGTCCAGATGTCTTCGATATTGCGTGGGTCTTTGCCGGTCAGGTAGTCGGACAATTCTTCCACCGCAGCGGCGACCGTGTGCGCGCGCCCTTCGACCACAGGCTCGCCCCAACCGGTCACGCCCTCGTCGGTTTCGACCTTGAGGAAGCACCAGCGCGGCGGAACGATGAAGGTCGTGAGTTTGGTGATTTTCATCTCTGCTCTCTTTTGTAAATGCAGCTTTTATTAGATGCAGCGCACACAGCGCCAAAAAATTCTCAACGCAGGGCTTTCCAGGCAGCCACGTAGGCCTTGGCATTGACCTCCACTTGCTGCGGGGTCATGCCCGGTTTGAACAGGCCGGAACCGAGGCCGAAGCCTTTCACACCAGCGTCGATAAAGGCCTGCATGTTGTCCGGTGTAATGCCGCCGACCGGCGCGAGCACCGTGCCGGCTGGCAACACCGCGAGCCAGGCTTTGACGACGGCCGGGTTCATTTGCTCGGCCGGAAACAGCTTGAGAATGTCCGCACCCTCCGCCAATGCGGCGAAGGCTTCGGTCGGCGTGGCCACGCCCGGCGACAGGTACAGCCCCGCCGCTTTCGCCGCGCGCAACACCTTGGCATCGCTGTGCGGCATGACGATCACTTGTCCGCCAGCAGCTTTCACCTGCTCGACCTGCTCGGGGGTGAGCACCGTGCCGGCACCGATCAGGCAATCGGCGGGCAGCGCATCACGCAGGATGCGGATACTTTCGTACGGCGATGGGGAATTGAGCGGTACTTCGATGACGCGAAATCCGGCGGCGTAAAGGACTTCTCCGACAGCCGCCGCTTCCTGCGGTTGCAGGCCACGCAGAATCGCGATCAGACCGTTTTGTGCCAGTGCTTGCTTGAGCATGTCAGGCCTCCAGTCAGGGTTAACGGGATGAGGAATCGATCAGTCCGGCGGCACGCGCCAGTTGCCACAGGCCACGCTCGGTAGCCTGCTCGGCCAGCGTCACCCGAGCAAAGCCGCAGGCGTCGAGGGCACGGCGATAACGTGAGCACAGTTGCGCATTGCCGATGAGCACGATCGATGGAAGATTCGCTTGGTTGCGACGGCGCCGCTGCACATTGGCGAGCGCGGCCAGCTCATGGCCGATCATCAGGCCGGAGAGATAATCCGCTTGAGCGCTCGGGCTCAGTTCACCAGTGAGGCCGAGGGTGCGGGCGCTGAACAGGGTCGACAGCACGCCGAGCTCGGCATCCGCCGACAACGCGATTTGCACGCCGCGATCGAACGCCTGCGCATCGAAGGTCGCGCTCGGTTGTTGGGTACGGCCGAGGATGCTGTGCTCGCTGAGTACGGCGAAGACTTCGCCAGTCATGAAGGTGTCGAAATGAGTGATGCGGCCATCGACCACTTCCACCCATTTCGAGTGGCTGCCGGGGAGGCCGATCAGCAGGTCGTTACCCGCCTCGGCCGGCAGATTTTGCAGTACGCCAAGGACCTGGGTTTCTTCGCCGCGCATTACATTGGGCAGACGCGAACGCTGGATCACGCCCGGGACGATATGCACTGGCGTGCCGCGAAGACTGATAACGGTCTGTAGGGAGTTTCCGAGTTGGGCGACGTCGGCCGGCGTCTCGCAGTAAGCCGCTTCGCGCCAACCCTGGGCACTGCCGACCATACCGCAAGCGATCACCGGCAAATCCGGCTGCGCGTCGAGCCAGTCACCGCAGGCCCCGTCGAAGGCCAGTTCAAAACCATCGGCGCACTCGCGACCGTGGATGATTCGCGGGGTCTTGGGCAACTGCATGATCCCGGACGACAGCGCACGCTGCTCCAGCACCACACCGTCCGCCGCGAGTTTGTAAGCACGTAATGAGGTTGTCCCCCAATCGAGCGCGATCAATTGCGCCTGCATCGCTTCACCTGTTTTGTTTTTGGCAGTGAGTGCGACGGACTATAAACCCGGGCGAGCTAAAATCTCAATATATAAATATCAATCCCATATTTTGGGATGAAAACAAAAAAAGATCGCAGCCTTCGGCAGCTCCTACAGAGTGAGCAGAATCTGCCGACGGCTGCGATTTACTTTAGAAATTCAGTTTCCTTCGGCGAACTCGCGCAACACCTTGCCATCCATGCGATACCGCACCCACTCCTCCTGGGGTTGGGCGCCGAGGGATTTGTAGAATTCGATGGCCGGGGTGTTCCATTCCAGCACGCTCCATTCGAAGCGGCCACAGTCGTTGGCGCAGGCGATTTTTGCCAGGTGGCGCAGCAGGGTTTTGCCGGCGCCGCCGCCGCGTTGTTCGGGAGTGATGTAAAGGTCTTCAAGATACAGGCAGTTGCTGCCCAGCCACGTTGAGTAACTGAAGAAGAACACCGCGAAGCCGATCGGAAAGCCGTCGCGCAGGCAGATCAGGCCATGGGCGGTGGCGCCTTCGCCGAACAGGCTGCGTTCGATGTCGGCGACGCTGGCGATGACTTCGTGACGGGCCTTCTCGAAATCTGCCAGTTCGGTGATGAAGGCGAGGATTTGCGGCGCATCGCTGGGGGTCGCCGGGCGGATTTCGATCGTCATGGACGGGCCTTGTGTGCAAATTAAAGCGCCATACTAAGGCGCGCAGCGGCGCGCGTCACATGGCAAAACATACTGACCTGCCCAATTTGCTGAACACTGCTGCCCCTGTGGGAGCGAGCCTGCTCGCGCAAGCGTCCTTCCAGTCAGCCTCGAGTCAACTGACATAATGTCTTCGCGAGCAGGCTCGCTCCCACAGTTGATATCGCACTTTCTGAAAGGATGCTTATGACCGTTAAATGTTTTGCGCCGATGGAGACACTGGCATCAGCGCTGATTCGGCACGCACTGGAACCGTCAGACGACGGCGCCCACGACCTCGCTCACCTGCAACGGGTCTGGCACAACGCACGCACCTTGCATGCAACCGAAGGCGGCGATCTCGAGGTATTGCTCGCAGCGGTGCTGCTGCACGATTGCGTATCGGTCGAGAAAAACGCCCCGCTGCGCTCGCAGGCCTCACGACTGGCAGCGGACAAAGCGTCATCCGCACTGAAGGATATCAACTGGCCCGACGAGAAAATCAGCAAGGTCGCCCACGCCATCGAAACCCACAGTTTTTCTGCCAACATCACCCCGTTGACCCTCGAAGCGAAAATCGTCCAGGACGCCGACCGCCTCGACTCGCTGGGCATGCTCGGCGTTGCCCGAACCTTCTACGTTGCCGGACGCATGGGCTCGGCGCTGTACGACCCAGAGGATCCCGAAGCGCTTGAGCGCGAGTACGACGACACGCGTTTTTGCCTCGATCATTTCCAGACCAAACTGCTGCATCTCGCCAACGGTTTTCAGACCGCGACCGGCCAGCGGCTGGCGCAGATTCGCCATCAACGCCTGAAGGGCTTCATGGAGCAGTTCAAGGAAGAAATCGGCATCGTCCAAACAGCAAACACGCCACATCAATGAAGACCGTTCGTCGATCATCAGGCACCAATCCGTCTTCAGGGCTGACCAACCAAGGGTAAGGATTCCAATCACTGGAGAAGCCCTATGATCCCGTCAAGGTTGACCGCTTTCGTCTTCAGCGCCCTGCTCTGCCCTGCGGTGTTCGCCGCGTCGTCCACGGCAGCGGGCACTGGCCCAACCGATCCGACCCCGCCACGCGCGCCCGCCATCAACAGTGCCCCCGGTATGAACACCGATGGCTCCGGTGTGCCGCTGATCAATCAGCCGCCAGCCACCGGCACCGACCCGCGCACCCAGGGCAGCGATCCAGGGCGTCAGGGCGGCATGAACACGCCTGATTCTCCCGCCACTCCCCCTGACAATGCCGGCCCGGGTGTCGGCTCGAAAACCACCACCGGTGGCTCCGGTTCCGAAGGTGCCGGTCAGTAGTTCGCCGACGCGAGCGCCCTATTCACTCCCATGAAGAGGTAACCATGAACGTCGACAAAGACCTGGAAAAAGAAGTTCTCACCCGCCTGCTCCACGCCCATCCCAATGGCCTGGGCAAGGAGGTGCTGGATAATTACCGGGGCGAGAAAGTCGTGGCCAGCGCCCTCGCCTCCCTGCAGGATCGCGGGCTGATTCACCATGGTCATGTGACCTGCAGCGAAGCGGGCGAACACTCGCTGAACCTGCCGATCAAGCTCAGTTCAGCCGGCGTCGAAGCGGCGCGCAAACTGGATCTGCAGTAGTGCCAAGCCGCTCGCCGTCGAAACGGCGAGCGGCCGGATCCGCAACTTGAGGAGAAATCCCATGCCTCGTGGAAGCAAAGACAAATACACCAGCGAACAAAAGCGCAAGGCCGAGCACATCGAAGACAGCTACGAGAAAAAGGGCGTGTCGAAAGATGAAGCCGAAGCTCGCGCCTGGGCGACGGTGAATAAGCAATCCGGCGGCGGCGAGAAGTCCGCTGGCTCGGGGCGCAAAAAACCGGCGAGCGCCAAGTCGCAAGAGCGCAAAGAGTCATCGCGCCGCGCGGTGGCCAGTCGCAAGGGCCATTCGCGCAACAGCGAAACTTCGAAGGATACGCAGACGGTCGATAGCCTGATGAAAGAGGCCCGGGCGAAGAACATTCCGGGGCGCTCGTCCATGCGCAAGCAGGAATTGATCGAGGCGTTGCGCAAGGCGGGCTAGAACGACGCCCACCGTAGGAGCTGCCGAAGGCTGCGATCTTGATCGTTCCCACGCTCTGCGTGGGAATGCAGCCGGGGACGCTCTGCGTCCCAAAAGATCGCAGCCTTCGGCAGCTCCTACAGGAGATTTGTGTACGACACAGATCCGATGTAGGAGTGAGCCTGCTCGCGATAGCCATTTATCAGTCGCCGCAGGACTCGCGGATAAAAGCATCCACCTCAGTCGTCCCCGGCGAAGTCGCAGGCCCCCATCGAGTCACCGCCAGCGCTGCCGCCGCATTGGCTCGCCGCGCCGCTTCCAGAGCATCCAGCCCCTGCGCCAACCCAGCCACAAACACCCCGGCATGCGCGTCGCCAGCGCCATTGCTGTCCACTGCTTTCACAGCGAATCCCGGCACCTGCCGACGTTCGCTGCGCTGCTGAATCCAGCAACCCTGCGGCCCGTCGCGCACCACCATCAACACGCTCTCGGGCAGAAGCCTGGCAAGACGATCCATCGCCGCGCCAATCTCATCAGCCCCGGTAAACCGCAGCGCTTCGACGCTATTGCTGGTCCACACATCAATGCGTGGCAGCAACGTCTGCATCATCGGCGCATCAGGCGATTCCACCAGCGGTCCCGGATCGAACACCACATTAATCGATGCCGGCAACGCCAGTGTCCAGTCGAGCAACGCCTGCGCCTTGCCCTCATGCAGCAGGCTGTAACCACTGAGATAAACGTAATCGCCGGGCTCGGCTGCCACGCTGTTCAGGTCCTCCTCGGTCACCTCGCCTTCGGCACCGATGTAGGAAATGAAACTGCGTTCCGCCGAGGCATCGGTCAGCGCCACACACAAACCCGTGTCGCGCTCGGCCGGTTCGCGGATGCCGATGCAGATACCTTCCGCCTGCATCGCTTGGCGCGCCAGATCACCGAAACGTCCCGTGCCATGGCGACCGAGATAGACCACCGGCAAGCCGTTACGCACCGCCGCCGCCATCACGTTGAAACCGCCGCCGGCTTCGAACCCTGCCGACTGCGCCAGCACGTCGCCGCCAATCTGCGGCAGTTTTTCCACGGCCATGACCAGGTCGATGATCACCTGGCCGGTGTGCAACATCTTAGGCATGAGCATTCTCGGATTGCGCGGCGCGACGATCCTTCGCGCCGCCGAGTATCAGATAAAGGCCACCGGCGACGACGAAGGTCACGATCCAGCCGAGGCCGTTGTGGCCCAGCCAGGAGTCGGACAGAAAGCCCTTGAACCAGACGTTTTCCGCCGTGGTGCCGATGGTGGTGAAGCTGAAACCGAGCACAATTGCAATCGCCCAGGCGCCGAACGCGCGCCATTCGATGCCGCCGCGATACCAGTAGGCGCTGCTCGGGCTGACGTCGAGCAGGTCTTTGGGGCTGTAGTAGTGACGGTGAATCAGATCAACGACGAAGATCCCCACCCACGCAGTGATCGGCACTGCCAACAGGGAAATGAAGGTGATGAACGGGCCGTAGAAACTGTCGGCGATCAGCATGAAGTAGATCGAGCCGGCGAAGATCGCGACGATGTCGACCACCACCGCGTACACGCGTTTGACCTTGAGGCCGAGGGTCAGCGTGGTCAGTCCGGCGGAGTACACCGACAGGTTGTTCGACAGCAGCAGGCCGCCGAACGCGGTGATCAGGTACGGCACGGCCATCCAGGTTGGCAGCATGTCGCGGATCGCCACGATCGGGTCAGTCGCCGACGCCAGGTCATTGTTGCCCACCGAGAGCAAGCCGCCGAGGGTGATCAGCAGCACCAGCGGAATGCCCGCGCCGAACGCCGCCGACGCCACCAGCCGCACCGCCTTGACGCTGCGGTGCTGATAGCGCGACATGTCGGCACCGGCGTTGGCCCAGCCGATGCCGGTGCCGGCAGCCATGGTGCCGATACCGATGATCATCGCGCTCAGCGGCGCCGGCGTGGCGTTGAACACCGCACTCCAGTCGATGGTTGCGCAGAGAAAACCACCGACGAGAATGTTCAACGCACCGAACACGTAGGTCGCCCACTTCTGAATGACCAGCAAGGTCGCGTGGCCGAGGCCGGACACCGCCAACGTCAGCAGGACGAAGATGGCGATAAAGATCAGCGTCAGTATCGGCGCACTTTTCGCCTCGACCGGCGAGCCGAACAGGATCGAACACAGCGACAGCAACACGAACGCTGCGGTGGTGGTGTTGACGGTTTCCCAACCCAGACGCGACATTAGCGAAACCAGCGTCGGGCCGATGTTGCCGCGTACGCCGAAGATCGCCCGCGACAGCGTCAGGCTCGGTGCGCGGCCGCGACGCCCGGCAATCGAGATGATGCCGACCACGGCAAACGAACCGGCGGCACCGAGGATCGCGACGATGATCGCCTGCCAGATCGCCAGCCCGCGAAACGCAACCAGCGTGGCGCCCAGCGGCAGGCCGAGAATGGAAATGTTAGCGGCGAACCAGACCCAGAACAGTTGCAGCGGATGACCATTGCACTCGGCTTCCGGCACCGGCTCGATGCCCCGGGTTTCCAGTTGCCCGACGCTTTGCCCGGCGGTTGATGAACTCATGAAGATGCTCCTGTTTGCCTTTTTTGTGGTTGTGGCAATGATGCAAAACGACAAGACAATCGGCCTTCCGAGGCCTGTCTGTGCGATCCATTGCTGTGTGAATTCTTTAGAAATGCGCCGCCCCTTTCGCGAGCAGGCTCGCTCCCCCAAGGAAATGCATTCCAATTGTGGGAGCGAGCCTGCTCGCGAAGAGGCCAGCCAGTCAACGCAAGGCCAAAAGCCCCTGCACCAATGGCTCGAGCTCGAGTTGATTAACCGCTTTCACCGTCTCGATCATCTGCTGCGGCCAGCACTCAAGCCCCAGGCAGGCCCCGAGCATGGCGCCGAGAATCGCCGCAATGGTATCGGTGTCGCCACCCAGACTGGCAGCCATGCACAGCGCTTCAAAAGCGCTCATCTCACCAATGGCTACCTGCTGCGCCAGGGCGAATGAAACTACCACCGACTCCTGCGACGCCACCGAAGTACCGATCACGTCATAGAGCAGATCGGCGAGCAACGCTTTGTCGCTGTCGACACTGATGCTGCGCGCCCAGCTGATCCGCGAGGCGATGCGCCCACCGGCAACCCAGTGCCCGTGGACTTCGGCTTGCTGGGCAATTTGCTGGCCGAGGTTCAGCGCTTCGCCGAGATCGACGCTGTTGATCCCGGCCGAGACGACCGCCGCCACCGCTGCTGCGCTGGAAATCCCTAATGTGGTGTTATGAGTCACCTGGCACGCCTGCACCACTGCTGCGATAAAACGCTCGGGATCGGCCACGTTCGCAGCGATCCCCACCGGGGTGATGCGCATCGCCGCGCCGTTGGTGGTGCCGTAGCGCCCGGCTTCTTCCGGGGAATGCCCGGCGAGGATCATTTCAATGGCGCGCTTGGTCGAGGGCCCGAGCAAATCCTGCGAGCCTTTGGCCTGCATCTCGGCTTCCCATTCGATCAGGCGCTGGGCGAGAACTGCCGGCTCGATGCGGCCCTGACCTTCGACCAGCAACTCGCCCACCAGAATGGCCTGTTCGGTGTCGTCGGTGATCGAGCCCTTGGGCATGTTCGCGGCGATCGGCTGCAAGGGACCTGCGTCCTGCAGATCGGTGATCTGGCCGAAGCGCGCCTTGATGGTTTCGCGATTTAGCGATTGGGTCGGCATGCCCAGCGCATCGCCCAGGGCCAGACCGTAGAAAGCGCCAAGCGCACGGTTGAGCGCGGTCATTTCGATTCTCCGAATTGCAGGTGCAGACGAAAGTGCACCGGATCGAGCAGGCTTTCGACCTGCTCCATGAAACGGTTCTGTCGGTCGTAAGTCGTGCGCAGCGCCTTGAGGAACACCGTGCCGACCGGGCGACCGAGCAGCTCGGCGTCTTCGGTATTCAGCGGCTCGGCGCCGATCCACTGATCGCCGCGCTCGCCGATGTAACCGTAGGCGGCCAGGGTGATGGTCAGGGAATTATCGATCAGACCGACGCGAGGCAGGCTTTCCAGGCCGCCGTTGGCCGGCATCAATGCACGTTCCAGAGACACCAGCGTACCGTCGGTGGCGCGCCGGCGACGATCGAGGGTAATGAATTGATCAGTGCCGAAGCGCACCAGCAGATCTGGCCGGGTCACGGCTTCGAGGCGCAAAACCTCGGTATTGATCAGCGCCCCGCTGTCGGCCAGCGCCTGCGCCCAGCCGCTGCGCTGATCCAGCGCAACCCCGTCAAAGGTGACGATGGAGCCGACCCCGCTCTGCGTGGCAATGTACTTGCGCCGCTTCAGTTCGGCCAGCGCCTCACGCAAGGTGCCACGGCTGACCTGGAATTCCTGAGCCAACTGATGTTCGCCGGGCAACAGGAAACCGTCCTCCAGGAGGCCGCTTTCGATGCGCCGGACGAGCTCGTCGACCACCCTTTGTTTCTTGTCGAATCGTACCTGTCTAATCATGTACAAATTGATAACCGAAACGGGTGCGGGCGAGCAAGGAAAATCTCGGGGAAGAGACAGAAGGTTGAAAGTCAAAAGCACCCTCACCCTAGCCCTCTCCCGGAGGGAGAGGGGACTGAATGGGGGATGCTCAAGAGGTATGCCGACCTGAAAGTGCTTCGCCGAATCCATAATCGACGAGAGCTTTCAGGTAGACGGATTACGCAAGACACCTCGGTCGGCCCCCTCTCCCTCTCCCGGAGGGAAAGGGAAAGGGATGCTCAGGAGATACGCCGACCTGATATTGCTTTAGCGAATCCACAATCGACCCAACCTTCCAGGTCGATGTAGACCGCAAGACACCTCGGTCGGCCCCCTCTCCCTCTCACGGAGGAAAGGGAGAGGGTGAGGGATGCTCAGGAGATACGCCGACCTGATATTGCTTTAGCGAATCCACAATCGACCCAACCTTCCAGGTCGATGTAGACCGCAAGACACCTCGGTCGGCCCCCTCTCCCTCCGGGAGAGGGCTGGGGTGAGGGTAGCTTTGACCTTAGCGTTGCTTCAGGCGGTCAATGACCACGGCCAGCAACAGGATCGAACCACGAATCACATACTGATAAAACGTATCGATGTTCTTCAGGTTCATCGCGTTCTCGATGATCGCCAGAATCAACACCCCGGCAATCACATGGCGGATCATGCCGATGCCGCCGCTCAGCGAAACCCCGCCCAATACGCAGGCAGAAATTACCGTCAGTTCAAAACCCTGACCAATCATCGGCTGCCCGGAGGTCATCCGCGACGCCAGAATCACCCCCGCCAGCGCGCCGATCACACCGTGCACGGCGAAGATGATGATCTTGGTGCGGTCGACGTTGACGCCCGCCAGCAGCGCCGCTTCCTGGTTGCCACCGATGGCCATGGTGTTGCGCCCGTAGGTGGTGTAGTTCAGCAGCCAGCCGAAGAACAGGAAGCAGACAATGGTAATCAGGATCGGCACCGGCACGCCGAACAGCTGGCCATTGCCGAAGACGAAGAAGGATTCCTGCGAAACGCCGACCGCTTTGCCGTTGGCGAAGATATAGGCCAGACCGCGAACGATCTGCATGGTCGCCAGGGTCGTGATCAACGCGTTGACGCGCAACTTGGCAATCACGATGCCGTTGATCAGCCCGACGATCAGGCCCATCACCAGTGCCGCGCTGACGCCGAGGAACACGCTGTTGGTGTCACGCATCACCACCGCCGCAACCACGCCGGCACAAGCGATGACCGAGCCGACCGAGAGGTCGAAGTGCCCGGACGCCAGGCAGTAAAGCATGGTGCACGCGGCGATGCCGGTGGTGGAAATCGCCAGGCCCAGACCTCGCATGTTCAGCGGCGAGAGGAAGTTGTCAATCAGCAGCGTGCAGGCGACGAAGATGCCGATCGCCGCCAGCAGCATGACCCAGTCATCGAGGAAGCGCCGCATGTCCAGGGGTTTGCGCTCGGTCGGCAGGGTTTCGTTTTGGGTAGTCATCATAGTCACCTCTCAGTTCGCCACGCCGTCAGCGCGGTGGCGTGGCAAAGCCAGTTGCAGCAGGTTGGATTCATTGGCCTGGTCGCGGCTGACTTCGCCGCGCAGGGCGCCTTCGCACAGCACCAGGATGCGGTCGGAAATACCCATCACTTCCATCAGATCGCTGGACACCACGATCACCGAAATGCCGTCGGCGGCGAGGTTATGGATGATCTGGTAGATCTCGGCCTTGGCGCCGATGTCGATGCCACGGGTCGGTTCGTCGAGCAGCAGGACTTTCATCGGCATCGACAGCCAGCGGCCGAGAATGGCCTTCTGCTGGTTGCCGCCGGAAAGGAACTTGATCTGCTGGCCAGCGTGCGGGGTTTTCACTTTCAGGGCTTTGATCTGCTTGTCGGCGTTGCCCTTTTCCCACAGGCCGCGAATCAGGCAGCCAAGCCCGGAGTGCGCACCGCGTGCGCTGATGTTGATGTTCTCGGCGACGCTGGCCAGCGGGATGATGCCTTCCTTCTTGCGGTCTTCCGGGCAAAGGAGAATACCAGCGGCAATCGCGTCACGGGGCGAGCGCAGTTTCAGCTCATGGCCGCGTAATTCGAGGCGCCCGGCAGTGTTGCGCTCCAGGCCGCTGAGCAGGCGAAACAGCTCGGTGCGCCCTGCCCCGACCAGCCCGAACAGGCCAAGGATTTCGCCCTTGTGCGCTTCGAAACTGATCGGCTCGCGCAGGCCCGGGCCGAGCAAACCATCGACCTTCAGCGCCACGGCACCACGCGGGCGATGACGGTAATCGTAGATGTCCTGAATGTCGCGACCGACCATGCAGGTCACCAGTTGATCGTGGGTCAGCTGGCTCATGTCTTCAAACGTGCGCACGTAGCGGCCGTCCTTGAACACCGTCACGGCGTCGCAGATGCGGAACACTTCTTCCATGCGATGGGACACGTAGAGCACGACTTTGCCCTCGTCGCGCAGGCGCCCGATGATCGCCATCAAGCGATCGATCTCGCGTGCCGAGAGGCTGCTGGTCGGTTCGTCGAAAGCAATGACGTGGGCGCCGCGCGACAGCGCCTTGGCGATTTCCACCAATTGCCGCTGGCCCAGCGACAAGCGCCCGACTTTGGTCTGCGGATCGATTTCGTCGGCCAGGCCTTTCAAGCAATTCAAGGCTTTCTGGCGCAGCTCACTGCGATTGATCAAACCGAAACTGGCCGGCAGATGGCCGAGAAACAGGTTCTCGGCCACGGTCATTTCCGGAACCAGATGCAGTTCCTGGTGAATCACCGCGACGCCGCTGCCAATGCTGTCGGCAGTCGACTTGAACGCCATCGCCTGCTCGCCAATCTGCAGTTCGCCGCTGCTCGGAATATAGGCGCCACCGAGGATCTTCAGCAGCGTCGACTTGCCCGCACCGTTCTCGCCCATCAAGGCATGAACCTGGCCCGGGTGGGCGACGAAGCTGATGCCATCGAGCGCTTTCACGCCGGGAAAGGTCTTGCCGATCCCGTTGAAGCGCAGGCTGCCGCTGGCGCCATGGTGTTGTTCTTGTGTCTGTACTTGCGCGTGCATAAAGCCACCTCTTCACACCGAAAAACAGCCCGGCTGCCCGGGCCGTCGCTGCCTCAGTTCCACAAGCCGATTTTTTCCAGCTCTTGCTTGAAGTTTTCGCGGGTGATCAGGGTGACGTCATCCATGGCGGTGTACTTCGGCGGTTCTTTCCCGGCGGTGATCCACTCGTACATCATCTCGGCGGTCTTGTAGCCTTCGATGTGCGGACTAGGCAGCATCGAACCGAAGAAGCCGCTGTTAGGCTTTTTCAACTCGCCAATGGCGTCGGTGCCATTGATGCCGATGCCGATCACGTTGCTCGCGGCGAACCCGGCCGCTTCGGTAGCGCGCACGCCGCCGAGCACGGTGTTGTCGTTCATGCCGCCGATAATCAGGTTTTTCGCTGCACTCGGCAGTTTCACCAGCGCCGAGTTGGTGGCGTCCATGCTGCCCGGGACGTCGAGGGTTTTCAGTGCGGCGAAGAGGATATGGTCCTCCGGCATGCCGGCCTTCTTCAGGGCATCGACCGAGCCGTCGGTGCGTTTCTTGCCGGTGTCGAGTTCGTTGTAGGTGTTGACCACCGCGTAGGTGTCTTTCCAGTCCCAGTTACGCTTTTTCGCTTCGGCAGCCATGGCGGCGCCCTGCTTCTGGCCGACTTCGAACGCGGCCATGCCCAGGTACGGCACGTCTTCCATGAATTTGCCGTTGGCATCGACAAAACGGTCGTCGACGGCAATCACTTTCAGGTCGTTGAGCTTGGCCTTGGCCATAATGGCCGGGCCGAGGGACACGTCCGGCGGGCAGATCACGAAGCCCTTGGCGCCGTTGGCAGCCAGGCTGTCGATGGCCGAAAGGGTTTTTTCGCCATCAGGCACAGCGATCTTGATCAGTTCGAAGCCCTTGTCCTTGGCGGCTTTTTCGGCGAAAGCCCATTCGGTCTGGAACCAGGGTTCTTCGGCCTGCTTGACCAGGAAACCGATCTTCACCGCGTCGGCGGCGAGCAGCGCACTGCTCAGGCTGAACGCAGTGACCGCCAGGGCAGTGCTGCACAGGGTGCGAATCCCGAAACGACGTTTCATTTGATGACTCCTTGTTATTTTTTTGAGCAAATTAAACAGCTTGTGGCGAGGGAGCTTGCTCCCGCTGGGCTGCGAAGCGGCCTTAAACCGGTTACCTCGGTCAATCAGACACACCGCATAGCCCGAATTTACGACTGCTGCGCAGCCGAGCGAGAGCGAGCTCCCTCGCCACAGGTGTGGTGGCGTGACACGTACTGCTGCAAAGCTGGTTAAAAATAGTCATATCGTATGATGATTGGATTTCAAGCGTAGTTCAGCGCTGGAAATTCGTTTTATTCAGTCGTGGTACATCACCGAACGACCACCATCGATGGTGATGCACGAGGCGTTGATAAACGGTGCTTCATCGCTGGCCAGAAACACTGCCGTCATGGCCACTTCGATCGGCTGGCCGATGCGCTTGGGCGGATGCAGGTCGAAGGCGCGCTGCCTCTCGGCGTGCGGATCGGCAAAGCCGTTCCAGTAGTCGACGTTCAGCTGCGTTTCGATGTAGCCCGGCGCGATCGCGTTGACGCGAATGCCTTTGGCCGCGTATTCGATGCCGAGCGCGCGGGTCAGGCCGAGCAAGCCGTGCTTGGCCACCGGGTACGGAAAGCAGCCGGGAATGATGTGGCTGGAATGGGTCGAGGCGATGTTGATGATGCTGCCGACGCCCTGCTCGATCATCTGCGGCAGCACGGCTTTGCAGCCATACCAGGCGCCGTCCAGATCAATGGCGAAGCAGCGGCGCCAGTCTTCTTCGGTCATCTGCAGCGGATCGCGGAACACATTGACCCCGGCGCAATTGACCAGCACATCGATGCGGCCATGCAATTCCACGGCGCGTCGGGCCAGGGCGTGCAGATCCTGCTGATTCGATACGTCGACCTTGAGCGCTTGCACGTCATGGCCCTGACCGCGCCAGTGCGCGGCGACCTGTTCGACCTTGTCAGCCTGGATATCGCTGATCAGCAGTCTGGCCTGCTGCGAGGCGAAGGCGGCGACGATGGCTTCGCCTATACCCTGAGCGGCACCGGTCAGCAGCACGACCTTGTTTTTCAGGCGTTCGCCTTTCGGCGGCGGCGGCACGGCAGGCAATGTCAGCGCTTGAGGCATGACTCAGGCCTCCTGCGCGCAGACGCAAAAAAACCGGGCATCGGTCGATGTCCGGTTTTCACGGTTTGGGAAAAGAAACAGGCAAGCGTCGCCAACGGCATCGAGCCGTGGCGAAAGGCGGATCCCGCTTGCGCGGGCGGCAAGAATTCGCTGCATCACTTCACCTGTTTTGTTCTTTTTAAGTGTGAGTGCGTGTTACTGCTGAAGCCGACTATAAACCCGACCCGCAAATAATCTCAATATATAATTTTGCATCCCATATTTTGGGATTTAACCGGCAAAACGCGTACAGAGTTTTCCTGCAACATCAACGCGCATGCTCAGCACCGCACCATCGAGCGGATGGTTGAGCGGACTTTTTGCACTGGTGATGTACAAGGTTTTCAGGTCTTCACCACCGAATACGCAACTGGTCGGGCGACTGACCGGCAGATCGATTCTGCGATCCACTTGCCCGTCCGGCGTCAGGCGCAACAGGCAACTGCCGTCCCAGCGCGCGTTCCACACATAGCCTTCGGCATCCATGGCCGAGCCGTCGGGGCCGCCGTGCTGATCGGATGAATAGAAGACCTGTGGCGCATCGAGACTGCCGTCGGTGCGGATGAAATATCGATTGAGTGTGCTGTCGAGACTTTCGCCGAACAGCAGCGTGGTGCCGTCGTCGCTCCACAGCAGGGTGTTGGGAATGCCCAGACCGAGCAGCAGTGGCGTGACGCGTTGATCGGGATCGATACGGAAAAGGCCACCGGAGCGACGCACGATCGGCAAATCCTCGCCGTGCTCGCCGATGTTGTTCTGCATAGTGCCGAGCCACAAGCGGCCCAAGGCATCGCAACGGGCTTCGTTGGGTCGGTTGCCGGGTTGCGGGTCGGCGACGCAGAACAGCGTCAACCGTGGCTCGAGCCCGGGAGAATCGAGATCCAGTCGATAGACGCCACTGCTCAACGTCACCAGTGCATCGCCGCTGGCGCAGGGAATGAACGCGGAGATGTGCTCGGGCATTTGCCAGATCTGCACGTTCTGGCCGATCAGGCGCAACGCTTGCTTGCCGGCGATATCGACCCAGTACAACGCCTGGGTCGGCGCATCCCAGAACGGGCCTTCGCCGAGTTGGGCGCGGTGTTGGGTCAGGGCGGTGCAGGTCATCTGGAATCCTTCATTTTCTTGTTGTTTCGCAATGCAGGAGTGAGCCTGCTCGCGAAGCGGCGTGTCAGTCATTGATGATGTATCTGACCTGACGCATTCGCGAGCAGGCTCGCTCCCACAGGGGATTTTCGATCTTAGCTGGCTTTCCGGTCGGCCATGACTTTCGGGTAAAAGCGTTTTATCGCCAGATCGGCATTGTCGATCAAGGTCATGCACGCCCATACGCCACGGGTCGAATCCCGTGCGGCGATGGCGTCGGCCATGTCTTTGTGGATCGGCAAGGTGCGGCGCAGTTCATCAGGGTCGGCGGCTGAGACTTCGAACGACACCGCCAGCAACGCGCCGAGGGCCGGGACCATTTGCTCGATGAACTGGTTATGGCTGGCGGCCAGGATGCATTCATGAAAGGCCTGGTCGGCGCGGTTGTAATCGATGCCGCTGTCGACCGCACGTTCCAGTGCATTGAAAGCCAGTTGCACCGCTTCGATCTGCTCCGGCGTCGCCCGCTCACAAGCCCAGCGCACCGCCATTGGCTCGATGGTGCGGCGCAAGTCCAGCAGGTCATCGACGAAGTTTTCCGGCAGGCCGTTGCGCGACAACCAACCCACCACTTGCGGATCGAACAGGTTCCAGCGCCGCACCGGCAAAACACGCGTGCCGACTTTCGGCCCGACTTCAAGCATGCCTTTGGCGACGAGGGTTTTGATCGCTTCGCGAATCACCGTACGGCTGACACCGAGCTGCTCGCCCAGATCCGCCTCGACCTTGATGGTCTGCCCCGGCTTGACCTGGCCAGCGGCAATCCAACTGCCCAGCCAGTCAACGGTCGACGCATGAAAGCTGCTGGACATGAACACCTCAAGGCGAATCGCAATGGGTGCCTACGCTAATCATCATACGAATAACAGTCAATCGGATTTTTTGCGACCGGCACAAACCATTGTGGGAGCGAGCCTGCTCGCGAAAGCGTCGTGTCAGTTCACATTGATTGCGACTGATACACCGCGTTCGCGAGCAGGCTCGCTCCCACATTTTGTTTTTGTGTCAGGGTTCGAGACCGATACGAAAGAACTCGCCGCCGCTCCACACGCCAAGCCAGCGCTGACCATCGATCTCGCGACTCACCGCCAATTCCACCAACTGATAGAACACATTGCGGTGAATCAGCGCTTCCAGATTGCTGCGCACATGCACATAAGGCGCAGGCTCCTGGGTTTCAGGATCAATCTCGACGCGAATCGGATGGTCAGCCCCCGCCTCGGTGGTTTCCTCGACATTGGTAGTGAAGCGCAAAAGCTGCGCCTCACCCTCGCCCTGCACTTCCACGGCAACCGCCACGAACGGCGCGTCATCGACCTTGATGCCGACCTTCTCGACCGGGGTGATCAGGAAATAATCATCGCCATCGCGGCGGATGATGGTAGAGAACAATTTGACCATCGGCTTGCGCCCGATCGGCGTGCCCAGGTAGTACCAGGTGCCGTCGCGGGCGATGCGCATGTCGATTTCGCCGCAGAAATCCGGGTTCCACAAATGCACCGGTGGCAGGCCTTTGGTCTTGGGAATCTGTCCCAGCAGGTCATTGGCTGTTTGCGGGTCACTCATGGCGTACTCCTTGATTACTGGTCGCCGATCCCCAGCAGGCTGCGTGCGTATTGCGCCAGTGGCGGACCGATGAGGTCTTCGGGTTTGGAGTCATGGAACGTCAGTAAACCGCCACGACTCTTGATCCGCGCAGTATCAATCAAATACTGGGTGCTGGTCTCGATCAACATGATCTGAATCACGCCGCCATCGATACCGAGGCGATCCACGGCTTCCTGATCCAGCCACTCGTCGGAGTTGCCGATGCGGTCGTCAGCCTTGGCAAAACGTGTGTAGAGCAGGTAATGCGCGCCGGCATCGCGAGCTTCGCCCATGGCCTGATCGAGGCCTTCCGGGGCTCGGGCGCGGCGGACCATCGGGAAGTATTCGACAAAGCCCTTGAAGGCTTCTTCGGCGACCACGTTCGGCCGCGGATAGGAACCACCCGGCGGTGCGAACGCGCCCTGGGCGATGAAGATGAACGAGTCCGGCTGAATGCGGATATTGTTCACCCGGCGGCTGTCGCTGTGGTCCAGAAGCCCCGCATCGCTCATGTGATAGCGAGTGCCTTCGGCCATATCGCTGACATTCATGCAGCCGCCAAGCGCCAAAACGGCCAGCAGCAAAACCAGGCTACGCATCCTATTCCTCCAGAAGCCGGTGTCGGAAAACCGGCGAATGGCCGTTGGATGCAGCTTTTGCGCCAGCTCGACAAATTCAGTGTTAGAGGCATTCGCGAGCAGGCTCGCTCCCACAATTGAAATGCAATCCAAATGTGGGAGCGAGCCTGCTCGCGAAGGCGGTTAATCAGCCGCCAATGATCTTCATGACGGTCGCACCACCGGAGAACGCCACTTCCTGCTTGTCACCCAACGCCTTGACCAGCAAACGTTGCAGCGCCGGCAACGCCTGATGTCGCGGCTTGTCGAGCAGATCGCCGACATAGTGGCGGTTGCTCGACGACAGGCAGCCATGCAGCCAACCGGTCGACGACAGGCGCAAGCGCGAACAGGTGCGGCAGAACGGCACGCTTTCGTTGGCGATCACGCCGAAGTTGCCGCGACCGGGAATCGTATAGCGCACAGCGGTCGCATCCACTGGCGCGTCGGTCTGGGCGTATTCATAACGCTCGCCAATCAGGCCGAGCAACTGCTCAAGGCTGACGAACTGCTGCAGAAAGGCATTCGAGTCCTTGGCCAGGTGGCCCATGCGCATCAGCTCGATGAAACGCAGCTCAAAACCACGTTCCAGGCAGTAATCGAGCAGCGGCATGACCTGATCAAGGTTCTGCCCGCGCAACGGCACCATGTTGACCTTGATTTTCATCCCGGCGGCGGCAGCCTGATCCATGCCATCGAGCACGCTGGCCAGATCGCCGCCACGGGCAATGCTGCGAAAGGCAGCGGCATCAAGGGTATCGAGGGAAACGTTGATCCGGCGCAGACCGGCATCGACCAGCAGCGGCAATTTTTTCGCGAGGAGTTGACCGTTGGTGGTCAGGCTGATGTCGTCGAGGCCCATCTGGCCGACGGCAGTCATGAACGATTCGAGTTTGGGGCTGACCAGCGGCTCGCCGCCGGTGATGCGCAGGCGCTCGATGCCGGCCGCTTCGATCAGGTATTCGACGCCGCGCGCCATGGCCTCGGCTGACAGCTCATCCTGCGCAGCCACCAACCGCTTGCCGTTGGGCACGCAGTAGGTACAGGCGTAATTGCAGGCAGAGGTCAGGCTGATGCGCAGATTGCGAAAACGCCTGCCTTGACGGTCAACGATCATGAAACACTCCGGCGAAAGAAAATCGAGCGCGCAAAACTTGACTGAGAAATCAGGTTTTAGCAAGCCCTATGCCTGAGTATATTCCTGCGCTATTGCGCCATGTTGCGAAAACATGGCGCAATCATCGCGCTGAATGACTTATGTGCTCGGCGCTTCCGGATCGCGCTTGCGCTTGTTGCCCATCCGCACGCCGATGTCCATCAGGAACTGGAAGAAGCCTTCCTGATCTTCCAGCACATTGCTCCAGAACGGCGAGTGGTACAGCGCCACCGCGCCGTGCACCAGCGCCCAGGATGCGCAGTAGTGGAAATACGGCGGCACGTCTTCGAGCTTGCCTTCACTGATGCGGCCCTTGATCAGCAGCGTCAGGCGTTCGAAGTTCGAGGCACGGATCTTGTGCAGCTCCTCGACCATCTCCGGCACCTGATTGCCCTTGACCACTTTCTCTTCGAGGCGGTCGAACAGGCGATAGCGCTGCGGGTCGCGCATGCGGAATTCGAAGTAGGCGCGGGACAGCGCTTCCTTGTCCTTGTCGACATCGGCCGAATGCAGCAGCTCGTTCAGATCGCGCTCGTAGTCGAGCATCAGGCGCAAGTAGATCTCGGCCTTGGATTTGAAGTGCTTGTAGATCGTGCCTTTGCCGATACCCACGGCATCAGCAATCATCTCGACGGTGACACTGTCTTCACCCTGGTCGAGGAACAGCTTGAGCGCGGTATCGAGAATTTCCTGCTCGCGGCGACGAAATTCACGGACCTTACGAGGTTCTTTATGCATAAGAAAAAGGTCTGAAGGGTCAAAATTCGAAGCCGCGTATTATGCCTAACTTGCACAAAAAAGCACGGTTCATCGACCAAATCTGTGTTTCTTGTTCATTTTGAGAACGATTCGACTGCAATGAGAACTCAACTGAAGCAAACGTATTCCAAATTTGTTTAAAAACCCCGACCGGCTCACTGGACTGCACGCCAGACTGATCAATACTTGAACTGTCGGGCGACATCTCCCCCAAGTGTCGCGCCGGTAAAGGTACCAACGGACCGCGTGCCTTTGTTTTACTCCTAATGGTCTTAACCCGGATTCACCCCCCAGAACCCGGGTTTTTTTTGCCTGCGATTTGGCCAGCTGTCATACGGCAGATTTAACACTCGCCAGCGGGAACAGGCGCTTGAAGTTTTCCGTGGTCTGCTCGGCAAAGCGCTCGTAGTTCTCACCACGCAGCATCGCCAGAAACTCCGCAACTTCGCGCACATATTGCGGCAGGTTCGGCTTGCCGCGATACGGAATCGGCGCCAGGTACGGCGAATCGGTTTCCACCAGCAAGCGATCGGCCGGGACTTTGCTCGCCACATCGCGCAAAGCGTCGGCGTTGCGGAACGTGACAATGCCTGACAGGGAAATGTAATAGCCCATGTCCAGCGCCGCTTTGGCCATGTCCCAGTCTTCGGTGAAGCAATGCAGCACGCCGGCCTGGGGCAACGCCGCTTCGCGCAGCAGTTGCAAGGTGTCGGCACGGGCGCCGCGAGTGTGGATGATCACCGGTTTGCCGGTCTGCTGCGCCGCTTGCAGGTGCAGGCGAAACGATTCCTGCTGCAACTCGGCGGCTTCCGGTTCGTAGTGATAATCGAGGCCGGTCTCGCCGATCGCCACCACTTTCGGGTGGTTGAGCTCGTGCAACAACCAGTCAAGCGCTGGTGCCGCGCCCGGCTGCACATCCAGCGGATGCACGCCGACCGAGCAATCGACGTCGGCATAACGCTCGGCGAGGGCTTTGACGTCGGCGGCGTTGTCGGCGCTGACGCCGATGCACAGAAAATGTCCGACCCCGCGCTCACGGGCCGCAGCGAGTGCGGCATCCAGCGAGCCGTCGTGGGCGGCGAGGTCGAGACGGTCAAGGTGACAATGGGAATCTACGAGCATAAAAAGGACTGCAACTTACATCGTATGAGTGGGACGGTCGGATTTCAGCGCTCCGGCCAGATGAGTTTCGATGCGACTGCGCGCGGTGTCGTCGCCGTCGTTGAACTGCACGCCGACACCGGCGGCGCGATTGCCTTGTGCGCCTTTGGGGGTGATCCAGGCGACTTTGCCGGCGACCGGAATCTTTTCCGCTTCATCCATCAGGTGCAAAAGCATGAACACCTCGTCACCCAACCGGTAGCTTTTGTTGGTCGGGATGAACAGGCCGCCATTCTTGATGAACGGCATGTAGGCGGCGTAAAGCACCGACTTGTCCTTGATGGTCAGGGACAGGATGCCGTTACGCGGCCCCGGGCTGACAGGTTCAATCATGTTCACCTCCACTGCTGATCTTCAGAGTCTAGGTACACATTCTCATCTTTGACCAGGCAATCCCACCCATTGCACCAACAACGCTTCCAGCAACAGGGCCGGATTGAGGTTGGCCTTGCTCAGCACCTTCTGCCGCTGGGCGAGAATCCAGTCCTGGATCTCCAGCACTTTGCCCTGCGCGCTTTTCTGCGCCAGATATTGCACAACCTTGCGCATATCGGCCAGGCCGAGGCCGGCCTCATCCTGGGTCAGTTGATAACGCAGAATCAGGCTCGACCAGTCGCAGAACCAGTCGAACAGACGCAGCATCGGAATGCTTTTCCACTCTTCCGCAAGCTGCGTTGGCGATTGCTGGCCCTTGAGCAACTTCTTCACGCCTTCGACCACCTGCGCGCGCTGTTCACGCACGCCCTGGGATTGCAGGCTGACCGCCATCAACGGCGAGCCGGCAGCGAGGGTCAGCAGTTCGACGCGTTCTTCTTCGGCGCAATCCGGCAGCGCCTGAGCCAGCCACTCCAGGCTCATCGCCTCGTTCGGCAACGGGCAGGCCTGCTGCACACAACGGCTCTTGATGGTCGGCAGCAAACGGCTCGGCTGATGGCTGACCAACAGCAGCACGGTATCGCCGGACGGTTCTTCGAGGCTTTTCAGCAAGGCGTTGGCAGCGTTGATGTTCATCGACTCGACCGGCTCGATCAGCACCACTTTGCGCCCACCGAGCTGCGCGGTCTGCACAACGAAGCTGACCAGATCACGAACCTGATCGACCTTGATCGCCTTGTCCGCTTCTTCCGGCTCCAGAATGTAATTGTCCGGGTGACTGCCGGCCTTGAGCAGCAAGCAGGATTTGCACTCGCCACACGCCTCGGGGGTTGGCCGCTGGCACAGCAGGCTGGCCATCAGACGTTCGGCAAGCGCACGTTTGCCGATCCCGGCAGGGCCGTGCAGCAGATACGCGTGGGCGTGCTGACTGCGTCCGGCCAGTTGCTGCCAGAGGTTGTCCTGCCATGGATAGGCCTCAGCCACGGGCCAGCTCCAGCAGATTCGGCAGCAAGGTGTCCAGCGATTGCTGGACCTTGGCCAATGGCTGGCCGGCATCGAGGCGCACATAGCGCGAAGGGTCGGCTTCGGCGCGTTTCAGGAACGCATTGCGCACGTCCTCGAAAAACGCCCGGCCTTCGAGTTCGAAACGATCAAGTCGACCACGGGCACTGGCACGGGCCAGACCAATTTCCACGGGCAGGTCGAAAATCAGCGTCAGATCGGGCCGCAAGTCGCCCTGCACGAAAGTCTCCAGAGTGGCGATGCGCTCCAGCGACAAACCACGACCGCCGCCCTGATAGGCGTACGTCGAGTCGGTGAAGCGGTCACACAGCACCACCGCGCCACGGGCCAGCGCCGGGCGAATAACCTCCGCCAGATGCTGGGCGCGTGCGGCGAATACCAGCAACAGCTCGGCGTCCGGGTTCATCACTTCGTCGGCCGGGGTCAGCAACACGTCGCGAATCCGCTCGGCCAGCGGCGTACCGCCGGGCTCACGGGTCAGTACCACTTCGATACCGGCGGCGCGCAGGCGCTCGGCGAGGTATTCGCGGTTGGTGCTCTTGCCCGCGCCTTCCGGGCCTTCCAGGGTAATAAACAAGCCAGTCACAGGCAGTCCTTCATCAAAGTCATTGCGCGTTCTGCGGTGCAGCGGCGTCCGGTTCCGGGGCTGGCGCAGGTTCTTGCGGCGGCATTTGCGGCAGCGCCTCGGACGCGGTATTCGGCGAGGCTGCCGGAATCGCCTCATCGTTTGCTGGCGCTGTTTCCGGGGTGGTCGCTGGCGCAGGGCTGGAGCGGTAATCGGCACGGCGCTTGAGCTGGTACTCGCGCACTGCGTTGTTGTGCGCATCCAAATCATCGGAGAACACATGGCTGCCATCGCCACGGGCGACGAAGTACAGGCTGCTGCCTTCCACCGGATTGAGCGCGGCGTGAATCGCCTCGCGCCCGACCATGGCAATCGGCGTCGGCGGCAAGCCGGGAATCACGTAGGTGTTATAGGGCGTCGGTTCTTTCAGATGCGCGCGGGTCAATTTGCCGGTGTAGCGATCGCCGAGGCCATAGATCACCGTCGGATCCGTCTGCAGCTGCATGCCCAGTGCCATGCGCCGTACGAAAACGCCAGCAATCTGCCCGCGCTCCTGCGGTACGCCAGTCTCTTTTTCGACCAGCGAGGCCATGATCAGCGCTTGATAAGGTTCGCTGTAAGGCACATCGGCAGAACGCTGCGCCCATTCTTTGGCGAGCACTTCGTCGAGACGCTCAAAAGCCTTTTTCAGCAACTCGGCATCGGACATGCCACGCACGAAACGGTACGTGTCCGGGAAGAACCGACCTTCAGGGAACAAGCCTTTGTGGCCAATCTTCGCCATGACGTCGCTGTCGCTCAGACCGTTGAGTGTCTGCTCAAGCTTGTCGTCCTTGGCCAGGGCGGCGCGCACTTGATGAAAAGTCCAGCCTTCGACCAGGGTCAGGCTGTACTGAACCACGTCGCCGCGCTTCCATGAATCGATCAGACCGTTGACGGTCATTCCCGGCTGCATGCGGTACTCGCCGCTGTGAATCGGCGTACCGGCGAGATTGAAGCGCCAGTAGACACGCAGCCAGAACGCGTCCTTGATGACGCCGTCGGTTTCGAGCTCAAGGAAGGTACGCGTCGGTGTAGAGCCTTTCGGCACATCCAACAGTTGTTCCTGCGGGATGTTCAGGGGCTGTTCCAGTGCCGAATGAATTTTCCAGGCGCTGGCGCCCAACAGCAGCCCTGCCAGAACCAGTCCGGTTTCCAGCAGCAGCAAAAGTTTACGTCTCACGAATCAAGCATCCAGTAGCGCGCGGGCAATGGTTTGCAGTTTACGGGTGAGCGGGCCAACCGGCCAGCTCAGTGCAGCACAGGCGCGTACCGGCCAGACGCCATAAACGCTGTTGCAGACAAACACTTCATCAGCCCATTGCAACTGTTCGAGGCTGATATCAGCGATTTGCGTGGGGATGGCCAGTGACTCGGCCTGAAACAATATTTCCGCGCGCATCACCCCGGCGACGCCGCAGCGCTTCAAGTCGGGCGTGATCAGACCACCGTCGCGCACCAGGAAAATATTGCTGAACACGCCTTCGACGACGCGCCCGGCCTGATCGAGCATCAAGCCTTCGGCGTGATCGCCGTCCTGCCATTCGGCGCGGGCGAGCACCTGTTCCAGTCGGTTCAGATGTTTGAGCCCGGCCAGCAGAGGTTGCGTGGACAAGCGGGTGTTGCAGGGAAACAGGCGGATGCCGTGTTCGGCGTGAACAGCGGGATAAGCCGCCGGCGGATTGCCTTGCAGAATGCGCCGGCCCTGTGCCGCGGGGTCGGGCGCATAACCGCGCAAACCGTCACCACGAGTGAGGATGAGCTTGAGCACGCCCTCGCCCATCGCTGTCGCATAGCTGAGCAGCTCGTGGCGAACCAGCTCGAGATCCGTGGCAATGGCCAGACGCGCGCAGCCATCGGCCAGACGCGTCAGGTGTCGATCCAGCAGGATCGGCCGACCACTGTGCACAGCAATGGTCTCGAACAGACCATCACCGTAAGCCAGGCCGCGATCTTTCAGCGACAGCGCGTCAGCCGGTTGACCGTCGACCCAGCTGTCCATCAGCCAGCGAACCGGCGGAATGCCAGAGTGCCGTTGGTGCCGCCAAAACCGAAGGAGTTGGACAGTACGACATCAATGTCTATGTTACGCGCAGTGTGCGCGACGAAATCGAGATCGCAGCCTTCGTCCGGCTCATCGAGGTTGATGGTCGGCGGTGCCACTTGGCTGTTGATCGCCAGCACGCTGAAGATCGCCTCGACCGCGCCCGCCGCACCCAACAGGTGGCCGGTCATCGACTTGGTCGAGCTGACGGCCAGTTTGTAGGCGTGATCGCCGAACACCGATTTGATCGCATTGGCTTCGGCGAGGTCGCCGGCCGGGGTCGAGGTGCCGTGGGCGTTGATGTACTGCACCTGATCGACATTGATCTTCGCGTCGCGCAGGGCATTGGTGATGCAACGCGCGGCACCGGCGCCATCGGCGGGTGGCGAGGTCATGTGAAACGCATCGCCACTGGTGCCGAAACCGATCAGCTCGGCATAGATCGTCGCACCACGGGCCTTGGCATGTTCGAGCTCTTCGAGAACCAGCGCACCGGCACCGTCGGACAGGACGAAACCGTCACGGCCCTTGTCCCATGGACGGCTGGCGCGGGTCGGCTCGTCGTTGCGGGTCGACAGTGCACGGGACGCGCCGAAGCCACCCATGCCAAGACCGCAAGCGGCCATTTCCGCGCCGCCGGCAATCATCACGTCGGCTTCGTCGTACATGATGTTGCGCGCAGCCATGCCGATGCAGTGCGTACCGGTGGTGCACGCGGTGGCGATGGCGTAGTTGGGTCCCTGTGCGCCCAGATGGATCGACAGGAAGCCGGAAATCATATTGATGATCGAGCCAGGCACAAAGAAAGGCGAGATCCGCCGTGGGCCGGTCTCGTGCAGGGTGCGGCTGGTTTCTTCGATGTTGGTCAGACCGCCGATACCCGAACCCATGGCCACGCCAATGCGTTCACGGTTGGCATCGGTGACTTCCAGACCGGCATTGCGCACGGCTTGAAAGCCTGCGGCGAGGCCGTACTGAATGAACAGGTCGAGCTTGCGCGCTTCCTTGACCGACAGGTATTCCTCGACATTGAAGCCTTTGACCGAACCGCCGAAGCGGGTCGAATAGGCAGAAAGGTCGGTGTGTTCGATCAGACCAATGCCACTGCGGCCAGCCAGAATGCCCTGCCAACTGCTCGGCACATCCGTGCCCAGTGGCGACAACATACCCATACCGGTGACTACGACGCGTCTACGCGACACAGCACTCTCCTTTTTCAAATGACGACTTTGCATCAGGCCTAAAGAAAAAACCGCACGCCATGATGGCAGTGCGGTTTTTCCATGACAGCAAGCAACGATTACAAACTGTTACGCCTGGTGGCTGGTAACGTAGTCGATTGCAGCTTGTACAGTAGTGATCTTTTCAGCTTCTTCGTCAGGGATTTCGGTCTCGAATTCCTCTTCCAGAGCCATCACCAGCTCAACGGTGTCAAGGGAGTCGGCACCCAGGTCTTCTACGAAGGAAGCGGTGTTGACCACTTCTTCTTCTTTAACACCCAGTTGCTCGGCAACGATTTTCTTGACGCGCTCTTCGATGGTGCTCATACCTTGTTTTCACTCCTAATGGACAAATTCAGGCAGCTGGCCAGTGGGTAAGTGTATAGAAAGCCTTTTCAGTTTTTCAACTGAAAGCTTCACTCCTCAAACCCTGCGGCCCTCTGCCTATAAATAGATTGCAGCTTTATAACGGATTTTAGACAGCTCGTATGACATTTTTTTGAAGCAATCCGTCACATTTTACTTACATGTACATCCCACCGTTCACCGGGATTGTAGCCCCGGTAACGTATGCCGCACCGTCGGATGCAAGAAAAGCGACCACGGACGCGATCTCTTGAGCTTGTCCCAGACGACCCAGCGGAATCTGCGTCTGCAAGGCTTCACGCTGTGCTTCAGGCAGCTCGCGGGTCATATCGGTGTCGATGAACCCAGGGGTTACCGAGTTGACCGTAATCGAACGCGAACCGACTTCACGCGCCATCGCCCGGCTGAAACCTTCCAGACCGGCCTTGGCGGCTGCATAGTTTACTTGGCCGGCGTTGCCCATGGCACCCACCACCGAGCCAATACTGATAATTCGACCCCAGCGAGCCTTGGTCATGCCGCGCAGAACGCCCTTGGACAGGCGATACAGACTGTTCAGGTTGGTATCGATCACGTCGTACCATTCGTCGTCTTTCATGCGCATCATCAGGTTATCGCGGGTGATGCCGGCATTATTGACCAGAATTGCCACGGGCGCACCGAACTGCTCCTGAATACCCGCCAGCACCGCGCTGACCGATTCGTCGCTGGTGACGTTGAGTTCGAAACCGGCGCCCTGGATACCGTTTTCCTTCAGGGTCGCGGCAATGCGCTCGGCGCCCGACGCGGAGGTCGCGGTGCCGACAACGATGGCGCCCTGACGACCCAGTTCCAGCGCGATGGCCTGGCCGATACCGCGGCTTGCACCGGTGACCAGTGCAACTTTACCTTGCAGACTCATGCAAGTTTCTCCTGATTCAGGCCTGCGCTGCGCGAGCGGCAGCGAAGGCATCTGGGGTATTGAGGTTGGAAGTAGAAACGCCTTCGGCGCAACGCTTGTTCAGGCCGGCAAGGACTTTGCCGGGGCCGCATTCGACGAGATTGGTCGCGCCTTTGGCCGCCAGGGTCTGCACCGATTCAACCCAGCGCACCGGCTTGTAGAGTTGCTCGAGCAGATCACGCTTGAGGGTTTCCAGATCGGCCGGCACTTGTGCGCTGACGTTCTGGACGACCGGGATCTGCGGCGCCTGCCAGTCGATGGCGGCGATGGATTCAGCGAAGCGCTCGGCAGCCGGACGCATCAGCTCGCAGTGCGACGGCACGCTCACCGGCAATGGCATGGCGCGCTTGGCGCCACGGGCCTTGCAGCCTTCGATGGCACGTTCGACAGCAGCCTTGGCACCGGCAATTACCACCTGGCCCGGCGAGTTGAAATTCACCGCGCTGACAACTTCGCCTTGTGCTGCTTCGGCGCAGGCAGCCAGCACATCGGCGTCTTCCAGACCGAGGATCGCAGCCATGCCGCCCTGCCCGGCCGGCACCGCTTCCTGCATCAACTGGCCACGACGCTCGACGAGCTTGACCGCGTCAGCCAGGGTCAGGCTGCCAGCGGCTACCAGCGCACTGTATTCACCCAGGCTATGGCCGGCGACGAATGCCGGACGCGCGCCGCCTTCGGCCAGCCACAGACGCCACAGGGCGATCGAAGCGGTCAAAATGGCCGGTTGGGTTTTATCGGTTTGATTGAGCAACTCTTCCGGGCCCTGCTGGGTCAGCGCCCACAGGTCGTAGCCCAGCGCAGCAGAGGCTTCTTGAAAGGTTTCGAGGATCAGCGGATGTTGCGCGCCCAGCTCGGCCAGCATGCCGAGGGACTGCGAACCCTGTCCTGGAAAGACGAATGCGAGGGAAGCAGACATGTAACAAGCCCCTAATGATCTTGTCGTCGGAAAATAACGCCCTGTTCGGGACGCCAGAAACTGACAGTTTGGATGGCCCTTTGAACCGGGCGGTCACATTTAAGCATTGTCCGACGAAAACGCCTAAGACAACAGGTCCTCCAGACGACCGTGGAGACGCTCGGGCAGGTTCTCCTGAATTTCGATCAGCGCCCGTTGAATCGCACTCTGAAAGCCCTGCACCCCGGCCGATCCGTGACTCTTCACGACGATGCCCTGCAAGCCGAGAAAGCTTGCGCCATTATGTCGCGCCGGAGCCAGATCAGCCTGCAGACGCTTCATCAACGGCAATGCGAGAGCGCCGACAGCGCGAGACGCGAAGTTTTTCTTGAACAGCGCCTCGATGCGCGCCGCAATCATCGTCGCCAGGCCTTCGCTGGATTTGAGCAGGATGTTGCCGACGAAACCGTCACACACCACCACATCGGCCTCGCCGCGATACAAGCCGTCGCCTTCGATAAAGCCGATGTAGTTGATCCCGCGCGCCGCCTGCAACAGCGTTGCGGCCAGCTTGACCTGCTGATTGCCCTTGATGTCTTCGGTGCCGATGTTCAGCAGCGCCACACGCGGCCGCGCGATTCCCAGGGTCTGCGCGGCCACCGAACCCATCACCGCGAACTGCAACAGGTGATCGGCACTGCAATCGACGTTGGCGCCAAGATCGAGCAACTGGCAATAACCGGTCTGCGTCGGGATCGCCGCGACCATGGCCGGACGATCAATGCCTGGCAATGTCTTCAGCACAAATCGCGACAGCGCCATCAACGCACCGGTGTTGCCGGCACTGACACAGGCCTGCACTTTGCCATCGCGGAGCAACTCAAGGGCGACACGCATCGACGAATCCGGCTTGCCACGCAAGGCCTGGGCAGGTTTTTCGTCCATGGTGATGACTTCGCTGGCCGCGACAATCGTCAGGCGCGCGCGATCGGCAGCCGACTGGCCGTGAATCAGTTCTTCAAGAAGGGAGGGTTGACCGACGAGGGTCAGGTGCAGCGAGGGCGTAGCAGACAGGCAAGCAAGGCTGGCCTGAACAATGCTGCGGGGACCGAAGTCCCCGCCCATTGCGTCAATCGCGATGACTTGAGCGGACAAGTGATTACTCGTCAGCGCCCTTGTCGATCACTTTACGGCCACGGTATACGCCTTCTGGCGATACGTGGTGACGCAGGTGAACTTCACCGGTGGTTTTTTCTACAGACAGGGTGCTAGCCTCGAGAGCGTCGTGCGAACGGCGCATGTCACGGGCAGAGCGGGATTTTTTGTTCTGCTGAACAGCCATAATTGATTAACTCCTAAACGTTTGGGTCACGCTTTAACTGCGCCAATACACTGAACGGGTTGGACCGCGTTACCTCGTCCTCGCTCGGTTCGGGCTCATCTGCTCCCGCCGGCTGCTGGCATTCTTCCGGATGATGAGCAGGCACAATGGGCAAGGCGAGCAGAAGCTCCTCCTCGATCAGTGACTGCAGATCCAATGGATCTTCGCCCAGTTCCAGCACGTCATAACCTTTCGGCAACGACTGGGTATTCGCACCCTCCTTCACCACCGCGTAACTGCATTCGCTGTGGATCGGCAGGGTGACCAGCTCAAGACAACGCTGGCAAACCATTTTGACTTCGGTGTCGATAAAGCTGTGGATGACCACAGACTTACGTTCATCTCGTTCAAAAACGAATTTGGCCTGCACCGTACCGACATCGTCGGAAAGCGGGTCGCAGAGTCTCTTCAAATCGGCCAGCAGCAGTTCACCTTGAAGGGTGGTGCCACGGTCAGCCAATTTGCGCGGGTCAACGTGAGGTGGAATCGGGTCATTCAACATAGGCGCAGCATTATAGGGATGCACCCACCCATGTCAAAGGAAATTGTGCCCTGTCCGTCACTTGCGCGCCTCCGCTAGAATCCGCACCTGCCTCAGGAGACGTCCATGCTGCCTTTATTACTTGCTTCAAGCTCGACTTATCGCCGCGAATTGCTCGCTCGCCTGCATCTGCCGTTCGTCTGCAGCTCGCCGGATATCGACGAAAGTCACCGCCCGGGCGAGTCTGCAATCGAATTGGTCAAGCGTCTCGCCGAAGAAAAAGCCCGCGCCCTGGCGGACAGCCACCCTGCTCACCTGATTATCGGCTCGGACCAGGTTGCCGTGCTGGGCGAACAAATCATCGGCAAGCCGCACACCTTCGAGAAGGCCCGTGATCAGCTGATGGCCGCCAGCGGCGCGAGCGTGACCTTCCTCACTGGCTTGGCGCTGCTCAACAGCCAGACCGGGCAATGCCAGGTCGACTGCGTGCCGTTCACGGTGCACATGCGTCAGCTGGATCAGGCGCACATCGAGCGCTACCTGCGAATCGAGCAGCCGTACGACTGCGCCGGCAGTTTCAAGGCCGAGGGCTTGGGTGTAAGCCTGTTTCAATCGACCGAAGGTCCGGACGCCACCAGTCTGGTCGGCCTGCCGCTGATTCGCCTGATCGATATGTTGTTGGTCGAAGGTGTGCAAATCCCTTAAAAGCAAAAGATCGCAGCCTTCGGCAGCTCCTACAGAATCGGCGTCACCGCAAAAAAAGCGATTGAACATTAATCCTGTAGGAGCTGCCGCAGGCTGCGATCTTTTGATCTACCGGCAATTTACCGCAACGAAGGCCCGTGGAAACCCATCCACATCGCCAACTGCTCGGCCACGCTGGCACCGAGCTTTTTCGAGAAGCGATCGAACGGCGATTCCTGCACAGTGAAGTCCACCAGCTCCTTCTCGCCAATCACATCACGCGCCACCGAACTGGCACTGCCCAGGCCATCGATCAGCCCCAGCGGCAGCGCCTGCTCACCCGACCAGACCAGCCCGGAAAAAAGCTCCGGATGCTCCTTGTCCTTCAGGCGATCGCCACGACCCTGCTTGACGCTGTTGATGAACTGCTTATGCGTAGTGTCGAGCACGCTTTGCCAGAACGCGGTTTCTTCAGACTTTTGCGGCTGGAACGGATCGAGGAATGCCTTGTGCTCGCCCGAGGTGTAGGTGCGACGCTCAACACCGAGCTTTTCCATGGTGCCGACGAAACCGTAACCCGCCGCCGTCACGCCGATCGAGCCGACCAGACTGGCCTTGTCGGCGTAGATCTGATCCGCCGCACTGGCAATGTAATAAGCTCCAGAGGCACCGAGATCGGAAATCACTGCATACAACTTGATCTCCGGGTGCAGAGCACGCAGACGCTTGATCTCGTCATAGACATAACCGGACTGCACCGGACTGCCGCCCGGGCTGTTGATGCGCAGAACGACGCCTTTGACCTTCTTGTCTTCAAACGCCGCGCGCAGGCTGCCCACGATATTGTCGGCACTGGCTGGTTCCTTGTCGGCGATTACACCGTCAATCTCGATCAACGCCGTGTAGTTCGGGCCGCGTGCGGCGCTTTTCTCCATGTCCATCAGCGGCGTGAACAACAACAGAGCAACAAACAGATAAACAAACGTCAGCAGCTTGAAGAAAATCCCCCAGCGCCGCGAACGGCGTTGTTCCTGCACGCCAGCCAGCAGAGTTTTTTCCAACAGCTTCCAGCTTTTCGCGTCACCGTCGTCGGCACTTGCCTTGGCCGGTGCTTTCCATTCGTCGGTCATGCCATCTACCCCAGCAAAAACGTATTAAGCCCGCTGACCCAGCCAGGCATGCAATTCAGAAAAACGGTCGATCGACAGCCGCGGCTCGAACTGTTGCAGGGACTCGATCGATTGCGCGCCATAACTGACCGCCACCGAATCCATCCCCGCGTTGCGTGCCATCAGCAGATCGAACGACGAATCACCGACCATCAACGCCTGCTCCGGGCGCACGCCACAGTGGCTGACGATCTGCTCAAGCATCAGAGGGTGTGGCTTGCTGGCAGTTTCATCGGCGGCACGGGTGATATCGAAATAATCTTCCCAGCCATTGGCCTTGAGTACACGATCCAGTCCGCGCCGGTTTTTGCCGGTCGCCACCGCCAGTTGATAGCCCTGCTCGCGAAACGACGCCATCGATTCGACCACGCCTTCGAACAGCGGCGAAGGCACGGCTTCGGCAGCGATGTAGTGATCGGCGTAGTACTCGCGAAACGCGAGCAGTTCTGCGTCGCTGATTTCGGGGTACAGGGTGCGAATCGCTTCCGGCAATCCGAGGCCGATGATGCCTTTTACGGCGAAGTCATCGCGCAGCTCGAAACCGGAACGCCCGGACGCCGAGTGCATGGCTTCGACAATCCGGTGAATGGAGTCGGCGAGCGTGCCGTCCCAATCGAAAATCAGCAGCTTGTAATCAGATGGGCGCACTCAATCGCTCCACGGTCTTGGCCCACATTTCATCCACGGGCGCTTGCAAATTCAGCTTGCCGCCGTCGGGCAGCGGCACGGTCAGCATGTAAGCGTGCAGGAACAGGCGCTTACCGCCCAGATCACGGATTTCCCTGGTGAAATCCTCGTCGCCATACTTGCTGTCACCGGCAATGCAATGGCCTGCATGCAAGGTGTGCACGCGAATCTGGTGGGTACGACCGGTCACCGGTTTCGCCTCGACCATGGTGGCAAAATCGCCGAAGCGGCGCAGCACCTTGAACATCGTCAGGGCTTCTTTGCCTTCATCGTTGACTTCGACCATGCGCTCGCCGGAACGCAGATTGCTCTTTAGCAACGGTGCGCGGACCTGCTTGATCGAGGTTGCCCAGTTGCCACGGACCAGCGCCATGTAGCGCTTGTCGACGCCATCGCCACGCAGTTGCTCGTGCAGGTGGCGCAACATGCTGCGCTTCTTGGCGATCATCAGCAGGCCGGAGGTGTCACGGTCGAGACGATGGACCAGCTCCAGCTCCTTCGCATCGGGACGCAACTGACGAAAGGCTTCGATCACACCGAAATTCAAGCCACTGCCACCGTGAACCGCAATGCCGGCGGGCTTGTTGATCACGATCAGGGCTTTGTCTTCGAAGACGATCGAGGCTTCCAGGCGCTGCAGCAGGCCCTGGGCCAGCGGCACCGGTTCGTCGCGCTCAGGCACGCGAACCGGCGGCACACGCACGATATCGCCGGCCTGCAGCTTGTATTCGGGCTTGATCCGACCTTTGTTCACGCGCACTTCGCCTTTGCGCAAAATGCGGTAAATCAAGGTCTTGGGCACGCCTTTGAGCCGGGCGAGGAGAAAGTTGTCGATTCGTTGGCCGGCATACTCCGGCGAGACTTCAAGCAGTTGAACGCCTGGAGTCGAAGGGGTAGTAGTTGTCATGCCGCGGATGATAACAATTTTTATGGAATTGAAGCACTTAATCATTGCTGCTATAGTCGCGAACGCCGCCAAAAGCGGCCTGGACAGCGGAACCACGGTCGAAGACCGGCCCTGACCAACGCAATTCACCAGGGCGCGAGGCCGTCCTACGGGGCTTTCGCTACGTAACGGTGGAGTTTGCGGTTGTAACCAGCGCAGGTGACATGAGGCCTGAATTACACCGCCGAGCAGAGTTCTCACTCGCCCGGCAGGCAACATTCGAGGCCAGTTCACAAAGTGCAGTCGACTGCGAATGACCCCGAGCGAATGTTTCGGAAACATCGCCTGAATTAGCCATGATGCGTGACCTCCCCTTTCGGAGCTCACGGTAAATGCCAACCCGCTGCGGATTCTGCGCGCGGCAGCACCCGAATTATCAGGGATACGTGTAGGGTGGAGATGCACAACCGCCGGACTGTGTAGCAACAAGCTTTGATCAAGACGCTTCATCTCGTCCACAGCCGCTGGTTGATTCCTCCTCCTGACTGAGTGCTTAAGTAGCCACAGCAAGCAGGACGCGTACGTCGCGGTATCGGCCCAATTGGCCGCACATCGCTGGACACGGGAATGGCCAACCACTCCCGACGCACCTGACACCGACCGTGAGAAGTCGTGTGTGCCGAACGCCGTTTCCGGCAGCCCGGAAACCGACGGTACTACATGAAAAGAATGCTGATTAACGCAACTCAACCCGAAGAGTTGCGTGTTGCACTGGTAGATGGCCAGCGCCTCTACGACCTGGACATCGAATCCGGTGCACGCGAGCAGAAGAAGGCCAACATCTATAAAGGCCGTATCACTCGCATCGAACCAAGCCTTGAGGCTGCCTTTGTCGATTTCGGCTCCGAGCGCCACGGCTTCCTGCCCCTCAAAGAAATCTCCCGCGAATACTTCAAGAAAGCCCCCGAAGGCCGCGTCAACATCAAGGACGTCCTGAGCGAAGGCCAGGAAGTCATCGTTCAGGTCGAGAAAGAAGAACGTGGCAACAAGGGCGCCGCCCTGACCACCTTCATCAGCCTGGCCGGTCGTTACCTCGTGCTGATGCCGAACAACCCGCGTGCCGGCGGCATTTCCCGTCGCATCGAAGGCGAAGAGCGCAATGAACTGCGTGAAGCGCTGAACGGTCTGGTCGCTCCGGCCGACATGGGCCTGATCGTGCGCACTGCAGGCCTGGGCCGCAGCAGCGAAGAAATGCAGTGGGACCTCGACTACCTGCTGCAACTGTGGACCGCCATCAAAGAAGCTTCGCTGGATCGCTCCGCGCCATTCCTGATCTATCAGGAAAGCAACGTGATCATCCGCGCCATCCGCGATTACCTGCGCCAGGACATCGGCGAAGTGCTGATCGACAGCGTTGAAGCCCAGGACGAAGCCCTGACCTTCATCCGCCAGGTGATGCCGCAGTACGCCAGCAAGATCAAGCTGTACGAAGACAGCGTGCCGCTGTTCAACCGTTTCCAGATCGAAAGCCAGATCGAGACCGCTTTCCAGCGCGTCGTCGAACTGCCTTCCGGCGGCTCCATCGTTATCGATCCGACCGAAGCCCTGGTGTCCATCGACATCAACTCGGCGCGCGCCACCAAAGGCAGCGACATCGAAGAAACCGCCCTGCAGACCAACCTTGAAGCCGCCGAAGAAATCGCCCGTCAGTTGCGCCTGCGCGACATCGGCGGCCTGATCGTCATCGACTTCATCGACATGACCCCGGCCAAGAACCAGCGCGCCGTGGAAGAAAAAGTCCGTGAATGCCTGGAAGCCGACCGCGCCCGTGTGCAGATCGGTCGCATCTCGCGTTTCGGCCTGCTGGAAATGTCCCGTCAGCGCCTGCGTCCATCTCTCGGCGAAAGCAGCGGCATCGTCTGCCCGCGTTGCAACGGCACCGGCATCATCCGTGACGTCGAATCGCTGTCGCTGGCCATCCTGCGCCTGATCGAAGAAGAAGCCCTGAAGGACCGCACCGCCGAAGTTCGCGCTCAGGTGCCGATCCCGGTCGCCGCGTTCCTGCTCAACGAAAAACGCAACTCGATCACCAAGATCGAACTGCGCACCCGTGCCCGCATCGTCATTCTGCCGAACGACCACCTCGAAACGCCGCACTTCGAAGTTCAGCGACTGCGTGATGACAGCCCGGAAGCCGCGACCAACCAGTCCAGCTACGAAATCGCTGCCGCCGCTGCCGAAGTCGAAGAAGTCCAGCCAGCCGCTGCGACCCGTACCCTGGTTCGCCAGGAAGCTGCGGTGAAGACTGCGCCGGCCCGTGCCAACGCACCGGTGCCGACCGAAGTTGCCCCTGCCGCACCTGCTCCGGCACCGGTTGCCGCGCCTGAGCCAAGCCTGTTCAAGGGTCTGGTGAAGTCGCTGGTCAGCCTGTTCGCCACCAAGGAAGAGCCAGCCGCACCGGTCGCTGTTGCGAAACCGGCTGCCACCGAGCGTCCAGCGCGTAACGAAGAGCGTCGCAATGGTCGTCAGCAGAGCCGCAACCGTAACGGTCGCCGCGATGAAGAACGCAAGCCGCGCGAAGAACGTGCTCCGCGTGAAGAGCGCGCACCACGCGAGCCGCGCGAAGAGCGTCAGCCACGTGAAGCCCGTGAACCGCGCGAAACTCGCAGCGAAGCGCCGGTAGCCCGCGAAGAGCGCGCACCACGTGCTCCGCGTGAGGAACGTGCACCGCGCGCCCCGCGTGAAGATCGCAAGCCGCGTGGCGAGCGTGAAGAACGCGTACGTGAACTGCGTGAGCCACTGGACGCCGCGCCAGTCGCAGCCGCAGCCACCGCTGCCGTGTCGGCTGAAGAGCGTCCGGCCCGTCAGCCACGTGAAGAGCGCGCTCCGCGTCCGCCGCGTGAAGAGCGTCAACCGCGTGCCGAGCAGGCCGCTGCTGCCGTTGGTGAAGAAGAAGTGAACAGCAACAACGAAGAGCAACTGCCGGAAGACGGTCAGGACAACGCCGAAGGCGATCGTCCACGTCGTCGCTCCCGTGGTCAGCGTCGTCGCAGCAACCGTCGCGAGCGTCAGCGTGATGCCAACGGCAACGTGATCGAAGGTTCGGAAGAATCCGAGTCCGCTGAAAACGCTGGTGAGCCAAGCACTGCCGATCTGGCCGCTGGCCTGGCCGTCACCGCCGCCGTTGCCAGCAGCACCATCAGCGCGCCGGCTGAAGCCCAGGCCCACGAGCAGGCTGAACGCGCCACCGCCGCCACACTGGAAACTGCTCCAGTCGAAGCCCCGGTTGTCGAAGCCAGCACCCCTGTGGAAGTGGCTGCTGCACCGGAAATCGAAGTAGCCCCGATCCGCGAAACTCAGCCTCAGGTTGAAGCGGCGGCTGTACCAGAAGCTAACGTTGAAGCGCCAGCTGCCGTCACTGAGCCAGCGGTTGAAACCGTCACTGAAGAAGTGACCAAAACCGTGCGTGAAGTTCGCGAAGAGCAGACTGCGTTCAACTGGGTTGCCGAGCCAGCCGTCACTGAGACTCCAGCGCCCGTCGCGGAAGCCGAAGTGCCGCCAGCCATGGTTTCCGAGCCAGTGGTCACAGCGGCCGAGCCGGCACCGACGCCAGCGGTTGAAGCTCCAGCAGTCGAAGCACCGGTTGTCGAAGCCAAGGTTGAAGAAGCGCCAGCCGCAGTCGAAGCGCCAGCCCCGGTGGTTGAGGCTCCGGCTCCGGTCAGCGCCCTGACGCCAAACGGCCGCGCGCCAAACGACCCGCGTGAAGTGCGTCGTCGCAAGCGTGAAGCCGAGCGTCTGCAGAAGGAAGCCGAACTGGCTGCCGCTGCGGCGCCAGTGGCTGCCGAACCAACCGCTGCGGCTGAAGTGGTCGAGGCAGCTCCAGCCCCGGTCGCTGAAGAAGCATCGGTGGAAGCGGTGATCGCTGAAGCACCCCGCTCCGTTCAGGATGCGGTCGAGCAGCGCGAAGAAGCCCAGGAAAAAGAGCACGAGCCTAAACCACTCGTGTAATTCCTGAAGCCAATAAAAAGCCCCGCCAGGTGCAAGCCTGGCGGGGCTTTTTATTGTCTGCAATACAGCATCATCCGCAACCTTTGTGGGAGCGAGCCTGCTCGCGAAAGCGGTGGGTCAGACAATATTCATGTAACTGAACCACCGCATTCGCGAGCAGGCTCGCTCCCACAAGGGATTTCAACATGGCTCAGGAATGAGGAAATACCAGAGATTCAGGCACATCGATATCCCACAACACCCCCGAATCATCCACCGCCACTTCCACCACCCTACCCTGCGCAAACAAAGGACGTGCACCACGATCACCGGTCAGCGCTTGTAACTGAGCACCAAACGAACGACCAAACCCCACCGGATGACCAAACTCGCCGTTCAGCACCGGCACACTCACCGCATCATCAGCCATCGCCGCGACCACTCGCTCGATAGTCGATGGCAAGATAAAAGGCATATCCCCAAGCACAATTAACCAGCCATCCGCATCAGCACTGGCCGCGACACCTGCGGCAATGCTGTCGCCCATGCCCGTCGACTCGATCGACACCACGTCGCAACCGTAAGCCTGGGCCATGCGCATCGCCTGCGGTCGCGCTTCGGTCGTGACCAGTACGCGATTGTCGAGACTGGCCGGCAGATTCACCAGCACTTGCTCGATCACCGAGCGCACGGCGCCGTCACGCCCCGTGCAGTCAGCAAGCAGTTTGTCTTTGTCGGGGCCGGCGATCTGGCGAAAGCGCTTGCCCTCGCCCGCTGCCAGCACGATCACTGCGATGGATTGGCTCATGCACCCTCCAGCGGTTTCTTCTGTTTCAGCTCGACGCCGTTCTTGATCGCAACAATTTCCGCCAGCAACGACAAGGCGATCTCTGCTGGCGAATGACTGCCGATGTGCAGGCCGATCGGCCCGTGCAGGCGATCAATCGATGCTTGCGACAAACCTAGCTGAGCGAGGTTTTCCCGGCGCTTCTGGCTGTTGACCCGCGAACCCAGCGCGCCGACGTAAAACGCTGGCGAGTCGAGCGCGGTGAGCAACGCCATGTCGTCCAGGCGTGGATCGTGAGTCAAGGCGACAATCGCCGTGCGCTCGTCGGTCTGGATGTTCAACACCGCTTCGTCCGGCATGCCGGGAACAAAACGGCCGTGTTGCTCTTCCCAGCCGTAGACGAACTCGGTGCGCGGATCGCAGATCAGCACTTCGAAATCCAGCAGCCGCGCCATGTCAGCAACGTAGCGCGACAACTGCCCGGCGCCGATCAACAACAGGCGCCAGCGCGGGCCATAAATCGCCCGCAGGACTTTGCCGTCGAACACCAGGGAATCGGTTTTACTCGCCGGAGCCAACAGCACCTCGCCGGTTTCGATGTTCAGTTCCCGGGCAACGATTTCATGGTTTTCGCAACGTTGCAGCAGCTCGGCCACCCACGCCGGGTCGCCGACGCGCTCCTCGGTCAGGCGCAGGGTGCCACCGCATGGCAGGCCGAAACGCGCGGCCTCCTCTCGGGTCACGCCGTACGTAATCATCTGCACTGGCGGACCATCGGTGGCAATGCGGCCGTCGTGCAGTCGCGCGATCAGGTCATCCTCGACACAACCGCCCGACACCGAGCCGATCACCACGCCATCCTCGCGCAGGGCGAGCATGGCGCCGGGCGAGCGCGGCGCGGTGCCCCAGGTCTGCACCACGCTGAACAGCACCACCCGCTGCCCGGCGCGGCGCCATTCGAGGACGCTGCGCAGGACATTGAGATCGACGCTGTCCATTTACGCCTCCGCCTTCTGCCAGCCTTGCAACTGATAACGCACCGGCAGATTGCGGATACGCTTGCCGGTCGCGGCGAAGATCGCATTGCACAGCGCCGGGGCGATCGGTGGCACGCCCGGCTCACCAACGCCACCCAACGGCACGTCACCCGGCGGCGTGACCAGATGCACCGCAACTTCCTTCGGCGCCAGCGACATGCGCGCGACCTCATACATATGGAAATTGTCCTGCTGGACCTTGCCGTCCTTGAAGCTGATCTCGCCGAGCACGGCGTTGCCCAGGCCCATGACACACGCGCCTTCGAACTGTGAGCGGATGCGCTCAGGGTTGATCTGCGGCCCGCAGTCCACGGCGATGTCGGCCTTGTGCACGATCAGCGAACCGTCGTCCTTGACCTCGACTTCGATCACCGCGGCCACATAGGTGACGAAGCTGTAATGCACCGCCAGACCGAGGCCGCGGCCCTTGGGCAGCTTGCGCCCCCAACCGGCAGCCTTGGCGGCCGTTTCCAGCACCGTGCGCATGCGACCGGTGTCGATCGGATAACGCTCGGGCGATTCACCGTAGTTCCACTCTTCGCTCAAGGTGCGTGGATCGATCTGCCGATCCGGCCCGAGCAGTTTGATCTGGTACTTGAGCGGATCTTCACCGGCCTTGTGCGCCAGTTCATCAACGAAACTCTGAATCGCGAAGCCATGGGGAATGTTCGACACCGAGCGGTACCAACCCACCCGCGTGTGCACCTTGGCTTCAGGGTTTTCCAGACGCACGTTGGGAATCGCGTAGGCCATGTTGGTAAAGCCCATGCCCAGCTCGAACGCCGCTTCATGGTTCATGTCCGGGGCAAACAGTGCAGTGATGCTTGGCGCCACGGTGCGATGCAGCCAACCGGAGGGCATGCCGTTCTTGTCGATGCCGGCCTTCAGGTACTCCGCCGATACGGTGTGGAAATACGAGTTGTGGATGTCGTCTTCACGCGTCCACTGCACCCGTACAGCCTTGCCGGGAAATTCCTTGGCGAGAATCGCCGCTTCAACGACGAAGTCCGGTTTCGACTTGCGCCCGAAACCACCGCCCAGCAGCGTCACGTTGAAAGTAACCTTTTCGAACGGCACGCCCAAACGCTCGGCGATGCGCTCACGGGTGACCTGCGGGGCCTGACTCGGCGCCCAGGCTTCGCACACGCCGTCCTTGAACCGCGCGATGGCGACCATGGGTTCCATCGGCGCCTGCGCCAGATGCGGCAGGTAGTACGAGGCTTCGAGGGTGCTGGCAGCGCTGCTCAACGCCTTGTCGATGTCACCGGTGTTGCGCACCACTTTGCCGGCTGTCAGCGACGCGGCTTCAAGCTCTTTGCGATAGGCAATCGAGTCATAACTGGCATTCGGGCCGTCGTCCCACTCGATCTTCAGCGCCTCGCGGCCCTTGATCGCCGCCCAGGTGTTGCTGGCGACGACTGCGACGCCGCCCAGCGGCTGAAACTCCGACGGCAATGGCCGGCCTTCGATCTGAATGACTTTCAGCACGCCGGGGACTTTCAGTGCGGCGCTGTCATCGAGGCTTTTGACCTTGCCGCCATACACCGCAGGGCGAGCGATGGTGGCGTAGAGCATGCCATCGAAATGCACGTCTGCGCCGTACACTGCGCGGCCATTGACGATGTCGGCACCGTCGATGGCCTTGGTGCCTTCTTTGCCGATGTAGCGAAATTCCGACGGCTGCTTGAGGCGCAGGCTGTCACGCGCCGGCACTGCCAGCGCACTGGCCGCAGCGGCAAGCTCGCCATACCCCAGCTCACGGCCGGAGGGTTTATGAATAACTTTGTGCAGTTGCGCATGGCATTCGCCGACCGGCACTTTCCACTGCGCGGCGGCAGCCTGCTCGAGCATGGTCCGCGCGGCGGCGCCACAACGACGCATCGGTTCGTACCAGTGCCGCATGCTGCGCGAACCGTCGGTGTCCTGGTTGCCGAAGCGCACTTCGTCGCCCGGCGCCTGCTGCACTTTGACCTGCGCCCAATCGGCCTCGAGCTCATCGGCAACCACCATGCTCAGGCTGGTGCGCACGCCCTGACCCATTTCCGAACGATTGCACACCACGGTGACGCTGCCATCGGCGGCGATGCTCACGTAGACCTTGGGATCGTCGATCCAGCCATTGGGCATGCCGTCGGCGCCGAACTTCTTCGCCGCGTCATCGGCCAGCGCATCCTGCCAGCCCCAGCTCGCGGCGAGGACCAGCGCACTGGTGGCGCCGACGCCTTTGAGAAAGCCACGACGGCTGAGGTTGCTCAGGGCGAAATCATTCGGGACGCGGCTCATGCCTTCACCTCCTTCAGGTGGGTGGAGGCCTGGCGGATCGCGGTTTTGATCCGGTTGTAAGTGCCGCAGCGGCAGATGTTGCCGACCATGGCTTCTTCGATCTGCTCGTCGCTCGGGTTCGGGTTGGTCTTCAACAAGGCCGTGGCCGACATGATCTGCCCGCCCTGGCAATAACCGCATTGCGCGACCGCGCTGTCGAGCCAGGCTTGCTGCACGACCTTGCCCACCGGATCGGCGTGGAGATTGTCGATGGTGGTGACGTTCTGGCCGATCACCGAGCCGATCGGCGTGATGCAACTGCGCGCCGGCAAGCCGTCGATGTGGATGGTGCAGGCGCCGCACAGGCCCATGCCGCAACCGAACTTGGTGCCGTTGTAACCGGCTACGTCACGAATCGCCCACAACAGCGGCATGTCTTCGGTGACATCGAGGGAGTGGTCTTGACCGTTGAGTTTCAGGGTAATCATGGGCACGCCCGCATATTTTTTAGTGGTTATGGGTTACATCTTAGCGGCAAGCTGCAAGCTGCAAGCTACAAGTGAAGGCGTGTCGGATTCGCTTGCAGTTTGCAGCTCGCAACCGCGCCTTGGGTGGAGCAAACTATTGGTATCGTTAGGTGGCTAAGTTAACCTAGCATTAACAAAAAAGCCCTGCTTATACAGGGCTTTTTAGCTGCAAGTTTCTAGCTACAAGCTGCAAGCAAGAGCGGCAGATAGCTCATGACGCAGTGCAACTTGCTGCTCGAAGCTTGAAACTTGCAGCTGCTTCAATACCTGTTGGGCTCCATTTCCAGTTCGACCTGAAAGCGCTCGGCTATGTCTTTCTGGATACGTTGTGCCAGGTCGAGCAGTTGCAGGCCGGTGGCCGTGCCGTAGTTGACCAGCACCAGCGCCTGCAACTTGTGCACGCCAGCATCGCCCTCGCGAAAACCTTTCCAGCCGGCGCGCTCGATCAGCCAGCCAGCGGCCAGTTTCATCTGCCCGTCGGCTTGCGGGTAAGCCACCAGATCCGGGTGCTGCGCCTTGATCTGCGTAACCACGGCGGCGGGCACCAGCGGGTTCTTGAAGAAGCTGCCGGCATTGCCGAGCACTGCCGGGTCCGGGAGTTTTTCGCTGCGGATGCTGCAGATGGCGCGGCTGACGTCGGTGGGCGTCGGCTGCTCGATGCCCTGCTCGCTCAGGCGCTGGCGCACCGGGCCGTATTCCAGATGCAGGTGCGCTGCGCGATCAAGCTTGAAGCGCACCCGCAGGATCAGCCAACGTCCCGGCTTCTGTTTGAACAGGCTGTCGCGGTAGCCGAAGTTGCAGTCTTGCAGGCTGAAATCACGCAGCTCGCCGCTTTCGCGGTCGAGCGCGGTCAGCCCGGCAAACACGTCCTTGATCTCGACGCCATAGGCACCGATGTTCTGCATCGGCGCGGCGCCGACAGTGCCGGGAATCAGGCTGAGGTTTTCCAGCCCGGCCAGCCCCTGGGCCAGCGTGTGCTGCACGAACGGATGCCACGGCTCGCCCGCTTCGGCTTCGATCACCAGACGATTGCCATCATCACTGAGCACGCGGATGCCACGAGTGGCCATGCGCAACACCAGCGCTGGAATATCCGCCGTCAGCAGCAAATTGCTGCCGCCGCCGATCACCAGCAACGGCACGTCATGGCACGCGGCATAGGCCAGCGCCTCGCGGACGTCGGCGTCGCTGTGGGCTTCGGCAAACAGTTGCGCACGCACATCAACGCCGAAAGTGTTGAAGGCTTTTAGTGATACCTGCGGTTGGACCTGCAAACTCATAAGCGGCCTTTCACTTCGATCAGCACCTGGTCGCAGGCCGCTTCGATCAGATCAAGCACCTGCTCGAAACCCTGATCGCCGTCGTAATACGGATCCGGCACTTCATCGACCAATCCAGCATAGCGACGCAGGAACAGGTCCAGCTCGGCCTTGCCGGCGGACGGCTGCAAGGCCTTGAGGTTGCGCAGGTTGCTGCTGTCCATGGCGAGGATCAGGTCGTAGCTGGCGAAATCGGCCCGGTTGACCTGCTGCGCGCGTTGCGTCGACAGGTCATAACCGCGCAGTTTCGCCGCAGCCTGGCTGCGCTTGTCCGGCGGGTTGCCGACGTGCCAGTCACCGGTGCCGGCGGACGCTACTTCGACCACGTCCGCCAGACCGGCTTCGCGCAACTTGTGGCGCAACACGCCTTCGGCGGTGGGCGAACGGCAGATGTTGCCCAGGCACACAAACAGAACGCGCATCAGGCCCCCAGCAGGCGACGAACCCGCTCAAGGTCTTCAACGGTGTCGACGCCGGTCGGCGGCGCGATCAGCGCGTCGGCAACATGAATGCGCACGCCGTGCCACAGGGCACGCAGTTGCTCAAGGGATTCGGTGTTTTCCAGCCAGCATGGGCCCCAGCTCACGAAGTCGTGGAGGAACCCGGCGCGATAGGCATAAATGCCGATGTGGCGGCGATACGGCACGCCCTCCGGCAGCTGCTCGCGGCTCTTGGCGAACGCATCGCGAGCCCACGGCAAGGTTGCACGACTGAAGGTCAGAGCCAGACCGTTGATGTCGCTGGAAACCTTCACTACGTTGGGATTGAACAGGGTTTCGACGTCTTCGATCGGCTCGGCCAGCGTGGCCATGCGCGCTTCGGTATGGGCAGCAAGGTTGGCGGCGACCTGATCGATCACGCTTGGCGGAATCAGCGGCTCATCGCCTTGCACGTTGACCACGATCGCGTCAGGCGCAAGGCCCAGTTTCGCCGCGACTTCGGCCAGACGATCAGTGCCGGAATTGTGATCTTCACGGGTCAGCACCACTTCGGCGCCAAAGCTTTTGCACGCTTCGACAATGCGCGCGTCATCGGTGGCAACCACGACGCGGGTGGCGCTGCTTTTACTCGCCTGTTCCCAGACATGCTGGATCATCGGCTTGCCGGCAATATCCAGCAACGGCTTGCCCGGCAGACGGGTCGAGGCGAAACGCGACGGGATGACAACGGTGAAGGCTGTGGTCATTTATCCAGGCGCTCGTCGGTGGTCAGGGTGCGCGCTTCGCTTTCCAGCATCACCGGGATGCCGTCGCGGATCGGGTACGCCAGGCCGGCGCCCTTGCTGATCAGTTCGGTCTTGTCGGCGCTGAGCTTGAGCGGGCCTTTGCACACGGGGCAAGCGAGGATGTCGAGCAGTTTGGTATCCATGAACATTCCCAGAAATAAAAACAGTTAAGGCAACAGACGATCCGGCAACAGGCGCATCAGCTGCGTGTCGAACCAGGCCACGAAGGCCGGCGACGGCACGGCATCGACCGCCAGATACCACCAGTCGGCAGCGGCGAAGGCACGGCACTTCACCGCGTCCTTTTCGGTCATCACCAACGGCAATGACGGGGTGAAATTCAACGCCTGCACGCTGTACTCGGCGTGGTCGGCAAATGCATGCGGAACCGGGCGCCAGTCTAGCGCTTCGAGGGTATTGAAGAAACGTTGCGGATTGCCGATCCCGGCTACCGCGTGCAGCGCTTGCCCGGGCGGAAAATGCTTGAGCGGCTGATGTTCGCCGCTGCGCAGATTGACCAGCGCGGTGGGCTGCAGGCGAAAGGCAAAACCATCCTCACGATCAGCCAAGGCACCGTTGAACAGCACGCCGTCGACATTTTGCAGGCGCTCGACCGGCTCGCGCAACGGTCCCGCCGGCAAGCAGCGCTGGTTGCCCAGGCCCCGTGCGGCATCGATCAGCACCAGTTCCAGATCCCGCGCGAGGCGGTAATGCTGCATGCCGTCGTCAGACAGAATAAGGTCCAGCGGCTCACTGGCGATCAAGGCTCTGACGGCGGCGCTGCGATCAGGGTCGATCATCAGCGGCACGCCGGTGCGCTGGACAATCAACAGGGGCTCGTCACCGGCAACCTCGGCGCTCTGCTCGGCCTCGACCCGCCATGGCAGCTGCGGCGGCTTGGCGCCATACCCGCGACTGACCACGCCAACGCGCAATCCACGGCGTCGGCAATGTTCTATCAGCCAGAGAATCATCGGCGTCTTGCCCGTGCCGCCTACGGTGATATTGCCGACCACGATCAGCGGCACCGGCGATTGGTAGATTTCACCTTCGCCGTCGAGAAAGCGCTGACGTTTGTTGATCACCACACGGCGATACAACATTTCCAGCGGCCACAACAACGTCAGGGCCGGATGCCCCTGATACCACGCGTCGAGCAGGCGATCGGACAGGCTCATCAGGATTTCGGCGCCGCCTCGACCGTGGTCATGCGCAGATGGCTGAAACCGAGCTTGCCGGCCGCGTCCATGGCGGTGATCACCGATTGATGCTGAGCCTTGCCATCGGCGCTGATCGACAACGGCATGTTGGTGTCGCCGTTGGATTCTTTCTGCATGGCTTCCATCAGCGTCGGCAGATCATTTTTCGGCAGAATCCTGTTGTTCACCGAAAACACGCCTTCGGCACTGATCGCGACGTCCAGTTGTTTGACTTGCTGATCTTCGGCGGGCGAACCGCTGACCGCTTCCGGCAAATCCACGCGCAGCTGGGTTTCGCGGGTGAAGGTGGTAGTGACCACGAAAAACAGCAGCAGAATGAACACCACGTCGATCAGCGACGCGAGGTTGATATCGATGGTTTCCCGAGGCTTGCGACGGAATTTCACGCGCGGCCCTCGGCCAGATCGACATCACGGTCGCCCTGCACCACTTCCACCAGTTTGATCGCTTCCTGCTCCATGCCGACCACCAGCTCATCGATACGGCGTTGCAGGAAGCGGTGGAAGAACACTGCCGGGATCCCGACCATCAGGCCCGCAGCGGTAGTGATCAGCGCCTTGGAAATACCGCCGGCCAGCACCGAAGCATTGGTGGTCATGCCGGAACCGGTGAAGGCACTGAAAATGTCGATCATGCCCAGCACCGTGCCGAGCAGACCGAGCAATGGCGACATCGCGGCGATGGTGCCCAACGCATTGACGTAGCGTTCGAGCTCATGAATGACCCGCGCGGCAGCCTCTTCGATGCACTCCTTCATGATCTCGCGGCCATGCTTGGAGTTGGCCAGGCCCGCGGCAAGGATTTCCCCCAGCGGCGAATTGGCGCGCAATTCCTTGAGTTTTTCCTTGTTGAGCTGCTTGTCCTTGATCCAGACCCAGACCTGACCCAGCAGATGCTCGGGGGTGACGCGACTGGCGCGCAGTGTCCACAGGCGCTCGGCGACGATCGCCATGGCCGCGATGGAACTCAGAATGATCGGCAACATCATCCAGCCGCCGGATTTGACCAATTCCCACACAGTGACAGTCCCCTCGAAAAAGTGCGCCACTTTACCATACCGATCCGCGATTAAGACCCGCCGCCCCGACGACCGTAAGATGGCAGCCATGCTGGCACCGATCAACGGCCGGGCGCCGGCGGGTCGCGCCAGAAACGCCGTTGGTGACGCATCGTCCACGGCGACTTGAAGCTGCCCAGTTGCAGATGAATGGCGCCCTGTTCGGCACTGTCGTAGATGCGCAGGCCTTGCTTGCGGTAGCGCGCAAGCACGGTTGGATGCGGGTGACCGAAGGAGTTGCCGTGGCCACGGGAGATCAGCACCGCTTCTGGCTGCAAGGCTTTGAGCAGGGCCATCGAGGATGAACTGCGACTGCCGTGATGGGGCGATTGCAGCCACTGCGTCGGCACCGCCAGTGGGCTGTCGAGCAGAACGCGCTCGGCGTGAATGTCGATGTCGCCGGTGAGCAGCAGGCGCTCGCCGTTGGCTTCGATCTGCAAGACACAGGAGCGCTGGTTGCTGTCATCGGCAGCCGACCATTGCCAGAGCTGGAAGTGCACGCCATCCCACTGCCACTGTTCGCCGCTTGCGCAGGTTTCGGCGCTCAGCTCCGGCGGCAGGTTTGGCGGATCGCCGCTGACAACGCGCTGCACCTTCAATCCCCGCATCACTGCTCGAGCGCCGCCAGCGTGATCGGCGTCGGCATGGCTGAGCAGCATCAGGTCGAGTGCTTGCACATTCAGTTTGCGCAGCGCTGGCAGCACCACCCGCTCGCCAAGATCGAACTCGCCGAAACGCGGCCCGGCGTCATACAGCAACGTGTGATGGCGGGTGCGCACAAGGATGGCCAGGCCTTGGCCGACGTCGAATTGCCAGACGTCGGCCCGCCCCTCTTCTATTCGCTCTCGGGGCGGCAATATCAGCAGCAACATCAACGGCCAGCCCAATGGACGCAGCGGCACACCACGGGGCAACAGCAATAACAAGGCGCCGAGGCTGCCCAAGACCAGCGCCCACAAGGGAATGGCGGCAGGTATCCACGCCGGCCATTGCCCGGCAATCAGCGCCAGCCCGATAAACAGCCAGTCGATCAAACCACCGGCCAGCCACAACAACCCTTCGCCAACATAAGGCACGGGCAGCAATAGCGTGCCGAGCAACGCCGGCGGCAATACCACAAGACTGACCCACGGCACCGCCAACAGATTCGCCACGGGGCCACTGACGCTGATCGGCAGGCTGAGCGCCAGCAACACCGGGCACAAACCAATCGCGATCAGCCACTGCGCGCGGGTCCAGGTCTGCCACCAACGCCAGGCCCCCAAGCGCCCGCCGAAGGTGAAGATCAACACCGCCACTGCCGCGAAAGACAGCCAGAAACCGGGACGCAAACTGGCCAACGGATCAAACAGCAGCACGCCGTTGAACGCCAGCAACAACGGCCACCACGCGCCGAGATGGCGAAAACGCAGGCGCCACAACAATACCAGCGCCACCATCACGCAGGCGCGCTGCACCGGCACATCGAAACCGGCGAGCAAGCCATAACCCAGCGCCGCCGCGAAGGCGAGGCCGCATGCCCAGGGCAACCATGGCCAGCGCAACGGCCAGATTCCGAAACGCGCCAGCCCGGCGACCAGCAGATACATCACTGCCGCCAGCAAACCGATGTGCTGGCCGGAAATCACCAGCAAATGCACGGTGCCGGTGTCTTGCAGTATCTGCCAGTCCTCACGACTGAGCCCGGAGCCATCACCGAGCACCAGCGCCGCCAGCGCGCCCTCCCGTCCCTGCGCATCCACCGCCAACAGGCGCTGACGGACGCCGTCGCGCCAGGCATGCCGGGCCTCAGCCAGACGCCGTCCATCCTTGATCGTGCCGGTCGCACCGATGCGTTGTGCCAGCAGCCAGGCCTCGTAATCGAAGGCGTCCGGGTTGAGCAAGCCACTCGGGCGCTTCAACTTCACGGCCAGGCGCCAGCGTTCGCCGCTATTGACCGATGGCCCGGCGTACCAGGCCAGGCGCAGCAGCGATGGCAGTTTCTCGTGCCGTGAGTGTGCATCGGCCAGCTCGAAACGCACCACGCCGTCGCCATGCTGCGGCAAGCCGACCACACGCCCTTCGAGCCAGCGCGTTTCGCCATCCAGTTTCGGCGGCAAACGATCATTCAAGGCCCACTGCGCGCCGACGCAGGCCCACGTGAAACCAAACAGCAAAAATGCCAGTGGATAGCTGCGAAACGGCAAAAGCATCAGCGCCAACACCGGCAGTACCACCAGGCAACCGACCGGCGGCAACGCCGGCAAAAAAACCGGGGCCAGCAGACCGACTGCCAGCGCCATCATCCCTGTGCGCATATGCCCGTCCTTGAGAGTCCCCTCCCTAGGCATAGCGGGTCTGCGGCACCACCGTCGTCAACAATTGTCACAAAGTCTGAATGGGCGGTTCGTAGAATCCAGACATACTTGCCGCCTTAACCGACCGAGAAGCCTTATGCCCCGGCGCTTATTCAAACGTTACATGCCCGACCCGACGAGCATCAGGGAACACAAATCCTTACGCTTTCTCGGCAAGTTGCTGCATGACCCGAACCTGTGGCACCTCAATCGCCACTCGGTGGCCCGGGCGATGGCGGTCGGCCTGTTTGCCGCATTCCTGCCGATACCCGCGCAGATGCTGGTCGCGGCAGCGCTGGCGGTGATGGTGCGCGGCAACATGCCGATCGCGGTGAGTCTGGTCTGGCTGACCAACCCGATCACCATGCCAGCGGTGTTTTTCTGTACCTACCAGGCAGGGGCATTCCTGATGGACGTGCCGGCGCGGCACCTGCCGGACGAGTTGACCTGGGAATGGATCAGCGGCGAATTGTCGACGCTGTGGCAGCCGTTTCTGCTGGGCTCGGTGGTTGTCGGCCTGGTGCTGGGCATCCTCGCCTACTTTCTGGTGATGCTGTACTGGCGCTGGTGGGTGGCGCGGCAATGGCGGCGGCGCAAAAAAAGTCGGCAGAAATGAATGCAAAACGGCCTCCACGATGGGAGGCCGTTTTTTGTTGTGTCTGGGCTGGCCCCTTCGCGAGCAGGCTCGCTCCCACAGAGAACATCATTCCAATGTGGGAGCGAGCCTGCTCGCGAAGGAAGCGCTGCGGTCGAGATCAGGTACGCATCCCGCGCCCGCTCACCAGCAACCGCGCACAGCCGAGATACAGCACCACCGTCGCCACCAGCATGAAGGTAATGGCGATGCCGATGCGGATATCCGAAACCCCAAGGATGCCGTAGCGGAAGGCGTTGACCATGTGCAGCACCGGGTTTGCCAGCGACACGGTCTGCCAGAACGATGGCAGCAAAGTGATCGAGTAGAACACGCCGCCAAGGTAGGTCAGCGGAGTCAGCACAAAAGTGGGGATGATCGAAATATCATCGAAGTTGCGCGCAAACACCGCGTTGATGAAGCCCAGCAGCGAGAAGATCGTCGCGGTCAGCACCACCACCAGAATGGTCACGCCGAGGTGATGCACCTGCAGATCGGTGAAGAACAGCGACAGGATCGTCACGATCAGGCCCACCGCCAGACCGCGCAATACGCCACCAATGGTGAAGCCGATCAGGATGGTGTGCGGGGACACTGGCGAGACCATCAGCTCTTCGATCGAGCGCTGGAACTTGCTGCCGAAGAAACTCGAGACCACGTTGCCGTAGGAGTTGGTGATCACCGACATCATGATCAGCCCCGGCACAATGTACTCCATGTAGGTGAAACCACCCATGTCGCCGATCTGCCGGCCGATCAGGTTGCCGAAGATCACGAAGTACAGAACCATGGTGATCGCCGGCGGCAGCAGCGTCTGCGGCCAGATCCGCATGAAGCGTTTGACCTCGCGGTAGACGATGGTTTGCAGGGCGACGAGGTTGGGACCGAACTCGGAACTCATACCGCCACCTTCGACAGATTTTTCTCCACCAGGGACACGAACAACTCCTCGAGGCGATTGGTTTTGTTACGCAGGCTCAGCACTTCGATGTTCTGCTGCGCCAACTGGGTGAACAACGCCGTGATGCCCATGGATTTGTCGACCTGGACTTCCAGGGTATGGCTGTCGAGCAACCGGGCCGGGTAGCCGAGCAACTGCGGCGCGGCGTGCAGATCGTTTTTCAGATCCAGCAAGAAGGTTTCCACGTGCAACTGGCCCAGCAATTGTTTCATGCTGGTGTTCTCGACGATGGTGCCGTGGTCGATGATGCCGATATTGCGGCACAGCTGCTCGGCCTCTTCCAGGTAATGCGTAGTCAGGATGATGGTGATGCCTTTCTGGTTCAGCTCGGTGAGGAAGGTCCACATCGAACGGCGCAGCTCGATATCGACGCCCGCAGTCGGCTCATCGAGGATCAGCAGACGCGGTTCGTGCACCAATGCACGGGCGATCATCAGACGACGTTTCATGCCGCCGGACAGCGAACGCGACGGCACATCGCGCTTGTCCCACAGGCCGAGCTGGGTCAGGTACTGCTCGGCGCGTTCCTTGGCGACTTTCGCCGGAATACCGTAGTAACCGGCCTGGGTCACGACGATGTCGAAGGTCTTTTCGAACTGGTTGAAATTGAATTCCTGCGGCACCACGCCGATCGAGCGCTTGAGCGCCGCCGGGTTCTTGTCCAGATCGTGGCCGAAGATATTCACCGTACCGCTGGTCTTGTTGACCAGGGTCGAGAGGATGCCGATGGTGGTGGATTTGCCGGCGCCGTTGGGGCCGAGCAAGGCGAAAAAGTCACCTTCGGCGACGTCCAGATCGATACCACTCAAGGCCTGGAACCCGTTGCCGTAGGTTTTGGTTAGCTGCCGGATGGACAGAGCGGAACTCATATCGGATTTACGCACCAAGAAGGAAGGAAAGAAGTAAATAAGGGCGAGCGGCGAGGGAAACAACCGCGGCGCAAGTTCGCAATGGTGCTTGCCGCCGCCGCACAAGTACAGTCAAGTGTGTCGATAGTAATTATCAAGTCAACGCGGTCATGACCGCTTTCTGATAGGCCGGACGCTGCTTCAAACGTTCATACCAGGCTTGCAGATGGGGTTGCGGGGCGCGCTCGATGGGCATTTCGAACCAGGCGTAAATGAAGCTGCCCAGCGGGATGTCGCCCATGCCGATGTCATTGCCGGAGAGGTAAGGCTGGCTGATCAGGGCATGGTCGGCCATGTTCAGCAACTCATCGCATTCCTTGATCGCAGCATTGATCGCCTTCCAGTCCTGCTTCTCGGCAGGCGTGCGCAACACACCCCAGAACACCGTGCGAAACGGCCCGGCGAAACTGGAAGTAGTCCAATCCATCCACTTGTCCGCCGCGGCGCGGGCTTGCGCATCGGCCGGATACCAGGCGCTGTCCGGTGCATGTCTGGCCAGCAGATAGCGCACGATGGCGTTGGATTCCCACAGCACGAAACCATCATCCTCGATCACCGGCACCCGGCCGTTGGGGTTCATCGCACGGTACTCGGGCGTGTCGACCACACCGAACGCGCCCCCGGCATCAATGGCCTCGTAGGCCAGGCCCAGCTCCTCGGCAGCCCACAAGGGCTTCCTGACGTTCGATGAATTTTTCCGTCCCCAGATCTTCAGCATGACCGCCTCTTTGCACATGAGTGGACGGCCAGCATACGCCGGATCAGGTACGACTCAAATCCGTCTGCATATCGCCCAGCAGCAACGGCAACTGCTCAGCAAACAGATGCGGATAGCACTTTTGCAGGTGCTCGAAGAAGAAGATTTCCGGCACATCAGTGAACTGGCCGTGATCGAGCAGATATTCCATCAACTGCACGCCGTCGCGGTTGAACGGGTGAAAAACGCTGTCGTTGACCCCGTCGAATTCCAGCGCTGCGACGTTGAACAATTCGCACAGTTGCTGGTTGAACGCCGGCGTCGCCTTGACCCAGCGGCCATCGAGAAACAGCTCGGTGTAGCCATGCATGGCAAACACATCGCTTTTCAGCAACTCGAGCAGTCGCGGCGTCGACAGGTGATTGCGCACATCGGCCAGACCGATGCGCGCCGGGATCCCGCAATGCCGCGCGCAACCGGCGAGCAGCGTGGCTTTCGGCACGCAGTAGCTCTCTCCCGCTGCCAGCGCGTAACTGCCACGCAAGGTTTGCGGATCACGGCTGAAGGTGTAGGGGTTGTAGCGCACCGCCTCACGCACGGCGTAATAAAGACTGATCGCCTGCTCACGCGGATCATTGCTGGCGCCGCGATGCTGCTCGGCGAACTCCACCACTGCCGGGTGGTCACTATCGATGAAGCGGCCGGGGCTCAGATACTCGTGCATGACGGCAATCTCCTGGGTAAGCCACGAGTCTAGCGACAGCCTGAGCACAGAGATAACGACGTTTCGGCCAAACCTGAAAGCAAAGCTGCGCAGCAACGAACGATTTCCCACACGTGTTGCCCACCGAACCTACGAAAACCATCCGGGGTTTCCCACGATTTCAATCACCATGCTCTGACCACCCGGATTTACAGATGCCGTCTAAGCTCTGGAGGGTCGATTTGCCTTGGTTCACGGAGGACTGAATATGCTGTTGTTGTGGATACTGGTTTTGATCGTCGGCGTGGCGTATCTCGCCCATCGACGCATCGCCCCGCTGCCCGCGTTGGGCATCGTCGCTGCCTATCTGGTGGCGATGGGGATTTTCAGTCACGCGCCGGGCTGGCTGTTGTTGATCTTCTGGGTCTTGCTGGCGGTGGTCGCCGCGCCATTGTTGCTGCCTGACCTGCGCCGCAAACACTTCACCGCGCCACTGTTCAACTGGTTCCAGAAAACCCTGCCGCCGATGTCGCAGACCGAACGCGACGCGATCGATGCCGGCACCGTGTGGTGGGACGGCGAGCTGTTCAGCGGCCGTCCTGACTGGGACAAACTGCTGTCCTATCCCAAGGTGCAGTTGAGCGAAGAAGAACAAGCCTTCATCGACGGTCCGACCGAAGAACTCTGCGCGATGGTCAGCGACTGGCAGATAGGTCAGTCGATGGACCTGCCGCCCGAAGCCTGGACGCACATCAAGCAACACGGTTTCTTCGCCCTGATCATTCCCAAGGAATACGGCGGCAAGGGCTTCTCTGCCTATGCCCACTCGCAAGTGGCAATGAAACTGGCGACCCGCAGCGGTGACCTCGCCTCTACCGTGATGGTGCCCAACTCCCTCGGCCCGGCCGAATTACTTCTGCATTACGGCACTGACGAACAACGCAATCACTACCTGCCGCGCCTGGCCCGTGGCGACGATATTCCATGCTTCGCCCTCACCGGCCCGCTGGCGGGGTCCGACGCTGGCGCGATGCCCGACACCGGGATCATCTGCAAGGGCCAGTGGGAGGGTGAAGAAGTCATCGGCCTGCGCCTGAACTGGGAGAAGCGCTACATCACCCTCGGCCCGGTCGCGACTCTGCTTGGCCTGGCATTCAAGGCCTACGACCCGGATCACCTGCTCGGTGAAGAAGAAGATCTCGGCATCAGTCTGGCGCTGATCCCGACCGATACCGCAGGCGTGGAAATCGGTCGTCGTCACCTGCCGCTGGGCGCCGCGTTCATGAACGGGCCGAACTCCGGCAAGGACGTGTTCATTCCGCTGGACTACCTCATCGGCGGCCAGGAAATGCTCGGCAAGGGCTGGATGATGCTGATGAACTGCCTGTCGGTCGGGCGTTCGATCTCGCTGCCAGCCGTCGGCACCGGCGCGGCCAAGTTCACCAGTCTGGTGACCGGCCAGTACGCGCAGATTCGTGAACAGTTCAATGTGCCGCTGTCGGCGTTCGAAGGCATCCAGGAAGCGATGGCGCGCATCGGCGGCAACGCGTGGATGATGGACGCCGCCCGCATGCTCACCGCCAACGCGGTGGACCTCGGTGAAAAACCCTCGGTGCTCTCGGCGATCCTCAAATATCACCTCACCGAACGCGGCCGCGAATGCATCAGCCACGCCATGGATGTGCATGGCGGTAAAGCGATCATCATGGGGCCGAACAACTACCTCGGCCGCAGCTGGAACGGCGCGCCGATCTTCATCACCGTCGAAGGCGCGAACATTCTGTCACGCAACCTGATGATCTTCGGCCAGGGCGCGATCCGCTGCCATCCGTTTGTACTCAAGGAAATGGCCCTGGCTGGTCGTGCGGACAAGGAACAGGCACTCAAGGAATTCGATGGCCTGCTGCTCAAGCACATCGGCTTCGCCGTGAGCAACGCGGCCAGCACACTGGTGCTGAACCTCGGGCTCGGTCACTTCGAACATGCGCCGGGCGACAGGATCAGCCAAGGCTACTTCCGCGCGCTCAACCGTCAGGCTGCCGCATTCGCCATGCTTGCCGACTTCAGCATGATGCTCCTGGGCGGCGAACTGAAACGCCGCGAACGCCTGTCAGCGCGCCTCGGTGATGTGTTGAGCAACCTGTATCTGGCCTCCGCCGCGCTCAAACGCTATCACGACCTCGATTCGCCGGCGTATATGGAACCGCTGTTCCGCTGGGCCATGGAAGAGAGCCTCGGCCAGTCGGAGCGCGCGCTGGATGAACTGCTGAGCAACTTCCCGAACAAGGTCTTCGGCTGCCTGCTGCGGGTTATCGTGTTCCCGTTCGGCCGCCGTCACAAAGGCCCGTCGGACAAACTCGGTGCCGAAGTCGCTGCGGTCATTGGTCGCGCCAAAGGCGATCCGGCACTGGAAGAACTGCTCGCCGGCTGCTACCGCCCGCAATCGGCGGACGATGCCGTGGGCGCATTGCAACACGCCAGCAACCTGCTCAACGCTGCGCAACCGCTGCACAAAAAGCTGCACATCGCGCTGAAAAGCGGCCAGGTCAAACCGGCAGCAGGCGAACATGCCATTGATGCCGCCCTGGAGGCCGGCGTGCTGCAAGCTGTCGAAGCGCAAAGCCTGCGCGACGCCGAAGCGGCCCGCCGCAAGGTGATCGACGTCGATGATTTCGACAAAGACGAACTGACCCAGGCAGAGGGCAAAGTCCGCTGATCCCGGTTTTTGTGAAAAAACGGCGCGAGGGCTTTATACTCCCGCGCCCGTTTTGCTCTTGAGGACTTATCTCGTGTCCAACGTCGTTGCCGATCATCTCGTGTTGCTCGACCACCTGCGCAGTATCCTGGTCGCCGTAGGTGAGGCCGAACAAGTGCCCGAAGAAAGCCATGCCCTGTTCCTCGAGCGCTTCGACGAACTGCTGGCCTCCCTGCCGATCGACCCTATCGAAAGCCAATACCTGGGCCAGGACATCCTCACCCAAGTCATCACCCGCTACCCGCAAATCGCCCACCTGATCCCACGCGACCTGCTGTGGTTCTTCGCCGGCGACTGCCTGCACTACCTCTCCGACGAAGAAATCGACCTGTACCAGGCCCTCGAAGAACGCCGCTACGAAGCCGAACAGAACGACGAACCGTTCGACTGGAACCAGGAAAAACAACTGCTGGCCATGTCCGCACAGGACAGCAAGCACTGATATTCAAACGGAAATGAAAAGGCCCGCATGGAGATTCCATGCGGGCCTTTTTATTCAAGATCAAAAACACCCTCACCCTAACCCTCTCCCGGAGGGAGAGGGGACTGACCGTGGTGTTTGGGCGAGTTACGTCGCTCTGTGATACCGAGTCGAATGCAAATATGCAGAAGATCAAAAGCCCCTCCCCCTAGCCCTCTCCCGGAGGGAGAGGGGACTGACCGTGGTGTTTGGGCGAGTTACGTCGCTCTGTGATACCGAGTCGAATGCAAAAATATGCACAAGATCAAGCCCCTCACTGGCCCTCTCCCGGAGGGAGAGGGGACTGACCGAGGTGTTTGGGCGAGTTACGTCGTTCTGTGATACCGAATCGAATGCAAATATGCAGAAGATCAAAAGCCCCTCACCCTAGCCCTCTCCCGGAGGGAGAGGGGATTGACCGCGTTGTTTGGACGAGGTACGCCGACCTGAATTACCGAGTCGAATACAGATTTCGAAAAGCCAAAAAATCGGCCCCCTCTCCCTCGGGAGAGGGCTGGGCGGGCGGCGTTCCGATGAGGGGCGAATCCAACACAGATCCAAAGCAGACCACACGCTTTTCACCACTCAACAATGAGCGTTAGCTCGAGTGCTCTTGATCTTGATCCACGGGCGACGTCGGAAGGCTGAGTGGAGGGAATGATCCGGGCGTGGGAGCGCAGCGACCGTACGACGCAGTCGTACACAGCGGAAGGAGGTGCAGCGAAGCAAACCGGAAACGCTGCGCCCGGATCGATCCCGCAGCGAAGGAACCCGAGCCTGCGAGGGCCGAACGCAGGAGCTAGCCTTTTGGTTACTTTTTGCTGGGCCGGCATTCCGGCGTCTGAAAAAGTGACTCGCCGTAAGGGCGAAACCGCCAGAAGCAACCCCCGAAGCAACGGATATTCACCCAAACCACCAGAGCATGGTCGGCCCAAAGGCCGCCAAGCCCCCCAGAAAACCTCAAAGCAACCCCTCACTCTCCGGCAGCTCATAAGCCACAGCCGCATTGCTCTCACCGGCCGATTTCCCCGGCCTGCCCAACGTCGGCTCCTTCTGCAAACACTCCACCAGATAATCAATAAACACCCGCAACTTCGGCGGCAAATACCGCGTCGGCGAATGCAACAACCACAACCCACCATGATAGGAAGCAAGAAACGTCCACTCCGGCAGCACCTGCACAATCAACTTCTGCTCCAACGCATAACGCGCCGTGAAATACGGCAGACTGCCAATCCCGATATGCTGCAACACCGCCCCCAACCGCACCCCGGTGTGATTGGCGGCATAGCGCCCGCGCACACCGACCGTCACCGCCTTGCTGCCTTTCTTGAATTTCCAGCGCGCATCGCTCGGCGTTTCGCCCAGATAGATACAACTGTGATTGAGCAAATCGTGAGGATGCGTCGGCGTGCCATGTTCGGCCAGGTATTGCGGCGTGGCGCAGAGCAAATGATCGATCGTCAGCAACTGCCGCCCGACCAGACCGGCCGGCGGACGATCAGTGATGCGAATCGCCAGATCGACATGGTCATCGATCAGATCAACCTGCCGATCTTCCAGCAACAACTCGACATCGACCTTGGGATAGCGCCGCAGAAACTCGGGCATGTGCGGATGAATCACAAACCGCCCCACCGCTTTCGGCACGCTGACCCGCACCAGACCTTCGGCTTCGTGGGTGAACTGGCCGCTGATCTCCATCACCGACCTGGCCGCGCTGACCATTTCCTGGCAACGCTTGAACACCTCTTCACCACCATCGCTCAAGCGCAGTTTGCGCGTGGTGCGTTGCAGCAAGCGCGTGGCCAAAGCCTTCTCCAGACGGGAAATGCTGCGACTGACCGCTGAGGGAGACGAACCCATCTGCCGCGCCGCTTCAGAGAAGCTGCCGGTCTCGACAACCTTGACGAAAATCGCCATTTCACCCAGCAGCGGCAGTGGAAGATTGATGCTCACAACGCACAAGTCCTTTGATGTTCGAATGGATTATCACGTTATTGCACGATTCATATAATAAAAACAGAACTTCGATCAGGGCATGGAATATGACGCTTCGCCTGTTTTTTCACAGTGATGACCTCAAGGCGAATGTCGAAGTCCTCGACTGCACACCCCACGAGAACGAATTCGCCGTAGTGCTGCGCGCTACCCTGTTCCACCCCCAGGGCGGCGGTCAGCCTTGCGACACCGGCTGGATCGGTGAAAGCCGGGTATCGCGCGTGGTGCAGGAACCGGAGCGCATCGTTCATTTTGTCGACCGCCCGGTGCCGCTGGGCATGACCGTCATCCGGGTCGATGAACAGCGCCGCCGCTTCAACACACGCATGCACTCGGCCGGTCACCTGATCGGTCATTTCATTCAGGCCAAGGGCTGGATGCCGATCAAGGCGCATCACTGGCCGGACGAAGGTCGGGTGCAGTTCAAGCCAGGTGATGGCGCTGAAGAAGTCGATGCGACAACGGTGCAAACCGGCATCGAGCAGTGGATCGAACACGATCTGCCGCGCCTGACCTCCCTGCGCGAAGGCGCGCGGGAAATCAGTTTTGGTGAACTGCCGGCCTATGGCTGCGGTGGCACCCACGTACGCAGCCTGAAGGATCTGGGCACAGTCACGATCGCGTCGCTTTCGCAGAAGAAAGGCACGCTGTCCGTCCACTACAGCGTGGATTGAGCATTTCGGGCATTGCCGTCGCGCAGCGTCCGACGCCGGGGAACCGCACTCGCCGGTTCCGTTGACTATCGATAGATGGACCTAAAACAAATGATGCTAGACGTCGAGCGTCTCGATGAGACGTGCATAAAAAAACTGGCCAACGAAGAAGTCCTCGCCATCCGCGTCAAACGCTTTCTACCCGAGCCGCTGGCGATCGAAATCGGTGACAAGATTCTCGCCCCGGGCTTTGAGGGCTACATCAATGCGCCGAGCATCGGCCGCATCGGCATGGCCTTTTACGAGGCGGAAAACCAGCCGCTGCTGATCGAGGACTACTTCGAACGCGCCACCCGCAACATCGACGAACTGCGCCAGCGCTGCGCGCCCTACTCCTCGCCGATCGACACCCTGCGCTGCATGCTCGACGAGTCCTGGCCCGCCGGCGCGCATCTGGAAAACCTCTACGGGCGCAAGATGTACGTCGGCTTGTCGCGGGTGGTCAAACCCGGCGTGTGCTTTCTCGCCCACCACGACATTTTCGCCAAGGACGCCCCGGACAGCTTTCAGGCACGCAGCCTCGAGGCGCAGTTTGCCTGCAACGTCTACCTGAACATGCCCACCGAAGGTGGCGCTCTGCAGATGTGGAATGACCACATCACCCCGGACCAATTCGACGAAATGCGAGGCGACAGTTATGGCATCGAGCCGGCGCTGCTGGGGCCGCCAGCGCTCGAAGTGCGCCCGCAGCCCGGCGATTTCATCATGTTCAACTCGCGCCGCATGCACTCGGTGACCCCGGGCGTAGCGGATCCGCGTTTGAGCCTGTCGTTCTTTGTCGGCTATCGCGGCAATGCTTCCCCTCTGACTTTCTGGAGCTGACATGCTTTCCAATTACCTGGGCGAATTTCTCGCATTGGCCACCATCCACTTCCTCGCCGTCGTTGCACCCGGCCCGGACTTCGCCGTGACCATCCGCCAGAGCGTGCGCTTCGGTCGCCTTGTCGGCATCTGCACCGCGCTGGGCATCGGCGCGGGGATTTCCGTGCATGTGCTGTATACCTTGCTCGGCGTCGGCGCGTTGATGCACACCACGCCTTGGCTGCTCACCGTCGCCAAGGTTGTCGGCGGTGCCTACATCCTTTATCTGGGCGTCAGCCTGATCCGCAGCAAACCGAAAAGCAGCGTCGAAGGCGAAAAAACCGCTGACGAGCCGCTGGTCGAACAGTCGCTGTTCAAAGCCTTCAGCACCGGATTTCTGACCAACGCGACCAACCCCAAGGCCACGCTGTTTTTCCTGGCAATCTTCACCACGATCATCAGCGCCAGCACACCCCTGCAGATTCAGGCGTTCTACGGTTTGTGGATGTGCTTCGTCAACGCGCTGTGGTTCGTCATCGTCGCGCTGTTTTTCTCCAGCAACAAAGTGCGCCTGCTGTTCATGCGCCTGGGACATTGGTTCGAGCGCAGCATGGGCGTCATCCTGATTCTGTTCGCCGGACGCCTGATGCTGTCGATGTAACCCACGCAAAAAAGTCCCGGCATCAGCTGCCGGGACTTTTTCATCTTTGCGCCTCTTTTGCATTTCTGTGCGACAGATCAAGTTTGTGACTCCCTCTTCACCCGCTCACGGTGTTAGGTTGCAAAATGTTTCTGCCACAAGCGTCAGAATTATTACCTCCCACCCTTAGCAAAGGAATGCCTGTTCCATGGTCTTTTCCCTGAAAAAACTGGCCGCCGCCACTCTGGTCATGGCCAGCCTCGCCACATTTACCAGCGCCGCCCAAGCCAACATCACTGCCGAGCAGAGCGCAGCGATCCTGAAATCCTTCGACGGCAAGAGCTTGACGGATTTCCGCAGCTTCCTTGGCAGCCTGGCGAAAAACGACCTGGCCAAGACGGATAACCTCAACCCGTCCATCAGCGCTTTCCTCGATAACAAGACCCTGAACGCCCAGCAGCAGAATGAAATCCACCGCCTGCTGGGTATCTACACCCGCGTGAAATACGGCAAGGCCGCGCTGGAAACCCTGCGTCAACTCGTCGAGATTCCAACCTTCCGCAAGGACGGCGTGGCGCAGCACGACAACCCTGAATTCATCAAGATTGCCGGCGAGATTCAGAAACTCGCCGAATCCTTCGGTTTGAAATTCCGCAACATCGATAACCGTGTCTACGAAATTTCTCTGGACGGCAAAGGCGACGAAGTCGTTGGCATTCATGCACACGCTGATGTGGTGCCAGTGACCCCGGAAAACTGGGTGCTGAAAGACGGCACCAAGCTCGACCCGTTCAAAGTCACGCTGATTGGTGATCGCATGTACGGTCGCGGCACCGAGGATGACAAGAACGCCATCGTCGTGGCGCTGTACGCCATGAAAGTGATCAAGGACGAGAAGCTGCCACTGGCACGCAATTTCAAACTGCTGGTCGACACCACCGAAGAAACCAGCGGCGACGCCATTCCCTACTACTTCGAGCGCAACCCGACGCCGAACTACAACATGGCGCTGGACGGCGGTTATCCGGTGGTGATCGCCGAAAAAGGTTACGGCACTGTCATGGCCAACTTTGCCAAACGTAAAGGCGAAGGCAACGGCGCGGAAATCCTTTCGATGACCGGCGGCAAAGCGACCAACCAGATTCCATCGGCTTCGGTTGTCACACTGGTAACCGACAAGCCTGCCGAGCTCGCCGCCAGTCTGCAAAAAGCTGGCGACGCCTATGCGAAAGCCAATGGTGGCGACTTTGAGGTCGCTGCGAAGGTTGATGGCAAGGACGTCAAACTGACTGTAACGGGGGTTTCTGCGCACTCGTCCGAACCAGAGTCCGGTGTCAATCCGGTCGCACGAATGCTGAGTTTCATCAACAGTCTGGATGGCAAAGTCGCGCTCAAGCACAACCAGTTCACCGATGCCGCGCGTTATGCCGATGACAACTGGGGCCTGGATTACTTGGGTAAAAAACTTGGCGTGGGTTTCTCCGACTCGTTCATGGGACCACTGACCACCTCGCTGACCTATGTTGGTGAAGATCAAAAGGCCTTCAAACTGGCGGTGAACCTGCGGGTGCCGAAGGGCAAGTCGCCGGAGAAACTCAAGGCCGAGATCGCCGAGAAACTGGATGCCTGGAGCAAGAAGACCCATGTCGCGGTCGCATTCGACTATTCAGTGGCCGAACCGATGTATCGCAATCCCGAAGGTGAATGGGTCAAGGCGTTGCTCGCCGTGGCCAGCGAAAACCTCGGCATGAAGTCGGAATTCGGTACTTCCGCTGGCGCGACTTCGGTCCACGAATTGCCGAACGGCGTGCAATTCGGCCTGGCGCGACCTGAAGCCAAATACACCGGCCACACCGATGGCGAGTTCAAGACCGTCGAGCAGTTCCTGCTGGATCTGCAGATCGTCACGGAAATGATGGGGCGTGTCGGGCAGTTGCCGAAGCTCTGATGCGCTGTTTTAACCCGGTCGCTTGTGACCGGGTTAAACATACGGAAGGACCCGCATCGGGTCCTTTTTTTTGCCCCCAAAAAACGCGCGCGTCGAGGCTGTCAGCCCCCTGATCAGGTCGGACTTCGATCGCCTGCAACCGACACCCAACTTCATTGCACTTGCAATCACATTGAAGCCTTGAGTAAGGTGCAGGCACGAAGGAACGTACGGAGATTGTGGAATGATCGGCTTTTCCAGCTTCACTAAGACGCCAGAAACCAGCCTGGCCGCTCAGGCCTGCATCGATAAGATCCGCACAGTTCCACCGCAGCAGACTGCGGGCTCTTCCTCGCCGCTGCTAACCATGGTCGATATCGCCAATCGCCTCGAAACGGATCCGGGAACAGCCAGGCACATCTGGGTCATCCGCTCCAGCAAACAGAGCCAAACCGCAAATGCCCAGACCCGGATCAACGCCTGGCCCCTGCGCTTGAGCGCCACAGCTCGCTCCAGTGAAAAACCGCTGCTGTACCTGACCACTTCGGCGACATCGGCCGAGTTGTGTGCGCTTTCCAATGAATCCGCCCATCGCGGCATTCTATGCAATGACATCGAAACCTTGCCTTCACGCTGGCCCAAGGGGGCTCATCCCTGGGTGCCGCTCTGGCTGGTCGCTAACGCGCACTGCCTGCCCTTTGATCCCGCCAGCGGCGCCGAAGCGCAGGCCATAACCCTGGCGGCTTTGCAAAGTTTGTATGTGGAAGGCAATGACGGTTTTTATTACATGGCACTTCACGATGAACCCAGTGACTTCATCGCTCCCGTCAGCCGACTCAGCGCCATCGAGGCCTTCAAGGGCATGTACCGGCTCAGCAGCATCGATACCGATTCAGCGCTCCCTAAAGTGCGCTTGCTCGGAGCAGGGCTGGCGTTGCAATCGGTGACGGCGGCGGCACAACTGCTCCGCGAGGACTGGGGCGTGGCCAGCGAACTGTGGAGCTGCCCCAGCTATACCCGCCTGGCCCGCGATGCGGACAATGCGCACCGCTGGAATCGCCTGCATCCGCAGATGCCGCGCAGGTCAGCGCATTTGTTCGACTGCCTGGACACCGAGGATTGGCCGGTGGTGGCCGTGACCGGGTATGCCCGGCATGTCGCCGAGCAGATCGGTGCACATGTGACGTCACGGTTCGTGGCCCTCGGTGCCGACTCGATCGGATCCGCCATGGGCCGGGTGGATGAGCGCTGGATCGTGGTGCTGGCCCTGCAGGTTCTGGCTCAGGAAGGCGTCATCAGCGAGGAGCTCATCAAACAGGCCATGGATCGGTACCTGCTGCAATGAAAAGCTCCCTCACTTCGCCCGCCCACTGCTGCGCGCCGCGCTGGCCGCGCGCTCGAGGGCATCGCTGAAAAGCCGTTGCTCGGCGTCGTCAAATTGCGACAAGAACAGTTCATCCACTGCGCCTTCGTAGATGGCCCACATTTTCTTGCGTAACGCCTTGCCCTGCTCGGTGATGCTGGCATACGCGCCGCGACCGTCATCACTGGCGCGGCTGCGGATGACCAGACCTTCGGCTTCCAGACGGTCCACCAGGCGCGTCAGGTTGTAGCGCTCGATGGCCATTACATCCGCCAATTCGTTCATTCGCCGCGTGCCTTCGGGGCCGCTTTCCAGCCCCCATAACGCGTCGTACCAGGCGTAGGCCGGCAGCCCGGCGGCCGCCAGCCGGCGCTCGATCTCGCGGATCAGGCAGCGGTGCGCCCTGACGAATCTGAACCAGGTATCCGGCTCGTTGGAAGACATGCATCACCTTTTTCATGAAATCGATTTAGTTGCAATTGTAGCGCACGGCAGGCTAAGTTCTTTCACGTAGTTGCAACTGCAACTACAAACTCGAAGGCTGGCGCTGACCCACGCCCCTTGGTCAGGCACCAAACGACTCGGTGCTGCTGCAATGTTCAGGAGACGACAACGATGGCACAACAACCCGCTTTTCTCGACGAGGATCCACAAGAGACTCGCGAATGGCTCGAATCGATTGAGTCGGTGGCGAGTGTCGAAGGACGCCCTCGCGCCCACTATCTGATCGATCAGATGCTCGATTTCGACGCCAACCGTCACGGTGATTTCTACGGGCGCGTGACGACGCCCTACGTCAATACGATCCCGGTCGAACGCCAGCAGCCCTACCCCGGCGACCTGGCCGTGGAGCGCCGGATCAATGCCTATATCCGCTGGAACGCGTTGGCCATGGTGCTGCGCGCCGGCAAACATTCGAACGTGGGCGGACACATCGCGTCCTACGCGTCGGCGGCGGTTTTGTACGACGTCGGCTTCGAGCATTTTTTCCGTGGCCGCACCGAGCAGTTCGCCGGCGACATGGTGTACATCCAGGGCCACTCCTCACCTGGCATCTATGCACGGGCGTATCTCGAAGGACGCCTGAGTGAAGAGCAACTCGACAACTTCCGCCGCGAAACCGATCGTGACGGTATCTCATCCTATCCACATCCACGGCTGATGCCGGAGTTCTGGCAATTCCCGACGGTGTCCATGGGGCTCGGGCCAATTACCGCCGCGTATCAGGCCCGGTTCATGCGCTACCTGGAAGACCGCGGGCTGAAGGAACATCAGGGGCGAAAAGTCTGGGCATTCCTCGGCGACGGTGAAATGGACCAGCCGGAATCCCTGGCGGCGATTTCGCTTGCCGGCCGGGAAAAGCTCGACAACCTCATCTTTGTCGTCAACTGCAATCTGCAGCGCCTGGACGGGCCGGTTCGCGGCAACAGCAAGGTAATTCAGGAGTTTGAAAGCCTGTACCGGGCGGCTGGCTGGAATGTACTCAAGGTCATCTGGGGCAGCGGCTGGGATGCCCTGTTGGAGAAGGACAGGACCGGCCTGCTGCGCCAACGGATGATGGAGTGCGTCGATGGCGACTATCAGAACTACAAGGCGCAGAATGGCGCGTATGTGCGGGAGCATTTCTTCGGCAAATACCCTGAGCTGCTGGAGCTGGTCAGTGACCTGAGCGATGACGACATCTGGAAACTGTCCCGCGGTGGCCACGATCCGGAGAAAGTCCACAACGCCTACGCCGCCGCCATGCGCCACATCGGCGGACCGACGGTGATCCTGGCCAAGACGGTGAAGGGTTTCGGTATGGGCGAGGCCGGTGAAGGTCAGAACATCAACCACCAGCTCAAGAAGATGGGCGACGACGCGGTGAAGGCGTTCCGTGATCGGTTCGGACTGGAACTCAGTGATGATCAGCTCGGCGACATGCCTTACCTCAAACCGGCTGCGGACAGCGTCGAAACCCTGTACCTGCAAGCCAGGCGCAGGCAGTTGGGCGGCTACATCCCGGCCCGTTTCAATGCCGTCGCGCCATTGCAGGTCCCGCCTTTGTCGGCGCTGGATACACAGCTCAAAGGGACTGGCGAGCGGGCGATCTCGACGACCATGGCGTTCGTGCGCATCCTCGGCACGCTGCTCAAGGACCCGAATATTGGCAAACTGATCGTGCCGATCGTCCCCGACGAATCACGCACTTTCGGTATGGAAAGCCTGTTCCGCCAGATTGGCATCCACTCCCATGTCGGCCAGCTCTATACGCCTCAGGACGCCGGCCAACTGAGTTATTACAAGGAAGCCAGGGATGGCCAGATCATGCAGGAAGGCCTGAACGAATCCGGCGGAATTTCTTCCTGGATCGCCGCGAGCACTTCCTACAGCACCCACGCCGTAATGACGGTGCCCTTCTATATTTTCTACTCGATGTTCGGCTTCCAGCGCGTGGGCGACCTCGCTTGGGCGGCAGGTGACGCCCGTGCCCGGGGTTTCCTGCTCGGCGCCACGTCCGGCCGGACCACGCTGATGGGCGAAGGCCTGCAGCACGACGACGGCCATAGCCATGTCCTGTCTTCCACCATCCCCTGCTGCGTGTCCTACGACCCCACTTACGCCTATGAATTGGCGGTGATCATCCAGGACGGGATGCGGCGGATGTATGTCGACAACGAGGATATCTTTTACTACATCACGCTGCTCAACGAGAACTACGCCCATCCGCCGATGCCCGAGGGTGTCGAGCAAGACATCCTCAAAGGCATGTACCGGCTCAGCACCAGTGCGCAGCCCGACGAAGGCAAGCATGTGCAACTGATGGGTTGCGGTTCGATCCTGTTGGAAGTCGTCGCCGCTGCGCAGTTGTTGGAGCGGGATTTTGCCGTCAGCAGTGACGTATGGAGCGTCACCAGCCTGACCGAACTGCGTCGGGAGGGCCAGGTTGCCGAACGCTGGAACCTGCTTCATCCACAACAGACGCCTCGCATCAGCCATGTTGAAAGCTGCCTACAGGATGCACAGGGCCCGGTGGTCATCGCGACCGACTATATGAAGATATTCGCCGATCAGATCCGCCCGTTCGTGCCCAATCGCCGCTTTGTCGCCTTGGGTACTGACGGTTTTGGCCAATCGGACACCCGCGAATCGCTGCGTCGGTTTTTCGAAGTGGATCGCCATTTCATTGCCTTGGCGGCCTTGAAAGCCCTGGCTGATGACGGAGCGATAACACGTGAAAAAGTCGCCGAGGCGATTGTTCTTTATGGGATTGACCCCGAGAAGCAGAATCCGGCAGCTGTATGATTCCGTGATTTCATTGCAATTGAAAAGGGCCTGAAAAAGGCATCCTGCCCGGGTTCCGGGCAGGGTCCTTTTCGTTGCCGCCACAAAACGCGCACAAACAAAAACGCCGATCATCACTGATCGGCGTTTTTGTGAAATTGGAGCGGGAAACGAGACTCGAACTCGCGACCCCGACCTTGGCAAGGTCGTGCTCTACCAACTGAGCTATTCCCGCAAATGGCGTCCCCTAGGGGACTCGAACCCCTGTTACCGCCGTGAAAGGGCGGTGTCCTAGGCCACTAGACGAAGGGGACACGCTACCCGGAACACATGGTGTGTGTTTCGGTGTCCAGATCCGCATCCGAAGACTGGGTTCTGGTTTCACTCAGCACCGCCCGAAAGCACTGCTGTTTAAAATTGGAGCGGGAAACGAGACTCGAACTCGCGACCCCGACCTTGGCAAGGTCGTGCTCTACCAACTGAGCTATTCCCGCATTGGCGTCCCCTAGGGGACTCGAACCCCTGTTACCGCCGTGAAAGGGCGGTGTCCTAGGCCACTAGACGAAGGGGACACACTACAACATTCACTCCCTGCCGCGTTTCGCTGTGTGCTTTACGCTGCAAGTGGCGCGCATTCTATGGATGGATTGAGAGGTCGTCAACCCCCTGATATAAATTTATTTAAATCAATGACTTCGACCCGGATTACGAGCCGCGTAGGGCTTTTCCGTCATCCGAAACCTGACGCCTATATTCCGCCACTCGCCAAGGCGTTATAGTCCACCGCACAGTGATGGCAATCTGCACATCAAGCGCCAGCATTCATCTATACAGCCGGCGGCCGATACAGAGTGCAGCAGCCGATCAAACCCGTCGAGCGGCGCTAGGCGCCCAAATGCCCAGCCACTACACTCGCATGCGAACCCTATAAAGAGGTCTTACCGGTGACACCACTCATGATCACCCTGCTAGTCATAGCCGGGATCGCAATTCTGATCGCCATTGGCTACATGAACCATGTGGTGGAAAACAACAAACTGGAGAAGGCCCGCACCAAAGTCGAACTCAACGACCGCCTGCGCCGCTGCGGCGAACTGACCGAAACCTTCCCCGGCCAGTTCATGACCCCGGCGCTCAAGCTGCTGCTGACCCGCCTGGAACTCAACGTCTGCCAGCGCCTGCTGAATCTGGAAAAAACCAGCGCAACCACCAAGGCGCGGATCACCGAACTCAGCGCCCTGGTGGCGCAAGGCGAATCAATCCCGGTGAACAACCCGCCCGCGCCGATCCTGACCGAAGCCAAAGCCAAAGATGTGCGCTTCCTCCTCGAAGCCCTGCACGGCCAGATCACCCGCGCCGCCCACGACGGTTTCCTGCCACCGAACGAAGCCAAGCAGTGGATCCGCGAAGTGCGCCACATCCTCGTGCTGCTGCACATCGAATTCTTCAACAACCTCGGCCAACAATCCCTGCAACAAAACCAACCCGGCCAGGCCCGCCTCGCCTTCGAACGCGGCGTGCAATATCTGCGCAAACAGCAGGATCCGCAGATGTACGCAGAGCAACTGCAATACCTGGAAAAACTCCTCGCCCGTGCCAATGCCCAGGTCATGGACAAGATTGCCCCGGTTGAAGGTGAAGAAAACCAACTGACCGCCGGCTTGAAGGATGTCGAAGCGGAAGCGGACTGGAAGAAGAAAGTGATTTACGACTAAAGCGCGAGTGTTGGGAGAGAAGCCACCGTAGTCGGTGGCTTTTTTGTGGGTGACTTAAAGAGGGTGTGGTTTGCAGATCGCTTTCGCGAGCAGGCTCGCTCCCACAGAAAAGCAAAGTCAAACGATCGCAGCCTCCGGCAGCTCCTACAGTTGGATCGCGTAACACTCAAGAACAGGTTGGCTGTCAGGCCGCTTTCGCTGGCAAGCCAGCTCCCACAGAACAGCAAAGGCAAAGGCAAAGGCAAAGGCAAGGCAAAAGATCGCAGCCTTCGGCAGCTCCTACAGTTGGATCGCGTAACATTCAAGAACAGGTCGGCTGTCAGGCCGCCATCGCGAGCAGGCTCGCTCCCACAGAAAAGCAAAAGCAGCGCAGCTGCCCGCGGCGAAGCCGCACCACTCAACAATGAGCGCAAGCTCGAGTAGCTTTTGACTTTAGAGCCCGTCGGCAGGCTGAGCGGAGGGATTGATGCGGGCGTGGGAGCGCAGCGACCGTACGACGCAGTCGTACACAGCGGGAGGAGGTGCAGCGAAGCAAACCGGAGACGCTGCGCCCGGATCGATCCCGTAGCGAAGGAACCCCGAGCCCAAGCGAGCGGGCCGAACGTCAGGGCACAGCCTTTTGGTTCCTTTTTGCTGGGCCGGCACTCCGGCGTTTGAAAAAGGGACTCGCCGTAAGGGCGAAACCGTAATCAGCAACCCCCGAAGCAACGGATATTCACACCATCAACCCAACGCCTGGTCGGCCCAGAGGCCGCCAAGGCTCAAAGCCGAAAATGCCCAACCATCGAGCGCAACTCCCCCCCCAACTGCGCCAGCTCAACACTCGAAGCCGCATTCCCGCGCATCGCCACGGAAGAATGATCCGCACTCGCGCGAATCTGCGTAACGCTGCGATTGATCTCCTCCGCCACCGAACTCTGCTCCTCCGCCGCCGCCGCAATCTGCTGATTCATCTGCTGAATCAACGACACCGCCGCCGCAATACTCCCCAGCGCACTCTCGGTCTGCAACGCATCACTGACCGCCAGCTTCACCAATTCGCCACTGCTGCGAATCTGCTGCACCGACGACTGCGCCGCCGCCCGCAAAGCACTGACCAGACGCTCGATCTCCTCGGTCGATTGCTGCGTACGCCGCGCCAGCGCACGCACCTCATCGGCCACCACCGCAAATCCCCTGCCCTGCTCCCCGGCCCGCGCCGCTTCGATTGCCGCGTTCAGCGCCAACAGATTGGTCTGCTCGGCCACGCTCTTGATCACCTCCAGCACCGTGCCGATATTCTGAATCTCGGCACTGAGGCTCTCGATGCTGGAACTGGCCGACGTCGCCGAATCGGCCAACTGCTCGATCCGCGCCATGCTCTGGCGTACCACCTGCTGGCCACTCTCGACCTTGTCATCCGCCGTCTGCGCCGCCAGCGCCGCCTCTTCGGCATTGCGCGCGACGTCATGGACGGTGGCGGTCATCTGGTTCATCGCGGTGGCGACCTGCTCGGTTTCCTCCTTCTGGCTATTGACCTCAAGGTTGGTCTGCTCGGTCACCGCCGACAACGACTGCGCGGAGCCGGCCAGTCGCTCGATACCGGCCTGCAAGCCACTGACAATCGTGCCCAGGCCGCTGGCCATCTGCTGCATCGCCAACATGAGTTGCCCCATTTCATCGCGGCGCGTCACCTCGACCTTCGCCGTCAGATCACCCGCCGCAATCTGCTGCGCCACGCGAATCACGCTGCGCAACGGTGCCACGATCAGACGCGTGATCACCCATGCGGCGAGTAATCCGACCAACAAGGCCAGCGCCGAAGAGCCGATGATCAGCAGCGAATTCTTCTTCAATTCGGCCTGCATCGAAGCGTCTTCGGCGACATAGGCCTGATTCACTCGATCCACAACCTGCGCGGCACGCTGATGCAGTTGGTCGTAGACAGTCTTTTCCTGCGCCAGCAGGCCGGTGTATTCAGCGAGTTTTTCGTTGAACCCGGCGATATGCCCCGACACTTCATTGAGCACGGTCAGGTAGCCCTCGTCCTTGACCGTGGTTTTCAGCGCCTCGGCCTGCTCCTGCGCTTGCGCGGCCTGCTCGATATTGCCCTGACCGGCATTGTCGGTATCGCCCTTGCGGCTTTGGTCCAGCCGCACCCGCGCTTCGTTCATCGCTTGCAGCATCAGCCGCGAGACCTGACTGACCTGATTGGCCTGCTCGATGAACTGAGCACCATCCTTGCCTTCGGTGTCTTTCAACGTATAAGCGCCATCATCCGCCAGCCCGCTCTGCAACACGTCGAGGTTATTGGCCACGCTGGATACCGACCAACTGGCCATTTCCAGTGCGAGGTCCTTGGCCTGGCTCAGCGAGACGAATTCATCGAAGGCCTTGCGATACGCGCCCAGCGCTTGCTCGACATCGCTCATTACCGGGACGTTGGCCGGCGAATGAGCCTTGAGCTCACCGCCAAGGACGATCAGCCCATCGACGCCCTCGCGCAAGGCATCGGCGGTTTTCGGGTTGCCGCGCAGGGCGTACTCCTGCTCGAGCAGGCGCACGTTGAGCAGGCCGCTGTTGAGCGCGGACATCTGCTTCAAGCCGTCGAACCGCAGACTGATGGCTTGCAGGGACCAGACGCCAATCGCCGCGACCAATGCAGTCAGCAACAAAACCAGCACAAATCCGATACCCAGTTTTTTCGCCATACCGAGGTTGGCAAAACGTCCTTGCACGGCCGAAATCATTGCGCGTAGTCCCCTGCCAAAGTCTGTGGATGAAGATTCGCAACGGGCTCGAACCAGTACAAGTCTCGGGCGTCGGAATAATGGCAAAAAGCTACGCCCGCGTCGTTTTCAGAATGCTTGAGGTCGATCCACGCAAGTATTGCGAAAAAACTGCCGGGCGCGCGGGTCGCAGGCGCAGGCGACATTGATGCGCTGCCAGTCACCGGCTTCGCCGCTGGGACTGAAGGCGTCCGCTGCCGATAACTCCAGCCCGCAACGCTGGGCCTGCCTGCGTACCGACGCCTGATCGCTCGACCGTACGCGCGCCCAGATGAACAGGCCGCCAACCGGCTTGCCGAACACCTCCCACTCGGCATCTTCCAGGGCCTGCAGGGCCGCCGCGCGATCGGCATTCAAGCGCTGGCGCTGACGTTGCACCAGTTTGCGATAGGCGCCGGTCGCCATCAGCCTGGCCAGCACCGCCTCGGCCAATCTCGAACAGCCGAGCCCGCTGATCATCTTGACCTCGGCCAGGCGCGTCAGCAGCTCACTGCCAGCCAGGACAAAACCGACCCGCAACGAACTGCTCAGTGTCTTGGAAAAGCTGCCGACGTAAATGACCCGGCCTTCATGGTCCAGCGCCGCCAGCCGCGTACCGTTGCCAGTGTGCAGATCAGCATAGACGTCATCTTCGATCACGCGCAGGTCGTAGATCTTGCTCAACTGCACGATGCGCTGGGCCACGGCGGGTGTGAGGCAACTGCCGGTGGGATTGTGGTGATGACTGCCGATGAACAAGGCTGCGGGACGAAACTGACGCAGCACTGACTCGAGCATTTCGATGTCGGGCCCGCTCGGTGTACGACGAACTTCGAGCATGCGTACGCCGTGCAGACGCAACAGGTCAAACAACGGTGCATATCCGGGCGTTTCCACCACCACGCAATCGCCGGCCTTGAACAAGCTGCGCACGATCAGATCCAGCGCGTGACTGGCACCACTGGTGCTCATGAGTCGGGTACTGCAGGCATCGATATTCAGCAGTTTGAGGCGCTTGGCAATTTGCTCGCGCAACGCTGGCAGGCCCAGCGGCGAGCTGTAGTTGAAAAGACTGGCCATGTCGGTGCGCGCCACCTCGCGTAACGCGTAGCTGAGGTCGTCAGGTTCACGCCAGCTCGGCGGCAAACCACCCTGCCCCAGGACCAAGCGACCTGTCGAGGCGCTCACCTCATCACACCATGCATGGCGGCCCACGAACGCCGCCAGTTCCGAGTCTGCTTCGCGCAACGGTGGCGAGGCCGCGACGATGAATCCGGCGCCCTGACGCGCAGTCAACACACCTTGCGAGACCAGGCGCTCGCAGGCTTCGACGACGCACGATTGGCTGAGCAGATTCCCCCTGGCGATCTGTCGCACGGAGGGCAACCGGGTGGCCGGCGGAATGCCGCTTTGCACGATCCAGTCCGTCATTCCATCGACAATCTGCTGCACGACCGGCACCATTGCCCGTCGGTCAATTCTCAGTTCCATGAGCTCGCAAACTCCTGTCAGTTTTGCTGGCAGCAGTAAATCACAGCCGCGCCGCCGAGGCTGTGCGACAACGCCGCCAAATGCGGCAGTTCTAACTATTTGATACACATTGTTTAACGGTATTCACGTCTCGGGACGCGAGAAGCAAAAAAGCCCGCACGAAGGCGGGCTCCTTGTACAACGCCAACATTCAGAACGCCGTCACGCCACCGTCCACCGCCAGCGAGTGCCCGGTCGTGAACGCCGCACCATCGCTGCACAGATACAGCACCGCACTGGCGATTTCCTCGACCTTGCCGATGCGCCCGACCGGGTGCATGGCGTTGGCGAATTCGCCCTTCTTCGGATCGGCTTCGTAGGCACGGCGGAACATGTCCGTATCGATCACCGCCGGGCACACCGCGTTGACGCGGATTTTCTTCTTCGCGTATTCGATCGCCGCCGATTTTGTCAGGCCGATCACCGCGTGTTTCGACGCCGCGTAGATACTCATCTTCGGCGCTGCGCCCAGCCCGGCCACCGATGCCGTGTTGACGATCGCGCCACCGCCCTGGGCCAGCAGCAACGGCAACTGATACTTCATGCACAGCCAGACGCCTTTGACGTTGACGCCCATGATCGCGTCGAACTCGTCCAGCGAACCCTCGGCGAGTTTGCCTTTCTCGATTTCGATCCCGGCATTGTTGAAGGCATAGTCGAGCCGACCGTAGGCGTTGATCACCTCGTCCATCAGATTTTTTACATCGCTTTCCACCGTCACGTCGCAGCGCACGAAGGACGCTTCGCCGCCGGCTGTACGAATCAGCGCCACTGTGCCTTCACCGCCGGCCGCATCGAGGTCAGCCACCACCACGTTCAGGCCTTCAGCGGCAAACGCCAGGGCCGTCGCGCGGCCGATGCCGTGGGCGGCTCCCGTGACTACAACCACCTGACCGGAAAACGTCATGCTCATGGGTATGTCCTCGAAGGCAAAGAAGCTGGGGATATTGGCGTTGCAGCATAGCCAACTGCGGTAGCGGCACGTCAGCACTATGCAATCGCTGTTTACGGGTGCATGCGCTGCGGTGATAAAACCCTGCCCACCACCATCACTGCACTGGATCGAACTGCATTCGCCGCATCAGCCAACCTTGCGGCATCGGCGCTGAAGGGCTATCAACAAGGCTTCATTCCGTTCGAGTGCCTGTCATGACCAACCAGACCAATCGCCAGTTCCTGCTCGCCAAACGCCCGGTGGGCGCCGCAACCCGCGAGACCTTCACTTATCAGGAAGTACCGGTCGGCGAGCCACAGGCAGGACAGATCCTGGTGAAGAATGAATACCTGTCCCTCGATCCGGCCATGCGTGGCTGGATGAACGAAGGCAAGTCCTACATCCCGCCGGTAGGGATCGGCGAAGTCATGCGCGCACTGGGCGTAGGAAAAGTCATCGCCTCGAACAATCCTGGCTTCGCCGTCGGCGATTACGTCAACGGCGCGCTCGGTGTGCAGGATTATTTCCTCGGCGAGCCGCGCGGCTTCTACAAGGTCGACCCGAAACTCGCACCATTGCCGCGTTACCTGTCTGCGCTGGGCATGACCGGCATGACCGCGTATTTCGCCCTCCTCGATGTCGGCGCACCCAAGGCCGGTGAAACTGTGGTGCTGTCCGGCGCGGCAGGTGCGGTGGGCAGCGTGGCCGGGCAGATCGCCAGGATCAAAGGCTGCCGCGTCGTCGGCATTGCCGGCGGTGCCGACAAATGTAAATTCCTCATCGACGAACTGGGCTTTGACGGCGCCATCGATTACAAGGCCGAGGATGTTGTAGCCGGACTCAAGCGCGAATGCCCGAAAGGCGTGGACGTGTACTTCGATAACGTCGGCGGTGACATTCTCGACGCGGTGTTGAGCCGCTTGAACATGAAAGCGCGGGTGGTGATCTGCGGCGCGATCAGCCAGTACAACAATAAAGAGGCGGTCAAAGGCCCGGCCAACTACTTGTCACTGCTGGTCAACCGCGCGCGGATGGAAGGTTTCGTGGTGATGGACTACGCCGCGCAATTCGCCAGCGCCGCGCAGGAGATGGCCGGCTGGATGGCCAACGGGCAACTCAAAAGCAAGGAAGATGTGGTTGAAGGACTGGAGACGTTTCCGGAGACGCTGATGAAACTGTTCAACGGCGAGAACTTTGGCAAGTTGGTGTTGAAGGTTTAAGGCCAGCCTGAAACCAATGTGGGAGCGAGCCTGCTCGCGAAAGCGGTGGATCAGTCGGTAATGATGCCGACTGACACTCCCTCTTCGCGAGCAGGCTCGCTCCCACAGTTGGATCTTCAATAAGGTTCAGGCGATTTCGGCTACGACCGCCGCCAATGCCTGCGCCGGATCTGCCGCCTGGCTGATCGGACGGCCGATCACCAGGTAATCGGAACCGGCATCCAGCGCCTGACGCGGAGTCAGAATGCGCCGCTGATCGTCCTGCGCGCTACCGGCCGGACGAATCCCCGGAGTCACCAGCTGCAGCGACGGGTGCGCGGTCTTCAGCGCCGACGCCTCCAGCGCGGAACACACCAGACCGTCCATCCCGGCCTTCTCGGCCAGCGCCGCCAGACGCAGCACTTGTTCCTGCGGCTCGATGTCCAGACCGATACCGGCCAGATCCTCGCGCTCCATGCTGGTCAGAACGGTCACGCCGATCAACAGCGGTTGCGGACCGCTGCGCTTGTCCAGCTCTTCCCGGCAGGCAGCCATCATGCGCAGGCCACCGGAGCAGTGCACATTGACCATCCACACGCCCATCTCTGCAGCGGCCTTCACGGCCATCGCGGTGGTGTTGGGGATGTCGTGGAATTTCAGGTCCAGAAACACTTCAAAACCCTTGTCACGCAGAGTGCCGACGATTTCCGCCGCGCAACTGGTGAACAGTTCCTTGCCCACTTTGACCCGGCACAGTTTCGGGTCCAACTGATCGGCCAGCTTCAGCGCGGCGTCACGGGTGGGAAAATCCAGGGCGACGATGATAGGAGTCTGGCAGACGGACATGGATGGGCTCTCAGGCTGGACGAAAACGGCGCGCATTGTAGCAGAGTTGGTTGACTGCCAGGACCCATCGCTGGCAAGCCAGCTCCCACAGGAATTGTGTAGCTTCAGGGAGAAATGGGTTGGCTGGGGCGGGCAATCGCGAGCAGGCTCACTCCTACAGTCTGGATCCAGTGAATTCAGTGAGAACCAGGTCGGCTGTCAGGCCGCCATCGCTGGCAAGCCAGCTCCCACAGAACAGCCAAAGCCCAAGCCAAAGCCAAAGCCAAAGCCAAAGCCAAAGCCAAAGCCAAAGCCAAAGCCAGAGCAAAAGCCAGAGCAAAAGCAAAAGCAAAAGCAAAAGCAAAAGCAAAAGCAAAAGATCGCAGCCTTCGGCAGCTCCTACACACGATGAGCGTTAGCTCGAGTTCCGCTTCTGATCTCGGAGCCCGTCGGCAGGCTGAGCGGAGGGATTGATCCGGGCGTGGGAGCGCAGCGACCGTCTGGCGCAGCCAGACACAGCGGAAGGAGGTGCAGCGAAGCAAACCGGAGCCGCTGCGCCCGGATCGATCCCGCAGCGAAGGAACCCCGAGCCCCAGCGAGCGGGCCGAACGTCAGGGCACAGACCTTTGGTTCCTTTGGGGCGTTTGCCAAAGGGACTCGCCGTAAGGGCGAAACCGTAATCAGCCACCCCCGCAGAAACGGATATTCACCCAAACCACCCAGAGCATGGTCGGCCCAAAGGCCGCCAAGCCCCCTAGACCCGAGCCTGACTCTTACTCCAATCCGTCAACAGACTATAAGCCACCGCCAACAAAGTAGGCCCAATAAACAACCCGATAAAGCCAAAGGCAATCAATCCGCCAAACACCCCGAGCAACACAATCACCAACGGCAGATTGCCGCCACGGCTGATCAGATACGGCTTGAGCACATTGTCCACGCCACTGATGATGAACGTCCCCCAGATCCCGAGAAACACCGCCATCCCGTACTCGCCCTTCCACGCCAGCCAAGCCGTGGCCGGCACCCAGACCAGCGGTGGCCCCATCGGAATAAGGCTGAGCAGGAACGTGACGATCCCCAGCACCAGCGCCCCCGGCACCCCGGCAATGAAGAAGCCGATCAACGCCAGCAACGCCTGCGCCGCCGCCGTACCAATCACACCGTTGACCACCCGCTGTACCGTACCCGCCACCAATTCGATGTAATAACCGGCACGATCGCCAATCAAGCGCTCCAGCAGACTGTGCACAAACGCCGCCAGTCGCGGCCCGTCACGGTAGAAAAAGAACACGAACACCAGACTCAGCGTCAGCTCGAGAATCCCGCCGCCGATCTGCGCACTGCGCGCCAGCAGCCAGTTGCCGACCTGCCCCAGATACGGCTTGATCGAGACCATCAACGCCGCGCCCTGCTGGTCGATGCTGTCCCACATCGCCACCAGCCGCTCACCGACCAAAGGCACGCTGCCAAGCCAGGTTGGCGCTTCCGGCAACCCGTCGACCTGCACATCCTTGATGAACGCGGTGGCGTCGCGCACATGATCGGCGAGGTTGAAACCCAACCACACCAGCGGCGCCGCCACCAGCAACATCCAGCCCAGTGTCAGGATCAACGCGGCCAGCGATTCGCGGCCATTGAGCGCGCGGGTCAGCAAACGCATCAGCGGCCAACTGGCGAACGCCAGCACCGCGCCCCAGAACAGCGCCGACCAGAACGGCGCCATCACCCACAGGCTGGCACCAAACAACACCAGCAGCAGAATCTGCACCAGCAGGCGATCGTTATTGAGCATGGAAAGTCCCGGCAAAGTCAGTCAGCGAAAGAGTAGGCGAACACTGCGTGCGTGCTCGCCAGGCACAGCTTATCGCAACAGGTCGATGCGCAGGCCAGAGCCTTCGAGATTGCCGGTTTCCATCCGCGCCGCCCGTACGCCCTGATTGATCAGCGCCTGGCGCCAGGCTTCGGCCTTGGGTCCGGAAACCGTGACCCGCAAGGTCGTGTCGAGATTCAAGGCACGGGAAATCAGGCGTAGCCAGGTGGCGTCCGGCTCAGCGGCGAGTTTCGGGAAATCCAGCTCGCCAGTGCTTTTCAACTGGCGCAGCAAGGTCGCCGAGGTCGGCAGCAAGTCGCCCAACGGCGCAGTCGCCTCGAACTGCTCGACATGCAGATAGGCTTTGCGATTGCCACGCGTAATGCTGTAGAGCGCCACCAGCGTGTTGTCCTTTGGCGCCGCCAGCCTGAGCAACAGATAGGCCTGTTGCTCGTCCGAGCCATACAGCTTGGCGTTGCCGAACACCTCGTTGGCCCAGAGGCTGCTTTCGCCGCAATCGCGGGCCTGACACCAGAACAGCAATTCGGCGTCCTGCTGTTGCAAGGCCTCGCGGGCGGCGGTGAAAGCTTCGGTAGCGGAATGTTCCGGCGGCAACTCGTAAGTCACCGAGGTGGTCTGGCCGCGGGCGGTGACCTGCCCGTCGAAACGCAACTGGCCACTGATCTTGCGGATCGAACCCAGAGGATAGATGCGCTCAAGCTCGGCGGCCGGGCGATAGTCGACGATTTGCGCATCGGCCAGACGCGGCACGATTTGCAGATCATGGCTGCCGGGCACATCGGCAGCGAACGATAAGGAGCTGAAGCAGCCCAGCGCGAAAAGACTGAGTGACCGCATAGTCAGGCTCACCGGACGGTCATGGCTGGGCGGATCGGGGTCGCAGCGGTATAGAAATCCATCGAGTTTGTCTCCCATTTCAACCCGCCCAGCCTCGACAGTTGCCCGCAGCAAGTCAAGGCATGGCGAAGAAGCGATTGAAACAGTCTGCTACAAGACCTGCGCCGGCTTCGTCATTCAGGTGCAGATGATGCCCGCCCGGCAACTGTTCGTGACTGAAAGGTAGCCGCTCCAGTAGCTCCGGATGTTTGGCCAGCATGCCGTCAGTTGCGACTATCAGATGCGCCGGGCAACTGACGCGCGAGGCAAACGCCATCGCCTGTTCTTCAGTCAGGCGCAGCGGCGATGGCAAGGTCAACCGATTATCGGTGCGCCAGGTGTAACCGCCGGGCACCGGCATCAAGCCGCGTTGGGCCAACAGTTCAGCGGCTTCACGACTGACCGCTACCAGGCCTTTCATCCGCGCCTCGATGGCACGCTCGAGGGTGGTGTAGACCGGTTTGCGCTTGTCCCGCAGATCGAGTTGCGCCTGCAGGGCCATGCCCATGCGCTCGGCGGCGTTTTCGCCTTTGTCTGTCGGAGGAATCACGCCATCGATCAGCGCCAGATGGCTGATGCGCTGCGGCAGCGAACCGGCCAGCACCATCGAAACGATCGCGCCCATCGAATGCCCGAGCAGGCCGAAACGCTTCCAGCCCAGTTGTTCGGCGACTTGCAGCACATCATGGGCGTAGTCCCACAGGGCATAACCGGCGCCGTTCGGGCGATGCCCGGAATGCCCGTGGCCGGCCATGTCCAGCGCGACGATGCGCAAGCCATGGAGCTTGGGCGCCAGCCGCGCAAAGCTGTTGGCGTTGTCAAGCCAGCCGTGCAACGCGATCACCGGCAAGCCGTCTTCGGGGCCGAACAAGTGCGCGGCCAACTCGATGTGCGGCAGGTTCAAGCGCACTTCTTCACAGGTCGGGCTCATGCGCAATCCTTGTTCTGTCGCTGCTCCCAGCGTGTGAACAGACTCTTGAGCAAGCGCGCTGTGTCCTGCGGGCGCTCCAGCGGAAACATGTGCCCGCCGGGCATGCTCAGCGCCTCGCCTTGCGGCAGGCGCGAGACGAAACGACTGTGATGACGCATGACCACGCGGCTCTTGTGCCCGCGCACCATGGCCAGCGGCACCTGCAACTGTCGGGTACGCCCGGGGCTGGTGTGTGGCACGCCGCGATAAATGCTGATTTCCGTGGCTGGGTCGAAACGCAGACGCAGTTTATCGTCGACCTGATGCAAACCGTGTTGCAGGTAGGCATCGAAGCATTCCGGATCGAAGCCGCGAAACAGGGTTTTGCCAGAAAAATAACTGCGCGCGCTGTCTAGATCGGCGAATTCTTCACGGCGCCCGAGCGTGCGTCCGGCCGGGGTCAGTCGGTCGATGAAACCAAAGCGCTTGGCCGCGCGGATCACCCACTGATCGGTGCGGGTCAGCACCGGCGAGTCGAGCATCACCACGCCGCGATACAACTCGGGACAACGCAACGCCGCGTGCAGGTGCAGCAGACCGCCAAAGGAATGGCCGACGCCCCACACCGGCTGCTCCTGTTGCTGCAGGTGATGGATCAATTCATCGACGAGGTTGTACCAGTTGTCGTCTGCCGGAAAACGCGGGTCATGGGCATGCTGCTCCAGATGCACGACCTGATACTCCGGCGCCAGCGCCGCGAACAACTTGCCGTAGGTCCCCGAGGGGAAGCCGTTGGCGTGGGCGAAAAAGATCGGTTGCGACATGCGGCAAGTCCATGAGCGGGGAACGTAGTGTGGATTGTCCGTAAGACCGCGTCCGGCAGCAATGACCGTATCTACCAGGAATGATGACAGTCGCGTCTCGACTATGGCTCACGTGTTACAGAACGCTTGTCAACTGTCAGTCCTGTCAGTTGACACCGATCCTGCATGGGCTGATAAGAGGTCCATCTCCATTGTGACGATTGGTGGCTCTCGTGACTCACGCCCATACACCCGCCATCCAAGCGTTCGACCCTCGTGGGCTGGTACTGCGCGGTATCAACTATCACCGTCGCGAGAGCCAATCCACGCCGGAGAATTTCATCACCCGACAAACCTATGACGCAGCGGGTCGCCCGTCATCAAGCCACGACCCGAGGATGTTCCAGGCAGACCAGCCAGCGAATCAGAGCAATGTGTTCAGCCTGTCGACTGCCTTGCTTCTGGATGAAAACGCCGATGCGGGATGGCGCTTGAGCATGAATGCAGAGGACGGTATTCCCTTGGAGCACTGGGATCAGCAGCGCAACCATAGTCGAATCAGTTACGACGCCTTGCGCCGTCCGAGCACCAGGTACGAACAGGCGGTGGATGAACCTGAGCGGTGTACTGAACGCTTCACCTATCTGCCGGGAACGCTCGAGGACGCTGCCAACCGCTGCGGTCGCTTGATCCGTCACGACGACACGGCCGGCAGCCAATTTTTCTCTGATTTCACCCTCAACAGCCAGGCCATGCAGGTGCAACGAACCTTCTGTGCCGATCCTCGGTGGCCAGTGGACTGGCCGCAGATAGAAGCCGATCGCGATACTCTTCTGGAGGAGCGCCCTGCCACGACGCGATACGACTACAACGCCGTGGAGGAACTGATTGCCCAGACAGATGCACTGGGCAACCGGCAAATACAACTGCAAGACGTAGCGGGCCAACTGCAACACATCGGTCTGACAATGGCGACGAGCAACGCCAGTCAGACCGTGATCAGCGACATCCGCTACAACGCTTTCGGCACACTGGAACATCAGCGGGCAGGCAATGGCGTCTTCTCCAACGCGACTTTTGCCCTCGAAGACGGCCGCTTGCAACACCTGGACAGCCGGACGGCTGCGGGCGTCCTGCAGGATCTGACCTTCGTCTACGATGCTGTCGGCAATATCATTTGCCTTACCGATGACGCGATGACGGTTGCACATCACCGTAACCAGCGCACCGAAGCAAGTTGCCACTATCGCTATGACAGCCTCTCGCGCCTTGTCGAAGCCAGTGGCCGGCAGATTTGCAACGCTCCCGCGGGGCCACTGCTGCCAGTATTTGTCTGTCCTGCCGACCCCGGCCAACTGGAAAACTATGCGCGCATCTATACCTATGATCGCGGCGCAAATCTGTTGGTGATGGAGCACCGTGCCGCCAGTGGCAGTCGCACTGAGCGCACCGCTGTCGCCAGCGGCAGCAATCGCAGTCTGCCGCAAAAGACTACCGGCCAGCTTCCCGATGAACAGGAGATTGCCGCCGCTTACGATGCCAATGGCAATCGCTTGTTTCTTCAGAACGGGCAGGCTCTGCAGTGGAGTCGACGCAATGCTTTACAGCAGGTCGATCACGTCGTGCGCGAAAATGGAACGAATGACAGCGAGTACTACGTATACGACGGCGGCGGCCAACGCCTGCGAAAGATCCGACAGACGTCCACCGGATCGGTGCAGCGGCTGGTTGAATCCCGTTATCTGCCCGGCCTGGAGGTTCGCAGCTCCCCGGATCAGCGTGTCAACGTCATCACCATCAAGGCCGGTCGGGCAACGGTGCAGGTGCTGCACTTCGAGACCGATCCTCCAGACGGCATCCCGCAGGATCAATATCGCTATAGCTTCAGCGATCACCTGAACTCGACCACTCTGGAACTCGACGCCCAAGCGCAGATCATCTCCCGGGAAAGCTACTATCCGTTCGGCGCCACTTGCTGGTGGGCCGGACGCAGCCTGGTGGAGGCGAACTGCAAAACCCTGCGGTACTCGGGCAAAGAACGCGATGCGACTGGACTGTATTATTACGGCTTGCGCTATTACGCACCGTGGCTTCAACGCTGGCTCAATGCTGATCCGCTTGGCTCGCGTGACGGTTTGAATCTGTTTGCCATGGTTCACGGCAATCCTGTCGGCCATGTGGACTTTCAGGGGCTCGTCACCGTTAAAGAGGGCATCAGCGCGGCGCTCGCCACGTTTGCTCGTGATGGTCTGAGCGCCTTGGCCGGCGGTGCTGTTCGTTACTTCGCCGCAGAAGGCATGCAGCAGTGGGCATCCGATGGCCCCGACTCGCCGCCCGATCCCGGCGTGAATCTGGGCGTGACGGTAGCGGGTGCCTTTGTCGGGGCGATGGCTGGCGGTGCCATGGGTATCGGCGCCGGCAGCCGCATCGCCAGCAGTCGCAATTACGATCGCAGCGTGCAGACCCTCATGGCGGGCATTTTCGGTCTGGCGGGGGCAGCCGCAGGCGCGGCAGCCCCGCTCTATGCGTATCTGGCCGACAGGCAAGCCTTGAATCTGACAGCCATCGGTATTCTTGCCAGCGTGCAGGGGAACATGACCAGGGAAGCCGGACAACGCACCCTGGCCAACGTTGGCCCTAACGTTACGCTTGCCCCGTCTGGCGCCAACGCCGTGATGCGCGCGGCGCCTTATGCTGCGCTGCTTTTCGCCGGCGGTGTGGGTAGATCGGAAATCGCCGCCGGGGCGGGAGTGGCCGTCAGCGCAGTGGTCGAAGGCCTTGACGGAATGTCCATCACGGCGATTCATTCAATGCGCGGGGGCGAGTTCCGTCGCCCTGAAGAACATGGACTGTCGCTCCCGAACGCCGGGGAGTGGCTATACGGCGTCACCACGCGCACTGCTGGCGGTTTGCTGACCAGCTCACTGACAGCGCTCGCCAGCCCACTCACCAACGCCATTGACGAGCCACTCAGGTCTGGTGTTGTCGCGAGCCTGGGTGCGCATGCCGAGACTCGCACCTACCTCGGCCAGCACGTACAACTCGGGGCCTTCGAGCTCTACAGAAGCGATGACGCAGACTTCACTCTCGACCAGTTCACGGCGGCGAACGGCGTCTGGCGAAGCTCCACACCCGAAAGCTATCACCCCGAGTTGCGCAGCGAGATCGACCTGCCCATGAGCGTGCTGGGACGACGCAACAGCGCATGACTTATTGTGAGGGTGGTGTTTGCCCCAGCGGCACCACCGCCATGGTCAGGCGCGACACGCAACTGGCCTTGCCTTCGTCGCTGGTCAGGCGGATGTCCCAGACATGCGTGGTGCGACCGATATGGATCGGCGTGGCCACCGCCGTCACCCGCCCACTGCGCAAGCCGCGCAGGTGGTTGGCGTTGATTTCCAGGCCGACGCAATAGAACTTGCTGGCATCGATACACAGATAACTGGCCATCGATCCCACGGTTTCCGCCAGCACCACAGAGGCGCCGCCATGCAGCAGACCATATGGCTGGTGGGTGCGATGGTCGATCACCATGCTCGCGGTCAGTGATTGTTCGTCGAAGGCTTCGAAGCGAATGTCCAGCACTTCGCCAATGGTGTTCTTCTGAATTGCGTTCAACTGTTCGATGTCGGGAGTAGTACGCCACAAGCTCATCGCAGACTTCCTTTGTTGTTGTAGTCGACGCTCAATCCTGCCACAGCACCGCCTCGCTGCGCGCGCTCCATTCTTCGAAGCGTGCGCCGTAGCGGTCTTCAATGACATTGCGTTTGATTTTCAGGGTCGGTGTGAGGAAGCCGTTGTCCACCGCCCAGTTGTCCTTGACCACCACCAGCCGGCGCAAGCGTTCGTGTTTGTCGAGGGCGGCGTTGACCTCTTCGAGGAGTTTTTCCAGGCTCGCGTGCAGACTCGCACGAGGTTCCTGCTGATTGACCGTCGACAGCACGCACAACCCCAGCGGTGCACTCAGGCCATCGCCGACCACGCACACTTGTTCAATGCGCGAATGCACGGCCAGACGGTTTTCGATCGGCGCCGGCGCGACGTATTTGCCTTTGCTGGTCTTGAAGATTTCTTTCAGTCGCCCGGTCAGGCGCAGGCGCCCTTCACTGTCCTGCTCACCCTTGTCGCCGGTGCGCAGAAAACCATCGGCGGTCAGGGTCTCGGCGGTTTTCTGCGGTTCCTTGAAATAACCGAGCATGTTGGCCTGACTGCGCACCTGCACTTCGCCGGACTCATCGATACGCACCTCGACTTCCGGGCACGGCTGGCCAATCCAGCCCTGCTTGTACTGGCCCGGCAGGCAGATGTGCGAATAACCGCAGCCCTCGGTCATGCCATACACCTCCAGCACATCGAGGCCGAGTTTCTGATACCAGGCGAGCAAGGTCTGCGGCACTGGCGCGGCGCCGGACAACGCCACGCGCAAGGCATCCAGGCCAAGCCCGGCCAGTACTTTGTGGCCGACCCGCTTGCCGATAAAGGGCAGCCCGAGGAGAAAGTCCAGACGCTGCGCCGGGATCTTGCTGTAAACGCCCATCTGGAACCTGGTCCAGATACGCGGCACACCGAACATCGCCGTCGGCCGGGCGCGCTGCAGATCGGTAATGAAGGTGTCGAGGCTTTCGGCGAAAAAAACCGTCTGCCCGGTGTAGATCGACGCCAGTTCGACAAACATGCGCTCGGCGACGTGACACAGCGGCAAGTACGACAGCAGCCGATCGTTCTCGTTGAGCCCGAACAGCTGCGTGCCACGACTGGTGGCGAAACCGAGATTGGCGAAACTGTGCATCACGCCTTTGGGCAGGCCGGTGGTGCCGGAGGTATAGATGATCGTCGCCAGTTGCTCGGCGGCCGGACGCGGATCGTCCTGGATTGGCGAACAGCTTTGCAGGTCCGCCCAGCTGAAATCGAATTCGCCCGGCGGATGCAGCGGCAGGCTGATGGTCGGCAAACCCGCCGGCACGCCTTGCGACATGCCCGCCCAGTCATCGAGCTTGCCGATGAACGCCAGCGCACTTTCCGAGTGAGTCAGCACCTGCGCCACGGATTCAGCGGTGAGGTTGGGATACAGCGGCACGGACACATGCCCGGCCATCCAGATCGCCAGGTCGGCGATGATCCAGTGCGCGCAGTTTTTCGAGATCAGGGCGATGTGGCTGCCGGGTGGCAACTCCCGCGCCCGCAACCAGTGCGCGGCGCAGCGTGCCTGATGGCCGACATCGGCCCAGCTCAGCGTCTCGACCTGGCCGCCACCGATGGGCTGCACCAGAAAGCGCTGGCGCGGGTGCCGGGCTTCCCGTTCGTAGAACACGTCCAGCGGCAAACGGAAGGCGGCAGACATGCGACTCGCTCCTGTTTTTTTGGTCTGGAGCAAGCGTAGTCAACCAAGCAAGTGCTTGGTTGAAATTTTCAAACAAATAATTTCATGGGGTGGCAGAAACCAATGTGGGAGCGAGCCTGCTCGCGAATGCAGTGTGTCAGCCCCTAAAAGGGTGAATGACACGCCGCCTTCGCGAGCAGGCTCGCTCCCACATGGGACCAGCGTTAAGGGTGCTTGAGGCTGTTGAGCTTCATCGAGCCGATCAGCAGTTCAGGGCTTTCCAGTTCAGCCAACCCGGCGGTGCTGACCTTCTCCGGTGGATGCCCGGCGCCGTGTTGCAGGTAGCTGAGCAGATGGCCCACCAACGGGTTGTGGCTGACCAGCAGTACATTGCTCACCGCAACCAATTGCTCGGCCACCTTGTCGGGATCAGTCTCCGGTGTCAGCCACTCGACCGTGCGAATCTCCGGCTCGAAGCCGAGTGCCTCACGAACAATCTGCGCGGTCTGCTGAGCGCGTAGATAAGGGCTGGCGTAAATCGCCGTCAGCGGCTGGCCCATCAGATGCGCGGCGCTCTTCAGGACTTCCTTGCGGCCGTGCTCGGTCAGCTCGCGCTCGGAATCGATTTTCGAGCCGTGAGGCACCGCCTCACCGTGACGCAATACCCAGATTTTCATAGCTTGGGCTCCTCATCGCGCACCGGATGCGCGGCCGGGGCGACGGTGTGCGGCGCTTCTCCTTCCGGGGTGCGCGGCGCTGGCCAGTCGGCGAACGGCCAGGGCTTCTGGTCACTGTGGAATGTGCCGAAGCGGCCGATCTGCGCGAGGAACTGGCTGAGGCTGTCGCCAAAATTCATCAGGCTGGCGCTCGGTGCGCCGTAGATCAGGCGGTAAATCAGTTGCACCAGTACCACCGCGCCGAGGATGAATTGCGCGACTTGCCAGACCAGCAGATAAACGATCATCCACAACACTCGCAGGAGGATGGATTCGTACTGGGTTTCGCTTTTCGGATCGTTCATGGCTTGCTTCCTGTCCGTGTAACAGCTGAATCAGTTGAAACCGCTGGTGGAAATAAAGTCGACGTCGGTTTTCGGCTCGGCACGCATCAGTAGACCGATCACCTGCTCCAGCGTGCGTCCTTCAAACAGGATTGCGTGCAGCCCGGCGACCAGCGGCATGTATACGCCGACTTCCTGGGACTTGGCCTTGAGCACTTTCAGTGTGTTGACCCCTTCGGCGACCTCGCCGAGACGCGACACCGCTTCGTCGAGACTCAAGCCCTGACCGAGGGCAAAACCGACCTGATAGTTGCGGCTCTTCGGTGACGAACACGTCACGATCAGATCGCCGACCCCGGCCAGACCGAGGAAAGTCATCGGGTTGGCGCCTTGATTTACGGCGAAGCGGGTCATCTCGGCCAAGGCGCGAGTGATCAGCATGCTCTTGGTGTTCTCGCCCATTTCCAGCGCCACTGCCATGCCGGCGATGATCGCGTAAACGTTTTTCAACGCCCCGCCCAGCTCGACACCGAACCGGTCGGCGCTGGCGTAAACGCGGAAGGTGCGACCGTGCAGCGCGGCTTGCACCTGCTTGCACAGCTCTTCGTCTTCGCTGGCGACCACCGTGGCGGTCAGCGCGTGCTCGGCGATTTCCCGCGCCAGGTTCGGCCCGGACAACACGCCGATGCGCGCTTGCGGGGCGATTTCTTCGAGGATCTGGCTCATCAGCTTGAAGGTCTGCGCTTCGATGCCTTTGGTCAGGCTGACCAGCATCTTGCCGCTCAAGCGTTCGGCGTGGGCGGCGAGCACCGTGCGCAAGGCGCTGGACGGCAGCGCGACGAAGCACAGATCGCAGGCCTCGAGGGTGGCTTGCAGGTCGGTGACGGCGGTCACGCCCGGCAGAATCTTGATGCCTTTGAGGTAACGCGGGTTTTCACGATTGACCCGGATGGCCTCGGCCTGCTCGGGGTCACGCATCCACTGAAGGACTTGATGGCCGTTCTCGGCCAGCAGATTGGCCACGGCGGTACCAAAACTTCCGCCTCCCAGGACCGCAATCGGGCGCTGTTCAGTCATATGCAATCCGTTAATCCATACCAGTGGCGATGCCGGGCATTATACGGCGCGACCCGGTCGCGGCCAGCCCCAGCAACAATTACCGACATTTGTAGGAAGAAGACCAATAAAACCTAGGAAAATGCCTGCAACGTCGCTGGAAAAGTTGCAGCCCTCGGTTAACATGCGCGCCAATTCTCTTCTCTACAGGCTGTGTCGTGTTTTCTGGCCCCCTCTCCCCGCGCTCGCCCCTGCTACTGGCGCTGCTGTTCAGCCCGCTGGTGCTGGCGGACGACCTGTTCGTCGACAGCCAGACGCTGCCGCAGGTGCTCACGGCCACGCGGCTGAAGCAGACGCCGGCGGAAGTACCGGGAAGCATGACTGTCCTCGACAACGAATTGATCAGCGCCAGCGGTGCCCGCGACATCAGCGAACTGCTGCGGCTGGTGCCGGGAATGATGGTCGGCAACATCAACGGCAATCAGCCGGCGGTGAACTACCACGGCACCAATGCCAGCGAAGCACGGCGCATGCAGGTGTTGATCGATGGCCGATCGGTGTATCGCGCCGGTCTGGCCACGGTGGACTGGAGCGATATTCCAGTGGCCATGGAAGACATCGAGCGGATCGAGGTATTTCGCGGCCCGAACACCGTCAGCTACGGCGCCAATGCGTTGATGGCAGTGATCAACATCATCACTCGCCACCCGGCCGACAGCCACGGCACGCGTCTGAAGATCACTCGCGGCCAGCGTGGCATCAACGACTTTTATGCCAGCCAGGGCACCGGTTGGGATGGCGGTGACCTGCGCCTGTCGCTGTCCGGCCAGGAAGATGACGGTTTCGACAGCGACCGCAACGGCGCCGATTACCTCGACAGCCGACGCTTGAACCGTCTGAGCCTGGCAGTCAGCCACGACCTCACTGAGGGGCAAAGCCTCGATTGGCAGCTCAACGCCAAGGACGGCAGCAATCAGCGGCCGTATACCTACCGCCCGGTGTTCTCGGGGATTACCGACGCCGGTAACAATTCCGACGTGGTGGCCAAGGATTACGCCGGCTCCGTGCGCTGGAACCTCGATATCAACCCCGAACACAGCCTTTATGTGCAAGGGTCGGCGCAGCACTGGGATCGCCAGCAGGTCTGGCGCGCCTGCGATGCCGAGGTGTCGTTCAGCCCCGAGTTGACGCAGCTGTGGCAGCTCAACCCCAATTACACCGAACGCCTGGCGCGCAACATCAACCAGTTCACCGGCCCCGGCGCGGCGCCCGGCACGCCGCAGGAAATGGCGCTGGCCAATCAGGTGCTCGAGCAATGGCGTAACGGCGCCAGCCAGACCCTGTGCGGTGACATCGACCAGAGCGCTCGCGAATCGCGCTACGACCTCGAACTGCAGGACACCCTCAGCCTGTCCGACAGCCTGCGTCTGGTCAGCGGCCTCAACTACCGCTACGACCGTGCCGATTCCGAGACCTATTTCAACGGCACCATCGACGACACCACCTGGCGCGCCTTCGGCCAACTGGAATGGCGCGCCACCGAGCACTGGCTGCTGCAGGGCGGAGCGATGTTCGAAGACACGCAACTGATCGGCAGTTCGCTGACCCCGCGCTTCGCGGTCAACTACCTGATCACCCCGCGTCACGGCCTGCGCGCGGTGTACTCGGAGGCCATCCGTTCGCCGGACATGTTCGAGAACAACGTCAACTGGAGCTATCAGGTCAGCAATCTGCGGCCCTCGGCCTACGGCCAGTCGTCGGCGCGCTATTTCGTCAAGACCCGCGGCCCCGGCGATCTCGATCAGGAACACATGCGCTCGCGGGAATTGGGCTACAACGGCTACTTCGCCGAGCTCGGTCTGGCGGTGGACGTGAAGCTGTTCTACGACGAAATCACCGGGATGATCAGCGAGCCGCTGCGCAACAATCAGTACATCGCCAGCAACGCCAACAGTTCGCGCTTTCGCGGTACCGAAACGCAACTCGACTGGCGCCTCAGCAGCGCCGACCGTTTGCGCTTCACCTACGCCTTCGTCGACGCCGAGGCGAGCAATCCGCTGGATCAGCAGTTCACCTCGCGCAACAGCGGTTCGGCCGGTTGGCTGCGCAATTGGGGGCATGGCTGGAACAGCGCCCTCTTCTATTACGGCGACAACGCGCTCAACGGTTATCGCTTCGAACGCGTCGATACGCGCATCGCCAAACGCATCCCGATTGGCAACGCGCAGCTGCAACTGGCGGGCGTGCTGCAACAGCGCCTCGACCATCAGCCGAACACCTTCGTTGACAACCATTACGACGAACGCCGGGTGATGTATTTCAGCGCCGAGCTGGAGTTCTAGGATGCGCAACGGCCCGTCACGGAAGACGCCAACCCTTGGCCACTGGCTGGCGGGGTTCTGCCTGTTCCTGACCGCATGGCTGCACGGCGTCGCGGTGCAGGCCGCCGACATTCTCCTGACCGGCGCCGAGGAAAGCCCCGGCGTGCAAGCCTTCGTCCAGGCGCTGAGTGAACTGCGCACGACCGACAACGTGCGCTTTCAGCCACTGGCCAGCCTGCCCGCGCCAGGCAAACTGCCGGCCAGCCTGCGCCTGATTCTGCTCGACCTGCCCAGTCTCGACTGGCGCCTGCAGGATTCCCAGGGCCCGGCGACGCTGGTGTTGCGCATCAGCCGCTTGCAGGCGCGCCAGCGCTTCGCCGGCGCCCAACCGGCGCTCCTGAGTCTGCTCTGGAGCGACCCGCCGCTGAGCCGACAACTGCAATTGATCAGGCGGATTCTGCCGCAGGCCCGGCGCGTCGGCGTGCTGTTCGATGAGCACGGCGAGTTCCTGCTCGACGAACTGCGTGTGGCTGCGCGGCCATTGAACCTGGAGATTGTCAGCCAGCGCTGGGACAACACCCACGACAGCCGTCCGTTGCAAGCCGTGTTGAAAACCAGCGACGTATTGCTCGGCCTCGATGATCCCGATCTGTACAACTCGCAGACGGCAAAAAACCTCTTGCTCAGCAGCTACTCGCGGCAGGTTGCGCTGATCGGCCCCACCATTGCCTTCGTTCGCGCCGGCAGCCTCGCCAGTACCTACAGCGACCAGAGTGACTGGCTGGCGATCCTCGACCAGTTGCTCGATCAGCCAACCAGCGCTTGGCCGCGAACGCTTTACCCCGCTCGTTTCAAAGTCTCAAGTAATGCGCAGGTGGCTCGTTCCTTAGGCATCGAACCGCTGAATGAAGCATCTGTCGCCAGTGCCTTGGCCGAAGGAGAGCGCCGCCCATGAATTTCCGTCGCCGTTGGGACATCAACACCCGCACGCAGCTGATCAGCCTCGGGCCGGCGCTGTTACTGACGTTGCTGTTGATCAGTTTCTTTACCTTCGTGCGCATCCAGGATTTGCGTCAGGAGCTGAACCACACCGGCCAGCTGATCGCCAACCAACTCGCTCCCGCTACCGAATACGGGGTGATCTCCGGCAACAACGAAGTGCTGGAAAGCCTGCTCAAGGCAACACTGGCCACGCCCAACGTGCGCTTTCTCGAAGTGCAGGACAGCGCCAACCGGATTCTGGTGTACGTCGAACAACCGGCCGACAGCCACAGCCGCCCGCATCAGGTCGAAGTATTCCAGGCCCCGGTGCGTCTGCAACGGATCGCCTTGCACAATGATTTTTTCCAGGACGGCAAAGTCAGCAACAGCGCCGCCGGCGAGGATTATCTGGGGCGAGTGATCGTCGGGCTGTCCAACGATGCCTTCAGTCAGCGCCAGCAGGAGATCCTGTTCAAGGCCGCGATTCTCGCGCTGTTCGCCCTGCTCTTCACTTTCGTCGTCGCCCGGCGCCTGGCCGGCAGTCTGTCGCAACCGATCCGCGACATCGGCGACGCAGTCAAAGCGATTCAGGAAGGCGACTACAGAACCCCACTGCCGATTGTCGATGACACTGAGCTGGGCGCGCTGTCGCAACACATCAACAACCTCGCTCAGGCGCTGGAGCAGGCCAGTCGCGAACAGCAGCAGGCGATGGCGCAACTGATCCAGACCCGCGAAGAAGCGGAAAAGGCCAACAACGCCAAATCCGACTTCCTGGCGATGATGAGCCACGAACTGCGCACCCCCATGAACGGCGTACTGGGCATGCTGCAATTGCTCGAAACCACCGAGATGACCGAGGAGCAGGTCGAATATGCGGCGCTCGCTTCGGAGTCCACCGAGCACTTGCTCAAGGTCATCAATGACATTCTCGACTTCTCGCGGATCGAGCGATCGGAGCTGGAGCTTGAGCACATTCCGTTCAACCTCGCCGAGCTGATTGGCGCCTGTGCGCAGTCGTTCCAGCACAGCGCGGTGCAGCGCGGCCTGGCGCTGAACCTGCGCATTCCCGACGACATGCGCGGCTTGCAGGTGCAGGGTGATCCGACGCGGATCCGGCAGATTCTGGTCAATCTGGTCGGCAATGCCTTGAAGTTCACCGAGCAGGGCCGGGTCAGCATCGAGGCACAATGGCAGTCGCTGGACCATGAACTGCTGTGGTTCACCTGCTCGGTGCGCGACAGCGGCATCGGTATTTCATCGCAGAGCCTGGAGCTGATGTTCAATGCCTTCCAGCAAGCCGACAGCTCGATCTCCCGTCGTTACGGTGGCACCGGTCTCGGTCTGCCGATCGCGCGGACTTTGGCCGAACGCATGGGCGGCACCCTGCGCGCGCAGAGTGAGGAAGGACGCGGTTCGGTATTCACTCTGGAAATTCCATTGGCGCTATATAAGCAGGCAATGCCGACGCTGAGCGCGCCGCGTGCGCCGAACGGCAGTGGTCAGGGCGAAGGACGCCATGTCTTGCTGGTCGAAGACAACCCGGTCAACCAGACCGTGATCGAAGCGATGCTGCGCAGCCTCGGCTTCGCGGTCAGCGTGGCGACCGATGGCGCGCAGGCGGTGCGCAGTGCCGAGGGCGGCGACTTCGAAGTGATTCTGATGGACTGCCGCCTGCCGATCATCGACGGCTACGAGGCCACGCGGCAGATCCGCGACCTGCCCGGACGCCGCGATGTGCCGATCATCGCGCTGACCGCCAACGCCTTGCAGGGCGACCGCGAAACCTGTCTGGCGGCGGGTATGAACGATTACCTGGCCAAGCCGTTCAAACGCAATGACCTGCAGCAGATTTTGCAACGCTGGGTGTCGTAGTGTGGGCCTTTCGACCATCTGCGACTGGCGTGAAAAGCGAAAGTGCGGCAGTCTTAGGCACCCGAACGAGCCCCAAAAGGGGCTTGATTAAAAATTTCAGTGCACAAGTGTACATTCATGTCCTTGGTGCTGTGACTTTCACCACAACGCAATAGTCTATGAGTAGGCTGCCGGTTCGAGGCATGAACGCTTTGAACGGTCGGGAAGATCTGCCCCACCTGCCGCATGGGATTATTGAGGAGCTCGCATGACCAAACAAAACGCCTTTACTCGGGAAGACCTGCTGCGCTGCAGTCGCGGTGAGCTGTTCGGCCCAGGTAACGCGCAACTGCCCGCCCCGAACATGCTGATGGTGGATCGCATCACCCATATCAGCGAAGAAGGCGGCAAGTACGGCAAAGGTGAATTGGTCGCCGAGCTGGATATCACCCCTGACCTGTGGTTCTTCGCCTGCCATTTCGAAGGCGATCCGGTAATGCCGGGCTGCCTGGGTCTGGATGCCATGTGGCAACTGGTCGGTTTCTTCCTGGGCTGGCAAGGCCTGCCGGGCCGCGGCCGTGCGCTGGGTTCGGGCGAGGTGAAATTCTTCGGCCAGGTGCTGCCGACAGCGAAGAAAGTCACTTACAACATTCATATCAAACGCGTCCTCAAGGGCAAGCTGAACATGGCCATCGCCGATGGTTCGGTCAGTGTCGACGGACGCGAAATCTATACCGCCGAAGGCCTGCGCGTCGGCGTGTTCACCTCCACTGACAACTTCTAAGGGTTATTCGCATGCGCCGCGTCGTTATCACTGGTCTGGGCATCGTTTCGTGCCTGGGCAATGACAAAGAGACCGTCTCCGCTAACCTGCGTGCAAGCCGCCCTGGCATCCGGTTCAACCCGGAATATGCTGAAATGGGTCTGCGTAGCCAGGTTTCCGGCTCCATCGACCTCAACCTTGAAGAGCTGATCGATCGCAAGATCTATCGCTTCGTCGGCCACGCAGCGGCTTATGCCTACCTGGCCATGAAAGACGCCATCACTGACTCCGGCCTGACCGAAGAGCAGGTGTCCAACCCGCGCACCGGCCTGATCGCCGGCTCCGGCGGTGCCTCCACGCTGAACCAGATGGAAGCGCTGGACATCCTCCGTGAGAAAGGCGTGAAGCGCGTCGGCCCATACCGTGTCACGCGGACTATGAGCAGCACCGTTTCCGCTTGCCTGGCCACGCCGTTCAAGATCAAGGGCCTGAACTACTCCATCGCTTCTGCCTGCGCCACCAGTGCTCACTGCATCGGTACCGCCATGGAACAGATCCAGATGGGCAAGCAGGACATCGTCTTCGCCGGTGGCGGTGAAGAAGAGCACTGGAGCCAGTCGTTCCTGTTCGACGCGATGGGCGCTCTGTCCAGCAAGCGCAACGACACCCCGGAACAGGCCTCCCGCGCCTACGACAAGGACCGCGACGGTTTCGTCATCGCTGGCGGCGGCGGCATGGTTGTCGTCGAAGAGCTGGAACACGCTCTGGCCCGCGGCGCGAAGATCTACGCCGAGATCGTTGGCTACGGCGCAACCTCCGACGGCTACGACATGGTTGCCCCAAGTGGCGAAGGCGCTATCCGCTGCATGCAGCAGGCGCTGTCCACCGTCGACACCCCGATCGACTACCTGAACACCCACGGCACTTCGACTCCGGTCGGCGACGTCGCGGAAATGAAAGGTGTGCGTGAAGTGTTCGGCGACAAGGCTCCAGCGATCAGCTCGACCAAGAGCCTGTCCGGTCACTCCCTGGGCGCCGCCGGCGTGCACGAAGCGATCTACTGCATGCTGATGATGGAAGGCAACTTCATTGCCGGCTCCGCCAACATCGACGAGCTCGACCCGGAAGTGGCCGATCTGCCGGTGCTGACCAAGACCCGCGAGAACGCCACCATCAACACTGTGATGAGCAACAGCTTCGGCTTCGGCGGCACCAACGCCACGCTGGTGCTCAAGCGCTGGGAAGGCAAGTAAGTCCCCACTGCTGAGCCACACATGAAAACGCCCCGACTGGTTCGGGGCGTTTTTTTTGGCCTGCAGAAAACCTCATGACCCAACACAAATCCGCTGTGTAGGAGCTGCCGAAGGCTGCGATCTTTTGACTTTGATTTTAAAAGACAAGATCAAAAGATCGCAGCCTTCGGCAGCTCCTACACAAGGGTTCGCATGGGTCGGGAGATGAAACTTCTGTCATGAAACCAATCGCCCTGCGACCGAATGTCGCGGTTTACGCGGCCTGCAGCACTGTTGCGAAATCCGCAACAACACCTTGCGCCAATCGGCGGTTTACTTAGCTGGCTAACAGATTCTATAACAGAGTCCTGCACACGCCTTGGTGCAGTAACTTGAGATCTGGAGCTAGCAGATGACTGTAAAAGTAACTGAACGCGACGATTCCCACATGTCCCACGAAGGCCTGGCCGCCGGTATCCGCATCTGGGACGTGCATCAACAAGACTTGCTGGTCGGCATGTTCCACAACGAGATCGATGCCCACAACTACAAGGCCGAGCTGGAAGTGCAGGAACAGCAAAGAGAATTGAAATCCGCTTGATCAGGCAAACATTGCACATTGTGGCGAGGGAGCTTGCTCCCGCTGGACTGCGCAGCAGGCCCTGCTCTCAGGATAAAGAGCGGGGCCGCTTCGCGCCCCAGCGGGAGCAAGCTCCCTCGCCACAATTGCTTACCACATCAGATCGTCAGGGATCTGGTAGGCCGCGTACGGATCGTCCTCGGCGTTGACCTCTTCGGTCTGCACGTTGAGCTGAACGATGCGCTGCGGGTCGCGCTCCTGGATCTTCAGGGCCGCTTCACGGGGGATCACTTCGTAGCCGCCGTTGTGATGCACGATCGCCAGCGAACCGCTGCTGAGCTTGTTGCGCATCAGCGTGTTGACCGAGATGCGCTTGACCTTCTTGTCGTCGACGAAGTTGTAGTAGTCCTCGGTGGTCAGCTTGGGCAGGCGCGAGACTTCGATCAATTGCTTGACCTGCGCGGCACGGGCCTTGGCCTCGGCTTTCTCCTGCTGCTGGCGGTTCAGCTCCTGGTCGCGCTTGACCTTCTCGGCCATGGCTTCCTGGGCGGCGCGCTGCTGCGAATCATCCAGCTCAGCCTGGCCTTTATGGGCCAGACGCTGTTGCTTCTGCTTGTCTTTGCTGACCTGCTTGGCCTGCTTTTGGTTGACCAGGCCTGCCTTGAGCAACTGGTCGCGAAGGGAAATGCTCATCAATGCTTACTCACTTGGGCAACGGCTCAGCCGCAGCTGGGCTCATTCTTTTCCTGGCGTTTGGCTTCGCCCCAGAGGGCGTCCAACTCTTCGAGGGTGCAATCTTCCATGGGACGGTGGGTGTCGCGCAATGCCTGTTCGATAAAACGGAAACGTCTTTCAAACTTGCCGTTGGCGCCGCGCAGGGCGGTTTCCGGATCGACCTTCAGATGCCGGGCCAGATTGACCACGGAAAACAGCAGGTCGCCGATCTCGTCGGCCACCGCCAGCGGATCGTTTCCCGACATGGCTTCGAGCACTTCATCGAGCTCTTCGCGGACCTTGTCGAGCACCGGCAAAGCGTCCGGCCAGTCGAAACCGACCTGCCCGGCGCGCTTCTGCAACTTGGCTGAGCGCGACAGTGCTGGCAACGTGGCCGGCACATCGTCGAGCAACGACAACTGCTCGGGCGCGGAGGATTTTTCCGCGCGCTCTTCAGCCTTGATTTCTTCCCAGCGCTGCTTGACCTGCTCTTCGCTCAAGCGCGGCACGTCGAGCGGCGCGTACAGGTCGCCGGTGGGAAACACGTGGGGATGGCGGCGGACCAGTTTGCGCGTGATGCTGTCGATCACCCCGGCGAATTCGAACCGGCCTTCTTCCTTGGCCAACTGGCTGTAATACACCACCTGAAACAGCAGGTCGCCCAACTCGCCCTGCAAGTGATCGAGATCGCCGCGCTCGATGGCATCGGCCACTTCATAGGCTTCTTCGAGGGTGTGCGGGACGATGCTCGCGTAGGTTTGCTTGATGTCCCACGGACAACCGAACTGCGGATCGCGCAGGCGGGACATCAGATGGAGCAGGTCTTCGAGGGTGTACATAAAGGCCTCTATATACCCATGTAGGAGCTGCCGAAGGCTGCGATCTTTTGATCTTGAAAAACCAAAGTCAAAAGATCGCAGCCTTCGGCAGCTCCTACAGGAGATTGCATCAAGGGGTACGGTTACGCCGCGTTTCGATGATGTTCGGCAATTGCGAAATCCGCCCCAGCAGCCGCCCGAGCGCATCCAGACCGGGAATCTCGATGGTCAGCGACATCAGCGCAGTGTTGTCTTCCTTGTTCGAGCGGGTGTTCACCGCGAGTACGTTGATGCGCTCGTTGAGCAGCACCTGCGAGACGTCACGCAGCAGCCCGGAACGGTCGTAGGCGCGGATGATGATGTCCACCGGATAGGTGAGCACCGGCACCGGCCCCCAGCTGACCTGAATGATCCGCTCCGGCTCGCGCCCGCCCAGTTGCAGCACCGAGGCGCAGTCCTGGCGGTGAATGCTCACGCCACGGCCCTGGGTGATGTAACCGACGATCGCATCGCCCGGCAGCGGCTGGCAGCAGCCGGCCATCTGCGTCATCAGGTTGCCGACGCCCTGGATCTGAATATCGCCGCGCTTGCCCGGCTTGTAACCGGTAGCCTTGCGCGGGATCAGCTCCAACTGTTCGTTGCCGCGCTCCGGTTCGACCAGTTGCTGCGCGAGGTTGACCAGATGCGCCTGACGCAGATCGCCGGCACCGAGGGCGGCGAACATGTCTTCGGCGGTTTTCATGTTGGCTTTTTCGGCCAGCTTGTCGAAATCCACCGCCGGCAGGCCGAGGCGATTGAGTTCGCGCTCGATCAGGGTTTTACCGGCCGCAACGTTCTGATCGCGAGCCTGCAACTTGAACCAGTGAACGATCTTCGCCCGCGCCCGCGAGGTGGTGACGTAACCGAGGTTCGGGTTCAGCCAGTCGCGGCTCGGCGTGCCGTGCTTGCTGGTGATGATCTCGACCTGCTCGCCGGTCTGCAGACTGTAGTTTAACGGCACGATACGGCCGTTGATCTTCGCCCCGCGGCAGTTGTGGCCGATTTCGGTGTGCACGCGATAGGCGAAGTCCAGCGGCGTCGCGCCTTTCGGCAAGTCGATGGCGTGACCGTCTGGAGTGAAGATGTAGACCCGATCAGGCTCGATGTCGACGCGCAGCTGCTCGGCCAGACCGCCGATGTCACCCAGCTCTTCGTGCCATTCAAGCACCTGACGCAGCCAGGAGATTTTCTCTTCGTAATGGTTCGAGCCGGATTTGACGTCGGTGCCCTTGTAGCGCCAGTGCGCGCAGACGCCGAGTTCGGCTTCTTCGTGCATGGAATGGGTGCGGATCTGCACCTCGAGAACCTTGCCTTCCGGGCCGATCACCGCGGTGTGCAGCGAGCGGTAGCCGTTCTCTTTCGGGTTGGCGATGTAGTCGTCGAATTCTTTCGGGATATGCCGCCACAGAGTGTGGACGATACCGAGCGCGGTGTAGCAGTCGCGCATTTCCGGCACCAGCACGCGCACGGCGCGAACGTCGTAGATCTGGCTGAACTCCAGACCCTTGCGCTGCATTTTGCGCCAGATCGAGTAGATGTGTTTGGCCCGGCCGCTGATGTCGGCGTCGACGCCGGTGGCCTGCAGTTCGTCCTTGAGCTGGGTCATCACGTCGCTGATGAAGCGCTCGCGGTCCAGCCGCCGCTCGTGGAGCAACTTGGCGATCTGCTTGTATTGATCGGGTTCGAGATAGCGGAAGGACAAGTCCTCCAGCTCCCACTTGATATGGCCGATGCCGAGGCGATGCGCGAGTGGCGCATAGATGTCGAAGACTTCGCGGGCGACGCGGTTGCGCTTTTCATCGTCGGCGGTTTTCACCGCACGAATGGCGCAGGTGCGTTCGGCCAGTTTGATCAGCGCAACACGCACGTCATCGACCATCGCCACAAGCATCTTGCGCAGGTTCTCGACCTGCCCTTGCGTGCCCATGACCATCGATTGCCGTGGGCTGAGGCTGGCACTGATGGCCGCCATGCGCTGCACGCCGTCGATCAGCTTGGCCACCACCGGGCCGAAACGCTGGCCGACTGCCGCCAGTTCGATCTGGCCTTCGCGCACACCGCGATACAATACGGCGGCGACCAGTGAATCCTGATCGAGCTTGAGATCAGCAAGGATCTCGGCGATCTCAAGGCCCGTGCTGAAACTGCCGGAGCCTTCGGCCCACAGGTTCTTCCTGGCGTTGGACTGTTGTTCGGCCTCGCGAGCGAACTCGCAGGCTTCTTTCAAGGCCTCGCGATCCAGTGCCAGATCGACACTGACCGCGTGATCGAGCCAGGCCTCGAGATTGATACTGCCGTCGGTGTTGATCGGCTGGTGTGCTCTCACCTGTACCATGCTGCTTTACCTTCCCTACGACGCAGATTCAATGCGTCAAATCGCTGATCCTCAGTGTCCGTTCGCGCTCGCGGGGCTCAGGCGAGCGCTGGGCGGACAGATCAGACGGATTCAGACGAGCCGTCCTGGCTCGCTTCAAATAACGCCATGGCCTCGACATGTGCCGTCTGAGGAAACATATCGAGAATCCCGGCACGTTTTAACCGGTAGCCCTGCTTGATCAATTCCTGCGTGTCGCGCGCCAACGTTGCCGGGTTGCATGACACGTACACCAACCGTTTGGCACCCAGGGTCGCGAGCTTGCGCACCACCTCGAAAGCACCGTCACGCGGTGGGTCCAAGAGTACCGCAGAAAAGCCGCTTCCGATCCACTGGGCATCGCTCAAAGGCTGGGATAAATCGGCTTGAAAAAACTTTGTGTTATGCAAATTGTTACTGACGGCGTTGGCAGCGGCCCGCTCGACCATGGTCTGCACGCCCTCCACCGCCACCACTTCGCTGACGCTTCTGGCCAGCGGCAAAGCGAAGTTGCCCAACCCGCAAAACAGGTCGAGCACGCGTTCGTCAGCCCTCGGCTGCAGCCAGTCCAGCGCCTGCGCAATCATCGCTTCGTTGACCCCGGCGTTGACCTGAACAAAATCTCCCGGCCGGTAAGCCAGCTCGAGATCCCACTGCTCCAGGCGATAACCGAGGCTCTGACCGACCTCGACCGGTTGCGGTTCACCTTCGCCATGCAGCCACAACTGCGCTTCATGAAACTGGCAGAAATCCTTGAGAATCGTCAGATCCGCTTCGGACAACGGCGCCATGTGCCGCAGCAACACCGCCAGCGACGAACCGCTGAACAACTCGACATGGCCCAGCGCCTGCGGTTTGCTCAGGCGCCGCAGCATCTCCGGCAAACGGGTCATGATCGGCTGCAAGGGCTGTACCAGTACCGGACACTCGCTGATCGCGACGATGTCCTGACTGCCCGCAGCGCGGAAACCCACTTCGAGCCTCTTCGCTTTCATGTCCCAGCGCACGGCAATGCGCGCGCGCCGACGATAGCCGAATTCCGGGCCGGTCAGCGGCGCTGCCCACTCTTCAGGTTCGACACCGGCAACCCGCGACAATTGCTCGGCGAGCATGCGCTGTTTCAGGGCGAGTTGTTCGTCGTGGGGCAAGTGCTGAACGCTGCAACCGCCACAGCGGCCGAAGTGCGGGCACGCTGCCGGGCGCCGCAAGTCGCTTGCAGTAAACACGCGCTCGGTGCGCGCCTCGACCACTTTGCCGTGGGCGCCAAGCACCCGCGCTTCGACCTCTTCACCGGCAAGGGCGCCGAGGACGAACCAGGTTTTGCCTTCGAAAAACGCGATACCGCGACCGTCATTGGCCAGGCGCTCGATGTTCAAGCGCTGCTTTTTACCGGTCGGGATCTGCGGCGCCTTGCTGCCGCCGGTGGGCTGGAAGCGCAGGCCTCGTTCGTGCTTGGCCATCAGTTCGGCGCGTCGAAAATGCCGGTCGACAGGTAACGGTCGCCACGGTCGCAGATGATCGCAACGATCACCGCGTTTTCAACTTCTCGGGACAGGCGCAGCATCGCTGCCACCGCACCGCCCGAGGACACGCCGCAGAAGATGCCTTCTTCACGGGCCAGACGACGGGTGACGTCTTCGGCTTCGCTTTGCGCCATGTCGACAATACGATCGACGCGGTCAGCCTGATAGATCTTCGGCAGGTATTCCTGCGGCCAGCGGCGGATGCCGGGAATGGCCGAGCCTTCCATCGGTTGCAGGCCGACGATCTGCACGCTGGCGCTCTGCTCCTTCAAGTAGCGCGAGACGCCCATGATGGTCCCGGTGGTGCCCATCGAACTGACGAAATGGGTGATGCTGCCTTGGGTCTGACGCCAGATTTCCGGACCGGTGGTGGTGTAGTGCGCTTCGGGGTTGTCGCCGTTGGCGAACTGGTCGAGCACCTTGCCACGGCCTTCGGATTCCATACGCTGGGCCAGATCGCGGGCGCCTTCCATGCCCTCTTCCTGAGTCACCAGAATCAGCTCGGCGCCGTAAGCGGTCATCGCCGCTTTGCGCTCGGCGCTGGAGTTGTCCGGCATGATCAGGATCATCTTGTAACCCTTGATCGCAGCGGCCATTGCCAGGGCGATACCGGTATTGCCGGAGGTCGCCTCGATCAGCGTATCGCCGGGATTGATCTGCCCGCGCAACTCGGCACGGGTGATCATCGACAGCGCCGGCCGGTCCTTGACCGAACCCGCCGGGTTGTTCCCTTCGAGCTTGAGCAAAAGGGTGTTGCTGGTGGCGCCGGGCAGGCGCTGCAAACGCACCAGCGGCGTGTTGCCGACGCAATCGGCGATGGTTGGGTACTGCAGGGTCATGGCGTATTCGCAATCCAGACGTGCGGGGGCGCCTATCATACCGGCAAACCCGCGCAGGCCATATCACGCAAAGTGCGGTGCTTATGGTTTATGGGAATAAGCAAATAAAAGTCTCACCAGTGGTGAGACATTTATTTGCGCAACACTCAGTTCTCGTGGTGCTGCCTGCTCGCGAAGGCGTCCGCATGGGCGACGCCATCGCAAAGTGCGGTGCTTATGGTTTGTGGAAATAAGCAAATAGTCGCGCCAGTGGTGCGACTTTTATTTGAGTAACACTCAGTTCGTGGTGCTGCTTAGAGTTTCGCGAGCAGGCTCGCTCCCACAGGAGTTAGTGTCAGCAGTGATGACACTATTAACGGTAGATCACACAGCCTGAGGCGAACCGAGCCCCATTGTGGGAGCGAGCCTGCTCGCGAAGGCGTCCGCATGGGCGACACCATCATCCGCCACCAAGCGCAAATTCAACCGCAACCCCGCCCTGGTATTTTCCGCCCAGAGCAACCCTCCCTGGCGCTGCACCGCATTACGCGCAATGCTCAACCCCAAGCCAAACCCGCCATCCCCCGGCCTTGATCCGTCCAATCGAATGAAGGGCGAAAAGATCCGCTGCAGATCCTCTTCAGCCACGCCGCCGCCCTGATCCTCCAGCCACAAATGCCAATACTCGCCATCGCGCCGGCCATCCAGCCGCACGATGCCGCCCTCGGGCGAGTGACGAATGGCGTTGCGCAGGATGTTTTCCAGCGCTTGCGCCAGGGTATTGAGGTTGCCGCGCACCCAGCACGACGCCTCGACCGAACACTGCAATTGCAGACTCGGCCAGCCGCTTTCATAACAGGCGTTGTCGGTGAGCATTTCCCACAGCGCCTGAACCTGGATCGCTTCACCCGGCAATGGCGAGCGGTCGGTGTCGAGCCAGGCCAGTTGCAGGGTGTCTTCGACCAGCCGTTGCATGCCGTCGACTTCCCGGCCGATGCGTTCGCGCAGCTGCGGCAGGCCCTGTTCGCTTTCGCTGGCCACGCGCAGGCGGCTCAGCGGTGTGCGCAGTTCGTGGGACAGGTCGCGCAATAATTGCTGCTGCAGGGCGACCGTGGTTTGCAGGCGTTCGGACATGGAATCGAAGGCCCGCGCCAGCTCACCGAGTTCATCCGGGCGCTGGGTGATGCCGCCCGACAGGCGCACATTCAATTGGTCGGCGCGCCAGGCGTTGGCCTGTTCGCGCAGGTTGTTCAGCGGCACCACCAGCAGGCGATACAGGCCGATGCACAATAACAAAGTGAACAGCCCGGGAATCACGCCGTTGGTAATGACGCGCCAGAACACCCGGTACTTGCCCGGGACGAAGCGCTCGGGCAATTCGATGACCAGAATGCCGGCGGCCGGATCCTTGGGAAACGGTACCCGCAGCCACGGCCGGCCCTTCTTGTGGATCGGCCAGTCGAGACCTCGCAGAAAGGTCAGGTGCTGCACCTCTGCGGCGTTCAAGGGTTCGCTGCTCAGCGATTGCAGATCAGCGCCGATCACCCCGACCCAACTGGCCTCGCGCAATTCCATGCTTCGCAACCAGTCATCGACACCATCGCGCCCGCCGCGCTGCCACGCCTGTTCGGCTTGTGCGGCGTAGCGGCTGAGGGTGTTGCGCGCTTCACTGGAGAGGAACTGATTGCGCTCTTCCATGTAGCGGCCCCACGACCAGCTCAGCCAGATCATCAGCAGACAGAACGCCACCAGCAGACAAGCCAGTTTCCAGAACAGCGAATGCCGCCCCGGCAGTTCAGACAGTTTCATCGGCGGCGCTCAAGACATAGCCCTTGCCCCACACCGTGCGCACTTCGCGCTCGGTGTAATCGATGGCTTTGAGTTTGCGGCGGATCTGGCTGATGTGCATGTCGAGGCTGCGATCGTGCGCCGCATAACCGCGTTGCAGGACGTGCTGATAAAGGAAGGCCTTGCTCAGCACTTCCTCGTTGTTGCGGTGCAGGGTTTCCAGTAAACGGAATTCGCTGCGGGTCAGCCCGGCCGCTTGCTCGCGGAAGAACACGTCACACTGGTGGTCATCGAAACGCAGGGTTCCAGCGACCTGCGCAGCGGCCACGGCAGGTGGGCGCCGATCCAGTGCCACTCGCCGCAGGATCGCTTCGATGCGCACGTGCAATTCGGCCATGCTGAACGGTTTGGGCAGATAGTCATCGGCACCGAGGCGGAAACCGCTGATGCGATCGGCCTCGGCGCCCAGCGCGGACATCAGCAATACAGGCGTCGAGTGGCTCCGGCGCAGTTGCGTCAACAGCTTCAGGCCATCGAGCCCGGGCAGCAGAATGTCCATCAGCACCACGTCGAAAGGCTGACGCTGCGCAATATTGAGACCTTCCTGGCCGTTCTGGCACCAGGTCACCTGAAAACCGCTGCGGCCCAGATGCTCGTGCACATAGGCGCCGAGAACCGGATCGTCTTCAATGGAAAGGATGCGTGGCTGGACAGCGGAAACAGGAGTCATGAGTATCTGCAAGTAATTCTCAGTTGGCGGATTATTCAAGATTGTCCGACAGCGGGCAACACAAGCTTGGCCTGTCGGACGAACGCGTGGGCGGGCGGCGCTGCATTTTCCGCAAGATTGCCCGCCTGCAAATCGCTACACTGCGCCCATGTCGCGTGCTGGATGCACGCATGTGTCAACAGATCAGCGGGATGCGGGAGATAGGCGTGCTCAAGAAACTGGGAATCAAAGGTCGCGTGCTGTTGCTGACCTTGTTGCCGACCAGCCTGATGGCGCTGGTGCTGGGTGGTTATTTCACCTGGACGCAGCAGACCGACCTGCAAAGCCAGTTGATGCAGCGCGGCGAAATGATTGCCGAGCAACTGGCGCCGCTGGTCGCGCCAGCGATGGGCCACGGCGATGCCGATCTGCTCGAACGCATCGCCACCCAGTCCCTTGAACAACCCGACGTGCGCGCGGTGACCTTCCTCGCTGCGGACCGCTCGCCACTGGCCCACGCCGGCCCGACCATGCTCAATCAGGCGCCAAGCGGCGACAGCGCGCTGTTGCAACGGCGCAGCGGCAATGACGCCACGCGCTACCTGATGCCGGTGTTCGGCAAGCACCGCAACCTTGCCGGTGAAATCATTCCCGAAGAATCGGAACGGCTGCTCGGCTGGGTCGAACTTGAGCTGTCGCACAACGGCATGTTGTTGCGCGGCTATCGCAGCCTGTTCGCCAGCCTGCTGCTGATCGCCGCCGGGCTGGCCGGCGCGGCCCTCCTCGCATTGCGCATGGGCCGCACCATCAACCGTCCGCTGAGCCAGATCAAACAGGCCGTCGCGCAACTCAAGGACGGGCATCTGGAAACCCGCTTGCCGCCGCTCGGCAGTCAGGAACTGGACGAACTGGCCTCTGGCATCAATCGCATGGCCGGCACCCTGCAGAACGCTCGCGAAGAATTGCAGCACAGCGTCGATCAGGCCACCGAAGACGTCCGGCAGAACCTGGAAACCATCGAGATCCAGAACATCGAACTGGACCTGGCGCGCAAAGAAGCGCTGGAGGCGAGTCGGATCAAATCCGAATTCCTCGCCAACATGAGCCATGAGATCCGCACGCCGCTCAACGGCATTCTCGGTTTCACTCACTTGTTGCAGAAAAGCGAACTGACGCCGCGCCAGCTCGACTATCTGGGCACCATCGAAAAGTCCGCCGACAGTCTGTTGGGGATCATCAACGAGATTCTCGATTTCTCGAAGATCGAGGCCGGCAAACTGGTGCTCGACCACATTCCCTTCAACCTGCGTGACCTGTTGCAGGACACCCTGACCATTCTCGCCCCGGCGGCGCACGCCAAGCAGCTCGAGCTGGTCAGTCTGGTCTATCGCGATACGCCGCTGTCGCTGGTCGGTGATCCGCTGCGTCTCAAGCAGATCCTCACCAACCTGGTCAGCAATGCAATCAAGTTCACCCGCGAAGGCACCATCGTCGCCCGGGCGATGCTCGAAGAGGAGCATGAAGACAGCGTGCAACTGCGCATCAGCATTCAGGACACCGGCATCGGCTTGTCGAATCAGGATGTGCGCGCGCTGTTCCAGGCCTTCAGTCAGGCCGACAATTCGCTGTCGCGGCAGCCCGGCGGCACGGGTCTGGGGCTGGTGATTTCCAAGCGTCTGATCGAGCAGATGGGCGGCGAGATCGGCGTCGACAGCACCCCGGGCGAAGGCTCGGAATTCTGGATCAGCCTGAGCCTGCCGAAGACGCGCGATGACGCCGAAGACCTGCCCGCCGCGCCATTGCTCGGGCGTCGCGTGGCGGTACTGGAAAACCATGAACTGGCGCGTCAGGCCTTGCAGCATCAACTGGAAGACTGCGGCCTCGATGTCACCCCGTTCAATACTCTGGAAAGCCTGAGCAACGGCGTCACCGGCGCGCATCAGACCGATCAGGCGATCGATCTCGCGGTGATCGGCATCACCAGCAACGACATGCTCCCGGAGCGTTTGAATCAGCACATCTGGGATCTCGAACATCTGGGCTGCAAAGTGCTGGTGCTGTGCCCGACCACCGAGCAGACGCTGTTTCACCTGTCGGTGCCCAACCCGCATAGCCAGCTTCAAGCCAAACCGGCGTGTACGCGCAAGTTGCGCCGGGCGCTGGCCGATCTGGTCAATCCGCGCCAGACCCGCAGCGAACCGGGCGAGCCGCTGTCCAGCCGTGCGCCGCGCGTGCTGTGTGTCGACGACAACCCGGCCAATCTGTTGCTGGTGCAGACCCTGCTCGAAGACATGGGCGCCAGAGTACTCGCGGTGGAAAGCGGCTACGCGGCAGTCAAAGCCGTGCAGAGCGAATCCTTCGATTTGGTATTGATGGACGTGCAGATGCCCGGCATGGACGGTCGCCAGACCACCGAAACCATTCGCCAGTGGGAAAGCGAACGGCATTGCACGCCGCTGCCGATCGTCGCCCTCACCGCCCACGCCATGGCCAACGAAAAACGCGCGCTGCTGCAAAGCGGCATGGACGACTACCTGACCAAACCGATCAGCGAGCGGCAACTGGCGCAGGTGGTGTTGAAGTGGACCGGACTGGCCCTGCGCAATCAGGCGCCGGAGCGCAGCGGCGACAGCGCAGCGAGTCAGCAGGAGCTGCCGGTGCTCGATCACGAAGAAGGTTTGCGTCTGGCGGCGGGCAAGGCCGATCTGGCGGCAGACATGCTGGCGATGCTGCTGGCCTCGCTGGAAGCCGACCGCGAAGCGATTCGCGCCGCGCGTGACAGCCACGACCAGAATGCCCTGCTCGAACGCGTGCACCGTTTGCACGGCGCCACCCGTTATTGCGGCGTGCCGCAACTGCGTGCGGCCTGCCAGCGCAGCGAAACCCTGCTCAAGCAGGGCGATCCGAAAGCCGCGGCCGCACTCGATGAACTGGAGCGCTCGATCAATCGACTCGCGGCGCAGGCACGTATCAGCGCCTGATCCAGGGCAAGGCACAGCGCACGCAAAGCGCTACAGTTGTCGCGGGCGATTGCGGCCCGCGTCGATGTTCCAGGAGGATTCATGCGCACGATCTTTTTCAGCAGCCAGACCTACGACCGCGACAGCTTCCTCGCCGCCGACTGCCCGGCCGGGCTCGAACTGCACTTTCAAGCGGCGCGACTGAGCCTCGATACAGCGGCTTTGGCCGAGCAGCACGAAGTGGTCTGTGCGTTCATCAATGATGATCTCAGCGCCCCGGTGCTCGAACGCCTCGCGGCTGGTGGCACACGGCTGATTGCCCTGCGTTCGGCGGGTTACAACCATGTCGACCTGCCGGCGGCGAAACGCCTCGGACTGGCCGTGGTGCGTGTGCCGGCCTACTCGCCGCATGCCGTAGCCGAACATGCGGTGGCGCTGATCCTCGCCCTCAACCGTCGCCTGCACCGTGCCTACAACCGCACCCGTGAAGGCGATTTCAGCCTGCATGGCCTGACCGGTTTCGATCTGGTCGGCAAGACCGTCGGCATCGTCGGCACCGGGCAGATCGGCGCCACCTTCGCGAAAATCATGCATGGCTTTGGCTGTGAACTGCTGGCCTACGATCCGTATCCCAATCCCGAGGTACTGGCGTTGGGTGCGCGTTATCTGAGCCTGCCGGAGCTGCTCGCGCAGTCGCGGATCATCAGCCTGCATTGCCCGCTCAACGAGCAGAGCAAACACCTGATCAATCGCCAGTCACTGGCGCATATGCAACCGGGGGCGATGCTGATCAACACCGGGCGCGGTGGCCTGGTGGACACGCCGGCGCTGATCGACGCGCTGAAGGACGGTCAACTCGGGTATCTCGGGCTGGATGTCTATGAAGAAGAGGCGCAGCTGTTTTTCGAGGATCGCTCCGACCTGCCGTTGCAGGACGATGTGCTGGCACGCCTGCTGACCTTTCCCAACGTGATCATCACCGCGCATCAGGCGTTTCTGACCAGCGAGGCGCTGGGTGCGATTGCCGCGACCACCCTGCACAACATCGCGACCTGGGCAGCGGGTGCGCCGCAGAACCAGGTCGAGGGTTGAACCGAGTTACTTGGGCAGTGAAGACGCCAGGATCAGCAAGCCCAGCCAGCCGAACCCGAGCAGGCGCTGCTTGCTCGAATGGCCGCTGCGCAGGAGGAACCAGACGAAAAACGCCGGCAACAGAAACACCATGATTTTCAGCCAGCCTTCCACTGGGCGGCTGCCATCGGCATTCAGCGGTTGCTGCGCCTCGCGTGCCTGTTCTGCCGCCTGCTGACGACGGCGACGCCCCGCCGCTGCCGGCATCACTTTCGGTAATGGCTCGGATACTGGCGGCGCAACCGCCTCGGGCACGGTCTTGTTGCGTGGCAGGCTGCCGAAGGAAATTGTCGCGGGCTGCGCCGCTGCCGCCGCGGACGGCGCCTGCATGGCAGCGTGTTCGGCCATCGGGGCGCCGCAGTGAATGCACACCAGCGCTTCGGAACTGATGCTCCGCTTGCATTCATAACATTCGATCAGCGCCATGTTCCGTTCCTTCAGATTCGGGGGCCGGCAGTTTGCCATGACTGTCGGTGCATTTGAACCGGATCGAAGGTCGCACGCGTGCATCATTCTGCAATCGAGCCCGTGCTAGCATGTCGCGCATATTTGGAGGACCCATGGTCGAACACGATTTCCGCTACACCCTGATGAACCCGCAACACACCCTCACCGAATGCCGCGCCCTGGTTCCGGGCCGCTATCAGGTGACCGGCAACGGTGGCTCGATCCGCATCGGCGATGCCCTGTTGGTCACGCTCAAAGGCAGCAAGGATTTGTCCATGCGCCTGACCGTCGACACAGTCCGCCATCTGATCAACCCGCCGGGCCAATGGACCGCAATGACCACAGGCCCGGTGTTCGGCGAGCTGGCGATTCATACCTGGCAGGTCAACTGCGACAGCTGCGCGAAAGAGCTGAGCTTCGAATTTGCCGTGGATGCCAAACTCGGCAAGACCGCCGAAAAACCCGCCGCCACCGCACGCATTGCCGAACTGGGCTGGAAGGCCGTCGGCGACAAACACCTGTGCCCGAAATGCCAGGAGCCTGCGTGATGAAACGCTTTGCCCTGACCGCACTGATCGGTGTCGCACTGGTCGGTTGCGCCGCAGAGCCGGTCCAACTGCAGCACAACCGCAGCTACATTCTGGAGTGGATCGGCGAGCGGCCACTGATGGATTACAGCCATCTGACCGTGACCCTCGGCGATGACGGCCGCGCCTACGGCAACGGCGGCTGCAACCATTGGTTCGCGCCCTATACGCAGGACGGCGACAAGCTGAGCTTCGGCAAGATCGGCAAGACCCGCAAGCTCTGCGCCCCGGCGGTGATGGAGCAGGAACAGCGCTTTTTGCAGGCGCTGGAAAAAGTCGAACGCTGGGACATTTCGCCGATCGAGCAGATACGCTTCTGGCCGGCTGAAGGCAAGCCGTTGCGTTGGTGGCTGGAAGAGGGTTAAAGCCCTTTAATGCACACTGAGGTTACCTGTGGCGAGGGAGCTTGCTCCCGCTCGGCTGCGCAGCAGTCGCAAAACCGGTAACTGCGGTGTGCCTGATACACCGAGCCAACAGGGTTCAGGGCCGCTTCGCAGCCCAGCGGGAGCAAGCTCCCTCGCCACAAAACCGACCAGGCAGGCTTATTTGCTCGCTCGTAAAGCCTCCAGCTTCGCCATCACCCCCGCCGCCGTCTGCTCACCGAGCAACTGTTCACGTACCTTGCCCTTGTCATCGATGATGAAAGTCACCGGCAGCGCCTCACTGCGCGGCAGGTCGAACAGCTCGGCCGGATCCTGCGCCAGCACGGTGAACTTGATGCCCAGTTTCTCGCTGGCTTCTTTCAGCTCCGCGCCCTGCACGTTGTCGAAGTTGACGCCGAACACCCCGACATTCTTGCTCTTGAGCTGTTCAGCCAAATGATTCAGTTCAGGAATCTCTGTACGGCACGGGCCACACCATTCGGCCCAGTAATTAAGCACAATCCAATGTTTGTCGAGACGTTCGGACGCTACCTTCTGGCCGTTCTGGTCGATCCCGTAATCATTGCCGCAGCCCCCCAGCATCAACGCCCCGATAATGGTCAATGCCGCTGCCAATCGCCGTGTCATGTCGTGTTCCTTGTGAAAATTCGAAAGCGCCTGCGACCCATCGCCTCTGACGGTTCTGGATTGCGCGCCGCACAGTTAGAATAGCCGCCACTTTACGCCAGAAGCGACCCGCCATGACCGATCTGACGCTTTATCACAATCCGCGCTGCTCGAAATCCCGCGCCGCGCTGGAACTGCTCGAAGCCCGCGGCTTGCAGCCGACTATCGTGCGCTACCTGGAAACGCCGCTGAACGCCGCGCAGATCAAGGCTCTGCTCGGCAAGCTCGGAATCAGCGCGCGGCAGCTGCTGCGCACTGGCGAAGAGGAATACAAAACCCTGAACCTGGCGGACGCCAGTCTCCCCGACGATAAATTGATCGAGGCCATCGCTGCGCATCCGAAACTGATGGAGCGGCCGATTCTCGAGGCCGGCGACAAAGCCATCATCGGCCGGCCACCGGAGAACGTGCTGGAGTTGTTGCCATGAGCACGCCATACATTCTGGTGCTCTATTACAGCCGCAGCGGTTCGACCAACGAGATGGCCCGGCAAATTGCCCGTGGCGTCGAACAGGCCGGAATGGAAGCGCGTCTGCGCACGGTTCCGGCGATCTCCACCGAATGCGAAGCGGTGGCCGCGGACATTCCCGATGAAGGCGCGCTCTACGCCAGCCTCGACGATTTGAAGAACTGCGCCGGCCTCGCCCTGGGCAGTCCGACGCGTTTCGGCAACATGGCTGCGCCGCTCAAGTACTTCCTCGACGGCACCAGCAACCTGTGGCTGACCGGCGCGCTGGTCGGCAAACCTGCCGGTGTGTTCACTTCCACCGCCAGCCTGCACGGCGGTCAGGAAACCACGCTGCTGTCGATGATGTTGCCGTTGTTGCACCACGGTATGTTGATCACTGGCCTGCCCTACAGCGAATCGGCCCTGCTCGAAACCGAAGGTGGCGGCACGCCTTACGGAGCCAGCCATCACGCCGGTGCCGACGGCAAGAACGGCCTCGATCAGCACGAAGTGGCGCTGTGTCGCGCGCTCGGTCTGCGCCTGGCGAAAACCGCGCAGAAGCTGGTGGGCTGATGGCGAAGAAGCCGAAAGTCCTGCCCTCGGTGGCGTGGCTTGAGCCACGGGTCAAGGCGATGCGCGTGCTCAGCCTGCTGAGCTTTTTCGCCCTCGCCGGATTGCTTGCCGCTTATTACCTGCTGTTCGCCGACCTGCATGGCGCGCGGCCGTGGGTGATTCTGCTGGTCGAGCTGATCCCGTGGCTGGTGCTAGCGCCGGCGATGATCATGGGCAGCGCCCGTGGACATTCGTGGATGTGTTTTGTGGTGAACCTGTATTTCATCAAGGGTGCACTGGCGGCGTACGACCCCAACCGACAGCTGTTCGGCCTGCTGGAAATGGCCGTGAGCCTGGCGGTGTTCTGCTCGGCGTTGCTGTATGTGCGCTGGCGCTATCAGCTGAATCGCAAACTGGCGGGTGAAGGCGAGATCAGCGTCGCCTGAACAACCGCTTTCGCGAGCAGGCTCGCTCCCACATCTGGAATGCATTCCCCTGTGGGAGCGAGCCTGCTCGCGAATGCAGCGACGCGGTCTTAATGGTTCACGGTATAGGCGAGCATCATCGAGATCTGGCTCATCGGCCGTCCGCCACTTTGTTCGTGCCATTGATTGAACGCGTTTTGCACCGTCGCCAGATCACGCTGGCTGGTCGGCACTTTGTCGACAATCTTCTGCGCATTCAGCGCCGCGACCACGTCGTAGCTCGGCACGAACGTGTCCTTGCCGACCATGCGCAAAAAGCGTGGCGCCGACAGCCCGCCAAGTTGATGGCCGTGCTTCTTCAGGTACGTCCACAGGCCGACGATATCGGTCACCGGCCACTCGGCGATCAGCGCGCCGAAGCTGCCCTTGTCCTTTTCCACATCGAGAATGAACTGCGCATTGCGCGGCACGCTTTTCAGCTTGCCGAGGTGGCGAATGATCCGCGCGTCCTGCATCAGCCGCTCAAGGTGCTCGGCGCTCATCAGCACGACTTTTTCCGGATCGAACTTGAAGAACACTTCTTCGAAGGCCGGCCATTTGGCGTCGACCAGGCTGTGCTTGAGCCCGGCGCGGAAAACCCGCAGGGCCATGGTCGACAGGTAGCGGTCGTCGCGGATCTTGCGCAGTTGTGCGGGAGTCTTGGGAACGGGCAGATGGGCTTCCAGTTCAGCCGCCGAACCGAAACGGTTCAGACAGTATTCGTGCAGCCACTTGTAATCGCGCATGCCCTCTCCTATTGAATGAAACGAACAGATCCCTGTGGGAGCGAGCCTGCTCGCGAAGGGGTTGGATCAGTCAACACTTGGGTTGAATGACACGCCGCTTTCGCGAGCAGGCTCGCTCCCACATCTGGATCGGGTTTACAGATTGACGACATTGACGAAACGCGATGCCGCGGTCTCGTCGATCTTCAGACTGGTGAAGTCGAACAGGTTGCGGTCGGCCAGTTGCGACGGCACCACGTTCTGCAGGCTGCGGAAAATCGATTCGGTGCGGCCCGGGGTCTTGCGGTCCCAGTCCTGGAGCATTTCCTTGACCACCTGACGCTGCAGGTTTTCCTGCGACCCGCAGAGGTTGCACGGGATAATCGGGAATTGCTTGAAGTCCGAGTAGGCCTGAATGTCCTTCTCGTTGCAGTACGCCAGCGGACGAATCACCACGTTGCGGCCATCGTCGGCGCGCAGTTTCGGCGGCATCGCTTTCAGGGTGCCGTTGAAGAACATGTTGAGGAAGAACGTTTCGACGATGTCGTCGCGGTGATGACCGAGGGCCATTTTCGTCGCGCCGATTTCGTCGGCAAAGGTGTACAACGTTCCGCGACGCAGGCGCGAGCACAGCGAACAGGTGGTCTTGCCTTCCGGCACCAGTTCCTTGACCACCGAGTAAGTGTCCTTCTCGACGATGTGATACTCGATGCCCAGTTCTTTCAGGTACGCCGGCAGCACGTGCTCGGGAAAGCCCGGCTGTTTCTGGTCCATGTTCACCGCGACGATGTCGAACTTGATCGGCGCAACCTTCTGCAGGTGCATCAGCACGTCGAGCATGGTGTAGCTGTCCTTGCCCCCGGACAGGCAGACCATGACCTTGTCGCCGTCTTCGATCATGTTGAAATCGGCGACCGCCTCGCCGGCCAGGCGGCGCAGGCGCTTTTGCAGTTTGTTCTGGTTGACCGTAAGAGTGCCCATGACGCGAAATCCGTGAGGTGTGACGAAAGGCCGGCATTTTACGCAAAAACCCGGCGCGGGCGAAGGGCCGCAGTCGAATTGACTCACCTCTACTGTGGCGAGGGAGCTTGCTCCCGCTGGGGTGCGAAGCGCCCCCAAACCTGCAACGGAATTTTTCCTGACACGGCGAGCCGGGAGGGTTTGCGACTGCTGCGCAGCCGGGCGGGAGCAAGCTCCCTCACCACCGAACCATTCGGCTCCTAAGCACCAAGATTCTGGCGCGATTAAGCCCTTTGTTTACAGCGCGATTTGCTCTAAGCCCGGCATACCGGTGCGCTGGAGTCCTTTCTATACTGCGACATAAGGTCGCACACGTCTTTAGACCTGTATTTGCTCGGCCACCTTGGCCCGTAGGCGCTCCGTTGGGGGGCGATGGCAATGACAAGAGGAGTGAATGGCATGATCCATCACGTAGTGGGACTGTTTACCCACCCCGATCAGGAATGGAAGGAAATCCGTGGCGACCAAGAGGAAAGCATCAGCCACATGTACCTGACGCACACGCTGATTCTGGCGGCGATTCCCGCGGTCTCGGCGTTCATCGGCACGACCCAGGTCGGCTGGGTGATCGGCAACCGCGCGCCGGTGATGCTCACGTTCGAAAGCGCCTTGTGGATGACCATCATGTCGTACCTGGCGATGCTCGGCGGGGTCGCGGTGATGGGCGCCTTCGTGCACTGGATGGCGCGTACCTATGACGCCAATCCAAGCCTGGCCCGTTGCGTGGCGTTTGCCACTTACACGGCGACACCGTTGTTCGTCGGCGGTCTGGCGGCGCTGTATCCGCACATGTGGCTGGGGATGATCGTCGGCACGGCGGCTATCTGCTACACGGTGTACCTGCTGTATGTCGGCTTGCCGACGTTCATGAACATCCCGCCCGATGAAGGTTTCCTGTTTTCCAGCTCGGTGCTTGCCGTGGGCCTGGTGGTGTTGGTGGCGATCATGGCGTTTACGGTAATTGTCTGGGGCCTGGGTGTCGGCCCGGTCTATACCAACTGACCTGTTTCCTCCCTGAGAAAAACAACCTCTGCCAATACAGGCCGCCGCAAGGCGGCCTTCTCGTTGGGCGACGACCATTCGGCAGGTCGGCGATTCGCAAGTCACCGGGGTTGCGGCATACTCGGCATCTCTGGAGATCCATCAAGCATGCCCGAGCAACTCAATACCCGCGTCGAAGATTGTTACCAACTCGCTGAATCCTTTTTCAAACGTTCCTTCAAACGCCCCGTGGTCAGCCTCAAGCTGCGCGGGCAGAAAGCCGGTGTCGCGCATCTGCACGAGAACCTGCTGCGTTTCAACCCGCAGCTGTACCGGGAAAACACCGAACACTTCCTCAAGCAGACCGTGGCCCACGAAGTCGCCCACCTGATCGCTCATCAACTGTTCGGCGACCGCATCCAGCCCCATGGCGAGGAGTGGCAACTGATCATGCGCGGCGTCTACGAACTGCCGCCGGACCGCTGCCACACCTATGAAATCAAGCGGCGCAGCGTGACCCGCTATATCTACAAATGCCCATGCCCCGACAGTGACTTCCCGTTTACCGCCCAGCGCCATGGCCTGGTGAGACAAGGGCGACGGTACTTGTGCCGGCGCTGCCGCAGTACTTTGGTGTTCAGTGGTGAGATGCGGGTGGAATAGTTGGTTTCTGTGTTGCTTTGACCGGCCCCATCGCGAGCAGGCTCGCTCCCACAGGGGAATGCATTTCAATGTGGGAGCGAGCCTGCTCGCGAAGGCGGCGGCTCAGGTACTAAAGAATCACCTTGGCCGAACGCAGTTCTGCAATCCGCTCAGTACTCAACCCCAACTCCCCCAACACCTCATCCGTATGCTGCCCCAACCCCGCGCCGACATGCCTTGGTGCCGGCAACGCTTCAGAGAATTTCAACGGACAAGCCATCTGCGCCTGCGTCGTGCCATCGCCGCGTGGCACCTGGGTCACCAGCTCCCGCGCCTGCAACTGCGGATGGCGCAGTGCCTCGCCCAGGTTCAATACCGGCTCGACACAGGCATCGAGCCCGGCGAACAGCTCACACAGTTCTGCAAAATCATGTCGCTCGAATTCGATCCGCAATGCCTCCTTCAGCGCCTGTTGCTGCTCAGGCCTGGGCGACAACCCTTGCGGTGCCAGTTCCGGCCGGCCCAGCGCCGCGCACAATTGCTGCATGAACGCCGGTTCCAGACTGCCCACCGACATCCAGCGCCCATCCCGGGTGCGGTAATAATCATAGAAACTGCCGCCATTGAGCATCTGGTCCTCCCAACCCGGCTCGGCCCCGCAGGCCAAATATCCCGCCCCCGCCATGGCGTTCAGGCTGAACGCGCAGTCGGTCATGCTCACATCCAGATGCGTGCCTTGCCCGCTCTGCTGGCGGGCAATCACCGCCGCCAGCAAGCCGATCACCCCGTGCAACGAGCCGCCCGCTACGTCCGCCACCTGCATGCCCAGCGGCAACGGCCCGCTGTCGGCGCGCCCGGTGTAACTGGCCAGCCCGGCCAGCGCCAGATAATTGATGTCATGCCCGGCGCGCTCTTTATACGGCCCGGTCTGGCCGTAGCCGCTGATCGACACGTAAATCAGCTGCGGGTTGATCGCCTTCAACGCCTCATAACCCAGGCCCAGGCGGTCCATCACCCCGGGGCGGAATTGCTCGAGAACGATGTCGTAATCGCCCAGCAGCTGCTTGATGATCTCCAGCGCCGCGGGCTGTTTCAGATCCAGCGCCAGACTGCGCTTGTTGCGGTTAAGGTAGGCGTGGCTGGCCGATACCCCGCCATCATGCGGCGGCAGCACCCGCAGCAGATCCATACGCGTCGGCGATTCGATGCGCAGCACCTCGGCGCCCATGTCCGCCAGCAGCAACGAGGCGAACGGCCCCGGCAGCAAGGTCGAGAAATCAAGAATCTTCAGTGAGGCCAGCGGTGCGGACATGGGCGAACTCCTTGGGCGATGCACTCAGCCTAGGCAGCCATCGCCGATGCGGCAATCACCGCAAATGTCAGCAGGTGTGACCGTTGCGCTCAAATTCCGGGCAAGAAAAAACCCGCCGAAGCGGGTTTTTCTGTGCAAGCGATGCTTACTTCACATTGCTCGGGGTTGGGCCTTCAGCTACACCCAGGTCGTCTTCTGCACGCTCGTCGGAGATCCCGCGTCCGCCGGAAGCCAGCTCGGTTTGCAGTTGATCGGTGTCCAACTCCTTGACCCACTTGGCCACGACGATGGTCGCTACAGCGTTGCCGACCAGGTTGGTCAGTGCGCGGGCTTCGGACATGAAGCGGTCGATACCGAGGATCAGCGCCAGACCGGCCACCGGCAGGTGACCTACCGCCGACAGGGTCGCAGCCAGCACGATGAAGCCCGAACCGGTCACGCCCGCTGCGCCTTTGGAGGACAGCAGCAGTACCAGCAGCAGGGTGATCTGGTGGGTGATGTCCATGTGCGTGTCGGTCGCCTGGGCGATGAACACGGCGGCCATGGTCAGGTAGATCGAAGTACCGTCGAGGTTGAACGAGTAACCGGTCGGAATCACCAGCCCCACCACCGATTTCTTCGCGCCCAGACGCTCCATCTTGATCAGCATGCGTGGCAGTGCCGATTCCGACGAGGACGTGCCCAGTACGATCAACAGCTCTTCACGGATGTAACGCACCAGTTTGAACACGCTGAAACCGTGAGCACGGCAGATCGCACCCAGCACCAGCACGACGAACAGTATGCAGGTGATGTAGAAGCAGATCATCAACTGGCCCAGTTGCACCAGCGAGCCGACACCGTAGGCACCGATGGTGAACGCCATGGCACCGAACGCACCGATCGGCGCCAGTTTCATGATCATGTTGATAATGTTGAACATCACGTGGGCGAAGCGATCGATCATGTCCAGCAGCGGACGACCGTAAGCACCGAGGCGATGCAGAGCGTAGCCGAAGATCACCGAGAACATCAGTACTTGCAGGATGTCACCGGTAGCGAACGCGCCGACGATGGTGTTCGGGATCACATTGAGGAGGAAGCCGACAATGCTCTGGTCTTTACTGGCCGTCACGTAGGTGGCGATTTTCGAGGCGTCGAGGGTGGTGACGTCGATGTGCATGCCGGCGCCCGGTTGCACAACGTTGACCACGATCAGACCGATCAGCAGGGCAATGGTGGAAACGATTTCGAAATACAGCAGCGCGTAGCCGCCGGTCTTGCCCACCGACTTCATGTTCTGCATGCCGGCGATGCCGCTGACAACAGTGCAGAAGATGATCGGGGCGATGACCATTTTGATCAGCTTGATGAAGCCGTCACCCAGTGGCTTGAGGGCCACGCCGGTCTGCGGGTAGAAGTGACCGAGCAGGATGCCGATCGCGATGGCAACGATCACCTGGAAATACAGGGATTTGTACAGTGGCTGACGAGTCGTCATTGCAGGTTTCCTCAAGCGTCCAGCGGCAACATCCATCTGTCGAGCGCCGAACCTTAATTGCGAACCCTCCTGCACTGGAGGGATTTGTTGTTGGAACGGCATCTTCCCGGGCGGGAGAAATGCACGCTTCTGTCGCTTGTATCGCAAACGTCGTGCCAGATTGGTGCGATGGGCAGCAAGCCTTTTGATATCAGGGGCTGCGGGATTTTCCTGTCACCAATCGGTTACTTGAACATGGCGGATTTCCGCCAACTCACCGCCCCTCGTCCTGCAATTTGGCGGAAATCCGCCTTGTTGCGTTGCAGGCCCGCCGTTACGATCGTCGCCTGAACAAGGATTGCCGCTCATGCGTGAACGCACCATCGCCAGCCATTTCGCCCGTGCCGCCCTTGGTGGTGCACGCCGGCGCGGTTTCGATTATTCACAGCTGTTGCAGCAACTGGGGATCAGCCCGGAGTTGCTCGCCGAGCCTCGCGCGCGCATCGCCCCGGAGCAGTTCACCCGCCTGATTCAAGGGCTGTGGCTGGCGCTGGACGACGAATACCTCGGTTTCGGTAACGTCCCGAGCAAGCCCGGCAGCTTCGCCATGATGTGTCACGCCTCGATTCACTGCCGCAACCTGGAGAAGGCGCTGCAACGCGGTTTATTGTTTTATAGCCTGTTCCCCGACGCCCCGCGCCTGACCCTGAGCCGCGAAGACGAATGGGTGCGTTTGAGCCTGGATGACGCGCAGTTGTGGGACCCGGATCACTTTCTCAGCGAAAGCCTGTTGGTGATCTGGCACCGCCTCGGCAGTTGGCTGATCGGCCAGCGGATTCGCCTCGAACAGGCAACCTTCAGCTATCCGCGCCCCGCTCACGGCAGCGAATACGACCTGCTGTTCCCCTGCCCGCTGACCTTCGATGGCGCCCGGAGCAGCCTGCTGTTTCACAGTCGCTATCTGGCCATGCCGCTGTTGCAGGACGAACGCACACTCAAACACTTCCTCGAACGCTCCCCCGCCGACCTGCTCTCACGCCCGGACGACGGCGACAGCCTGAGCAGCCGCCTGCGCCGCTTGCTCAGCCGTGACGCAGCGCATTGGCCGGATCTGGAAGCTGTCGCGGCGCATCTGCATATCAGCCCGCAAACGTTGCGGCGGCACTTGCGTGAGGAAGGCACGAGTTTTCAGGAGCTGAAAGACCAGCTGCGGCGGGATATCGCCATCTACCATCTGGGGCGGGCGGATCTGTCGTTGCAGCAGATTGCCGAGCAGCTCGGGTTTTCCGAGCCATCGGCGTTTCACCGGGCGTTCAAGAAATGGACGGGGCTGACACCGGGGGCTTATCGGGCGCAGGAATTGTGAAAGATCAAAAGCCCCTCACCCTAACCCTCTCCCAGAGGGAGAGGGGATTGATTGGGGGATGTTCAATAAATCCGCCGACCTGCAAGCTCTCTATTGAAACCATATTCGCTGCAAATCGCTCAGGTCGATCATTTTCGCAAGACACTTCGGTCAGTCCCCTCTACCTCTGGGAGAGGGTTAGGGTGAGGGCAACTCCCAATCACACCGCTGGAAAATGAATCCTGAACGCCGCCCCGCCCATCGGCGAATCGCCCAAAGCCAAACGGGCGTTGTAGCTTTCGATGATGTCCTTGACCACCGCCAGCCCGATGCCCTGCCCCGGATGCTGGGCGTCCAGGCGTTCGCCGCGCTCGAGAATCCGCGCTCGCTGATAGAGCGGCACGCCAGGCCCATCGTCCTCGACACACAATTCGATCCCGGCCAGTGACTCGCGTACGCTGACGCGCACTTCGCCCAGGCACAGGCGATAGGCGTTTTCCAGCAGGTTGCCGAGCATTTCCAGCAAGGCGCCCTGCTCGATCGGCACGTAGCAATGCTCGGGCAGATCGAAGGTCACGCGCACGTGTTTGTCGCGATAGACCTTGTCCAGCGTGTCGCACAGGCTTTTGAGCACCGGTTGCAGGCGCACCTGATGGCGCACCAGGCCGCTTTTGCGCAAGCTGGCCCGTTGCAGTTGATAGCTGATCTGCTGGCTCATGCGTTCGATCTGGCTTTGCAGGACCCAGGCCTGATCGCGGTCGTCGGGGCGCTGGGCCATGTCTTCGCTGACGCCTTGCAGCACCGCCAACGGGGTTTTCAGGCTGTGGGCGAGGTCGTCGAGGGAGTCGCGGTAGCGGCTGCGCTGCTGGCGTTCGCTGAGCAGCAGGCGGTTGAGCGATCCGGTCAGGCGCAGCAGTTCGCGCGGGTGTTTTTCCGTCAGGCTTTCACGGGTGCCGCCTTCGATTTCGTCGAGTTCCTGGCTCAATCGGCGCAAGGCCTTGAGGCCCCAGGTCAGGCCGATCCACAGCAGCGCCAGCAATACCAGCAATGCCGCGCCGAAGCCCAGATAGAGGTTTTCGCGCAGCCCTTCGAGGGTGGTTTCGTATTCACGTACCGGTTGCAGAGCGACGATGCTGAACGCCGCGCTCTTGCCGCCGAGCAGTTTGACTTCGACGTCATAGACGAAGAACTCCTGACCGCTGGCTTCACGGATCCGTGCGAACTCATTGCCGAGGCCGTCGTAGCGCGGTTTGTAGTTGATCTGCTCTTCCTGAGTGGCTTTAGAACGCCACACCAACTTGCCGTCGCGGTCGTAGATATAGCCGAGCAAGCGGAAATCGGTGAGGTTGAAGCGCTCGTCGGGCAATTGCGACGGCATCACCAAATGACCGTTTTCGACCCGTGCGGCGGAGATCAATGTGGTGACGTCGGAGGCCAGGCGCTGCTCGATCGAATCCTGCAAGGCGAGGCTGAACGCGCCTTGCATCGCTGGCAGCAAAGCGAGCATGAACAACACCGCCAACGTGGTGGCGGCGAGCATCAAACGAACGCGAAGGGAACGGATCAAGTGCAGCGCTCATTGAACAGGTAACCGAGGCCGCGCACGGTGTCGATCGGCTTGAACCCGGCCGGGCCTTCGAGTTTGCGCCGCAGACGGCCGACCAGCACCTCAATGACATTCGGATCGCGCTCGTCGTCATCCGGATAGAGTTGCTCCATCAAACGATCCTTGGGCACCACTTGCTGATGATGGCGCATGAGGTATTCGAGGATGCGGTACTCGTAGGCGGTCAGCGCCAGCGGCTGTTCATCGAGGCTGGCTTGCTTGCGATTGAGGTCGAGCAGCAACGGCCCGGCTACGATGGTCGACTGGGTGAAACCGCTGGAGCGCCGGAGCAATGCGTTCAGGCGTGCGTCGAGTTCTTCGAACTGGAACGGCTTGACCACGTAATCGTCAGCACCGGCTGCGAGCCCTTCGACCTTGTCCTGCCAATTGCCGCGCGCGGTGAGGATCAGAATCGGAAAGGCCTTGCCGCCCGAGCGCAACTGGCGGATCAGGTCGAGGCCGCCCATGCCCGGCAGACCGAGATCGATCACCGCCAGATCGAAGTTGTACTGTCCGGTCTGGTACAGCGCCTCCTCGGCATTGGCCACGGACTCGACCACGTGACCGCTTTCCGTCAGGCGGGTTTGCAGGTGGTGACGCAACAGCGCCTCATCTTCGACGACCAACAGTTTCATACCTTTCTCCCCATCACTTGAACACTCCAGACACAACCTGTGGGAGCGAGCCTGCTCGCGAAAGCGGTCATTCAGTCAACGGTATGTTGAATGAAACATCGCTTCCGCGAGCAGGCTCGCTCCCACCTTTGAATCGGCGGCAACTGCTTAGAAATAGTAGTTGGCCGACAGGTAGGTCTGCGCGCTGCTGGTCAAGTCCAGCGAGCCCTGTTTGCTGCCGCCGCTCTCTTTCATTTCGGTGCTGGCGTTGCTGCGCAGGTAACGGTAACCGAGTTCCACCGAGGTGTTCTGCGAAACTTGCTGCAAGACACCGACCTGACCACCGATGGCGTAACCGATGTCGCTGTCACGGCTGAAGCCTGGCGAATCCTGCGTCAGCTTGGTCAGACCAGCCGTGGCGCCACCGAACAACTTGGTGCTGCCGCCCACCGGGTAGAACAGGTCATAACTGCCGAGCAGGTTTTCCTGGCGCAGTTTAACGCCATTGTGCGAGCCGGAAACGTTGTCGTAGGTGGCGTAGTAGCGGCCCTGGCTGTTTTGCTGACCGAGGCGCATGCCATAGGTGTTGTTGCCGTCGATGGCCCCAGTGATGTTGGGGTTGCCGAGGTTGTTGTTGAGCGCGTGGGACTTGTCGATCTTGTCGCTGGTCTGGCCGAACGTCAGGCCGGCGAAGTTGCTGGTGTCGTCGGCGTTGGCCGCGATGCTGGAGCCTAACAGGGTAAAAGCCAGCAGCAATTTGTTTAAACGAGTCATGGGTATTTCCTCTTTCACAGTGCTGTTTGGGTATGGCGCAAGGTTACTGAGCCGCCCCTGTACGGCCCCTGAACCGTCTCTGAACCTGACCTGAACCGGATCGACTAGGCTGTTCTGACCACTTTCAATAAGGAGATCCGACCATGCGCCTGTTCCTCGCCCTTGCTTTGCTGGCGGTCAGCAGCTTCACCCAGGCTGCGATCAAGACTGAAGAAATCCCTTATCAAAGCGCCGACGGCAGCAAACTGATCGGTTACTACGCCTATGACGACGCGATCAAAGGCCCACGCCCCGGCATCGTCGTGGTCCACGAATGGTGGGGGCTGAACGATTACGCCAAGCGCCGCGCGCGGGATCTCGCCGAACTCGGCTACAGCGCGCTGGCCATCGATATGTACGGCGACGGCAAAAACACCGAGCACCCGAAAGACGCCATGGCCTTCATGCAGGCAGCGACCAAGGATGCCGACGCCGCCAGTAAACGCTTCGCCGCCGGGCTCGATCTGTTGAAGAAGCAAAAGCAGACCGACCCGAACGAGATTGCCGCCATCGGCTACTGCTTCGGTGGCGGCGTGGTGCTGAATGCAGCGCGTCAGGGTGTGCCGCTGGCCGGTGTGGTGAGTTTCCATGGCGCGCTGGCGACCAAGACCCCGGCGACGCCGGGCAGCGTCAAGGCGAAAATCCTGGTCGAGCATGGTGCGCTGGACAGCATGGTCACGCAGGACAACGTCACTGCATTCAAGTCTGAGATGGACAAGGCCGGGGCGGACTACCAGTTCGTCAGTCTGGATGGCGCCAAGCACGGCTTCAGCAACCCGGATGCCGACCGCTTGAGCCATGGCGAGCATGGCGGGCCGGATATTGGTTACAACAAGGCGGCGGACGAGAAGTCGTGGGCGGATATGAAAGCGTTCTTTCAGAAGATTTTCGGCTAACGCCCCTTTGTGGCGAGGGAGCTTGCTCCCGCTCGGCGACGCAGTCGTCGCCAAACCTGCTGGCGACCTTCTCGCTGACAGATATCAGCAGGTTTTTTTGGGGGCGCTTCGCGCCCCAGCGGGAGCAAGCTCCCTCGCCACAAAAACAGGGCCTACTGTTCAGCCTCGAAGCTAACCGGCAAAATGCCCGCCATGCATACCACCCCCGCCCTGCCCGCCTGCTGCACCGCGCTCGACAGCCATTGGCCGTTGCCGACGCGGTTGGCCGACACCGTGCTGCTCAGCACCCATTTCAATCCGGCGCAGTTGCTCGCCGATGACTTTCAGCGCAGCGCTGTGCTGGCGCCGCCGAGCATCCAGCGCTCGGTGGCCAAGCGTCAGGCCGAGTTTCTCGCCGGGCGCATTTGCGCCCGTGCCGCGCTGCACCAACTCGAAGGCTTGAACTTCATCCCGCCGATCGGCGAAGACCGCGCGCCGGTGTGGCCAGCGCATATCTGCGGTTCGATCACTCACAGCACCGGCCGTGCGGCAGCGATTGTTGCCAACAAGCAGCACTGGCGAGGCTTGGGCATGGATCTGGAAAACCTGCTGAGCCATGAGCGCGCCGAACGTCTGGCCGGGGAAATTCTCACCCCGGCGGAATTGCAGCGCATGGCGGCTGGATCTCAGGATCAGGTGGCGCTGCTGGTAACCCTGACGTTTTCAGTGAAAGAGAGTCTGTTCAAAGCGCTGTACCCGATCGTGCAGCAGCGCTTTTATTTCGAGCATGCCGAGGTGTTGGAGTGGACTGAGGCGGGTCAGGTCAGGCTGCGCTTGTTGACTGATTTATCCAGCGAATGGCGCAACGGATCGGAGCTTGAAGCGCAGTTCGGGGTGCAGGATGGGCAGTTGTTGAGTCTGGTCAGTATTCAAGCCTGAAGTTTTGCATTGCCAGTTGTGGCCCCTTCGCGAGCAGGCTCGCTCCCACAGGGATTGCATTGCAAATGTGGGAGCGAGCCTGCTCGCGAATGCGGTATCCCGAATCTCAACGGCGCTCCTGGTTCCTCGGCCAACTCAGACTGAAACACGCCCCGCCCAGGCTCTTGCTCTTGCCAATGATCGCGCGGCCGTCGTGCCAGTGAATGATCCGCCGCACAATCGACAATCCCAGACCATGCCCGCCCGAGGCCCGCGTGCGGCTGTCGTCGAGGCGTAGAAACGGCGTGAAGATCCTCTCCCAGGCCACTTCCGGCACCCCCGGCCCGTCGTCCTCGACGTCGATTCGACAGCGCAACTGGCCGACCTGATAACTCACCGTCACCTGTGATTGCGCATGGCGCATGGCGTTGCCCACCAGATTCTGCAGGGCCCGATGCAGATAACGCGGCTCGGCCTCGACCCAGGCGCCGTCGTTGTCAGCGGATGACAGACACAAACCGCGCTGCACCGTGACTTCGGCGCGCAGCGGCGCCAGTTCTTCAATCACCTGATTGACCAGCGCATCCAGATCGATGCGCTGGAAGGTCAGCGCCGGCGAGCCCTGCTCCAGTCGCGCGTAGGTGAGCATTTCGTCGACCAGCTTATCGAGGTCTTCGATGTCGTGATCCATGCCTTCGCGGTATTTCTCCAGCGCTTGCGGCGTAGTCGCCGTGCCGATCATTTCCAGACCAAAACGCAGCCGCGCGACTGGCGTGCGCAGTTCATGGGACACCGCGCGTACCAGTTCACGCTGGATCGCCAGCAACTGCTGCAAGTGCTCGGCCATGCCGTTGAACGCCGACGCCAGCCGCCCGACCGAGTCGGCACCGCGTGCTGGTACGCGGGTCTCCAGACTGCCCTTGGCGATGCGCGTGGCCGCTGCTTCGAGGCCGCGCAAACGCCGCTCGAGCTGACGCACCAGCAGATAGACGATAAGACCGATCAGCGTCAGCCCCAGCGCGGCGATCAGCACCAGCCATTCCGGCGGGTAAGGATTCATCTGATACAACGGGCCGATTTCCAGCACCCACGGCGTACCGACCATGCCAGCGAACACGCGGATCGAATCGCCGCCCTTGCCCAGCGCCATCACCGTATCGCCCTCGGCCACGCGGCGGCTCTGGTCCTCGTCCATGTCGGCATCATTCACCGTGACCAGCCGCAAGTCGAAGCCGAAACCCTTTTCCTGCTTTATCTGCGCCAGACGTTTGGGCTGTTCGCCGACCGGCACCCGCACCAGTTCATCGGCGAGCAGATAAATAGTCGCCCGGGCCAGTTGCTCGCTGATCTGCTGCACCTCTCCTACCAGTACAAGCTGCTCTTTCTCACTGACCAGTCGATAGACCTTCGCCGCGTGCGGACCGGTCTGTTCGACCAGCGCCTGACCGCGCAGCACACGGGTGCGCTGGGCCATATCGAGTTCGCTTTCGGTGAATTTCTTCAGTGTCAGCGGAATGCCCAGCAGGCGCTCCCACACCAGCAGCGCACGATGGCGCTCGGTCTGGTTCATCGGTTGCAGGTTGTCGGCCATCAGCGAGAAGGTGCCGTGGGCCAGACGCTCGCGGTATTGCTCGCTGCGCACCTGATTGAGCAGGTTCAGCGCCAGCACACCGAGCACCGCCACCAGAATCAGCGCGGCGCACATGCCGCCGTAGATGCGCAGGAAAATCGAATTCACAGCGCCAGGTCTGCGCAGGCTTCAGGGACGAACAGGTAGCCTTTGCTGCGGATGGTCTTGATCAGGCGCGGATGGTCGGGGTCATCGCCGATTTTCGGGCGGATGCGTGAGATGCGCACGTCGATCGAGCGATCCTGGCCGTCGTAGCCGATGCCACGCAATGCGGTAAAGATTTCTTCGCGCGACAGAATCCGCCCGGCATTAGAGACCAGCAGCCAGAGCAGGTCGAACTCGGCGCTGGTCAACTCGATGCCGTTGTCGCTCAACCAGGCTTCACGCAACGCGTTGTCGACCACCAGCGGACCGAATTGCAGACGACGGGATTTTTCCGCGACCGGCTCCGGTGTGTCACTGCGTCGCAGCAACGCCTGGATCCGCGCCAGCAACAAGCGCGGACGCACCGGTTTGCACACGTAATCGTCGGCACCGAGGTCGAGGCCGTGGATCTGGTCGGCGTCGTCGGTGCGCGCGGTGAGCATCAGGATCGGCCCGTCGTACCGGTCGCGCACCTTGCGGCAGATGCTCAGGCCATCCTCGCCGGGCAGCATCAGGTCGAGGATCACCAGATCCGGTTGCTCGTTGATGATCCGCGCCGCCGCCAGCGCACCGTTGCCTTCGATCTCCACGCGCAGGCCATTGGCTTGCAGGTAATCGCGGGTCAGCTCGGCCAGTCGCTGGTCATCCTCGACGATCAATACCTGCCAGGTTTGTTGCTCCACCGGTGACCTCTGCTTGCTGTTTTTATTGATATATGAAGGTTTCGCTGAATGAACGCGGTTCAGGTAGGAGCTGACGAGTGAAACGAGGCTGCGATCTTTTGATCTTGCTCTTGAAAAATCACAATCAAAAGATCGCAGCCTTCGGCAGCTCCTACACGAGTCCTCCCGTTCATTTGTCATGTTTCGGGAGGATAAATATGCCCGTGCAGCCAGCGTTTGTATAAACGTCGGTCACCCGGAAAACAAGTCGGTAAATGCGTTCGGACAAGGCGGAATTCTGTGATAGGGTTCGCGCCCTTAAAAAACCGCTGAAGCGTTTTTCCGGGCAAAAAAACAGTGACAAACGGTCAGGCTCAGCAGGTTCGCGGCCTACACGCGTTTTCCCTGTTTCTTACACAAATTACGCACAGGCTTATCCACAGGTAGTACGTTGCAATCCCCCCCTGAAACGCATTATCTTGTAGCACGGCGAAAACGGAGACCCTACATATAGGGTTTTCGCCTAAAACGCCCAACCACATTTCAGACCTGAAACTCAAGTGCTTTATGGTGAGTTTCGGGTTGAACGAGCGAGTTTTTTCAAGCCCAAACCGCGCTGGCGGATGGCACCGTTTTATTTGGTCCGAAACGGACGAAACGGTATGGGTGTTGCAGTCATGACTGTCACCCGCGAAGGAATCCGGAAGCGAGCTTGTGCTTGCGACCAAAACTTCGGCAAGGATGCGGCGTTGCAGCCTTTTTCCTACTGTTCCGAAGTTTGTAATGCCGACGCCCGTCGGTTGCAGTGCTTCGGTACAGAACGGTGAGCACCACGACGGTGCCAAACAAACATAGAGAATGTGGAGACCACCCCCCATGCAAACCGACACAACTCGCGAGAACCCGCAGGGCACCTTGCCGCAGGCCGCCGATTCGACTTCGGATCTGGCAGCCACCGCGCCTGGCCAGCTGCGCGTGATCAAGCGTAATGGCACTGTCGTTCCTTACACCGATGACAAGATCACCGTCGCTATCACCAAAGCGTTTCTCGCAGTTGAGGGCGGCACCGCTGCCGCTTCGTCGCGAATCCACGACACTGTTGCGCGCCTGACCGAACAGGTCACCGCGACCTTCAAGCGTCGCATGCCATCGGGTGGCACCATCCACATCGAAGAAATCCAGGACCAGGTCGAACTGGCCCTGATGCGCGCCGGCGAGCAGAAAGTCGCGCGTGACTACGTGATCTACCGTGACGGCCGCTCGAAAGAACGCGCTGCCCACGCCCCCGCCGAAGCCGCCGTCAACGCGCACCCGTCGATCCGCATTACCCGCGCCGACGGCAGCCTCGCGCCGCTGGACATGGGCCGCCTGAACACCATCGTCACCGAGGCCTGCGAAGGTTTGGAAGAAGTCGACGGCGATCTGATCCAGCGCGAAACCCTGAAGAACCTGTACGACGGCGTGGCCCTGACCGACGTCAACACCGCGCTGGTGATGACTGCCCGTACTTTGGTCGAGCGCGAGCCGAACTACTCGTTCGTCACCGCCCGCCTGCTGATGGACACTCTGCGTGCCGAAGGCCTGAACTTCCTCGAAGTCGCCGAAAGCGCCACCCATCACGAAATGGCCGACCTGTACGCCAAGGCACTGCCGGCCTACATCGCCAAAGGTATCGAGTTCGAACTGCTGAACCCTGTGCTGGCCACCTTCGACCTGGAAAAACTGGGCAAGGCGATCAACCACGAACGCGATCAGCAATTTACCTACCTCGGCCTGCAGACCCTGTACGACCGTTACTTCATCCATAAGGACGGCGTGCGTTTCGAACTGCCGCAGATCTTCTTCATGCGCGTGGCCATGGGTCTTGCGATCGAAGAGAAGCAGAAAGAAGACCGTGCGATCGAGTTCTACAACCTGCTGTCCTCGTTCGACTACATGGCTTCGACCCCGACCCTGTTCAACGCCGGCACCCTGCGTCCACAGCTGTCGAGCTGCTACCTGACCACCGTGCCGGATGACCTGTCGGGCATCTATCACGCGATCCACGACAACGCCATGCTGTCGAAATTTGCCGGCGGTCTGGGCAACGACTGGACGCCGGTGCGTGCGCTGGGTTCGTACATCAAGGGCACCAACGGCAAGTCGCAAGGCGTTGTCCCGTTCCTCAAAGTAGTGAACGACACCGCTGTGGCCGTGAACCAGGGTGGCAAGCGCAAAGGCGCTGTGTGTGCCTACCTGGAAACCTGGCACATGGACATCGAAGAGTTCATCGAGCTGCGCAAGAACACCGGTGATGATCGTCGTCGTACCCACGACATGAACACCGCCAACTGGATCCCTGACCTGTTCATGAAGCGTGTCTTCGATGATGGCAAGTGGACCCTGTTCTCGCCATCCGAAGTACCGGACCTGCACGACCTGACCGGTAAAGCCTTCGAAGAGCGCTACGAGTACTACGAAGCGCTGACCGAGTACCCGGGCAAGGTCAAGCTGTTCAAGACCATCCAGGCCAAAGACCTGTGGCGCAAGATGCTGTCCATGCTGTTCGAAACCGGCCACCCATGGCTGACTTTCAAAGACCCGTGCAACCTGCGCAGCCCGCAGCAGCACGTCGGCGTGGTCCACAGCTCGAACCTGTGCACCGAGATTACCTTGAACACCAACAAGGACGAGATCGCCGTTTGCAACCTGGGCTCGATCAACCTGCCGAACCACATCGTCGACGGCAAGCTCGATACCGCCAAGCTGCAACGCACCGTGAACACCGCCGTGCGCATGCTCGATAACGTGATCGACATCAACTACTACTCGGTGCCGCAAGCGAAGAACTCCAACTTCCGCCACCGTCCGGTCGGTCTGGGCATCATGGGCTTCCAGGACGCTCTGTACCTGCAGCACATCGCCTACGGCTCCGACGCTGCCGTCGAGTTCGCCGACAAGTCGATGGAAGCGGTCAGCTACTACGCGATCCAGGCTTCCTGCGACCTGGCCGACGAGCGCGGCGCCTACGAGACGTTCAACGGTTCGCTGTGGTCCAAGGGCATCCTGCCACTGGATTCGCAACAGATCCTGATCGAACAGCGTGGCGAGAAGTACATCGACGTCGACCTGAAGGAAACCCTCGACTGGGCACCGGTTCGCGCCCGTGTACAGAAAGGTATCCGTAACTCGAACATCATGGCCATCGCCCCGACCGCGACCATCGCCAACATCACCGGCGTCTCGCAGTCGATCGAACCGACCTACCAGAACCTGTATGTGAAATCGAACCTGTCGGGCGAATTCACCGTGATCAACCCGTACCTGGTTCGCGACCTGAAAGCTCGCGGTCTGTGGGACTCGGTAATGATCAACGACCTGAAGTACTACGACGGTTCGGTGCAGCAGATCGAGCGCATCCCGCAAGAACTCAAAGAGCTCTACGCGACCGCGTTCGAAGTGGACACCAAGTGGATCGTTGACGCCGCCAGCCGTCGTCAGAAGTGGATCGACCAGGCCCAGTCGCTGAACCTGTACATCGCCGGCGCATCGGGCAAGAAGCTCGACGTGACCTACCGCATGGCCTGGTACCGTGGTCTGAAAACCACTTACTACCTCCGTGCCCTGGCCGCGACCAGCACCGAGAAGTCGACCATCAACACCGGTAAGCTGAACGCTGTTTCCAGCGGCGGCAACCACGGCGACGATTCGGTTCTGGCCGCTCCGGCAGGTCCGGCGCCAGTGCCAAAGGCTTGCGCGATCGACGAGCCGGATTGCGAAGCTTGCCAATAAGCTGAGCTGATTTCAGGCGTTGCGAGACGCCTGGGATCTTCAGACAAAAGAAAACCCCCGACAGACTTCTGGTTTGTTGGGGGTTTTGTTTTTTGGCGGCCTTGGCGGCCTCTGGGCCGACCAGGCTCTTGGGGTTTTGGGTGAATATCCGTTTTCTCGGTGCTGCGGCTGGCGGTTTCGCTTTTACAGCGAGTCACCTTTTCCAAACGCCGAAAAGGTAACCCAAAAGGCTTTGCCCCGGCGTACGGCCCGCTCGCTGGGGCTCGGGGTTCCTTCGTTACGGGATCGATCCGGGCGCAGCGTCTCCGGTTTGCTCCGCTGCACCTCCTCCCGCTGTGTACGACTGCGTCGTACGGTCGCTGCGCTCCCACGCCCGGATCGATCCCGTAACGAAGCCTGCCGAAGGGGCGGAAGATCAAGAGCCAAAGCAAAGCAAAAGCAAAAGCAAAAGCCAGATCAAGAGCCCCTCACCCTAACCCTCTCCCGGAGGGAGAGGGGACTGACCGGGTTGTTTGGGCGAAGTACGCCGACCTGAGATACCGAGTCGAATGCAGATTTCGAACAATTCAGAAATCGGCTCCCTCTCCCTCGGGAGAGGGCTGGGGTGAGGGGCGAATCCACCACAACTCCAAAGCCAACCGCACGCCCTTCACGACTCAACACAATGAGCGTTAGCTCGAGTGCCGCTTTTGATCTTGATCCACGGGCGACTTCGGAAGGCTGAGTGGAGGGATTGATCCGGGCGTGGGAGCGCAGCGACCGTACGACGCAGTCGTACACAGCGCAAGGAGGTGCAGCGAAGCAAACCGGAGCCGCTGCGCCCGGATCGATCCCGCAGCGAAGGAACCCGAGCCTGCGAGGGCCGAACGCAGGAGCAAGCCTTTTTGGGTACTTTTTTCTGGGCCGGCATTCCGGGCGTCTGGAAAAAGTGCCTCGCCGTAAGGGCGAAACCGCCAGCAGCCGCTACCGAAGCAACGGATATTCACCCAAAGCCCCAAGAGCCTGGTCGGCCCACAGGCCGCCAAGGCCAAAAAAAAGCCCCTCAAAACCGAGGGGCCCAAAAAAACCAGTCAGAAACCCGAATCAGGTCATCTGAATAATGGTCTGCATAATCGTGCTCTGCGTCGAAATGGTCTTGGCGTTCGCCTGATAGTTGCTCTGACCCTTGATCAGATCAACCAGCTCATTGGTCAGGTTAACGTTCGACTCTTCCAGCGAGTTGGACACCACCTCACCCAATGTACCGGTCTTCGGCGCGTCGTAACCCGGAATACCCGAAGCGAAAGTCTCTTTCCAACTGGTGCCCCCAACCGCCTGCAGGCCCTGTTCGTTGGTGAAGCTGGCCAGCGCAACCTGGCCGATCGCCTTGCTCTGGTTGTTGCTGAAGTTGGCAAACAGCGTACCGGTGCCATCGATCGTCAGGTTGGTGATCTGGCCGGTGGCGTAACCATCCTGAGTCGGAATCGTACGCGAGGTATCAGCGTTGAACTGGGTGGTCTTGGCCATCGAAATGGTCACGCCATTCGGGTTCGCTGCCGCGCCGTTAGGCGTGAACACGCCATTGGTCACAGTGCCCGGCACCCAGCCGGTCAGTTTCAGATCACTGCTGATGATCGGGTTGGCTGGATCCGCCGGGTTGGGTGTGCTCACCTGAACCAGCTTGCCGGAACTGTCGAACGACAATGTCGAGGCAACCGGCGCAGTGGTCACCGGATTGCTACCGGTAGCATCCGGGTTGCGGCCATCGACCAGGGTGTAAACCTTCCAGGTGTTTTCGCCAGTCTTGACCATGTACTGATCCATGACGTGGGAGTTGCCCTGGGTGTCATAGATCGGTGTGCTGAAGGATTTGGTGTAAGTCTCAGGCTTCGACGGATCAAACTTGACGGCGCTGGCGCCGGTGTCGACGATCACTGGCGCCGACGAGTTGAGGTTGATGCTCGAGGTCACCGACGAAGACGACTTCGGCGCCAGGTTCGAGGTGTCGATCTTCAGATCGGTCAACACGCCGTTGATGATCTTGCCGTTGGCATCTACACCGTAACCCTGCAGACGCGAGGTGTAGTCGGTGTTGGTGATGAAACCGTTGTTGTCGACCTTGAACGTACCGGCACGGGTATAGGAAATCGAGCCGTTGTTGCTCATGGTGAAGAAACCGGAACCGTTGATACCCATGTCCAGCACGTTGCCAGTGTTGTTGATGTCACCCTGGGTAAACTGCTGGGAAACGTTGGCCAAACGCACGCCGTTGCCGATGACTTTGCTGCCGCTGCCCAGACGAGTCGACGAATAGACGTCTTCGAATTCTGCGCGCGAGGATTTGAAACCGGCGGTGGCGACGTTGGCGATGTTGTTGCCGGTCACGTCGAGTTGTTTGTTGGCGGCATAGAGACCGCTAAGGCCGATGTTAAAAGACATGTTCCACTCCTTCGTGCCGGGTTAGTCGGCTCTATATACCAATGGTTTGTACTTTGGACAGGGCGACGGTGCCCTTGCCGGCCAGGTTGAGCATCAGCTCGCCACCGGTCTGGCTGATCGTCACGCTGTTGACGGTCGCTGGCAGGTAAGTCGCCAGGTCGGTCGCGGTGCCGTTGATCGGTGCGCTGGCCTTGAACGAGTAAGTGCCGACCGGAACCACGGTGCCGGCAGTGTCCTTGCCGTCCCAGGTGAAGCTGGCATCGCCGGCGGCGCGGCTGCCCAGATCGATGGTGCGCACAGCTTTGCCGTCTTTGTCGGTGATGGTCACGGTGCCGCCGGCAATCGACGACGGCACGCTGACCGAACCGGTCAGGCCTTTGCTCGGGTCATCGAGCTGGGCGGTGTTGGTCTGCACGATCACGTTGCGACCGACCAGCGACGACGCCTGCAACGCTTGCGAGGAGTTGTAGTTACCGGCAAGTCCACTCACGGTGGAGTTCAGCGTGGTGATGCCTTCAAGGCTGCTGAACTGCGCCAGTTGCGCAACGAAAGCGCTGTTGTCCTGCGGGTCGAGCGGGTTCTGGTTTTTCAGCTGGGTGACCAGCAACTGCAGGAACGCATCCTTGCCCAGCGCTTGACCGCCAGTGGCACTGTTGGTCGCCGAGGCGATGCCGCCCGGAGTCGTGCTGCTGGCCGTTTTCGACGAGTTGGCCAGGATGTCTTTCATGCTCAGGGTGCTGGTGGAATCCGTAACGCTCATGGCAGTCGCCCCTTATTACTGACCGAGGGTCAGTACCTTCTGCATCATGGTTTTGGCGGTGTTCATCATTTCGGCGTTGGTCTGGAACGAACGGCTCGCGGAAATCATGTCAGCCATTTCTTCCACCACGTTGACGTTCGGGTAGTAGACGTAGCCTTTAGCGTCGGCCGCCGGATGGTTCGGCTCGTAGCGCGCTTCGAGGTTGCTGTCGTCTTCAACGACACCCAGTACCTGCACGCCCTGCCCGGCCGCGTCCTGGTTCTGGAACAGCGAGTTGCTGCCGCCAGCCTGGCCGCCCTGGAACATGGTGGCGAATACCGGGTGACGGGCGCGGTAGGTCTGGTCGATGCTCGACGAAACGGTTTCGGCGTTGGCGATGTTCGACGCCACGGTGTTCAGACGGGTGGTCTGCGCGCTCATGCCGCTGCCGGCAATGTTGAAAACGCTGGACAGGGACATGGATTATTCTCCGCGCAGGGCTGACACCAGCCCTTTGAATTTGCTGTTGAGCAAGGTGAAGCTGGCCTGGAAGCCGACGGCGTTTTCCGCGTAGTTGGACTGTTCCAGTTGAGCGTCGACGGTGTTCTGGTCGATCGAAGGCTGCATCGGCGTGCGATACATCAGCGACTCGTCGCCATTGCCCAGCCCTTCAGCCTCGATGTGACGGCTGTTGGTCATGTTCAGGGCAAAGTGGCCGCCGGTCTTGGTCTTCTCGGTCTGTGCTTCGAGCACTTTGGAGAAATCCAGATCCCGCGCCTTGTAGTTCGGGGTATCGGCGTTGGCGATGTTGTTGGCCAGCACTTCGGCACGCTGGGCGCGGAAGCCCAATGCCTTTTCGTGAATGCCCAGCGCTTTGTCGAAGCTGATGCTCATGTCGGGAACCTTCAGGTGACCGGTTTTTCGTATCTGAGCTTTAGCAAGCGCCGTGCCAGATGAACAAAGCCCCGTATTCCGGGGCTTTGCGCCGAACAGACAAAGCGGCAATGCCAGAAAAGCGGCAACCGGTTACCGCCGCATGCCGCTTTTCTGCCGCTAGCCGCCTGCCAACACCGAACCTGTAGGAGCTGCCGAAGGCTGCGATCTTGTGATCTTGATCTTTAAAAGCAACATCAAAAGATCGCAGCCTTCGGCAGCTCCTACATGGGGATGCGGTGTCAGGCACAAAAAACGGGAGACCTTGAGGGCCTCCCGTTTTTGTATTGCCGCGAACCGGTTATTTCGCCTTGTAGATAATCCCCGGGCTGCACTGAACCATCTGGTAATGATCCGGCAAACCGTTCAGCGCCTCGGACGCGCCAAGGAATAGATACCCGCCCGGCTTCAACGTGCTGTGAATGCGCAACAGGATGTCCTTCTTCACTTCGGCAGAGAAGTAGATCAGCACGTTGCGGCAGAACACGATATCGAACTTGCCCAGCGCTGCGTAGCTGTCGAGCAGGTTGAACGAGCGGAATTCCACCCGGCTCTTGATTGGCGCCTTGACCACCCAGCGCCCCGGCCCTTTCGGGTCGAAATAGCGTTGCAGGCGTTCCGGCGACAGACCGCGGCCGATCGCCAGGCTGTCGTACTCGCCGGTCTTGCAGTTGTTGAGCATCAGCCCCGACAGATCGGTGGCAACGATCTGCACGCCCATCTTCAACTGGCCGAGGTTGCTGCGCTCGAACTCGTCGATCGACATCGACAGCGAGTACGGTTCCTGACCCGACGAGCAGGCCGCCGACCAGATCCGCAGACGCTGGTTGGGGCTGGCCTTGATCGCTTCCGGCAGTACCTTGTTCTTCAAGACTTCAAACGGATAGGTGTCACGAAACCACAGGGTTTCGTTGGTCGTCATGGCATCGACCACCTGCTCGCGCAAACCGCTGCGCGGCTGGGTCTGGATGCGCTGGACCAGCTCACCCAAAGACTTGATGCCCTGCTGCTCCATCAGTTTGTTGAGACGGCTCGAGACCAGATACTGCTTGTTTTCACCGAGCAGAATGCCACAGGCTTTTTCCAGGAAGACCCGGAACTGTTCGAAATCCAAATTACCCGTAGACAATGATGCCGCCTCTTAAATCGTGTTGACCGCCAGGGGCAGAAGGCCCCTAGCTGATATCTGCTGCTTTGATCCGGTCGACTACCCGGGATGCGAGGTCATCAGGACGGAATTTGGCCAGAAAGTCATCAGCACCGACTTTCTTCACCATCGCCTGATTGAATACCCCCGACAACGAAGTATGCAGGATGATATGGAGCTTTTGCATGCGTGCGTCGCCGCGGATTTCCGCCGTCAGGGTGTACCCGTCCATCTCCGGCATCTCGATGTCGGAAATCATCATCAGGAACTCTTCTTCCGGCTTCTTGCCCTCGTCGACCAGCTTGCGCAGGTAATCCAGCGCCTGCTTGCCGTCGTTCAGCGCCACCACTTCGACACCTATGGTCTGCAAGCAACGCGTGACCTGCTTGCGTGCCACCGACGAGTCGTCGACCGTCAGCACCCGCAGCGATAACGCCTTGGTCTGCGTCTCGACATCGACCACGCCCACCGAAATCGCTTCCGGCGTCGGCGCCACTTCCGCCAGCACCTTCTCGACGTCGATGATTTCGACTAATTGGTTGTCGACCCGAGTCACAGCGGTCAGGTAGTGATCGCGACCGGTACCCTTGGGTGGCGGATGGATCTCTTCCCAGTTCATGTTGACGATGCGCTCCACCGAGCGGACCAGGAAACCCTGGGTCTTGGTGTTGTACTCCGTGATGATCACGAACGGACTGTTCTTGTCTTTCAACGCACCGGAGCCCGTTGCCATTGCCAGATCCAGGATCGGAATGGTCGCTCCCCGTATATTTGCTACCCCGCACACGACAGGACTGGATTTGGGCATCAACGTCAGTGACGGGCATTGCAACACTTCCCGTACCTTGAACACGTTGATCCCGTAGAGCTGCGGCCCGTCGAGACGGAACAACAGCAGCTCGAGGCGATTCTGCCCTACCAGTTGCGTGCGCTGGTTCACCGAATCCATTACACCAGCCATGCCCAGACTCCTACACCAACGCCAAGTGTTGTTGCGACGCACATTCATTGCTAAACGGCACGGCGCTTGCTTTTTAACTCGTATGAACGCTCAAACGACATTTTCCCGACGCCTGACATCTTCCCTTCGCAAAGGGCTTTGCGCGGTGTCCGCCGTTTGCTGCTTGCTTGCTGGCAGTCCTGCCAATGCAGATGCGGTTACCTTGCCTGATATGCTTATCGGCGTGACTCAGGGCTTTCTTGAATTCACCGTAGAAGACTATTTGGCTTCCAGTCAAACCGAAGGCCGCTACGAAATCGAAGTCAACCAGCTCGACCCGCGCATGCGCATGCCCATGTGCGACAAGGAATTGACAGCCACGCTGGAGAGCCCGGCGCGCCCGCTGGGCCGCGTTACCGTCAAGGTCCGCTGCGAAGGCAGCTCGCCCTGGACGGTGTTCGTACCCGCTCAAGTCCGCCTGTTTCGCGAGATCGTCACGACCACCCGTCCGCTGAAACGCGCCGGCATCATCGAGCCGCAGGACGTGACGTTGCGCGAGCGCGATGTCAGCACGATCAACCAAGGTTTCCTGACCTCGGTCGACGAAGCGATCGGGCAGAAATTGACCCGACCAACGGTCGCCGATCAGGTCATCACCCTGGTGCATCTGGAACAGGCTGAAGTGATCCGTAAAGGCGACCAGGTGGTGATCACTGCGCGCAGCGGCACCCTTGCCGTACGCATGCCGGGGGAAGCCCTCTCCAATGGGGGCATGAAAGAACAGATTCGAGTAAAAAACCTTAATTCTCAAAGAGTTATCAAGGCGCAGGTGATTGCGCCCGGGCAGGTCGAAGTGGCCATGTAAAAGCCTCGTGGAGAAAACTGGCGCCGATCCCGTCGCTTCCCTAAACTGTGCCGCAGCAGGTCTCGCAACGGCGCATGCAAGCTTATGGTTGATTGGGCCTAAAGTTTTTCAGGGGATAGCCGAAAACATGGCAAGCGTCCAAATTCCCAGAGGTTTTTTATCATGGTTATCGATTTCAACCGATTGAACAGTTCCTCGTCACTTACCGGCAGTACACGTACCAGCAACGCCAGGGAAAGCGCTGAAAACAGCCCCTCCGCGCCGCTGAATACCCAGGCCGAACCGGCCAGTGCCGCCAAAAGCGGGGAATCGGTACACCTCAGCAATGAGGCTCAACAGTTGCAGAAGGTCACTGACAAGCTGCGCGATCAGCCTGCTGTCGACAAAGCCCGCGTGGCCGAGTTGAAAGCCGCGATTGCCGATGGCAGCTATAAAGTCGACAGCAACCGTGTAGCCAGCAAACTGCTCAACTTCGAAGCCCAGCGCTAGGCTTTTGCCGGCGCCAGGCTTTTGGACGCTTAAACCCCAAGGCCAGCCATGCACGACACTAACTTATTGCAACTGATCAACGACGACTTTGCTCCAGCGCAACAATTGCTGGAGTTATTGCAAACCGAATCCCTCGCTTTGCATGGTCGCGACATGCCGTTGCTGGAAGAAATTCTGGCAACCAAGCAGGCGTTGATCATTTTGCTCGAGCAGCATGGCCGCAAGCGCAGCGAAATCCTCGCCAGCCTCAACCTGCCGACCGATCGCACAGGTCTTGAGCAACTGGCCAGCCAGTCGAGCATTGGCGACCAGTTGCTGACCCAGGGCGATGCCCTGACCGCGCTGATCGCCCAGTGCCAGGCTGCCAACGTCAAGAACGGCCAGTCGATCCAGATCCAGCAGGCGACCACGGCCAATCAGCTGAAAATCCTCACCGGCGGCGAGCCGCCAGCGCTGTACGACGCCAGCGGGACCTTTGCCAAACCGGTCAAGCCGCGAACGCTCAGCCAGGCATGAGCCATTCGGTGGCCCTGCACTATCCACCCGCGCAACATGCTGGCAAAATACTGGCCAGTCGTAGTCTTATTTTGTCTGGAGATTGAAGAACCGTGTCCAACACCCTAAGCGCGGATGATGCTCCGCAGCCTCCGAAGGTGCTCACCACGCCACTGGAAATCTCCAGCAACCTGCGCCAGCTGCAAGACAGCCACGATCCGCTGATCATCACCTTCCATGAACGCAGCCAGCGTTTTCAGAGTTACCTGATCAAGGTCGACCGTGAAACCGCGACAATTGCACTCGACGAAATGATCCCGCGCGATGGCGAGCGCTTCCTGCAAGCGGGCGAACCGTTCAAGGTCGAAGGTTTTCATGACGGCGTGCGCATCGCCTGGGAATGCAACGGCACGCTGAATATCGAAGAATCCGACGGCGACCGCTTCTACACTGGCGACCTGCCCAGCGAAGTGGTTTACCACCAGCGCCGCAACGCCTTCCGCGCTGCGTTGAAACTCACTGACCTGGTCAGCGTTGAACTGGGCGGCGAGAAGCTCAAGACCCCTCTGCACGGCAAGCTGCTGGATATTTCTGCGACCGGTTGCAAGTTCCGCTTCGAAGGCGACATCACTGACCGTCTGCAACTGGGCCAGGTCTACGATCGCCTGGTCGCCCCGCCGCTGTTCGGCAACCAACCAACATCGGTCGAGCTGCGCTACCTGCACTTCGAAGAAAAACTCAATATCACCTTTGCCGGTCTGCGCTTCCACAACATCAGTGGCCAGGCTGCGCGCAACGTCGAGCGTTTCGTTTACCAGCTGCAGCGTGAAGCGCGACGTTTCGACAAAGACGATTTCTGAGTCGCGACGATCAATAAAAAGGGCAGTCCCGCACAGGACTGCCCTTTTTTTATGCCTTCACAGCTTCTGTGGCGAGGGAGCTTGCTCCCGCTGGACTGCGCAGCAGGCCTTGCCTTCAAACAAAGAAAGGGCCGCTTCGCGCCCCAGCGGGAGCAAGCTCCCTCGCCACAGTTAGCGCGTGATATCTCAGGGTCTGCCGCCGCTGATATCCGCCGCAGGTGAGTCATCTTCATCGGCGGAATCGGTTTCGACCACTGCCTCCGGTTGGGCGACGGGGTCCGGCTCAGGATTGACCGGCGCCGGGTCCTGGACCATCTGCTCCTGCACCACCTGCTCATCGACACGCGGGTCAAGCGCCGCCACCAGCGGTGAGCTCGACATGCTGTCCGGCATTGCCACGTGATGCAGCGGTGCATCGTCGACCTGGTGCAGGTTGGTGACCGCTTTCGGACGAATCCGCCAGACCAGCACCAACGCGAAGAAGCTGAAGAACGCATACAGGCTCTGACTGCCGAGAAACTTCATCAGCACACCGGCGAGCAGCGGCCCGATGCTCGCGCCGACGCCGTAAGTCACCAGCAACATGGCGGTCAGCGACACCCGGCGATCGCCTTCGACGTGGTCGTTGGAAAACGCCACCGCCAGCGGATACAGGCAGAATTGCACCAGCGAACAGAAGAAGCCGACGACGAACAGCACCTCCAGCGGCACCTGCGGCATGATCGCCAACGGCAACGCAGCCACCGCGAGAAACCCGGCAAAGCAGCGAATCAGCAGCGCGCGGTCATAGCGGTCGGACAACCAGCCCAACGGCCATTGCACCAGCAGACCGGCAAAAATGCAGCTACCCATGAACAGACCGACCTGCTCGGTCGTCAGCCCCTGTTGCGAGGCGTAAAGCGGCGCCAGACCATAGAACGAGCCGATGATCAAACCGGCGCCGAGCACCGTGCTCAGCGATTGCGGCACGCGCTTGATAAAGAAGCGCGGCTCCATCGGCGCCGGATGCAGAGGCGCCGGGTGGATCCGCTGGGTCAGCGCCACCGGCACCAGACACAGGGCAAAGCACAGCGCCACCAGCATCAGCAGTTCCAGGCCGAGGCCGGGGTGCATGACCAGAATCAGTTGGCCGAGTACCAGGCCCAGATACGACGCGATCATGTAACCGCTGAACACCAGGCCGCGCTGATTGGCATCGGCCTGCTCGTTGAGCCAGCTCTCGATGACCATGTACTGACACATCATGCCCAGACCGACGATCGTCCGCAGCACCAGCCACGCCGGCAGCCAGTCCACCAGTCCATGGCCGAGCACCGCCGCGCCGACGATCCCGGCACACGCTGAGTAAGCACGGATATGCCCGACCCGGGCGATCAGGCGATGGCCGATCTTGCCGCCCAGCACCAGACCGAAATAGTTGGCCGCCATCAGCGCACCGACCCACAGCCCGTCGACATTGTCGGCGGCCAGACGCAAAGCCAGATAAGTAGAGAGAAGGCCGGAGCCGATCAACATCATCAGCGAGGCGAAATACAGCGCTCGAAAGGATTTCCAGATTTGGCGCATCGGCGTTCCGAGCGGCTCCTTGCAGTGAATACCGGGCTATCACACTGATAGCCCGGTGGCGGCGATACGTCAGGCCTGGGCGGCCAGCACACGGCGCTCCCAGGGAGTGATTTCATCAAAGAAACTGGTCAACTCCATGGTCTTCGAAGCGATGTAGCCTTCGATGAACTCCGACCCGAACAGTTCCCTCGCCAACTGGCTACGTTTCAGACGTTCAAGCGCGGCGTGCAAGGTACACGGCAAGGCCAGATTATCCGGCACGGCGAATTCGCCCTGGATCGCTGCGCTCGGCTCCAGTTCCTGTTCGATGCCGTGCAAACCCGCGGCCAGACTGACGGCAATCGCCAGGTACGGATTGGCATCGGCGCCCGGCAGACGATTTTCGACCCGACGTGCGGCCGGCGAACTGGCGGGAATACGCAAGCCGGCGGCGCGATTGTCGTGGGACCAGCAGGCATTGTTCGGCGACGCGTACGGATGACACAGGCGCTGATAGGAATTCACATTGGGCGCGAACAGCGCAGTGAAGTCGGCCAGCCCGGCCTGTTGCCCGCCGATGAAGTGACGGAACATCGCCGTCGGCTCGCCGTTCGAGTCGGTGAAGACATTCTTGCCGCTGCCGATTTCGACGATGCTCTGGTGGATATGCATCGAACTGCCCGGCGTGTGCGCCAGCGGTTTGGCCATGCACACCACGCTCAGGCCATGCTTGAGCGCGACTTCCTTGAGCAGATGCTTGAACAGGAACGTCTGATCGGCCAGCAGCAGCGGATCACCGTGCAGCAGATTGATCTCGAACTGACTGACGCCCATTTCATGCATGAAAGTGTCACGCGGCAGGCCGAGGGCCGCCATGCATTTATACACTTCGCTGAAGAACGGCCGCAGACCGTTGTTGGAACTGACGCTGAACGCCGACTGGCCATCCTCGCGACGGCCATCGAGGCCTACCGGCGGACGGAACGGCTGAGTCGGATCGGTATTGGGTGCGAAGACAAAAAATTCCAGTTCGGTCGCCACCACCGGCGCCAGCCCGTGCGCGGCGTAACGGGCGATGACCGCTTTGAGCTGGCCACGGGTCGAGAGACTTGAGCTCCCCCCGCTCAGTTCGTCAGCGTCGCAAATCGCCACGGCGCGCGGCTCGTCGCTCCAGGGCAAACGGTGAATCTGCGCAGGATCGGCAACCAGCGCCAGATCGCCGTCATCGCTTCCATAGAACCGCGCCGGCGGATAGCCGCCCATGATGCATTGCAGCAGCACACCCCGCGCCAACTGCAAACGCCGCCCCTCGAGGAAACCCTCGGCGGTCATCACCTTGCCCCGTGGCACACCGTTCAGATCCGGGGTGACACATTCAATCTCATCAATGCCGGTCAATCGCTGCGCGAGTGAACCCTGGCCATCGGTTGTCATGACGCAATCCTTGTTGTTGTGCGAGCCGCGAACGGCGACCCGGACAAAATAGGCTGCGGCTGTTCGGAATATCAAGCAGCGCCCACAAAAATCCCGGATCTTGCGTAGGAGCTGACGAGTGCAACGAGGCTGCGATCTTTTGACTTTGATTTTTCAAGATCAAAAGATCGCAGCCTCGTTGCACTCGTCAGCTCCTACAGGTCATGTCAGGGCAAGTAGAGGCTGAACACCCCACCGCCCAGCGGCCCGCCATTGCTGATTTCGGTGCGCCCTTCGACACCATTGCGCTGATGCAGCGCGGCGATGCGATTGGCGAAATACAGACCGAGGCCGGTGCTGCCGCTGCTGTGATTGATGCCTTGGACATAATCGGCCTGACGCTCGAGCATCTCTGCTGGATAGCCGTCGCCGTCGTCGTTGATGCTCAATACCAGTTGCCCGGCTTCATCACTGGCAGTAATCAGCAGCGACTCGCGGGCGTAACGGATCGCATTGTTGATGCAGTTGCCGAGCACCGAAGCGATCAGCTCGCGATCGAAGAAACCCAGCGGGCTCAGCGGATCGACTTCGTACGTGGCGATGATCCCGCGACTGGCGAACACCTCCTGATGCGCGGCCAGTTGCGCCTCGATGAAATCGTCGAGTTCGTGATAGGCCGGTTGCAGCGGCAACTGATTCACGCCGAGCTTGTACAGCCCGAGCAACTGCACGAGCATGCCGTTGAGGTGGGCGAACTCGAAATCGATCACGCCCTGCTCCGAGCCGTCACGCAGCTCTTTCGGCAAACGCGCCAGCCATTGGCTGTGCGCTTGCATCAGCATGGCCAGGGAGTTCTTCATGTCGTGAACGGTGGAGGCAATCACCGTGGAAAAATCCAGCGCCGGATCAATTGGGTTCATTCGCCAAACGCCTTGCTTTTCAGCTTCTGATAACGCGCAAACCGCGCGTCGGTGTCGGGCATCAGGCCCACCAGTTTCAGGCAGGCCCGACATTCTTCCAGCTCCGCCGACGGCACACTGGTGTCGGTGCCGTGCAGCAGCGACTGGGCCAGGTTCAGCGCAATACTGATGTTTTTCGGTTGCAGCTTGAGCGCCTTGCGGAACACCTCGCGGGCCTCGACCAGATTGCCGGTCTTGTACACGCGCACGCCCTGGCGATTGAGATCGGCCGCAGCGTTACTCGAACTGAGAATCGTCGGATCGTCGGTGAGCTTGGCAATATCTTTCATCACCGCCGGGTCATCACCGTAAATCTCCGCGCAGCTCTTGAGCATCGAAGTGCCCGCCTCGGCCTGACCGAGCATCTGCAACTGCTTGGCCACCAGCAACGCCGCCTCGGGACTCATGAATTGCTCCATGCCGTCGAGGCGCATCAGCGCTTGTTCGGTGAGTTTGTCAGCGGTTTCGGCGTCGTTGAGCAACAGGCTGGTGGCCTTCATCAGCCGCGCACGAATCTGTAGGCCCGGGTCGCTTGGATTTTCTTTGGCCACGGCGCTGAGTGTCGTGTTGATCTCCAGCCGCGTGCGCGTGTCGAGGCCGCGATCGCTGCCCTTGCTGATCAGCGCATGAGCCAGGCCGAGATTGCTTTCCGGGTCCTTGAAACGCGACTGCGCACCCTGCGCCACGGCCTGACGATAAGCACGCGAGGCGGTTTCAAAATCTTCGTTGGCCATCGCCAGTTTGCCCAGCAGCGCCTGACGACGCACCGCCAGCGGCGACAGACGAATCGCTTCTTCCAGCACGCGCTGCGCGCCTTTGCTGTCGCCTTCGGCCACCAGCACATCGGCCATGCCGTCATACAGCGCCGGCATCATCGGGAAGACTTTCAGGGCTTTTTCATAGACTTCCTTGGCCTGCGTTACCTGCCCGCGCTTGAACAGCAACTTGCCCAATCCGGCGAAGGCCCAGGGCAGCGGGCGGTCGGCGATGATGCCGTCGTAGAGCCGCTCCAGCGCTTCGTTCTGGTTCATGTCACGCAGCGCATCGGCGCGATAACGCAGGCACAGCGGCGAATAGCGGATGTCTTGTTTGCACAGGGCAATACAGGCATTGAGCACTTCGACTGGCTTACCGCGATCAAGGGCCTGCAGAATCGGTTTAAGCAAAGTCTTGCGTTGTTCCAGACGCTCAAGGCGCTGGGCCAGTCCGGAACGGTTGAATGGCTTGGTCAGGTAGGCATCCGGCTCGTGCTCAAGTGCACTGAGCACCATCGCCTGACTGGTCTCGGCGGTGACCATGACGAAAACGGCTTCGTGGCTGATGAGCTTTTCCGACATCAGGTCTTCGAGCACCTGCTGGCCGTTCTTCTTGCCGTCGCCGAGGTGGAAGTCCTGAAGAATGAAATCGTAGGACTTCTGCGAGCACATCTTCAGCGCCTGCTCGCCAGTGTCGGCAGTATCGACATCCTTGACGCCGAGCTCACGCAACATCGAACGCACGGAACTGCGGAAATCGGAAAAATCATCGACGATCAGAAAGCTTTTTTGGTGATACGACGACATCGAAGATTTCCAGGCAATTGAAGAAAACGAACCGAGGCGATTTCAGGCGCGCAGATGATAGCTGGAGGCCATGCGTCATCAAGCGATTTCGCGCGAGTCTGAACTCACCGTTCGGGTTATCGGCCAAAAGTGCCGGGGCCTGAGGGTGGCATTTGAAGATTCTTGAGCGCCCAATGAAGCGTCTACCGCTCGAACGCAACGACAACTGACCGCCAATCACCACACCCGCACAATAATCGGCACGCTCGCTGTTTGCGGGATGTCAAAAGCACAGGCCGCGCATTTGTCTCTCAAAATAGAAGGCAGATGCGCAAATGAGGTTTATTCTGCTGCATTACCTGCGCCCCCGGACGTCTGCGATACGCTCGTACCGCCACAAGAAAAGGCCGAAGTCATGACCTCGAAAACCCCTGCCTCGCCCTCTGCGCCCGAGCGCAAGGACCTGATCCCGAGCCATCTGAATTTCCCGGTGGTGGGCATCGGCGCCTCAGCAGGCGGCCTGCAAGCGATCAAGCTGTTTTTCGAACATATGCCGAAGGACAGTGGCATGGCGTTCGTGATCATTCTGCACCTGTCGCCCGATTACCAGAGCATTGCCGACCAGATCATCCAGGAATCAACGCGCATGCCGGTCCTCCAAGTGACGCAGCCGGTGCCGATCGAAAAGAACTGCGTGTACGTGATTTCTCCGGCGCACTCGCTGACGATGAATGACGGCTACCTGCGCGTCAGCCCCGCTGGCTCACCGCAAGCGCGCCACACTGCCATCGACCTGTTCTTCCGCGATCTGGCCGATGTGCATCGCGAGCGGGCTTTTTGCCTGGTGCTTTCAGGCACCGGTTCCGATGGTGCGGTGGGCTTGTCGCGAATCAAGGAACAGGGTGGCGTGACGCTGGTACAAGTGCCGGAAGACGCCGAGTTCGACGGCATGCCGCGCGCCGCCATCGAGACGCGCATGGTCGATCTGATACTGCCAGTGGTCGAGATGCCGCAGAAACTGATGGAGCTGTGGCGCAACTCTCAGAACATCAAATTACCCAGCGCCAATGATCCCGACTTGAAAGCCTTGAAGCCTGCAAACGAACACGAAGCGTTGATCGCCGAACAACGCCTGCATGAGATCCTGTTGTACCTGCGCAGCAGCACCGGCCATGACTTCAAACATTACAAGCGCGCCACCGTGCTGCGCCGCATCGAGCGGCGCATGCAGGTCACCAGCCAGTCTGACCTCGGCGCCTATTACGACTACCTGCAAAACACCCCGGAAGAATCCAAGGCCCTGCTCGGCGACATGCTGATCGGCGTGACCAACTTCTTCCGTGACCGCGAAGCCTTCGAAGCCATTGAGCGCGATGTGCTGCCGCAACTGGTGCAATCGGTTGCCGACTCGTCGGAAAAAGAAGAACTGCGCGTCTGGTCTGCCGGCTGCTCGACCGGCGAAGAAGCCTACAGCCTGGCAATCCTGCTCGATGATCAGATGCAGGTACAAAGCAGCAAGGCCAACCTGCAAGTGTTCGCCACCGATATCGACGAACGCGCGATCACCACTGGCCGCGCCGGCACCTATCCGCAAGCCATCGTCACCGACGTACCGCCAACACGCCTTCGGCATTATTTCGTCAAAGACGATGACCACTACCGGATCCGCAAGGAAATCCGCGAGAAAGTGCTGTTCGCCAAGCACAGCCTGTTGTCCGATCCGCCGTTCTCGCAGATCGACCTGATCGTTTGCCGCAATCTGCTGATTTACCTGGATCGCGAGGTGCAGCGGGAAATCCTGCAGATGTTCCACTTTGCCCTGCGACCGGGTGGTTTCCTGTTTCTCGGCACCTCGGAAAGCGCCGATGCCTGCCATGAACTGTTCGCGCCAGTGGACAAGCGCAACCGCATCTTCCGCGCCAAGACTGGTACGGCGAACAGCCGCCGCACCCCGACCATGCCGCGTGGCGGTTATATGCGCACCAGCGTTTCCCGACCGCCATCGAAAGCCATCGAGCCCGTCAAGCTGTCGTTTGCCGATATCCACCGCCGCGCCATAGAACGCTTCGCCCCGCCGAGCATTATCGTCGACACCAACGCCGATATCCTTCACATGAGCGAAGCCGCCGGGCGCTTCCTGCGGCATGTCGGCGGCGAGCTGTCACGCAACTTGCTGACGCTGATCCTGCCGGAGCTGCGCCTGGAAATCCGCACGACGCTGTTCCAGGTGCAGCAAAGCAATCTCACCGTGCGCTCGCGTGAAGTGCTGCTCACGCGCCAGGAGCATCAGTTCCGCATCACGTTGATTGCCCAGCCGTACAAAGACGAGGATTTCGACAGCGAATGCGTGCTGGTGGTCTTCGAGGAAACCGAGATTGATCCACACGTGCAGGCAGTGACCACAGTCCTGCAGACTGAGAGCCAGGTGCTGTCCAACCTTGAGCGTGAACTGCAACGCACCAAGCTGCACCTGCAGGACACCATCGAACAGTCGGAAGTCTCCAGCGAAGAGCTCAAGGCCTCCAATGAAGAGATGCAGGCGATCAACGAAGAGCTGCGCTCGGCCACCGAGGAGCTGGAAACCAGCAAGGAGGAATTGCAGTCGATCAATGAAGAATTATTGACGGTCAATTTCGAGCTGAAGACCAAAGTCGAAGAAACTGACAAGATCAACGATTATCTGACCAATCTGATCGCTTCCACTGACATTGCTACGGTGTTCGTCGACCGCAGTATGCGCATCAAATGGTTCACGCCGCGCGCCACCGACATTTTCAGCATGCTGCCAGTGGACACCGGCCGTTCGCTGCTCGATATCACTCATCGGCTGAATTATCCGACGCTGGCCGAAGACGCCGCACAGGTGTTCGAGTCGCTGAACATGATCGAGCGCGAAGTCAGCAGCACCGACCATCGCTGGTACATCGCCCGCCTGTTGCCATATCGCTCCAGCGAAGACCACATCGACGGTACGGTGCTGACCTTCATCGACATCAGCAAGCGCCGCGAAGCGGAAGAAGAGCTGCGCCTGGGCGAAGAGCGCATGCGCCTGGTCGCCGAAAGCACCCGCGATTACGCAATCATCATTCTCGACGAACTGGGCCTGATCACCAGCTGGAACAAAGGCGCCGAACTGATCTTCGGACACAGCAAAAGCGAGGCTGAGGGTCAGTACTACGATTTCATCTTCACCGCCGAGGACCGCGCCGCCGGCATGGCCGAAAGCGAGCTGTCCACCGCTCGCCAACACGGCCGCTCGGAGGATGAGCGCTGGCATGTGCGCAAGGATGGCAGCCGTTTCTTCTGCAGCGGCGAGGTCACCCTGCTCAGCGGCGATCGCTTGCAGGGCTACGTGAAAATCGCCCGCGACCTGACCGGGCACAAGCGCCAGCAGGACGAGCAGACCCAGGAACTGGCGCAGACACGCAACACGGTGTCCCTGCGTGACGAGTTCTTCGCGGTCATGTCCCACGAACTCAAGCATCCGCTGAACCTGATTCAGCTCAACGCCGAACTGCTGCGCCGCTTGCCAATGATCCGCACCGCCGGACCGGCGACCAAGGCGGTCAACACCATTTGCGATGCGGTGAACAGTCAGGCGCGGATCATCGACGACCTGCTTGATGTAGCACGGGTGCGCACCGGCAAGCTCAAACTGCAATTGGCGCGGGTCGATCTGAGCGCGGTTCTGCGTGACATCCACACGGTGGTGCTCAATGAGCAGCACGCCACGCGCATCGACCTGCAGTTGCCTGACGAACCGCTGATCATCCATGCCGATCCGACCCGGGTCGAGCAGATCATCTGGAATCTGGTCAACAACGCGCTGAAATTCACGCCACCGAGCGGGCGCATCGAGCTGATCGCCAGCAAGAGCGGGAAAATGGCGCAGCTTGACGTCAAGGACAACGGCGTCGGCATCGCTGCGGAAAACCTCGAACACGTCTTCGATCTGTTCGGCCAAGCGGAAAAACAGCACACCAACCATCAACGTGAAGGCTTGGGCATCGGCCTGTCACTGGTGCGGCAACTGACCGAAGCCCAGCACGGCACGGTCAAGGTTGCTTCGCCGGGGCTCGGCGCTGGTTGTACCTTTACCGTTCGCCTGCCGCTGTCGACTGATGTCGAAGAAACCGCTGCAACAGCCGAGGTCGAACCGTCTTCCGGCAAGCTCGCCGGCTTGAGCATCCTGCTGGTCGACGACTCGCCGGAAGTGCTGGAGACCTTGAAGCTGCTGCTGGAAATGGAAGATGCCGACGTGACGGCCTTCGATCATCCCGTGGCAGCGCTGAAAGCCGCTGAGACGACGCGCTTCGATCTGATCATCTCCGACCTCGGCATGCCGGTCATGAGCGGCTATGAACTGATGGCCGCACTGCGCAAGCTGCCGCTGCTGAAGAACGTTCCCGCTATCGCCCTGACCGGCTATGGCACTCAGAGTGACATGCAGAAGTCCCGTGAAGCCGGATTCGATCAGCATCTGGGCAAACCGGTGGCGTACGACGACCTGATTGAAACCATCGAGGCGTTGCGTCGTTCGGAATTGCTGTAAAGCTCGCCAGCGCTCCAACGCAAAAAGCCCCGCCGCACGAGTAAGTGCGACGGGGCTTTTTGTTTTTTGAAGAGGTGGTGTCCCAGGCGGGGTTCGAACCTGCAACCTTCCCCTTAGGAGGGGGATGCTCTATCCAATTGAGCTACTGAGACACTGATTGACGCGGGCTGTACGCGGTGCGACAGACGGCGTGCATGTTAACGGCCAGGCCCTGTTTTGTCATGTCGTCCGTAGGGCTTTTTAAGTGTAGGCAAGCGCCCTGCAAGATTGCGGGAACTTTTACCGGGCAAATTGCACTGCGCGAAAATGCAGTCATTGCAGATTGCAATCAGCGTCGCTCGAAAAACCTTACCAAACCCTTGTTTTTAAAGGACTTATCAGCCGTTACACTGTTGGCACGGCGACTGCTATGCCTGTTCTATCAAAAAGAACAATTTGGAGCGTCGTGCCATGAACAGCACCCTCTTGCTTGCAAACGCAGCGGCTCTGGCTTTCTTGCTCGGATCGCATTTTTTTCCCAAGGCTGACGTCGGGCAGCCAGTGGCGCAGCGCATGCCGCATTACCTGCAAGTGCAGAAAGCGCCGCAGTGGGCAGTGTTGAGTGATCGCAGCGACGCTTCTACGCAAATGGTCAGCGAGCCGGAGCAAGCCTCGGCGCCAACCACCGAACGTCTGGTTTTTTGAAATATCTTCAGGAGTACAACATGTCCAAATCGGCGACGGGATTTCTGATCCTCGCTTTACTGAGTGGCGTTACCCATCTGGCGCTGTTCGAGGAGACGGAAGTCACCTTGCCTCTGGTTGGCTGTGGCGTGTTTGCGGTGCTGTTTGTGCTGGCGCTGATTGCAGGGCGCAAAATCAAGTTTGATCCGGTTCTGCGTTGAGCCGAATCAATTCCAGTAGCGCGGAAACAGCGGCAGCAAGGTCGCCGGAATTGTCGATCTGCTGAACGGGGCTGTCGCTGGATCTTCGGTCTTTGAACAAGGCATTGCGAGCCAGCCTCGCATCGATTTGCTCGGGGGTCTCCCGACCACGGCTGAGCAAGCGCTTGCGCAGGACCTCATCGTTGACTGTCAGTAGAACCGGAACCAGCGTTGGATACCTTTCCATTGCTTGACGCAGGTTCGCTCTCGACCCGTTAACCAGTACGTGCCGGCCCGCTTGCAACCATTCATCCAATTCCCTTGGAATGCCGTAGGAGAGGCCGTTGGCTTGCCAGGCCAGGGAAAAAGCGCCGGCGTGCTGTCGCCGCTCGAACTCTTCAGGCGTCACGCCAATTGCATCTTCGCCGACGGACTCCGCTGATCGGGTGATCACCCGGCGCATCACCTCACAGTTCAACGCACGCAACGACTCACGCGATGCTTCAATCAGGCTGTCCTTGCCCGAACCGGACGGCCCCATCAGGTAAAAAAGCTTGCCATCCATCCTGAAAACGCCCTCCGATGGGTTCCGCCTCTAGTAAATCGGCAAATTGCCACTATCCTGTACCCATAGGGATCTGGGACAGCGAGCCGCATAGCATGCACGTTCTGATGTCTATGGACATCAACAAATGTGCTTGCGGAAGCGGGCAGCGATACGGATGGATGGAAAGTTTTCCAACCAGTCCGCATTTCTGACAACTGGTGCTGGCATTACGCCTTTACCCGGCTCAATATTTGTCACAGAATTGACGCCAATGATCTGGCAATTTTGAGGCATGATGCCGGCCTCTTAACAATTCAGGTTGAACCAATTGGTCCGGATGCTTGTCCTACCACACATCCTGCGGCCAATCCCGAGAACCGCTCCCCTGAACTAACCGGTTAAATATATGCGCCCATTGAAACAGGCAATTTATTCCAGCCGTACGGCTGACAAGTTTGTCGTACGTCTGCCAGACGGAATGCGTGAACGCATTGCCGAGGTGGCTCGCAATCATCATCGCAGCATGAACTCCGAGATCATTGCGCGCCTTGAGCAGAGTCTTATTCAGGAAGGCGCACTGGGCGAAGAGCTGAGCATGCGCCTGGACAGCCCGGAGCTGTCGCTGCACGAGCGCGAGCTGTTGCAACGCTTCCGTCAGCTGTCGCATCGTCAGCAAAACGCCTTGGTGTCGCTGATCGCCCACGACGCTGAGATGGCCGCAGACGCGTCCTGAGTTATACCGAACATATTAAAGCCAGCATGATTGCTGGCTTTTTTTTGCCTCGATTTTGAGATTTCGCAGGCGTAAAAAAGCCCGTCAATTTGACGGGCTTTGTATTGCAGCTGTTCAGAGCAGGAAGATTGTCGCCAGCCCGAGGAAGATGAAGAAGCCACCGCTGTCGGTCATTGCGGTGATCATCACGCTGGCGCCCATCGCCGGATCGCGGCCCATCTTCGCCAGCGTCATCGGAATCAACACACCCATCAACGCGGCCAGCAACAGGTTGAGCGTCATTGCTGCGGTCATCACCACACCAAGCGACCAACTGCCGTAGAGCATGTACGCGACCACACCGATCACCCCGCCCCAGACCAGACCGTTGATCAGACCAACCGCCAGTTCCTTGCGCATCAATCGCGATGTATTGCCGGTGCTGACCTGATCCAGCGCCATGGCGCGCACGATCATGGTGATGGTCTGGTTGCCGGAGTTGCCGCCGATACCGGCGACGATCGGCATCAACGCCGCCAGTGCCACGAGCTTCTCGATCGAGCCTTCGAACAGACCGATCACCCGCGATGCCACGAACGCGGTGATCAGGTTCACCGCCAGCCAGGCCCAGCGGTTGCGCAGGGATTTCCACACCGACGCGAAAATGTCTTCCTCTTCGCGCAGACCGGCCATGTTGAGGACTTCGCTTTCGCTTTCCTCACGGATCAGGTCGACCATTTCATCGATGGTCAGACGGCCGATCAGTTTGCCGTTCTTGTCGACTACCGGCGCGGAGATCAAATCGTAACGCTCGAATGCCTGAGCAGCGTCGTAGGCATCTTCGTCCGGATGGAAACTCACCGGATCGCTGGCCATCACTTCGGCGACCTGCTTCTCCGGATCATTGACCAGCAGACGCTTGATCGGCAGCACGCCTTTGAGCACGCCGTCGTAATCGACCACAAACAGTTTGTCGGTATGGCCGGGAAGCTCTTTCAGGCGGCGCAGGTAACGCAGAACCACTTCGAGGCTGACGTCCTCACGGATCGTCACCATCTCGAAGTCCATCAACGCACCGACCTGATCCTCGTCATAGGACAGGGCCGAGCGCACGCGTTCGCGCTGCTGGTTATCCAGACTTTCCATCAGCTCATGGACAACGTCTCGCGGCAGCTCGGAGGCCAGGTCAGCGAGTTCGTCGGCGTCCATGTCCTTGGCCGCAGCCAGGAGCTCGTGATCGTCCATGTCGGCGATCAGCGTCTCTCGGACGGAATCGGATACTTCGAGAAGAATGTCGCCGTCGCGATCGGCCTTGACCAGTTGCCAGAGCGTCAGACGATCGTCCAGCGGCAAGGCTTCGAGAATATAGGCAACGTCGGCGGAGTGCAGATCATCGAGCTTGCGTTGCAGCTCGACAAGGTTTTGCCGGTGAACCAGGTTCTCCACGCGGTCGTGGTGCGGACCTTCCTGGCGATGAGTCAGGTCTTCAACGACACGTTGGCGCTGCAACAACTCGACAACCTGAGCCAGGCGGTCCTGCAGGCTTTCCTGAGTTTTCTTTACTTCGATTTCGGACATAGGCGAACTCCACTCCCAGCAGCGGGGCACGCCGGAAGGATCAATCAGTCAATTCATGATTGGTGAAACGGTTTACTGAACAACTACTGGGTAAGTCCATGGAGGTTTTCCATAAGCCCCGGCGGGGCTGACGGGCGCAATGATACACGCCTGACGGTTTAAAACGTTGAAAAAATCACGGCTGAAACAAGCGCTTGCGAAACAAACCTGAGCGCCTTCCTGATCCGTGCAAATGCGACGACTCATCTTGAAAAGAAAACACACCGTCGATGCAAAAAGCAGCGACTACCCTTGAGCGTAGATCGTCATGGAGGACATCGAATGCCAGCAAAACCAGCGCTTTTTCTACTGCCCGCCCTGCTCCACATCACAGCTTCCAACGCCACCACGTTGCATCGTTGCCAGGCCGCTGACGGCGGCGTCACCTTCACATCGATGAGCTGCGCAGCCGGCGAGCAACTCTCAGTTCAGGAGGTTCATCCCTATGCTCCCGGCTGGGTGGCAATCATGCCGGAGTTCAATCACGAAGCCGTGACAGGCATGAAAGACAGGGGGCGCGAACCGGGCATCGTCGGCGGCGCCGAACACCAATGTGGAAACCGGATCGATAACAGGCAGCGGCGCGAAGCGATCATCAATCGGCGAGTGATTGCCGGCATGAGCCAGCGTGATGTCGAAAGCGCGCTGGGCAAGCCGGACAAGATCAACACGCGAACGTCGACCACAAGCTATCGTTACGACCTCAAGCGAGGCCGCAGTGCTCAAATTGATTTTGATGAAAGAGGGTGTGTGAAGGGAAAAGCCAAATCCCGGACAGCAAAAAGCCCGCGTTAAACGCGGGCTTTTTGGTATATGGTGCACTCGACAGGATTCGAACCTGTGACCGCTCGGTTCGTAGCCGAGTACTCTATCCAGCTGAGCTACGAGTGCATTTGTGTTTTTAAACCAGACCACAACTGGCTGAAACCGAGTTACTCACCTTACAGCAAATAACTCTTAAATGGTGCACTCGACAGGATTCGAACCTGTGACCGCTCGGTTCGTAGCCGAGTACTCTATCCAGCTGAGCTACGAGTGCATTTGTTGCCGCGCATTATAGGCCGTCTAATCTCTATGTCAAACACTTTTTCTAGTAATTTCAACAACTTACAGAAGAAGCCAGATTACGACGTACTAAGCAAATAATGGCGGAGAACGGGGGATTCGAACCCCCGACACCCTTTTGAGGTGTACTCCCTTAGCAGGGGAGCGCCTTCGGCCACTCGGCCAGCTCTCCGCAACACGGGGCGTATATTAACCAGCTTCTTCCCCGTTTGCAAACATAAAAATCGATAAAAATTAATGGCTTGGTTCTTCGTCCTTCTCTTTCTTTATACGCAGGTAAATTTCTTCACGGTGCACCGCAACCTCTTTCGGAGCGTTGACGCCGATACGCACCTGGTTTCCTTTGACGCCGAGCACGGTCACGGTGATTTCGCCGTCACCGATAATCAGGCTTTCCGCGCACCGACGAGTCAGAATCAGCATACCTTTCTCCTTACGCCATTCATTTCAGGGACAACAGTCTGCAAAAAAAAGGCACCCGACCTACAACCGCAGCGATCGTAGCCCTACATGCCTGAGTATTGACCAGCGCGAGCAAAAGAACAGTTCCGGGGCTCACGCCATTCAAAAATAAAGGGCGCGGTCAGACCGCGCCCTTCACAGAAGCGGATTACTCGCCCTGACGGGCCGGAGCATCCAGTTCGAAAGCCGTGTGCAGCGCGCGCACGGCCAGTTCCAGGTACTTCTCTTCGATCACCACGGAAACCTTGATTTCCGAAGTCGAGATCATCTGGATGTTGATGCTTTCCTTGGCCAGGGATTCGAACATGCGGCTGGCCACGCCTGCGTGGGAACGCATGCCGACGCCGACGATCGAGACCTTGGCGATCCTGGTGTCGCCAACGACCTCACGGGCACCGATCTCGCGAGCGGTGTTTTCCAGCACGGTCTGTGCGGCCTGGTAGTCGTTGCGGTGCACGGTGAAGGTGAAGTCGGTGGTGTTATCGTGCGCGACGTTCTGCACAATCATGTCGACTTCGATGTTCGCGGCACTGATCGGGCCGAGAATCTTGAACGCCACACCCGGGGTGTCTGGCACGCCACGGATGGTCAGCTTGGCTTCATCGCGGTTGAAAGCGATGCCGGAAATGATCGGCTGTTCCATGGTTTCCTCTTCATCAATAGTAATGAGGGTGCCCGGACCCTCCTTGAAGCTGTGCAGTACGCGCAGCGGTACGTTGTACTTGCCGGCGAATTCCACCGCACGGATCTGCAGCACCTTGGAACCGAGGCTGGCCATTTCCAGCATCTCTTCAAAGGTGATCTTGTCCAGACGCTGAGCGACCGGCACCACACGCGGGTCGGTGGTGTAGACACCGTCGACGTCGGTGTAGATCTGGCATTCATCCGCCTTCAAGGCTGCAGCCAGTGCCACGCCAGTGGTATCGGAACCGCCACGCCCGAGGGTGGTGATGTTGCCATGCTCGTCGACGCCCTGGAAACCGGCGACAACCACCACGCGACCGGCCTTCAGATCACCGCGAATCTTCTGGTCATCAATCTGCAAGATACGCGCTTTATTGTGCGCACTGTCGGTCAGGATCCGCACCTGATTACCGGTGTACGACACCGCCGGCACACCGCGCTTGATCAGCGCCATGGCCAACAGGGCAATCGTCACCTGCTCACCGGTGGAAACGATCACGTCCAGCTCGCGCGGAACCGGTTGCGCCTCGCCACTGATTTGCTTGGCCAGATCGATCAGACGGTTGGTTTCGCCGCTCATTGCAGACAGCACAACCACCAGGTCATCGCCGGCATCGCGGAATTTCTTAACCTTGTCGGCGACCTGCTCGATTCTCTCGACAGTGCCGACCGAGGTGCCTCCAAATTTCTGTACGATCAAAGCCATTTCAAAGCCGCCTCTGCCCATGAAGGGCGCCCAATAATCTTTCGAACAGTCGCCAGGCCCGCCACTGGACTGCGGGCCCGGCGAGCCGTCTTATAAAGCCTGCTCGACGAATGGAACGGTCAGCGCCAGTGCGCCATCCAGCGCAGCGGCATCGACACCACCGCCCTGCGCCATGTCCGGACGACCACCGCCCTTCCCGCCCACTGCCGCAGCAGCCTGTTTCATCAAATCACCGGCTTTGAGTTGGCCAGTCAGGTCCTTGGTTACGCCAGCAACCAGTACGACCTTTTCCTCATGGACACCGCCGAGCAGGATCACTGCGCGGCCGAGTTTGTTTTTCAGTTGATCGACCAGCGCCAGCAGCGCCTTGCCATCCTGACCGTCCAGACGGGCGGCCAACACCTTCACATCCTTGACGTCCACCGCCGAGGCCGACAGATCGTCGCCCGCTGCGCTGGCTGCCTTGGCCTGCAACTGCTCGAGTTGTTTCTCCAGCAGACGGTTGCGCTCCAGTACCGCCGAGAGCTTGTCGATCAGGTTGTCGCGGCTGCCCTTGACCAGGCTGGCCGCTTCCTTGAGTTGTTCTTCCGCCGCGTTCAAGTAGGCCAGCGCTGCAGCACCGGTGACTGCCTCGATACGACGCACGCCCGATGCCACACCGCCTTCGCTGATGATTTTCAGCAGGCCGATGTCGCCGGTACGGTTGGCGTGGATACCGCCACACAGTTCGACGGAGAAGTCGCCCATGCTCAGCACACGCACGCTGTCGCCGTACTTCTCGCCGAACAGCGCCATGGCGCCTTTGTTCTTCGCGGTTTCGATATCGGTTTCTTCGGTTTCAACGGCGGAGTTCTTGCGAATCTCGGCGTTGACGATGTCTTCCAACTGCTTGATCTGTTCTGGCTTGATCGCTTCAAAGTGGCTGAAGTCGAAACGCAGACGCTGACTGTCGACCAACGAACCTTTCTGCTGCACGTGCTCGCCCAGCACCTGACGCAACGCGGCGTGGAGCAAGTGGGTGGCCGAGTGGTTCAGCGCGGTGGCGTGACGCACTTCGGCGTCAACGTGGGTTTCCACCGGCGCGCCAATGGTCAGGCTGCCCGAGGCCAGAACACCGTGGTGCAGAAATGCGCCGCCGGTCTTGGTGGTGTCGCGCACGTCGAAGCGGCTGTTGCCGGCCTGAATGAAACCGCAGTCGCCGATCTGGCCACCGGACTCGGCGTAGAACGGCGTCTGATTCAGGACGATCACGCCTTCCTGTCCTTCGCTCAGCACGTCGACCGATTGACCATCCTTATAGATGGCAACGATTTTCGCCGAGCCGCTGGTGGCGGCGTAACCGGTGAATTCGGTGGCTACATCAACCTTGACCAGGGTGTTGTAGTCCAGACCGAACGAGCTGGCCGAACGCGCGCGCACACGCTGCGCTTCCATCTCGCGCTCGAAGCCGACCTCGTCGACGGTCAGGCCGCGTTCGCGGGCGATGTCGGCGGTCAGGTCCATCGGGAAACCGTAGGTGTCGTAGAGTTTGAACACCACGTCGCCCGGCACCACGGTGCCTTTGAGCTCGGCCAGATCCTGCTCGAGGATTTTCAGGCCGTGCTCCAGGGTCTTGGAGAACTGCTCTTCTTCTGCCTTGAGCACGCGCTCGATGTTGCTTTGCTGCTTTTTCAGTTCCGGGAAGGCTTCGCCCATTTCGGCAACCAGCGCCGCGACGATCTTGTAGAAGAAGCTCCCGGTGGCGCCGAGCTTGTTGCCGTGACGGCAGGCGCGACGGATGATCCGGCGCAGCACGTAACCGCGACCTTCGTTGGACGGCAGCACGCCGTCGGCGATCAGGAAGCCGCAGGAACGGATGTGGTCGGAGACAACTTTGAGCGAAGACTGATCGCCGTTTTCGCAGCCGATCGCTTCCGCCGAAGCCTTCAGCAGGTTCTTGAACAGGTCGATGTCGTAGTTGGAATTGACGTGCTGCATCACCGCACTGATCCGCTCCAGGCCCATGCCGGTGTCCACCGACGGCGCTGGCAACGGATGCAACACGCCATCGGCGGTGCGGTTGAACTGCATGAACACGTTGTTCCAGATCTCGATGTAACGGTCGCCATCTTCTTCCGGCGAACCCGGCGGGCCGCCCCAGATGTGCTCGCCGTGATCGTAGAAAATCTCGGTGCACGGGCCGCACGGGCCGGTATCGCCCATGGTCCAGAAGTTGTCGGAAGCGTACGGCGCGCCCTTGTTGTCGCCAATGCGGATCATGCGCTCGGCCGGCACACCGATTTTCTGTGTCCAGATGTCATACGCCTCGTCGTCGGTGGCGTAGACGGTGACCCAGAGCTTTTCCTTCGGCAGCTTCAGCACGCCGGTGAGGAAGGTCCAGGCGAAAGTAATCGCGTCGTGCTTGAAGTAGTCGCCGAAGCTGAAGTTGCCGAGCATTTCGAAGAACGTGTGGTGACGCGCGGTATAACCGACGTTTTCCAGGTCACTGTTCTTGCCGCCGGCGCGCACGCATTTCTGGCTGCTGGTGGCACGGGTGTACGCACGTTTTTCCTGGCCCAGGAAGCAGTCCTTGAACTGGTTCATCCCCGCGTTGGTGAACAGCAGGGTTGGGTCGTTGCCCGGAATCAAAGAGCTGGAGGCTACACGGGTGTGGCCTTGCTCTTCGAAGAAGCGAAGGAAGGCTTCACGGATTTCTGCGCTTTTCATTAGGTTCTTCCACGGAGGCTGCGGCCAAAGGCCTGTTCGAAACGTCATGAGACGAAGCGACGGCAAAGGGCCGCATTATATCGGCCCTGCGCGCGGGGTACAGCGTGTTTATACGATAGAAACGGTCAATTGGACGGCTAACGCTGTCACTTGCGCGAAAACTCGACGAATGTCGCGATCACTTGCTCGATTTGCGCGCGACTCACGTCCATGTGCGTGACCATGCGCAAGCGCGCGGCGGCGCTGAGCCTGATACCGCGTTCGCCGGCGAAGGCCTTGAGCGCTTCGGCCTTGTCGCCCATTTGCACATAAACCATGTTGGTTTGCACGGGTTCGACGACGAAACCGGCCTCACGCAGACCATCGGCGAGCACCTGTGCGTTGGCGTGATCGTCGGCCAGCCGTTCGACGTGATGATCCAGCGCGTACAAACCAGCCGCCGCGAGCAACCCGGCCTGACGCATGCCGCCGCCGACCATTTTGCGCAAGCGCCGCGCTTTGCCGATCAACTGCGCGGAGCCGCACAGCACCGAGCCGACCGGCGCGCCGAGGCCCTTGGACAGGCACACCGACACCGAATCGAAATGCTGGGTGATCTCTTCGGCATCGACGCCGAGCCTGACCGCCGCGTTGTACAGCCGCGCGCCGTCCAAGTGCAATTGCAGGTCATGCTCCTGAGTAAAGCGTCGGGCACGGGCCAGATACTCCAGCGGCAGCACCTTGCCCTGCATGGTGTTTTCAAGCGCCAGCAGGCGGGTGCGGGCGAAATGGAAATCGTCAGGCTTGATCGCCGCCGCGACCTGATCCAGATCCAGCGAACCATCGGCCTGCACCTCCAGTGGCTGCGGCTGGATCGAGCCAAGTACCGCCGCCCCGCCACCTTCGTACTTATAGGTGTGCGCCTGCTGACCGACGATGTACTCGTCGCCACGTTCGCAATGGGCCATCAAGCCGAGCAGATTACTCATGGTGCCGGTGGGCACGAACAACGCAGCGGCGAAGCCCAGGCGTTTGGCCAGTTCGGCTTCGAGGCGATTGACCGTTGGATCTTCGCCGTACACATCGTCTCCGGTGTCCGCTGCGGTCATCGCATCGAGCATGGCGGGAGTCGGTTGGGTGACGGTGTCGCTGCGAAGATCGATAACACTCATGAACCTGGCCTCTGGTCAGCAGGGGAAATCCCTTTATGAAGTGGGATTACTGCGGTCATCGCGCAGATTAATCAAGCCTTGAACGAGCAAAAATCACCGCTCTCAGGAAAAACCATAATCCATGTGGGAGCGAGCCTGCTCGCGAAAGCGCAGTAACAGTCAGCATATTCGTTGAATGTGAAGCCGCTTTCGCGAGCGGGCTCGCTCCCACAGTGTCATGTGCATGGCTGGGAAATATGTGTTACAAACTGCCCGCCGCCCGCCTATGGGCGGCGAAAACGTTCTCAGGGCGGGGTGCAATTCCCCACCGGCGGTAATTGCGCGCATTGCGCATAGCCCGCGAGCGCTTGGCGCTGCACACGACTTGATCGGGTGCGTCGGCAAGGTCAGCAGACCCGGTGTGATTCCGGGGCCGACGGTCATAGTCCGGATGAAGAGAGAACGGGATCGACGCCAAAGGGCCGTCCGCGAGCATTCGTGCCTGCGCTCGCACCCTTGCATCCCTTTCGATTCATAACGCCCTGTTTTTCACACAAACAGGAGTCAGAACATGCAACCCACCGCAATCGACAGCAAAAGCAAACACCCACAGGGCGAGCGCGTCGCGTTCATCCAGGCCTGCTGGCACAAGGAAATCGTCGACCAGAGCCGTAAAGGCTTCATCGCCGAAATGCTGGTGCAGGGTTATCAGGAATCGGACATCGATTTCTTCGAAGTCGGCGGCGCTTTCGAAATGCCGCTGCACGCCAAGCTGCTGGCCAAGTCCGGCCGTTACGCCGGCATCGTTGCCGCCGCCCTGGTGGTGGACGGTGGCATCTACCGCCACGAGTTCGTTGCGCAATCGGTGGTCAGCGGCCTGATGCAGGTGCAGCTGGAAACCGAAGTGCCGGTGTTCTCGGTGTCGCTGACCCCGCATCACTTCCATTCGGGCGAAGAACATCAGAAGTTCTTCTTCGAACACTTTGTGCACAAAGGCCAGGAAGCAGCGCGGACTTGCGCCGATACGTTGCAGAAGATTCGTGCATTGCGCCGCACGGAGCAGCGCGCGCTAGCTGTCTAAGGCACGGCAAAACCTGTAGGAGCTGACGAGTGAAACGAGGCTGCGATCTTTTGATCTTCAAGAGCAAGATCAAAAGATCGCAGCCTTCGGCAGCTCCTACATGGGATGTAGTGACCTCAGGCGAGGTTTTCGTCGCTGGTCGGGACGATCAGGATGCCGGCGCGCAGGCCGTTCTTGACCTTGGGATTGGGAAAGATGATCCGCGCGCCCTGCTCTTCGATCACCCAACGGGTATTGGCCAGGTCTTCGGCCAGCACATAACCCGGCTCCAGCTCGGAAAAATTCTCGATGTCTTGCGGCAGATTCAGGCGGAACGCATCGCTGTGCTTGATGATTTCCCGCGCGACGCTGAACAGCTGCAAGCCGTCCAGCCCTGCTTCTGTCTCAGGCTCAGTGCCTTCGATGATCTGCTTCAGGCGGGTTTCCAGCAGTGACACGTTGACGCCGTCGTTCTGCCCGAACGGCCGCGCCTTGCCCAGTTCCAGGGTGAAAGCCTCGGCGTCGAGCTTGTCGTAGGTGTAAGAGCTGAACACGATCGACGGCTTGTTCTGCAACAGCACCGCCTCCATGCCGGCCGCGCGCAGCCGCGCCAGTTCACGCCGGGAATGCTGGCGCCCTTCCTTCCACGGGTACAAGGCGAACTGTTCGATCTTCGAACCGCGAATCGCCGTGTGCAGGTCGTAGTGCAGACGCTGACGCTCGGGCTTGCTGAAGAAACTCGCCGCCAGCCGCTCCAGCTCACAGGCGCGCAGTGCTTCGCTGCCGCTGCTTTGTTCGTGGCGGCCGTTGAACAGCCGATTGACGTCCTGCTCGACGAAACGCTCACCCTTGCGGATCGCTTCCGGGTTGCCGAACAGGAACAGAATGCGTGCGCGCGGCTTCAAGTCGCCGCGTGCGATGTCGTGCAGCAACCGATCGAGCAACTCGATCGGCGCGGTTTCATTGCCGTGGATGCCTGCCGACAGCAGCAGGTCCAGGCCATTGTCGCGCGCTTCCGGGGGCCGGACTTCCAGCGCCCCTTCGCTCAACCAGCGCATGCGCACGCCTTCGACAGTCAGTTGAGTCTTCTCCGCCGGTTCGCGGCCGGCGAGGGTCAGTTCAAGCAGTTTGCCGAGGGCGAGCATAGAGCGGTTTCCTTAGTGGTCGTGGTTGCAATCCGGGCCGTGTACGTGGTCCTCGTCAGCGCCAAGGTCAGCCGGTTCCATTTCCAGTTGCAGACTTACCAGATTAGTCGCCAATGGGCGCAGCAGCAGGTTGGCGTACTCTTCGTCACCTTCCTCGACGTCGACGCCGATCAGCAGCTGGCCACGGCCATCCTGCTGGATCCACAGCTCTTTGCCTTGCCACATGACCGCGACGCGGGTGCACGAGGTTTGCAGTTGCGTGCCGTCGGTGTCTTCAAGGATCAGCTGCAGGGAATCGCTCATGTTTTTACTCTCTTGGGGTGACACGCCGCGCGCCGCGTTCAGGCAGCGCGTCGGCGATCAATTGATCTGGAAAGGATAAACCGCGCCCAGTTTAAGGATTTGCGTAAGTTCATCCAGTGCCGTCCGGCATTCGAGCAGCAACTGCGGGTCCGCCAGATCGGTTTCGCTCAGGCGGTCGCGGTAGTGCTTTTCAACCCATGCGGTCAACGAACCGTACAACGGGGCCGTCATGATAACCCCTGGATTGACCGCCGCCAGTTCGGATTCATTCAGCGCCACGCGCAGACGCAGGCACGCCGGGCCACCGCCGTTCTGCATGCTTTGCTTGAGATCGAAGACTTTTACTTCGCGGATCATTCCACCCGAGCTGGTCAGGCTCTGCAGATAAGCCCAGACGCGTTCGTTGGCCTGGCATTCCTGCGGCACAATCAGCAGCATCGAGCCGTCGGGACGCGACAGCAGCTGGCTGTTGAACAGGTAGGAACGCACGGCATCGTCGACGCTGACTGCCGAACGCGGCACGCAAACGGACTGGAAGTTGCCGCCGACCTTGGCCAGTTTGCCTTGCAGTTCGGCGAGCATCTTGTCGGTCTCGAGAAACGCGTCCTCGTGATAGAACAGCACTTCACCGTTGCCCACAGCGATCACGTCGTTGTGGAACACGCCCTGATCGATGACGTTGGGATTCTGCTGCGCATAAACCACGCCTTCGTCACGCAGACCGTGCAGACGCGCCACGGCTTGCGAGGCTTCGAGGGTCTGCCGCGCCGGGTATTTCTGCGGCGCCGGGAAACGGTTGTCGAACGCGCTGCGACCGAACACGAAAAACTCGACACCCGCTTCGCCGTATTCACGGCAGAAACGCGTGTGGTTGGCCGCGCCTTCGTCGCCAAACTGCGCCACTGCCGGCAATGCGGCGTGATGGGCGAAGTGCTGTTGATTGGCGAACATCGCGCCGAGCACGCGGCTGGTGGTCGGGTGCTCGATGCTGCGGTGATATTTGCAATTGAGGTTGGCGGCGGTGAAATGCACGCGGCCGTCAGCGGTATCGGCGCTCGGGCTGACCGTGGCGGCATTGGCCACCCACATGCTCGACGCCGAGCAACTGGCGACCAGCAGGGGCATCGCCTCTTTTGCAGCGCGCTCGATCACCTGCGCGTCAGTGCCGCTGAAGCCCAGACGGCGCAGCGCGGCCACGTCAGGACGTTCCTGCGGAGCCAGCACGCCTTGCTGGAAACCCATGTCCATCAGCGCTTTCATTTTCGCCAGACCTTGCAGCGCCGCTTCCTTCGGATTCGAGGATTGCTGACTGTTGCTCTGCGAGGCGACGTTGCCGTAGGACAGACCACCGTAGTTATGGGTCGGCCCCACTAGACCGTCAAAATTGACTTCATAGGATTTCATCAGCGAGGCTCCACGAGAATCTGTTGTTATAGGCTTCAGTAACTATTCTTTTAGACCGAGGCGCGGCCTTCGCGAGCAGGCTCGCTCCCACAGGATTTATGTTGAACACAAAATGTGTGAACACTACTGAACCTGTGGAAGCGAGCCTGCTCGCGATTGGCCGTTACGCCATTTTCACGCCAGGCGTCAGGGCCGCTGGCAACACCAGGCTCGGGGTTTCCAGCGATGCCACCGGGTACGCGCAGTAGTCCGCTGCGTAATAGGCGCTGGCGCGATGGTTGCCCGAGGCGCCGACGCCGCCGAACGGCGCGCTGCTCGCGGCGCCGGTCAGCTGTTTGTTCCAGTTGACGATGCCGGCGCGGCTTTCCAGCCAGAACTGCTGGTAGCGCGCTTCGGAATCCGAGAGCAAACCGGCGGCCAACCCATAAGCGGTGTTGTTGGCTTCAGTGATCGCCGCGGCGAAGTCGCTGTAGCGGATCACTTGCAGCAACGGCCCGAACAGTTCTTCGTCCGGGCGCTCAGCGACTGCCGTCACATCAACGATGCCCGGGGTCAGCAAGGCCGATTGCGCTTGCGGCTGAGTCATTTCCAGCAGCGCCACCGCGCCGTTGGCCAGCAGTTGCTCCTGCGCATCCATCAGCGCTTTCGCCGCGCCGAGGGAAATCACCGAGCCCATGAACGGCGCCGGCTGCTGATCGAACGCACCGACTTCAATAGTCGAACTGACTTCAACCAGACGCTTGAGCAGGCTGTCGCCCCACGCGCCTTGCGGCACCAGCAGACGCCGGGCGCAGGTGCAGCGCTGGCCGGCGGAAATGAATGCCGACTGAATGATCGTGTACACCGCCGCGTCCAGATCGGCGACCTGATCGACCACCAGCGGGTTGTTGCCGCCCATCTCCAAGGCAAGGATCTTGTCCGGACGCCCGGCAAATTGCTGATGCAGGTGATTGCCGGTGCGGCTGGAACCGGTGAAGAACAGTCCGTCGATGCCCGGGTTCGCCGCCAGAGCGATGCCAGTTTCCCGCGCGCCTTGCAGCAGGTTCAACACACCCGCTGGCAGCCCGGCTTCGATCCAGCACTTGACCGTCAGCTCGGCGACTTTCGGCGTTAGTTCACTAGGCTTGAACAGCACCGTGTTACCGGCCAGCAGCGCCGGGACGATATGACCATTGGGCAGGTGACCGGGGAAGTTGTAAGGGCCGAACACCGCGACCACGCCGTGCGGCTTGTGGCGCAACACGGCGGTGGCGTCGCCCAGTGGGCCACTCTTCTCGCCGGTACGCTCGCGGTAGCTCTGCACCGAAATCGCGATCTTGTTGACCATGCTGGTCACTTCAGTCGCGGACTCCCACAGCGGCTTGCCGGTTTCTTCGCCGATGGTGCGAGCCAGTTCGTCAGCGTGATTTTTCAACGACGCGGCGAAAGCCTCGAGCACACTGATGCGTTCTTCGAGGGTGCGACGTGCCCATTCAGGAAACGCCTGACGGGCAGCCTGCACCGCCGACTCGACCTGCGCGGCCGTCGCGCCCTCACCCGCCCACAGCACTTGCTGGGTCACCGGGTTCAGCGATTGAAAGGCTTCGCCCTGACCGGCCAGCCACTCACCTGCGATGTATAGCGAATTCATTATTTCGACTCCCGTGCAGCGGACAACGCCACGGCGCGAACCTGATCGCCGGCGCTGAGTTGAAGACGTTTTGCGGTCTGCGGATCGACCACCAGGGTGCCCGCTGCCAGACGCGCTGGGGCAGCCGTGATGCGGCAATCCTCGCGCTTGCGGTTGTGGATGATGAACGGCGTGGCGTCATCGCCCGGCGTGCCGACGGCCAGCACCAGCGCTTCACTGTCACGCACCGCGCGGATCTTGCTGGTTTCGCATTCGATGGCCGGGCCGGCGTCGAAGATGTCGACGTAACCCTGATAGCTGAAACCTTCGCTCTTGAGCATGGCCAGCGCCGGTTCGGTGTCCGGGTGCACCTGGCCGATGACGTTACGCGCATCCGGCGAAAGGAAGCAGGTGTACAGCGGGAATTTCGGCATCAGTTCGGCGATGAATGCCTTGTTGCCGACGCCGGTCAGGTAGTCGGCCTGGCTGAATTCCATCTTGAAGAAGTGCCGGCCGAGGCTTTCCCAGAACGGCGAGCGCCCGGCGTCATCGGACACGCCACGCATTTCGGCGATGATCTTGTTGCCGAACAGCTCCGGGAACTCGGCGATGAACAGCATGCGCGCCTTGGACAGCATGCGGCCGTTGAGACCGTTGCGATAATCGGCGTGCAGGAACAGCGAGCACAGCTCGGAATTACCGGTCAGGTCGTTGGCCAGAAACAGCGTCGGAATCTCACGGTAGATGTTCAGCTCTTGCGAAGCGCTGACGGTCAGACCGACGCGGAAGTTGTACCAGGGCTCACGCAGGCCAACGGCGCCGGCGATGGCGGAGATGCCCACCACGCGGCCGTCATCGTCTTCGAGCACGAACAGATAGTCGGCATCGCCACGCCCGGCTTCGCCGCGAAAGGTCTTCTCGGCCCAGCCGACCCGGTGGGTCAGGCGCTCTTCGTTGGCCGGCAAAGTGGTCAGGCCGGTGCCGGTGCTGCGGGCCAGATCGATCAGCGCGGATAAATCGCTGCTGCGTACGGGACGAACAATCATGCTATCTCCTCAAACGGGCCGCTCGCGCCACCCGTGAAACTCGCTAAGGCGTTAAACCGCCACCAGGCGCACGCTGGCACCTTCACCGACGCCCAGGGCTTCGGCTGCTTCCATATCCAGCGTCACCGGTTTGCCCGGCGCATAGTCCAGCTCCAGCAACACCGCGCGGTAATCCTGCAACTGTGCGTTGGCCACCAAGTACTGACGCCCGGCGCCTTTGACCGGCTCGCCGATCTTCACCGGCACCACGCGGCTCTGGGCGATCGAACGGATGCCGGACACCCGCGCATGCAGGGTCGGGCCGCCATCGAAAATGTCGATGTAGTGATCGGTCTCGAAGCCTTCGCGCATCAGGATGTCGAAGGTGATCTGCGCCCGTGGGTGCACCTGGCCCATCGCCTCTTGCGCGGAGTCCGGCAGCAGCGGCACGTAGATCGGGTAATGCGGCATCAGCTCGGCGAGGAAGGTGCGGCTTTTCAGCCCGCACAGGCGCTCGGCTTCGGCGTAGTTGAGGTCGAAGAAGTTGCGCCCGATCGCATCCCAGAACGGCGAGTCGCCATTCTCGTCGCTGTAACCGACGATCTCGGTCACCACCGAATCGGCAAAGCGCTCCGGGTGGCTGGCGACGAACAACAGACGGCCACGGGAGTTGAGCTCGGCCCACGGCGACCCGACCAGTTCGCGCTGCACGTAGAAACTGGTCAGCAAGCTGTTGCCGGTCAGGTCGTGGCACTGCGAGAGCACGTGGATCTTGTTGTGGATCTTCAGCTCGCGGGAGGCGTGGACGAAGGTCTCGTTACGGAAGCTGTAGAACGGCTCGGAGTAGCCGGCCGAAGCGACGATGGCCGAGCAACCGACGAGCTTGCCGGTGCTTGAATCTTCGAGGACGAAGAAGTAACTCTCTTCACCGTTGAAGCTCACTTCGGCGGCGAACGAAGCTTCGCTCGCGGCGATCTTGTCGCTCAGACGTTCCACGTCATCCGGCAAGGAAGTGACACCAATCGGGCTGTCCGCAGCCAGACGCTGTACCTCGCCCAGATCAGCCATTTGCGCGGGGCGCATCACCAGCATGGTGTCACTCCTTTTCTCTTCAAAAAATCACAGAAAGAACACCGGACACTGTGGGAGCGAGCCTGCTCGCGAAAGCGGTTTGTCAGTCAGCATAGATGGCGACTGACACTCCCTCTTCGCGAGCAGGCTCGCTCCCACATTGGAAACTCGCCCGGTGTCAAAAATTGAGTTCGGCGCCTGCAAAATTTCAGGCGCCGAAAGGTCCATCAGGCTTGCGTCAACTTCGCCGCAGCACGTTCGAAGCGGTCCAGACCGGCATCGATATCGGCATCTTCCACCACCAGGCTCGGGGCGAAACGAATCACGTCCGGGCCCGCCTGAAGAATCATCAGGCCTTCCTGTTCGGCGGCGTTGAAGATGTCCTTGGCCTTGCCTTTCCACGCTTCGCTGAGCACGCAACCGATCAGCAGACCGAGCCCACGTACCTGAGTGAACAGGCCGTATTTCTCGCCGATCTGTTGCAGGCGGGTCTTGAACTTGTCGTGCTTGGCGTTCACGCCGTTCAACACTTGCGGGGTGTTGATCACGTCGATCACTGCCTCAGCGACAGCGCAGGCCAACGGGTTGCCGCCGTACGTGGTGCCGTGAGTGCCGACCACCAGATGTTTTGCCAGCGCTTCGGTGGTCAGCATCGCCGCGATCGGGAAACCACCGCCCAGGCTCTTGGCGCTGGTGAGGATGTCCGGGGTCACGCCGTAATGCTGGTAGGCGAACAGCTTGCCGCTGCGGCCCATGCCGGTCTGCACTTCATCGAACACCAGCAGCGCGTTGTTCGCGTCGCACAGCTCACGGGCGCCTTGCAGGTATTCAAGTTCGGCCGGCAGCACGCCGCCCTCGCCCTGGATCGGCTCAAGCACCACCGCGCAGGTCTTCTCGGACACCGCGGCTTTCAGCGCGGCCAGATCGTTGTAGGGAACGTGGGTGATGCCGGTGATTTTCGGGCCGAAACCGTCGGAGTACTTCGACTGGCCACCGACGTTGACGGTGAACAGGGTACGGCCGTGGAAGCTGTTCAGCGCGGCGATGATTTCGTATTTCTCGCTGCCGAAACGGTCGAATGCGACGCGACGGGCCAGTTTGAACGCGGCCTCGTTGGCTTCGGCGCCGGAGTTGCAGAAGAACACGCGCTCGGCAAACGTGGCGTCGATCAGCTTGTGGGCCAGGCGCAGGGCCGGTTCGTTAGTGAACACGTTGGACACGTGCCACAGCTTGTTCGCCTGTTCGGTCAACGCGCCGACCAGCGCCGGATGTGCGTGGCCCAATACGTTGACGGCAATCCCGCCGGCGAAGTCGATCAGCTCGCGGCCGGCCTGATCCCAGACCCGGGAACCGGCGCCACGCACCGGAATGAAAGCGGCAGGCGCGTAGTTGGGAACCATTACCTGGTCGAAATCGGCGCGTTGTACCGCAGCGTGCTCAACGGACATCGGAGTCTCCTGAAGAGGAACACCCGCCTGGAACTGGCGAGCGATGAGGGGATTGTAAGGACAGTTTGGTGCCCGGCCTTGTCGCCAAGCGACAACTTCTTATAGCGCAAACCCCGGATTTTCCCGGGTTTACGGCAATGCGACATATAGCGTCGCAAAGGCGCAGTTTACCGGGCGCGGCGGATTTGCGGCAGGCCGCGCAGAATACCAATTCAGCCTCGCGCCAGAGATATAAATATCTACCGCCCGGCAATCGCTTCCTGCTGATTTGCTGAGGGTTCTTTTCAACGCCAAGGAATGGCCATGCACCTGTCTGAACGACACCCATCGGCAACCCCGGATGACGCAAATGACGCGCACCATGCGGACGAACATTATCAACCACTCAAGAACGCGATTCCCGCCTGGCTGGGCGACACCTCAGCCACGCGGCGAGCGGCGCTGAAGAACAGCGTTGCGCAACAGTCGGCAACGCTCAAGACCGCGCCAGCCGAACAGCATGCGCTGATGAAAAGCCTTGGGGCGGCGCATATCACCGCCCAGAGCCAGGTCGATAAAAGCCTGGAGCATTTGCAAGACGCGGCGGCCTTCGCCGAACCCCTGCTCAAGGCCGAGCTGAAACGCAGCTTCGATCTGGATGTGGATGTCAGAAACACCTATGTGCGCCTGTATATTCCCGCCACCACCCCTTGGTTTCCCATTCGCACCGGCGCCCGCGCCTGGTCGGTGTCACTGCTCGAGGCGGCGCTGCATAACTTCGAAGACAGGGAAACCGAAGATGACGCCTTCGAAGCCGAGTCGACATTCACCAGCGCACCCTCGGCCACAGGGCAGTTTGAAACCCTGCCCGACATCAAGGCCAGACTGAGCATTCCGGCTTTCACAAAACTGTGCCGTCGACTGGATATCGGCGCGAAATACAAAGCCAGCCTTGAAGACAATCTTGGCTACTCCGATCCGATGGTCGCGTCGGTCTTGCGCGGCAAAATCGACGCCAGCCAGAAGGCTGCGATGAAGTCTGCCCTGCAATGGGCGCGGATGAACCGTGATGTCTCGGAAAATGCGGTGCGCCTGATCGAGGCCATGCTCGACGGCATGAAAGGCCTGCATGTGCACGGCGCCCCGCTGTTGTGTCATGACATGACAATGCTTTGCGCACCGCTCACCGGCATTCTGGTATTTGCCCCGGACCTGTACATGACGCGCAATGCAGCGCGCGTCGTCGCCTACGTCCCGGATGACCCCGAACATCCGTTCAAGGAATACGCCTCGCCATTGGAAATGGTCGTGGAACTGACGCGCCAGTTGCGCTCCAGAGAGTATCAGCAGTTCTTCAGCCGCTTCGTCAATCACGACCAACGCGGTTTCTTCTTCAGCACCCTCAACAGCCGGCTGAGTGAAATCAGATGGCACCCGCACGAACCCGGCGACCCTCGGCCGGCGTGGCGCGAAGCCGCGGTGGAGCGGCCGGATCTGCAGACTGCGCTGACGCCGTTTCACGATGACTTGTGGCAGCACCTGTACCGGGCAAAGCTGAACAAGATCTTCAATGACGCCCGAACCATTGCCGTACCGACTGCGCTGGTCGATCAGAGGGCGCGCTGGGCGTTCTGGGATTCGGTGGTCAACATCATCTCCTCCATCGCACAGACCGCCGCGATGATCGTCGCGCCGTTCGTGCCGGTGCTGGGTGAAGCGATGATGGCGTACATGGCCTATCAGATGCTCGATGAAGTATTCGAAGGCATTGTCGAGTGGGCGCAGGGGCGCACGACCGAAGCGGTCGAACACTTGATGGGGACCGTGGAATCGATGATCCAGCTGGGCATGTTCGCCGTCGGCGGTGCGATTGGCGCGGCCGAGTTTCGCAAGGTATTGCCCAAGGAAATCGTAGCGTTCATCGACCGCTTCAAACCGGTACGACTGGCCAATGGTGAAACCCGCTATTGGCAACCGGATCTCGAACGCTACAAACACCCGCAGAGCCCGATCGCCGATTCACAACCCGATGCACTGGGTTTGCATACGCACCAGGACAAGCTTCTGCTGCCCCTGGAGGACGCGCACTTTGCGGTGAAAGAAAGCTCAGCGCCGGGTCAGTACCGCATCGAACATCCGAGTCGCCCCGACGCTTACCAGCCGCTGCTGCGCCACAATGGCGAAGGCGCCTGGCACACAGAACTCGAGCAACCGCTGCAGTGGGATGGCGCAACCGCGCTGCGCCGTATCGGTCCCTCGGTCGAGAGTTTATCTTCGAACGAGCGCGCAACCGTCCTGCGGATCAGCGGAACCAGCGAAGACGCGTTGCGCAAGATGCATGTCGAGCAGGAAAAAGTTCCACCGCTGCTGGCGGACAGCATCCAGCGCTTCAAGATTGATCAGCAGTTGCAACGCTTCATCGACCAGCTTGACAGCGATGTCGCCGAAGAGTTTTTGCGCGCCGACCCGTTCACTCAGCTACAGGTGCTCAGCGAATACGGCCGTTGGCCAGGCGACAAGTGCCTGCGTCTGCTGGATCGCCAAGGCGAGCAACTGTGGCAATCGTCTGCCGACGCAAGCCTGCCGGTGATCGAACTGCGCCAGGACAGACTGGTTGGTGGCGACGTGCTCAAAACTCTGCTCTACACCCTCGACGAGACGCAGATCAGAGCCTTGTTGGACGAGCCCTTCGCAGGACCGACGCCGTCCATCGAGGTACGCGGCCAGAACCTGCGCAAGCAAGTGGCCGACCTCGCCAGACGCAACAGAAGCGCGCTGTTCGAGTCGCGCTATCAAGCCCTGCAGCAACTCGACGATCCGCTGGCTGCACGACTGAAGATGCACCCTCCCGAACTGCCGGCCAGCGTTACCCGCGAACTGCTCGATACTGCGACCGGCAGCGAACTGCTGCAGATAAGCGAAGGACAGCTGCCCGCGCGCCAGCAGGCACTCATGCAAATGGCCAGTGCGGAGGTGCGCGTAACCCGCGCTTACGAAGGGCTCGAGCTGGGTTCTGTGAACAACACCGACTCTGATTCCCTGGCGCTGCACAGCCTCAAATTGCTGCCGGGCTGGAGCGGTGATGTACGCATCGAGATCCGTGACGGGCGCTATGAGGGCCCGTTACTGGACACCATCGGCCGTGACGATGCGCCTGCACACAAGGTGCTGGTTCGTCGCGACGATGGCCAATATCAACCTTGTGACGATCGTGGGCAGCAGCTGCATTCATTCACTGATTTTTATTCCAGCCTGTTGTACGCATTGCCCGACAGCGAGCGCCAGAGCCTGGACCTGCGCATCGGTCAGAGTCAGGCGCTGAAGGCGGCCATTCGTGAACGTACGCTCGAGCGCAACGAGTGGCGTCAGGTGATTGCCGATACGCCGTCCCGAGCGCCGACTGTCGACACCCTGCGCCTGCTGGGGACCGATGGTTACGCCCATGCTCCGCGTCCGCCGCGTCCCGCTTACCAGCCACACACCCTCGAAGAAGACATCCGCGTGCTCTATCCACGCATGTCGAATCATGAGATGCGCTTTCTCGCCGAAAGCATGCGCAGGAGTCCCGCAGGCCCGCGCGCAGAGATGCTTCGCTTGCAAAATGACTACTTGCAATTGCAGAACGAGCTGCATGTCTGGGCCAACAATCCGCCCGCCGTGCATCCCGAAACCGGCACGGCGCTGACGCCGCTGGAGAAGCGCGCCGAACTCCAGAATCGCCGGCTGCTCAGGGAGCAATTGCTCAAAGCCTGGAGGCGGGAGCACGTCACGGGTATCAATCAACAGGGCTTCGCCGCCGGATACGCGTTGCGCCTTACACCGGCGGTCATGGGCGACTTGCCGGTGTTGTCAGCAAACTTCAGCCATATCACCTCGCTCGCCATTGATGGCAGCCCGATGACAACATCTGTCGACAGCTTTCTGCAGTCCTTCAGTCAGTTGCAGAATATTGATGCGCGCAACCTCAATCTGCCGAGCCTGCCGCAAGCACTGACTTCAATGCCCTCGCTGCGCGAGTTGCGTTTACGTGATTGCCGAGTCAGCCTGACGACGGTCACAGAGTCGGTGCTGGCTTCCTTGCCACAACTCACCCTGCTCGATCTGCAAGGCAACGCGCTGGGCTTGCCGCCGGACGTGCGCACGATGCCCTCGTTGCGCTACGTCAATCTGTCGGATACGGGCATTCATACGGTGCCCGACGATCTGCTGGATCACCCGCGGTTGATTTCGGCGCAATTCGATCGCAACCGCATTACCCGGATACCGGAAAAGTTCTTCAACCTGGCAAGCTCCCTCAGCGATGGTTACACCTTTGCCGACAACCCGTTGACGGCGGCCTCTCGTGAACGGGTCAAAGTGTTCTACGAGCACACCGGCAAGCACTTCGGTGTCCGGCCTGTGCAGGAGGATCTGCAGCGCACCATCGCCTTGTTCCCTTCCCTTGACACCGAAGGCGCGACACGGGTTTTGTACGGGTTGCCCGGGCCATTGGCCGAGTGCGGTGCACAGTTGTCACGCTGGGAAAATGAGCTCGGCGTTCTGCATCTGGAACTCAACCAATGGATCAACCAGGCCGCCGTGACTGCCGCGCAATCGGGAGAACGCCTGCCTCTCGAGGCGCAGACCCGCGAACTGGATGCGAGGCGAGATTTTGCCCGACAGATCGAACAATTCTGGCGCAGCCCGCCCACGACGTACCCGCGCCTTGAAGAACTCAGGGCTACCGCGACGTTCAGTGGAGACATGCCGATACTCAGCATCGGTTTCGAGCGTGTTACCCGGTTGAACCTCGTTGGCAACGCCAATATCACCGCCGCCCTGCGCTTCGTGGAGTGTTTCCCCAACCTTGCCAAGCTGAAAATGAACGGCTTCGAACTGGAACCGCTTGCGCTCGGCGAAGCAAAACTGCCTCGACTGACCGACCTGGAGCTGAAAAATTGTGGCGTGATAATGACCCCGGAAAATCAGGCTGCGCTGCTGTCACTCAACGCTCTGGACACGCTGGACCTGAGCAACAATCCGCTGGGGACCTTTCCCGACCTGAACCTGTTGCCGGAATTGTTCCATCTCGATCTGTCCAACTGCGGGCTGACCGTCGTTCCTGAGGGACTGACCAGCCATCCGGGGCTCCGAACCGCAGTGCTTTCGGGGAACCGCATCACGCAGTTGCCTGACGCTCTGTTCGACCTCGCCGCCGACCGCAGTGACGGCATTGACCTTGCCGACAATCCGCTGTCGGCAGCCACCCGGGACCAGGTCAAAAATTACTATCGAATCCATGGAAACGACTTTGACGTAATGGCTGCCGAGCCAGACGTTGCCCTCGCCCGGCAGCTGTTTCCCGGTCTGAACAACCAGGAGGCCAGCGAGATGATCTACGACTTGCCCGGCGACCTGGCCGACGGCCGCAAACAGCTCCTGCGCTGGCAAGTGGAGCAGCAACAGATGCGCGATGATCTGACCCGCTGGGCCTTGGCAACTCCGTCCACGCATCCGGGTACAGGTCAGGTCCTCAACGCAAGCGAGCTTTTGGCGCAACGATCCGCACGCTCCGACTTCAAGCAATTGATAGAGGATTTCTGGAGCGAAAGGTTGATGGGAACCGGCGAGCGCAGAGCATCTCTGGCGGCAGACCTGAAGTTCTTCGGCGAAATGCCGCGCCTGACCGTCAACTTCGATCACGTGACCAGCCTCAAGCTTGCTGGCAATGTAACGACCGCAGGACTGGAGCCGTTCGCCGGATTGTTCCCGAATCTTCAAACGCTGGAATTGAAAGCCTTCACTCTCTATGACATCCCTTCATTCGTCAGCCGTCTGCACTATCTCAAAGAGCTCACACTGAATGACTGCGCGCTGACGCTCACGCCTGCCGGGCAGCAAATACTCGGCGCTCTGCCCGAGTTGCGGTTGCTCGATCTGAGTCACAACCCACTGACAAACGCGCCCGATCTTACAATCTTCCCCAAGGTGAGCCACTTCTGGCTTGGCCATACCGATCTCATCAGCGTGCCCGAGGGAATCGCCGAGCATCCGCTGCTGCAAGAGCTTCACCTCAATAACAACCAGATTACCGAGCTGCCGGACGCGTTCTTCAACTTGAATCCCGATCGGGCCAACAGCGTGTATCTGAACGACAATCCTCTGTCGATGAATGCCCGCGAGCGCGTCAAGCGCTACTACGCCGCACAGGGGCGCAACTTCCGGATCAAGCCGGCATCGGCTGACATTGCCATGGCGCAGAGACTGTTCCCGCGACTGGGCGAAAACGCTGCGATCAACATGATTTATCGCCTGCCCGGGACACTACAGACCGGTACGGCACAACTGGTCAGATGGGAGGCGGAAATCGCCCGCATGACCAGTGATCTCAATACATGGAGCGCGCGCCTGCCGGTCAACAACCCTTCGACGGCGCTGCCCTGGACTGCGCCGGAAAAATTTGCAGAACTTGCCGCCAGACAAAGATTCAGCAACGACCTTGAGAAACTCTGGCGCGGCAGGCAAAACGAAAATTCAGCCCTGCGGTTCAATACCTTCGAAGCCAATGCGCCGTTCGCCGGCGAATTGCCGGAACTGACCGCTGACTTCAGCCACATCACGCATCTCAACCTTCAGGGCAATCCGGGGCTGAACATTCCGGATGGGTTTTTCCGAAGCTTCAGCGGCCTGCGGGGGCTGGAACTGCAGGGCTTCGCCCTCGGCCGGATGCCTCAAACGCTGCAAAGCCTGCCGTTGCTTGAGAGGTTGATGCTGAGCAAGTGCCAGATCACTCTGGATCCTGCCGGACAAGCGATCCTGTCCACACTGACCCGATTGAAGTGGCTGGACTTGTACAGCAACGCGTTGCAGGCCACGCCCGATGTATCGAGCATGCAGAACTTGACGTTCATCGATTTGATCAACACTGGCATCGACAGTGTGCCTGCCGGGCTGGAACAGCTGCCGCACCTGGAGGTCGCGTTGCTGAGCGACAACAACATCAGCGAATTGCCGGCGCAACTGACGCTTTATTGCGATCGCGGCATTGAACTTGGCGCCAACCCGTTGTCGGTTGCCTCCAGAGAACGAATCAAAGCCGTTTTCCAGGCCAGGGCCGATAATTTTGGTGTCTGGGTCCAACAAGACGACATCGAACTGGCTCAAGACCTGTACCCGTCGCTGTCCGGCTTCGACGCCAACGATCTGCTTTACGGCCTGCCGGGTACGCTTGCCGATGGACGTCTTGAGCTGATGCGCAGGAAAACCGAACTCACCAGCCTGCTCGAACGCCTGGGCAGCTGGGTCAATGAAATCCCCAGCGATCCTGTGACGCAAATGCCACTTGGGGACGGCGCGGCAGCCACGGAAAAACTCGGCCGCCAGCACTTCAGGCACAGCCTGGAAAACGACCTGCGTCGGGCGCCCACCTTCCTGACCGGTCCAAGGGTTACCTGCGAGCTGTCGTTTACCGGCGAGCTGCCGCCGCTGGCCGCGCGCTTCGACCACATCGAACAATTGAAACTGACCACCACGGCGTCCGCCCCGCCGCGGATCGATCGCCTGCTGGCGCTTTTCCCTAAGCTCAAAGGCGTCGACATCCGCAACTACCCGCTGGGCGAGATTCCCAGCCCGATATTCGTTATGGACAGGCTGCGCAGCCTGTATCTGCCCGATTGTGGAATCACCCTGACTGCGCCGGCGGCAGAGGCGTTCGCGGCGTTGAAAAACCTGAGATCCGTCGACCTGAGCGACAATCCGCTCAACAATGCTCCAGACCTGAGCCATTTCCCGCAGATGACCGACGTGCGCCTGGGCAATTGCGCCTTGAGCAAGGTGCCTGACGGCCTGCTCGAACTGCCTCGATTGATGTATGCGGACTTGTCCGAGAACGCGATTACCGAGTTGCCAGGCGAGTTCCCTTCACAGCCCGGCGAGGTGGTGACCGAATACGACTTCAGCGACAACCCGCTGACTGCCGACAGCCAGCAGCGCCTGGAACGCTATGACGCCGCGTATCAAACGCGCATGGTCGAGCAACAGTCGAGCAACAACACCGTGTATCAGACGATTGAGGATTTCCATGACTTCTCGGCCAGCATGGAGATCGATTGAGGTCGACCCGCGATCAGCCCCGCTCCGGCGGTACTGACGACAATTCGAACGGACTGCTGCTGCGCCGCTGGTTGCGATCTTCCCGCGGCGTGGCACCGAAGAAGTTGCGATAGGCGCTGGAGAAATGCGGCCCCGAAGAGAAGCCACACGAGAGGCCGATCTGAATGATCGACTTGCTGGTCTGCATCAACATCTGCCGGGCCTTGTTCAGGCGCAGTTCCAGGTAGTACTGGCTCGGCACGCGGTTGAGGTATTGCTTGAAGATCCGCTCCAGCTGCCGACGGGATACGCACACGTGCTGGGCGATTTCGTCGGTGGTCAGCGGCTCTTCGATGTTGGCTTCCATCAGCAACACCGCTTGGGTCAGCTTCGGATGGCTGGAGCCGAGACGGTTCTGCAAGGGAATGCGCTGACGCTCACCGCCCTCGCGGATGCGCTCCACCACCAGCTCTTCCGACACCGCACCGGCCAGTTCGGCGCCGTGATCACGGGCGAGCACCGCCAGCAGCAGGTCGAGCACCGACATGCCTCCGCAGGCAGTCAGGCGATCGCGATCCCAGTCGAACAGATGACTGGTGGCGATCACTTTCGGGAAACGCTCAGCGAAATCATCCTGCCAGCGCCAGTGCACGGCGGCGCGATAACCGTCGAGCAAACCGAGCTGCGCCAGCGGATAGACACCGGCCGACAGACCACCGATCACGCAACCGGCACGCACCACTTGCTTGAGCGCACTGCTCAGCGCCGGCGCGAGGGTGGTTGGTGGCTCATCAGCGAGCAGAAAGAGTTTCTGGAAGTTCTCGAGCTTGCCGGCCCAAGGCTCGCCGGGTAGTTGCCAGGCGCCTTCGGTCTGCGGCTCGGCCTGCAGGAACGACAGTTCGTAAACCACGTCCGGGTGCACCCGCTGCGCAACACGCAAGGCCTCCTCCGCCAGCGCCAGCGTCAACGCTTTAGTGCTGGGCCAAATCAGGAAACCAATTCGATGGGCAGTCATGGGCGGGCAATCCGAAACGAACAACGGTGATGAAGGCATGGGCCAATGCTAGCCCGGAAATGAACACAATTCCTGAAACCGGTGAAGATCAGAATGTGGGAGCGAGCCTGCTCGCGAAGGCGGTGTAGCAGTCAACATGATTGCTAGCTGTTCTACCGCTTTCGCGAGCAGGCTCGCTCCCACAGGGGATCTGAGCCAGCCAGAAGATCGCGAAGCATGACCTAATCTGGTGCACAACGGCAGCCCTGATTTATTTCAGGCTGCCCGACAGGAACTGCTGCAAGCGCTCCGACTGCGGGTTGACCAGCACTTCGCGCGGGTTGCCGCTTTCTTCGACGACGCCTTTGTGCAGGAACACCAACTGGTTCGACACTTCACGGGCGAAGCCCATTTCGTGGGTCACCACAACCATGGTGCGGCCTTCCTGCGCCAGTGCCTGCATGACTTTCAGCACATCGCCGACCAGTTCCGGGTCGAGGGCCGAGGTCGGTTCGTCGAACAGCATCACCTCAGGCTCCATCGCCAGCGCCCGGGCAATCGCCACGCGCTGCTGCTCGCCACCGGACATGTGCCCAGGGAATGCGTCTTTACGATGGGCCACGCCGACCTTGTTCAAGTAGTACTCGGCTTTTTCGCGGGCTTCGTACTTGGGTACGCCGAGCACGTGCACCGGCGCTTCCATGATGTTTTCGATCGCGGTCATGTGCGACCAGAGGTTGAAATGCTGGAACACCATCGACAGGCGCGAACGCATGCGTTGCAGCTGCTTCGGGTCAGCGGCTTTCAGCGCGCCGTCCTTGTTCGCCACCAGTTTCAGCTCTTCGTTGTTGAGCAGGATCTTGCCGGCATGCGGCTGCTCGAGCAGGTTGATGCAACGCAGGAAAGTACTTTTGCCGGAGCCACTGGAGCCGATGATGCTGATCACATCGCCGGCGGCGGCTTTCAGGGACACGCCCTTGAGCACTTCGTGACTGCCATAGCGTTTATGCAGGTCTTGGACTTCAAGTTTGTACATGCGGTCGGTTCTCACAAAAACAGTCAGTCAGTCAGTCGTTGAGCAAGCGCCCGTGACGCAGCGCTTCGCGCCCCGCCACCTTGGCCAGCCAGAAACCGGGTTGGGCATAGCGCAGCCGTTCAATGGCAAACAGCACCCCGGACGTACCAGCACATACCGTGCTGACCCGATCGGACACAGGGTCGATCACTTGAAAAATCTCGTCGCCCGCCTCGACCCATTCGCCGGGCCTGCGGGAAAAACTCACCACACCGGGGTGCGGCGCAAACAGCAATTCGGTGCCTTCGAACGGCATGCCTTCGCACGGTTCAAACGCCGGGTCCGGCCACTCGCCGGTGATCAGGCCCTGCTCGGCCAGAAACGCCAGAATGCCTTCGGCGTAAGCCTCGGCCTCAACGCGACCGGTGTCGGCCTGCCCGCCCAACTCGATGGTCGTCGCCAGACACGCCAGCGGAATCTGCGCATCGGGGAACTGCCGCGACAGGCGCAGCCACGGTAGCGAGCAAGCCTCGTCGAAGGAGCTGCCACCGGAATCTTCCGCGAGCAAACCAACCTTGATGTTCAGATGTGCCGACAGCGAACGCCACTGCGGCCAATGCTGCGGCAACGCATACATGTGCAGCGCGGCTTCGGCGTCGCAGTGCAGATCCAGCACCACATCGGCGGTGCAGGCGTGGCTGAGCAGCACACGCTGCATGCCTTGCAACTGGGTGCCCGCTTCAGGCAATGCGGCCAGGTGATCGGCCATCGCCTGACGGATCAGCCGCACGTTGGCGTGCGGATCATCACCGAGCCTGTCGCCCAGCGCGGCTGCAACCGGCGCGCTCAGTTCGACAAAATCACGGTTGAAATTCTTGCCGCTGCCGGCCTCGAAACGCCCCTGGAAATTGCCTTGCAGCAATTGCCCGAGACCCAGAGGATTGGCCACCGGCACCAGCTCGATCACACCGTTGAGCAAGCCCTGGGCTTCGAGTTCGCCGAGGCGCTTTTTCAGCTCCCAGGCGGTGCGCATGCCCGGCAGTTCATCGGCGTGCAGGCTGGCCTGGATGTAGGCCTTGCGCTCGCCGCTACCAAACCGGAAAACCGACACCTTGCGCTCGCTGCCCAGATGGCTCCACGGCAATACGTGATCGATGCGTTGCATATCAGTGCTTCCGTGGCGCGAGGTAGCTCAACCAGCGACGCTCGGCCAGTTTGAACAGCTTGACCAGAATGAAGGTCAGGCACAGGTAGAACACGCCGGCGGTGATGTACGCCTCGAACGGCAGATAGAACTGCGCGTTGACGGTGCGCGCCGCGCCAGTGATGTCGATCAGGGTCACGATGGAGGCCAGACTGGTGGTCTGCAGCATCATGATCACTTCGTTGCTGTACTGCGGCAGCGCCCGGCGCAGGGCCGACGGCAGCAGGATGCGCTTGTACAGTTTGAAGCGCGACATGCCCATGGCCTTGGCCGCTTCGATCTCACCGTTCGGCGTGGCCTTGAGGCTGCCGGCAATGATTTCCGCGGTGTAGGCGCTGGTGTTGACCGCAAAGGCCAGGCAGGCGCAGAACGTCGCGCTCGACAGCCACGGCCACAGGAAGCTTTCGCGGACAGCTTCGAACTGGGCCAGACCGTAGTAGATCAGGAACAGCTGCACCAGCATCGGCGTGCCACGAATCACATAGGTGTACAGCCACGCCGCGCCATTGACGAGCGGGTTTTTCGAGACGCGCATCAGCCCCAGCGGCAACGCCGCGAGCAAGCCGAAGAACAGCGACAGGGCGAGCAGTTTGAGGGTGGTCAGCAGGCCGCCGAAGTACAGCGGCAGCGCCTCCCAAATGACGTTGTAGTCGAAGATCATAGATCAGCCGCCCTTACGCCTACCGAGTAGCGCTTCTCAAGGTGACGCAATGCCAGCAACGACACACTGGTGATCACCAGGTACATCGCCGCCACTGCGAGGAAGAAGGTGAAAGGCTCGCGCGTGGCATCCGCCGCCTGCTTGGCCTTGAACATCATGTCTTGCAGACCGACCACGGAAATCAGCGCGGTGGCCTTGGTCAGTACCAGCCAGTTGTTGGTGAAGCCCGGGATGGCCAGACGAATCATCTGCGGCACCATCACCCGGAAAAACACCTGAAAACTGCTCATGCCGTACGCCATGCCCGCTTCGGCCTGGCCCTTGGGGATCGCCATGAATGCACCACGGAAGGTTTCCGAAAGGTACGCACCGAAGATGAAACCGAGGGTGCCGATACCGGCGGCCAGCGGGTTCAGATCGATGTAGTCGTCATAGCCGAGCATCGGCGCCACGCGGTTGAGCAGGTCCTGACCGCCGTAGAAGATCAGCAGGATCAGCACCAGGTCGGGAATCCCGCGGATCACCGTCGAATACAGGTCGCCCAGCCACGCCAGCCAGCGCACCGGCGACAGGCGCAACGCGACACCGATCAGCCCGAGAACGATGGCCAGAGCCATGGACGACAAGGCGAGCTGAAGCGTCAGCCATGCGCCATCGAGGATGACAGCCCCGTAGCCTTTCAACATGATTCAGGTCCTCGAAAGTTGGGATGAAAAAATGGCGCAAACCGCAGAGACTCTGTTGCTTGCGCCATTTCGGACTTGTCGCAGAGACGTCTTACTTGCCGTAGATGTCGAAGGCGAAGTACTTGTCCTGGATTGCCTTGTATTTGCCGTTTTCGCGGATGGCCGCGATGGCCGTGTTGATCTTGTCTTTCAGGGCGTCGCCCTTGCGCACCGCGATACCTACGCCGTCGCCGAAGTACTTGACGTCGGTGAAGGCCGGGCCAACGAACGCGAAGCCTTTGCCGGCGTCGGTTTTCAGGAAACCGTCGTCCAGCAGGGTTGCGTCAGCCACGGTACCGTCGAGACGACCGGCGGCCACGTCGAGGTAGATTTCGTTTTGCGAGCCGTACGGCTTGATCTCGGCGCCCAGTGGAGCGAGAACTTCGCGGGCGAAACGCTCGTGGATCGAACCACGCTGTACGCCGATGTTCTTGCCCTTCAGCTCAGCCAGGTTTTCGCTGACCTGAGTGCCGGCCTTCATCACCAGACGCGCCGGGGTGTTGTAGTACTTGTTGGTGAAGTCGACCGACTTCTTGCGATCTTCGGTGATCGACATCGACGACAGGATCGCGTCGATCTTGCGCACTTTCAGTGCCGGGATCAGGCCGTCGAACTCTTGCTCGACCCACACGCACTTGACCTTCATTTCTTCGCACAGCGCGTTGCCGATGTCGTAGTCGAAACCGACGATGCTGCCGTCCGGAGCTTTCGAGGCGAATGGAGGGTAAGCCGCTTCGATGCCGATCTTCACAGGTTTTTCGTCAGCGACGGCATTCAACGACAGCACGGACAGTGCCAGGGCGCCAAGCAGCACAAGTTTCTTCATCTTGGGACTCCATCGGTAAAGGGCAAAAACGGCAGAATGAGCGACAGCCCAATATGCGAATGGGTGAATCGGAAATCGGTTGCGCATCGGCGGAAATTTCCCGTTGAAACCGCAGGCGATTTCAACATCAGCCACGATGAGCGAGTGATCGGCATTCTAACGACAGGCCCGAAGCCGATATTTCTTCAATGCGACAACTAATTACAGATGCACCGAGAAAGCGGTTTGAGCTCATTGACAGCCCTGCAATTTCATGCAAGAGCGAAAGACAGTGAACCGATACATATTGCAAGTTGCGGGCCCATTATTCGCAAACCCTTCTAATCCGGCAAGCGCAGCGTTGTGTCTTATTTTTCAGAGGTGGCTCTGAGGCTCTAATACGGGGCGTAGCGTTTCACTTCGCCCCGCTTTCGCGCGAACGGTTACACATTGGCCTGTAGCGGGTAACAGCGGGAAAGGCCTGACGGCGCAGATCGATAATTATTGGTTGGGGTGTTGCGGTTTCCTACAGCTGACTACTGCGGTGTCTGACAGATCGCCTTCGCGAGCAGGCTCGCTCCCACAGGGATCTGCATTTGTCTGAAGGGACTCGGTCAAACTGTGGGAGCGAGCCTGCTCGCGAAGAGGCCAGCCCAACCACTCCAAAACCTCCAGACACAAAAAAGCCCCGCCCGGCATACACCGGACGGGGCTTTCTTCTTTTCAGACCTGCTACTTAAGCAACATTCATGGTCTTGTGCGTATCAATCAAATGCTGCACCACACCCGGATCCGCCAGGGTCGAGATATCGCCCAGCCCGTCGTATTCCGCCGTGGCGATCTTGCGCAGAATCCGGCGCATGATCTTGCCCGAACGGGTCTTCGGCAGCCCCGGCGCCCACTGGATCACGTCCGGCGAAGCGATCGGGCCGATCTCCTTGCGCACCCAGTTCTTCAGCTCCAGACGCAGTTGCTCGGTGGGCTCCTCGCCATTCTTCAAGGTCACGTAGACATAAATGCCCTGCCCCTTGATGTCATGCGGCACACCGACCACGGCAGCTTCGGCAACCTTCGGATGCGCGACCATCGCGCTTTCGATCTCGGCGGTGCCCATGCGGTGACCGGAAACATTGAGCACGTCGTCCACGCGCCCGGTGATCCAGTAGTAACCGTCGGCATCACGACGCGCGCCGTCACCGGTGAAGTACATGCCACGGAAGGTCTTGAAGTAGGTATCGACGAAACGATCGTGATCGCCATACAACGTGCGCGCCTGGCCTGGCCACGAATCGAGAATCACCAGATTGCCTTCGGCCTCGCCCTCGATAATGTTGCCGAGGTTGTCGACCAGCGCCGGCACCACGCCGAAGAACGGACGTGCCGCCGAACCCGGCTTCAGCGCATGCGCGCCTGGGAGCGGGCTCATCATGTTGCCGCCGGTCTCGGTCTGCCACCAGGTATCGACGATCGGGCAACGCGACTTGCCGACATTCTTGTAGTACCAGTCCCAGGCTTCCGGGTTGATCGGCTCGCCCACCGAACCGAGCAGGCGCAGGCTGCTGCCATCGGCGCCCTCGACCGCGGCCTGACCCGAAGCCATCATCGCGCGGATCGCGGTCGGCGCGGTGTAGAGGATGTTGACCTTGTGCTTGTCGATGATCTTCGCCACCCGGGTGATGTCCGGGTAGTTCGGCACACCTTCGAACAGCACGGTGGTCGCGCCATTGGCCAGCGGGCCGTAGACGATGTAGCTGTGGCCGGTGACCCAGCCGACGTCGGCGGTGCACCAGTAGATTTCGCCCGGGCGGTAGTCGAACACGCGCTCGTGGGTCATCGCCGCATAGAGCAGATAACCGCCGGTGGTGTGCTGCACGCCCTTCGGCTTGCCGGTGGAGCCGGAGGTATAAAGGATGAACAGCGCTTCCTCGGCGCCCATCTCTTTCGGCGCGCACACAGTGCCCGCGACTTTCATCAGGTCTTCGTACCAGATGTCGCGATGCTGGTTCCACTTGATGTCGCCACCGGTGCGCTTGCAGACGATGACTTTCTGGATGCTGCTGGTTTCCGGATTGGTCAGGGCGTCGTCGACGTTGGCCTTGAGGGAAATCTTCTTGCCGGCGCGGATGCCTTCGTCAGCGGTGATCACCACTTTCGATTTGCAGTCGATGATGCGACCGGCCAGGGCTTCCGGCGAGAAACCACCGAACACCACCGAGTGAATCGCGCCGATCCGGGTGCAGGCCAGCATGGCGACCACGGCTTCGGGAATCATCGGCATGTAAATCGTTACCACGTCGCCACGGTGCACATCCTGACCACGCAGGGCGTTGGCCAGTTTGCACACTTGCTCGTGCAGTTCGCGGTAGGTGATGTTGCGGCTCTCGGAAGGATCGTCGCCTTCCCAGATGATCGCGATTTGATCGCCGCGCTCGGCCAGATGACGGTCGAGGCAGTTGTAGGAAACGTTCAGGGTGCCGTCGGCAAACCACTTGATGTCGACATGGTGATCGTCGAACGAGGTCTGTTTCACCGTGGTGAAGGGCTTGATCCAGTCCAGACGCTGGGCTTGCTCGCGCCAGAAGCCGTCCGGGTTGACGACCGACTGCTGGTACATGGCTTTGTAGGTCGCCTCGTCAGTCAGCGTGTTTGCCAGAACCTCGGGACGAACGGGATACAGAGAAGCCGCACTCATCTTTCCTACCTCGGTGTAATAAATAGTTGTTTTTGTATGACCCTGTTGTAGCCGGGTGGGGCCCATAGAACCATTCGACGATGGTTGTAGGAGAGCTGCCGAAGGCTGCGATCTTTTGATCTCCAAAGCAAGATCAAAAGATCGCAGCCTCGTTGCACTCGACAGCTCCTACAAGGGCCGTGCGGGGGATTGTTACCAAATATGCCAAAAGTGTTTATCAAAACCCGGTCTGTTTACCCCGGCCCCACCGCCCTAAAATTCACCTCGCCAACAAGGCAACCGCGATTAACAACGTTACAGCCCCCACGAAGGCCGTTAATCCAGCTCTCCAAGTAACGCATCAAATACCCAAGCTCCACACGCAACCCTAAAAAGGTTGCGTGACCCCACTCGACCTCAAAAAGGTGAATTAGAAATGAAAGCTTTATTGGTTCTGGCCCTCAGCAGTCTGTGCGCAACCGCCATGGCAAACGAGGGTCCGACTGATGTCGCACAGCAACAACCGGTTATCGAGGAATACACTTACTCCACACACCTGGACATCGCCAAAGTTGTATCCATGAGCGAAATTCCAAATGTCTGCGAAGTAGTACCGGCGAAGATGGAATACGACGACTCCAAAGGCCAACGCCACATCCTGCGCTACAGCATCATGGGCAACGGCTGCACGAACTGAATCAGACTGCACCGAATCGGATCGCTCAACGCCACATTGAGGGTCGATTCCAGCCCGGCTTCGGTCGGGCTCAGTTGTGTCTGGAGACGCTCAGAAGGGTTGCAAAACACAAGATATAGTGAAAAACGCGCTTTTCTGGCTATTTTTTAAACAGAAAACCACCTGCCAAAAATTTAACGAAAAAAAATCTGCCGGCCTCGACTCCGCGCAAAGCCCTGTAATCCCTCGGTCGGACCGAAATCCACCCCCTCCTCGGCCTCGCCATGAGCCGATTCGCCGCACCACGCCGGTAAAAATTTCCCTATAATGCCGCCCCATACGGGTCAGCAATATTCCCTTACAGGGAGCAAAAGCCATTCTGAAGCCCCGCAACAGTGCCAGACGCTGATTGCGCCCATCAGAGGCTCTCGGAACCCGTCAAAATTTCTGTTTATTTGCCTGCGTGCAGCGCTGCAAAAAACGACATCCAACGCGGCTTTGGCCGTGTGAAAAACCAACCCTTCAGGTTTCACACGGGCACAAGCCCTCACGCAGGAGACGACACGTCATGCTGAGCTGGGACGAATTCGATAAAGAAGACAGTGAAGTCGCAACCGTGAAAGGCGCCAACGCCGGCCACGCAAGCGAAGCCAACATGGACCGCCTCGACAACGCCGGCGGCGCCGCGGCGCTCGAAGCCCGCGCCGTGACCGCCGACGACTCGGCCGCCGTGGCCCGCGCCAAGGCTGCACTGAACTCCCTCGACGTCGCCGAAGGCCTCGCCGAACTCGAAGGCGCCTCCGCCCGTGTCGCCGTTGACGAAAAGCGCATGATCAACTGCCGCGCCGACCTCAACCAGCTCGTACCATTCAAGTACGACTGGGCCTGGCAGAAGTATCTGGACGGTTGCGCAAACCACTGGATGCCGCAAGAAGTCAACATGACCGCCGACATCGCCCTCTGGAAAAACCCGGAAGGCCTGACCGACGACGAGCGCCGCATCGTCATGCGCAACCTCGGCTTCTTCTCCACCGCCGACTCCCTGGTTGCCAACAACCTGGTCCTGGCCGTGTACCGCCTGATCACCAACCCGGAATGCCGCCAGTACATCCTGCGCCAGGCTTTCGAAGAAGCGATCCACACCCACGCCTACCAGTACTGCATCGAATCGCTGGCCATGGATGAAGGCGAAATCTTCAACATGTACCACGAGATCCCATCGGTCGCGAAAAAAGCAGCCTGGGGCCTGAAGTACACCCGCTCGATCTCCGATCCGAAGTTCGAAACCGGCACCCCGGAAACCGACAAAGAGTTGCTGCGCAACCTGATCGCCTACTACTGCGTTCTGGAAGGCATCTTCTTCTACTGCGGCTTCACCCAGATCCTCTCCATGGGCCGCCGCAACAAAATGACCGGCGTCGCCGAGCAGTTCCAGTACATCCTGCGCGACGAATCCATGCACCTGAACTTCGGCATCGACGTGATCAACCAGATCAAAATCGAAAACCCACATTTGTGGGATGCCGAGATGAAAGAAGAAGCGACCCAGATGATTCTGCAGGGCACGCAGCTGGAGATCGAATACGCACGAGATACCATGCCTCGCGGGGTGTTGGGTATGAATGCGGCGATGATGGAGGACTACCTAAAGTTCATCGCTAACCGTCGTTTGTCGCAGATTGGTTTGAAGGAGGAGTATCCAGGGACTACGAATCCGTTCCCTTGGATGAGCGAGATTATGGACTTGAAGAAAGAGAAGAATTTCTTTGAGACGAGAGTGATTGAGTACCAGACTGGTGGTGCTCTGAGCTGGGACTAATAGTCTCGCTTGGTGAGATTTGACGACTACTGCCTGATTCGCCAAGTCGAGAAAGCAAAAAGCCCCGATCTGATCGGGGCTTTTTTATGGGCGATCGGTAATCATATTTACGCCTACGTCACAGCGCTCAATCTCCTACAGCACTTACAGTCGCTTCCCATTGAAGCCTGCTGCGAGCACTACTAAGCTCTATCGCAGGTGCCTAAGAAACGCCCAACGTAGAAAGCTTGGTCAGTGACACAGACGTGTAATTCGTCGGTGGCAACGGCTCTGCTCGTTGGGGTTTCTTAAGTCCGCTCTACGTTGGGATCAGGCCCTCCCAAAATCCAAAACGTAGAGGTCATAGATATGTCTGATCCATGCTCGGTAACCGTCTTCTCTCGCCACAATCTTTCTCTGCATGCTCTTCTATTAGAGAACCAGCCTTGGTTCTCCGCCCGCGATGTCGGCCGTTTGATGGGTTTCCATCTGAATGATCGGGTGGTCAACAAGCTACATAACGATCAACGCCGCGTCATGCGGATCGAGTACTTTCGAGAACCAGAACAGCATCTGATGCTCAGTGAATCTGGGGTGTATGCGCTGTTGGTGTATCACTACATTCCGGGGAATCGGTTGTTGCGTGAGTGGTTGACCAACGAGGTCGTGCCAACCTTGCGTGACGCTGCGGATTCGCAAGATTTGAATCGGCCAATGTTGAGCTTGTTGGATTGGCCGGAGATGTCGTTGAGTTTGCTGCATTGGCAGGATGAGGGCTGGATTCGGCTTCGGGATATGCCTTATCTATTAAATGAACCGACCAAACGAGAGATGAAAGCAGCCAAGCCATGGTGGCAAAGACTACTACTGTCTAAACAGTCAATCAGCTGACGAGACCGCATATTGAAAGATCAGATGCACAGCCTCATCTGTAGGATTTTTCCTGGACACCTATGATGGCCAATACGTATCGTTCGAGGAATTTCAAGCCTCGGACGATTTATGGATACTGTGATTGGCATCAACGCTTGGAGCGAAGAGGAGATTGAGGCAACGGTAGAAGCCTACTTTCAGATGCTTTTAAGCGAAAAAAGTGGCCAACCTATGAATAAGGCGCATGTAAATCGTGTACTGCGTGAAGGCCCTCTATCCGGCCGGACGAAGGGCTCAATCGAGTTCCGCATGCAAAATATTTCTACTGTATTTGAGCAGTTAGGCATACAACGAATCTCGGGCTATAAACCCTCGAACAATATCGGCGCCAATGTAAGCAACAGCATTCGCAACGCTGTCGTGCGATTAACTGAATTTGACATATCTAAATTAGGCCCAGAGTGGCTCGAAAGGCAAAAGAGCTCTTTTCTGTTCAATTATTTAACGACACATTCGTCAGAAGCCATTCGAACAACCAAAGAACTTAGCGCCGAAGCATCCGACCTTGATTCCTATGCGGAAAACCAATCCGAAACGCTCGCTAACCGGTCAAAACTAGAAGAGGAAATAGTTAGCGTCATCGAGCGAGGCGGAAAACTTACTGAGCTCTCTTTCGAAGCTCATCGATATCTGACTGTATTCCTTAGTTTTTTCTGGGAAAAATTACAGAAATTTCTTAATATCGTTGCATTGATAGCACTAATCACCACTTACCAAAACAATATAGACGCTTCAAAAACCTCTGAAGAAATACGCTCATCCGTTCGGGCACTCTCAAAAGGCCAAAGAGCTTTCCTCCAAGGTCAGAGTATTGTAACCGGCCATGAAGTAATCCTTAGAAAAGAACCCAACAAAAACTCAGCCGAACTGACCCGTTTAGAGAAGGGGGTTTGGATAGAAAATTTAGAAGGCGATACATCAGACTGGATCCATGTCAGAGCAGAAGTTAACGATGAACATATCGATGGTTGGATATATAGAAGCTATTTAGTAAAAATTTAAATTATCAGACTCACAGTGCTCACGCTAATGCCTATCGCAACGGTGCTCGCCCTCATCCTAGGAGGACGCGAATGAAAAATCCTCCAGCGGCGTAGGAAATTTCGTGGACATCAGTGATGGCCACTCAGTATCGTCCGAGGGTTTTCAACCCTCGGCGATTGTATGGACACGGAAAAAAGTAACAGCGATTGGAGTGAGGTCGAGATTCAGGCGGCAGTCGATGCCTATCTCAAGATGCTGGCACGCGAGCAGAGCGGTCAGAAATTCGTCAAGACTGAGGAAAATCGCATTTTGCGTGAAGGCCCATTAGCCGGTCGGACTAAGGGTTCTGTTGAGTTTCGGATGCAGAACATATCTACCGTGCTGGTCGAAATGGGTAGAACGCGCATTGAAGGCTACAAACCGGCCAAGAATGTTGGCGCGAATGTAGCGCGCAGCATTCGTATGGCGCTTGATGCTTCCACTGTTCTGACACTTGAAGATTCCGATCCAACGGCGGACGAAGCATTGCTTGAGCAACGCGCGGCTAAATTTGAACGAAAGCAATTTGATTACGTCCCTAAGGGGATAAAAACACCGATCCAAACGACTTCCACTAGAAAGGTTTACTTTCGCGATCCTGAATTGAGGGGCTGGGTTCGTCAGCAAGCCGATGGAAAGTGCGAAGGTTGTGGCAAAGCAGCGCCATTTGAAAAGGATGGGAAACCGTTTTTAGAAGTGCATCACGTCAAGCACCTGTCGCAAAAGGGTTCGGACCTTGACACGAATGTTGTGGCGTTGTGTCCCAACTGTCACCAACGTTGCCACCATTCGGACGACAGATCGGAATTCACTGCTTGGCTTTATGACAACGTTGGAAGACTCGAAAAGGAATAATTGCAGTTTGTCTGGCTAACCTCATTGCTGGATTTGGGGCAGCTTCGCTGCCCATCGGGGATAAATCCCCTCACCACAATTCAATGTGTCGCTGCTGGGTGGGTGTCTGGATTCGAGATTAGGTTGATGCCACCAACCACCAGCAGCCTGGCTCCCACAGATTCCACATCATCCTGAAAACAATCAGTGCAACCCGCGCCGCCTCCCGCTATTAATACCCCTCCCCTACTCAAGGATCCGAGCCCCACCATGAAATTCGATCTCGCCTACTGCCTCAGCCTCGACGACAAGTTGTCGATCTATGACGTTCGCGATCTCAATTTCGATGAGACGGTGGCGTTTGACTCTGCGAAAGAGCACTTCCAGTGCCCCAACGATGCCTGTCGTTCGGCATTCGAGGCTTCGAATGAATTGGGTACGTTCAATGCCAAGAATGTGAATTACGTGCGCACGCCGCACTTCAAGAATCTGCCCACGACGCAGCATGTGGCGGGTTGTCCGTATGTGAGTTTGAAGGCGTCGGCATCTGGTGTTGAGACGGCGGATGGTGAGGTGGATGATGGGCGTGAGGAACACTTCCCATCAGAGTTGTTGCTGACGCGGCGCGAATATGTGCGCAAGCCTGTCGCGCCGGCGGTGGCGGCGGATGTGTTGCGGGATGATCCGGTGCGGGCGGCGGCGGACGCTGGTAAAGAGTCGGCGAGTCGTGAGTCGGCGCCGGACAAGACCAGTGTGTTTGCGCATCCGGTGGAGTGTTTTGTTTCCAACTACGCCGACAAGGACTTGCTCAAGCGCATGCCTTTGAAGGTCGGCGAGCATACGGCGCCGTACAGTTCGTTCTTCAAGAAGATCGAGTATCTGACGGACAACAAGGGGCTGATTTACTGGGGGCGGATCAAGAAGATCGAGGACTTCCACAGTGCCAGTTTTCGTATCGATTTCGAGGACAAGGTCTGGTTCAAGAAGCCCGAGGACAGCAAGAAGAAGCCGTATCCGGTCAGTGTTTATCTGAACAAGAAGCTGATCGACAACTACCGCAAGCGCAAGGCGTTTCTGGAGGAGATCAAGCACGCGGTGGATAGCGACAAGGCGTTGTTCTGTTTCTTCTATGGGGTGACGCCGGAGTTGAAGCAGGTGCCCGGCAAGAAGAACCCCGAAAAGCCTTTCGAGGTCTTCAATGCCAATATCGAGAACCTGGATCACTTCATTATTCGTGAAGCGCCGGGGTTGGAGTGAGAGTCAGCTTTCGGGCAGTAGCAGTTTCACGGCACCCGGATGCTGCTTGAGCAGACCATAGGGTAGAACGCCCCATTCGACGTATCCGCAAACTGCCATGACATGCGGATAGGACGGAAAAAAGGTGACGCCTTTTTCTCCAAACTGCCACGTAGGAAATTGCCAGGGTTCTGGCTCGTCATAGCCGCAATCATTTTCGCCCTCAGCGACAACGGTCATTTCGGTAGGGTAACGCTTCGACAATTGTTCGACGAGCCAAGGGGCGAGTTCTTTGGCGCGGTAATTGGAGTTTTCCTCCGAAGATGCGTCTGGTAATTCTTCACGATGCAGCGGCTCGCCCTGGCCCACCCACAGCACATCTTCAAGGCTCAACAGTTGCCCAGTCCGCGTATCGAAGTTCAGCGATTCATTATTTTGATCAGGATACGCACCGCCGCAATAATACTCGGTGGAAACTCGCACGCTCATGACTGAAGAGGACATCCACAGCGGCTGCGCGGATTGCGCGTAACTCCCCGAACAACCGTAATACTGCGACACTTCGCTCCATAACCGCGCCCTCAAATATTGATTGATGCGTTCCTGCGCTGCCGGGGCGTAACCCGATACCACTTCAAACAGCGAAGCCCCCGACTTCGGCTCGCGCCACCATTGCAGGGTGTAGCCCATGAAGGTTTCGGTCGTGCCTTTCTTCAACAGCAAACCCTCAAGCCGCAGGTATTCGTAGGGCTGTGTGTCGTGCAGTTGCGCCAGATAGGGCGCGGCATCTGCAGGAACATCAGGAAGCCTGGCGGGTTGTAAGTCCACTTTTAGCGTTTTTCCGGAAGGAGCCTTCCACTCGCCGCTCCAACCGCTGAGTGTGGGCAGCAAGCGCAAGGTCGGGCGCGAGTCACCGTCCATTGCAGCGCCTTCCAGCATCACCAACGCGTCGCCCTCTTTACTAGTTTCCAGCGCAAGGTCGGTTCGGTATTTTCGGTAAAAGTAACGTCCTTCGTTGTAGCGCGCATCGAGCTCAACAACAATCGCGGCTTTACCCAAGGTGCCGGTAAAGACTTGCCTACTGTCTTCGGCCCAGATGCGCGGTGAGAGACATAAACCTACAAGTGCTAAAGCCAGGTTGATGCGCAACAGTCCAAGATGCATCGTTCCATCCTTGAATGAGCGGGCCATTGCCCGTAAAAAAGCGTCGCAAATGGTGACGGGCCAGACTCAATTCTTCGAATTCTGCCTCTCATAGTCTTCCATAAAAGCCTTGCGCTCCATCTCCGCTATTTCCCTCGCGACTTGATGCCGACGCTCTTTCGCAGCATGCAGCTGGACATCATCGAGGAAGCAATAATGGCGCAGCCAGTGAAGCGTCATTTCCTCGTCCGGGAAGTAGTAGGACTTGGCTCCCTTGCTGTTTCTTGGCGTGTCGTTCATTTGTTCGTCGAAAACCATCGCCGTGACTTCATTGGGTGGCAAGCACCCTGTTCCAGCGACCTTGTTGCGGAAACACCAGGCAATTTCATCAATGTGTTTTGCGCGCTGCGATGGCCGCGCCGATAGAATCGCTGGTGCTCACAAGTCTGTTGCATCCGCGCCAACATCACCTCGGGGTCTAGCCATTGTCCGAGGCCATGGTTTTGGGCATTGATCATCAGGCCATTCACCCAACGCTCGGTGAAGCGCAAAACGAACTCGTGATCGTCGGCTTTTTTCGCATCAGCCAGGATCACGCAATAGCGGGTTTTGATGTGCAGGACCAACAACACATGTTTGCGCTGCACAGTGATCGCATGAACCAACCACTGTTCGTCCGCGCCGTTCAGCTCATCATCCTCAATAACTGATGACCGCGGTTTGGTGTCCACCGGCGTGATCGTTTTGCCTTTATGAACACGGCTGAAGAACTTACTGGCGGCTTCGGTGCAATTGAAGATCAACATCGTGGTTCTCTGCTGAAGACTGGCGGGCAACGCTCTGCCGCCAATTCTGATTTCTTTCGCCTGCGTCAATCAACGATTCATTTGAGCGAAATGCTCAGCAGCACCACGATCAGCAAACCAATATAGATCCACGCATGCAGCCGATCCGGTATCCGCCCAATCCACCGCGCAGCCAATCTGATCCCCACCAACGAACCAACCGTCAGCAGCGCAAACGCCAGCACATCGACATATCCGACATACCAGACACCCAAGTCAGACTCAGTGAAACCGGCCAGCGCCATGTACGTAAACGTCCCGGCCAATGCTACCGGCACGCTGAGCGGATTGGCCATGGAGGTCGCTTGCGACATGCTCAGCCCGCAACGGCGCAGCAGCGGCACGGTCATGACGCTTCCTCCTACGCCGAGGAAGGTCGCGATGGCGCCGATGCCTACACCGCCGGCGGATGTTTCCGTCGAGGTCAGTCGCCGTGGGATCGTGGTTTGAGACTGTGTGAGAAATCCGCGGCGCAGCAGGCAATCGACGATGGTCACGCCCAGGGAGGCGATGAAGGCGTAGCGGATCACTTCGCCGCTGACCCACATCGCAGCAATTGCCCCGACGACCGCGCCCAGGCCGATAAACCCGCCCAATGGCCAAAGGTAGTCCCGAATGAGATTGCCCGCGCGCTGGTGTTTGCGTGTGGCGATCAGGGCGTTGACGATCATTACGCAGGTCGAGGTAGCCACGGCGATGTGCATGGCCGATTGCGCGATGGGGTCGTCGGCTGCGTAGCTGGCGGTGAGCATGCGATAAAGCAGCGGCACAATGACGAAGCCGCCGCCGAAACCGAAGAGCACGGCGCTGATGCCGGTGAGGCAGCCGAACAGTGTAAGCAGGAGGTAGAACATGGTGAGCGTCCTGGATTGGCAAGCCCACTACATTAGTGCGGCAGGCATTGGCCGGCTTCAGTAGTTCAGCCAATAATGTTCGCGTTTACGCCAATCGCCGGAACCACGCCTGATGCGCAATATTTCGATCAATCAGCTTGATGACACGCCTCGCACGGTCGTGGCCATCGGTACCGATTATTCCCACGGCCACCTACTCCCATTTCATACGCATCGACGTGGGCAATTGCTTTACGGCGCCACCGGTGTGATGCAGGTCAGCACTCAGAACGGTAACTGGGTGGTGCCGCCGCAGCGCGCGGTGTGGATTCCGCCGGGTGTGGCCCACGAGGTTTTGATGCTCGGGGTGAGCACGCGCAGCCTCTATATCGAACCGGGCAAAGTGGATCTGGGGCCGGACTGCCAGGTGCTCAGTGTGTCGCCGCTGCTGCGGCATTTGCTGATGGAAGCGGTGGACGTGCCACGGTTGTACGATCAGGCCGGACGCGACGGTGTACTGATCAACTTGCTGTTGCACGAACTGACACGTAGCGCGCCCCTTCCCCTACACATTCCCATGCCCGCCGAAGGAAAGCTCCTCAGTCTGTGTCAGACCTTTCTGAACATGCCCAATTCCCATCAATCCCCGCAGCATTGGGCAGACCAGTTACACATAAGCTTGCGTACCTTTAACAGATTGTTTCGGCAGCAGACCGGGCTCAGCTTTCGTCAGTGGCGGCAGCAAGCCTGCGTGGTGCAGGCACTGGCACGGTTGGCGGCAGGGGAAACGGTGACGCGGATTGCTATGGATTTCGGCTACGAGAGCCCGGCGGCGTTTTCGACGATGTTTAGGCGTGTGCTCGGACAGGCACCGTCCGTCTGGTTGGAGCCGGGGAACTAGGCAAATTCGAAAATTGCGTTTGATCCCGGCCGAAAACAACTGTACAAAAACACAGTACATTTTCAATCAGCACTTTTGAGCCCGGAGCACACCATGGCCTCTCTTGCGATGAACCACGTCCTCGAACGCATTGCCCTTTTCCAGTTCACCCCGACCCACTGCGTCCAGGCCCGCGCCATGCTGGGCTGGAGCGTTGAACAACTGTCGCGCGAGGCCGAAGTGGCGGTGGCAGATATTCAGCGGTTCGAAGCGCAGCAGGACGTGGCGGATGCCGCGAGGCTGGCACTGGCTTATCGGTTTGAGGCGCAGGGGTTGGTGTTCTTCCCGGGGTTTGCACCGGGGCGCAGTGTCAGGGCGCAGGGTATGGCGGGGGAATCGGTGGGGCGTGGGGATTTTGCGATGGCTGAATAAGCTGGCGAGGGGGATGCCCCTCACCAACTGAGCAATTCATGCGTTCTCTAACACCGCTTCCCCCTCCTCCTCCACCGCCATCCACCAAGCGCTCCCCCGTTCTGGTTGCGCAATGTTGAACGCTTCGCCCATTCGCGGTGTGGTAATCGCAATACTGCGTTCCCATGCGAGGGCGAGGATGCGATCGAAGGGTTCGTGCCAGGCGTGCATGGCCAGGTCGAAGGTGCCGTTGTGGATCGGGAAGAGCCAGCGGCCTTTGAGGTCGATGTGGGCTTGCAGAGTTTCTTCCGGTTGCATGTGCACGTGGGGCCATTCGACGTTGTAGGCACCGGTTTCCATCAGGGTCAGATCGAACGGGCCGTATTGTTCGCCGATGCGTTTGAATCCGTCGAAGTAACCGCTGTCGCCGCTGAAAAAGATGCGTGTGTCGCCATCGATCATCACCCATGACGCCCACAGCGTGCTGTTGCCGTCGAACAGGCCACGGCCGGAAAAGTGCTGCGACGGTGTGGCGATGAAGCGGATGCCGGCGATTTCGGTGCCCTGCCACCAGTCGTACTGGCGCACCTTGCTGGCGTCGATGCCCCATTTGATCAGGGTGTCGCCCACGCCCAGCGGGGTCAGGAAGTACGTGGTTTTGGCGGCGAGTTTGCGTACCGCTTCGTAGTCGAGATGGTCGTAATGGTTGTGCGAGAGGATCACTGCTTCAATCGGCGGTAGCTCGTCGATGCTGATCGGTGGCTGGTGGAAGCGCTTCGGGCCCGCCCATTGCACGGGCGAGGCGCGCTCGGCGAAGACCGGGTCGGTGATCCAGAACTTGTCGCGCATCTTCAGCAACAGTGTCGAGTGCCCCAAGCGGTAAACGCTGTGGTTGGGCGCTGCGAGCAGATCTTCGCGCGTCAGCGGCTGCACGGGAATGGCGGCGGTCGGACGGGTGTTGCGCGGTTTGTGGAAAATCATGTTCCACATGATCCGCAGCATTTTGCGCAGGCCTTCGCGTTGTACCGGCGCGTGATTGCGAAACAGCCCTTGATCCTGTCGAGAGGCTTCAGGCGTGGGAGTGTTATCCGGGAGAGAGACTGGATTGACCATGACTGAACGACTCCGAAAAACCGTGTGCTTGCACGGCATTCCACGGGAAATGAAAATGGCCAAGCTGCACGCAAAGGCCAAACGCTCTGGTTTGTAAGTCGCGAGGATTAACTCAACATTACACCGAGCGGTGTAGTTTCTAGGTTGCATCAAAGCCGACGCCAAGTAAACTGCTGAGTGTAATTTCCTCCCTTCTCTGCCGAAGCCCGCTCATGACCGCTCCACAACGCCTCACCGACCGCAAACGCGAAGCCATCATCCAGGCAGCTATCGCCGAATTCCGTGCCCATGGGTTCGAAATCACCAGCATGGACAAGATCGCCGCCACCGCTGGCGTGTCGAAGCGTACGGTGTACAACCACTTCCCCAGCAAGGAAGAGCTGTTCGCCGAAATCCTCAATCAGCTGTGGGCGCGCATCATTGCCGAGCCATCGGTGAGCTATAACCGCGATCGGCCGCTGGAAGACCAGCTCAGGCAGATACTGACGGAGAAGGTGCAGATGATGGCCGACGAGAACTTTCTCACCCTCGCCCGGGTGGCGATTGCCGCAACCATTCATTCCCCCGAGCGGGCGCAGAACATGATCGAGCGCATGGGCGAGCGTGAAGAAGGCCTAACCGTCTGGATACGCGCGGCGCAAGCCGATGGGCGGCTCAAACCGGTGGATCCAGAGTTTGCCGCGCATCAAGTGCAAGGCTTGCTCAAGGCGTTTGCATTCTGGCCGCAGATCTCGCTCGGACGCGCAGCCCTTGATCCAGACGCGCAGGACTCGGTTGCCGAGTCGGCGCTGGAGATGTTCCTGGCGCGATATCAACGCTGACTTACTTTGTAGCCGAGGCAGGTCGCGAAACGTGTACAACTAACTTAGCAAAAAGTTATACAAACGCGGCAAAAATTCCTTCCTTGTACAACTTTATGAAGTTTTGTATAAGTAGCCATCTGCCAGTAACGGAACGCTGGCATTGAGCAGTCACCGCCGAAATGTCGCCTGTTGCATTTCGGTCTGCCGGCGCAGGAATAGGGACTGAATCCTTTTGATTTTCCCCACTCCCGAGTATCGCAAGCATGTTTTTCAATCGCCACAAAGCCGCCCTCGAAGAACTGCAACACAGCCTTTTTGACCAAGCTGCAATGCTCGAAGCGATCAACCGCTCGATGGCGGTGATCGAGTTCGATCTTGATGGCGTGGTGTTGCGTGTCAATGACAATTTCCTCAAGACCATGGGTTACACGGCTGCCCAGGCAATCGGCCAGCCGCACCGGCATTTCTGCACGCCTGAATTCGGTCGCAGTGCCCAGTACACAGAGTTGTGGTCGCGCCTGAAAAACGGCCAGTTCCAGTCCGGCACCTTTGAGCGGGTCAACAGCCAAGGCCAGCCGATCTGGCTCGAGGCCAGTTACAACCCGATCAAGGATGCGTCGGGGCGAGTGATCAAAGTGGTCAAGTACGCGATGGATGTCACCGCCAAGGTGCAGCAGGAGAACGAGGCCAACGCCAAGCTCCAGGCGATCGATCGCGCGATGGCGGTGATCGAGTTCGATCTCGACGGCAACATTCTTACCGCCAACCAGAATTTTCTTACGCGTATGGGTTACAACCTCGCCGAGCTCAAGGGCCAGCATCACCGTTTGTTCTGCACCCCGGCGCTGGTCAACAGCGGCGCCTATCAGGATTTCTGGCGGCGTCTGAATCAGGGCGAGTTCTTCCACGGTCAGTTCGAGCGCTTGGATAAACGCGGCCAGACCGTGTGGCTCGAGGCCAACTACAACCCGGTCTACGACGCCTCGGGGCGCTTGTACAAAGTGGTCAAGTTCGCGTCTGACGTTACCGCCCGTGTCGAGCAACACGAGCAGGACGCGCGCAGTGCCAGCACCGCTTATCACATCTCGGTGGCAACGCGAAAAGTCGCCGAGCAAGGTACGCAGGTGATTCAACAGGCTGCCAGCGAAATGCGCGAAATCGCCGAAGACATCAGCCAGTCTTCAACCCTGATCGCGCAACTGGGCGACCGCTCCGAGCAAATCACCGCCATCGTCAACACCATCCGCGCGATCGCCGATCAGACCAACCTGCTCGCCCTCAACGCCGCCATCGAAGCCGCGCGCGCCGGTGAACAGGGCCGCGGTTTTGCCGTAGTGGCCGATGAAGTGCGGCAACTGGCGGCGCGCACCAGCGGCTCCACCGCCGAAATCTCGAACATGATCAGTCTGATCCAGAGCGAGACGCGACAAGCGATCAAGAGCATGCAAGGCACCCGCGATCGTGCAGCCGAAGGCGTGGAATTGGCCAATCAGGCTGGCACGGTGATTTTGCAGATTCGCGATGGCGCCAGTGAAGCGGTGGATGCGGTGAGCATGTTTGCCAATGAACGGGTGCCGGGGTGATTGGGCTGGCCCGCAGTCGTAGTTGAAATCAAGACAGTGATTGGCGATGGCGCGCCATCTATAGTGGGTGCCATCCATAAACAAGCGCAGGGACAATCCCATGGAAAATCGCGCCATCCGCATCGCCCTGATTGGCGACTACGATCCGCAAGTCACCGCCCACCAAGCGATCCCGGTTGCACTCGGCCTGGTCGCCGAACACCTGCAACGGACCGTGCAGTTCGAGTGGCTGGCCACTGAAGAAATCGGCACCGAGACGGTGCTGAACCAATTCGATGGGTTCTGGTGTGTACCCGCCAGCCCTTACAAAAGTGAAGAAGGTGCGCTACGCGCGATCCGCTATGCCCGCGAACAAGGCCGACCTTTTCTCGGCACCTGCGGGGGTTTTCAACATGCGGTTCTGGAATATTCGCGCAATGTGCTGGGGTGGAACGATGCCGAGCACGGGGAGACCTCTCCGGAATCCGAACGTGCTGTGCTCACGCCCTTGACGTGTTCGTTGGTCGAGGCAGTGGACAGCATTCACCTCTTGCCCGCTTCGTTAATCGCCAAGGCGTACGAAAAGTCTGAAATTGAAGAAGGCTATCGCTGCCGTTATGGAGTGAATCCGCTGTTCGAGCGGCAATTGTTGAGCGACCGGCTACAAGCGGTCGGCCATGATTCGGCGGGGGATCTGCGCGCTGTGGAATTGAAAAGCCACCCGTTCTTCGTTGCCACGCTGTTCCAGCCGGAACGCGCCGCACTAAAAGGAAAAATGCCACCGCTGGTTCGCGCATTTATCGAAGCCTGCGGATTGCGGGATTGAGCGTTATGCACTCGGCCATTGAGGTTGGCGGCGCCCCCAACGCCGCCTTCGCGAGCAGGCTCGCTCCCACATTGGATTTGTGGCGTTCACAAGATCCCTGTGGGAGCGAGCCTGCTCGCGAAGAGGCCCGCAACCACACTACAAAACCTCAACCGCGCACCAGACTCCGCACCGCAACAATCTCTGGCACCTCGACCTTGCTCATGTAAACCCGCAACGGCTCGGTGATGTTGATGCGCTCGTCGATGTGTTGATCGAGCAGCAACTTAATCAGTTCGCGCTTGAGCGTCATGGTGGTGTCCGACAGCGGTGCCCAGACGAATTCACTGGCTGCAATGATGCCGTCGTCGGCCACGTCCATGCCGAACGAATCTTCGCTGAAGCGCACGAGGTATTGACCGGTCTTGCGGTTGAGGCCGACGAAGCCTTTGAGATCGCCGGCGGCCTGGCAGATGAGTTGGGAGGTGATGCGCATGGTAAACCTCACGAAAGATGATCGATGGTTTACACGCAGGGCAATGGAGCGGCGCGCCCTCTACCGGGGCGTCTGCCGAGGGCAAGCGTACTGCAAACAGCGCCACAAAAGTGCAGGAAATTTCCGTTTTGCACGCTTTATGTCGGTCTGGCGATAGCCCTGCGGCGCTTCAGTTGTTAAAAGGTACGTCTTGAAAAAAACCTGCGAAAGGAACTCGACCATGCCTGCTACTTTTACCCGAAGCGCCCTGGTGCTGAGTCTGTTGTTCGGCCTCGGTCAGGCGCACGCCGACAGCCACCCTGAGCCCAAGGCAATCGCTGCCGCCCATGGCATTCCGCATCCGGCGGTGATCGCCCACCGTGGCGCGTCGTTCGATGCCCCGGAATCTACCGCAGCGGCCTACAAACTGGCCCGTGACCTCGGCGCCGATTACCTGGAAATGGATTTGCAGCGCAGCAAGGACGGCGTGCTCTTCGCCCTGCACGACGACAACCTGCAACGCACCACCGACGTGGCGAGCAAATTCCCCGAGCGCAAGGACAGCCCGGCCACCGCGTTCACCATGGCCGAGCTGAAAACCCTCGACGCCGGCAGTTGGTTCAACACCAAATACCCGGATCGCGCGCGCCCTTCCTACGCCGGGCTGAAAATTCTCACCCTCGATGAAATCATCGACATCGCCCGCGCCAACCCGCAGCACAAGCCGGGCCTGTACATCGAGACCAAAGAGCCGCAGCTGTTTCCCGGCATCGAACATGACCTCAAGGAAAAACTTCAGGATCGCGGCTGGTTGAGCCCGGCGGGATCGAAACTGGCGAAAAGTGCGCTGGGCGTCGGTCAGGGCAAAGGCAAGGTGATCCTGCAGACGTTCGACAAATCCAGCCTCGAACTGCTTGAGAAAGAAATGCCGCAAGTGCCGAAGATTCTGCTGTTGTGGGTCGGCGAAGGCAGCATAGAGCCGAAATCCGCCGTGACGTTTGCTGCGTCCGGTGAGAAAGACAAAAACGTGTTCTACGGCAAGCAGGAGCCCAAATCCGAAGCTGAATTCAAGCAATGGGTCGATTACGCCAAGGCCCAGGGCGCGATCGGCACTGGCCCTTCGGCGAAGCTGACTCATGGTGGTGACCAGAGCTATTCCGATCTGGTGCAACCGTGGATGAATCAGTACACCCACGATCAAGGCATGCTGGTGCATGTTTATACCGTCGACGAGCCGGTGGACTACGAGAAAGTGATGGCGGCCGGGGTTGATGGCATCTTTACCAACCGCGCCAGTGAACTGTTGAAGTTTTACAAGCGTCCGGCGGCTGGCAGTGTTGATGAAGTTTTGAAGAAGAACGGTTTCTGAGCCGTTATCGAGTTGCCTGCTTCGCGAGCAGGCTCGCTCCCACAAAGAGCAGTTTTATCGCGAGGCAGAGATTTAAGGGTGAATTAAGTTGCGCTGGTTAATCTGAACCCACTTACACAGATCAACCACTTCAACGCACTGCCAAGGAATGAACCGATGAAAACTTTGACTGCCCTGTTTACCGCCGCTGCCCTGACCCTCACCGCTGGCCTGGCTCAGGCTGACGTGCGCATCGACCAGATCCCGCAACTGGTCAAGGACGGCAAGATCAAATCGCTGGAGTCGATGAACGAAGCAGCCCTGAAACTGCACCCGGGCGCAACGATTACCGACACCGACCTGGATAACCACTTCAACGGTTACGAGTACGAAGTTGAACTTAAAACTGCTGACGGCAAAGAGTTCGACGTGGACTTTGATGCCACCACCGGTAAAGTGCTGAGCGACAAGCAAGATACTTGATAGACCGCTGTTAAAGAGCCGCACGATTTAAGATCGTGCGGTTTTTTTATGATTTGCGTTTGGCTTTGTTGATGAGTTGTCAGTGAAAACTTTACCCCCTCACCCCAGCCCTCTCCCCCAAGGGGGCGAGGGGGAAAGGGAGCAGATCGGGGAAATTTCGGAGCCTGAGTTCGCCTCAAAATTCAAAAGCCATCACAAAGGACTATTAGCCTGAGTTCACCTCGACATCTCAGGTCGGCGTATCTCCGCGGTGAATTCACCCCTCACCCCTGCCCTCATCCCAAGGAGAGGGAGCTGATTTGTAAGCACTTCGAGCTTGTGTTCGACTCGGTACTGCAGGTCGGCGTACCTCGAACAATCAACACGGTCAGTCCCCTCTCCCTCTGGGAGAGGGTTAGGGTGAGGGGGAAGAGCCATCACACCGAATTGCTGACGAACCGGTATCCAGCCAAATCAGGCACTCAACCGCGCCGTCACTTCGTTCAACTGCCCCGACAACCCATGCAGATTCTGACTGGCACTTTCGGTGCGCTGTACGTTGTCCAGGTTGGTACTGGCAATCGCGGTGATTTCAGTCAGGTTGCGCGAGATATCTTCGGCCACCGACGTCTGCTCCTCTGCCGCCGTGGCGATCTGGCGGTTCATGTCGCGAATCGCCTCCACGGCCAGGGTGATGCGCTCCAGCATCGCGCCAGCCTGAGTCACTTGCTCGACACTTTCATCACTACGCGCCTGGCCGCTTTCGATGGCCTGCGCCGCATCGACAGCGCCGGTCTGCACGTTCTGAATGATCTGGTTGATCTCGATGATCGACTCCGCCGTGCGCTGGGCGAGGTTGCGTACTTCGTCGGCTACTACCGCAAAACCGCGCCCGGCCTCACCGGCCCGTGCCGCTTCGATGGCCGCGTTGAGCGCCAGCAGGTTGGTCTGTTCGGCAATGCCACGAATCACTTCCAGCACCTTGCCGATACGACCGCTGTCGGTTTCCAGACGACGGATCACCGTGGCCGTATTGGCGATCTCACCGCGCATTTGCGTGATCGAGTGAATGGTGCTCTGCATGACCTTTTCGCCCTGCTGCGCCGACTGATCGGCATCGTCGGCAGCACGTGCGGCATCGGCAGCGTGACGGGCGACTTCCTGGGCGGTGGCGGACATTTCGTTCATCGCCGTGGCCACCTGATCGGTGCGATTGAATTGCTCGCTGGTGCCGCCGGCCATGGTCGTGGCAATGGCGTTGAGCTCGCCGCTGGCGCTGTCCAGATTGCTCGCGCTGCGCTGCAACCGGGTGAAGGTGTCGGCAAGAAAATCGCGCAGGGTGTTCGCGGCGGCGGCGAGGTTGCCCAGCTCATCGCGACGCGCGCTGACCACGCGCTCGGCCAACTGGCCACGGCTCAAACGAGTGACGTAATCGATGAGGTTGCGGATCGGCTCGATCAGATTGCGGCTGACCAGCCACAGGCTCAGCAGCCCGATCAGCAAGCCTGACCCGAGCATCACCAACAGGCCCAGCCACACAGTGCGATCGGCGCTGGCACTGATCATCGCCGATTGCTCGTTGCCCTGCCTGCGCAACTCGGCGACCAGTTCGCTCATCTGCTCGCTCGTGGCGCGGTCGACGCCTTTGACCGCAGCGTCGCCGGCGCTCGGATCACCACCGGTGGCGACGTAGGCATCGCGACCTTTCTGATAGGCAGCACCCAACTGGCGATGCTCTTCGCGCAAACGTTCGATGCGTGATTTGAGACTGGCCTCGATACCTTTCTGGCCGGCCAGTTCGCCGAGTATGGTCTGCACGTCGCGCTGACGCTCTTCGAACTGGCTCCAGTATTTCGCCAGATCCGCCGGTTGCTTGCCGCGCAGCAAGACGTTTTTCCACTCCTGCACCTGAACCTTGAATTGCAGGTTGGCTTCATCGATCAGTTGCGAAGTGTGCAAGGGGCCGGCGATCAACTGGCTGTAGCTTTGCACGCCGTTGGAGAGGAAATGAAAGCAGGCCAGGGCGATCAACAGCATCGCCAGCAGACTGCCGCTCAGCAGGGCGAGAATTTGCGCTCTCAGGGATTTTTGCAGCATTGCAAGGTACTCGAAGCAGGGATGAGGCACGCCCGAGCGGGCGTGAAAAATGGCCGGACTTCCCTGTCGTCGCACCATGGCAAGAAGCCAATGGCGCGCAAGCTAACTCACCTGAGATCGGCGCGCCAGAGCGCTGCTTGAGATTCTTCCGACAGCCGGTAACACATTGATTTGACGTCATTTCACTGTCACAAAACGGTCATGTGAGCTTGCGATCATGCCGCTCAGGTGAACCTGAAAATCCTGCCCCCAGACACCCTCCTCGCAGCGAGCCGTCATGAATCACAGCCTCGATATCAGCCATCGCGACCCGGACCTGTTTGGCTTGCTCTACGGCTTTCGCTTTCTGCCCGGCGAGCGCGGTCGGGAGATCGATTCGGCGACGGCGTTGCGCTGTTTGCAGGACGACGGCGACAGTGGCGAATTCCTCTGGCTGCACCTGAACCTGGCCCATGCCGCGTGCGAGCGCTGGATGAAAAACCATCTGCAACTGCCCGATGAGTTTTTCGAGGCGTTGCACGAAGGCTCGCGTTCGACGCGCATCGAGCATGTCGACTCGGCGCTGCTGGCAGTGGTCAACGATGTGGTGTTCAACCTCAGCAGCATGGTCTCCTCGGACGTGTCGACGCTGTGGGTTTGCGTACGCAGCAAATTGATCGTCAGCGCACGCCTGCAACCGCTGCACTCGGTGGACAAACTGCGCTCCTCAGTGAAGGCCGGCGAATGCTTTCGTTCCCCCTCGGAATTGCTCGTGCACCTGCTGCGCGATCAGGGCGAAGTGCTGACACAGATCGTGCGCAAGACCAGCCTGAGCGTCGATCTGGTCGAGGACCAATTGCTTTCCTCGCGCCTGTCGACCAACCGCGCTGAACTCGGTGCCAATCGCCGCGTGCTGGTGCGTCTGCAACGCCTGCTGGCACTGGAGCCGGGCTCTCTGCTGCGCCTGCTCAACCGCCCGCCGCCGTGGTTGCAGAAGGAGGACGTCAAGGAGTTGCGCAAATCCACCGAGGAGTTTGCGCTGATCATCAACGACCTCACCGCCCTTGGTGAACGGATCAAATTGCTGCAGGAAGAAATCGCCGCCAACCTCAACGAACAGAGCAACCGCACGCTGTTTACCCTGACCGTGGTGACGGTGCTGGCCCTGCCGATCAACATCATTGCCGGTTTTTTCGGCATGAATGTGGGGGGTGTGCCGCTGTCGGAGGATCCCCATGGATTTTGGGTACTGGTTGCGCTGGTGGCGACGTTCACAGTGATCGCCGGGCGCTGGGCGTTTCGCAAGCGTGGGGATTACTAAAATCAAAAGATCGCAGCCTTCGGCAGCTCCTACATTTGCAATGTGTTCCGCTGTAGGAGCTGCCGAAGGCTGCGATCTTTTGGCATTTTCCCTCTGATCAATAGTCAGACCAATAAGCCAAACACTGACCTGACGCAGTCTCTCTGTAACATTCTGCAACGATCATGGGCGACATTCCTTCCCTCGCTCAGGATTGTCCGCCATGGCCACGCCCTCACTGACCGCCAGCCCTGCGTCCGCCGCCAGTGGCAGACCGGCGCTCGACAAGAAAACCGGTCCGTTCACCTATGTCATCTTTTTCGCCGTGCTCGCCATGGGCATGCTGTTTACCGCCTACAGCCTGATGCACGACATGCACGAACTCGGCACGGTCGTCACCACCTGGACGCCGTTTCTGCTGCTCGGCGTGGCGCTGCTGATTGCGCTGGGTTTCGAGTTCGTCAACGGTTTCCACGACACCGCCAACGCAGTGGCGACGGTGATCTACACGCACTCACTGCCGCCGAATGTCGCGGTGGTCTGGTCGGGGTTCTTCAATTTCCTCGGGGTGCTGCTGTCCAGCGGTGCGGTGGCGTTCGGCATCATCGCGCTGTTGCCGGTGGAGCTGATTCTGCAGGTCGGCTCGTCCGCCGGGTTTGCGATGATCTTCGCCCTGTTGATCGCGGCGATTCTGTGGAACCTCGGCACCTGGTGGCTGGGCTTGCCGGCCTCTTCTTCGCACACTCTTATCGGCTCGATCATCGGCGTCGGCGTCGCCAATGCCTTGATGCACGGCCGCGATGGCACCAGCGGCGTCGACTGGGCGCAGGCAACCAAAATCGGTTATGCCTTGCTGCTGTCGCCGCTGGTGGGTTTCGGTTGCGCGGCGCTGTTGCTGCTGGCGTTGCGCGCGTTCGTCAAGAACCGGGCGCTGTACAAGGCACCGGAAGGCAACACCCCGCCGCCGTGGTGGATTCGCGGTTTGCTCATCGCCACCTGCACTGGCGTGTCGTTCGCCCACGGCTCCAACGACGGCCAGAAAGGCATGGGCCTGATCATGCTGATTCTGGTCGGCACGCTGCCGATGGCCTATGCGTTAAACCGGACCATGCCGGAAGAACAATCGCTGCAATTCGCCGCCGTCGCCCAAGTCACTCAGCAAGCGCTGGTGAAAAGCGCACCAATGCCGGCACCTGCCGATCCGCGCCCGGTGCTCTCGGATTACGTGCGCAGCAAGGAACCTACGCCGCAACTGATTCCCGCCCTCGCCGCCCTGACCGGGCACATTGGTGAGGAAGTCAGAGGTTACGGTTCGCTGGCAAAAGTCCCGGCCGAAGCCATGGGCAACGTGCGCAACGACATGTACCTGGCCAGCGAAAGCATTCGCCTGATGGACAAGAACAAGGTGGGTAACTTCGATGCCGACACCAACAGCAAACTGCAGTTGTTCAAACAACAGATCGACAACGCCACGCGCTTCATTCCGCTATGGGTGAAGATCGCCGTGGCCATCGCGCTGGGGCTGGGCACCATGGTCGGCTGGAAGCGCATTGTCGTGACCGTCGGCGAGAAGATCGGCAAGACTCACCTGACCTACGCCCAGGGCGCCTCGGCAGAAACCGTGGCGATGCTGACAATCGGCGCGGCGGACATGTTCGGTTTGCCGGTATCGACAACCCATGTGTTGTCCTCGGGCGTGGCCGGGACCATGGTTGCCAATGGCGCCGGGTTGCAGATGACAACGATCCGTAATCTGTTGATGGCCTGGGTGTTGACGCTGCCTGCGGCGATTCTGTTGTCGGGCAGCCTGTACTGGCTGTTCACCCAAATCTTCTGACCCTATGCAAATCTCTGTGGGAGCGAGCCTGCTCGCGAAAGCGCTGGGTCAGACAACTCTGCGCCAACGCCCTCTTCGCGAGCAGGCTCGCTCCCACAGTTCGGTCGAAGGTGGTCAGTCAGAGCGTCGAGCGAACCACATCGCCGAGCCAATCCATAAACACCCGCACCCGCAGCGGCAAATGCCGTTGCCGCGCATACAACAAGGAAATCGCCATCGGCGGTGCGCTGTATTGCGCCAGCACGGTCACCAGTTCGCCGTTCTCCAGATGCGGTTGCATGCCGGTGCGCGGCACCTGGGTCAGGCCGAAACCGCCCAGGCACGCTGCTTCATAGGCATCGGTGCTGTTGACCGTGACACTGCCAGCCATCGCCACCCGCCGCACCTCACCGTCCTCCTCATAGACAAACCCTTCCGAACGCGAGCCCAGCACGCCGACGTAATGCACCAGCCGATGCTGTGTCAGATCTTCCAGGGTCTGCGGCACGCCGTAGCGTTGCAGATAAGCGGGGCTGGCGCAGTTGACCATCGGGAAGTCGCCCAAATGCCGGGCGACCACCGACTGATCCGGCTGCGCGCCGATGCGCAACACGCAGTCGAAACCTTCGCCAAGCAAGTCGACGCGGCGGTCGGTGCTGCTGATTTCCATCTGCAGATTCGGGTGGCGATCCATGAATTCCGGCAAGCGCGGCATGATCAACCGTCGCGCGAGGATGTTCGGCATGTCGACCCGGATGCGCCCGGTCAGCGAAGCCTCATCCTGACGAAACAGCCCTTCGATCTCGTCCATGTGCGAAAGCAGATCCTTGCTGCGTTCGTACAGCACCAGGCCGTCCTGGGTGGCCTGCACCTTACGCGTGGTGCGCTGCAACAGCCGCGTGCCGAGCAAGGCTTCCAGCGCCTGCACCTGCTCGGACACCGTGGAGCGCGGCAGGCCGAGGCTTTCACCGGCGAGGGTGAAACTCGACAGTTCGCTGACCCGAACGAAGGTACGCAGCAGTTCCAGTTTGTTCATGACAAGCCCCGGTGATTGTTCGGCTGAACCGATCAGTGATTCCGCTTCTGCCATGTTTATCAGCTCAGGGCGGATAAATACACTTCTTCCATCACCACCCAACGCAATCGAGGAAGTCCGCATGAATCGCAAAATCGCACTGATCACCGGCGCCAGTCGTGGTCTCGGCCGCAGCGCCGCCCTGCACCTCGCCGCGCAAGGCATCGACATCATCGGCACCTACAACAGCCGCGCCGACGAGGCGCAAACTCTGGTCAGCGAATTACAGGCACTCGGCGCGCACGCGGCGATGCTGCAACTGGACGTCGGCCGCAGCGAAAACTTCCCCGCGTTCGCCGGGCAGGTTGCGCAAACGCTGGAGCAAACCTTTCAGCGCCAGCGCTTTGATTTCCTCATCAACAATGCCGGGATCGGCGTGCATGCGCTGTTCAGCGAAACCACCCCGGAGCAATTCGATCTGCTGATGAACGTGCAGTTGAAAGGGCCGTTTTTCCTGACTCAGCAGTTGCTGCCGCTGATCAATGACGGTGGGCGCATCGTCAATATTTCCAGCGGCCTGACCCGCTTCAGCCTGCCGGGTTATGGCGCCTACGCGGCGATGAAAGGCGCGATGGAAGTGCTGACCCGTTATCAGGCCAAGGAGCTTGGCGCGCGGCAGATTGGTGTGAACATTCTGGCGCCGGGGGCGATTGAAACCGATTTTGGTGGCGGTACGGTGCGCGACAACAGCGCTGTCAACGCCATGGTCGCCAGTAACACCGCGCTGGGTCGCGTCGGGCAGCCGGATGATATTGGCGGGGCATTGGCGCTGCTGCTGTCGGAGGGTGGGCAGTGGATCAATGGCCAGCGGGTCGAGGCATCCGGCGGGATGTTCCTGTAGCGCTTGACCCG